>NZ_DASQNH010000033.1:0-97157 GCF_035645055.1 Streptomyces sp. | reverse complement strand
GGAATCCGCCGCCCCCGCTCCACCGAGGAGACCAGTTCCTCCCCGTATCCGATGGCCGCGCCGAACTCCGCCTGGGTGAGGCCGGCCGCCTCGCGCCACAGCTTCAGCTGCCGTACGACCGTGCGCATCACGGCCCCGGCCTCTTCGTCGTCCAGCCCCGCTTCCCACCCGCTCATGTCCGCCGCCTCCCGCCGCGCGCACCCTTCCCCGGACCAACTCCGGCCGTCCGCGCCCGGTCACCCCGGGCAGTCCGGACGGAACCGGACAGACACCGGACAGCCACTCGTCGCACGGGCCGCCCGTCTTCACAGCGTACGTACGCATGGACACGCTGAGTGACGTGAATCAGGAAATCGCCGCGCTGCGGACCCCTCTCCGCCGGTTCTCCGTGCCGCTCTCCGCCACCCGCCGGGGTGCCCGTCTCGCCCGGCTGCTCGCCGCCGAGCACCTGCAATCCTGGGGGCTGCCGTTGGACCCGGCCCGGCTCATCGTGGCCGAACTCGCCGCGAACGCCGCCGTGCACGGCAAGGTCCCCGGGCGCAGTTTCCGTCTCGCCCTCACGGTCACCGCGTGCGGGGCGCTGCGTATCGAGGTGACCGACGCCAAGGGCGAGAGCGTGCCCAGGCGCCGGGACGCCTCACCGGATCCCGCCGAGTCGGGCTACGGCCTGCTGCTGGTCGAGGAACTGGCCGACCGCTGGGGAGTGCTGGCGGGGCCGGTGCCGTGCAAGACCGTGTGGGCCGAGCTGGATCTCGGTGCCCGCGGGTGACCTGCTGCCGACGTGGCCGCACCGGCGCCTGGGAAGACGTGGACCGGTGGGGTGCGGATGAGGGCCGCGGGTGGTGAGGGCGGCCGTCGGGGTCCTTCGGGGTCTCGTGGTGGTGTGCGAATCGCGCTTCCAGCATGGCTCCGGGGGACGCCGCCTGCGTGCCGACGCCGACGGGGCGTCGGTAAAGGGGGCGGTGGGGCGGGCGTAGCGTAGGCGTATGACGAAGTACGGATCCTTTCCCGGGACGCGTCCGCGTCGGCTGCGTACGAGCCCCGTCATGCGGCGCATGGTCGCCGAGACCCGGCTGCATCCGGCCGACTTCATCCTTCCCGCGTTCGTGCGGGAGGGCGTGAGCGAGCCGGTGCCGATCGCCGCCATGCCGGGCGTGGTCCAGCACACGCGGGACAGTCTCCGGAAGGCCGCGCTGGAGGCGGTGGAGGCCGGGATCTCCGGGATCATGCTCTTCGGTGTGCCGGAGGAGTCGAAGAAGGACGCCCAGGGGACGCCCGGGACCGATCCGGACGGGATCCTCCAGGTCGCCATCCGGGACGTGCGCGCCGAGGTCGGGGACGACCTGCTCGTCATGTCCGACCTGTGCCTCGACGAGACCACCGACCACGGGCACTGCGGGGTGCTCGACGAGCACGGCCGCGTCGACAACGACGCCACGCTGGAGCGGTACGCCGAGATGGCCCAGGTGCAGGCCGACGCCGGCGCCCACGTGGTCGGGCCGAGCGGGATGATGGACGGCCAGATCGGGGTCGTCCGCGACGCGCTCGACCAGATCGGGCGGGAGGACGTCGCCATCCTCGCGTACACCGCGAAGTACGCCTCCGCCTTCTACGGGCCCTTCCGGGAGGCCGTGGCCTCCTCGCTCCAGGGCGACCGCAAGACCTACCAGCAGGACCCGGCCAATGTGCGCGAGTCGCTGCGCGAGCTGGCCCTCGACCTGGAGGAGGGAGCCGACATGGTGATGGTGAAGCCCGCCGGGCCCTACCTCGACATCCTCGCCCGGGTCGCGGACGCCGTGGACGTGCCGGTCGCCGCCTACCAGATCTCCGGCGAGTACTCGATGGTCGAGGCCGCCGCCGAGAAGGGCTGGATCGACCGGGACCGGGCCATCCTGGAGACGCTGACCGGCATCAAGCGGGCCGGCGCGCGCACCATCCTCACCTACTGGGCCACCGAGGCGGCCCGGAAGCTCGCCCGGAACTCCTAGCTCAGCGCGTTCTCCATCGAGGACTGCCAGTACGTCACCGTCAGGGAGCTGTCGTAGTAGACGCCCCCGGCGGGCAGCGGCGGGGTCGCGGAGGCGCCGCCGTCGCTGTTCGGCGTACCGCCCTGGAAGGCCACGGTCAGCTTGCGGGCGGTCGTGCCGCCGTCGCCGCTGCCGTCCGCCGCGGCCAGCAGGACGCCCGCGTAGCCGGACTCGCCGGGGGCGAGCGTCGGCACCGCCTGCGGCTTGGTCTCCGGGCGGGCCTGCGGCACCCACTGCATCTCGTCGAAGCGGAGCACCGGGTAGTACATCAGGTTGCACGGCTTGGAGCCGGTGTTGGTGACCGTGAGCAGCATGTGGTTCAGCGGGCGCGGCACCGGCTGCGCGGTGACCTTGGTGTTGGAGCCGTTGCAGATGGTGCGCACCGGGCCGTCGTCGGCGCCGGCGGCGGCGCTGGGCGCCCTCGTGGGAGTGTCGGACGCAGGCTTCTCCTCGGGCGTCCTCTCCGGCTCGGCGGCGGCCGTCGACTCCGGGGTCCCCGACGGGCTCCGCTCCGTCGAGGGCGTCGCGGACGCCGGGGCCGTCGGCGTCGCGGCCGGTGCGGACGTGCCCTCCACCCTGGTGCCCGTGCCGTCCTCGCACGCGGTGAGGGCGAGGGCGGTGAGGGCGGCGCCCGTGGCGGCCAGCAGGCGGGTGCGACGGAAGGTGCGCATGGCTGATTCCTTCTCTTTCAGGTGGGTTGAGCCCGGCCGCTCGACCGGTCGGCGGGAGCGGCGTGCTTGGATGGTTGAAGCCTGCGGGGTGTTCCGTCCCGGCTGCCAGAGCCGGCGGGCAAGCAGGGACGCTGGAACGCCCGCAACGGCCTGACCTGGGGGAACGGCCTCGCCCTGGAACACCGGGACGCGACGAGTGGGGGGCGGAGGAACGGTGTCGGAGGACTTCGCGGGGGACTTCGCGGCGCTGCTGCGGGAGTTGAAGGAACGCTCGGGACTCAGTTACGGGGTGCTCGCCAAGCGGCTCCACATGAGTACGTCGACTCTGCACCGGTACTGCAACGGGGACGCCGTACCGGCCGACTACGCGCCCGTGGAGCGGCTGGCGCGGCTGTGCAAGGCGTCGCCGGAGGAACTGGTCGAGCTGCACCGGCGGTGGGTGGTGGCGGACGCGGGGCGCGGGCGCAGACCGGCCGCGAGCGAGGTGCCGCCCGCGCGGCGTCGCGAGGGACCGGCCGGCGGCGGGCAGCCCGACGTACCGGGGGAACCGGTGACCGAGCCGAGGACCGAGGTGGTGCCCGAGGGGTCGGCGGAGCCGCTGCCCGAGCCGAAGCCCGAGGTGGTGTCCGAGCCCTCGGTGCGGTCCCCCCGGCGGCGGCGTGCCGCTCTCGTCGCCGGTGCCGCAGCCGCCGTCCTCGGGGTGGTGGCGCTCGTGGTGAACCTGCCCTCCGGGGGCCCCGGGGAGGCGGACGCTGCGCGGCGCGGCCCCGTCGGTGCGGCCTCGCCGGACGGCGGGCAGCGGGCGTCCTCGATGCCGGCGACGTCCGTCCCGCCGTCCGCGTCGGGGTCACCGAAGGAGAAGCGGGAGAAGAAGGAGAAGGGTGGCTCCGTCCTCCCCGCCGGGACCGGCGCCTCCTCGCCCTCCGCGAGCGCCCGTGCCACGCCTCGTCCGAAGGACGGCGAACGCGCGACCGGCGTCCCGCTCGCCGTCACCACCCGCCCTTACACATGGGAGACCCCCTGCTCCCAGCACTACCTGATCGACAGCCCGCCGGAGTCGGTGCCACCGCCGCCGACGGAACAGGACGCGCCCGCCTGGGTGGCGGCGGAGAAGGCGGTGTCGGCGCGGGAGCAGCTCGTGACGCTCACCGTGCAGGGCACCGGTGACGAGACGGTGGTCGTGGAGAGCCTGCAGGTGCGGGTGGTGGGCCGGGACGCGCCGCTGCCCTGGAACGACTACACCATGGGGGTCGGCTGCGGCGGCGACGTCCCGAAGCGGCCGTTCAGCATCGCGCTGGACGCGGCCCGCCCGACGGTCGAGGCGGCGGCCGGCGGCCGGGACTTCCCGTTCACGGTGAGCGAGTCGGACGTGGAGGTCTTCCAGATCATGGCCGACGCCTCGGCGTACGACGTGCGCTGGTATCTGGAGCTGGCCTGGACGAGCGGCTCGCGGGGCGGCACGCTGCGTCTCGGGGACGGTGACCAGCCGTTCCGCACCAGCGGCAACAACGGCCGTCCCGCGTACGACTTCCCGCTGGGCGATTCCGGGTGGGGCCCGGCGACGGTGGACGACGGCGGCGAGTAGGCGTCCCGCGTCCGGCAGGGTCCGTATCGGTACTGGTGGGCTGTTGGGCGCTTTGCGCCCTGGGTCACGGCGTCGCGGCCCTGCTGGACGACCCGACTCTTCCGGCAGCCGCCCCCGTGGTGCTGCTGGGGCAATGGTTTCTGGGCGCGGCACCGGCACTGGACGGCGGGTGTCCTGGCTGCCCTCGCTGGAGCCGCAGCGCTGTTGGTCCTCCTGGGCAGCCTTCGACCGCGGCCGGAGCGGATCACCGCCGACGCGCTGTCCACAGGTGCGGCCGTACTGGCCGCACTGCTCGTCTTCACCGCTGTGGCACGCGCCCGCGAGGGGACCCGGCAGCAGTGACGGGCAAGCCCGTCTGCGGCTGCTGGTGCCTTCCGCCAGCAGCCGGCGAAAGAGACAGAGCCTTGCGGGGGCGCGGTCCGGGCTTCAGTCCCACCAGAAGGTCCAGCTGCGGGCGCCCACGAGATCCTTGGCGTAGGCGCCCGCGCCGCGACTGTGGGAGAGGTTGTCCGGGCAGAAGGCGAAGTGCTCCGCGGCCAGGGCCTGCGCGTCGGTCTCGGTGACGGGAGGGGCGGCCACGGACACGGTGAGCGTGTCGAAGCCGAGCGCGACGACGCGTATGCCGAAGCGGTCCTCCCAGGAACGCAGCACCGCGCACGGCCGGGCCACGTCGTTGTCGTGGTTCAGCGGTCCCGTCCAGCCGATCGCGGCGGGGATGTCGGCGGAGCGGCGGGCCGGGACGAGGGCCAGATGCGGCGTCCGGGGCCAGTCGCCCGAGCCGTCGGACAGGGTGTCGGCGAGCCGGGCGGCGGCGACGTCCGGGGCGACGGTGAGGGCGCCGCCCACAGCGAGGCCCGGCCAGTCCGGGCCGAACGGGTGGAGGAGACCGAGGAGTTCGCCGTCGGGGTCCTCGTCCTCCCAGTACTCCGCGAGGACGTCCTCAGCGTCGTGGTCGCCGGGGTAGGACATCGCGGCGGGCGTCAGCTGCCAGCTCTCCGGGCCGCCCTCGCGGTCCCCGAGGTCGACGAGGACCGGCAGCAGCCCCGCACGGGCCGCCGGGCCGCCGAGCGCGGCCCAGTGGCCGGGCGCGGCGGGCTTCTCGGCATGCCACAGCAGCGGTTCGGGCCACGGCCCGTCGTCCGTCGTGTCGAGCAGCCGGCCGGGCGGGAGCTGAAGCCCGAGGGAACGGCCGCTGGGGTCGGTCAGCAGCCGGGGAAGCGGGTTGGGGAGCATCGCCATGCCGGGGACTGTAGGTCCCGGCACTGACAATGCCCCCGACCCGCGGGACGTTACAGGCGCTCCGGCGTGCGGATGCCCAGCAGGGCCATGCCCCGGTGCAGGGTGCGGGCCGTGACGTCGCACAGGAACAGGCGGTTCTCGACCTGCTCCGGCGACTCCGCCTTCAGCACCGGGCACTTGTCGTAGAAGGAGGTGTAGAGGGAGGCGAGCTGGTAGAGGTACGCCGTCATCTTGTGCGGGGCGTACTCCGTCGCCGCCTCGTCCACGATCTCCGCGAACGTGTCCAGGTGCAGGCCCAGCGCGCGCTCCGCCGGGTGCAGCTCCAGCTCCGGGCGGGCGGCGGGGCGGACCTCGCCGGCCTTGCGGAGGATGGACCGGATCCGGGCGTACGCGTACTGGAGGTAGACGGAGGTGTCGCCGTTGAGCGAGACCATCTGGTCCAGGTCGAACTTGTAGTCCCGGTTCGCCGACGTCGACAGGTCCGCGTACTTCACCGCGCCGATGCCCACCTGGGCGCCCCGCTCGGCGATCTCCTCCTCGGAGAGGTCCTGCGCCTTCTCCCGTACGACGGCGGAGGCGCGGTCGATCGCCTCGTCGAGGAGGTCGACCAGCCGGACCGTCTCGCCCTCACGGGTCTTGAACGGCTTGCCGTCCTTGCCGAGGACCGTGCCGAAGGCCAGCTGGAACGCCTTCACGTCGTCGTTCAGCCAGCCGGCCCGGCGGGCGGTCTCGAAGACCATCTTGAAGTGCAGGGACTGGCGCGCGTCCACGACGTAGACCAGCGAGTTCGCCTTGAGGCTGAAGACGCGGTCGCGGATCGCGGACAGGTCGGTGGCCGCGTAGCCGTAGCCGCCGTCCGACTTCTGCACGATCAGCGGGACCGGGTTGCCGTCGGGGCCCTTGATGTCGTCGAAGAAGACGCACAGGGCGCCCTCCGAGCGGACCGCCACCCCCGACTCCTCCAGGAGGCGGCAGGTCTCGGCGAGCATGTCGTTGTAGCCGGACTCGCCGACGATGTCGGGGTCGCGGATCTCCATGTCCAGCTTCTCGAAGACGGAGAAGAAGTAGATCTTCGACTCGTCGACGAACTTCTGCCACATGGCGAGGGTGTGCGGGTCGCCGGCCTGGAGGTCGACCACCCGGCGGCGGGCGCGGGTCTTGAACTCCTCGTCGGAGTCGAACTTCTTGCGCGCGGCCTTGTAGAGGCGGTCCAGGTTGGACATCGCCTCCTCGCCGGAGACCTCGCCGGCCTCGTGGTCCAGCTCGTGCGGGTGCTCGTCCAGGTACTGGATGAGCATGCCGAACTGGGTGCCCCAGTCGCCGATGTGGTGGCGGCGCACCACGTTCTCGCCGGTGAACTCCAGCAGCTGGACGACCGAGTCGCCGATCACCGCGGACCGCAGGTGGCCGACGTGCATCTCCTTCGCCACGTTCGGCTGGGCGTAGTCGACGACCGTGGTGCCCGGGTTCGCGGTGGTCGGCACGCCGAGGCGGCCCGTCTCGTCCGCGTACCGCGCGGCCAGGTTCTCCGTGATCGCCTTGTCCGCGATCGTGATGTTGAGGAAGCCGGGGCCGGAGACCTCGACATCCTTGATCACATCACCGGTGGTCACCTGGGCGACGACCCGCGTCGCCAGCTCCCGCGGGTTCGCCTTCGCCTTCTTGGCCAGCGCGAGGATGCCGTTGGCCTGGAAGTCGGCCCGGTCGCTTCGTCGCAGCAGCGGGTCGACTCCGTCGGCTTCCGGCAGGGCGGAGGCGAGGGCGTCGGCGAGGTGCTGCTGGACGGAGTCGCTGAGGGACGTGACCGAGGCCATAGGTAAGGGTGCCGTTCTCCTCGTGGGCCGGATAGACACGGTCAGTATCCCATGGGGGGTCCAGCGGATTTCGCGGCTGCGGGCCGGTGGGGGCCGGCCGCGCAGTTCCCCGCGCCCCTCAGGCAGGCGGCTGCGCCGCCTTTCGAGCGGTCGCGAAAAGGCGTTTTCGTCGTTGCCGCCGGAGCTGGGAGAATGGGTTCACCATCAAGCCTTCAGTAAAAGAGGACGTGCCGATCGTGGCTCAGAGCACCGAGACCACCGACTGGGTCTCCCGTTTCGCGGATGAGGTCATCGAGGAGTCGGAGCGTCGGGCCCCGGGCAAACCGGTCGTCGTCGCGTCCGGGCTGTCCCCGTCGGGTCCCATCCACCTGGGGAACCTGCGCGAGGTCATGACCCCGCACCTGGTCGCCGACGAGATCCGGCGGCGCGGTTACCAGGTCCGGCACCTGATCTCCTGGGACGACTACGACCGTTACCGCAAGGTGCCCGCCGGGGTCGCCGGTATCGACGAGTCCTGGGCCGAGCACATCGGCAAGCCGCTGACCTCGGTGCCGGCGCCCAAGGGCTCGCCGTACCCGAACTGGGCCGAGCACTTCAAGGCGTCCATGATCGAGGCGCTGGGCGAGCTGGGCGTCGAGTTCGACGGG
The DNA here is from genome assembly GCF_035645055.1 of Streptomyces sp. Lineage (GTDB taxonomy): Bacteria > Actinomycetota > Actinomycetes > Streptomycetales > Streptomycetaceae > Streptomyces. Next base: position 89,174 of record NZ_DASQNH010000033.1, on the reverse strand, counting down.
ATCAGCCAGACCCAGCAGTACACCTCGGGCGTGTACCGGGAGCAGATCCTGCACGCCATGAAGCACCGCGCCGACATCGACGCGGTCCTCGCGCAGTACCGGACCAAGCCCAGGGCCGCGGGCAAGAAGCAGGGGCAGAAGCCGGTCGACGAGGCCGAGCTGGAGGCCGCCGAGGGCTCGGGCGCCGCGTCCGAGGACGACGGCAGCTCCGGCTCCGCCGGGTACTTCCCGTACAAGCCGTACTGCGGCAACTGCGAGAAGGACCTCACCACCGTCACCTCCTACGACGACGCCACCACCGAGCTGACGTACGCCTGCACCGCGTGCGGCTTCTCCGAGACCGTCCGGCTCAGCGAGTTCAACCGCGGCAAGCTGGTCTGGAAGGTCGACTGGCCGATGCGCTGGGCGTACGAGGGCGTGATCTTCGAGCCGAGCGGTGTCGACCACTCCTCCCCGGGGTCGTCCTTCCAGGTCGGCGGGCAGATCGTCGGGATCTTCGGCGGCAAGCAGCCGATCGGCCCGATGTACGCCTTCGTCGGCATCTCCGGCATGGCGAAGATGTCGTCGTCCAAGGGCGGCGTGCCCACCCCGGCCGACGCGCTGAAGATCATGGAGCCGCAGCTGCTGCGCTGGCTGTACGCCCGCCGCAAGCCGAACCAGTCCTTCAAGATCGCCTTCGACCAGGAGATCCAGCGGCTCTACGACGAGTGGGACAAGCTCGACGCCAAGGTCGCCGACGGCACCGCGCTGCCCGCCGACGTCGCCGCGCACTCGCGTGCGGTGCGCACCGCCGCCGGTGAGCTGCCGAGGACGCCGCGCCCGATGCCGTACCGGACCCTCGCGTCCGTCGCCGACATCACCGCCGGCCACGAGGACCAGGCGCTGCGCATCCTCAGCGAGCTGGACCCGGAGCAGCCGCTCGGCTCGCTCGACGAGGCGCGGCCCCGGTACGACAAGGCCGAAGCGTGGATCAACACCCACGTCCCCGCCGACCAGCGCACCATCGTGCGCGACGAGCCCGACCTCGACCTGCTGAAGTCCCTCGACGAGCAGGCGCAGGGCTCGCTGCGGCTGCTGCTCGACGGGCTCGCCGACCACTGGTCGCTGGACGGGCTCACCCACCTGGTCTACGGCGTGCCGAAGGTCCAGGCCGGGTTCTCCGCCGATGCCACGCCGAAGGAGCTGCCGCCGGAGATCAAGACCGCCCAGCGGTCCTTCTTCGTGCTGCTCTACCACCTGCTCGTGGGCCGGGACACCGGTCCGCGGCTGCCCACGCTGCTGCTGGCGGTGGGGCAGGAGCGGGTGCGGCGCCTGCTCGGCGAGTAAGCCGTCCCGTACGAGAGAGGGGGCGCCCGGTGTTCGCCGGGTGCCCCCTCTCTCGTCGTCCGCGGGTCTTACGCGATGTGGTCCTCTTCCAGCTCCGCGTTGAAGCGCTGCTGGAAGCGGTCCGAGAGCGCCTTCAGGGCACCCGGGGACAGCTTCGTGCCGTAGGTCGCCTCGATGTTGTCGCCGAGGACGCCGGGCGTGGGGAAGCTGCCGTCTATCGACTGGCGGAACACCTGGTAGAACGCCTCCTCGTCGGGCTCCGGCGGGCCGCCGCCCTCACCCAGCTCCCGGGTGCGGTTCGGGCCCACCGGGATGGGGAAGCTGCCGGTGTCCTCCGGGGAGGGGAGGGGCTCCGGCTCCTCCTGGTACTGGTCCTCGTACTGCTCGGCGTGCTGCTGTTCCGCGTACCAGTCGGCGTAGGCGGCGTCCGGGTCGTAGTTGGGGTCGTAGCCGCCGTTGTACTGGACCGTGTGCGGGTCGCGGGCCTGGAGCCAGGGGTTCTGGTCGGGCTCGGCCCCCGGCTCCGGTTCGCGGGCGGGAGCCGTCCGCTGCGGGGCGTCGGAGACCGGTGTCGCGGCGGCGAGCTGGGGCTGCCGAGGGGCCGGCGGGAGCAGGGCCGGTTCGATGCCCGCCGCGGCCAGGCCCGCCGGGGCGGTCTCCGCGAGGGGGACGCCGTAGCGGGCCAGGCGCAGCGGCATCAGGGACTCCACCGGGGCCTTGCGGCGCCAGGCGCGGCCGAACCGGGAGCGCAGCCGGGCCTGGTAGACGAGACGTTCCTGCTCCAGCTTGATGACCTGGTCGTAGGAGCGCAGCTCCCACAGCTTCATCCGGCGCCACAGCAGGAAGGTGGGGACGGGCGAGAGCAGCCAGCGGGTGAGGCGGACGCCCTCCATGTGCTTGTCGGCCGTGATGTCGGCGATCCGGCCGATCGCGTGCCGCGCGGCCTCGACCGCGACGACGAACAGCACCGGGATCACCGCGTGCATGCCCACACCCAGCGGGTCCGGCCAGGCGGCGGCGCCGTTGAAGGCGATGGTCGCCGCGGTCAGCAGCCAGGCGGTCTGGCGCAGCAGCGGGAAGGGGATGCGGATCCAGGTGAGGAGCAGATCCAGGGCGAGCAGGACGCAGATGCCCGCGTCGATGCCGATCGGGAAGACATAGCTGAAGTCCCCGAAGCCCTTCTTCAGGGCGAGTTCGCGCACGGCGGCGTAGGAACCGGCGAAACCGATGCCCGCGATGATCACGGCACCGGCCACGACGACGCCGATGAGAATCCGGTGCGTCCGTGTCAGCTGTATGGGCGCGGCCACCCGTACTCCCCTCCCACTGGCTGTTGTTGCGCGCAACAGAGTGGCACACCTGTGCGGGGAACGAGTGGCCGGTCCGGTCGGGGCAGCCTTTTCGTGACCCCGCGCGTCAGCTCTTCGTCGCCGGCTTCTTCGACGAAGTGTCCGACGTGGAGGGGGACTTGGCGGAGCCGGAGGGGGCGGAGGACGCGGTGGATCCGGTGGAACCCGAGCCCGGAACCTTCGCCGACGAGTCCTTCTCGTTCGCCTCGGTCACCGCGGCGACGACCTCCTTGGCGGCCTTCTCGGCGTCCTTCATCAGCTCGCCGGCGTCCGGCGTCCTGTCGCCGGCCAGGCCCGCGCCGTTGTAGTCGAGGGTGACGACCACGTTCTCGACGCGCGCGACGACCGTCTGCTGCTTGAAGGTTCCTTCCTTCTTCTTCAGGTCGTAGGCCACCGTGGTCGCCTGGTCGCCGGTACCGGTCAGCGGCTGCGCCTTGGCGTTCTTCGCGCCCTCGACCGAGCGGACGTCGGTGACCTGCTTCTCGTAGTACTCCTGGGCCAGCTCCTCGCCCGAGCCGCGCGTCACATCGGACTCGAAGCGCAGCAGGGAGACGTTCAGCCAGCGGAACTGGGAACCCTTGACCCCGTTGTTGTCGAGGCTGTCCCAGGAGCAGCTGCTCCGCGACGCGGTGTCGTCCGAGCTGCCTTCCTTGCCGGAATCCGTACCCTTCGGGACCAGTTCGCCCAGCGTCTTCTTCGACAGCACCTCACACGGCTCCGGCAGCGTCCCGTACGCCGCCGCCTGCACCGTCGGCGACGGGCTCGCGGACGCGCTGGTGCTCGCCGACGCCTTCGCCTCACTGCCGGAGCCGGAGTCCGAGGAGCAGCCGGCCGCGAGCAGGATCACGGGGACGGCCGCCATGGCGACCAGGACGCGGCCGTGCCGCCCGGCTCGCCCGGCTCGCTCATCACGCATCTCACGCTGGTCGGCTCGCTGTGCTCGTCGCTGCATGGTTCCTTCACTCATGACGCTCGTGTTCCTGCGGTCGGATCGGGTCCGAGGGGCCACGGTACGCCGTACGGTCACCGCGCGGCCCCCGTTCCGCGGATGTGCCGGCGGGCGCGGCAGGCCGCTAACCGGCCAGCGAGTCGGCCAGTTGGGACGCCAGTTTCCGGGCCCTGTCCTGCATTTCCTCGCTGTCCGGGACCATGCCGACGGTGGCCGGCTGCTCCTCGTACTCGATGGTCACGATGACGTTCGACGTGCGGAACGCCACAGTCACCCTGCGCTGCTTGGCCGTCGAGCCGCCGCTGACCAGCTCGTCGTCCAGGAACGCCTCCTCCCCGAGACCGTCGAGAACGCGCGGCTGGAGGTCGCCGGGGGTGGCGCTGGAGGAGCCGGAGGCGGAGGCCGAGGAGGAAGGGGAGGCGTCCGGCGTGCCCGAAGCGGCCCGGGACGGGTTGCCGCCCGAGGAACCGCGGGAGGGGCTGCCGGAGGGGGAGCCGCCGGCCGGCTCGCCCGACGGGTCGTTCGAGGCGTCGCCCGAGGGGCCGTCCGACGGGTCGTCCGAGGCGTTGCCCGAGGGGCCGTCCGACGGGTCGTCCGAGGGGGTGTCCGCGGCCTCGGACGTGGAGGCCGCCGGCTGCGGCAGGTCGGCCGCTGCCCGCTTGACGGCGAAGAGCTGCTGCGCCTGGACCGCGTCACTGACCGTGGTGTCGTACGACACCACCCGCTCCAGGTCGACGAACAGATAGTTGGTGGCGGTCGCGGACGACACCTTCCACCGGCAGCCGACCTTGCGGTCGTTGTCGAAGGTGGGCATCGCCTCGCCCTCGTAGGCCTTCTCGCGCTGCTCCTCGTCGGTGAGCTGGAGGATGCCCGGCAGCAGTGCGTCGAGGGTGTCCTGGGCGACCGAGCCGCAGGCTTCCGGGAGGGTGCGGTAGCGGCCGGGCTCGGCGGCCTGGGAGACGGTGCCGCCGCCGTCCGGGTTGGCGCCGTCGGTGCTGCCGCCGTCGTCGGAACCGCCGGTGCAGCCCGCCAGCAGGGCCGCGAGGAGCGCGGCGGTGCCGGGTACGAACGCCTTCCGCTGCACGGTCAGGCCCCTCTCGACGGTGGTAAATCGGTTGCTGGGCGGGTGACCGCCCTGGACACAATGTGTATCGCACGCGCAGCCGTGGACGCCGGTCCGATGCCCTTTTCGTCGACCTTGGCGCCGGTTTTTGCGCTTCGGGAATTCTGTTGTGACTTACGGGGGATGAGCTTTATGTCGTACGTGGAGATGCCGGGCGCGAAGGTGCCGATCCGGATGTGGACCGACCCCGCGACGGTCGAGGAGGGCGCCCTCCAGCAGCTGCGGAACGTGGCGACCCTGCCGTGGATCAAGGGCCTGGCGGTCATGCCGGACGTCCACTACGGCAAGGGCGCGACCGTCGGGTCCGTCATCGCCATGCGGGGCGCGGTGTGCCCGGCGGCGGTCGGGGTCGACATCGGGTGCGGGATGTCGGCGGTGAAGACGTCACTGACCGCCAACGACCTGCCCGGTGACCTGTCGCGCCTGCGGTCGAAGATCGAGCAGGCGATTCCGGTGGGGCGGGGCATGCATGACGACCCCGTCGATCCGGGGCGGCTGCACGGGTTCGGAACGGCGGGGTGGGACGACTTCTGGGGGCGGTTCGACGGGGTGGCGGAGGCGGTCAAGTTCCGTCATGAACGTGCCGGGAAGCAGATGGGCACGCTCGGGTCGGGCAATCACTTTGTAGAGGTCTGCCTGGATTCGACCGGTTCGCTCTGGCTCATGCTGCACTCCGGCTCCCGCAACATCGGCAAGGAACTCGCCGAGCACCACATCGGCATCGCCCAGAAGCTCCCGCACAACCAGGGCCTGGTCGACCGCGATCTGGCGGTCTTCATCGCGGACACCCCGCAGATGGCCGCCTACCGCAACGACCTGTTCTGGGCGCAGGAGTACGCCAAGTACAACCGCTCGATCATGATGGCGCTCCTGAAGGACGTGATCCGCAAGGAGTTCAAGAAGGCCAAGCCGGTCTTCGAGCAGGAGATCAGCTGCCACCACAACTACGTGGCGGAGGAGCGGTACGACGGCATGGACCTGCTCGTCACCCGCAAGGGCGCGATCCGGGCCGGGTCCGGGGACTACGGGATCATCCCGGGGTCGATGGGCACGGGCTCGTACATCGTGAAGGGCCTCGGCAACGAGAAGTCCTTCAACTCCGCGTCCCACGGCGCGGGCCGGCGCATGAGCCGCAACGCGGCCAAGCGCCGGTTCAGCACCAAGGACCTGGAGGAGCAGACGCGGGGCGTGGAGTGCCGCAAGGACTCCGGTGTGGTGGACGAGATCCCGGGCGCCTACAAGCCGATCGAGCAGGTCATCGACCAGCAGCGGGACCTCGTCCAGGTCGTCGCGAAGCTCAAGCAGGTCGTCTGCGTGAAGGGCTAGCCGAGCCCCACGGGGCTGGTCGGGGCCGCACCGGGCCGGCCGAGCCGCTTCTCCATGAGGGTCACCGCGTAGGGGCTGCCCGTGCCGTCCCGCTTGGCGGGCTGCTCGCCCACCACCGTGTAGCCCGCCGACTCGTAGTAGGCGCGCAGGCGGGGGTTGGCGGAGAGGCAGTCCAGGCGGCCGTACGGGCGGCCCATGGCCCTGATGCGGGACTCGGCGTGGTCGAGGAGGGCGCGGCCGGTGCCGGGTGGGGTCGTGTGGGGGACCGTCATCAGGCGGTGGATGTAGCCCGCGTCCGGCGGGCGCGGGCCCCAGGCCGCCGGGTCCGTCCACCACAGCTCGTAGGCGCCGGTCAGCCGGTCGCCGGCGTGGGCCAGCCAGACCTCGCCCTCGCGGACGCGGGTGCGGAAGTGGGCCTCGTCCTTCTCGCCCGGCTTCCACTGGTCGATGCCCCGGGCCAGCTGCCACAGGGCGGCCGTGTCGCGCAGGCGGACCAGGGCGGGGGCGTCCGCGTCGGTCGCGGGGCGCAGGGTGAGGGGCGGCCATGCGGCCGGGGGTGCTTCGAGCAGGTGGGCGCGCAGGGTCGCCGCGAGGTCGCGCGCGTTCATCGAGAGGGCTTGCTCGACATAGCCCTCGACGGAGCCGTAGCGGGCCTTCAGAGCCGTCAGGAACAGGCGCATCACCGCTTCCGGGGCGCGGCCGAAGCCGGGCCAGTCCGGGGTGCGGCCGTCGTTGCGGGCCGTCCACTCCGCGAGGAGGGCGGAGGCCGCGAGTTCGGTGAGGCTGAAGTCCTCGATGACGGTGGCCTCGTCGACGCCGACGAGGGTGAGGATCAGGGCCGCCAGTTCGCCGGTGCGGTCCTTGCCCGAGGCGCAGTGGAAGACCAGGGGGGTGGCGGAGCGGGCCGCGTCGGCGACCAGTTCCAGGGCCCGGCGGATCTCCTTGGTGCCGTCCTCGGCGACTTCCATGAAGCGTTCGGCGAGGTACGGGCCCGGGTCGATGTCCGGGCCCAGCGCGGCCTGGTCGTAGGGGCGGTGCTCGATGCTCAGGTTGTGGTACGTGACGGACGGGTGCTCGGGGATCCGGCCGCGGGCGTCGATCTCCCACGGGTGGCGCAGGTCGATGACCGTGCCGATGCCCAGGGAGAGGAACCGGTCCCAGTCGGGCGTGCCGGGGGCCAGCTTGCCGAGGGAGTCCGAGCGGTAGAGACGGCCGGGGCTGACGCGCCGGCCGTCCGTCGTCGTATAGCCGCCCAGGTCACGGAAGTTGTGCAGACCGGCGAACGGTATGTGTCTGTCCACGTCCGCGAGCCTACGTTCCCGCGAAGTGGATCACTGTGTTTCCCGGTGCAGCTTGGTGTTGGAGGCCTGGGCGCGCGGGCGCACCACCAGCAGGTCGATGTTGACGTGGCTGGGGCGGGTCACCGCCCAGGTGATGGTGTCGGCGACGTCGTCGGCGGTCAGCGGGTCCGGCACGCCCTGGTACACCTTCTCCGCGCGTTCGCTGTCGCCGCCGAACCGGGTCAGCGCGAACTCCTCGGTCCTGACCAGTCCGGGCGCGACCTCGATGACCCGCACCGGGCGGCCGACGATCTCCAGGCGGAGCGTCTCGGCGAGGACGTGGGCGCCGTGCTTGGCGGCGACATAGCCCGCGCCGCCCTCGTAGGTGCCGTGCCCGGCGGTGGAGGAGACGACGACGACCGTGCCGTCGCCGCTCGCCTCCAGCTTGGGCAGCAGGGCCTGGGTGACGTTGAGGGTGCCGAGGACGTTGGTCTCGTACATCTGCCGCCAGTCGGCGGGGTCGCCGCTCTCCACCGGGTCGAGGCCGAGGGCGCCGCCCGCGTTGTTGACCAGGACGCCGACCGTGCTGAAGGCGGTGGCGAACTCGTCCACGGCCGCGCGGTCGGTGACGTCCAGCTGGTAGGCGGTCGCGGAGTGGCCGGCCGCGGTGATCTCCTCGGCCAGCGCCTCGATGCGGTCCTTGCGGCGGGCGGTCAGGACGACGCGGTATCCGGCGGCGGCTAGCTGCCGGGCGGTGGCGGCACCGATTCCGCTGCTCGCACCGGTGACGACGGCGATGCGGGAGGCGGCGGGCGGGGTCATCGGCTGCTCCTCGGAACGGGGTTGGCGGAGGTGGTGCGGGCGGTGCTTCCCGCCAGGATAGGCGGGGGTCCCGGTGGGAGAATGGGATGGGTGATCCTCGATGGGTGAACCCCGATGGGTGATCCTCCGGATCGGAGGCCGATCATGGGAGAGGCACGCGAGGTCATGGACCGGCTGACCGCATCGGTCACCGGGACCCCGGATCTGAAGGCCCTCGCCGAGCTGTTCGCGGACGACGTGGTCGCGGTGACGCCGGACGGGGACGTCGAAGGGCGGGACAACGTCGTCGAGTGGTGGCGGCAGATGACGGAGGCGGTGCCGGAGGCCGCGTTCGAGTCGGTGAACGCGTACGAGGCCGGGGACACGGCGATCGACGAGGGGTTCTTCAGCGGCCGGAACACCGGGCCGGTGCGGCTGCCGTCCGGTGAGTCCCTGCCCCCGACGAACAAGGACTTCACGATCCGCGGCGTCGATTTCGCCACCGTCCGGGACGGGCGGATCGTCAGCTACCGCGTCTACTACGACCAGATGTCCTTCCTCGGCCAGCTGGGGCTGCTGCCCGAGGAGGCCTGAGGCGGGCCGGAGGTCCGTGCCGCGCGGTTCAGTCGCCGCGCGGCGCCCACATGATCACCGCCATGCCGGCGAGGCAGACCAGCGCGCCGGTGATGTCCCAGCGGTCGGGCCGGTAGCCGTCGGCGACCACGCCCCACAGGATCGATCCGGCGACGAAGATCCCCCCGTAGGCGGCGAGGATGCGGCCGAAGTGGGCGTCCGGCTGGAAGGTGGCGACGAAGCCGTACGCGCCGAGGGCGAGCACCCCGCCGGTCACCCACAGCCAGCCGCGGTGCTCGCGCAGGCCCTGCCAGACCAGCCAGGCGCCGCCGATCTCGAAGAGGGCGGCGACGACGAACAGGGCGGCGGAGCGCAGGACGAACATGCCGGACAGCCTGGCACAGCGCCGGGCGGGCGGTGTCGCCCGAGGGACGGCGCCGGCCGCCGCTGCCGCGTGGCGTACATGCGCTGTGCGGTTCCCGAGGCGCGGGGTCCGGCGCGGTGCGGAGCGGCGGCACGGCCGACCGGGACCGGGACGACGACCGGCGGCCGGTGCTGGTCCCGGACACCGGGGACACGTACTGCTTCTGACTGCTTGCGGCCGTCTCCGGCCCCTTTTTTTGCCCCTACTGGTCGGCGTCGTCGCCGTCGTAGCGCTGCCGGGCCCGGTGGACCTCGTCGAAGTGGGTCTCCGCCCAGTCCTTCACAGCGGTGAGGAGGAGGCTGAGGCTGCGGCCGAGCGGGGTCAGCTCGTAGTCGACGCGGACCGGGACGGACGGGGTGACGGTGCGGCTGAGGATGCCGTCGCGTTCCAGGGAGCGCAGCGTCTGGGTGAGCATCTTGGGGCTGACGCCGGCGATCTTGCGGCTGAGGTCGCTGTAGCGCATGGGGCCGGCGGCGAGGGCGGCGACGACGAGGCTGACCCACTTGTCGCTGATCCGGTCCAGGAGCTGGTTGGTCGGGCAGGCCTTGAGGAACGCGTCGTACTCGGCCCGGGCCCGCTCGCGCCGCTGGGCCGCGGTCATGGTCGCCATCGCTCACCTCTGGGGTATGAACGCACTTCCAGGTAACTACTTACTGTTGGATAGTAACTCTTCCTAGGGTTGCGGGCAGCCGGGGAGACGCCCCGGCGGCCATGTGAACCAAGGGAGTTGTTCATCGTGCGTGCTGTGGTGGTGGAGCGGTTCGGCGGTCCCGAGGCGGTCGAGGTCGTGGAGACCGAGGTGCCGGAGCCGGGTGCGCGGCAGGTGCGGATCAAGGTGGCGGCGGCCACGCTGAACCCGGTGGACGCCGGGGTGCGGGCGGGCGTCTTCGGGGGTGCGGGCGAGCGGATCGGGCTCGGCTGGGACGTCGCCGGGACGATCGACGCGGTCGGTTCGGCCAGTGCCTGGACGGTGGGGGACGAGGTGGTCGCGCTGCACTACGGCGCGGTGAAGCCGCTGGGCACGCACGCCGAGTACGTCGTCGTCGACGCGGACGCGGTGGCCCCGGCGCCGGCCGGAGTGGACGCGGTGCACGCCGCGACGCTGCCGCTGAACGCGCTGACCGCCGCGCAGGCGCTGGACCTGCTGGGGCTGGAGGCCGGTCAGTCGCTGCTGGTGACGGGCGCGGCCGGGGCGGTCGGCGGGTACGCCGCGCGGATCGCCGCGCACCGGGGGGTGGCCGTGACGGGGCTTGCCCGGGAGGACGACGAGGAGCTGGTGCGGTCGCTGGGCGCGGAGCTCGTCGTCGGCGAGGCGGCGCCGAGGGGCTTCGACGCGGTGCTGGACGCGGCGGTGCTGGGGGAGCGGGCCCTGGGCTGGGTGCGGGACGGCGGCGGGTACGCCGGGGTCATTCCGGGGGCGCAGCCCGGGTCGGTGCGGGGCGTGCGGACGGCCGCCGTCGAGGTGAGCGCGGACGGGGCCCGGCTGGCGGAGCTGGTGCGGTGGGTGGAGGAGGGGGTGCTGACGCTGCGGGTGGCGGAGACGTTCTCGCTGGAGGATGCGGTGAAGGCGCACGCGCGGTTGGCTGAGGGCGGGGTGCGGGGGCGTCTGGTGTTCGTGCTCTAGAAGGTGTCCTCGGTGGCCGTGTCTTCGGTGGCTGGTCGCGCCCGCGCGGCGGAGCCGCATGGTGGGGCCCGTGCCCGTTCCCCGGGGTGCGGGCGGGTGTGGGGAATAGGTGGCTCGCCGGTGCCGTTCGGACGTATAGTTGAATGGTCAACCACTTGGAGGGTGAGCGGCCATGCAGTTCGGGATCTTCAGCGTCGGTGATGTCACACCGGACCCGACCACGGGACGTACGCCGACCGAGCGCGAGCGGATCAAGGCCATGGTCGCCATCGCGCTGAAGGCCGAGGAGGTCGGGCTCGACGTCTTCGCGACCGGCGAGCACCACAACCCGCCGTTCGTGCCGTCGTCCCCGACCACCATGCTCGGCTACATCGCGGCCCGCACCGAGCGGCTGATCCTGTCCACGGCCACCACGCTGATCACCACCAACGACCCGGTGAAGATCGCCGAGGACTTCGCGATGCTCCAGCACCTGGCCGACGGCCGGGTGGACCTGATGATGGGGCGCGGCAACACCGGGCCGGTCTACCCCTGGTTCGGGCAGGACATCCGCGAGGGCATCAACCTCGCCATCGAGAACTACGCCCTGCTGCACCGCCTGTGGCGCGAGGACGTCGTGAACTGGGAGGGCAAGTTCCGCACACCCCTCCAGGGCTTCACCTCCACCCCCCGCCCACTGGACGGCGTACCGCCCTTCGTCTGGCACGGCTCGATCCGCTCCCCGGAGATCGCCGAGCAGGCCGCGTACTACGGCGACGGCTTCTTCCACAACAACATCTTCTGGCCCGCCGACCACACCAAGCGGATGGTCGAGCTGTACCGGACCCGGTACGCCCATTACGGGCACGGCACGCCCGAGCAGGCGATCGTCGGCCTGGGCGGCCAGGTGTTCATGCGGAAGAACTCGCAGGACGCGGTGCGCGAGTTCCGCCCGTACTTCGACAACGCGCCCGTCTACGGCCACGGGCCCTCCCTGGAGGACTTCACCGACCAGACCCCGCTGACCGTCGGCACGCCCGAGCAGGTCATCGAGAAGACCCTGACCTTCCGCGAGTACGCCGGCGACTACCAGCGCCAGCTTTTCCTGCTGGACCACGCCGGGCTGCCGCTGAAGACCGTGCTGGAGCAGATCGACCTGCTCGGCGAGGAGGTCGTGCCCGTGCTGCGCGAGGAGTTCGCGGCCCGGCGGCCGGCCGGCGTGCCCGAGGCGCCGACCCACGAGTCCCTGCTCGCCGATGCCCGCAAGGAGACCGTCGCATGAAGCTCGTCGTCGTCTCGGCCGGGCTGAGCGTCCCGTCCTCCACCCGGCTGCTGGCCGACCGGCTGGCCGCGGCCACCGCCGAGCGGACCGCCGCGGAGGTGGAGGTCGTGGAGCTGCGCGACCTCGCCGTCGAGATCGCCCACCACTTCACCAACGGCTTCCCCGGCCGCCGGCTGGCCGCCGCGCTCGACGCGGTGACCGGGGCCGACGGACTGATCGTCGTCACGCCCGTCTTCTCCGCCTCCTACAGCGGGCTGTTCAAGTCGTTCTTCGACGTGCTCGACAAGGACGCGCTGACCGGGAAGCCGGTGCTGATCGCCGCGACCGGCGGCACCGCCCGGCACTCGCTCGTCCTGGACCACGCCCTGCGCCCGCTCTTCGCCCACCTCCGGGCCGTGGTCGCCCCCACCGGGGTCTACGCCGCCTCCGAGGACTGGGGTGCCGAGGGCCTGGACGGGCGGATCGGGCGGGCCGCCGGGGAGCTGGCGGGGCTGATGCGGGGGCTGCCGGCGGCCCGCCCGGCCCCGTCCGGCCCGGCCGTCGTGCCCTTCGAGGAGCAGCTGGCGGCGCTGCGCCGGGCCGGGTGAGAGGCCAGTAAGAAGCGGGGCCGCGGGCCGGCCGTCCGGTCGTGGGGCCGTACGGCTTTGCCACACTGGGACGCGTGGCCCCGACTGTTCTGCTCGCCGAAGACGACCGCGCGATCCGGCACGCCCTGGAACGCGCCCTGACCCTGGAGGGCTACCGGGTCACCGCGGTCGCCGACGGCGTCGAGGCCCTGGCCCAGGCGCACCGCACCCCGCCGGACGTGCTGGTCCTGGACGTGATGATGCCGGGGATCGACGGACTCCAGGTGTGCCGGGTGCTGCGCGCCGAGGGCGACAACACCCCCATCCTCATGCTGACGGCGCTGGTGGAGACCGCCGACCGGATCGCGGGCCTGGACGCCGGCGCCGACGACTACGTGGTCAAGCCCTTCGACGTCGAGGAGGTCTTCGCCCGGCTGCGCGCGCTGCTGCGCCGCACCGCCCCCCGCGACGACACCCCCGAGCCGCCGCCCCCGCCGGTGCCGGTCCCCGCGCCCGAGGGGCGGCTGATCGAGGCCGCCGGACTGCGCATGGACCCCCGGGCCCGCCGGGCCTGGCGCGGCGAGCGCGAACTGGAGCTCACCCGCACCGAGTTCGAGCTGCTGGAACTGCTGGTCCGCAACGCGGGCATCGTCCTCGACCACTCCACGATCTACGACCGTATCTGGGGCTACGACTTCGGGCCGGGCTCCAAGAACCTCGCCGTCTACGTCGGCTACCTGCGCCGCAAGCTCGACCAGCCCGGCGCCCCGCAGCTGATCCACACGGTGCGCGGCGTCGGTTACGTGCTGCGGGAGGACTGAGTGGGGTGGCGGCCGCGGCTGGTGTCCCTGCGCACCACGTTCGCGGTGTCCTTCGCGACGGTCACGGCCGCGGTGACCCTCCTCGTCGGGTTCCTCTCCTACAACGCCGCCGCCCGGCTGGTCCGGGTCGACCAGGTGTCCGTGTTCGACGAGGTCGTGCGGGACCTGCGGGGCGAGGTACGGCAGTACCGGATGAGCCCGGCCGACTTCTCCTCCTCCGCGCCGGGGCACGACCTGGTACGCCCCGCCCGCACCGATGTGCAGGTGCTGGGCCCCGACGGCGGCATCGTCGACAAGGGCAACCCGGGACTCCCGGTGACCGGCTCCGACCGGGAGATCGCCGCCGCGCGGACCGCCGGGCAGCTCGTCGTGCACAAGGACGTCGACGTCGGCGACGACGTCTACCGCGTCGCCACCGTCGCGCTCGGCGGCGGCCGGGGCGCCGTACAGGTGGCCCAGGAGTTCAGCGACACCGAGGACCTGCTGCGGGCGCTCCAGCAGCGCACCCTGCTGCTCATGGCGGCCGTGGTGGTCGGCGCCGGGCTGTTCGGCTGGTGGCTGGCCCGGCGGATCACCCGGCGCCTGGTGATCCTCACCGACGCCGCCGAGGCCGTCGCCCGCACCCGCCGGCTCGGCATCGAGGTGCCCGTCACCGGCCACGACGAGGTGGGGCGCCTCGGCCGCGCCTTCGACCGGATGCTCGGCCGGCTCGCCCAGTCAGAGGAGGACCAGCGCCGCCTGGTCCAGGACGCCGGCCATGAACTCCGTACGCCCCTGACCTCCCTGCGCACCAACATCTCCCTGCTCCGCCGGATCGACGAACTCCCGCCCGCCAGCCGGGCCGAACTCGTCGCCGACCTCGGCCAGGAGGCCCGCGAACTCACCGACCTCGTCAACGAACTGGTCGACCTCGCGGCCGGCCAGTCCGACACCGAGCCGCCGCAGCGGGTGGACCTCGCCGACCTCGCCGAGGACGTGGTGGGCCTGGCCCGCCGCCGCTTCGGCCGGGAGATCACCCTGCGGGTGAGCGGCGACACGACGGCGCGGGTGCGGCCCGGGATGCTCACCCGGGCCATGTCCAACCTGGTGGACAACGCGGTGAAGTTCGACCGGGCGGGCACGGCCCCCATCGAGCTGGTGCTGTCCGGACCGGACCGGGGCTGCCCAGGCCCGGTCCGCGTCCTGGTCCTCGACCGCGGCCCCGGCATCGCCGACACCGACCTCGACCGCATCTTCGACCGCTTCTACCGCGCCGCCGACGCCCGCTCCCTGCCCGGCTCCGGGCTCGGCCTGTCCATCGTGCGGGAGGTGTCACTGGCCCACGGGGGAACGCCGTTCGCGCGGTCCCGGGAGGGGGGTGGGGCGGTGATCGGGTTCACGGTCGGGGACGGCTGCGGTGAGGGCGGGACCGAGTCCGGCCGCGACTGAGCCGCCCCGGTCAGTCGATCAGCGGGCTGCGGCGCTCCAGCAGGACGACGTCGCGCCAGCGGCCGTGGTGGCGGCCGATGCGTTCGCGGGTGCCGATGACGCGGAAACCGGCGCGTTCGTGCAGGGCGAGGCTGGCCGTGTTCTCCGGGAAGACGCCCGACTGGATCGTCCAGATCCCCGCCGCCTCGGTCGACTCGATCAAGGCCTTGAGCAGCGCGGACGCCGCGCCGCGGCCCCGGGCGCCGGGATGGACGTAGACCGAGTGCTCCACGATCCCGGCGTACGCGCAGCGGTCCGAGACCCGGCTCGCGGCGACCCAGCCGAGCACCGTGCCGTGCTCGTCGAGCGCGACGAAGCGGTGCTCGGGCAGCTTGGCCTCGTCGAACGCCGGCCAGGTGGGCGCGGCGGTCTCGAAGGTGGCGTTCCCCTCGTCGATGCCGGCCTGGTAGATCGCCAGGACGTCGTCGGCGTGCGCGTCGGTCATGGGCGCGAGGGTGGGGCTGGGCATCGCGGGATCCGTCCTGGTGGGTGAGCCGGGCGTGCGGTGTGATCCGTCAGGCGGCGGCCGGCGCGATGGTGAGCAGCCTGCCCATCGCGGCCAGCACGGACGGTTCGACCCGGTAGTAGACCCAGGTGCCGCGCCGCTCCGAGGTGAGCAGGCCGGCCTCCTTGAGCTTCTTCAGGTGGTGGGAGACGGTCGGCTGGGAGACGCCGACGTCGGAGATGTCGCACACGCAGGCCTCGCCGCCCTCGTGCGAGGCGACGGCGGAGAACAGCCGCAGCCGCACCGGGTCGCCGAGGGCCTTGAACATCCGCGCGGCCGTCTCCGCCTCCTCCGCGGTGAACGGGCGCTCGGTGAGCGGCGGGCAGCACGGCGCCGTGGCGGCGGTGGCCGGGGGCTCGATCAGCGGCAGCGCGTTCGTCTTCGACATGCGTCCATGGTGGCACGCTTCTGATTAGGCTGATGTCTATATTGGCGGCCGGCTGTGCGAAGCGGCGGGCCCGGCGCCGGGCGCGTCGCGGACACCGAGGACGTCGAGCATCGCCCGGGTGGCCGGGCTCGGATTGAATCGGCTCCACGCCAGATACTCGACGCGACGCGGGCCGTCGGCCACCGGAACCAGCGCCAGCCGGGGGTCGTCGGCGGCCATCGGGCGGATGTACGCCGACGGCAGCAGCGCGATGCCCAGCCCGCGCGCGATCAGCCGGGTGATCAGCTCGACGACCCCGGCCTCGTACGCGACGTCCCGGACCAGACCCGCCGCGGCGAATGCCTGGTCGGACTGGGCCCGGGCGGGCGTCCCGGCCGCGAAGTCCACGAACGGCTCCTCGGCGATCTCCGCCAGCGTCACCCGGGGGGCGCCCGCGACCCGGTGCCCGGCCGGCACCACCAGCACATGCTCGTCGTGATCGAGGGCGACGGCCTCCACACCGGACGGCCGCTCGCCCTCCGGCAGCCCGAGGAACGCCAGGTCCAGCTCGCCCTGCCGGACCTGCGCCACCAGGTCGTCGCTGCGCCCGGACCGCAGGACGACGTGGACGTCCGGGTGCCGGGCCCGGTACCGCCGGAGCACCTCCGGTACGTCCACGGTGGCGGCGGTCACGATCACGCCGACGGCGAGCCGGCCGCGGACCACGCCGGTCGCGGCGGCGGCATCGGCGACCGCCCGCTCGGCGGCGGCCAGACACTCCCGCGCGCCGACCAGGAACGCCGCCCCGGCGCTGGTCAGCTCGACGCGGCGGCTGGACCGGGCGAACAGCTTGACCCCCAGCTCGCGTTCCAGCCCGGCGATCCGGTGGCTGAGCGACGACTGCACCACGAAGCAGCGCTCGGCGGCGCGGGTGAAGTTGCGGGTCTCGGCGAGGGCGACGACGTAGCGCAGCTGTTGCAGGTCCACAACGCTCATCGTCACCCTTCATAGGTGCCATCGCAATCATGTGTTGGACGCATGGACGGCGTGGGCGAAGACTTCCCCCATGCCTTCCTTCCCGCCCGCCCCCGCCACCCGGCAGGCGACCACCGTCGCCGTGACCGCGCTCGCCCCCGCGGCCTGGGGCACCACCTACGCCGTCACCACCGAGCTGCTCCCGCCCGGCCATCCGCTGTTCGCCGGGCTGATGCGCGCCCTGCCCGCCGGGCTGCTCGGGCTGGCGCTCACCCGGGTGCTGCCGCGCGGCGACTGGTGGTGGAAGGCCGCGGTCCTCGGCGTGCTCAACATCGGCGCCCTGTTCCCGCTGCTGTTCCTGGCCGCCGAACGTCTCCCCGGCGGGGTCGCCGCCACCCTCGGCGCCACCCAGCCGCTGCTGGTCGCCGGGCTGGCCATCGCCGTACTCCACGACCGGCCGACGGCCTGGCGCTGGACCTGGGGCGTGCTCGGTGTGCTCGGTGTCGGCCTCGTCGTGCTCGGCCCGGGAGCCCGCCTCGACGCCGTCGGGGTGCTCGCCGGACTCGGCGGCACGGCCGGCATGGCGGGCGGGGTGGTGCTCACCAAGCGCTGGGGCCGGCCCGCGGGCGCCGGTCCCCTCACCCTGGCCGGCTGGCAACTGACCGCCGGCGGGCTGCTGTTGCTCCCGCTCGCCCTCGCGGTCGAGGGCGTACCGCAGCGCATCGACGCGGGAGCGGCCGGCGGCTATCTGTGGCTCGGCGGCATGGGCGGGCTGATCGCCTACACCCTGTGGTTCCGCGGGATAGCGAAGCTCCCGGTCGGCGCGTCCGCCCCACTGGTGCTGCTGTCCCCGCTGGTCGCGGCCCTGGTCGGCATCGCGCTCGGCGAGTCGCTGAGCCCGCCGCAGACCGCCGGCTTCGTCCTCGCCCTGGCCGCGCTGCTCGCCGCCCAGCTCAACCCCCCGAACGTGCTCATCCGAGAAGGACGGACGCGATGACGATCCCGAAGAACGAGAGGAAGAACGAGATGGAGACGGAGGCGGAGAGGGAGACCGAGATGCAGACGGGGACGAAGATGGCTGATGCGACCGAGGTGGCCAAGGTGACCGAGGTGGCCAGGAGGACGACGGGCATGACGATCGCCGTGCTGGGCGCGACCGGGATGGTCGGCAGCCGGGTGGTCGCGGAGGCCGCCGCACGCGGGCACCGGGTCCTGGCCCTGTCCCGGAGACCCACGGGCGCCCACCCGCACGTGACGCCGATCGCCCTCGACGCGAACGACCCGCACGCCGTGCACGACGCACTGGCGGGCTCAGCCGCGCAGACCGCCGCGGACGCCGTCGTGCTGACCGTACGGACCTTCCCGGTCGACGAGGGGTTCCTGCTCGGCACCACCCGCACAGTGCTGGACAGCGCCGCGAAGCTCGGCATACGCGTCCTGGTCGTCGGCGGCGCAGGCGCACTGCGCAGCCCCGGCGACCCGCACCTGCTGATCGCCGACAACCCCGCCTACGTCCCCGCCCCCGTGCGCGCCGTCGCCGCCGCCGGAGTCGCCCAGTTGCGCACCTGCCAGGCCCACCCCGACGCCGACTGGGTCTACCTGAGCCCACCGGCCGAGCTGGAACCGGGCGAGCGCACCGCCCGCTACCGCCGCGGCACCGACACCCTGCTCACGACCGACGGCCGCTCCCGGATCAGCGCGGAGGACCTGTCCGTGGCCGTCCTCGACGAACTCGAAGTCCCCGGCGCGGAGCGGCACATCACGGTCGTGGCACGCTGAGCCGCACGGCCGACTCGGACGCCCGGCCCCTCCTGAGAACGGCCGAGGCCGACGTCGAGGCCCGAATCTCCTTCGCACCGACCCTGACAGCCCGACCCGCGAGGAGTTTCAGCTCAGGGCCACACCAGGCAATACGGCTGGTGCCCCGCCTCATGGAGCCGGTGGCTGAAGTCCTGCCACTCGTGCAGCGAGTGGGGGCGGTGGGGCGCTGACCTGGGGTTTCTCGGTGAAGTGTGCGTTGACCTGCGGAAACTCGTCCCAGTAGTTCTCACGGGTCAACGCCGTTTCCCGGGCTCATGTGCCCTGGATGTGCCCTGCCCTGGATGCAGAACCTGGGAAGCGCCCGCCAGCTCGGCGCATACATGAGGCCGTCTTGCTCGCTGTTTCCGATCCTGGTCCCATGGTCATTGGCCTTTGATGGGATGCGAAACGGGGGGCGTGTGAGCGGCTTACAGGTCTCCGTATGGAAGCGTTACGGCCATGACCGTCTCTACGTGAATCAGTCGGATGGCAAGAAGGTCGCATGGTTCGACCGCCGCACGGGGTATCTGGAGCTTCTGGCCGAGGAGCAGCGGGACGCGGTGCTCGACGCCCTCGCTCCCTACCTTGCAGCTTCATCTTTGCCTGTAGCGCACAAGGCACTGCGTTCTAAAGACGACCTTGCGGGGAACCGCCCAGGGCACGCGCTGCAGACGAAGGTGGACGAACTGGCGCCCGGCTTCTGGCGGTGGGCGTTGGCCAGGTTGTCCGGTAGGCGCCTGGAGGTGGACAGCTGGCGTACCGGACTGGCCGGCGAGCGTCGTGTGGGAGTGGAGCTGGAGAGGCTGGTGCCGCGAGGCTGGCGAGTACTGCATTCCATACCCCTGGCAGGCGATGTCGACATCGACCACGTCCTGATCGGGCCGGGCGGAGTCTTTTGTGTCAACACGAAGTGCCATCGCGGGGCACGTGTGTGGGTGGGCGACGACTCGGTTCGAATAGGCGGCCAGTCGTACCCCTACGTGCGGAAAAGCCGAGCAGAGGCGCGTCGGGCGTCGGTCGCGCTGACGCATGCATGTGGCTTCCCCGTCGAGGCGCAGCCGGTGCTCGCCTTCGTTGCGGTGGCAGAGCTACGGATCGTGCCGTCACTCCGGGACGTGCGTGTCCTTCAGGAGCGCGACATCGCGGCGTTCAAGCGCCTCAAGACTGGCTGGGGACCGGACAAGGTCGAGTTGGTGTACACGGCGGCACGTGATCGCCGCACATGGGTTCGCTCTTAACGGTTGGCCGGGTTTCAGCCAACTTTCGCGGAATGTGGCTTGTTCACGTCATTACTCGCCGGTCCCTGTTGATGGCGGCGCTTTTCCCCCGCATTCTGGAAGGCTTTCCGTCGAGCCATGATCTGGGGGGATAGGTGTCTCTTCACTCTGCACTCCGTGCGAACAATCCGGAGGCGGTGCACCGCACACGCCAACTCATCGAATACATGCGCGAATTCGTTCGAGGGTCGTACAAGCCGGTGCGGGAATGGCAGAAATACCCGGAGGTCCTCTGGCTTTCCGACCTTCCGGACGACAGGCTCCGGCGGAACCCGGATCGCGACCGGACGCTGCTCAAGGTGGCACACCGCCCGCCTCGCCCAGCTCCTGTCCTGCCCGAGGTGCTGGTGGGATGGATCGATCCCGAAGCAGCCGCCACCGCGTCGCCCGAAGCGCCTCCGCTGGCCGAGTCGGGACCGGGGCAGGGTTGGCAGGAGGACGAGAACGGAGACCTGTTCGAAGTTTCCGAGATCCGTCGCGAGGAAGCGCCCGACGTGCTGCGCGCCTACACGCGATGGCTCGACGCGTGGCGCAAGTGGTCGGAGAAAGAGCGCGTCGACCGCCCTTACAGGGAGCTCCATCAGCAGCTGTACCGAATGGCGACCAGGATTCAGCAGGACGGCGAGGAATACGAGGCGGTACTGGGCGCCGGATTGCTGACCGTCGGAGCCGCACGTCCGTCGGCGCGCATCGCCCGGCACATTCTGACGGCGCCGCTGATACTCACCGTGAATCCCACGAACATGTCCATCACCGTCGCCCTCGCCCCCGGCGACCCGGCGCGGATGGAGGACAGCGAATTCCTCGACGCGGACGCGGGCTACAGCACCCGTCTGCTGAGCCCGCTGCGGGACCGTGTCGATACGGAAGGGTTCCATCCGCTGTCCCGTGACTGCCAGGACGTGCTCGGCGACTGGTCAGAGAGGGCGTTCGGCACCGATCGCGCGGTGGCGTTCCACCGTGGCTGGGCCCGCCCGCCCGCTGACCCGGCGCTGCCGGTGCCCACGCTCGGGTTCGCGCCGGCGATCATTCTCCGCCAGCGGGGCCAGGGTGCCCTCGTGAATTTCTACGACGGCATCGCGAACCGCCTCGCCCAGCCCGGTGCCATCGCTCCGCTGGGCCTGGCTCAGTTGCTGTACCAGCTGGAAGCGGAGGACCGCAGGGTGTGGGGTACGGCGGCAGGGAGCCGTGACGTGCCGCCCGCACTTGGCCCCGACCCGCTGTTTCCACTGCTGTCGAACGAAGCCCAGCGGGAGGTACTGAGGCGCCTACAGACCGATACCGGCGTCGTCGTTCAAGGACCGCCGGGCACGGGAAAGACGCACACCATCGCCAACCTGGTGTGCGCCTTGCTGGCGGACGGCAAGCGGGTGCTCGTGACGAGTGAGAAGGGCCAGGCTCTGAAGGTCCTGCGGCAACAACTGCCGCCCGAGCTGCGCAACCTGTGCGTCCTCCAGGGCGACCGGCGCCAGGACGGCAGCAACGACCTGGAACAGTCCGTGCGCGCGCTCTCCCAGCTCAGTGCCACCCAGTCGACCGAGCGTCTCGACGTAAGGATCAAGAGCCATGAGGCGCTGCGCTCGGAACTGTTGGACACCCGCGCGCGGCTCCGTGACGAACTGCGCGCCATACGTGAGGCGGAGTGGTACGAACACCTCGACGTGGCACCCGGATACAAGGGGCGGCTTGCGGAGATCGTGGAGGCTGTCGCTGCCGGTGCACCGAAGTACGACTGGATGCCCGCCCTGCCCGCCTCGGCACCGCGCGAACCTTCGCTGAGCCAGGATGAGGCCCAGCGCCTGCTGGGCCTGGTGTCCCGGCACGGGGCCGGAGTACTGGACGAGCATGCCGCCCGCTGCCCGGACCCCGCGGACTTCGTCCCACCCGTGTTGTTCGAAGAAGCGGTCAACGCCCTGGACGCCGCTGTACGTGCCTGTGCTGCGTCGGCGTCCGACACACTTGCCCTCGAACTCGCAGACCGTGGGGGCGAGTTGATTGCAAAACTGGTCGGTCTGCTGGACGCGGCGGAACACGCGCTGCAGAGCGAGGGACTGCCGGGTGACCCTGCCGCCTGGCCGCCCGAGGAGTGGACCACGCGCGCCTTGCAAGACGGAATGGCCGGCCGGCGGCAGCAGCTGTGGGAGGGAGTGCGACAGGCGTCCGCCCGTGCCGAGGGCGTGCAAAGCGTGCTTCAGCACATGCCCTTCGTCGTGCTCGACGTACCCGACTTGGCGCTTGCCGAGGAATCACGTCTCATCGCCGCCGGGAAGGACCTCGAACAGTACTTGCGTGCAGGCGGCAAGCTGCGCAAATTCGCCCCGAGGCCGGTCCAGAAGGAGGCCCAAGTCCTTCTGCGGGACTGCCGGGTGGATGGGCGGCTGCCCAGCACACCGGACGAGATCGCCGCGATGGTGGCTCATCTGGCGGCACGCCAGTGCGTTCGGCAGCTGAATGAGCGCTGGAAGAGCGTCGACGCGCCCGAGGCCGAGGGCTCCACGCAGGTGGCTCTGTCAGAGCTGCTGGACAGGGTGCCGACGCTCCGCGCGGTGGACGGGTTCACCCAATCCGTGCGTACGCTGCACGAAGTCCTGCTCAAGGCCCGGATCAAGACCACGGTGCGGACGACGCAACAGTGGGACGACGTCCATACGTCGGCGATCGGTGCGGAACGGCTGCTTCGTGCCCGTGAGGCGGAGGAGAGACTGCGGTCCATCTCCGAGCAGCTGCCGCGCCCCGATGCCCGCGGAGTGGCCGAGCTGGCAGAGGTGCACCGTGCTGTCACCGCCCGTGATCCACGGGCGTACGCGTCCGCGATCGACTCGCTGACCGAGGCGTTCCACCGTGAGGCCGACCGCCGCGAGGCTCGCAAACTGCTGGACCGACTGTCCGAGGACCACCCCGAACTGGCCCGGCGCTTCGCCGAGTCCCCGACCGAGGCGGTGTGGGAGACCCGCCTTGTAAACCTGGATGGTGCCTGGGCATGGCGGCAAGCACGCACCTTCCAGGGCACGATGCTGAAACCTGGCAGGGAAGCCAAGCTGGAAGGTGAATTGGAAGCGGTTGACACGCAATTGCGGAAAACGGTGACCCAACTGGCGGCTGACCGAGCGCTGTACCACTGCCTGGACCGGATGACGGCTGGACAGAAACAGGCGCTGAGTGCCTACGCGTCCGCCACGGCGAACGCAGGCAAGGGAATGACGGCACTCGGCAAGCGGCACCTGAAGGCCGCACGTTCCGCGATGCGTGACGCGCGTGCCGCGGTCCCTGCATGGGTCATGCCGATCAAACAGGTGGCCGAAATGATCGATCCCGAGCCGGACGCCTTCGACGTCGTCATCGTGGACGAGGCGAGCCAGGTCGGTCTGGACGGTCTGATGCTGCTGTGGCTCGCTCCGAGGATCATCGTCGTGGGTGACGACAAGCAGTGTGTCCCGTTCTACACAGGCGGCAAGCACGAACGGCTCAACGAACTCCTCGACTCGCTCCTGCCCCATCTCACCGACTGGCAGCGGGACGGACTCAGCCCTAAGTCCAACCTCTACGACCTGCTGTCCGCGCGCTTCAGCGAGACGATCCGGCTGACCGAGCACTTCCGGTGCATGCCGGAGATCATCAAGTGGTCCTCCGCCCAGTTCTACCCCGACAACGAACTCGTGCCGCTGCGGCAGTACGGAGCGGACCGGCTGCGGCCCCTCGAAGTCGTTCATGTGCATGAAGGTCACTGTGAGGGACGGCGAGAGACCCTGGTCAACAGGCCCGAGGCCGAACGCATCGTCGCCAAGTTGCAGGAACTCGCGGAGGACGAAGCGTACGCGAAAAGGAGTTTCGGAGTCATTGTGCTCCGTTCCGGACACCAGACAAGGCTCTTGGAGAATCTCATCGACACGCGGATCGACTCCTCGATCCAGGAGCGACACAACATACGTGTCGGCACGGCCGAACAGTTCCAGGGAGACGAAAGAGATGTCATCCTGCTCTCATTGGTTGTCGACGCCGACAACACCCGGGCCCTGACCGGCCAGGGTGACGGAAGGCGTTTTAACGTGGCCGCCAGCCGGGCCCGCGACCAGATGTGGCTGTTCACTTCCGTCACACCGGATCAGCTGCGCAGCAGGGACCTGCGTCACTCCCTGCTTACCTATATGCAGGCGCCGCCGGAACTTCAGGGCACATCTCCCAGCCTTTCCGCCGTTTCTCCGGACGAGCAGTGCGAGCCGTTCGAGTCGCTCTTCGAGCAGCGGGTCTTCCGCAGGATCAAGGAACGCGGCTACCACGTCGTCCCCCAGTGGAAAGTCAGCGGCAAACGCATCGACCTCGTCGTCGTTGGAGAGACTGCCCGCCTCGCCGTGGAGTGCGACGGCAGCCCGTATCACTCCACCCCTGACCAGATCCGTGACGACTACGAGCGGGAGCGGGAACTGCGCCGGGCTGGCTGGCAGTTCTGGCGCATACGCAGCAGTGAGTTCGCCCTGTCTCCGGACGATTCGCTGACTCCGTTGTGGAAGCGCCTTGACGCTTTGGGGATCCGGCCCGGAGTCACCGAGGGTGCCCAGGGCGACTCGGGGAGCACTTGGGTTCCAATCGAGATGGACGACGCCGACCTCACCACCGATGAACTCGACGCCATGCTCGATGAGGATGCGTCCGTCTCTCTCGAAGGGGCTTGATGTGAACGAGATCTTCGACGACAGCACGCTGACGGAGATTGCCCACCTGATCTGCGGGGACGAGGCGCCGCTGCTTTACCGGAAGGGGTACGAAATAGCCGCGTTCTTCCAGCGTGCGGGCTGGGACGACGTTCCGGAGTACGACGGCACACCGAGACACAAGTGGGCTCGGGAACTCCTTAAGGAGCGGCAGGAGGACGGCACGGACGATGCCGGGCGTGCAATCCTGCGTCTGGCGAACCGCCTTGAGTACTACAACCAGCAGCAGGAGTACCGCGCCACGCTGAAGCGGCTCAACGAGATACTCGTGCTTGACGGTCGCCGGATCGGAGAGGAAGGAGGCCAGCCGGTCTTCGTCCGCTGTGAAGCCGGCTTCGAGGATGAGGTGCGGCAGCTGCGGCGTGTCGAGCTGAAGGTCTCCGTGACCGAGGTGGTGAGCGACCCGGAACTCGCCGCCACTGTGCAACTCCGGCTGGACGAGGCACGCATCTGCTACGAGCACGGCGCCTACACGTCGGCGGTCATCATGCTGGGCAGCCTCCTGGAGGGGGTGCTCGCACATGCCGCGCAGACGCGCGTCGCAGGCGTACGCATGCCGAAGCCGATGCGGAACATGGGACTGAAAGACTTCCTGGACTTCGCATACGAAAACAAATGGATCGAGCACGATGCCAAACTGGCCTCGGAGCTTATCCGGCAGTGCAGGAATCTCGTCCATCCCCTGGCGGAGAAACAGACCGGACACAGCCCGAACCGTGACACGCTCGACATGTGCTGGCCGGTGGTGAATGCCACCCTGAACGATCTCGCGGCGACGGCGGCAGCGCCTCCTGTTCCGCCCACTCCGCGTGCGCCCGCAGAGCGAGGTCGTGGTCGCAATCCCAATGCCTCCGCACAACGCCCGACGCCGGCCTCTGTCGCTCGCCGCCGTCAAGGTGGGGGAACAACGGCAGGCACTTGAACCGCGGGTGCCCGATCCAACGTGGGCGGAGAAGCGCGGAGTAACACTTCCTGATGCCGCGTGCGCGATACCCACGTCGTAGCTTGGCGCGTCCGCCTGAACCGCCCCGTTACGAGCACCTAGCGTCTACAGCTTCCTGCCCCGGATGACGCGAGCGTCGCCGCCTGCTCCGCCATCCCCAACTTCCAGGGCGTCGGGTCTACTTCAGCGATCTCCCGCCACAGTGCCGCCGTGGCCGAGCTGAACGCCGTGAGTGCCTCGGCCTTTGCGTCCCGCCAGGACGGGAACCGACTTGCGAAGGCGAGGGCCTCCTCCACGGAATGCCCGGCGTCCATGAGCTGGAGGATAAGTGCGCCGGGGTCGATCCAGGCCGCCCCTCGCGTCGGCCAGGCCCAGTCGATGAGTCGTGCGCGGGCACCGGTGATCAGGACGTTGTCCGGGGCGAAGTCGGTGTGCAGGAGAGTGTTGCCCTCGAAGTAGTGCAGCGTACCTGGTGGTGCGTAGTCCGCCCACCGGTCGACGGCGTCCTTGATCCCAATGCCGGCGGGTGCTGTAACGCCCTGCAGTTCGACAAGCGCGGTTTCCACGAGTGGCAGGTCGGGCGATCCTGGCGTGTAGTCGGCGTGGCGGCCGTCGATCACCTCGTAGCCGAGCAAGCTCCAGCCACCGAACTCCAGGTGCCAGTACAAGCGGGGACAGGATGCCGGCAGGTACGGCGCGACGGCCGCCTCGCGGCGCTGGGCAGCGACCTGGGGATGGTCGGCCGGGATGCCCTTCACGAAGACCCGGCCGCCGTTCGTCTCCAGGACGGAGGCGATGCCGGAGTTCATGCCGCCTTGCACGGTCACCGCCCGGTGAACGGCGCCGCTCTTGTCGGCGACGGCTCGGCGGACGTCGGCGGGAAGCTGCTCGAACGGGATGCGGGACATGGACACGCGCGGTTCCTCAAGGGTGCTCGGGTACGGGGAATGCCGCCCCGGCCAGGGTACGGCCGGGGCGGCACTGAGGGGGTGGAACGAGCGGGCGGCACGGGTGCCGCCCGTGGTGGATCTAGTACGGCTGGTCGTCCCCAGCCGAGCAGCTGCACTCGGCGCCCTCGGCAGCCTCGTCCAGGTCGGCGATGATCTGGAACTCGTCGTCCTTGATCGACGCGGCGGTCAGCGGCACCGGCAGGGCGCTGGTCGGGTTGTCCGCCGGACGTCGGCCGATGGTGAGCATGACCGGTTCACGAGGCGGGGTCAGGAGTGCGGTGGGCGGAGTCATGATCCGTAACCTCCATGTTGGCAGTAGAGCTCTCGTCGGTCCCCCGCCTCCTGGTAGAGCCTGGCCAGCGGTCGGCACGTGCGGCACGTGCCGACCTTCGTGCAGCCGGAGCATCCACCGGTGCGGAGCTGTAGGGACTCGGCGACCGCGCCGAGTCGGGGGAGGGCTTCGACGCCCTCGGTGATGAGGTTCACGCTCGGCTCGCGGCCGACCTTGCAGATCGACGCGATGCCGTGCGGGTTGACGTGGAAGAACGTGTGGCCGGCGTTGCAGCCGGTGAAGACGCTGCGGGCCTTGAGATGGTCCAGTGCCTGCGTCGCCAGGGGGTTCGCCTCGCCATCGATCGTGGGCGACATGTTCGTGAAGACCTGGTGCGGGAAGCCGTACGACTTCGCGAGGCACACCATCGCGTCTGTCTCGTGCGCGTTGCCGTCCGAGACGATCACGTTCAGGCGGACCGGCAACCTGTCCTCGCGGGCGGCATCCAGGCCCATCAGGAACCGGCCGAACGCCCCGCGGTTCCGCGTCACCTTGTCGTACGTCTCGGCGGTGGCTCCGTAGACGCTCAGGGTCAGTCGGTACGGCGGGTGGCGGGCGAACAGGTCCCGGATCGGCTGCTTCCGCAGCGAGGAGCCGTTGGACGAGACCTGGACCATCATCCCGAGCTGGTGGGCGTACTCGTACGCCGCGCCGAACTCGCGGTCGATCAGCGCCTCACCGCCGGTGATCTGCAACCACAAGACACCGGCGTCCCTCAGTGTCTGCAGCAGTGCCTGCTTACCGGCCCAGTCCAGGCCCTTGAACCGCTTCTCCCCGAGGTAGCAGAACTCGCAGTCGTAGTCACAGCCGAGGTTGATCTCCCATGACGCCTTGCTGTACCCGTATTGGGACCGCTCGCGGACGAGGACGATGTCGCCTACCGGCGACGCGGGCAGTTTGGTCCCCCACGCTTCCCGCGCCGCGTCGGCCAGCCAGTCCGGGACGGATCGGCCATCCGCACCTGCGGCCCGCAGCTCCTCGTAGCGGACCTCCGGGATGCGCACGCCGGCCGCCCGGCCGGGCTGGACGAGGAGGTACTGGGCGAGAAACGGGCTGGCCACGAGCCGCGGAGCTGATTTGATCGTCAGCCTCTGGGCGCCGGCGTTCGTCTCGATCATGGAACCTCCACGGGTTGGATATGAGGGGTTAGTCGGGCCTGGTGGTGGGCGGCGATCAGGTGGGCCGCCAACTCGGCCGGTGGATCCCTTCGCGAATCGCGGGTCAGGGCGTGATCCGTGCGGCTGAGGCGGCCACGTCGATCACGAAGCCGCACGAGGCGGACACGAGCACGATCAGCAGTGGTCCGGCGTAACGGGCGGCCCGGGCAACCTGGGCAGCGACACGGCGGTTCACAGCTTCCACCAGGCCCTCCATGGGCGGGTGATGATCTCCCGGTACGTATGGTGCGAGGGATTGCGGCCACCGTGCGTGAACACCCAGCTCTGCGGTTCGGCGAAGTCGGTACCGGGCAGTGAGGTCTCGCCACAGACCGCGCACTGCATCGCGTACGTGGTGGGCTCGGCGTCGGGTTCCCGGTCGGGCTGGAGGGTCCACTCCTTGTGGCAGACGATCGCGCGGCTGGTCATCGAACCGTCTCCAGGGCGGTGGCGACGTATGGGTGCTGGAGTGCGGCACGGAGGGCGTGGGCGTCGGTAAGGGTGTCGTCGTCGGGCAGCTCGCACCAGCCGCCGAACCAGTCGTCGATCCGTTCCATTCCTGGCGCGACGAGCCATGAGTTGGTGGTGAGATGCCGGACTGGTAAGTCGCTCCAACTCCCGGCGGTACCGGTGTCGATGGCGTAGTAGAGGCGTTCGTTGGGCCCGTCGTACAGCACCGGGCCGATTGCCGTGCCCGTGGCCCGCAGGTGGGCCAGGGCCAGGAAGCCGACCGCTGCGGGGGCACGTACGAGGTCCCAGCCGTCGCCGACTCGGAGCAGGCGGAGTCCGGGCACGTCGTTGACCATGGGTGCGCTACGCAGCGCTTCACGGACGGACATCACGTATCCCCTTGGCGCTGGAGGCCGGGGCTCACACCGAACCGAGGCGCACGTTCCGTCGTCGGCCTGATGGGGCGAATCATGATCAGACGGGTGTTTGTTGCTGTTATCTGACGCTGTCGCTCGGATACGACGCGCTTTGGGCCGAGGTGGCTGAGGGCAGGGACTACGGCGCCGTACGTATCGGGCAATTCGAGTGCGTCCAGGAGGCCGACGAAGGCGGGAGAGCGGACGGCCACGGTCGCCTCGCGGTCGGTGAACACGCCGCACAGAGTCAGCTCATGCAGTCGGCAGTACTCGGTGAGGCAGTCGACGAGCGCCGAGTGGCGGGCCGGGCCGCCGGTGACATGACGCAGGTAGCCGAAGACCTGGGGGCAGGCGACGGAGCGGCGTTCGGTGATGAGGTCGTCGTCCATGCCCACAGCGTCGGCCGTCGTGAACGGCCTCGAAATGACCTGCTGTTGTACTTCCGTTGCACTTCCCGCCCCACGTCGTCACCGACAGTGCTTCCGTACGTGACGGAGGGGGGTCATCCGTGGTCAGCGTGCAGCAATGGACAGGCCGGGAAGCGAGCGCCCTGCGCGCCGCGCTGCGTATGAGCACGCGCGCCTTCGCCGAGCACCTCGGTGTCGCGCTGCGCACGGTCGCCAAGTGGGAGAGCCTCGGTATCGCAACCCAGCCCCGCCCGGATACCCAGGCCATCCTCGACACGGCACTGGCCCGCGCGAACTCCGCTGCTCAGGCCAGGTTCGAGGCACTGCTCTCCCCCCACAGGAAGAGCGCGCGGCCGGCGGACTACGAGACCTGGACCGAGGACATCGAGCGGGCTGTGGTCTGTGTCAGCCGCCAGAACTTCTCCTTTGCCACCTCGCTGTTGAACCGCTGGCTGACTCGACACGAGCCGCATGACCTGGATGACAAGGGCCTCTATCTCTACGGCCGTTCCCTCGTGCTTCTCGGCGACCTGCAACGGGACCAGGGTGCGATCCTCGGCCCGCTCGCCGCCCGGCACTCCTACCTGACTGCTCGCGGCATGTTCACCGAGCTCGCCATCCCGCGCCGAGTGGCCCAGATCGAGCTCTCTCTCGCTGTTGTCCAGGAGATGTCTGGCGAGCTGGAAGCCTCCGCCCGTCAGTACGACCTCCTCGCCGGGGACGAGCGCTTGAGCCTCCGCGACCGAGCCAGGGCTCGGCTCTGGGTGGGCACGGCCCTGAGCAAGGAGGGCAACAACGAGTACGCCACCAATGTGATGACGGCTGCCACTCGTGCCTTCGAGGACCTGGGCGAGCCGGAGGACTGGTCGGTCGCCCACCAGAAGCTGGCCCTGGCCCATCGCGGCGCAGGCGACCTCAAGCAGGCCCTGCACTACATCGAAATCGCGCGCACCAACGGCACGGTCGACTCCCCGATGCAGCGGGTGCGGCTGGACACCGCCTACGGGCACATCCTTCTGTCGGACGCGGCGACCCGGAATGATGGGCTGTCCGTCCTCGATCAGGCGGCGCAGGTGGCCCAGCAGTACGGGCTGAGCCACCAGCTGCGCAGCATCGAGGGCATCCGAAGAGGCCAGCAGGGATGAGTCAGGGAGTGCAAGTGCCGCAGCACGAGCAGCGCCAGATCACCGACGAGCAATTCCACGACGCGACGCTGATCTGGAACTACCACCAGATGGGCCACGAGCAGCGGCCCTGCTCGGCGGCGATCGGCCTGGGCAGCCACGACCTGGGCGTGGCCGCCACAGCCGCCGACCTCTACCGTGCGGGCCTCTTCCCGGTCGTGGTCTTCAGCGGCGGCAACAGCCCCACCACCCGCGCCCGCTTCCCGCGCGGCGAGGCCGTCCACTATCGCGAGCATGCCCTGAGCCTGGGCGTTCCGGACGAAGCGATCCTGGTCGAGTCGAAGGCGGCCAACACCGGCCAGAACATCACCTTCTCCCGTGAGCTGCTGGCCGAGGCCGGCATCGCGGTCGAGTCGCTGCTGCTGATCTCCAAGCCGTACATGGAGCGCCGTTCGTACGCGACCTGCCGCAAGCTGTGGCCCGAGGCAGAGGTCGTCTGTGCCTCAGAGCCGCTGGAACTGGACGACTACATCAAGTCCATCGGCGACGAGAGGCTCGTCGTCGACATGCTTGTCGGCGACCTGCAACGGGTGATCGAGTACCCGAAGCTCGGCTTCGCCGTCGAGCAGCACGTACCGGGGGATGTATATGACGCGTACGAGCGCCTCCTGGGCGCCGGCTTCGACAGCCGCCTCATCAGCACCTGAGCCACCCCATGTCAGCTCGTCGGGCGGGGTGTGCGCGATCCACCAGCCGAACCTGTTCCCACGGCTGTCCACGTTGGCGAAGCTCTTCGCCGCCGACCGGTGGATCGTCCTGACCGACGTGCAGTTCGCCCGGCGCGATTTCCAGCACCGCGCCCGATTGGCCGCCTTGGACGATCCTGGTCGGCAGCAGTGGCTCACGCTCCCGACGCACCTTCCACATGGACGCCCGACGCTGATCGGCCAGGCGCGGCTTGTTGATCCCTGCCGCTCGCGCCGGACGGTCGAACTGCTCGTGCGCCAGTATTACGGCCGTAGCCGCCACTGGGGTGCCGTGCGTGAAGTCCTGGAGGCGGTCCTGGACACACTCGACACCTCAGAATGCGTGGCAGGCGTCGCGAAAACATCGACGATTGCCCTGCTCACGGCTCTTGGCTGGTCGGGGGAAGTGCTGGACAGCAGCGAGATCCCGACCCGCCAAAACCGGTCCGAGCGCCTTGCCGACCTCGCCGCCGCCACCGGCAGCACCCACTATCTGTGCGGCCCCGGTGGCTTGCGTTACCTCAATGTGGGTCCCTTCGATGCCCACGGCATCCCCGTGCTGCCTTTCCACACCCCTGTGGATGCCGATGACCCGCTCTGGCAGTGGAGCCGATGGACCAGCAGCCTCTGGGCCCTGAGCAAGATCGGGCCCGGGGCGCTGGCGAACCGACTGGCTGCCCGACTAGGAGCCGCGCTTCCCTGAAGCCTGGGCGTGACTGAGCCGCTACTGTACGAGACGTAGAACGGGGCGCTGTTCCTGGACGTCGAGCAGTTCTCGGACGCGCTTGGTCGTCCAGGCCAGCTCGTGCGCCAGCGCAGCCACTGACAGATCAGCTTCCTTGCAGGCAAGCTCGAAGGCTTGGCGCAGCAGTGACGGCTGCTCGCCGGAGTAGTTCGCAACCGACTCCGGAATGAAGCCAGGCTGGCCGTCCAGCGCTCGGAGGCGTTGGTAAGTACGGCTTGTCGTGGCATCGGAGATGAGCCCGAGTTCACGACACCGGTAGACGAGTGAGTGGATGGAGACGCCCCAAACCTGCCTGAGTTCGGCCAGGCGGGCGAGGTCCATTCGCTTAGGCAAGAGGGGCAGGATGCTGTCCTGCGGAGTGAGGAACTCGGCGGCGAAGGCGTCGGCCTCCTTCTCCTGACGGCTGTCACCGGTGGCGTCCCCGTGGAGTACGAGGTGCCCCAGTTCATGGGCGGCCGTGAAACGGTGGCGGTAGACGTCGTCAGCGCGGTTGGCGGTGAGGACCACAAGCGGCCTCGCTGCACGCGTGGAGAATGCGTCGACGGTGGCGGCCGAGGGGTCGGATGCGGGAGGCATCACGACCACGATGCCGTGGGATTCCATGCGTCGGACCAGGTGGGTGACGGGGCCGTCTCCCATGTCCCAGAGCCGCCGCAGCTCGCGTGCTGCTGCGGCAGGGTCCGTGGGCAGTTCTGCTCCGGGGTGGACTTCACCGCCGGCGAAGCCGGGCAGATTGACGAGAGGGAGCTGGATTCGCCGTTCGAGGGCGTAGGTGAGTTCCCATACCTGTTCGGCGAAGGCCAGCGCCCGTTCTCTTTGGGACTTCGGGGTGCTGCGCAAGCTGCGGAAGTGGGCCATGGAGGAGTCAAGCCGGTTGGCCGGACGCCCGACCAGAAAGAAAGTGGCAGGGACGCCGAGGACTTCGGCGAGGCGGGGGATCAGGTCGGGACGAGGGCGCGATACGCCGGTCTCGTACTGGCCCACGGCTGCGGGGGTCACCCCAAGGGCATGGGCGACGTCCTTCTTCGTCATCTCGGCCAGCCGACGTGCCTGTGTCAGCCGAGCGGGATCGAAGCCGTCGGAGATGGCGCGGGGCGTGGTGCCGCGCACCTCCAAGCCCGGGATGAGGTCTTGCTTAATGGTTCGCATCGTCTTCGCTGGTCTGGTCGTAGGCCGGCTCTGCTTCGGTCAGTGGCGGAACGTCAGGCTGCTGGTCCACGTTCGCACGCGACGACAGCGTAAGGGTCGGCTCTGCCCCGCCGTCGAAACTGGTCAGTTCCAGCTCGGAGGCCGTCGGCTGCTTGGGGATGGTCATCAGCCGCTGCCCGTGGGAGGTGACCGTGTCGGGCAGGGGGAGGCGCTCGGGGTCCGTTTCCCACTCCAAGCGCCGCTCTGCGCCCAGTGCGGCGATGCCCCAGTGGGCCTCCAGCAGCTCGGAGGCATTGCACGCGAAGGGCACCAGGATCAGGCGGGTGCCGGAAGGCACGGACGCGAGAGCACCGCGCGGCTCCACCACCTCACCACTCTCACCGAAGCCGTCGAAGTCGAAGGCGTCCTGCACGTGGGCCGGTTCGGGCGCGAAGGTGAACAGTTCCCTCACCAACCGGGACTCACGAGGGATGCGAGCAGTGCGTACGTCCGACTTGGTCTTCGAATAGAGGAATGGATAGATCAGACCGCGGCCGACGATCACAAGCTCGAACGGGAACCCGAAGGGCTTGACGGGAACGGCTCCCGGCAGATCCTTCAGCTCCTCCCACACCCGCTCGAACTGGCCCTGCCACCGGGCCGAGCCGTACGTGTGATTGGTGCGCGAATCGGTCTGCTCCTGGGCAGCCTGGGCGTTGGCCTGCATGTTCCGCAACGCCTGCCCGAGGCCCACGCGAACTGCCAACGCCTGCTTGCCGAACACCTCGGTCGCCCAGGGTGAAAGAGGCACACTCATGCGGACGACTCCTCTGGTCGGACTTCGCATTGGAGCACTTCACTGTCGAGTGGACTTTAGTTGATGTACAAGTTCTTGCACAAGCGCTTCTCTGGCGTGCGTGATTTTCCCGTCCGTACCGATGCCCAGGACCGGCCGCGTCCGTCGATCGCGTATGAGCACTGGTCTTGGGACTGGTTCCGGCGGCCGACTACGGGTCACCGGTGGCGCTGTCCACCCGGCGGGGACTGGTGTACCGAAGGCCGCTGTGTCGGTGCGGGCGGGGTGCTTCCGGTCGCGGCGGAGTTACGCGTTTGCGCACCGGGTGCCCCCCTTGCGCTGAGGCGCTGCATACGCCAGGCCAGGGTCCTTGCGGGGGAACGGGCGTCGTCCAGTGCGCGGTGACTGGCGGCCTGCCGGAGGAGTCGCTCCGGGTCGTGGCCGACGGCTTCGGCCTCGGCGAGCGCGGCAGTGAGGACTTCGAAGGCAGGGTCTTCCACGACCTGCTCGGCGTGCCCCGGCACAGCTTGACGTACGTAGCGGATATGCCGTTCCACGGCCTGCTGGGGTGGCCGGCGCCGAGTAAGGGCAGCCAGTGGTGCGACTGCTGCCTCCTCGTAAGCGGCCTGGAGGTGGATCAGACTCTGGTGGACTGCGGCGACTTGCTGGTCCTGGCGGCGCAGCTGGTGCCAGCGGGCAGCGGCGATGACGACGAGGATCGCGGCATCCAGGAACATCGCCAGGGCGGCGCTGTCCCTGGGAGCGGGCTCGCGAAGCATGGCCCGTACGGCGCCGCGCAGGGCGCGGGCGTGCTGATGCTCAGCAACCCCTGCAAGGCGAAGTCGGTCAAGCTCCCGACTGCGATCAAGAAGAAGATCATCCCTTGGTCGCTGGAGCGCGTGCGCGCGGTCATAGCCGGACTCCCGAAGCGCTTCCAGACTGGCGGCAAGCTCGCCTTCGGCTGCGGCCTGCGCCAAGGCGAGGTGTTCGGCTTCGCCGTCGAGGACATCGACTTCAAGGGCGGCTGGATCCACGTCAACCGCCAGGTGCGGCTCGTCGGCACGAAGCCCGTCTTCGCCCTCCCGAAGGGCAGCAAGATCCGATCGGTGCCCCTACCCGCCCAACTTGCCGCCGCCCTCAAAGCCCACATGAAGGAGTTCCGGCCGGTCGACGTCACCCTGCCCTGGGCCAAGCCGGACGGTGAGCCGAAGTCCTTCCGTCTCCTCTTCGTCGACAAGAAGGGGCGGGCCTACAACCGCAGCGTCTTCAACATGGGCGACTGGAAGCGCGCCCTTGCCGCCGCCGGCGTGATCCCTCCGCGCAAGCGTGGCGCGCGCTACCTCCAGGCGGCCCCGGAAGACGGCATGCACGCCCTCCGGCACGCGTACGCCTCCGTGCTCCTGGACGCGGGCGAGAGCATCAAGGCGCTCTCCGAGTACCTCGGCCACTCGGACCCTGGCTTCACCCTGCGGACGTACACGCACCTGCTCCCGTCCAGCGAGACCCGCACCCGCAAGGCGATCGACGACGCCTTCACCGAGGATCCGGCACCGCAAGGCCAGGGCACATCAGTGCCCCCGGCGAAACCAATGTGCCCCCAATGTGCCCTGGCCGCCTGAAGGCCCCTCCTGGCGCATGACGAGGGCGGGGTCCGAAAACCCCGCCCGCCACCCGAGAAACCCCAGCTCAGGGCCACACAAGGCAATAAGGCTGGTGCCCCGCCTCATGCAACCGATGGCTGAAGTCCTGCCACTCGTGCAGCAGCTGGTACACGTTGAACGCGTCCCGGGGGCCGCCCCGGTCCGGGACCGTGGACCAGATGAAGGCGGCCGCGCCGACCGCCTCCTCGCCGATGCCGCGGAGGGGGTCGACGACCGTCATGGGGAGTTTCACGACGGCGTAGTCGGGGTGGAGGACCACCAGCTCCAGGGGCGGCACCTTGTGGAGCGGGACGCCTTCGATGCCCGTGAGGACCATCGCGGCCATGGTCTCCGGCTTGATCTTGGTGAACATGCCGTTCATGCCCAGCTCGTCGCCGCCGAGTTCCTCGGGGCGCATCGAGATGGGGACGCGGGCCGCGGTCGCGCCGTCAGGCGCGCCGAAGTACTTGTACGTCACCCCCACCCGACCACCATTTCTGCTCCCCGCGCCGAGACGATCGATCCGTCCGTCCATACGTCGGTCGATCCGCTCGGGTTCACTCGGTAGATCCCGTGCCTGCCGTGCTTCGGTCGTGTCCTCCGCGTCGCGTCGGTGCCTTCCCCGCCGGGCACGTCGAGGACCCAGGTCATCAGTCCCCTCGCCCAGTCCGCCACCGCGATGCATATCTCCACCCGACTGCTTTTCTAGGACGCGTGGCCCCCGCCGCGCAACCCGATCATCGTGTCAGTGACCTCCCCCACGGCCGCGCGGCGAAACGTGCCGGGACACGCCGGTCCGCACGATCCTCGGGGTGGGAGTCGGCCCCTCTGACCAAGCCATGCCCAGTCTCGCAGATGGGTGGGGCCGACGCTTGGTTCTCCGGCCGCCTACCCTGAGGAGGTCACCCAGCAACCGGAGTCCGAGAAGTCGGAGAAGTCGCAGGTCATGAGCGAACTGCCCTATTCATACGAAGCGCCTGTCTCGCAGGCACTGTTCGACCGTGCGGCGGCCGTCACGCCCGGCGGCGTGAACTCCCCGGTGCGCGCCTTCCGCGCCGTGGGCGGGACGCCCCGGTTCATGGTGTCGGGCCAGGGGGCCTGGCTGACCGACGCGGACGGGCGGGAGTACGTGGATCTGGTGTGCTCCTGGGGCCCCATGATCCTCGGGCACTCGCACCCCGAGGTCATCGCCGCCGTGCAGGAGGCCGTCGCCCGCGGTACCTCCTTCGGCACGCCGGGTGAGGGCGAGGTCGCGCTCGCCGAGGAGATCGTCGCCCGGGTCGCGCCGGTGGAGCAGGTGCGGCTGGTGTCGAGCGGCACCGAGGCGACCATGTCGGCCATCCGGCTCGCCCGCGGGTTCACCGGGCGGTCGAAGGTGATCAAGTTCGCCGGGTGCTACCACGGGCACGTGGACGCGCTGCTCGCCTCCGCCGGGTCCGGGCTCGCCACCTTCGCGCTGCCCGACACCCCGGGTGTCACGGGTGCGCAGGCCGGGGACACGATCGTGCTGCCGTACAACGATCTCGGCGCCGTGCGGGCCGCCTTCCAGGCACACCCCGGGGAGATCGCCTGTGTGATCACCGAGGCCTCGCCCGGCAACATGGGCGTCGTGCCGCCGATGCCCGGGTTCAACCAGGGGCTGAAGGACGTCTGTGCCGAGAACGGCGCGCTCTTCATCTCGGACGAGGTCATGACCGGGTTCCGGACCAGCCGCGCCGGGTGGTTCGGGGTGGACGGGGTCGTGCCCGATCTGCTGACCTTCGGGAAGGTCATGGGCGGTGGGTTCCCCGCCGCCGCGTTCGGCGGGCGGGCCGACGTCATGGCGCATCTCGCCCCCGCCGGACCCGTCTACCAGGCCGGCACCCTGTCGGGGAACCCGGTCGCCACCGCCGCCGGGCTGGCCCAGCTGCGGCTGCTCGACGACGCCGCGTACGCCCGGGTCGACGCGGTCTCGCAGCAGATCCAGGCGATGGTGAGCGAGGCCCTGACGAAGGAGGGCGTCGCGCACACGCTGCAGAACGCCTCCAACATGTTCTCCGTGTTCTTCACGGACCGGCCGGTGCGGAACTACGACGACGCCAAGGCGCAGGAGTCGTTCCGCTTCACCGCGTTCTTCCACGCGCTGCTGGCGAACGGTGTCTACCTGCCGCCGTCCTCCTTCGAGTCCTGGTTCGTGTCCACCGCGCACGACGAGCGGGCCCTCCAGAAGATCGCCGATGCCCTTCCGGCGGCGGCCCGGGCGGCTGCGGAGGCGACCGAGCGATGAGTGACATCACCGTCGTCCACGTCATGCGGCACGGCGAGGTCGCCAACCCGGACGGGGTCCTGTACGGGCGGCTGCCCGGGTACCACCTGTCCGACCTGGGCCGGAGGATGGCCGACCGGGTCGCCGAGCACCTGGCCTCCCGTGATGTGACGTACGTCTGCGCCTCGCCGCTGGAGCGGGCGCAGGAGACCGCGGCGCCGATCGCCACGGCGCACGGCCTGGACGTGGCCACCGACGCGCGGCTGATCGAGGCCGACAACGTCTTCCAGGGCAAGACCTTCGGCGTCGGGGACGGCGCCCTGAAGCGGCCCGAGAACTGGAAGCACCTGGTCAACCCGTTCAAGCCGTCGTGGGGTGAGCCGTACATCGACCAGGTGGTGCGGATGATGGGCGCGCTGGACGCCGCGAAGGACGCGGCCCGCGGGCACGAGGCCGTGCTGGTCAGCCATCAGCTCCCGATCTGGATCGTGCGGTCGTACGTCGAGCGGCGGCGGCTGTGGCACGACCCGCGCCGCCGGCAGTGCACCCTCGCCTCGCTGACGTCCTTCACCTACGACGGGAACCGGATCGTCTCGGTCGGGTACTCCGAGCCCGCCATCGATCTCGTCCCGGCCCACCTCCGCGCCGGCGCCAGGCCGGTGAAGGGGAAGGACAAGGCGTTCGGGGCGTAAGACACGCAAAGAGCCCGCAACGCCTCATTGTTACGAAAAGCGCACAAATGCGGGGCAACCACCCCGTTCGTCGTGCCCTCTGAGGGAGTGACCACCACAGAGCACGACGGACGGGGATGGCATGCGTCACATCAGCCGCAGGGGAGCGATCGGACTCGGCGCGGGGGCCGCCGCCGCGTTCGGTGTCGCCGGGTGCGGGTCCCACACCCCTTCAGACGGGTCGTCCCACGCCGGAGGTTCCGGCAAGGGCGAGGGCAAGGGCGAAGGCCAGGGCTCGGGCAGGCCGAGCGGGCAGCCCGTCCGGCCGATCGGCGACGGCTCCACCGCCTTCACCGGCAAGCAGCCGAACCAGCCCCCGGCCCCCGAGCCCCTGGAGCCGGGGCAGACGCCGCCGCAGTTCGTCGTCTTCTCCTGGGACGGGGCCGGCGAGGTCGGCAACGGGCTGTTCCCGCGCTTCCTGGACCTGGCGAAGGAGCACGGCGCGCACATGACCTTCTTCCTCTCCGGGCTGTACCTGCTGCCCGAGTCGAAGAAGCGGCTCTACGACCCGCCGAACAACCCGCGCGGCGCGTCCGACATCGGTTACCTCACCGACGACCACATCAAGGACACGCTGAAGAGCATCCGCCGCGCCTGGCTCGACGGGCACGAGATCGGCACCCACTTCAACGGCCACTTCTGCGGTGAGGGTCACGGCTCCGTCGCCCACTGGACGCCGCAGCAGTGGCGCAGCGAGATCGATCAGGCGAAGTCGTTCGTGAAGGAGTGGCGGACCAACTCGGGCTGGACCGATCTGCCGTCGTTGCCCTTCGACTACGACAAGGAACTCGTCGGCGGCCGTACGCCCTGTCTGCTCGGGCAGGAGAACCTGCTGCCGGTGGCGCGGGAACTGGGCTGGCGCTACGACGCCTCCTCGCCCGGCGGCCTCCAGGTGTGGCCGGACAAGAAGCAGGGGATCTGGGATCTCCCCCTTCAGCAGATACCTTTCCCCGGACGCTCGTTCGAGGTCCTGTCCATGGACTACAACATGCTCGCCAATCAGTCCGTGAACTCCACGAACGCGCCCGCGCACAACTACCCGGGCTGGCGCGAGCAGTCGGCGCAGGCCTATATCCAGGGATTCAAGCGGGCATACGAGACAAATCGCGCACCCTTCTTCATCGGCAACCACTTCGAGCAGTGGAACGGCGGCATCTACATGGACGCCGTCGAGGAGGCGCTGAAGCACATCGCGCGGGAGAAGGAGAAGGGCGAGGACGTCCGGCTGGTCTCCTTCCGGCAGTTCACCGACTGGCTGGACGTGCAGCGGCCCGAGGTGCTGGCCAAGCTGCGCACGCTCGGCGTGGGCCAGGCGCCCGCCGGGGGCTGGAAGCGGTTCTGAAATGGGGGTTTCCACCTGTAAGGGGGGTGCGCAAGATCCCCAGAACGGGCATGCGAAACTTTTCACATGAGTGCCGCCAGCCGTACCACCCTGCTCGCCGCCGGTGCCGCCGTCGCCGTGCTGACGCTGTCCGCGTGCACGTCCGGGGGAACCTCGGGCGCCGGTGACACCAACCTCGTCACCGGCAAGGAAGGCATCGCCACGGCGGCCAAGGGCGAGCGCGCCAAGGCCCCCGAGCTGTCCGGGGAGACCCTCGACGGCAAGCGTCTCAGCACCGCCGACTACCAGGGCAAGATCGTGGTCCTGAACTTCTGGGGCTCCTGGTGCGGACCCTGCCGGATCGAGGCCAAGAACTTCGAGAAGGTCTACGAGGACGTCAAGGACCAGGGCGTCCAGTTCGTCGGCGTCAACACCCGCGACACCAGCGTCACCCCGGCGCTCGCCTTCGAGAAGGAGCAGGGGATCACCTTCCCCAGCCTGTACGACCCGACGGGCAAGCTGATGCTGCGCTTCGAGAAGGGCACCCTCAACCCGCAGCTGATCCCCTCCACACTGGTCATCGACCGGGACGGGAAGATCGCGGCGCGTGCCCTCTCGGCCCTCAGCGAGGACAAGCTGCGCGGCATGATCGAGCCGGTCCTGGCGGAGAAGTGACGTGAGCGCCACTCTCGCCGCCGCGACGGACTACAACGGCACGGTGATGCACGGCGCGCTGCTGCTCGCCCTGCCGATCGCCGTGCTCGGCGGTCTCGTCTCCTTCTTCTCGCCGTGCGTCCTGCCGCTCGTCCCCGGCTATCTCTCCTATGTCACCGGGGTCAGCGGCACCGACCTCGCCGAGGCCCGGCGCGGGCGGATGGTGGCCGGCGCCTCCCTCTTCGTCCTCGGCTTCACGGCCGTCTTCGTCTCCGGCGGGGCGCTGTTCGGCTACTTCGGCTTCACGCTGCGCGAGCACCAGGACACCCTGTCCAAGGTGCTCGGCGTGCTGATGGTCCTCATGGGCGTGTTCTTCATGGGCCTGATGCCCTGGCTCACCCAGCGCGAGTTCCGCTTCCACAAGCGGCCCGCCGCCGGGCTCCTCGGGGCGCCCTTCCTCGGCGCGCTGTTCGGCATCGGCTGGACGCCGTGCATCGGCCCGACCCTCGCCTCCGTCCAGGCCCTCTCCTTCGAGCAGGCCAGCGCGGGCCGCGGCGCCCTGCTGACCGTCGCCTACTGCCTCGGTCTCGGTCTCCCCTTCGTGCTCGCCGCGGTCGCCTTCCGCAAGGCCCTCGGTGCCTTCGGCTGGGTCAAGCGCCACTATGTCTGGGTGATGCGCATCGGCGGCACGATGATGATCGTCACCGGTGTCCTGCTGCTGACCGGTGCCTGGGACCGCTTCGTGCAGGAGATGCAGACCTGGTCCGACGGCTTCACTGTGGGGATCTGATCCATGAGCAAGACGACAACCAGCGCCCCCGAAGGCCAGGAGAAGGGCCCGGAGAAGGGCCCGGAGAAGGGCCATGACGCGGACCAGGACCTCGGTGCCGCGGGCTCCCAGCTGTCCACCGCGCCGCGCGAGGAGGCACCCCACCTGCCCGCGCTGGGGGTGCTCGGCTGGATCCGCTGGTTCTGGCGGCAGCTCACCTCGATGCGGGTGGCCCTGCTGCTGCTCCTGCTGCTGTCGCTGGCGGCGATCCCCGGCTCGCTGATCCCGCAGACCGGCATCGACGCCACCAAGGTCGAGGACTTCCGCGAGCAGCACTCCACCCTGGCCCCGCTCTACGACAAGCTGGGCCTCTTCAACGTCTACAGCTCGGTGTGGTTCTCCGCGATCTACATCCTGCTGTTCCTCTCCCTCATCGGCTGCATCGTCCCGCGCACCTGGCAGTTCGTGGGGCAGCTGCGCGGCCGCCCGCCGGCCGCCCCCAGGCGGCTGACCCGGCTGCCCGCGCACACCACCTGGCGCACCGAGGCGAAGCCGGAGGAGGTGCGGCGGGCGGCGCTGGAGATCGTGAAGCAGCGCCGGTTCCGCGCCCATGTCGCCGGTGACGCGGTCGCCGCCGAGAAGGGCTATCTGCGCGAGGTCGGGAACCTCGCCTTCCACATCGCGCTGATCGTGCTGCTGATCGCCTTCGGCTGGGGCCAGCTGTTCAAGTCCGAGGGCAACAAGCTGATCGTGGAGGGCGACGGATTCGCGAACATCCTCTCCCAGTACGACGACTTCAAGTCCGGCAGCCTCTTCCACAACGACGACCTGGAGCCGTTCAGCTTCGACCTGGAGAACTTCACCGGCACCTACGAGACCTCCGGCCCCAACAAGGGCACCCCGCGCACCTACCAGGCGGAGCTGACCTACAGCGAGGGCGCCTACGGCGAGGAACGCAGGACCACCGTCAAGGTCAACGAGCCGCTGGAGATCGGCGACGCCAAGGTCTACCTGGTCAGCCACGGCTACGCGCCCGTGGTCACGGTCCGCGACGGCAAGGGCAAGGTCGTCTACCAGGACGCCGTGCCGCTGCTGCCGCTCGACGGGAACGTCACCTCCTCCGGCGTGGTGAAGGTGATGGACGGCTACAAGGACGCCAGGGGCAAGAGCGAGCAGCTCGGCTTCAACCTGTTCTTCCTGCCGACCTACGGCGGCGGCACGATGCTGTCGCAGTTCCCCGCGCTGGTGAACCCGATGCTCGCGGTCTCCGCCTACCACGGCGACCTCGGCGTGAACTCGGGCATCCCGCAGAGCGTGTACCAGCTGGACAAGACCCACCTCCAGGAGTTCAAGAACGACAAGGGCGAGCTGCTGAAGAAGCAGCTGAAGCCCGGTGACACCCTGACGCTGCCGAACGGCGCCGGCTCGATCACCTTCGAGCGGGAGGTCAGGGAGTGGGCCGGCTTCCAGGTCGTGCAGGAGCCGGGTGGCATCTGGGCGCTCGCCGGTGCCGTCATCGCGATCCTCGGCCTGTCCGGCTCGCTGTTCATCCAGCGCCGGCGGGTGTGGGTGCGGGCGACCGAGGGCCCGGACGGCGTCACCGTGGTCGAGATGGCCGGGCTCGGCCGCAGCGAGTCCGCCAAGCTGCCCGAGGAACTGGGCGAGCTGGCCGCGATCCTCTACGAGAAGGCACCGGGCGCGCCCGATGCCGACGACCCCTCAGAATCCCCCGTACCTGCCGAAGGGTCTGACCACAAGTGACTCTCGCCGCCGCGACGAACGAAAGTCTCGCGAACCTCAGCAACACGCTGATCTATTCCGCGATGGCCGTCTACACCCTGGCCTTCTTCGCGTACATCGCCGAATGGCTCCTCGGCAGCCGCAGCAAGGTGGCCCGCACCGCCGCCGCGCTCACCCCGGGCAGGGCGGCGGCCAAGGCCGGTCCGGCCGTGACCGTGCAGAAGGCGGGCGGCACGGCCGTGCTGGAGCGGCCGCAGGTCACCGTGCGGGCGCAGGCCGGGGCGCGGGACGTGCCCGACGGGCCGGGCGCGCACGGCGGGACCGAGAAGGGCGACCTCTACGGACGTATCGCCATCTCGCTCACCGTGCTCGCCTTTCTGCTGGAGTTCGGCGGGGTGTTCGCGCGGGCCCTCTCGGTGGAGCGGGCGCCGTGGGGCAACATGTACGAGTTCAACATCACCTTCTCCACCGTCGCCGTGGGGACGTACCTCGTGCTGCTGGCGCTGAAGAAGAACGTCCGCTGGATCGGGCTGTTCCTGATCACCACGGTCCTCCTCGATCTCGGCCTCGCCGTCACCGTCTTGTACACCGCCAGCGACCAGTTGGTTCCCGCTCTCCACTCGTACTGGCTGTACATCCACGTCTCCACGGCGATCTTCTGCGGCGCGGTCTTCTACCTGGCCGCGGTCAGCACGGTCCTCTACCTCTTCCGCGACTCCTACGAGAACAAGCTGGCCCGCGGCGGCAAGCCCGGCCGCTTCGCCTCCTCGGTCCTTGAGCGGCTGCCCGCCGCGGCCTCGCTGGACAAGTTCTCCTACCGCATCAACGCGGCGGCCTTCCCGCTGTGGACGTTCACGATCGTCGCCGGTGCCATCTGGGCGGGCGACGCGTGGGGCCGGTACTGGGGCTGGGACCCCAAGGAGGTCTGGTCCTTCATCACCTGGGTCGCCTACGCCTGCTACCTGCACGCCCGCGCCACCGCCGGCTGGAAGGGCCGCAAGGCCGCCTACCTGGCGCTGGCCGCCTTCGGCTGCTGGCTGTTCAACTACTACGGCGTGAACATCTTCGTCTCGGGCAAGCACTCCTACGCCGACGTCGGCCTCGGGGCGCTCCAGGCCGTCGGGTTCTGACGCCCCGCAGCAACAGAAGGCCG
The DNA here is from genome assembly GCF_035645055.1 of Streptomyces sp. GTDB lineage: Bacteria > Actinomycetota > Actinomycetes > Streptomycetales > Streptomycetaceae > Streptomyces. Next base: position 45,205 of record NZ_DASQNH010000033.1, on the reverse strand, counting down.
GTTGCCGTGACCTGAGTCACGGGAACCGGCCTTCGTCGTGCGGACAGGCAAGGAGACGTGGACACGAATCTGCGGAAACGCATCCGCGCGGGGGACCACGACGCCTTCGGGGAACTGTTCGACGCCTACGCCCGCTCCGTCTACAACCACGCCTTCCGGCTCACGGGGGAGTGGGCGGCGGCCGAGGACATCGTCTCCCTGACCTTCCTGGACGCCTGGCGGCTGCGCTTGCGGCTCGACGCGGAGGGCGGGTCGGTGCGGCCCTGGCTGCTGGGCATCGCCACCAACGTCACGCGCAACACCCGCCGCGCCGCCCGGCGGCACGCGGCCGCGATGGCCCGGCTGCCCCGCGACGAGCCGGTGCGGGACTTCGCCGACGAGATCGCCGGGCGGCTGGACGACGCCGCGCAACTGGCCGCCGTACGGACCGCGCTGGCCCGGCTGCGGCGGGCCGAGCGGGAGGTGCTGGCGCTGTGCGTGTGGTCGGGGCTGGACTACCGGGCGGCGGCGGTGGCGCTGGGGGTGCCGGTGGGGACCGTACGGTCGCGGCTGTCACGAGCACGGGCAAAGCTCGCGAAACACATGGAACCGCCTTCGGGGCGCGGACAGATGAAAGGTGACCGCACCACCGCGGTCAGGCCCATCAGGGAGGGGAACCGATGAACCAGCTTCCCGAACGAGACCTTCCGCCGGGCCGTCACCGACTCCTCAAGGAGCATCTGATGACCGAGATCCGGCACACCGGCGAAGCCCCCGCCCACCCCCGCCGCAGGTGGCTGCGCCCCGCCCTGGTCGCGGGCACGGTGGCCGCCGTCACCGCCGTGGCACTGACCGTGGCGGTGCCGTCCGGCGGCGACTCGCCCGCGCCGCCGTCCAGCGCGACCGTCGCGGTGCTGGAGGACATCGCGCTGGCGGCCGAGCACCAGGGCGGGCGGTACGGCGAGATCCGGGACGACCAGTTCGTGTACATCGACAGCAAGGTCTCGTACTCCCGGACCGGGGAGGGGATGAAGACGAAGATCCCGCCGCTGCACCGGCAGGAACTCTGGGTCACGGTGGACGGCGAGCACACCGGGCTGAAGCTGGAGGAGGGGGAGGCACCGATGCGGATCGAGCCCGACGTCAGGCGCGGCGGGCCCGGGTGGGAGGTCTCCTCCTTCTACCGCCACCTGGAGACGCTGCCCACCGACCCCGACGCGATGTACGAGTACCTGCGTCAGACCGCCCCCAAGTACAGCGGCCAGGAACCCGACCAGGCCATGTTCGTGCTGGTCGGTGGCCTGATGCGGAACGCGATCGTGCCGCCCGCGCAGGCCGCGGCGCTCTACCGCGCGGTCGCCAGGATCCCCGGGGTGACCATCGTCGAGAACGCGGTCGACGCCGCAGGGCGCAAGGGCGTCGCGATCACCCGGGAGGACCCCGACAACCCCAGCCGGGACGAGTGGATCTTCGACAGGAACACCTTCCAGTTCCTGGGGCAGCGGACCGTGGCCAGTGAGGACTACTCGGACGTGAAGGAGGGCACCGTCACCAGCAACACCGCCGTCCTGCGCCGCGCCGTGGTCGACGAGCCGGGGCAGCGGCCGTAACCACGTGCACATCCCCCGGCCAGGGGTCACGCTGGTGTCATGACCGGAAAGACCGGACCGAAGACCGGACCGAAGACCGGAGCGCAGGCCGGATCGATCGAGCAGGGCACCAGCCAGACCCACGGGAACACGCACATCCTGCACTTCACGGTGCGGCTCCGGGGGGCCATGGAGGCGGTCTGGTCCGCGTTCTCCACCCCGGAGGGGCTGGCGGCCTGGTTCACCCCGGCCGACGAGCTGGAGCCCCGGCTCGGTGGTGCGGTCACTCTGCGTGACCTGGGGTCCGGCAGGGTCACCGCCTGGGACGTGGACCGGGTCGCGGAGTACACGGTGGAGGGCGCGGGCCGGATCCGCTTCCATCTGGAGCGGGACGGCGAGGGGGCGAGTGTGCTCCGGTTCACGCACGAGTTCGAGGGGGAGGGGGAGTCGGAGTCCGGCTGGCGGACCCGCTTCGAGCGCCTGATCGGAATCCTCCCGTCGTCCTCGTGATTACGACGGGGGCAGGCACTCCTTCCCCGGCGGCTTCCCCTCCGGCCAGGCGATCTGCACGAACCGCGCCCGCCCCCGCGGGGTCAGCTCGACGATCGGCACGGCCTTGTCGTACGGGTTGCCGTGCACGTCCAGGCAGATCCACCCGCTGGCCCCGTTCACCCGCAGGGAGCCCTTCACCTGCGGCCACTGGAGTCCCACATCCGTCAGCGGCGGGTCCGTCCGGCCGTCCGGAGTGGCCTCGCGGATGCCGTGGACGGCGAGCCGCATCGCGTCGTAGGCGATGATCAGCTGGCCGTCCTCCAGGGAGACCGGGCCGATCGGCCCGACGGGCTCGCCCCTGCCGCTCGCCAGCAGGCCGTTCAGCGCCGCGGTGTCGGCCGCCGAGCCGCCACTGGGCACCGGGTCCTTCGTGAAGGCGTCCGGGTGGGCGAGGGCGGTGTAGCGCACGGAGAGGTTGCGCAGGGCGTCGCGGTCGAGGTCGTGGTCGCCGGTGAGGTAGGAGCCCTCGTCGCCGGTGAGGACGGTGAACCTCCGGTCCTGGCAGCCGCGTCCGCCGAGGGCGTTGACGAACTGCCGCAACTGGGTGTGCCGTCCGGCGAAGAGGATGGTGTCGGTCGCCCGGGAGGTGTCGCACACCAGGTGGGTGATCTGCCGGAAGGTGTTGGCGGTGGTGCCCTCCCGGCTGCGGTCGGCGGGCGGGGTGAACGGCTGCGGCTCGTACGGCGAGCCCTCGATGAGCCGGGAGAACGACTCCTGGAGGGTGCGCGTGTACGGGTCGCCCGGCTTGTCGTAGACCAGCAGGGCCCGCCCCGCCGTGACCTTGGCGAAGGAGGCGAGCGCGCGGGCCTCGTCGGTGTTGGTGGGGGCGACCCGGGCGAGGCCGGGGAACGGATCGGTGCCGTTCTGCCCGTTGGCGAGGTCGTCGGCGGTGATGGAGGACCCGATCACGGGGATGCCGCGCCGGGTCAGTTCCCGGACGGCGTTCTTGGTGTTCTCGGTGCTCTGCCCGACGCCGGTCACCGCGCGCAGCCGCTCCGGCCCCTTCGCCAGCTCCGCCAGCCGGCCGACGGTGTGCTCCCAGTGCTGCCCGCCCGCCCCGAGGTTGGCCAGCGCCAGCCGGATCGCCGGGGTCTGCCCGTTGGCGGAGTGGTTGGCCTGGTACTGCGCCAGATAGGTGCCCTGGAGCTGGTGGAGGACGTGGTTGACGGTGTCGCGGTCGGTCGCGGTGAACGGCTCCAGGAGGGCGACGGTGACATAGCTCCCCTCCTTGAGGGAACGGTTCTCCCGGTCGATCGCCGCCAGCAGCTCCCGCAGCCGAGGCTGCCCGAAGTCGTACGCCGTCGTCGACACGCCCACGCACTCGTCACTGCCCTCCAGGCGTACGACACCGGGGGCGCAGGACCGGTCCTCGCGGGTGACCGTGCGGACGGCGAGCACCAGTCCGGCCACCAGAGCGGCGGACAGCAGCAGGGCCAGATACCGGCGCAGCGGGATCTCCCAGACGTCCTCCCGCAGCCGGACCCGGAATCCGCGTCGCATCACGCACCCCCAGCGTTTCGGTCGTCGTCGTCCTCCGGCAGCCGCAGCGGCCGTCCGGCGAGGGCGTCCTCGGGCCACTCCCGGGAGGCCCGCCACAGCAGCGCGTTGCCCGCGGGCCGCAGATTGGACAGCTGCTCCAGCTCGAACCGCAGCCGGTCGCACACCGTGGCGTCCGGCAGCACCAGCGGGTCGGACAGCTGCCACACCGCGTGCAGCAGCCGCCGCACCCGCAGATGCAACGCCGGGTCCGCCCCGGCCGGCACCGGGTGCTCCGCGTCGGTCCGGCCGAGCGCGACCGCCGCGCGCCGGTCGCCCTGCCCGGTGAAGTCGCGGCCCCGGTCGTCGTGGGCGTGGAAGTAGGGCGCGGAGGCGACGAAGCGGAGGGTGGCCAGCCAGGTGCGCGTGTCCAGGGCGGGGAAGGCGCCCCGGAGATGGCCGATGGCGGAGGCGTCGGCGCCGAGGGCGAGCTGGTGGTGCAGCCGGTAACCGGCCCGTACGGCGTCGTCCCGTTCGGGCGCGTAGTGCCGGATCAGCGTCTCGTGGGCCCGCCGCCAGCGGGTGTGGTCGGCGTCCAGGTGGTGCAGCCGGAGCAGCAGCAGCGTCCGCACGAACGGATCCCCGACGAACTGCCCGGCGGTCACCGGCAGCCCCTCCTCCGCGAGCCGGGTCTGCAGGGCCCGTACGTCCGCGGGCCCGAAGTCGTCCGGGAGCAGCGCGTCGGCGAGGGCGCAGGCGGAGTCGTAGTCGTGCGCGGCGGCGAGGACGGTGAGTTCACCGAGCCGGTCGGCGGGGACGAGCCGGTCGAGGAGCTCCCGGTAGGCGGGCACGCCGGGCTGGTCCCGGGTGAGCCGTACCTCGCCGGTCAGCAACGCGGCCGGCGAGGCCGCCTCGGGCAGCCGCTGGGCGGCGGCCTCGGCGAGGACGGTGATGCCGAGCGGATTGCCGCCGGTCAGCCGGTGCGCGGCATGCGGCAGCTGGGGCGGCACGGGCAGCTCGCCGCACGCGGCGCCCACGATGTGGAGGGTGTCGTCCGGGCTGAGCGGCGGCAGCGACACCAGCAGCGCCCGCGAGGACGGCGCCCCCGCGTCCGGGGTCCAGTCGGTGCGCCGCGCCAGCTCGGACAGCTCCCGCCGGACGGCGCTGCGCAGGAACTCGCCGGTGCCGCGCAGCCCGGCGACGAACACCACCCGGTCGGCGATGTCCTCGGCGCGGTCGCGCAGCACGGCGTCGACGAGCCCGGGACCGGGCGGGCTCTGCGCGTTGTCGACGAGGATCAGCGGGCGCCCGATGCGCTGCATGCGGGGCAGCACCCCGGCGTAGGCGTCGGTGAGGTCGGCGAGCAGGGCCCGTACGAGATAGCGCTCGGCGTGCTGCCGGGAGGTGCCGCCGGCCCGGAAGTGGCCGGAGAGCAGCATGAGTCCGCGCCGGGCGTGCCCGCCCGCGTTGGGATAGTCCCGGTACCAGACGGAGGCCCGCTGGTGCCGCCGGTTGCCGAACCCCTCGGACAGCGAGTCGAGGGTGGCCTCGATGGCGGCGGTCAGCAGCTGCCCGGTCCCGGACACGGCCGTCACCACGTTCGCGGCGACCCGCCCGGCCCACCGCCCGGCGATCCCCGACAGCCACGATCCGCTCTCGTTCAGCAGCAGGATCCGCTCCACCTCGCGCCGGATCCGCTCCGAGTCGGCGTCGCCCCAGCCGCCGGCCGCGACCGCGACCAGCCCCGACATCAGCCGCGGGAACTGGATCCGCCCGGCCCCGGTGACCGGCGCGGCCAGCTGCTCGGCGATGACGAGCAGCGCCTGCCCGAGCGGTGACCACGCCTCGGCGGGCCGCCCCGAGGGCGGTGCCGCGAACTCCACGGCGGCGCAGTCGACCAGCGCGACGGGCGTGTGCCCCCGGTAGGCCTCCTGCAACTCCTCCAGTACGGCGCTCTTGCCGAGCCCGCGGGCGCCGGTGAGCACGACGAACGGCACCTCGCGCGGGTGCTCCACGGGCACCGCGCGGTGCTGGTGCGGACGTAACCCCACCAGCCGCGGCACGAGACCGGCCGGATCCGTCCCGAACAGTGCCCCGCGCCCGTGCAACCGTCTGTGCGCCACCGCACCTCCCCCGTTCGACGCGGTCCCCAACTTCAGGTTAAGGAGAGGGAGTTGATTCGGACCAGGTCGCGTGGTGTCCGTTGGGTCACGAATTCGGCGGGAGGCCGGCCACCGGTGGTCGGGGGCGGGGGCTCACTCCCCGACGTCCTCGTTCCACAGCTCCGGACGCTCCGCCACGAAAGCCCTCATCAGCGCCACACACCCCGGATCGTCCAGCAGCACGATCTCCACCCCGTGCGCGGCCAGCCAGTCGTGGCCGCCCCGGAAGGTGACGGCCTCGCCGACGACGACCCGGGAGATGCCGAACTGACGGACCAGCCCGGAGCAGTACCAGCACGGGGAGAGGGTGGTGACCATGGTCGTGCCCCGGTACGACCGCTGCCGCCCCGCCGCCCGGAAGGCGGCCGTCTCCGCGTGCGTCGCGGGATCGCCGTCCTGGACACGGCGGTTGCGGCCCCGTCCGAGGAGGGCGCCGTCGGGGCCGTAGAGCGCGGCGCCGATGGGGATGCCGCCCTCGGCGAGACCGGCACGGGCCTCGGCGACGGCGGTGGCGAGCCAGGCGCGCGCGGTGTCCGGGTCCAGGGGTTCCATGCCCTCATCCTTCCCCGAACGGCGCCCGGGCCGGACGGCGTTCGAAGGCCGTTCGACGGTCGGTAACGCCCCGGTCACCGCCACGCACCGCGGCGCTGGGGTTGTGCCGGGAGGGACGGTCATGGTCGCTGCGCCCCAGGTGTGGCGGACGGGGTCCGGCGGCGGGCCGGGCCGCGCGGCGCTGGACCGCGGTGGGGGCGGGCTCAGCCGGCGCTGACCCGCAGCAGCAGCTTGCCCGTGCTGGACCGGCTGCCCATCAGCCGGTGCGCCTCGGCCGCCCGCTCCAGCGGGAACTCCGCCGTGACCGGCAAGGACACCGTCCGGTCGGCCACGGCGGCGAACGCCTTTCCGGCGAGGGCGCGCAGTGCGGCCGGGGCGGTGGCGGCGAGGCTGAGGACCGAGAAACCGGAGACGGTCAGGCCGGTACCGGCGAGGTCGGCCTGCCCCACCGCCCAGGGCGCGGCGCCGCTCGCGTTGCCGAAGGAGACGAGCCGTCCGAAGGGCGCGAGGGAGGCGAGGGAGGCGTTCAGGGTCTCCCCGCCCACGGGGTCGAGGGCCAGGTCCACGCCCCGCCCGCCGGTCGCCGCCCGTACGGCCGCCGCGAAGTCGCCGACGAACACCTCGTCGTAGCCGTGCCGCCGCGCGTACGCGGCCTTCTCCGCCGACGACACCACGCCGTGGACGGCGCCCGCGCCCGCCGCCCGCGCGAACTGGCCCACCGCCGTGCCGATTCCGCCCGCCGCGCCCTGCACCAGCAGGGTCTCGCCGGGCTGGAGCCGCCCGACGGTGTGGACGAGCGCGTACGCCGTCGGCAGCACCGTCGGGAGGGTGGCGGCGGTGCGCAGACCGATGCCGTCGGGGAGCGGGAAGACGGCCGCCGCCTCGGCCACCGCGACCTCGGCGTAGCCGCCGCCCCGCGTCAGCGCGGTCACCTCCTGGCCGGCGGACAGGCCGTCGACTCCCGTGCCGACGGCCCGGACGCGGCCGGAGACCTCCAGGCCGGGGACGTAGGGCAGGCTCGGCACCCGGTAGCCCTCCGCGCGGGCCTTGAGGTCGGCGAAGTTCACCCCGGCGTACGCCACCTCGATGCTCACCTGCCCCGGGCCGGGCTCGGGCGTGCCGGTCTCCACCGCCTTGAGGACGTCAGGACCGCCGTACTCCTGGAACTCGACCGCACGCATGGGCACACTCCCGCCGACAGACTGTTCAATCAAAAGCGAACAGTCGCCGAGTGTATGGTTCTGATCGAACACTCCGCAAGGGAGACGGCAGGGAGACGGGAGACACGGCGTGGCGCAGCGCAACCCCACCGGTCATCGGGCCGCCCCCGAGCACACCCACCCCGACGACGTGCCGGTCCTCACCGCGCTCGCCGCGCTCGCCGATCCCGTCCGCATCACCCTGGTCCGGGAACTGGCCGGCTCGCCCGAGTGGAGCCGGGCCTGCGGCAGCTTCGACGTGCCCGTCGGCAAGGCCGCCCTCAGCCACCACTTCGCCGTGCTGCGCGGTGCCGGGCTCGTCGAGCAGCGCGACGAGGGACCGCGCCGGGTCAACCGGCTGCGGCGGGCCGAGTTCGAGGCCCGCTTCCCGGGGCTGCTGGAACTGGTCCTGCGCGCCGAGACGGCCGCGACCTGAGGTCATCGCCGGGGCCGATGGGCCCATCGGCAGGACGCCCCACCGGCGCGTGGACCAGCACCGATGCCCGCTTCTAGCGTCGAGCCATGACCTCACAGAACAGGGGCACGGCCCAGCTCACCGCCGCCATGGTGCTCTCCGGGACCCTCGGCGTCTTCGTGGTCGAATCCGGCGCCTCGCCCTTCAACGTCGTCTTCTTCCGCGTCCTGTTCGGCGCCCTCGCCCTAGGCGGCTACGTCCTCGCCCGCGGCTGGCTCCGCGACCACGGCTTCACCCCGCGCACCCTCGGACTCGCCGTCCTCGGCGGCGTGTTCATCGTCTTCAACTGGGTGTTCCTCTTCCAGTCGTACGAGAGCACGTCCATATCCGTGGCGACCGTCGTCTACCACACCCAGCCGTTCTACGTGGTGCTGCTCGGCGCCCTGTTCTTCCGCGAACGGCTCACCGCCGCCAAGGTCGGCTGGATCGCCCTCGCCTTCGCCGGACTGATCCTCGTCTCCGGCGTCACCCCCGGCGACTTCTCCAGCGGCGGCGGCTACCTCCTCGGCATCGGCCAGGCCCTGCTCGCCGCGCTCCTCTACGGCCTGTCCACCCTGGTCACCAAGCGCATCACCGGCGTCCGCCCGCACCTGATCGCCCTCGTCCAGGTCCTCGTCGGCATCCCCCTGCTGCTGCCGTTCGCGAACTTCGCAGCGATGAGCGGCACCGGCGCCGACTGGGGCTGGCTGGCCGGGCTCGGCGTCATCCACACCGGGCTGATGTACGTGCTGATGTACGCCGCCTACGCCCAGCTGCCCACCGCCAAGATCGCCGTACTGGCCTTCGTCTACCCGGCGGTCGCCATGGTCATGGACTGGGCGGTGTACGGCCACCACATCGGCCTCGTGCAGGCGCTGGGCGTGCCGCTGATCGTGGCCGCGAGCCTGAAGGTCACCCTTGCTCGGACACCAGCTGCCGCGCCTGCTCCAAAAACAGCCGGGCGTGCGCCGGAAGCCGCTTCCCGGACCGCCACGCCAGCTGCGTCCGAAGCGTGAACGGCGGCTCCCAGTCCAGCCGTACCAGCACCCCCTCGGCGAGTTCGGCGGCGACCGTGATCTCGGGCAGCAGACAGACCCCGAGACCGGCCGCCGCCGCCCGCTTGGTCGCCTCGATCGTGCCGAACTCCATGAACGACACGGGAGCCAGCGAGGTCAGCTCCCGCTCGAACAGATCGCGGTAGGCGCAGCCGGGCTCGGTGGCGAGGAGCGACTGGGCGGTGAGGCCGGCGGTGGAGACCGGGCTGCCCGCGAGGGGATGGCCCGGCGCGGCGACCAGGGCCAGCGGCTCCACCGTCAGCACCTCCGTCTCCAGACCCGGATGCGCGGTCTCCCGTTCCATCAGGAAACCCAGGTCGTAGGTGCCCTGCCGGAGGGCCTGCCGGGTCTCGTCGCCGATCGTCGTACGCAGCGACAGCCGGACCTTCGGATAGCGGTGGTGGAAGAACTCCAGCAGCGGGGGCAGCCGGTGGTTCGTCAGCGACTCCATGGTCCCGACCACCAGCGCGCCCGACGGCTCCTCGGCGCCCGCGACCGCCGCCTTCGCCTCCTCGGTCAGCTCCAGGATCTGCCGGGCGTACGGCAGCAGCCGCTCACCCGCCTCCGTCAGCCGGATCCGGCTTCCCAGCCGGTCGAACAGCTCCACGCCCAGCGACGACTCCAGGGCGCGGACCTGACCGGTCACACTGGACTGGGCGTACCTCAGCTCGGCGGCGGCCTGCGTGAAGCTCAGGACGGTCGCGACCTTCTCGAAGGTCACCAGCAGCCGCAGCTCCACGTCAGGGCTCGTCCCGCTTCTTCTTGTCCTCGTCGGGGTCGTCCTGGTCCAGGGACTTCAGGAACTCCGGATTGTCGTCCGGGGCCACCCACTGCCGGGAGCGGCCACCGGCCCGCACCCCCGACCAGCCGTCGGCGGCGAGCGCCCGCTTCTTGCCCGCGATCAGCCAGGAGATCGAGCCGACCAGCGGGAACAGCAGGACGAGGATCGCCCACAGCGGCTTCGGCATATGGCGGATGTCCTGCTCGTCCGTGCTGATGCAGTCGATGAACGCGTACACGCTCAGCGCCAGTGGCACGACGAACATCAGAACCCGGAGCATCGGTGCACCCCCAGTGGTACGGCGGTCGGGAACCGCGCATGCGGCCCCCGTGACGGGGCCAGGGTAGCCCCTCGGGGATACTTGACCCCATGGCTTACGACGATCTTCGCTCCCTGCTCAGGGCACTGGAGCGCGAGGGAGACCTGAAGCGCATCAAGGTGGAGGTCGACCCCCATCTGGAGGTCGGGGAGATCGTCGACCGGGTGAACAAGGCCGGCGGTCCCGCACTGCTCTTCGAAAACGTCAAGGGGTCGTCGATGCCCCTCGCCATGAACGTCTTCGGAACCGACCGGCGCCTGCTGAAGGCGCTCGGCCTGACGTCGTACGGCGAGATCAGCGACAAGATCGGCGGACTGCTGAGGCCCGAGCTGCCGCACGGGTTCGTCGGCGTCCGCGAGGCGTTCGGCAAGCTCGGCGCGATGACGCACGTACCGCCGAAGAAGGTGAAGTCCGACGGCGCGCCCGTGCACGAGGTCGTCCTGCACGGCGACGACGTCGACCTCGACCGGCTGCCCGCCCTCTTCACCTGGCCCAAGGACGGCGGGTCCTTCTTCAACCTCGGCCTGACCCACACCAAGGACCCCGAGACCGGGATCCGCAACCTCGGCCTGTACCGGCTCCAGCGCCACGACCGGCGCACCATCGGCATGCACTGGCAGATCCACAAGGACAGCCGCAACCACTACCAGGTCGCGGCGCGGCGCGGCGAGCGCCTGCCGGTCGCCATCGCCTTCGGCTGCCCGCCCGCCGTGACGTACGCCTCCACCGCCCCGCTCCCCGGCGACATCGACGAGTACCTCTTCGCCGGGTTCGTCGCGGGCAAGCGGATCGAGATGGTCGACTGCAAGACGGTCCCGCTCCAGGTGCCGGCGCAGGCGGAGGTCGTCCTGGAGGGCTGGCTGGAGCCCGGCGAGATGCTGCCGGAAGGCCCCTTCGGCGACCACACCGGCTTCTACACCCCGCAGGAGCCGTTCCCCGCGCTGAAGATCGACTGCGTGACGATGCGCAAGCGCCCGCTGCTCCAGTCGATCGTCGTCGGGCGTCCCCCGACGGAGGACGGCCCGCTGGGCCGTGCCACGGAGCGCTTCTTCCTCCCGCTCCTCAAGATCATCGTCCCGGACATCGTGGACTACCACCTGCCCGAGGCGGGCGGTTTCCACAACTGCGCGATCGTCTCGATCGACAAGAAGTACCCCAAGCACGCGCAGAAGGTCATGCACGCCATCTGGGGCGCGCACATGATGTCCCTGACCAAGCTGATCGTCGTCGTGGACTCCGACTGCGACGTCCACGACCTGCACGAGGTCGCCTGGCGGGCCCTCGGCAACACGGACTACGCCCGCGACCTGACCGTCGTCGAAGGCCCCGTCGACCACCTCGACCACGCCTCCTACCAGCAGTTCTGGGGCGGCAAGGCGGGCATCGACGCCACCAAGAAGTGGCCGGAGGAGGGCTACACCCGCGACGGCGGCTGGCCGGACATGGTGGAGTCCGATCCGCAGACGGCCGAACGGGTGACGCGGCGCTGGAAGGAGTACGGGCTGTGACCAGCGGTACCGCTTCCGCGGCGGTCCCCCAGCCGGGCCGGACCAGGGCCTTCCTGCGCCTGGTGATGATCGAGCACTCGGTCTTCGCCCTCCCCTTCGCCTACATCGCCTCCCTCACCGCGATGTTCCAGCTGGACAAGAACATCCACTGGGGCAAGCTGGCGCTGGTCACCGTCTGCATGGTCGGCCTGCGCACCTTCGCCATGGCCGTCAACCGGATCATCGACCGCGAGATCGACGCCCGGAACCCGCGTACGGCCCAGCGGGAACTGGTCACCGGCGCGATGTCCGTCAAGCACGCCTGGATCGGCGCCCTGATCGCCGTGGTGATCTTCCTGGGCTCGGCGGCCCTGCTGAACCCGCTCTGCCTGGCCCTGGCGCCGGTGGCGGTCGTTCCTATGGTCGTCTACCCCTACGGCAAGCGGTTCACGAACTTCCCGCAGGCCATCCTCGGCCTCGCCCAGGCGATGGGCCCGATCGGCGGCTGGCTGGCGATCACCGGCGAGTGGTCCTGGGACGCGGTCGTCCTCGGCCTGGCGGTCGGCATCTGGATCGGCGGCTTCGACCTGATCTACGCCTGCCAGGACGTCGAGACCGACCGCGAGATCGGCGTCCGCTCGGTCCCGGCCCGCTTCGGCATCCCGGCGGCGATCTGGGGCGCACGGGCGTGCCACGCCGTCACCACGGGGCTGTTCGTCTGGTACGCGCTGGCCACCGGCGCGGGCGGGTTCTTCTGGCTGGGCCTGCTCATCGTCGCGGCCGCCTTCGTCTACGAACACCGCATCGTCCGTCCCCACGACCTGTCCCGCCTGAACCGGGCGTTCTTCTCGACGAACGGGTTCATCGGGATCTCGCTCTTCGTGTTCTCCCTGCTGGACCTGCTGGTGCGGGGCCTCACGGTTTAGCCCGTTCGGGTGAGGGCGGGGCTGCCGGTCCGGCCGGACCGGCGCCGGAGTCCGCCCTGCCCGGGCTCTGTCCCCGCTGCCGCGGGGCTGGCCCGAGGGCGATTCCCATGAGCCCGTTCACCGCCGACTCGCTCACCGCCCGCGCGGGGCCCCGGGTCCGTCGGGCCGGCACCCCGGCCCGGCCGACGCCCGTCAGCCCGCTGCGGCCGCCTACCCCCACCCGTCCTGAGCCCCGGCGGCCGCACCGGTACGCTCAAGATGTGAACGCAGGAGAAACGCAGCGCGCGCCTTGGATCGTGGGGGTGTCCGGAGCATCCGGGACGCCATACGCGGCCGCCGTGCTGCGGGCGCTGCTGGTGGCGGGCGAAGCGGTCGACCTGGTCGTCAGCCGGGCGTCCCGGCTCACGCTGCTCGACGAGACGGGGATCTCCTTCCGGGACGCGCACTGGCGGGACGACCTGCGGGAATGGCTGGCCCGGGGAGCGGACGGGAAACCGGACACCTTCCAGGTGGATGTGGACCCGGTGCGGTACTGGAACGCCGGGGATCTGGCCGCCGGGCCGTCCTCCGGGTCGTATCCGGCCAAGGGGATGCTGATCGTGCCCGCGTCGACGGCCTGTGTGGCCGGGGTCGCCCTCGGGCTCTCCAAGGACCTGTTGCAGCGGGCGGCGAGCGTGGTGCTCAAGGAGCGGCGGCGCCTGGTCGTCGCCGTCCGGGAAGCGCCGCTGAACGGGCAGACGCTGCGGCACCTGGTCGCCCTGGACGACGCCGGCGCGACCGTGGTCCCCGCCTCGCCCGCCTTCTACGCGGGCGCGACGCACATCCAGGACCTGGTCGACTTCGTCGCGGGCCGGGTCCTCGACGCGGCCGGTGTCCCCCACACGCTCTACCGCCGCTGGGAGGGGGAACTCGGCGGCGGCTCCCGTGACGACTGACCCCCACACGCACATTTCTCAGATTTCTTCAGCGGAAGGCTTCGAATCGCATGGACGCGGTGGACAGGCAGCTCATCCAGGCCCTTCGGGAGAACGGCCGGGCCTCCTACGCGGAGCTGGGACGCCTCGTCGGCCTGTCGGGGCCCAGCGTCACCGACCGCATCAACCGGCTGGAGGCGGCCGGTGTCATCACCGGCTACCGCGCCACCGTGGACGCCGCCTCGCTCGGTCTCGGTGTGATCGCCCTGATCGGCATCTCGCTCTCCGACGCCGCCGACCACGAGGACGTGGCGCGCCGGCTGAAGGACCTGCCGGAGATCGAGGACTGCTGGTTCATCGCCGGTGACGACTCGTTCATGCTCAAGGTGCGGGCGACCGACGTGGACGGGCTGGAGAAGATCATCCGGCGGCTGTCCGGGACCAAGGGCGTCTCGCGGACCCGTACCACCATCGTGCTCTCCACGAAGTGGGAGAACCGGGTGGGGGAGCTGCCGGAAGAGGCGTAGGCACAGGCGTACGGTTTTCACGCAGTCTGTCGATCGAAGGGATCACCATGGACGTCGGGCTCAAGCGCGAGCTGGAGGAGAAGGTCCGCTCCGGTGAGCGGCTGTCCCGCGAGGACGGCATCGCGCTGTACGAGTCGGACGACCTGGCCTGGCTCGGCGGACTCGCGCACGAGGTGCGGACGCGGAAGAACGGCGATGTCGTCCACTTCAACGTCAACCGGCACCTGAACATGACCAACGTCTGTACGGCCTCCTGCGCGTACTGCTCCTTCCAGCGCAAGCCGGGGGAGAAGGACGCGTACACGATGCGCATCGAGGAGGCCGTCAAGCTCGCCAAGGCGATGGAGGCGGAGAACCTCACCGAGCTGCACATCGTCAACGGGCTGCACCCCAATCTGCCGTGGCGGTACTACCCGCGCTCGCTGCGGGAGCTGAAGGCGGCGCTGCCGAACGTCTCGCTGAAGGCGTTCACGGCGACGGAGATCCACCACTTCGAGACCATCTCAGGGCTCGGCGCGAGCGAGATCCTCGACGAGCTGATCGACGCCGGCCTCGAGTCGCTGACCGGCGGCGGCGCCGAGATCTTCGACTGGGAGGTCCGCCGGCACATCGTGGACCACCGCACCCACTGGGAGGACTGGTCCCGGATCCACCGGCTGGCGCACGAGAAGGGGCTGAAGACCCCGTGCACCATGCTCTACGGCCATATCGAGGAGCCCCGGCACCGGGTCGACCACGTGCTGCGGCTGCGCGAACTCCAGGACGAGACCGGCGGTTTCCAGGTCTTCATCCCACTGCGCTACCAGCACGATTTCGTCGACATGCAGGACGGGAAGATCCGCAACCGGCTCCAGGCGCGGACCACCATGGCGACGCCGGCCGAGGCGCTGAAGACGTTCGCTGTGTCGCGGCTGCTGTTCGACAACGTGCCGCACGTCAAGGTGTTCTGGGTGATGCACGGGGTGCAGACGGCCCAGCTGGCGCTTCAGCACGGGGCGGACGACATGGACGGATCGGTCGTCGAGTACAAGATCACGCACGACGCGGACAACTACGGGACGCCGAACAAGCTGACCCGGGACGATCTGCTGGATCTGATCCGGGACGCGGGGTTCCGGCCGGTGGAGCGGAACACCCGGTACGAGATCATCCGGGAGTTCGAGGGCCCGGAGGCGGGGCGGCGGGAGTCGCCTCAGCCGATGCGGGTCTGAGGCCGTCGCACGGGTGCGGATCGCGGGGGGCGTTCGCGCAGTTCCCCGCGCCCCTCAGGTGGGTACTCGGGCCGGCGTGAACACGGCTCCCGAGGAGCAGTACACGGCTGCGCCCTTTGTTCCCGAGGCGGTCCGGGACATCGATGCGCTGCGGGAGGCCGCCGCCGGCTGCCGCGGATGTCCCCTGCACCGCGACGCCACCCAGACCGTGTTCGGCGCGGGGAGCGCGGACGCCCGGGTCATGCTCGTCGGGGAGCAGCCCGGGGACCAGGAGGACCGGAAGGGACGGCCCTTCATCGGCCCCGCGGGGCAGCTGCTCGACCGGGCCCTCGCCGAAGCCGGGATCGACCCCGGTGAGGCCTACGTCACCAACGCGGTGAAGCACTTCAAGTTCACCCGGGCCGAGCCGCGCAAGCGGCGGATCCACAAGGCGCCGGGCCTGCGGGAGATGACCGCCTGCGGGCCGTGGCTCGCGGCCGAGCTGGCGCTGGTGGAGCCGGAGCTGATCGTGGTGCTGGGGGCGACCGCGGGCAAGGCGCTGCTGGGGTCGTCGTTCCGGGTGGGCGAGGTGCGCGGGACGTTGCTGGAGCGGGAGATCCACGGGCACGCGGAGCGGCTGGTGCCGACCGTGCACCCTTCGTCGGTGCTGCGGGCGGACGACCGCGAGGGGGCGTACGAGGGGCTCGTGGCGGATCTGAAAGTGGCGGCGCGAGCGTTGGCGTAATAGGTAACATCGAGGCATGGCCCTTACCTTCACGCTCGACCCCGCCGTCACTCCCGACCTGCGTGACGGCATCCTCGACCTGTGGACCGACGTCTCCAACGCGGGCGGAGCCGTGGGCTTCGTGCCGCCGGTGCACCGCGAGGCGGTCCGGCCGGAACTCGTGAAGCACTTCGCGGCGATGGCGGAGGGCCGGGCCCGGCTGCTCGTCGGGCACGACGAGGAGGGCGCGGTCGCCGCCACCGCCTTCTTCCACTTCAACACCCACCGGCTGATGACCCACTGGGTGTGGCTCTACACGGTCATGGTGCATCCCCGGCACCAGGGCAAGGGGTACGGCCGTGATCTGCTCGCCGCCGCCGAGGGCGCGGCCCGCGGCTTCGACGGGGTCGAGGCGATCCGGCTGACCTGCCGGGGCGGGCTGGGCCTGGAGCGGTTCTACGGCTCCTGCGGCTACAAGGAGGTCGGCCGGGTCCCCGCCGCGATCCGGGTGGCCCCGGGCGACGACCGGGACGACGTGATCATGCTGCTGCCGCTGAGCTGAGCCCCGGCTGCAAGATCGGGGCGTCGTCGTGCTTCACTGGACGGCGGTCCTGTTCGTAGTCGAAAGAGTGGATTGAGATGCTCCGATACACGCTGATGCGCCTCGGCATCTTCGCGGGCTGCCTGCTGGTCGTCTGGGGCCTCGTCTACTCGGGCATCGCCCCGCGCGGTCTGGGCGCCTCCAACGGCCTGTGGGTCGTCCTGCTCTCTCTGGTGATCTCCGCGCCGATCAGCTTCGTGGCGCTGCGCGGCGAGCGGGACCGGGCGTCCGAGCAGATCGTGCGCAAGGTCGACCGGATGAAGGCCGGCTACGAGGCGAACCGCAGCCAGGAGGACCGCGTCGACGACGCGGCCCGGGCGCAGGGCCAGACGTCGTAAGACGCGTCACACCGTCAGAACGCCCCGGTCTCCGAACCCCTCGGAAACCGGGGCTTTTTGCATTCTGTGAGTGGCGAGCGCTGTACACCTCTCAAAGAAAGGCTTTGGGCCTCCCAAAGTTCAAGTGTTAACGTCTCCGGTGTGAAGACAGCAGCCGCGTCCCCCTGGGCCCCGAGCCTCGTGCTCGTGGCGCGCCTGCACGTGGACCTCGGCCGGTGTGCCTCCGGGATCTGTCCCCGCTGACGCCGCCCGCCCCTCCGCTCGTCCCGTCACGTATCCCTACGCGTCTCCAACGGAGCATCCGTGTCCGCGAACACGAAGTCTTTCAAGGTGCCCTTCTGGGCCCAGATACTCGCCGGCCTCGCCCTGGGCGTCGCGCTCGGCTGGATAGCCCGCAGCCAGGACGTGTCCTGGCTGGTCACCACCCTGGAGAAGGTCGGTGACATCTTCGTCGGGCTGCTGAAGCTCGCCGTCGCCCCGCTCGTCTTCTTCGCGATCCTCGTCTCGATCACCAACCTGCGGAAGGTCAACAACGCGGCCCGGCTGGCCGGCCGTACCCTCCTCTGGTTCATGATCACGTCGCTGATCGCGGTGGCCATCGGTCTCGCCATCGGCCTGGTCACCAACCCCGGCGCCGGTACCGGGCTGACCCCCAAGGACGGTGAGCTGCCCGAGAAGACCGGTTCCTGGATCGACTTCCTGACCGGCATCGTCCCGACCGACGTCATCACGCCGTTCACCGAGCTGAACGTGCTCCAGATCGTCTTCATGGCCGCCGTCGCCGGTATCGCCGCCCTCCAGCTCGGCGAGAAGGCCCAGCCGATCCTCACCCTGAGCGAGTCCGTCCTGGAGCTGCTCCAGAAGGCCCTGTGGTGGGTCATCCGGCTCGCCCCGCTCGGCACCGTCGGCCTCATCGGCCACGCCATCGCCACCTACGGCTGGAACCTGATCGGCAAGTACGCCACCTTCACCGCCGACATCTACATCGGCTGCGCCCTGGTCCTCTTCGGCGTCTACCCGGCGCTGCTCGCGACCGTCGCCAAGGCCAGCCCGGTCCAGTTCTTCAAGGGCGCCTGGCCCGCGATCCAGCTGGCCTTCGTCTCCCGCTCCTCGGTCGGCACCATGCCGCTGACGCAGAAGGTCACCGAGCGGCTGGGCGTGCCGAAGGAGTACGCGTCGTTCGCGGTGCCGTTCGGGGCGACCACGAAGATGGACGGCTGCGCCGCGATCTACCCGGCGATCGCCGCGATCTTCGTCGCGCAGATCTTCGACATCCAGCTGGGCGTCGGCGACTACCTGCTGATCGCGTTCGTCTCCGTGGTCGGCTCGGCCGCCACCGCCGGCCTCACCGGTGCCACGGTCATGCTGACCCTCACCCTGTCCACGCTGGGTCTGCCCATGGAGGGCGTGGGTCTGCTGCTCGCCATCGACCCGATCCTGGACATGATGCGCACCGCCACCAACGTGGCCGGGCAGGCGCTGGTTCCGGTCATCGTCTCCGCCCGTGAGGGTCTGCTGGACCGTACGGCCTACGACTCGGTGGGCGGCGCCTCGCCGGTCGACGAGCCGCTCGACGGGCCGGTCGTGGCCGATGGGTCCCGGGCGGTCAAGGCCACGGCCTGACCGAGTGTTCAGTAACGCGGCGGCACGGACCGTACGCTGTCCGCATGGGTTCCGTGAAGACCAAGCGGATGCCGCGTGCGGTCCGTGAGCAGCAGATGCTGGACGCCGCCGTGGAGATCTTCGGGCGGCGCGGGTACATGGCGGCCTCCATGGACGACATCGCGGAACTCGCGGGTGTCTCCAAGCCGTTGGTGTATCTGTATCTGAACTCCAAGGACGAGCTGTTCAGCGCCTGTGTCCGCCGTGAGGCGCGGGCGCTGATCGGGGCCGTCCGGGCCGGTATCGACCCGGCGCTGCCGCCCGACCGCCAACTGTGGGACGGGCTGCTGGCGTTCTTCACGCACACCGCGGACCACCCCGACGGCTGGTCCGTCCTGCACGTCCAGGCCCGCACCCACGGGGACGCGTTCGCCGCCGAGGTCACCGCGATGCGGGCGGAGGCGGTGGCGTTCGTGACCCGGCTGATCGCCGAGGCCGCCCCCGGGGCGCATGCCGAGCGGGACATCGCCGGGCTCGCCGAATCCCTGGTGGGCGCCGCGGAGTCGCTGGCCGCGTGGGCCAACGTCACCCCCGGTGTCACCGCCCGGCAGGCGGCGGCGACGCTGATGAACTTCGCGTGGGCGGGGCTGGGCGGCCTGCTGGAGGGGCGGGTCTGGTCACCGCCGAGGGCGTGAGCCCGCCCGTGTCGCGAAGGCGTGAGCCCCCTGTCGCGGAAGGCGTGAACCCGCCCCTGTCGCCGAAGGCGTGAGCCCCCCTGTCGCGGAAGGCGTGAACCCGCCCCTGTCGCCGAAGGCGTGAGCCCCCCTGTCGCCGAAGGCGTGAACCCGCCCGTGTCACCGAGGGCGTGAGCCCGCCGAGGTCACCGACGGCGTGAGCGCGACGTGGTGCCGAGGGTGTCCACTGTTCCCGTGAGGTGGGTCCGGCCGCCGCCGCGCAGCGCGAACCGGCCGCCGCGCGCCGCGAATTCGACCGTCCCCGGCAGGGAGACCGGTGCCAGGAACCTCGCCCGGACCCGCACCGCCTCGGGTGTGCCGTGGGCGGCCAGGCAGCGGGCCACGCTCCACATGCCGTGCGCGATCGGCCGGGGGAAGCCGAAGAGGCGGGCGGCGAGCGGGTGCAGGTGGATGGGGTTGCGGTCGCCGGAGGCCGCGGCGTACCGGCGGCCGAGGTCGCCGCCGAGCCGCCACTCGGCGAGCGCGGGCAGCGCGGCGTCCTCGGGCGGGGGCGGCGTACCGGCCGCCGTGTGGCGGGTGCGGTGCCGGGCGAGATAGGTGCTGCGGGACTCCCAGACGATGTCCCCGCCCGCCCGCAGCACGGTCAGCACGGCCGCCTCCGTGCCCCGCCGGTGCGGTGCCAGGCCTTCGACGCGGACGGTGAGTCCGTACTCCCCGGTGGCCGGCAGGGCGGTGTACCGGGTGAGGTCGAAGGAGGTGTGGACCAGGCCGAGCAGCGGCAGCGGGAAGCCGCGGGCGCTCATCAGCCGCATGGCCAGCGGGAAGCCCAGGAGGTGCGGATAGGTCGGCGGCAGCGCGTCGTCTCCGGTCGGGAAGCCGCAGACGCGTTCGTACGCCGCGAGCCGGGCCAGGTCGATCCGGACCCGGGAGAGGGTGAGCGGGGCGCGCGGGAAGGAGGCGTCGGGGCGGGGGCGCTTGAAGGGGGACAGCAGCGCGCCGCGGGTGAGGGAACCGGCGAGTGTGGGCATGTGCGGGGGCTCCCTGGGGCGGGTCCACTGTGCTTACTCTTGAGTAAGGTTACCGTAGGTAAGGCGTTGCCGCGCCCAGATCCCCGAGCTGTGTGCATCCTGCACAGACCCGGCCCCGGACGATCTCCGAAACACCCCGGAACCCGCACAGGCCCCTCACGCGGGCGCCGTAGGATCCCCGTCCTACCGGCGGTAACGCCATGAGCCGCCCGGAGGAGCCGTATGCCCATCTCGTACTCGTCCCAGCCGTTGCCGCCCGCCTCGTCCGCCTCGGCCCTCGACTACGACCCGGACGGCGGCCCCGTACTCGTCGAACCCGAGATACGGCGACTGGACGGCGAGGTGCGCGAGGTGGCCGTACCGCCGCTGGTGCCGCCCGTCACCCACGGCTCGCTCGCGGACCTGCCGTTCGAGAACGCGGCGGCGGAACCCGCCCGGCCCGTGTTCAGCCGCCGTGCTCCGGACGGGCGGTGGGCCGAGGTGACCGCCGCCGGATTCGCCGCCGAGGTGCTCGCCGTGGCGAAGGGACTCCTCGCCGAAGGCCTCGTCCCGGGCGACCGGATCGCGGTCATGGCGCGGACGTCGTACGAGTGGACCCTCCTCGACTTCGCCGCCTGGGCCGCGGGCCTGGTCACCGTGCCGGTGTACCCGACCTCCTCGGTCTTCCAGACCCGCTGGATCCTCCAGGACTCGGGCGCCGTCGCCCTCGTCACCGAGACGGCCGGACAGGCCGCCGCGATCGGGCCCGAGCGGGAGCGGCTGCCCGATCTGCGGCACGTGTGGGTCGTCGGGCAGGGGCACGTGGACCTGCTGGCCCAGCGAGGCGCGGCCGTCCCCGACGCGGAGGTCGAGGTACGCCGCGGCATGCTGGGCCCCGACACGCTCGCCACCCTCGTCTACACCTCAGGCACCACCGGCCGCCCCAAGGGCTGCGCGCTCACCCACGGCAACTTCCTCGCCGAGGTCGACAACGCGATCGAACTCCTCTACCCCGTCTTCAAGGCGCGCACCGACGAGGAGCCGTCCACCCTCCTGTTCCTGCCGCTGTCGCACGTCTTCGGCCGGATGGTCGCCGTCGCGTGCGTCCGCGCCCGGGTACGGCTCGGGCACGCGCCCAGCCTCAAGGCGGAGGACCTGCTCGCCGACCTCGCCGCGTTCCGCCCGACCTTCCTGCTGGCCATCCCGTACATGCTGGAGAAGGTCTTCCACAGCGCGCGCGCCACCGCCGAACGCGGGGGCAAGGCGGGCTCGTTCGACCGCGCGGCGGGCGTGGCCCGCCGGTACGGCGAAGCCGTCGAGGCCCGCAGGCACGGCACCGGCCCAGGCCCCGGCGCCTCCCTGAAAGCGGCCCGCGCGCTCTACGACCCGCTGGTCTACCGGCGGATCCGGGGCGCGCTCGGCGGCCGGCTCCGCTACCTCATCTGCGGCGGCTCCCCCCTCGGCCGCGACCTCGCCGCGTTCTACGCCGGCGCCGGCATCGAGATCTACGAGGGCTACGGGCTGACCGAGACCACCGGCGCCGCCACCGTCACCCCACCCCTCAAGCCCCGCCTCGGCACCGTCGGCTGGCCGCTGCCCGGCACCCGGGTGCGGATCGCCGCCGACGGCGAGGTACTGCTCTTCGGCGGACAGGTGCTGCGCGGGTACTGGGACCCGAACGCGGGCGGAGTCGTCCCCGCCACCGCCGACGGCTGGCTCCCCACCGGCGACCTCGGGCGGCTCGACGATGAGGGCTATCTGACCATCACCGGCCGCAAGAAGGACATCCTGATCACCGCCGGCGGCAAGAACGTCGCCCCGGCGCCGCTGGAGAACTGGCTGCGGCAGCACCCGCTGATCTCCCACTGCGTCGTCGTCGGCGACCGCCGCCCGTACGTGACCGCGCTGCTCACCCTCGACATGGAGGGCGTCACCCACTGGCGCCGGATGAACGGCAAGCACCCGGTGCCCGCGGAACTGCTCACCGGCGACGAGGAACTGCGCGCGGTCCTCCAGCGGGCGGTCGACGAGGCCAACAGGCTCGTCTCCCGCCCCGAGTCCATCCGCCGGTTCGCGGTCCTCCCCCAGGACTTCACGGAGGAGGCCGGGCACCTCACCCCGTCGATGAAGCTGCGGCGCGAGGTGATCCTGCGGGACTTCGCCCGCGAGGTGGAGGCACTGTACGGCCCCTGAAAGGCGATGCTGCCCGGCAGGCCGCGGCCGTCGGCCTACGGCAGCGCCTCCCCGCAGCGCGCTGCCACCGTGTCCGCGAACGCCCTGGCCGGCGGGGTCAGCGCGTCCCAGTGGCGGACCGCCCAGCCGACCGTGAGCGGGCGCAGGTCCGGGATGGGGACGAGCCGGAGACCGGCGTCGGGGGCGGTGCCCCGCAGCCCCGGCAGCGCGGGCACCACCGTCCGGCCCAGGCCCAGTTCCGCCAGCAGCAGGGCCGTGTCCCAGTCGGCGACGCTGGTGTCCGAGCCGAAGCGGACGCCCAGCTCGGCGCAGGCGGCGTCCAGGTGGGCCGCCGAGGTGGAGTTGGGCGGGAGCCGGATCAGGCGGAGGTCCGCGAGGTCGCCCGGGAACAGCGCAGCCCGGTCCGCGAGGGGGTCGTCCGCGCCGACCGCGAGGACCCAGGGGAGTTCGGCGACCGCGCGCTGCTCGATGCCGCGCACCGGCGGGCCGAGGGTGATCCAGGCGAGGTCGAGGTCGCTGTCGGTGAGGGCGTCGAAGCAGGCGCGGCCGGAGCTCTCGGTGCGGAACTCCAGGCTGACCCCGGGGTGCCGGCGCCGGAAGTCGACGATGGCCTCCGCCATGAAGTGCCGTACGGTCGTCGCCCCGGTCGCCACCCGCACCGAGCCGGTCTCCCCGCCGACCAGGTCGCGCAGCCGCCGCAGCGCCAGATCCAGCCCCGCGATGCCCTCCGCCGCGGCGGCCTCCAGCACCCGGCCCGCGGCCGTGGGCACGACCCCGCGCGGCCGCCGCTCCAGCAGGCTCAGGCCCGTCTCCCGCTCCAGCCGTCTGACGTGCTGGCTCACCGCCGACTGGGTGCACCCCAGATCGCGGGCGACGGCACTGAGGTTCCCGGCACGGCACACGGCCACGAACACACGAAGGTCGTCGAGCGTCATGGCACCCAAGTTATCGCTTGGATACAGCCAGAATTCCCAAGGATTGACTGGACGTCAGGGCTGTACGACGATCTTTTCCAGGGCCCGGGCGGCAACCCGCCCCCAGCCCCGCCGGAGTCCGGACCGAAGCGGGGAGGGGCGGGTGCCGACCCACGCCGCCCGGCGGCCAGGCCGTACGGCTCACTGCACGCCCAGCGCCCGCAGGACGGCCGTCACCCCCGCGGCCCCCAGCACCACCACAACGAACGGCGCCCGCCGCCACGCCAGCACGACCGCCACCAGCACCCCGGCCGGCCGCGCCCACCCGGCGAACCCGGCGCCCTCGGCGAACGCGCCCGTGGCCAGCAGCGCCACCAGCAGCACCACCGCCCCGGCGGACAGCAGCTCCTGCACCCGCACCGGCACCTCGACCCGCCCGTGCAGCACGGGGCCGACCAGCCGGAAGGCGTACGTCCCGACCGCGAGCGCCAGGATCATCACGACCGTCGCGTTCACGCCGCCGCCTTCCGCCGGCCGCCGTACAGCGCGAGCCCGGTGAGGGCCAGCAGGACCGGTACCCCCGCCGGGACGGCCGGGGTCGCGACCAGCGCCACGCCCGCGCCGAGCAGCGCGCAGCGGCGGATCCGGGCGTCGTCGCGCAGCGCGGGCAGCACCAGGGCGGCGAGGACGGCGGGGAAGGCGGCGTCCAGCCCGTAGGCGGCGGTGTCGCCGAGTGCGCGGCCCGCGAGGGCCCCGGCCAGGACGGAGACGTTCCACACGGCGAACAGCCCGAGGCCCGAGACCCAGAACGCGGTGCGCCGCCGCTCGGGGTCGGGCTGGGCGAGGGCGAAGGCGACGGTCTCGTCGGTCACCAGGTGGGCGCCGACGAGGCGGGCGGTCCGGCCGCGGCCGATGACGTCGGCGACGGCCAGGCCGTAGGCCGCGAGCCGGGTGTTGAGCAGCAGGCCGGTGGCCGCCGCGGCGAACGGCGCGCTCCCGGCGAGCAGCAACCCGACCGCGCTGAACTGGGCCGAGCCCGCGTACACCACCAGGGACATCACCACCGGCGCCCAGACGGGCAGTCCGCCCGCGACGGAGATCGCGCCGAAGGAGACCCCGACGATGCCGCTGGCCACCCAGACCAGGGAGGCGTCGCGGACCAGGAGGAGAACCATGGGTGTTCGGAGTGGCGAACGCATGTTTCCTACAATGAACAGACGGCCCCATGTTCGTCAAGCCGAACGATCGTACTTCTGGAGCGAACGACATGACCGACGGCACCCCGTCCCGCCTTCCCCTCGACTGGATCGCCGCAGCGCTGCGCCGCGAACGCACCCGTGCCGGGCTGTCCCTGTCCGAGCTGGCCAAACGAGCCGGGATCGCCAAGTCGACGCTCTCCCAGCTGGAGGCGGCGAGCGGGAATCCGAGCATGGAGACGATCTGGGCGCTCGGCGTGGCGCTGGGGGTGCCGTTCAGCGCGCTGGTCGAGCCGCCGGCGCCGGCCGTCCAGGTCATCCGGGCGGGGGAGGGGCCCGCCGTCGCCTCCGAGCAGGCGAACTACGTGGCGACCCTGCTCTCGGCGAGCCCTCCCGGCGCCCGCCGTGACATCTACCACCTGCGGGCCGAACCGGGCGCCGCGCGCGAATCCGAGCCGCACATCCCGGGCACGGTCGAGCATCTGATCGTGAGCACGGGGCGGGTGAAGGCGGGGCCGCGCGGGGAGAGCGTGGAACTGGGGCCGGGCGACTACATGACGTATCGCGGAGATGTGCCGCACGCGTACGAGGCGCTGGTGCCGGGCACCACGTTCGTGCTGATCATGCAGCACGTCTGAGAATTCGCGCGGAGTTCACCGAGCCGCGCGCGGAGTTCACCGGACGGACGCCGCGAAGCCCGCGCGGAAAAGGGCAGGAGCCCCGTCGCCTTGCGGCGCGGGGCTCCTTGGGTACTGCACTCGATCCCGGATCAGGAAAGGATCAGACCGGGGTGACGTTCTCAGCCTGCGGACCCTTCGGGCCCTGCGTGACGTCGAAAGACACCTGCTGGTTCTCCTCAAGGGACCGGAAGCCGGTCGCGTTGATCGCGGAGTAGTGGACGAAGACGTCGGGGCCGCCGCCTTCCTGGGCAATGAAGCCAAAGCCCTTTTCGGCGTTGAACCACTTAACGGTTCCGGTAGCCATAAGCCCTCCTTGGGCTCAAAGGGTTGCCCTGCTCCAGAACCAGCAAGTGTGAAGACGAGTTCTGCACAACTGCATCCGCCTGAAAACGACGAGAGCCCGCGGTCACATGCTCCGCAGGCTCTGTACTGCAAGGGAAACCAAACTGCAACTTGCGGCGAGCCTAGCACGCGGGAACCCGAAAGCAATAGAGGTCAAGATCACGTCACCCGGACGTTTGAACATCGAGCCGCCTGCCTGACTCCGGGGGCGGGGCCTGAAGCCCACGCCCCGGGGTCTAGCCTCGCGATGTGGACATTTCTCGCACCCGGCCGCGCGTCGGCCACATCCAGTTCCTGAACTGCCTGCCCCTCTACTGGGGGCTCGCGAGAACGGGCACGCTCCTCGACTTCGAGCTGACGAAGGACACCCCTGAGAAGCTCAGCGAGCAGCTGGTGCAAGGAGACCTCGACATCGGGCCCGTCACCCTCGTCGAGTTCCTCAAGAACGCGGACGACCTGGTCGCCTTCCCCGACATCGCGGTCGGCTGCGACGGCCCGGTCATGTCCTGCGTGATCGTCTCGAAGGTCCCGCTGGACCGCCTCGACGGTGCCCGGGTCGCCCTCGGCTCGACCTCGCGCACCTCCGTCCGGCTGGCTCAGCTGCTGCTGGCGGAACGGTTCGGCGTCCAGCCCGACTACTACACCTGCCCGCCCGATCTCAGCCTGATGATGCAGGAGGCCGAGGCCGCCGTGCTCATCGGCGACGCCGCGCTGCGCGCCAACCTGCACGACGGGCCCCGCTACGGCCTCGCCGTGCACGACCTCGGCGCACTGTGGAAGGAGTGGACGGGACTGCCGTTCGTCTTCGCGGTGTGGGCGGCGCGCCGAGACTACGTGGAGCGCGAGCCGTTCCTCACCCGCAAGGTCCACGAGGCGTTCCTCGCCTCCCGCAACCTCTCCCTGGAGGAGGTCGGCAAGGTCGCCGAGCAGGCGGCCCGCTGGGAGGCCTTCGACGAGGAGGTCCTGGAGCGGTACTTCACCACCCTCGACTTCCGCTTCGGCGCCCCCCAGCTCGCGGCGGTCGCGGAGTTCGCCCGCCGGATCGGCCCGACGACGGGCTTCCCGGCCGACGTGAAGGTGGAACTGCTCCGGCCGTAGCGACCGTCGGCGCGCCGTGGGGGACCCTGCGTAACCTGCTGGGAGTTGACAGGTCCACGGGGGAGGGGGCGCGCCATGCAGCCGCTCGGAGTCGACGAGCCCACCAGCGTGGGGCGGTACCGGCTGCTCGGCCGGCTCGGCTCCGGCGGGATGGGCCGGGTGTACCTCGGCCGCAGCGCCGGCGGGCGCACCGTCGCCGTGAAGATCGTGCACCCGCACTTCGCGCTCGACGAGGAGTTCCGCGCCCGCTTCCGCCGCGAGGTGACCGCGGCACGGCGGGTCGGCGGCGGCGCCTGGACGGCACCGGTCCTGGACGCGGACCCGGAGGCGCCGGTGCCCTGGGTCGCCACGGCGTACGCGGCGGGTCCGTCCCTGGCGGCGGCGGTCGCGGAGCACGGCGCGCTGCCGGACCACACCGTGCGCGCGCTGGGGGCCGGGCTCGCCGAGGCGCTGGCCGCGGTGCACGGGCTGGGTCTGGTGCACCGGGACGTGAAACCGTCGAACGTGCTGCTCACCCTGGACGGTCCGGTGCTGATCGACTTCGGCATCGCCCGCGCGACGGACGGCACGGCGTCCCTCACCTCGACCGGCGTCTCGGTCGGCTCGCCCGGCTACATGTCCCCGGAGCAGATCCTCGGCAAGGGGATCACCGGCGCGGCGGACGTGTTCTCCCTCGGCGCGGCCCTGGCGTACGCGGCGACCGGCGAGCCGCCCTTCCCCGGCGACTCCTCCGCCGCGCTGCTCTACCAGGTCGTCCACGAGGAACCCCGGCTCACCGGCCTGGACGGCGAGCTGCGGGAACTGGTCGCCGCCTGCCTCGCGAAGGAACCGGGCGCCCGTCCGGCACCCGGCGAGATCGCGGACCGGCTGGCGCCCGACGGGGCGGCCCGCCTGGTCGCGGGCGGCTGGCTGCCGGGGCCGGTGGTGGAGGGGGTCAGCCGCAGCGCGGTACGGCTGCTGAACCTGGAGGCGGTGGGTGAGGTGCCCTCGGGTCCCGTCGGGTTCAGCACCCCGGCGGTGAGCGTTCTCCCGACGGTGGGCTCCTTCGGCCCGCCGCCGGCGATGCCGCCCGCGCTGCCGGAGCCCCGGGAGGCGCCTGAGGAGGAGACGGCGGGACGGGACGACTCCGCGCACGCCCCGCACGCCCTTGCCGCACTCCGCTCCGCCCCCGCACCCCGTTCCGCCCCCGCACCCCAGTCGACTCCCGCCCCGCACGACGCCGTCACCGCCTCGGGGGCGCGGCCCGGCAAGGTCTCCGTCACCGTCGCCGCGTCGGCGACGCCGGGGGAGGGCGGCCGGGGCCGGCGGCTCAGCTGTTCGGTCGCGCTCGCCGTCGCGGGGGCGCTCGCGGCGGTGACCGTCGGGTCCGCCTTCCTGTTCGATCTGCTGCCCGGCGGCGGCGAGGCCGGCAACGATGCTGCCGGTGGTGGCTCCTCCTCCCCGGCCCCGACCCTGCGGGATCCGTCCAGCCCCGGCGGCACCGGGGAGGCCGGGGACACCGGCTACGACGACGGGCCCGTGCCCGTCGTCCCCGACCGCTATCTCGGCACCTGGGAGGGCCAGGGCACCGCCCTCGACGGCAAGCTGCCCGTCGGCACCTTCCGGGTGACCGTCCGGCGGGCGGAGGCCGGCGAGGAGCTGGGCCTGGTCCGGCAGACGGACGCGCTGGGCGGGGTCTGCACGGACGTCCTCACGCTGACGAAGGTCACCGGAAAGCAGCTCGTCGCGGCCTCCGTCGGGGCCGAGTCCCACCACGGCGGGTGCAGCCGGGCCCCGACGACCGTGCGGCTGACCCCGGTGGGGGACGACCTCCGGTACGAGTCGGAGAGCCGCGCCTCGGGCAGGCCCGAGGCGCGGCTCTCGAAGGTCGGCTAGCCGGACCGGCGGGCCGTCGGCCCAGTTGCCGGACGCTCTGGTAGTCGGTGCGGATGGTGACGGGGGTGGTGTCGATCGTGGTGGCGCCGCCCTCGAACAGCAGCAGGTTCCCCGCCTTGTCGCAGGAGCCCGGGTCCATGGCGACGGAGGTCGGGGTGTTGGGCCTGCGGTGGTAGGTGATGCTGACGCTGGGCGAGTCGTCCTGCTCCGTACACGTCCCTCGCCGAGGACTCGGCGATCACCACCCGCTACACCTACGACGTCCGCGGCGACCTGGTCACCACCACCGACGACGCCGGCCACACCGCACCTGGGAGTAGCCGTACACCACCTCGATCGCGGGCCACACCCCGCGGGGCGGGTGACCTGGCGATCGGCATGACCGTCGACGAGGCGGCGTCCCGCGCGCTGTGGGACCGGCGGGCGACCCCGTAGGGTCGGGCGGATGAGTGAGCCGTCGTTGCCGGAGCGCGTCGAGCGGTACTACGCCGCCGTGCCGTTGATGTTCGCCGGGGCCGAGGAGTTCGGGTCGCTGCGGCTGTTCGTGCGGAAGGAGGCGGGGGCTCCCTACTACGGCGGGCCCGCGCACGCCCAGCCGACCGGGGACGCGGAGGTGACCGCCGCGGATGTGGCGCGCGTACGGGCCCGTCAGCGGGAGCTGGGCGTGCCGCAGTCGTTCGAATGGCTGGCCGAGGCGGCGCCGGGGATGCGGCGGGTCGTCGAGGGAGCCGGGCTGCCGGTCGCCGAGCGGCCGTTGATGGTGCTCGACGGGGAGCCCGCGTCGGTCCCCCTCCCGGACGGGGTTTCGCTGCGGGTGGTCGAGGACGACGACCCGCTGCTGCCCGCCGTGCTGGCCGTGCCCCGGCTGGCCTTCGGGGAGCCGGGATCCACCGGCCGGGACGAACTGGCGCGCGCGGCGGCGGAGGTCGGGGCGGACGGGACCCTGGACGCGGTCCGGCCCACACTGCGGGACGGGCGCAAGGTGCTGGTCGCGGCGGTCGGTCCGGGCGGGGTGCCGTTCGCGGTGGGGCACTACCACCCGGCCGTGGGAGTGACGGAGATCGGCGGGGTGGGGACCCTGCCGGAGGCCCGGCGGCAGGGGCTGGGGGCGGCCGTGACGGCGGCTCTGGCCGTGCACGCCCGGGAGAACGGTGTACGGACCGTGTTCCTTGCCTATGCGCTGGACTCCGTCGCCCGGATCTACGCCCGGCTGGGGTTCAGCGCGGTCCCGGTGACGCTGCTCGTCGCCGACCAGCCGGCCCGGGGCGCGGGGGCGGTGGGCCCGTGAGCATCCCCGTCATGATCGCCGCCGCCGCGCTGTGGGGCGCGGTGGCCGGTGCGGTGCTGCCGAGAGCCGCGTACCGGCTGGCGGTGCCGCACGGGGACGCCGGGGCCGTGTCCTGCGAGGACGACACCATGGCGTCGCAGGCGCCCGGGTGGCGGGAAGCGTGTCCGCAGGGGCATCCGGTCGCGGGGCCGTTCCGGGGGTGGCTCGGTCCGGCCCGGTGCGGTGCCTGCGACACCTCGTACGGCGCTTCCGCGCACGTCCTGTCCTTCGTCACCGCGCTCCTCTGCGCCGCCCTCGCCGCCGCCACCGGCCCCCGCCCCGAGCTGGCCGTGTGGCTGCTGCTCGCGCCCGTCGGCGTGCTGCTGGCCGTGGTCGACGTGCGGGTGCGGCGGCTGCCGGACGTGCTCACCCTGCCGCTCGCCGCGGCCGTGCCCGGGTTGCTGGGGCTCGCCGCGCTCGCCCCGGGCCACGCCGGGAGCTGGACCACCGCCCTGCTCGGCGCGCTCGCCCTCGGCGGCGGATACCTCCTCCTCTTCCTGGTGAACCCCTCCGGCATGGGCTTCGGCGATGTGAAGCTGGCGCTCGGCACGGGCGCCGCCCTCGGCTGGTACGGCTGGTCCACGGTCCTGCTGGGCACCTTCGCCGCGTTCCTGCTCGGCGCGCTGTACGGCGGTGCGCTGGTCGTCGTACGGCGGGCGGGGCGCGGGACGGCGATCGCGTTCGGGCCGTTCCTGCTCGTGGGGGCCCTGCTCGGGGTGCTGTCGGGTGCGGGCGCGGCCTGACGTCGGGGCGGTCAAATCGCTGGCGTACGCTGGTCCGGAGTCCGTCCGCAACCCCTGACGAAAGGGACGCCCCGGTGACCGAGAAGGCCGACTTCCAGTCTGTGCTCGACCGTGCTGCCGAGGGTGGGCGGATCACCCCGGAGGAGGCGCTGGACCTCTACCGGGACGCGCCGCTGCACGCGCTGGGCGCCGCCGCCGACGCGGCCCGCCGCCGGCGGTACGCGGGTGTCGAGCACATCGCGACGTACATCATCGAGCGCAACATCAACTACACGAACGTGTGTGTCACGGCGTGCAAGTTCTGCGCCTTCTACGCTCCGCCGAAGAGCGACAAGGGCTGGACCCGCGACCTGGACGACATCCTGCGCCGGTGCGCGGAGACGGTCGAGCTGGGCGGCACGCAGATCATGTTCCAGGGCGGCCACCACCCGGACTACGGCGTGGAGTACTACGAGAAGCACTTCTCCGCCATCAAGAAGGAGTTCCCGCAGCTCGTCATCCACAGCCTGGGGGCGAGCGAGGTCGAGCACATGGCGCGGATCTCGAAGGTCAGCGTCGAGGAGGCGATCCAGCGCATCCACGCCGCCGGGCTGGACTCCTTCGCGGGCGCCGGCGCGGAGCTGCTGCCGGAGCGGCCGCGCAAGGCGATCGCCCCGCTGAAGGAGAGCGGCGAGCGCTGGCTGGAGATCATGGAGACGGCGCACAACCTGGGTGTCGAGTCCACCTCGACGATGCTCATGGGCACCGGCGAGACCAACGCCGAGCGCATCGAGCACCTGCGGATGATCCGCGACGTCCAGGACCGCACGGGCGGCTTCCGCGCCTTCATCCCGTACCTCTACCAGCCGCAGAACAACCACCTGAAGGGCCGCACCCAGGCGACCATCTTCGAGTATCTGCGGATGATCGCGATCGCCCGGCTCTTCTTCGACAACGTCGCCCACATCCAGGGCTCCTGGCTGACCACGGGCAAGGACGCGGGTCAGCTCACCCTGCACTACGGCGCGGACGACCTCGGTTCGATCATGCTGGAGGAGAACGTCGTCTCGGCGGCCGGTGCCAAACACCGCTCCAACCTCATGGAGATGATCGAGATGATCCGGGGCGCCGACCGGGTCCCGGCCCAGCGCAGCACGACGTACGAGCACCTGCTCGTCCACGACGACCCGGCGAACGACCCCGTCGACGACCGGGTGGTCTCCCACATCTCGTCGACCGCGATCGAGGGCGGCACGGCTCACCCCGAGCTGAAGATCCTCGCCTCCAACTGAGCCGGACGGTCCGGTGATCGAAGTGCTGACCCTGCATGTCGCCGAGGCCTCGCCGGAGACCGCCGTCCTGGTCGACGGCGCGCACGTCGCCGCCGTCGGCCCGTACGAGGAGCTGGCCGCGGCCCGTCCGCAGGCCCGGGTGCGGCGCTGGCCCGGCATCCTCACGCCCGGGCTGCTGAACCCGTACGGGCCGGAGCTGCTGGAGCGGACGTACCACCCGGACCCGCGCGAGGCCGACCGGCTGGGCACGGAACCGATCGGCGGAGAGCGCGCGCAGGCCCTGTTCCGCGCGGACCCGGCCCGCCGGGGCGCCAGCGCGCGGCGCGGTGTGCAGCGGCTGCTCGCGCACGGCACCGTCGCCATCGCGGGGGAGCTGCGCGAGCGGGCCGCGCTGGACGCGGTGCGGCGCGCCGGGCTCGCCGTCGGGCAGCGTCCGCCGTCGCTGCCGGGGCCGCCGTCCCTCTCCCCGGTCCCGCTGATCCTGCTGCCGCCGCTCGTCCCGGGCGGCCCCGCGCGTTTCGCGGTGTTCGACGTGCCCGACCGGGCGGCCCTGGTCCGGCTGGGCGCCGGCACCTGCGTGGCCACGGTCGTCGCGGGGCGGCTGGTGCACCGCCGCCGGTAGCCCCCGGCATGAGACGCTGGTGCCGCTCGATTGGTCTGTACCTGCCATCCCTCTGTACCTGCCCTCCGGGTACCGCCATGAGGAGGTCCGGTTCCATGCGCGGCACCACCGTCCCGCCGGGGACGCCCTGTCTCCCGCCCCGCCCCGGGGACGTACCCCTGCACCGGCTGGAGGTGCCCGGTCCGCAGGCCGTCCCCTTCGCGGCCGGAAGCTTCGACGCCATGGGGCCGCTGTCCCGTTCGGCCCGCCCCCACCGGCACACCTTCTACGAGATCGTCCACGTCACCGCGGGGCGCGGCACCCACGTCGTCGACCTCGCCCGCTGGGCGCTCTCGCCGCCGCACCTGGCCGTGCTCGCTCCGGGACAGGTCCACCACTGGGAGCGGGGGCGCGGCCTCGACGGCACGCTCGCGCTGTTCACCGAGGACTTCCTGGTGGACCACCCCGGCGACCGCGACCTGCTGCGGCTGCTCGCCGAGCGCTGCTGGTTCCGGCCGCCACCGGAGGACGACCGGCGGATCGGCGCGCTGATGACCGAGCTGGTGACGGAGTACCGGCAGCGCGCACCGGGCTACGCCGGGGTCCTGCGGTCGCTGCTGCACGTCCTCGTCGTCCGGGCGGCCCGGCTGCCGGGCGGGCCCGCCGCGGGCGGGACCGGGCCGGGCGCCCCGCCGGGGGTCCCCGTGCCCGGCGTCTCACGGCCGGGCGTCCCGGCCGAGGGGCGTCCCGCGGCCGTCGCCCAGGCGTTCGTCCGGCTGATCGCCCGCCCCCAGGCGGTCACCTGGACGGTCCGGGAGTGCGCGGAGCGGCTCGGCGTCACCCCCGGCTACCTCACCCACGCCGTACGGTCCGCCACCGGCCGCAGCCCGGGGCGGCTGCTGATCGAGGCGCGCACCTGTCAGGCCCAACGGCTCCTCGCCCACACCGAGTTGTCCGTACGGCAGGTCGCCGCCCGCACCGGCTTCACCGACCCCGCCTACTTCAGCCGCTTCTTCCGCCGCGAGACCGGTCAGAGCCCCGGCGTCTTCCGAAAACACCACAGTCGCGCACACCAGTCCCTCGAAGCTCCCCGGGCGCGCGCCTAGGTTCGGTGCCGTTCAGTTCGGTGTCGTTCCGACAGCCCCCACAAGGAGCAGCCATGGACCACGCGACGAACGAGACACCCGACCCGGCCGAGGAGCCCCGCGAGGACCAGCACCCCTCTCCCGTCCGCCGCAAGACGGTGCTGCGCGCCGCGCTCGCCGCGACGGTGGCCGTCCCCGCGGCCCTGGCCGGCGGCCCGGCTCTGGCCCGCACCCTCACCGGCGGTGCCGAGGCACCCCCGCTCACCCCGCCCTGCGACGACGGCGACGACCCCACCCCGCCGCAGACCGAGGGCCCGTACTTCAAGCCCGACTCCCCGCGGCGCGCCGGCCTGCTGGAGACCGGGATGCCCGGCACCCGGCTCACCGTGAGCGGGTACGTCTTCGGCCTCGCCTGCCGGCCGGTCACCGGCGCCCTGCTGGACTTCTGGCAGGCCGACGCGGGCGGCGCCTACGACAACACGGGGTTCCGGCTGCGCGGCCACCAGTACACCGGCGCGGACGGCGGATTCACCCTCACCACGATCGTCCCCGGCCTCTACCCGGGCCGTACCCGGCACATCCATGTGAAGGTGCAGGCCCCCAACCGGCCCGTGCTCACCACGCAGCTGTACTTCCCGAACGAGCCCCGCAACAACACCGACACCATCTTCGACCCGCGGCTGCTGATGACCGTGCGGGACACGGGCGGCGCCAAGGAGGCGGTGTTCGACTTCGTCCTCGCCGTCCCGCAGGACCCGGGGCCGGGCCCCACCCCGCCCCCGGGCGGCACCTGGGCCGCCGGCACCGCCTACCGGGCCGGGGACCGCGTGACGTACGCGGGCCGCGGCTACCTCTGCCTCCAGGCGCACACCGCGCGGCCCGGCTGGGAACCTCCGTCCGTACCGGCGCTGTGGCGGGCGGACTGAGGCGGCTCGTCGCGGGGGGAGGCGCAGCTCCGGTGAGGCGGCTCACCGGAGAACGCCTCGCTCGTCGACCGGAGCCGGGAGGCGCCCGCCTTCGCGGCCCACCTGCCGCTGGGCAGCCGGTGGTTCGTGTTCGGCGTCGGCTGGGCGCTGATCACCGGATTCGTGCTGGTGTGCGGGTGGGAGGAGGACGTGGCGGCGAAACGCCCACCGCGGCTTCTGCCGTACGGCCCGGCTGCAACAATGAGGACGTGACCCGCGCATCCCTGGACAAGCAGCCGCACGAAGTCGCCTCGATGTTCGACGACGTGGCGGACCGGTACGACCTCACCAACGACGTGCTGTCCCTGGGCCAGGCCCGGGCGTGGCGCAAGGAAGTCGCCAAGGCCGTCGACGCCCGGCCCGCGCAGAAGGTGCTGGACCTGGCCGCCGGTACGGCGACCTCGTCCCTGCCCTTCGCCCGTACCGGCGCCTATGTCGTCCCCTGCGACTTCTCCCTCGGCATGCTCCAGGTCGGCAAGGGCAGGCACCCGTGGCTGCCGCTGATCGCGGGGGACGGCACCCGGCTGCCGTTCAGGGACGATGTCTTCGACGCCGTCACCATCTCCTTCGGGCTGCGCAACATCCAGGACACCGACGCCGCGCTGCGCGAGCTGTACCGGGTGACGCGGCCCGGCGGACGGATCGTGATCTGCGAGTTCTCGCACCCGACCTGGGCGCCCTTCCGGACCGTCTACACCGAGTACCTGATGCGCGCGCTCCCGCCGGTGGCCCGCGCGGTCTCCTCCAACCCGGACGCGTACGTCTATCTCGCCGAGTCCATCCGCGCCTGGCCCGACCAGGCCGGCCTGGCCGACCGGCTCAAGGGCGCCGGCTGGTCGCGGGTGGCGTGGCGGAACCTCACCGGCGGCGTGGTGGCGCTGCACCGGGGCTTCAAGGAGAGCTGAGGGGGATGCCGGGCCGTCATCCGGGGCTGAGCCGGGCCGTCCGAGCCTGGCCGTCACCCGGGGGAGAGCGGGCTCATCGCCCGCGGTTCCTCCGCAGTGGCCAGCTCACGGCGGATGCCGCCGTGCGGCGGATTCGGCCGGCGCGGCTCGCGCACGCCCGAGCCTCCGCCGCCCTCTCCCTCGCCGAGGTCGAACCAGACGGTGACGACGGCCCCGCGCGGGATCTCGGCCCCGGGCGGTGGGTACTGCCGTACGACGTAGTCGACGACGGCGCGGGAGAAGTCCGGCCGGTCGGGTGCGGCGAGCAGTACCCCCTGCGCCTGCGCCGCCTCGCGCGCGTCCACGGCCATCAGGCCGACGAGTCGCGGCACGCGCACTTCGGGTGTTTTGGGTGGTATGCGCACAGATGTCACCCCCAGCGGTACTGGCAGAGTAACCGTCCAGGGGTGCCGTCCGGAAGCGTCAGGTGTCTTTCCGTAGCCGAAAACTACGCGGCGTCACAACTCCAGGCGGTAGCAGTGCCCCTGCTGCTTCGACTCGGGCGTCGTGAAGGTCTCCGCGAGCCGCATGCCCAGCCGGCGGGTCACCGCGATCGAGCGGGTGTTGCGGGCGTTCACCATCGCCACCACGCTCGGCACACCCGCCGCCCGCACCCGCTCCAGCGTCAGCAGCGCCGCCGCGGTCACATACCCCCGGCCCCAGTGCTCCCGGCCCAGCCGCCAGCCGATCTCGATCTCTCCGGCCGGGCCCCACTCGCCCGGCCAGGGCTGGGCGCCGGTGAAGCCGATGACCCGGTCGTCCTCGTCGAGCATCGTCCACAGACAGAAGCCCAGTTCGGCGTCGTGCTTGCGCTGGCGGGCCGTCAGCTCCTCGTAGACCGACAGCTCGGCGGACCGGCCGCCGTGGAACTCCATCACGTCCGGGTGGTCGAAGACCCGGTGCCAGGCGACGGCGTCCTCGTCGGTGGGGACACGCAGCCGTACCACGGGGAGCGTTCTGTTCACGGAGCAGCCCTTCAGCCGGTTGATCAATTCTGCTGAATAGACTGCCCATGTCCAGTGCCGGTCGGCACGCAGATTTCGAACTTGGGGAGATCCCGCCGTGACCGAGCCCCTCCTCTCCGACAACACCGCCGACGTCATCGTCGTGGGCGCGGGGCCGGCCGGCTCCACCACCGCCTACCACCTCGCCAAGGCCGGGCTCGACGTCCTGCTGCTGGAGAAGACCGAGTTCCCGCGCGAGAAGGTGTGCGGCGACGGGCTCACCCCGCGCGCGGTCAAGCAGCTCGTCGCCATGGGCATCGACATCTCCGAAGAGGCCGGCTGGCTGCGCAACAAGGGCCTGCGCATCATCGGCGGCGGCGTCCGGCTCCAGCTGGACTGGCCGGATCTCGCCTCCTTCCCGGACTACGGACTGGTCCGCAAGCGCGACGACTTCGACGAGCAGCTGGCCCGGCAGGCGCAGAAGGCGGGCGCGCGGCTCTACGAGCGCTGCAACGTCTCCGGCCCGATCGTCGACGACCGCACCGGCCGCATCACCGGCGTCACCGCCAAGCTGGGCGAGGAGAAGCGCGAGGTCAGGTTTCACGCGCCGCTCGTCGTCGCCGCCGACGGCAACTCCACCCGCCTCTCCCTGGCGATGGGCCTGCACCGCCGCGAGGACCGCCCGATGGGCGTCGCCGTCCGCACCTACTTCACCTCCCCGCGCCACGAGGACGACTACCTGGAGTCCTGGCTGGAGCTGTGGGACCGCCGCGGCCCCGGCGAGGACCGGCTGCTGCCCGGCTACGGCTGGATCTTCGGCATGGGCGACGGCACGTCCAACGTCGGCCTCGGCGTCCTGAACACCTCCGACTCCTTCAAGGAGCTGGACTGGCGCGAGGTGCTGAAGGCCTGGTGCGCCTCCATGCCCGAGGACTGGGGCTACACCCCCGAGAACATGACCGGCCCGATCCGCGGCGCCGCCCTGCCGATGGCCTTCAACCGCCAGCCGCACTACACCCGCGGGCTGCTGCTGGTCGGCGACGCCGGCGGCCTGGTCAACCCGTTCAACGGCGAGGGCATCGCCTACGCCATGGAGTCCGGGCAGATCGCCGCCGACGTCATCGTCCAGGCGCACGCGCGGGCCACGCCCGCCCAGCGGGAGGTCGCCCTCCAGCGCTACCCGCGCGTGCTCAAGGACACCTACGGCGGCTACTACACACTCGGCCGCGCCTTCGTGAAGCTGATCGGCAACCCGAAGGTCATGAAGATCGCGGCCCAGCGCGGTCTCACCCACCCGATGCTGATGAAGTTCACCCTGAAGCTGCTCGCCAACCTCACGGACCCGACGGGCGGAGACGCGATGGACCGCATCATCAACGGGCTGTCCAGGGTGGCACCGAAGGCCTGATCACGCGTACGTGTCCGGCCGCCGCCGGAGCCGGGCCCGGCGGGCGGCGGCGGCCGCCGGGGCGGTGCCGGCCGCGGCGAGGGCGGCGCTGACCCAGGCGGCGGTGCGCTGGTCGCCCGTCGCCGCGGTGGCCGCCCCGGCCAGCAGGGGCCCGGCGAACGCACCCACGTTCAGCGCGGCGGTGGCGAACGAGCCGCCCAGCGCGGGCGCGTCGGAGGCGGCCCGCAGCGCGCGGTTCACCAGCGCCGAGCCGACCCCGAAGGACAACGCGCCCTGCACCGTGGCGAGCACGAACAGCGGGACGACTGCCGTACCGGCCAGGGCCAGCGCCGCCCACCCCACCGGCAGCGCCGCGGACGCCAGCAGCAGTCCCCGCCGCGGCCGCCCGTCGCCTTTGCCCCGCTCGCCTTTACCCCGCTCGCCTTTGTCCCGGTCGCCTTTGTCCCGGTCGCCCTTGCCCCGGTCGTCCCTGCCCCCGTCGTCCTGGCCCCCGTCGTCCTGGCGCCCGGCGACGGTCACCCCGGCGAACGCCCCCGCTCCGAACGCCGCGAGCAGCCCGGGCACCGCCGCCTCGGGCAGCCGCGCGGTGTCCGTGGCGATGACGGCGAGATAGGCGAAGGTCGCGAAGGTCGCCCCGTTGACGGCGGCGGCGAGCGCCAGCGCCGACCGCACGGGGCGCGCCCTCAGCACCCCGATCTCCCGGCGGACGCGGACCTCGGCCCGGCCGGCGGCGTCGGCGGGCGCCGAGCGGAACACCAGCGCCAGCGCGGGCAGACACAGCGCGGCCACCGCCCAGAAGGCCGCGCGCCAGCCCGCCCGCTCCCCGAGCAGCGCACCCGCGGGCACCCCGGCGACACACGCCAGCGTGACCCCGGACAGCAGGACGGCGGTCGCCCGCGCCTGCTTCCCGGGCGCGACGAGCGAGGTCGCCACGGACATCGCGACCGCGAGGAAACCGGCGTTGACGACCGCGGCGACGATCCGGGTGGCGAACAGCACCGCGAAATTCGGCGTGACGGCGCCGACGACATGCACGACGACGAACGCCGCGAGGAAGCCCGCCAGCGCCCCCCGCCGTGGCCATCGCGCGCTCCAGGCGGCCATCAACGGGGCGCCGGCGACCATCCCGATCGCATACGCGGAGGTCAGGCTCGCGGCGGCGGCCACCGACACGGACAGATCGCGGGCGATACCCGGTACAAGCCCGGACAGCATGAACTCGGAAGTCCCCTGGGCGAAGACGGCGAGACCCAGGACATGGACGAACACGGGCAAGGAGTCGACTCCAGCGTGAGAGTGCGGGCAGGAGCATCCGCGCGCTGGAGAGGGGAGGAACCGGCCAGGCACGCGGAGCGCGTGTCCGGTCGCCGGAGGCGGGGGCGGTTCGGGAAGCCGTACGAGGGTCAGTCTGCGGCCCGCCGCCGGGCGACCGGCGGCTCCGCTCTGTCGGACTCGGGGTTCGTCACGCGAGGCACGCTAGCGGCGCTCTCGCGGGACGGCAACGGAAATACCGCCCGGGGGGGGAGAGAGAGCGGAGGGCCTGTCCGGGGAAAGGGCGAAGGACCGCGGCCCCCGAGCGGCTGCGGCCCTTCCCCTGGTGTCGTGCGACGGTTCAGAGGACGCGCACCGCGCCCGACGCCGGGTAGCCGGACAGGTCCTGGATGACGACGCCCTTGGAGGGGTTCGCGGCGTCCAGGTACTGGCCGTCCCCGATGTACACGCCCACGTGGTACGCCGAGCCCTTGCCACCCCAGTACAGGATGTCGCCGGGCTGGAGGCTGGACAGGGAGACCTCGGTGCC
This sequence comes from Streptomyces sp., assembly GCF_035645055.1. Taxonomy (GTDB): domain Bacteria; phylum Actinomycetota; class Actinomycetes; order Streptomycetales; family Streptomycetaceae; genus Streptomyces. The sequence continues at coordinate 5,689 of NZ_DASQNH010000033.1, read as the reverse complement.
CATCATCGACTGGTCCTGCGACACACGCGGCAGGTCCACACCGACCTCGCGGAACGCGGCCTGGACGAGGCTGGAGCAGTCCCAGGCGTTGGGACCGGTGGCGCCCATGACGTAGGCGTCGCCCAACTGGGCCTTCAGGAAGGCGATGACCGTCCCGACGCTGCCGCCGGCGGGCGCGGAGACGGACGGCGTGGAGACGCCGGCGGCCACGGAGACGTCGGCGGAGACGTCGGCGGACGCGGTGAGCGTGGCCCGCTCGGCGTCCCGCGCGGCGCGCTCGGCGGCGGCCTTGCGCGCGGCCTCCTCGGCCTTCTTCTTGGCCTCCGCCTTCTTCTTGGCCACGGCGAGGTCGGCCTTGGCCTCCTTGGCGGCCTGGGCGGCGGCCGCGTCGCGCTCGGCCTGCAGCTCGTAGTTGGCGGCGGCCAGTTCGGTGGCGTCCGCGGACTCGGCGACCTGGGCGGCCAGGTCGGCCGTGAGGGTGGGCAGTTCGAGCGTCTGCGTCACCGGTTCGGCGGCGATCGCCGGACCCGACGCACCGGCCACTGCCACGGTGCTGAGGATGCCACCGGCAACTCCGGCCCGCATCGCGATCTTCGACGCGCTGCGGCGGGGCTTCCGGTGGCTGCGTATGTGAGCGGTGTGGGACATGGGAACAACCGGTATCAGGGCCTCCTCCATACCTTCAAGAAACGTGGTCTGCGCCACAGTTGTTCAATCCAGCCCCGAAACCCTCCCACCAGACTCCCTATTGACGCCGTAACGGACATTGCGGACCCACCCTCTCAAGCCTGTGATCATGGGCTTTCGTCGTTACGCCCGAATTGCCCGCGACCTACCACCGGTTCGGGTGGTTGGCCAAGCCCGCTTCCCGGGGCCCGCTCGTGAATGTGGCGGAGGTCACGGAACGGTTGCGGCGGCGGGTGCGTCTGGCGTGCGCTCCGGTGGCCGGGGAGTTCGTGAACGCGCGCACACGTCCACACCCGGCCTCGCACCTCTTTCCGAGGTGTGAACGGCGGCCTCTATCAAGAGATCGACTCCCATGCCAATTTGCATGCACGAGAACTCTCTTGATATTGAGACGCCCCCCGCGACCTGCGTCGACGAGCGAAAATGTCACCAGTAGTGATCACTCTGACGCTTCGCGTATGAAGATCACCGCTCATACGACTTCATGATCCTTCGTCAGGTGGTGGAGATCACAAAGCTTGTGCAATACCCCGTGTCGCAGATCACAGAGCGGCAGGCATAAGATGCGAGGCAGTTGGGCTTGTGACCTGCTTCACATGTTCTCGATCTTCATCGGTACCAACGGGGTTGGTGAGACCGGTGGGGCGGATGTGAGCCCGATGCACAACCGCCAGCAGTCAGTGCCGACTGAGAGGAGCGAGGAGCGGTGAACGCGTATGCGCCCATCCTCGTACTGGGAGCCCTCGGGGCAGGCTTTGCGATCTTCTCCGTGGTCATGGCCACGCTGATCGGTCCGAAGCGGTACAACCGCGCCAAGCTCGAAGCCTACGAGTGCGGTATCGAGCCGACCCCCACGCCGGCCGGCGGCGGGCGCTTCCCCATCAAGTACTACCTGACGGCGATGCTCTTCATCGTCTTCGACATCGAGATCGTCTTCCTCTACCCCTGGGCCGTCACCTTCGACGCCCTGGGGGTTTTCGGGCTCGTGGAGATGCTGCTCTTCGTGCTCACCGTCTTCGTCGCCTACGCCTACGTCTGGCGGCGCGGCGGCCTGGAATGGGACTGAGGGGCCTTTAGTCATGGGACTCGAAGAAAAGCTGCCGAGCGGCTTCCTGCTGACCACCGTCGAGCAGGCCGCCGGCTGGGTGCGCAAGGCGTCGGTCTTCCCCGCCACCTTCGGCCTCGCCTGCTGTGCCATCGAGATGATGACCACCGGCGCCGGGCGCTACGACCTGGCGCGCTTCGGCATGGAGGTCTTCCGCGGCTCCCCGCGCCAGGCCGATCTGATGATCGTCGCCGGGCGGGTCAGCCAGAAGATGGCCCCGGTGCTCCGGCAGGTCTACGACCAGATGCCGAACCCCAAGTGGGTGATCTCCATGGGGGTGTGCGCCTCCTCGGGCGGCATGTTCAACAACTACGCCATCGTCCAGGGCGTCGACCACATCGTCCCCGTCGACATCTACCTCCCCGGCTGCCCGCCGCGGCCGGAGATGCTGATGGACGCCATCCTCAAGCTCCACCAGAAGATCCAGAGCTCCAAGCTCGGGGTGAACGCCGAGGAGGCGGCCCGTGAGGCGGAGGAGGCGGCGCTCAAGGCCCTGCCGACGATCGAGATGAAGGGGCTGCTGCGGTGAGCGACGCCAACGGCACCCACGGTGCGCACGGGCCCGACAAGCCCAACCCCGAGCAGGACCTCAGCGTCTCCAACCTCCCCGGCCAGCGCGGCGAGGGCGGTGAGGAGATCCGCGTCCAGCGCGGCATGTTCGGCGCGAACAACGGCGGCGACACCTCCGGGTACGGCGGCCTCGTCCGGTCGGTCCGGCTCCCGGGACCGGCGAGCCGCCCCTACGGCGGATGGTTCGACGAGGTCGCCGACGAACTGGAGGGCGCCCTGGAGGAACAGGGCCTGCTCCCGGAGAACGCCATCGAGAAGACGGTCGTCGACCGCGACGAGCTGACCTTCCACATCGAACGCGAGCACCTGGTCCGCGTCGCCCGCACCCTGCGCGACGACCCGGCCCTGCGCTTCGAACTGTGCACCGGCGTCAGCGGCGTCCACTACCCGAACGACAAGGGCCGCGAGCTGCACGCCGTCTACCACCTGCGCTCGATCACCCACAACCGGCTGATCCGCCTGGAAGTCAGCGCCCCGGACGCCGACCCGCGCATCCCGTCCCTGGTCCAGGTCTATCCGACCAACGACTGGCACGAGCGCGAGACCTACGACTTCTTCGGGATCGTCTTCGACGGTCACCCGGCCCTGACGCGGATCATGATGCCGGACGACTGGCAGGGCCATCCGCAGCGCAAGGACTACCCCCTCGGCGGCATTCCCGTCGAGTACAAGGGCGCCCAGATCCCGGCTCCGGACCAGCGGAGGTCGTACTCGTGAGCACTTCCCACGCCTCCCCTCGGGAGACCACCGAGGGCACCGTCTACACCGTCACCGGTGGCGACTGGGACGAGGTCGTCCAGACCGCGGCCAAGGCCGACGACGAGCGCATCATCGTCAACATGGGCCCCCAGCACCCCTCGACGCACGGGGTGCTCCGCCTGATCCTGGAGATCGAGGGCGAGACGGTCACCGAGGCACGCTGCGGCATCGGCTACCTCCACACCGGCATCGAGAAAAACCTCGAATACCGGACCTGGACGCAGGGCACCACGTTCGTGACGCGCATGGACTACCTGACGTCCTTCTTCAACGAGACCGCCTACTGTCTCGCCGTCGAGAAGCTGCTCGGCATCGAGGACCAGATCACCCAGCGCGCCGAGACCATCCGAGTGCTCCTGATGGAGCTGAACCGGATGTCCTCCCACCTGGTGTGCATCGCCACCGGCGGCATGGAACTGGGCGCCACCACGATCATGATCTACGGATTCCGTGATCGTGAAATGATTCTCGACATCTACGAGCTCATCACGGGCCTCAGGATGAACCACGCGTACATCCGTCCCGGCGGACTCGCCCAGGACCTGCCGCCCGGCGCGGTGGACCAGATCCGCGAGTTCGTGAAGAAGATGAAGAAGAACCTCCCGGAGTACGACAAGCTCGCCACCGGGAACCCCATCTTCAAGGCCCGCATGCAGGACATCGGCTACCTCGACCTGGCCGGCTGCATGGCCCTCGGCGCCACCGGCCCGATCCTGCGCTCCACCGGCCTGCCGCACGACCTGCGCAAGGCCCAGCCGTACTGCGGATACGAGACGTACGACTTCGACGTCCCGACCGCCGACAGCTGCGACGCCTACGGCCGCTTCCTGATCCGCCTGGAGGAGATGCGCCAGTCGCTGCGCATCGTCGAGCAGTGCCTGGACCGGCTCCAGCCCGGCCCGGTCATGGTCCCCGACAAGAAGATCGCCTGGCCCGCCCAGCTGGCGCTCGGCCCGGACGGCCTGGGCAACTCCCTCGACCACATCAAGAAGATCATGGGCACCTCCATGGAGGCCCTGATCCACCACTTCAAGCTGGTCACCGAGGGCTTCCGCGTCCCGCCCGGACAGGCGTACGCGGCCGTCGAGTCACCCAAGGGCGAGCTGGGCGTGCACGCCGTCTCCGACGGCGGCACCCGCCCCTACCGGGTCCACTTCCGCGACCCGTCCTTCACCAACCTGCAGGCCATGGCGGCGATGTGCGAGGGCGGCCAGGTCGCCGACGTGATCGTCGCCGTCGCGTCCATCGACCCCGTGATGGGAGGCGTCGACCGGTGACCACCTCATCTTCGGAGCGAGCCGAGCGAGGCATCAGCCTGGGCATGCCCGAGCTGCCCGCGCCCGGCTACCCGGACGACGTCCGAACCCGGCTCGAACGGGACGCGCGCGAGGTCATCGCCCGCTACCCGGACTCCCGGTCCGCCCTCCTGCCGCTGCTGCACCTGGTGCAGTCGGAGGAAGGCCATGTCACGCGCACCGGGATGCGGTTCTGCGCGGAGCTGCTCGGCCTGACCACGGCCGAGGTCACCGCGGTCGCCACCTTCTACACCATGTACCGGCGCAAGCCCTCCGGCGACTACCAGGTGGGCGTCTGCACCAACACGCTGTGCGCGGTGATGGGCGGCGACGCCATCTTCGAGGCGCTCCAGGACCACCTGGGCGTCGGCAACGGCGAGACCACCGACGACGGCAAGGTCACCCTGGAGCACATCGAGTGCAACGCGGCCTGCGACTACGCGCCGGTCGTGATGGTCAACTGGGAGTTCTTCGACAACCAGACGCCGGAGAGCGCCCGGCGCCTGGTCGACGACCTGCGCGCGGGCAGTCCGGTCTCGCCCACCCGCGGGGCGCCGCTGTGCACCTTCAAGGAGACCGCCCGGATCCTGGCGGGCTTCCCCGACGAGCGCGAGGGCGCCGTCGAGGCGAGCGGCAGCGCGGGACCCGCGTCGCTGGTGGGTCTTCGCCTGGCGAAGGGAGAGACCGCACCCGCGCGCGTGGTCCACCCGCGGGAGGGCGGACCGCACGACGAGCCGCAGGCCACGAGCCACGAACCGTCGCCCGCGGAACACCTCAGCTCGCACGACGCGCCGCAGGACACATCGGCATCCGACTCTGCCCACCCGGCAGGGCCCACCGCCGAGGAGGGGGAGTGATGACCTTGGCACCCGAGCTGAAAGACACCAGCCCCGAGAAGCTGCTCGCACCCGTGCTGTCGGCCTTCTGGGACGAGGACCGGTCCTGGTCCCTGGACGTCTACCGGAGGCACGAGGGGTACGAGGGACTTCGCAAGGCGCTCGCCATGACGCCGGACGACGTGATCGCCTACGTCAAGGACTCCGGTCTGCGCGGGCGTGGCGGCGCGGGATTCCCGACGGGGATGAAGTGGCAGTTCATTCCCCAGGGAGATGGAAAGCCGCACTATCTGGTTGTCAACGCCGACGAGTCGGAGCCCGGGACCTGCAAGGACATCCCGCTCCTCTTCGCGAACCCGCACAGCCTCATCGAGGGCATCGTCATCGCGTGCTATGCCATCAGGTCGTCGCATGCCTTCATCTATCTGCGTGGTGAG
>NZ_DASQNH010000032.1:0-14913 GCF_035645055.1 Streptomyces sp. | reverse complement strand
CCTACGCTCGCTCCAGCACCACCACGACGAAATCACCGCGCGCGGCGCGCGCCTCATGGCCGTCTCACCGCAGATCCCCGACGAGTCCCTCTCGCTCACCCATGAGCACGAACTCGCCTGCGACGTCCTCAGCGACCTCGGCTCCGACACCGCCAGGCAGTACGGCCTCGCCTTCGACTACACCCAGCGCGCCGAACCCGCGGACATCCTCGCGGCCCTCGACGCGATCAGCTGACACCGCCCCCACATCGGCGGGAACACGGGACGCTCGTGATGAGCGACGAACGTCCTCCGCGTTCCGATCACGACCCCTCCGCGCGGAATCGGGATCTATCCGGCTTCGTCACGGAGGCGGTCGGCGTCAACGACGGTGATCCGCCCGCGGGCGGGCCGGATCAGCCCGCGATCTGCACCACGTCCGCTCGGAGTCGTCTTCCGCGTGGCTCATGTGGTGTGGCTCCTCGCGTCGTCCCGGTGCCCACGGCGGGGGCGTGTGTTCGACGTCTTCTGGTCGTAGCGTCCCGCGTCAGCGACATCTGCGGCCGGGCGTGGGGCACTCGTCGGTGCGACCTCGGCCGGTCTGCGGGCGGGGAGGCACCGAGGCCGCCCCGCGCCGACCTCGGTCGCAGCGGAACGGCGGAAGGCACCTCCACCGCTACCGTTCCCGTGGTCCGGCGTGTGGAGGGAGTAGCCGGCAGAACACCACACACCGCAGAGCCCGGACCAATCCGTCGCCGATGCGCTCAGGAACCTGCTCGTCGATGGGAGGTGGTGAAGGTCAGTACACGAGATCGACTGCTGGGCACTGCCGCGCATGAGCTGCACACCTCCTGGGCGACGGAGCCGGTCCGGGAAATCCCGGACGGCCGGGGGAACGCAACGGCCCGATCGGACTGTGGGCAAGGGGTCATCGCAGAGGCCGAGGCTGGGGCGAGGTGCCCAGGAGTTCGGCGAGGCCGCGGCGGGTGGCGGCAATGACCACGCGGTCCTGGGGACGCAGGACATAGCCGGGGTGCAGGTCCCACAGGAGCTGGGGTTCCTCGCCCGCCTGGTGTGAGGAGGCGAGGTCGGGGCGGCGCGCGGCCGGGGAGGCCGTGTCGAGGGCGAGGACGCGCCAGGCGCCGGGGCAGAAGGCATCGGCGACGGTGCGGCCTTCGAACTGCGGGTGGCCGGCAACGAGAAGTGCGGCGAAGACCAGGACCTTGCGTTCGACGGGAATGGCGCCGAGGATCTGGCGGCCCATCATCGCCCCGGCGAACGCGGGTGCGGCGAGGTGGGTGACGCTGCGGCTGCGGGTGAGGGCGTCGGGGTGGGCGGTGCGCAGGGTGCGGTAGACGGCGGTGGCGAAGTCGTCGTCGTACAGGCGCAGGGCCACGCGCAGGTCGGGTTTGACCGTACGCGCGTACAGCGTGCCCTCCAGGTTGGTGGTGTCGGAGCTGGTGAGGGCGAGCAGGGCGTGCGCCCGGTGGATCTTGGCGGCCTCCAGGACTCCATCCTCTGTGACGTCGCCGAGGACGACGGGGGTGCCGAGGCTGCGGGCGAGCGGGATGCCGCGGGCGTCGGGGTCTTCTTCGACGCAGACGACGGGGATGTCGAGTTCCCGCAGTCGGGCGAGGACCCGGGTGCCGATCTTGCCGAGGCCGAGGAGAACGACATGGCCGGACAGGCCGCGGGGCGGCCGACGTAGAGCTCCGGCGGCGCGGAAGGTGCCGAGTGCCTCCAGTGCCCCGGCGACGAGGAGGGGGAGCAGGGCGAGGCCGACGAGGCCGGACAGGAGCTGGAGGATCTGGTGGGTGACCGGCGCGTCTATTGCGGGGTCGTTGATCGAGAACAGGTCGAGCAGCGTGATGTAGGCGGCGTGCACGGGGCCGGCATCGGTGAGCAGCATGGTGGTGAGCGTCAGCGCGAGTACGGAGGCGACGATGCCGGCGAGTGCCCACCGCAGGCGGCTGGAGAAGAGCTCGCGCAGCGGCGCACCCCGGCGGGCCAGGCGTCGCGCGGACAGGACGGGACCGGCGTACCGGACGGTCTCCAGGACCACGCTGCCGCGACCGGTCGCGCCCGCCACCGCCCGGTCGTCGGGCAGGAGGAGGGGGCCCTGCGGGCCGCTGCTCTCCGACCCCTCGGTGCCCGCCGGGTCGGTGGTGGTGGACGAGAGCAGGGCCAGGGTGCACAGGCCGGGATCCGGTACCTCGCCGCGTCCGGGCGGGGTGCGTTCGGCGGCGCGCAGGAGTACGCCGTCGGCCTGGACGACCTTGCTCGTGCCGGCGACGGCGGTGGCGGCGAGCGCGGGGGCCGCGGTGTCCGCGTCCGACAGGACGGTGGTGGAGGCGTCGAGCACGGCGCGGTCGATGCCCGGCGCGGCGAGGAGGGCGGCCTGGTCGAGGAGTTCCTCCAGGTGCTGCCCGAGCTTGCGGTTGTACATGCGGACCACGAGCCGCAGGCCCGGGCTGAGACGGCGGGCGGCGAGCGCGGCACGGAGGTTGGTCTCGTCATCCTCGTAGAGCAGGGCAAGGGCCGCGGCCCGGTCCACACCGGCCCGCAGCAGCGTCTCCTCGGTCGGCGCGGATGACACGACGTCACGCAGCGACGGAGGCGCGCCGCCGAGCGGGTGCTCGACAACCGGTCCGTCGGCCCGGCGCAGTAGCCGCGCCGCACGGGACAGCACGGCGGGCTGCTCGCTCACCCGCTCCTCGACCTGGTCGCCGGGCGCGACGAGAACGACCCGTTGGCGGTAGACGTCTCGCAGCTCGTCGGCGAGCCGGTGCGCGAGCCCGTCGTCGCCGCAGACCACCATGTGGCCGCCGTCCGGTCGAACTCCGGCCTCCTGGCGCGGTAGCGCGATCATGATTCCCCCAGTGCCGGTTGGACCCGCCTGATCACGCGGCGGATCGAGTGTCGGTCGTTCCTGCCCCGGTGTGCCTCGCATGCCGAGGTCGTCGTGGCGCAGTGCTGAGTGGCGGCTCATCGCCAGGTGCGTTGCCGCAGGTACCGGCGACTCACGAAAGCACCGACTCCCACGGCCGCCGGAGTCCAGAGCGCGAGGAAGGTGCCGAGGTCTTCGCCTCTGTCGTGCAGGACCACCATCAGTACGAAGGTGTAGGCGCCCAGAACGGCCAGTGTGCAGGCGTCGACGGTGAGGCCGGCCCTCCGGTACGGGCGGGCGGAACGCTCGTCGGAGCGGAGCCGTCCCCACGAGACGTAAGTGCCAGTCCCCCCGCCCATGATGAGCAGGATGCCGGATCCGGCTGCGAACAGCGGGTCCCCGACCGGGTGGGAAAGGGTGCGCTGTGCGGCCGCGCCGTCCGACAGCACGACGACCTCGCCACGCCAGATCGTGCCCGCGACGCGATCGCCCGGACGCACACCCTCCAGGAGCTCTCCAAGGCCGCTGAACTCGACCCGACCGGCGCCCTCTTCGGGCCCGGCGACCCGCACCCAGCCGCCCGGTTGCCTGCCGCGCCGCACATGGACGGACTCGACGGTGAACCAGGCCGCGTGCAGGCAGTCCTCGGCCGGCGCGCCCCGGCACGCGGACGCCGAGCGGAAGGCTCGCTCCTCCGCAACGGCGTGCGGGAGCCAGGCCACCAGGAGGGCGCTACCAGCGAGGAAGGCGATGACTCCGGCAAGGCCGGCGAGTACGTCCTGTGCTCGGCGACGGCGGATGCTGTAGGGCTTGTCGTGGCGGCGGCCTGCGGTCATGACCTCCCGGCCCAGGAATCCAGCTTCCCAAAGAGGAGCGCCAGGCCGCCGCCACCCGCCGCGAAGAGACCGAACGCCGCGAACGCAACCCTCTGATCGTCCCTGCGCAACGCCTCGTACTGACTTCTGGTGACCGGGACCCGCCCGCGTTCGGGGTCGGCAGTGTCGATCGCGGAGTAGTACCCGCGGACGGACTCGACTCGCTCGAGGCCCGAGTCGTCCCACAACACTCCGGTGACGAGGAACACCCCGGCGAGGCCCGCGCCCACGAGCAGTGCGTGGACGCGGTGGGGCAGGGCCCGCAGGGCCCGCCACTGGTTCGCCTTGTTGCTGGCGAAACCTCTGGCGCGCAGTTCGAGCGCGACGCTGCGGAAGATCGTCGCCAGGTGAAGGGGCACCAGCAGGGCGATGCCGATGCCGAGCAGCAGCCACTCGTCGGCGAAGGGAGGCAGGAGCGGCACGGCAGCCAGGACTGCGGCGAGCAATCCCACCCCGGAGAGGGTCAGTTGCATGCCCGCGTGAAGCTTGAAGCTGGTTCTCACCGCGTCCCCCCCTCCCGTCGCGTTCTACTCGGTGATCTCGACCGGCGTGCCCAAGGCGGCCGGAGCGGGCGCGGGCTCAGCCGTTGTCTTCTTCTCGGTGATGCCCTGGAGGAGTTGGGCGAGGTCGACCCCGGTCGTGGAGGAGAGGAGTTCCATGCCCTGGGCGACGTTGTCGGCGACCGTACGCGACAACTGGCTCGCCCCGTCCGTGGAGATGACGGTCATCTTGCCGACGGCCGACAGTGGTTCGGACGCCTTGGCGACGACCTGCGGCAGGACCTCGACGAGCATCTGCAGGACGGCGGCGTCGCCGTACTGGGCGAAGGCGTCGGCCTTCTTCCGCATGGCCTCCGCCTCGGCGGAGCCCCGGGCGGCGATCGCGGCGGCCTGGGCCTCGCCCTCGATGCGTACGGCGTCGGCGAGGGCAGCGCGATGGGCCTTCTCGCCCTCACCGGTCAGGCGGGAGCGCTGGGCGTCGGCCTCGGCCTCCTTGACCAGGGCGATGCGGCGGGCCTCGGCCTCCTGCTCGGCCTGGTAGCGGGCGGCGTCAGCGGGCTTGCGGACCTCGGTGTCGAGCTGGCGGTCGGTCAGGGCGGCCTGCCGCTCGGCGACCTTCTCCTGCTCGCTGAGGATGTCCTGCTGCCGGGCGGCCTCGGCAAGCGGACCCGCCGCGTTCGCCTGGGCAGCGGCTTCGTCCGTCTGGGCCTTGATCTCGGCCTGCTTGAGGTAGAGGGTCCGCTGCGCGATCGCGATCTCCTCCTCCGCCTTCAGACGGGCCTGCTCGGCGGCGCGGCGGGCGACGGCCTCGGCGATGTCCGCCTCCTGCTTGGCGCGGGCGGCCTCGGGCCGACCTAGGTCCTCCAGGTAGGAGCCCTCGGTGGTGATGTCCTGGATCTGGAAGGCGTCGAGCACCAGGCCCTGCCCGGACAGGCTGGCCTCGGCCTCCTCGGCGACCTGGCCGGCGAACGCAGCGCGGTCCCGGATGATGTCCTCGACCGACATGCGGCCGACGATGGAGCGCAGCGCGCCGGACAGCACTTCCTGCGTAAACCCGACGATGCCGTCCTGCTGCATCAGGAACCGCTGCGCGGCCGCCCGGATCGAGTCCTCGGTGCCCCCGACCTTGACGATCGCGACGCCCTCCAGGTTGGCCTTCACCCCGCGCAGGGTCACGGCACCGCGCACCGCGACCGGGATGTGCCGGCTGGACAGGTCGAGGGTGAACTTCTGCTGCACGAACGGGACGACGAACACGCCGCCGCCGACCACGACCTTCTGGCCGCTGTTGTCGGTGAACACCCGCCCGGTGGCGGGATCGGTCGCCTGCTTGCCGCGCCGGCCGGTGATGATGAACGCCTCGCTCGGCCCGGCCACCTTGTAGCGCGTGACGACGACGAGGCCGAGGAGTACGACGAGGACGACGATGCCCACGACGGCGAACAGGACAGGGCTCATGAAGCGCCCCCTTTCGATGGGAACTGAGAAAAGAAAGAGCAGAACGCACGGGCCGGTCAGCGCTGGACGGGCCGGACGGCCACCGAGGTGGACGTGAGCACCGCCTCGACCCAGACCTCCGTGCCGCGGGCGACCGGAGCCTCGGCTTTCGCCGCGTACTTCACCGGCTGCCCGGCCAGATACAGCAGGACCTCGCCATAGCCCGCCACCGGGATCGAGGTGACCACCGTCCCCGAGGTGCCGGTAAGGTCCTCGCCCTGCGGCGCGGGCGCGGCGTCGTCCCGGAGCAGCGCCCGGCTGAACCGCCAGGTCACCCACCCCACGACGCCCCCCGCGGCCACGCCCGCACCGGTGGCGACCCCCGCCCCCGTACCGGTGGTGCCGAGCACGATCGCCCCCGTGAAACCGAGGGCCGACACGAACCCGGCGATCACCGGCAACGACAGAAACCCGTCCAGCCCCCCGCCGACCGAGTCGAGGACCCCCTCCAATACCCCGTCGAACACCAGGGACAGGACGAGCAGCACGAGACCTAGGGTGCCGAGACCTAGAAACCAGCCCATGTACGCCACCTCGCCCCGTGCCTTGCTTCTCCCGTTGCCAGGGATGGTGTCACGGACCAGTGCAGATGTTCACTGCCGGAATCCGGCAGTGTTTACGCGTTCTTAATGCCTCCCTCGCACGTCCAGGGCCGCAGCGAGTACCGCGTCACCGTCGTCGGCATCAAACACCCGGGTGAGGACTTCACGCATGCCACCGGCCGACACAGTGGTCGAGAAGGACGACACCATCGTCGGCACCGGCAAGACCGGGGCGGTGGAGAGCTTCACAGATCTTCCCTGACGCACAGGAGCGAGCACAGGTGAGCCGGGAAGTCTGGTCGGCACAGTATTCCGCCTGCACTACGGGAGAGTGTGGCCTTCGTGTCCCCCTGTGACCGCCGAGAGGGACGAAAGCGCGGCCGGTCCCCCATCCACGCCCGCCGGCGGGGCCGACCGGCTGCCCAGCATGGCGGTCAGCATCAGCGCAAGCAGGGCGATGACGGTCAGGACGACCGCCGTCACAACGCGGGGATTGCGGCGCGAGGCCCGGGCGTCCGAAGACGAGTCCGCCGCGTGGGGGAACTGCTCGTTCAGCAAGTCGATAAAGGTGGCGAGGGCTGGGTCGTCGCGGGTCAGACCACGCTCAATCTCGCTGAGAATCCGCTGGTCATCGGTGGAATAACTCATGGTGACCGCCCTGGTGCCGACGAATACGGCAGACAGACGCGTAGCTCGCGCGTCCCTTCTCCTCTCAGTCTGCCCGTCCGGCCCCGTGATCACAGCGGCTGGTCGGGCCAGTCCAGGAGTCGGGCGCCGACAACGGCCGTCTGGAGGGTGTAGCGCTGGACGGGATCGCCGGGGTCGGCGCCGGTCAGGCGGTGGATGCGGTCGAGACGGTACGTCATGGCCCGCACGCTGAGGGCCAGGCGGCGGGCTGCCTGAGCGGTGACGCAGCCGCTGTCGAAGTACGCCGTGAGCGTGTCCAGGAGCGGCTTCGCGCCGCCGCGCGCCTGCTGGAGCGGGCCCAGGACGGTGCGGACGAGGTCCGCCATGGCCTGCCGGTCGCGGGTGAGTACGGGATAGACCAGGAGATCTGCGGCATACAGGACGGGGTCCTCCAGGTTCATACGGGCCGCGAGGTCGAGGGCGTTGAGGGCCTCCTCGTAGGAGTGGACCACGCCGCCCGCGCCCGGGTGGGACCGGCCGATGGCGACCTGGCCGCCATCGGTCGCCGCGTACGCCTGCTTGGCGAAGTGGGCGAGCACGTCGGGCTCGTCGGCCGGCGCGACACAGATCAGCCGGCCGTCCTTGGTGGTGAGCAGGATGCGGCGGTTGCCGAACCGGGCGGCGAGCGAGGACTCGACGGTACGGGTGACCTCGTAGCCGTCACTGTACGGTTCCCGGCCCTGGGCGACGGCCACGGCGTGGGCGTGGGACAGGAGCAGTCCGAAGCGTTCTGCTCGCTCCGCCAGGCGGCCGAGATCGCTGCGGCCGTAGAGCAGGTCGTCGATGAACTCGCGCCGGGCGGCCTCTTGTTGTCGCATGGCCACGTGCTGGGCTCTTTCGTGGCCTTCGGCGAAGGCGTCGACGGCCTGTTCGACAGCGGCGAGGAGGTGGTCGGCGTCGGCCTGAGGCAGGGCGGGGCGGACCCGCTGTGCGGCGGCGAGGTGTGCGCGGACGACGGCTCGCAGCCCGATGCCGGCCTCGGCGGCCCGCTCCCCTCGGGAGCGCAGGGCTTCCCGTTCCTCGCGGGTGAGTTTGCGGCGGGTCGCGCACACACCCGCCAGGATCTCGGCATACCCCTCCAGGTACTCCTCGGTCGGCTGCCTCTCCGTCACTACCCCTCCCGGATTCCTGACATCTCTGACGAGTTCTTGGCACGTGGAGACCAAGACTGACACGCCGGTCAAGGGCGTTCGCGACCGGCATCAAGAAGCCGTCAAAGACTGCCTGGTCACGGCAATGCCAAAGGTTGCACTCCTGCTTCAGGATGGTTCAGCGGCAGGGCGTAGGCGGGACCCGATGCCGGGAGAAGGAAACTGCGATGGTTCAGGGGGAGAGTCATGTGGGAGTTCCTGAATACCGTCTGCGCCTTCCCCACGCTGCTGTTCAGCGTGGCCCTGGTCGTCGTGGCGGTGTTCTGGCTCCTGGTGCCGTGCGGTGCCGCTGCGCCCCGCAGTTTCGACTCCGACGTGGACACCCAGGCGCTGCGCCCCGGCCCCGTGCCCGTCTCGGTGGCAGCCACCGTGTTCACCGTGGCCGGCTGGCTTCTGAGCCTCACCGGATCCGTGCTCCTCGACCGTGCCGATCCGGCCCGTTCCTTGTCGTCCCTGCTCTCGCTCGCTGTCCTGGCGCTCGCCGCCGTCGCCTCCTGGTGGGTGACACGGCGCCTCGTCCCACCGCTGACGAAGCTCTTCCCCGACGAACCCGGGCCGTCCGGAGAGGACTTCGGCGGCCTGCCGGGCCCGCTCGAACGGCACCGATCCACCGTGGCCGGGCGGCACCGCGCCACCGTGCGGCTACGACGACGCCGGTAACGCGTCCGGGGCGCGCCACCGGCGTGGCGCCCGACCCCCACCACACCGCCGTCTGAGCCTGCGGCTCCCCACCTCTTCCTTCGACACGGGGTTCTTCATGGATGCCATCACCGTGGGCACCGGCGCGCTCGTCGCCGCTGTCCTGCTCGCCACTCTCGCTCTCCTGTTCGTCAGCCGGCTGTTCCGCAAGGTGGAGCAGGGCAAGGCACTGATCGTCTCCAAGACACGGAAGGTCGACGTCACCTTCACCGGGCAGGTCGTTCTGCCCGTACTGCACAAGGCCGAGGTCATGGACATCTCGGTGAAGACGATCGAGATCTCCCGGACCGGCCGCGACGGGCTGATCTGCCGGGACAACATCCGTGCCGACATCCGGATCTCGTTCTTCGTGCGCGTCAACAAGACGGTCGAGGACGTCATCAAGGTCGCCCAGGCCATCGGAACCGCTCGCGCCAGCGACAAGGAGACGCTGCAGGAGCTGTTCAACGCCAAGTTCTCCGAGGCGCTCAAGACGGTCGGCAAGCAGATGGACTTCACCGACCTGTATACCAAGCGCGAGGAGCTGCGGTTCCGGATCATCGAGATCATCGGCATCGACCTCAACGGCTACAGCCTGGAGGACGCGGCCATCGACTACCTGGAGCAGACGCCGCTCAGCCAGCTCGACTCCGGCAACATCCTCGACGCGCAGGGCATCCGCAAGATCACCGAGCTGACGGCTGTCGAGAACGTCCGGACCAACGAGTTCCGCCAGCACGAGCAGAAGGAGATCACCCGCCAGAACGTCGACGCCCGCGAAGCCATCCTGGAGCTGGAGCGGCGCCAGGCGGACGCCGAGATCAAGCAGAAGCGCGAGATCGACACCGTACGGGCCCGGGAAGAGGCCGAGACCGCACGGGTGGTGGAGGAGGAGCGGCTGCGCGCGCAGAGCGCGTTCCTCAGGACCGAGGAACAGCTCGGCATTCAACGGGAGAACCAGGCCCGTGAGGTCGCCGTCGCGCAGAAGAACCGCGAGCGGGTCATCGCCGTCGAGAACGAACGGATCGAGAAGGACCGCCTCCTGGAGGTCATCGCCCGGGACCGGGAGACCGAACTGACCCGCATCTCCGCCGAGAAGGAGGTCGAGGCCGAGCGTCGGGACATCGCCGAGGTGATCCGTGAGCGGGTCGCGGTGGACCGTACGGTCGCGGAGCAGGAGGAGTCCATCAAGCGGCTGCGCGCGGTCGAGGAGGCCGAACGCGAGCGCCAGGCGATCATCATCGCCGCCGAGGCCGAGGCCCAGGAGAAGCTGGTCAAGGACATCAAGGCTGCCGAGGCCGCCGAGCAGGCCGCCGTCCACCGCGCCGCCGAGCAACTCACCCTGGCGGAGGCCCGGAACAAGGCCGCCGACATGGACGCCCGCGCCAAGATCCGCCTCGCCGAAGGCATCCAGGCCGAGGCGGCGGCCGAAGGGCTCGCGGCCGTACAGGTACGGGAGAAGGAGGCCGACGCGATCGAGAAGGCCGGCCGGGCCGAGGCGGAGGCCACCGAGGCCCGCCTGCGCGCCGAAGCCGTCGGCACCCGTGAGAAGGCGCTCGCCGAGGCCACCGCCATCGGCGAGAAGCTCAAGGCCGAGGCCGCAGGGCTCACAGAGAAGGCCGCCGCGATGGCCGCGCTCGACGACGCGTCCCGCACCCACGAGGAATACCGGCTGCGCCTGGAGGCCGAGAGGGACATCCGGCTCGCCGGGCTCGACATCCAGCGGCAGGTCGCCGAGGCGCAGGCCACGGTCCTCGCGACCGGCCTGGAGCACGCCGACATCAACATCGTCGGCGGCGAGTCGGTCTTCCTCGACCGCCTGGTCCAGTCGATCGCGCTCGGCAAGTCCGTCGACGGCTTCATGGACCACAGCCAGACCGCACAGGCGCTCGCCGGTCCCTGGCTGAACGGCGAGGGTTCCTTCACCGAGGACGTGACCAAGGTGCTCGGCTCGCTGTCCACCGCCGACGTGCAGAACCTCAGCGTGTCCGCCCTGCTTGCGAAGGTCATGAAGTCCGGAGTCCTGGACGTGGCGGCCCCGGCCGGCACCGAGGCGCTGAACGGCGCCACCAAGAGCTGACCGCCCACGGGGGGGGCGGTCAAAAAGGGTCCGGTGCCGGCAAACGGGGGAGTTACCGGCACCGGACCCGCATCCACCACGGTACAAGGAGCAGAACGAGATGAGCGCGGGAATCGACCAGGACACCTACGCGGTGCTGCGCGACCGCCTCATCGCGCAGGCCACCGAGCTGGCCAGGCGCACCGGGACCCTCAACAAGGCCCGGATCGCGGAGTTCGGTTCGGGCGAGCTGACCCTGACGGGCACCGACCGCATCCGCACCGAGCGCAGCGGCCTGCCCCGGGACATCGTCGCCGTCGGTGACGACGTCCTGCTCTTCGGCCACCACACCACCACCGCGGGCCGCGCCCCACGGCCGGCGGGGCGCTGACGGTGAAGACGGAGAACGCCACCGAGAAGGCGGAAGGCGTCTACGCCGAGCCGGTCGACGAGCCCCTGCAGTCCCTGGCCGACGCCGAGGTCGCGTACGCGAGCGTGGGCGCACTGCTCCTCGTGCGCGTGCGCCCGTACAAGGAGGAGAGCCGGCGGTACCTCGTGTTCAACACCCTGGCGGGGACCGTGGTCAGGCTCGACGGCATCGGGCAGGCATGCCTGCGGCTGCCCGACGACGAGGGCATCGTGTTCCCCGGCGGGTCCTGCCTGGCCTCCGGCACGGTGAAGACCTTCGACACGGACGCGGCCGGGCTGGCGTTCGAGCGGGCGGTCCGGTCACCCAGCGGTGAGGACATCCTCTTCGTCTTCCACGCCCAGGAGGGGTGCCGAAGCCTTCTACGACACGATCCGGCTCGGCCGGCACCAGTTCGCCGTCAACCGGCAGGCCCCCGAGCTGACGCTCGTACCGTACGAGGACACCCTCGCCTTCGCGCTGATCGGCACCGACTACCGCTCCCCCGTCACCGACCCCGAATTCGCCGCGACCCGACCGTCCTGGGACCGGGCGCTGCCGTCCGAGTCGCCGGAGGTCTACCGCGCCGAGCACCTGGCCGCCCGCCTCCTCGCCGAGCACGGCGCGGACGGCCTGGCCGGCGCGGACCTCGCCGAACTCGCACGGCGGGCGGCCGAGGCCGCCTACGACGAGGGCTACGAGCGCGGCGTTCACGACCACGACGCGGCGCTGATCCTGGAAGCGGTACTCGGGCTGAGCGAAGATGCCGGACTGCTGAGCTACCCAGGGACCGCGCGCGGCCGCCCAGACCTTCTGGGCCCATTCCACGACCGCCGAGGCCCGCACCCAGTGGAACCACCGCGCGGTCGCACTGGCCCAGGCCCGTGACCTCTTCGGCTCCGCCTCGGCCGTCGACGGACTCCGGCGGGAGCCGGCGGACGCGATCGGCGACGCGACGGCTGCCGAGTACCTCGTCGACGAATTCGCGCGGCCTGATCTGTTGGTCGTGCGGACACGTCCACCTGTTCGTGAACCGCGACCTCCAGCTCTACCGGCTCCGGAACTGATTCGTCGGCCAGAGGGAGATTCGGGTTCGACGCCTCACTGCGCGCCGCCGAGGCCCGGCGCGCCCCAGACCGGGAACCAGCGGGCCAGGTCGGGCTCGATCCGCAGGTCGTCGGTGAGCAGGGCCCTGATCTGGAGTTCGAGCGCGTTGTCTCGCTTCTCGGTGCCGTCGGGCAGTGGCGCGAAGGGGTAGAACGTGCCCCGCTTGTAGAGGTAGACCAGCGCCAGGACCCGCTCTCCCGCCGCCTCGCGGAAGCCGATCAGGGAGCAGAGAAGCTGAGGTCCGAAGCCGGCGTCCTGGAGGAGGGTGTTGACGGCGTGCAGGTCGTTGACCAGGGAGGCGGTGTCGTCGGCGGGGTGCCGGGCCAGGAGCCAGGTGTAGCCGTACGCGTCCCGGCTGAACTCGACCGGTATGCCGCCGCGCCCGGTGTCCGCGTCGAGCAGGTCCCGTACCTCCTCCCGCAGCGTGGCGAAGGTGCCGCCCTCGACGCCGGCGAAGCACACCGAGCCGCGGCCGGTCGGGGTGAACCCGGCGCCCGCCTGGAGGGTGATCGCGGCGGAGGGCAGGCCGAAGAGCTGGTCGAGGTCGGGACGTACCGGTTTGCTGCGGCCGAGGATCGCGTCGAGGAGTCCCACCGTGATACCTCCGCTCCGTTTGCGTACGGCTCAGGGGCGACCGAGCTGCGCCGAGATGCGGCCCAGCTGGTCGAGGCGCTGTTCGAGCGTCGGGTGCGAGGAGAACAGCCGGCTCAGGCTCGCCTCGGAGGAGAACGCGGGCGCGAACCAGAAGGCGTTGAACGGCTCGGCCTTCCGCAGGTCCCGGGTAGGGATCCGCGCCATCTCGCCAGTCACCTTGGTGAGTGCGGCGGCGAGCGCGGACGGGCGGCCGGTGAGCAGCGCGGCGGCGCGGTCGGCGGACAGTTCGCGGTAGCGGGACAGCAGCCGGGTGAGCAGGAAGCTGATCACGTACACGACGGCGCTGACCACCGGCACGAGAATGACCGCGATGGCGGCGTTGCTGTCGCGGCTCCGGCCGAGTCCGCTGTACAGCGCGACGCGGACCATCACCCCGGAGAGGACACCGAGGAACGACGCGATGGTCATCACCGCGACGTCGCGATGGGCGACATGGGACAGCTCGTGCGCGAGGACGCCCTCCAGCTCCTCCGGTTCCAGGCGCCGCAGCAGGCCGGTGGTGGCGCAGACCAGGGCGGTCTTCTCGTTGCGGCCGGTGGCGAAGGCGTTCGGGACATCGCTGTCGGCGATCGCGACCCGCGGCTTGGGCATGTCCGCGAGGGCGCAGATACGGTCCACGGCGCCGTGCAGCTCGGGCGCCTGCTCGGGGGTGACCTCACGGGCCCCCATGCCGAGGGCCGCGATCCGGTCGCTGAACCAGAACTGCGCGATGAACAGCCCGCCCGCGATCAGCAGGATGATGGGCCACGAGCCCCGGAGGAGAACCAGCAGGACGCCGACGAAGACGACGTAGAGCAGCCCGATCAGGAACATCGTCGTGACCATGCGGGTGGTGAGTCCCCGATCCGGGACATAGTGCGAATGTGACCGGGCGCCGGGCATCCGTATCACCCTCCAGGCAGAGAACCCCTGCACGTGCCTTGCTGCCAGTGTGCCCCTTGGGTGTGCCGCTTGGGGCGCTGAACAGGTGCGTAGCTCGGTACGCCCCTGACCTGCGAACATAGATTCACCGTGAACGGACATCGCTGTCCGGATAACGGTCGCGTCACGGATGCTGGCCTTTTGGAAGATCACCGTACGTAATGTGACATGCGCCACACGCCATGATGCCGGTGCCGTGGTAGGAATGCGCAACTTCGCAGGTGGCACCACTCCTCGCCAATTCTGCGCAGCGCCGGCACGCACCGGCAGCACGATCAAGGTGATCACGTTCCGAGTCCGCGTACGTCGCCCCCCCCCGGCCGCCGATCGGACAACGGCGTTCGCTCAACGCCCGCACATCCACTGGCGCAGCCTCCCGCGCGCCGGTCCTGCGCCATCGAGGTTTCCCACCGTGTCGCTCGATTCCCTCACCCAGTCCGTGGACGACGCCGTCAGCGGCTTCTTCGAGCCCATAGCCACCTGGCTGGGCGAGATCGTCTTCTACTCCGTGCCGGTCGGGGGTACGGACCTTCCGCTGATCGTGGCCTGGCTCGTCGTGGCCGGTCTGGTCTTCACCGGCTGGTTCGGCTTCGTGCAGCTGCGCAAGTTCCGGCTCGCTATCGACGTAGTGCGCGGCAAGTACGACGAGAAGGGGTCGGCCGGCGAGGTCAACCACTTCCAGGCGCTGACCGCCGCCGTCTCCGGCACGGTCGGCCTCGGCAACATCGCCGGTGTGGCCGTCGCCGTCTCGATCGGCGGCCCCGGCGCCACGTTCTGGATGATCCTCTGCGGTCTGCTCGGCATGGCGACGAAGTTCGTCGAGGTCACGCTCGGCGTGAAGTACCGCGAGGTGCACGCCGACGGCACCGTCTCCGGTGGCCCGATGCACTACCTGCCCAAGGGTCTGGCCGAGCGCTTCGGCAAGAACGGCAAGACCCTCGGCAAGGTCCTCGCGGTCCTCGCCTCCTTC
>NZ_DASQNH010000031.1:0-222388 GCF_035645055.1 Streptomyces sp. | reverse complement strand
GGCTCCGGCTCCGGCCCAGCCCGCCGCCCCGGCGCCCGCCCCGGCTCCGGCCGCCCCGGTGGCCCCGGCCGCTCCGGCGCCCGCCGCCGCGCAGCCGACCGACGAGGGCGCCTACGTCACCCCGCTGGTGCGCAAGCTCGCCGCCGAGAACGGCGTCGACCTGGGCACCGTCAAGGGCACCGGCGTCGGCGGCCGGATCCGCAAGCAGGACGTCGTCGCCGCCGCCGAGGCCGCGAAGGCCGCCGCCGCTCCGGCTCCCGCCGCTGCCGCGCCGGCCGCCGCCCCGGCCAGGAAGGCGCCGGCCCTGGAGGCGTCCCCGCTGCGCGGTCAGACCATCAAGATGCCGCGGATCCGCAAGGTCATCGGCGACAACATGGTCAAGGCGCTGCACGAGCAGGCCCAGCTGTCGTCGGTCGTCGAGGTCGACGTCACCCGCCTGATGAAGCTGCGCGCCAAGGCGAAGGACTCCTTCGCGGCCCGTGAGGGCGTCAAGCTCTCCCCGATGCCGTTCTTCGTCAAGGCCGCCGCGCAGGCGCTGAAGGCCCACCCGGTCATCAACGCCAAGATCAACGAGGCCGAGGGGACCATCACCTACTTCGACACCGAGAACGTCGGTATCGCGGTGGACTCCGAGAAGGGCCTGATGACCCCGGTCATCAAGAACGCCGGTGACCTCAACATCGCCGGTATCGCCAAGGCCACGGCGGAGCTGGCCGGCAAGGTCCGCGCCAGCAAGATCACCCCGGACGAGCTGTCCGGCGCGACCTTCACCATCTCCAACACCGGTTCGCGCGGCGCGCTGTTCGACACGATCATCGTGCCGCCGGGCCAGGTCGCGATCCTCGGCATCGGTGCCACGGTCAAGCGTCCGGCCGTCATCGAGACGGAGGAGGGCACGGTCATCGGCGTCCGCGACATGACGTACCTGACCCTGTCCTACGACCACCGCCTGGTCGACGGCGCCGACGCCGCGCGTTACCTGACCGCGGTCAAGGGCATCCTGGAGGCCGGCGAGTTCGAGGTCGAGCTGGGCCTGTAACACGCCCTTTCGGTGCGCATCGGTGCCCTCGTCCGGAAACTCCGGGCGAGGGCACCCACCTTTCAGGGGCGCGGGGAACCGCGCGGACGGCCACCCACGGCCCGCGGCCGCCCGACCACGGAGACCCCCGCCCCCTAGGCGTGTAAGCCTCGTCTCACCTGCACCAAAGCGTCGCCGCACACCCCTCGCCCCCGGTGGACCGGGCTTATTGTCTAAGCGTCGACGCGCCCTAAGGAGCCCACATGACCGCGCCCGTCATCCACTCGCTGCGCGAACAGATCCGCGAGCACATCCTCGAAGGGATCATCAGCGGGCGCTGGCAGCCGGGCGAGCGGATCGTGGAGCGGCGCATCGCGACCGAGCTGGAGGTCAGCCAGACCCCCGTCCGGGAGGCGCTGCGCGAGCTGGAGTCGCTGCGCCTGATCGAGTCCGCGCCGAACAAGGGCGTACGGGTGCGCAATCTGACGGCCGCGGACCTGGAGGAGAGCTACCCGGTCCGGGCGGGCCTGGAGGCGATCGCGGCGGAGCTGGCGGCCGAGCGGCTGGCGGAGGACTGCTCGGCGCTGGAGCCGCACGTGGCCGCGCTGTACGACGCGGACCGGGCTGCGGACGGCACCGCGCAGGTGCGGCACACGGTGGGCTTCCACCGGGAGCTGGTGCGCGCGGCGGGCAACTCGGTGCTGCTGCACACCTGGGAAGGGCTGGGCATCGAGGTGTTCACCGCGCTGTCCATCCGCTGGCTGGGCACCGTCCAGCAGTCGTACGCGGAGGAGCACGAGGAGCTGGTGGCCGCGTTCCGCCGCCGTGACCCGCGGATCGCGGAGATCGTGAAGGCGCATGTCCTGGGGTGCGCGCCACGAGCGTGAGCCTGCGGGCGGGCACCCGGCGCCTGTCCTAGGGTGACCGGCATGTCCGGTACGCGGCCGTCGTGGAAGCGGTTCGAGGAGTCGCCGTTCCTGCCGGCGACGGTGCTCGTGCTGATCCTGAGCGCGGCGGCGGGCCTCTTCGCCTGGTCGTACACGTATGCGATGGCGAATCCGACGCCGCACTCCATCCCGGCGGCGGTGGTGGGGCCGTACGAGCACGCGCGGGGCCGGGTCTTCCTGGAGGACCTGGAGCGGGCTCTGAACGCGTCCGTGAAGGTGCGTGCCTACGACCGTCCGGCAGCCGCCCGCGCGGCCGTCGACGAGCAGGAGGTCTTCGGGATCTTCGAGGTGCGCGACGAGGGCCGGGCGGTCACCCTCGACGTCTCGGGCGCGTCCGGGGCGTCCGTGGCCGACGTGCTGTCGGAAGCGGCGCTGGAGGCCGGCGAGCGGACCGGGGTGTCGGTCACCGTCCGGGACGTCAAGCCGCTCCAGCCGGGTGATCCGCGCGGGCTCGCGGTCTTCTACATCTCGCTGGCCGCCGTGATCATCGGTTTCGTGGGCGCGATCCAGCTCAGCGTGCACGCGCGTGCGCTGAACCCGCTGGAGCGGATCGCCTTCACGGCGGCGTACGCGCTGCTGGGCGGGTTCGCGATCGCCGCGGCGGTGGACTGGCTGCTGGGCTCGGTGGATCTGCCGTTCCCGGAGTCGTGGCTGATCCTGGCGCTGACGATGTTCACCAGCGGCATGGTCTTCACGATGTTCAACACGCTCATCGGCCGCTGGGCGATGCTGCCGACCTGGGGCGTGATGGTGCTGGTGGGCAACCCCTCCTCGGGCGGGGCGGTGTCCTGGCCGCTGCTGCCCTCGGTGCTGGGCGCGGTCGGCCGCTGGCTGCCGCCGGGCGCCTCGGTGAACGCCCAGCACACGGCGGTGTACTTCCCCGGGCACCAGCACGCCCTGCCGTTCCTGGTACTGGCGGGCTGGTCGCTGCTGTCCTGCGGGGTGTTCCTGAACTGGTCGCACCGTCATCCCGGCGGGCGGGAGAAGGAAGCGGCGGGCGTGGAAGCCGGTGGCGCAGCGGGGTGACACCCGAGCAAACCTCCGCTCAGGCGCGTCCTCACCTGCGAAAACAAGGCAAAAACGCGTCACCCGGTGCCATCGCCGAAGGCACCGCGTGCCTACTTTCTCGGGATCGAGAGGTTTTCGCCGTCCACCCTTTGATCGATCATCGATCAGGGGGTTACAGTCGCCGACGGACTTCCACCGAAGTCTCCGCCCTGTCCTGCCAAAGACCTAGGGCACCCCCGAACCCTTACGCAGATGAGGGAACCCCCTTCGACTGAGGAAGGCGGCGACATGACCGACCCCAACGCCATCCAGCCGAGCGCGCTCGACCAGCTCCCTGACCGCGACCCCGAGGAGACCGCCGAATGGCAGGCCTCGCTGGACGCGGTCGCCAAGGCGGCCGGCCCGCACCGCGCCGCGTACCTGATGCGGCGCACGCTGGAGCGCGCCGAGGGCGCCGGCATCGCGCTGCCGAAGCTCCTCGAGACGGACTACGTCAACACCATCCCCACCGCCGCCGAGCCCGCCCTGCCGGGTGACGAGGCGATGGAGGCCCGGATCACCGCCTGGAACCGCTGGAACGCGGCGGCCATGGTGACCCGCGGCTCGAAGTACGGCGTCGGCGGCCACATCGCCACCTTCGCCTCCGCGGCCTGGCTGTACGAGACCGGCTTCAACCACTTCTTCAAGGGCAAGGAGGCCGACGGCTCGGGCGACCAGCTCTACATCCAGGGCCACGCCTCCCCCGGCATCTACGCCCGCGCCTTCCTCGACGGCCGGCTCAACGAGGACCACCTCGACAACTTCCGCCGTGAGTCCGGCGGCAACGGCCTGCCGTCCTACCCGCACCCGCGCCGCCTGCCCTGGCTGTGGGAGTTCCCCACCGTCTCCATGGGCCTCGGCCCGCTCTCCGCGATCTACCAGGCGCGGTTCAACCGCTACCTGACCAACCGCGGCATCAAGGACGTCTCCGACTCCCACGTGTGGGCCTTCCTCGGCGACGGCGAAATGGACGAGCCGGAGTCGACGGCGGCGCTCGCGCTCGCCGCGCGTGAGGAGCTGGACAACCTCACCTTCGTCATCAACTGCAACCTGCAGCGCCTCGACGGCCCGGTCCGCGCCAACTTCAAGATCGTGCAGGAGCTGGAGGCCCAGTTCCGCGGCGCCGGCTGGAACGTCATCAAGACGCTGTGGGGCTCCGCCTGGGACGAGCTGTTCCGGCTCGACACCACCGGCGCGCTGGTACGCCGGCTGCGCGAGGTACCGGACGCGCAGGTCCAGACGTACCAGACCCGCGACGCCGCCTACATCCGCCAGGACTTCTTCGGCAAGGACCCGGCGCTCGCCGAGATGGCGAAGCTGCTGAGCGACGACAAGATCCTGGAGATCTTCCACTTCTCCCGCGGCGGTCACGAGCCGCGCAAGGTGTACGCCGCGTACAAGGCCGCCGTCGAGCACAAGGGCGCCCCGACCGTGATCCTGGCCCAGACGGTCAAGGGCCACACCCTCGGTGAGGGCTTCGCGTCGAAGAACGCCAACCATCAGATGAAGAAGCTCTCGGTGGACGAGTTCAAGGCGATGCGCGACCTGCTCGACCTGCCGATCAAGGACAGCGACTTCGTCGACGGCGTCGTCCCCTACGGCCACCCGGGCGCCGACTCCCCCGAGGTCCGCTACCTCCAGGAGCGCCGCGCCGCCCTCGGCGGTCCGGCCCCGGCCCGCCGCGTGCACCCGCTGCCGGCGCTGCCCGCCCCGGCGGAGAAGGCGTTCACCTCCTTCGACAAGGGCTCCGGCTCCCAGAACGTCGCCACCACCATGGCCTTCGTCCGCCTGATCAAGGACCTGGTCCGCGACAAGGAGACCGGCAAGCGCTGGGTGCCGATCGTCCCCGACGAGGCCCGTACCTTCGGTATGGAGTCGCTCTTCCCGTCGCTCGGCATCTACTCGCCCAAGGGCCAGACGTACGAGCCGGTCGACCGCGACCAGCTGATGTACTACAAGGAGGCCGAGAACGGCCAGATCCTCAACGAGGGGATCACCGAGGCCGGCTCGATGGCCGACTTCATCGCCGCTTCGACGTCGTACGCGACGCACGGCGAGGCGATGATCCCGTTCTACATCTTCTACTCGATGTTCGGCTGGCAGCGCACCGCCGACCAGATGTGGCAGCTCGGCGACCAGCTCGGCCGCGGCTTCCTCGTCGGCGCCACCGCCGGCCGCACCACGCTGACCGGTGAGGGCCTCCAGCACGCCGACGGCCACTCCCCCGTCATCGCCGCGACCAACCCGGCCGCGCTCACCTACGACCCCGCGTTCGCCTACGAGGTCGCGGTGATCGTCCGTGAAGGTCTGCGCCGGATGTACGGAGAGGCCAAGCCGGGCGAGGACCAGGACGTCTTCTACTACCTGACGGTCTACAACGAGCCGCTGCCGCAGCCGGCCAAGCCGCAGGGCCTCGGCATCGACGAGGGCATCGTCAAGGGCCTGTACCGCTTCAACACGGCGGAGTCGGCGGGCGTCGAGGTGACGGCGGGTGCCCCGCGCATCCAGCTGCTGGGCTCCGGCACCGCGATCCACTGGGCCCTCGAAGCGCAGAAGCTGCTCGCCGGGGAGTGGGGCGTGGCCGCCGACGTGTGGTCCGCGACCTCCTGGTCGGAACTCCGCCGGGACGCGCTGGAGGCCGATGAGGCGCTGCTGCGCGGCGAGGAGCGGGTGCCGTTCGTCCGCCAGGCTCTCCAGGGCGCCGAGGGCCCGGTGCTGGCGGTCTCCGACTACATGCGCCAGGTCCCGGACCAGATCGCGCAGTGGGTCGAGCAGGACTGGTCCTCGCTGGGCGCCGACGGCTTCGGTCTGTCGGACACCCGTGAGGCCGCCCGCCGCCACTTCGGCGTCGACGCCCAGTCGATCGTCGTCGCGGCCCTGGCCCAGCTCGCCAAGCGCGGCGAGGTCAAGGCGACGGCCGTGAAGGAAGCGCGCGAGCGCTACGGCCTGTAGGGCTCCCGCTCTGCAGGAAGGCCCCCGCTCCTCGGCGGGGGCCTTCCTGCATCATGAGCTGCATGCGTGCTGCCCGGCTGATCAAGATGGTGCTGCTGCTCCAGTCCCGGCCCTCGATGACCGCCGCCGAGCTGGCGCGGGAGCTGGAGGTGTCGGAACGGACCGTGACCCGGGACGCCCAGGCGCTGTCCGAGGCCGGGGTCCCGGTCTACGCCGACCGGGGGCGGGCCGGGGGCTACCGGCTGATCGGCGGCTACCGCACCCGGCTGACCGGCCTGCACCGCAGCGAGGCCGAGGTGCTGTTCCTGTCCGGGGTGCCGGGGGCGCTGCGCGAGATGGGTCTGGAGGACGCCGCGTCGGCGGCCCGGCTGAAGGTGTCGGCGGCGCTGCTGCCGTCGCTGCGGGACGCCCCGCGCACGGCGGCCCAGCGGTTCCACCTGGACGCGCCGGGCTGGTTCAAGGAGCTGCGGACGCCCGAGCTGCTGCCGGCCGTGGCCGACGCGGTGTGGGACGACCGGCGGATCACCGCCCGCTACCGGCGCGGGGGCGGGGAGCGTGGGCGGGAGGTGGTCCGGGAGCTGGAGCCGTACGGGCTCGTGCTGAAGGCGGGCGTCTGGTACCTGTGCGCGCGGGTCGCCGACGCCGGTGCCTTCCGGACGTACCGCATCGACCGCTTCACGGCCGTCGAACCCGGCGCGGAGCGCTTCACCCGCGACGAGGAGTTCGACCTGCCCGCGTTCTGGCAGGAGCAGGCCGAACGGTTCGCGCGCTCGCTGCTGCGCGCGGAGGTCGTCGTACGGCTCACCCCGGACGGCGCGCGCAGGCTGCCGTACGCCGTCGACCCGCTCGCCGCCCGCGACGCACTGGCCGCGACGGACGAGCCGGACGCGGAAGGCCGGGTCACCGTCACCCTGCGCGTGGAGTCGGAGGAGGTCGCGCACACCCAGCTCACCGCGCTCGGCCCGGAGGCCGAGGTGCTCTCCCCGCCGTCGCTGCGCGAGCGGCTCGCCGCCGACGCGCGGCTGCTGGCGCAGCGGTACGGCGAGTAGGGCGCTCCGGGGTGCGTCCGTCCCGCGCAGGGCCGATGCTGGAGCGGTGATGGACGAGACGGAGTTCTGGGAGCTGATCGACTCCACCCGGGAGGCCGCGGAGGGCGACCCGGAGGAGCAGGCCGAGCTGCTCGTGGAGCGGCTGCTCCAGCTGGACCCGGAGGCCGTGCTCGACTTCGCCCGTCACTTCGAAGCCCGCTACAGCCGCGCCTACCGCTGGGATCTGTGGGGCGCCGCCTGGGTGCTGCTCGACGGGGCCAGCGACGACGCCTTCGACTTCTTCCGCTGCTGGCTGATCGGCCAGGGCCGCGAGGTGTTCGAGGGCGCCCTGCACGACCCGGACTCGCTGGCCGACCTGCTCGACGAGTTCGACGAGGAGATCGACGGCGACGGCGAGGAGCTGGGCTACGCGGCCGACGAGGCGTACGAGCAGCTGACCGGCACCGTCGCCCCGGACCTCGGCGTCCCGCCCGCCCCCGCCGAACCGGAGGGCGCCCCGCTCGACTTCGAGAACGAGACGCTGCTCGCCGAGCGCTATCCCCGGCTCTGGTACCGCTTCAGGGAGTGATCCGGTGCGGCGGTGCCGCGTCGGCCTCGTCGAGGGCGGCAGCGGTGGCCGCTGCCACCGCTGTCACCGCCGCCGGCCCTGATCCCCGCCTCCGGTCGAGCGCCCCGCGGACACGCTGTGCCGCGCCGGCGCATCGCGCGGGCGGTTCTGGAGGCGGGCCGCCAGGTCGCGGATCTCCGGGAGGCGGGCGGTGAGGGCGGCCCCGGGGCAGCTGGTCATGTAGCCGTCGCCGTGACCGGCGACGGCGGGCAGGCCGGCGCGGGTGCCGGCGGCGTACCGGCTGCCGCTGTGGCTGGAGACGAGGCGGACCCGGGCCCGCGGATCGGTGCCCGACGGCCCGAGCTTCCAGGCGGCCAGCGCGGCGATCGCGTCGGTCATCACGCGCGGCACCTCGACGCCGGCCGTGAAGGTGCCGATGGCGGCGATGCCCACGGTGCGGTGGTTGAACCCCTGGGTGTGGGCGCCGGTGACGGGGCGGTCCACCCCGCCCGCGCGGCCCTCGTAGATCACACCGCAGCGGTCCACGAGGAAGTTGTAGCCGATGTCGTCCCAGCGCCGGACGCCGGTCTGACCCGCGTGCAGATAACGGATGATGCGGGGCGTCTCGGCGCAGCTGTAGGCGTTGGGCGAGTCGGTGTGGTGCACGAAGACCGCGACGACCGTGTCGTCGTAGCGCGGGGGCGGCTGGCCCGGCGGGGTCTCCGCCAGCCATGCCGAGCGGGGCACGATGGGCGGCCGGGGCGCGGTGTGCGTGCCTGTCGCGCGGGCGGTCGCGGACCGGTGGTCGGCGTGCTCCTGGACGGCCTCCTCGACGCCGTGGGCGCACAGGGCCAGCGCGGCCGCGGCGGCGAGCCCGGGGAGCGCGCCCAGCACGGCCCGCGCCGGGCGGGGCAGGCGCGGGACGGGCCGGCGCGCCTTCCGTGTCCGGCCGGCTCTTCGGGCTCCTGTGAAGACACGCATGATCCCACTGTCCGCAGGATCCCCGCCGCCCGCGATGTGTGCTGTGCCACCCGGCGGAACCATCGTCCCGGTGCGCGACGTTCTCCCGGGTAGCCGCCCGTGTGGCCGGTTCGACGGCGGCGCTCCGGGCACGGTTGATCACTGGGCCCGTCCCCCGCGTACAGGGGGCCGAGAGAAAGGCGGCTCGGTGGACCTCCTCGACATCCTTCTGCTGCTCGCGGTCCTGCTCTACGCCGGCTCCGGCTACCGGCGCGGGCTGGTGGCCGGCTGTGTCTCGCTGGCCGGGTTCGTGGGCGGCGCGGCGATCGGCGTGTGGGTGCTGCCGTGGGTGATGGACCTGGTGGCCCGGGGCAGTACGGCGGCCACGGTCACCGCGGTGCTCACGGTGCTGGTCCCGGCCGCGGCGGGCCACGAACTTGCGGGCCGGCTGGCGCTGCGGCTGCGCCGTGAGCTGGACCGGGGGCCGCTGCGGGTGGCCGACGGCCTCGGCGGGGCGGTGGCGAACGCGGCGGCCGTGCTGATCGTGGCGTGGGTGGCGGCGAGCGTCCTCGCGGCGTCCTCGTCCGCCCTGCTGTCGTCG
The DNA here is from genome assembly GCF_035645055.1 of Streptomyces sp. Lineage (GTDB taxonomy): Bacteria > Actinomycetota > Actinomycetes > Streptomycetales > Streptomycetaceae > Streptomyces. The sequence continues at coordinate 213,267 of NZ_DASQNH010000031.1, read as the reverse complement.
GCGATCCGCGACTCGCGGGTGCTGGGCGCGGTGCAGGAGGCGATGCCGGACACCACGCCCGCCTGGTTCTCGCGGGCCACCTCGGCGCTCACCGAGGCGGGTTTCCCGCAGGTCTTCAACCCGTTCGAGAACGAGTCGACGGCCGAGGTGGCGCGGCCCTCCGGGGACAGCGTCACGGTGGCCGCCACGACCGCCGCCCAGCGCAGCACGGTGAAGGTGGAGGGCGTCGCGGGCACCCAGGGCCGCGAGGGCAGCGGGTTCGTGTACGCGGCGGAGCGGGTGATGACCAACGCGCACGTGGTGGCGGGCATCGACGAGCCGACCGTGCGGGTCGGCGGGATCGGCCCGGCGTACGAGGCGACGGTGGTCCTCTTCGATCCGGAGAAGGACGTCGCCGTGCTCCGGGTGCCCGGGCTGCGCGCGCCCGTGCTGCGGTTCGAGGACGACGCGGAGCGCGGCGACGCGGCGGTGGTCGCCGGATATCCGCAGGACGGCGGCCTGGACGTGCAGGCGGCGACGGTCGCGAACCGGGTCCGGGCGACGGGCCGGGACATCTACAGCGACGAGACGGTCACCCGCGAGATCTACGCGATCCGCTCCACGGTCCGCCCCGGCAACTCCGGCGGCCCGCTGCTGACCACCGAGGGCCGGGTGTACGGGGTGGTGTTCGCCCGGTCCACCTCCGACGCGGAGACGGGGTACGTGCTCACGGCCGCCGAGGTCGCCGACGACGCCGAGCGGGCGGCGCGGGCGACGGCACGGGTGGACACGGGCGAGCTGATCACCTCGTAGCGCTGCGCGGGGGCGGGGTGCCCGGGGGCGGGGTGCCCGGGGGCACCGTCAGACCAGCTTCTGCCCCATCATCACGTCGTCGACGTACGTGCCGTCCAGGAAGAACTCCTCCGGCTGCACGCCCTCGACGACGAAGCCCTCCGACTCGTAGAGCGCCCGGGCGCGGGTGTTGTGTCCCAGCACGCGCAGGGTGATCCGGCGGAAGCCACCGGCGCGCGCCTCCTCGACGGCCGCGCGCACCAGGGCCCGTCCGACGCCCCGGCCGCGGGCCTCCTCGGCGACGCCGAGGCCGCGGACGTGCCGGACGTGGGAATTGGAGGGCACCGGAGTGGGAAAGCCCAGGCGGATGTAGCCGACGACGCGGCCGTCGAGTTCGGCGACCAGGTGGTCGGCGGGGCCGGCGGTGTCGCGGAAGAAGGGCTCGTCCGGCGCGGGCGGACCGGTGACCGCGTGCACCCACGACCAGATGGCGTGGTCGAGGCGGCGCAGCTGCTCCTCGTCGTCGGGGCGGCCGGGACGTATGGACGGTTCAGGCATGCCGGTCACCCTACGGCGGGAACGGCCGCGTCTCACACGGGTTTCCACGGGCGCCGGGGGCAGGATGTGGCCATGCAGCGTTCGAGGATCGCGGTGGCCGGCGCGTCCGGTCTCATCGGCGGCGCCCTGGTGCGTTCCCTGGTCGCGGACGGACACGACGTGGTGCGGCTGGTACGCCGTATGCCCCGGTCCGCCGACGAGGCGCACTGGGATCCGGGGCGGGGGCAGGTGGATCCGGCGGTGCTCGCCGGGTGCGACGCCGTGGTGAACCTGGCGGGGGCGGGGATCGGCGACCGCCGCTGGACGGTGGCGTACAAGGCGCGCATCCGGGCCAGCCGGGTGGACGGCACGGCGGCCCTGGCCCGGGCGCTGGCCGCGCTGGACCGGCCGCCGCGGGTCTTCCTGAACGGCAGCGCCATCGGCATCTACGGCGACACCGGCGACCGCCCCGTGGACGAGGACTCCCCGCCGGGTTCGGGCTTCCTGCCGGAACTGTGCGTGGAGTGGGAGCGGGCCGCGGCACCGGCCGAGGAGGCGGGCGTCCGCACGGCGTTCGCCCGCACCGGGCTGGTGGTGTCCCGCCGGGGCGGCGCCTGGGGCCGGCTGTTCCCGCTGTTCAAGGCCGGGCTCGGCGGCCCGCTGGGCGGCGGCCGGCAGTACTGGTCGTACATCGCGCTGCACGACGAGGTCGCCGCCCTGCGCCACCTCCTGGACCGCGAGGACCTGTCCGGGCCGTTCAACCTGACCGCCCCGGAGCCCCTGACGAACCGTGAGATCACGGCGGCGATGGGCCGGGTGCTGCACCGGCCGGCGGTGATCGCGGTGCCCGCGCCGGCGCTGCGGGCGGTGCTGGGCGAACTGGCCGGGGATGTGCTGGGCAGCCAGCGGGTGCTGCCGAAGCGGCTGCTGGAGTCCGGGTTCCGGTTCGCGTTCCCCGGCATCGAGGAGGCGATCCGGGCGGCGCTGTGAACCGCCCGGCGAAACAGGGCGGCCCGGCCGTATGCGACCGCTGTGCGACCGTGCCCTGCCGGTGCGCGACTGACCCCGACCGGCTCACGCTGCCTAACCTCGACGCGAACCCGGGCATCCCGGAAGCCGGTTGGGGGCATCACGTCTCCACCGGCCGCTCAACGTCGAGGAGGGGCACGTGCTTGAGCGCGCGTTTCAGGCGGACGTCGTCGTGGTGGGAGCCGGGGTCGCCGGTCTCTCCGCGGCGCTTCGGCTGGCCCATGCAGGAGTGACGACCACGGTCCTGGAGGCCGGCCCGTGTGTGGGCGGGCGGATGTCGACGGAGAAGGTCGACGGCTTCCGCCTCGACCGGGTCGGACAGCTGCTGTTCACGTCGTATCCGGAACTACGGCTGACGCCGGGGCTGGACGCGCTCGCGCTGCGTCTGTTCGCCCCAGGCGTCCTGCTGCACAGCGACGGCCGCCGGCACCGGGCGGGCGCCCCGGTGCACGGGCGGAGCGCGAGGGGCGCACTCAGTGCGGTGCGCGCCCTTGCGAGCGCCCCCCGGGCCACACCGGGCCGCTGCCGAGGCGGCACCGCTGCCGTGCCCCCGCCCCGGAACCGGTCCGCCGCCCCCGTGGGCGGCGCCGTCGACCAGGCCCGGCTGGGCAGCGCGCTCGCCCGGATCGCGGGCACGCCCCTGGAACGCCTGCTGACCCGCCCGGAGCTGCCGGCCGGACAGGCGCTGGCCGGCCGGGGACTGCCCTCCCGCACCGTCGACGGCTTCCTGCGGCCCCTGCTCGCCGCACTGCTGTGCGATCCGGAGCTGACCACCTCCAGCCGGTGCGCGGACCTCGCGCTGCGGGCGTTCGCCGCCGGGCGGATGGCCCTGCCGGAGGGCGGGGCGGAGGTGCTGCCGGAGCTGCTGGCACGGGGGCTGCCGCCGGGGAGCGTGCACACCGGGGTGCGGGTCACCTCCGTCTCCACGACCTCGGTGACCACCGCCGAGCACGGCGAGTTCCGCTGCCGGGCGGTGCTGCTCGCCACCGACGCGGGCACCGCCGCCGGACTGCTGCCGGGCCTGCGGGTGCCCGGCTTCCATCCGGTGACCGTCGTCCACCACACCACCGACGAGCCGCCGGGCACCGGCGCCTCCCTGCTGCTGGACTCCGACCGGGGCGGGCCGGTGGCGCACACGGCCGTGGTCAGCGCGGTGGACCCGAGCCGCGCGCCGGCCGGCCGGGCACTGATCTCCTCGACGGTGCTGGGCCCCCCGGCGTCCGACATCGACGCCGCCGTACGCACGCACCTGTCCCGGCTGTACGGCACCTCGACGTCCCGCTGGGAGACGCTGGCCGTCCACCACACCCCGGAGGCGGTGCCCGCCATGCGGCCCCCGCACGACCTGCGCCGCCCGGTACGCCTCCTGGCCGGTCTCTACGTCTGCGGCGACCACCGCGACATCAGCACCGTCCAGGGCGCCCTCCACTCGGGCCACCGCGCCTCGGCCGCCATCCTGGCCGACCTGGGCACGACGGGCTCGATGCACAAGGCGGACCCGGCACCAACAGCCCGGGCGGCCTGAGCGCGCACCGCCGGAACCCACGGCGCTACCCGTACGCAGCCACCTTGTCCCGATACGACCGCACAGGAGCCGCGTCCTTGTACGGCTCCAGCCGACGCTCGAAGTCCCGCACGTACTCCACCGCCCGCACCGACCGCATCTCCGCCGCCTGCCCCGCCGCCTCCGCGGCCAGCGCGCACGCCTGGTCGAGTTCGCCGAGACCGAGGCGGGCGGTGGCGAGCACGACCCGGCAGAACAGCCGGCTGCGGGCGTACGCGGGGGCGCGCAGTTGCAGCGAGCGCTCCGCGTGCTGGGCGGCGGCCCGGAACTGCTGGAGGTCGCGGTGGCAGTGACCGAACTCGTCGGCGAGCTGTGCCTCGTCGAAGAAGCGGGCCCAGTGCGGCACCTCGTCGCCGGGCCGGGCGGCCTCCAGGGCACGCTCGGCGCGGACGAGTGAGGCGGTGCAGGCCCGCACCTCGCCGAGCACGCCGTGCCCGCGCGCCTCCGCCGCGTGCAGCAGCGCCTGCACGACCGGCGGCGCCGAGCCGCCCACGCCCTGCTGGGCCACCCGCGCCAGCTGGACGGCCTCCCGCCCGTGCCCGAGGTAGACGGCCTGGCGGCTCATGGTGATCAGCACGTACGAGCCGTACGCCCGGTCACCGGCCGCCTGGGAGAGCCGCAGCGCCTGCACGAAGTACCGCTGGGCGAGACCGTGCGCGGCGATGTCGTACGAGGTCCAGCCCGCGAGCCGGGTGAGGTCCGCGGCGGCGGCGAACAGCCGGCGGCCGGTCTGCTCGCCGTAGGTGCCGCGCAGCATCGGCTCGCACTCGTGCTCCAGGTAGCGCACGAGGGCCTGGCGGGCGTGGCCGCCGCCGTAGGCGTCGTCGAGGGTGCGGAAGAGCTCGCCGACCGAGCGGAGCGCGGCGATGTCGCCGCCGGTGACCTTGTGGCCGGGGCCGCGGTCGACGGCGCGCTGCCGGGGCACCACCGGGCGGCCCTGGGCGGGCACCCGCGCGGGCTCGGCGCCGCGGGCGACCTTCTCGTCGGCGCGGCCGATCAGCCAGTCCCGGCTGGGCACCACGAGTCCGGCCGGAGTGAACGCGATCTTGCGCAGTTCGGCGTGGCTGCCGGAGTCCTTGCGCCACAGGCCGCTGACGATGTCGACGGCCTCCTCGGGGCAGGCGGCGAACTCCAGGCCCGCGTAGACGGGGGCGCAGGCGTCCAGGCCCAGGTCCTGGGCGGTGAGCCGGCGGCCGAGGCGGCGGGTGAAGACCTCGGCGATGAGGGCGGGAGTGGTGCCCCGGGGCTGCTGACCGCGCAGCCAGCGGGTGACGGATGTCTTGTCGTATCTGAGATCGAGCCCGTGCTCCAGGCCGAGCTGGTCCACTCGACGGGCGAGACCTGCGTTGGAGAACCCCGCTTCTGCGATGAGTGCGGCGAGCTGACGGTTGGGGGTGCGCTGCGCGGGTCGTTCCGTCATCTGCGGTGCGATCTCCTGCCTGACGGGCTTCTGAAATGCCCGGACTGCCGGTGAGCAGCCCATATGGCCTAGTGAACGGCGCGAATGTAGCGGAGAGTAAACACCCGATCGCACACTTCGACGCTCATTCATCCGATCGTGTGAGGATTGCCCCCGAGGCTGACGTGCGGCCGGCGGTCGTACAGTGACGTAGGCGCGTTTCACGCCTTACGACCTTCGAGGAGGGGCTCGCCGTGAGTGAATTGCGGTTCGTCCGTATGGGATTCGGTGCCGAGGCCGTCGACTACCAGGAGGCCTGGGACGAGCAGCGCCGGGTGCACGCGGCGCGCTTCGAGGACCGGATCCCGGACACCGTGCTGCTGCTGGAGCACCCCCCGGTCTACACGGCCGGCCGGCGCACCGAGCCCGGCGAGCGCCCCCTCGACGGCACCCCCGTCATCGACGTGGACCGCGGCGGCAAGATCACCTGGCACGGCCCGGGCCAGCTCGTCGGCTACCCGATCCAGAAGCTGCCGCGCCCCGTCGACGTGGTCGCGCACGTCCGCCGCCTGGAGGAGGCGCTGATCCGCACCTGCGCCGAGTTCGGTCTGGAGACCACCCGGGTCGAGGGGCGCAGCGGGGTGTGGGTGCTCGGTGACCCGGTCGAACAGCGCCCGGCGCTCGGCGGGCTCTCCCTGGACTTCGACCCGCGGCTCACCGACGACGAGTTCGACCCCCGGCTCAACGGCCCGGAGTACGCCCCGTCCAACGCGGGTCAGCGCCGCGAGGACCGCAAGATCGCGGCGATCGGCATCCGGGTCGCCAAGGGCGTCACCATGCACGGCTTCGCGCTCAACGTGAACCCGGACAACGCCTGGTTCGACCGGATCATCCCGTGCGGCATCCGCGACGCCGGGGTCACCTCGCTCGCGAACGAGCTGGGCCGGGACGTCACGATCGACGAGGTGCTGCCGGTCGTCGAGCGGCACCTGCGGGAGATCCTGGAGAACGCGGACCTCAAGCCACGGCTGATCGAGAAGACACCGGCCTGATCCACGACAGGCCCCGGGAATGGGCCCCGCGCTGTGCGGGTTGGCCCGGTCGGAGGGCCATCAAATCCACGGGCGTACCCTTGAGGGCGCCGAAGAATCAACGCTAGGGAGCCGGTCGTGTCCGCAGTCGCACCCGACGGACGCAAGATGCTGCGCCTGGAGGTCAGGAACAGCCAGACCCCCATCGAGCGCAAGCCCGAGTGGATCAAGACCCGGGCGAAAATGGGTCCCGAGTACACCAAGATGCAGAACCTCGTGAAGAGCGAGGGCCTGCACACGGTCTGCCAGGAAGCCGGCTGCCCCAACATCTACGAGTGCTGGGAGGACCGTGAGGCCACGTTCCTCATCGGCGGCGACCAGTGCACCCGGCGCTGCGACTTCTGCCAGATCGACACCGGCAAGCCCGAGGCCCTGGACCGTGACGAGCCCCGCCGGGTCGGCGAGTCCGTGGTCACCATGGACCTGAACTACGCCACCATCACCGGCGTCGCCCGCGACGACCTGGAGGACGGCGGCGCCTGGCTGTACGCGGAGACCGTGCGCCAGATCCACGCGCAGACGGCGCAGCGCGAGGGCGGCCGGACCAAGGTCGAGCTGCTGGCCCCCGACTTCAACGCCGTTCCGGAGCTGCTGCGGGAGGTCTTCGACTCCCGCCCCGAGGTCTTCGCGCACAACGTCGAGACGGTCCCGCGGATCTTCAAGCGGATCCGCCCCGGCTTCCGCTACGAGCGCTCCCTGCGGGTGATCACCGAGGCCCGCGACTTCGGCCTGGTCACCAAGTCGAACCTGATCCTCGGCATGGGTGAGACCCGCGAGGAGGTCAGCGAGGCGCTGAAGCAGCTGCACGAGGCCGGCTGCGAGCTGATCACCATCACCCAGTACCTGCGCCCGTCCGTGCGCCACCACCCGGTGGAGCGCTGGGTGAAGCCGCAGGAGTTCGTGGAGCTGAAGGAGGAGGCCGAGCAGATCGGCTTCTCCGGTGTGATGTCGGGCCCGCTGGTCCGCTCCTCGTACCGCGCCGGGCGCCTGTACCAGATGGCGGTCGAGAAGCGCGGGACGTACATCGCCGCCCAGGCTGTGTGAATTCGGGCACAAGGTATTACCGGCCAGTAGAAGCCGGTTCGTCGCGGCCCCGACCGTCCTCCCAGCTGAGGACCCCGGTCGGGGCCGCGCCGTCGTCCGGGGGACGCCAACTCCTCGGCCAACTGGGCGCATCGGGCCTTCATGTCTGTTTGACCGGCCGGTCACGCCCTGGTAACACCAAACAGTGACCCTGGTTTCACACCCCGTGAACCCACGCACTGACCCCTAGGGGGATCCACCATGCAGGCCGCGCCTGTCCGCGCCACCGCGCTTCCCTCCGTCACCGACGCACTGCGTGCGGTCGAGTCCCTGCTCATGAGCGGCGGTCAGCGCACCGCCCGGCGCAACGCCTGGACCTCCGTCCTGGAGGACCGCCAACGCGCCAAGGCCCGCGTCGAGGCCGAGCGCGTCCTGGAGCAGGCGCACACCGTCCGCGCCTGAAACCGCCCGCGTCCGACACCGCCGCGCCCGACACCGCCACGTCCGACACCGCCGCGCCAGACACCGCCACGTTCGGCCCTCGCCGTCGCCGGCCCCGCCCGCGACGGCCGCCGGGGCACTGCCGTCGAAGGCGCTCCCGGAGCCACGTAGACTTCGTGGCATGGCGAGGAAGGACACGGCAGCCGAGGCTGCGAACCCCGGGCGACTGAAGCAGATCGCCCTGACCTACAAGATGACCCGCAAGGCCGACAAGAAGATCGGCCTTGTGCTCGCGGCTGTCGGAATCGTCACCTTCGGTGTCTTCCTCGCGATCGGTTTCTTGATCGGTCACCCCATCTATCTCGGCATCCTGGGCCTCCTGCTCGCCTTCCTCGCGACGGCGATCGTGTTCGGGCGCCGGGCCGAGCGGGCCGCCTTCGGGCAGATGGAGGGCCAGCCGGGCGCCGCCGCGGCCGTGCTGGACAACATCGGCCGGGGCTGGACCACCACCCCCGCGGTGGCGATGAACCGCAGCCAGGACGTGGTCCACCGGGCCGTCGGCAAGGCCGGCATCGTGCTGGTCGCCGAGGGCAACCCGAACCGGGTCAAGAGCCTGCTGGCCGCCGAGAAGAAGCGGATGAACCGCATCGTCGCGGACGTCCCCGTGCACGACCTGATCGTCGGCACCGGCGACGGCCAGGTCGAGCTGAAGAAGCTGCGCACCACCATGCTGAAGCTGCCCCGGGTGCTGACCGGCCCGCAGGTCACCGCCACCAACGACCGGCTGCGCGCGCTGGGCGACCTGATGAGCAACATGCCGCTGCCGAAGGGGCCCATGCCCAAGGGCATGCGCCTGCCGAAGGGCGGCGGACCGAAGGCCCGCTGACCCGCAGCGAGCCGATCCCCCTCGTACGAGAAAGGGGGCGCCCGGAAATCTCCGGGCGCCCCCTTCGTCGTACCCGACGTGTCCCTCCGCCGTACCCGGCCGCCGTACCCGGCGCTCTCAGATCCGCACTTCCACCGTGCGGGCCAGCCGGTCGTGCAGGCCGCGGCCGTCGCGGTCCCAGATCAGGGCCGGCACGGCGAGGCAGAGCAGGACCGTGCGGGCCAGGGCGCGGCCCGGGTGGACGGTGCCGGTGTCCAGGGCGACGACGCGCAGGCCCAGCAGCCGCTTGCCCGGAGTGAAGCCGACGGTGCCGACGGTGAGCAGGCTCATCAGGAAGTAGACCAGCAGGGCCCAGTTGCCCGTCGCCTGGCCGTAGCCGTCCGTGATGAGACCGTATGCGATCAACAGGCACAGGCCCCAGTCCACGGCCAGCGCGCCGAGCCGCCGTCCCGGGCGGGCCAGGGAACCCGGGCCGTCCTCCGGCAGACCGAGCTGCTCGCCCCGGTATCCGAAGTCGGCACCGGCGTCCTCCATGGCCGCGCGCGGCCCGGAAAGCCATGATCCGATTGCTTGCCTCTTGTCCACCCGTACACGGTACTGCGCCCGTATATGACCGAAGGACGGCGGGGTGTTTCCGGCCGGTATGCGGACTAGGGTGGAAGCCGAGCCGGTTAACTTCGGCGAAACAAATGGGTCACGCCAGAGAAATCACGCCTCCCTAGGGTCGAGGGCAGCGTGTGCCACCGCACTGGCCGCACGAACGATCTACCACCCCGGCGGGATGGTCGGGAGTAGGAGGAGCTGGATGTTCCAGAACGCCGACGAGGCCAAGAAGTTCATCGCGGAAGAGGACGTCAAGTTCGTCGACGTCCGATTCTGTGACCTGCCGGGCGTCATGCAGCACTTCACGATTCCCGCTGCGGCGTTCGACCCGGACGAGGAGCTGGCCTTCGACGGGTCCTCGATCCGCGGCTTCCAGGCCATCCACGAGTCCGACATGGCGCTCCGCGCCGACCTCTCCACCGCACGGGTGGACCCGTTCCGCCGGGACAAGACGGTCAACATCAACTTCTTCATCCACGACCCGATCACGGGCGAGCAGTACTCCCGTGACCCGCGGAACGTGGCGAAGAAGGCCGAGGCCTACCTCGCCTCCACCGGTATCGCCGACACCGCCTTCTTCGGCCCCGAGGCCGAGTTCTACGTCTTCGACAGCGTGCGCTTCAAGACGTCCGAGAACGAGTCCTTCTACCACATCGACTCCGAGGCGGGCGCCTGGAACACCGGCGCGATCGAGGACAACCGGGGCTACAAGGTCCGCTACAAGGGCGGCTACTTCCCGGCCCCGCCGGTCGACCACTTCGCCGACCTGCGCGCCGAGATCTCCCTGGAGCTGGAGCGGGCCGGCCTGCAGGTCGAGCGCCAGCACCACGAGGTGGGCACCGCCGGCCAGGCCGAGATCAACTACAAGTTCAACACGCTGCTCGCCGCCGCCGACGACCTCCAGCTCTTCAAGTACATCGTGAAGAACGTCGCCTGGCGCAACGGCAAGACCGCGACCTTCATGCCGAAGCCGATCTTCGGTGACAACGGCTCGGGCATGCACGTCCACCAGTCGCTGTGGAGCAACGGCGAGCCGCTGTTCTACGACGAGCAGGGCTACGCGGGCCTGTCCGACACCGCCCGCTACTACATCGGCGGCATCCTCAAGCACGCCCCGTCGCTGCTGGCCTTCACCAACCCGACGGTGAACTCGTACCACCGCCTGGTCCCCGGCTTCGAGGCCCCGGTGAACCTGGTGTACTCGCAGCGCAACCGCTCCGCCGCGATGCGCATCCCGATCACCGGTTCGAACCCGAAGGCCAAGCGCGTCGAGTTCCGCGCGCCCGACTCCTCCGGCAACCCGTACCTCGCCTTCTCGGCGCTGCTCCTCGCGGGCCTGGACGGCATCAAGCACAAGATCGAGCCGGCCGAGCCGATCGACAAGGACCTCTACGAGCTGGCTCCCGAGGAGCACGCGGGCGTCCCGCAGGTCCCGACCTCCCTCGGCGCGGTCCTGGACCGCCTGGAGGCCGACCACGAGTTCCTGCTCCAGGGCGACGTGTTCACCCCGGACCTGATCGAGACGTGGATCGACTACAAGCGCGCGAACGAGATCGCGCCGCTGCAGCTGCGTCCGCACCCGCACGAGTTCGAGCTGTACTTCGACGTGTGATCGACCCGATCCGGTCGTTCCCCGGTCGTTCCGGCGCCCCCGTCCCTGAGTCGCGTTCCTCAGGGCGGGGGCGCCGCCGTATGGTTTTCCTGTACAGCTGTTCGAGACACGGCAGGGACCGACGGGGAGACGGGGAATGTCCGAACGGGACGATCAAGAGCGGGAGTTCGACCTCCGGTGGGCGGAGAGCGCCGAGCACAAGGAGCCCTCGGCCCGGGCCCGCATGCTCGCCGCGCGCTGGAAGCACAACCCGCCCGGGCCGGTGCCGTTCCGGGCCGATCCGGAGCACGTGACGCGGCGGCGGTCGTCCTGGGTGTCGACCGCGGTGGTCCTGGGGTGTGTTGCCGCGGTGATCGTGCTGCTGGGGTACATCAACTTCCGGGCGCCCTACTGACGCGCCGGGCACCTCCCCGGGCCGGGCAGGCCCTGGCAGGGGAGGTGCCCGGATCTGATCCAGGCCGGCTCACCGGCTGCGTTCGCGCTCCTGGCGGCGGGACTCCAGGGGGCGTTCTCGGCGGTAGCGGCGTTCCCACTCGGCCTGCTGGTCGCGTCGGGCGCGGTACGCCCGGTAGGTGGTGGGGGCGGACGCCGGGCCGGTGGGAGGCGGCGCGGTCGGTTGCCGGCCGTGGCGCACGCAGAGGAAGAGCAGGGCGACGGCGGCGAGCCAGTAGAGGGGGTTTCCGAAGCCCAGGACGACCAGGACGACCGCCCCGGAAAGCACGATGGTGCCCATGACAGGGCCTCCTTCCCTGGGACGTTGGTTCGGGGTGATGTCCTTGAGAATGCCCGGTGCCGACGGGGCGTCGCATCCGCTTTTCCGGGGCGGCCGGCGGGCCCGCCATGAGGGAATGGCGGGCATGAGCACGCCGCTTCCCTTCACGTCCTTCCGTCACGGCCACGACGGCGAACGGCTCAGCGGGGTGTACGGCGGTGACGGCACGGACTCCGCCGCGCCCACCGCCGTGCTGCTGCACGGAGCGGGCAGCGGCGGCAAGGAGCGGTTGCTGCCGCTGCTCGGCGAGTTCGTCGCCCAGGGCTGGCTCACCGGCTGGGCCTGTGGTTCCGTGACCACGCGGATGACCGGCCGGCGTTCGTGACCGCCCTGCTGGCCGGGCTCGGCGCCCCGGCTCCGCACTCGGGCCACGGTCGGTCCTGAGGATCACACGTCCGGTGCGGCCGTGACCACGCCCGCCGCGACGGCCGCGCCCAGGGCGGTGTGGTCGGCGGCGGTCTGGTCGGCGTAGGCCAGCGCGAAGTCGGCGATCGCGCGGTCGAAGGTGTCGGCGCCGCCGAGGTAGGCGGCGATGGCGATGCGGTCGCCGGAGCGGGCGTGCGCGCGGGCCAGGGCGGTGCCGCACAGGGCGGCGTAGGCGCGCAGTTCGGCGGGGCTCATCCCGGCGACGTCGGCGGAGCCCTTCATGTCGCGCAGCTGCCGCCAGTAGTAGGAGCGGCCGTGGGGTCCGGTCATCCAGCCGAGGAAGATGTCCCCGGCCGCCTGGAGCAGCCGTTGCCCGGCGACCACCCGATGGCCGGGATGGTCGTACGGCCCGCTCGGCAGGTGTTCCTCCAGGATGGACGCCCCGGCCTCCTTGACCTGGAGGAGCAGCGGGTCGTCGGGGTCGCGCCCGTCCAGCAGCACGAGGAAGCAGCGGGTGCCGACGCCGCCGACGCCGACCACCTTGCGGGCGGCGTCGGCGAACCGGTAGCGGTCGAGGAGCATCCGCCGCTCCTCGGCGAGGGTGGAGCGGTAGTCGCTGAAGATCTTGCGCAGGGCGGCGGCGTCGGGGGCGCCGGCGGGTTCGAGCAGTGGCGGGTCGTGGACGATACGGCGCCGGCCGTCGACGACCTCGGTCAGCTTGCCGAGGGCCTGGAGACCGGTGTGGCGGCGGGCCCGGGTGAGGCTGGCCTCGACCCGCCGGCGGCGGCGCGCGGAGCGGACCAGGGGCAGCAGCCGGTCCGCCTCGATCCGCTCGTACCAGGCGTCCAGCTCGCCCATCCGGGCCAGCCGCCGCATGGCGGTGCGGTAGGCGGTGGCCGACTCCAGAGTGGCCCGGTGCGCCTTGGCGTCGGTGTGGCCGTTCTCCCGGGCGGCGACCGCGACGCTGGCGGCGAGCCGTTTGACGTCCCACTCGAAGGGGCCGGGAAAGGTCTCGTCGAAGTCGTTGAGGTCGAAGAGGAGGCTGCGTTCCGGGGAGGCGTAGAGGCCGAAGTTGAGCAGGTGGGCGTCACCGCACAGCTGCACGGTCAGGCCGGTGTGCGGCTGGGTGGCGAGGTCGGCGGCGAGCACGGCGGCGGCGCCGCGCAGGAAGGCGAACGGGGAGGCGGCCATGCGTCCGTACCGGATGGGCAGCAGCTCCGGCAGCCGGTCGCGGCCCTGCTTCTCCAGTACGGCGACGGGGTCCTGCCGGTCGACGGGCGCGAGCCAGCCGGCGTGCGCGGTGCGGGGGACGCGTTTGCGGGCGGCCCTGCCGCGGTCGGCACGGTCGGCGGGGCTCGAGGGGCCGGTGGGGCTGTTGGGGCCCGCCTGGCCGGACCCGGTAGTCATGGCGCGGCGGCCGATGGCCGTGTGCGGTGGTCGTTGCCGTTGCGGTGCATCGCTCGCCCGTCTCCCTGGGTCGCCGCCTCCTGTTGGCAGTGAACGGCCGGGTGCGGGGGTGCCGCATGCCCAGTACGGCGAACGGGTGACCCCCGCGCGGTGCCGGCGTGGGCCGGTTGTCAGTGGCGTCGGGCAGGATCGGCGCTGCGGGACGGCCGGGACGGCCGACGGAACGGGACGGCCGGGACGGCCGGCAGTACGGGACGGCAGTACGGATCGACGGTGCGGAGGTCGGGATGAGCGGCGGGGCGGCACGGCGGCACATCGGGGTGGCGGAGCGGCGGACCCGGCTGGGGGTGCGGCACCGGCTGGCGGCGGGGGCGCGGGCCGCGCGCCCGGAGGAGGTGGCCGAGACGCTGGTGGCGCTGCACGGCTCGGATCCCGCGACGGTGTATCTGGCGGTGGGCGCGCGGCTGGCGGAGCCGGTGAAGACGGTCGCGGAGACCGAGCGGGCGCTCTACGAGGACAGATCCCTGGTCCGGATGCACGGCATGCGCCACACCGTGTTCGTGTTCCCCACGGAGCTGACCGCCGTGGTGCACGCCTCGACGGGGATCACGGTCGCCGCCCGGGAACGCGCCTCGCTGGTGAAGGACATGGCGAAGGCGGGCGCGCCGGACACGGCATGGCTGGCCGAGGTGGAGGCGTCGGCGCTGGCGGCGCTGGCCCGGCGCGGGGAGGCCACGGCGGCGGAGCTGGCCGCGGACGAGCCACGGCTGCGGGAGCAGTTCGTGTACGCGGCCGGGAAGAGCTACGAGGGCCTGCACACCGTCTCCGGGCGGCTGCTGCGGGTGCTGGGCGTTGAGGGCAAGGTGGTCCGGGGCCGGCCGCTGGGCTCCTGGACGTCGTCGCAGTTCCGCTGGGCCCCCGCGCCGGACCATCCCGAACTGGACGTCGCCGGGGCCCAGGCGGACCTGCTGCGCCGCTGGCTCGCCGTCTGCGGACCGGCCACCGAGGCCGACCTGAAGTGGTGGACGGGCTGGCGGGTGACGGAGGTGCGCCGGGCGCTGGGAGCGATCGGAGCGCGCGAGGTGGTGCTGGACGAGGGCACGGGGTACGTCGTCGAGGGCGACGAGGGGCCCGTGAGGGAGTCCGCCGAACCCTGGGCGGCGCTGCTGCCCGCCCTGGACCCGACGGCGATGGGCTGGCAGCTGCGGGACTGGTATCTCGCGCCGGAGCTGCGCCCGGCGCTGTTCGACCGCAGCGGCAATGTCGGGCCGACGGTGTGGTGGGACGGGCGCGTGGTGGGCGGCTGGGCCCAGCGCCCGGACGGCGGCATCGTCTGGCGGATCCTCGACGGCACCGGGGTGGGCCGGGAGGCCGAGGCGGCGATCGGGGCGGAGGCCGAGCGGTTGCGGGAGTGGGTGGGGACGACGCGGGTGACGCCGCGGTTCCGGACGCCGTTGGAGCGGGAGCTGGCGGGGTGACGCAGTGACATCCGGCCGAGCGCCCGCGCCGACTCCGGCCGGCATTCTCAGCGCCTCCGGACGCACGAAGACGCCGGGCACCGCGAAAGACACGGCACCCGGCGTCACGCCACCTCAGCGGCTGTACTTCATCAGCGCCCGCACCATGTGACACGTCGTGTCCGACGGCGGGTGGACGCCGATGAGCCGCGCCGCGTCACGGATCGTCTCGTTGCGGGCCTGGCCCGGCAGGAGGACGCCGGAGTCGAGCAGCGCTATGGCCAGGCGCATGGCCTTGAGCCGGCGGTTGTGCGAGATGTACCACTCACGGGGCCGCCCGGGCGGCAGCGGGCTCTTGAGGACGGGGGCGTACGGCAGGTCGAGCTGGACGGCACGGCGGGCGGTGGACTGGGTGGGCAACGGCTTGGGCTTCAGTGCGGCAGCGGGCACAGGCATCCTCCTGTCGCGGTCAGGGAACCGCCCGGAAGCCCCCGGCGATCCCCTCGAACACTGCTTCAATTCTACTGCCCGCCACTGACAGTCGAAGGTCCGCGAAGGCCATCAAACTCCCAGTTGAGAAGGGGAATTGCCGGTGTGTCGGACCGGTCTGGCGGGGCTCGTGGGACTCCCTGCCAAAATCGAACAGGCCAGGGTGCCGGCCCGGTGCCCGAACGGCCCCCCGCGTACCGTGTCCGGCATGGAAATCTGGATCAACCCCGCCTGCTCCAAGTGCCACAGCGCGGTTCAGCTGCTCGACGCCGAGGGCGCCGACTACACCGTCCGCCGCTACCTGGAGGACGTCCCGACCGAGGACGAGATCCGCGCCGTACTCGACCGCCTCGGCCTCGAACCGTGGGACATCACCCGCACCCAGGAGCCGGCCGCCGAGGAACTGCGCCTGAAGGAGTGGCCGCGGGACGCCGCCTCGCGCGATCGCTGGGTGCGGGCGCTGGCCGAGCACCCGAAGCTGATCCAGCGTCCGATCATCACCGCGGACGACGGCACGGCCGTGGTAGCCCGCACGGAAGACGCCGTACGGGACGCCTTGTCCCGTTAGGGGGTTTCTCGGCCCTTTGTCGTGCGGCGGGAGTCGGAGCGGTCCACGCTGTTACCCTCCGCCGCCATGACCTCAGGCGATCAGGGAATCGACCCGTACGTCCGGATGGCCGTGGCCGGTGTCACCGGCGCCGTACTGCTCGCCACCGTCGCCGCCGGGACCGCCGTGTGCGCCGGCGGCGACGACGGCTCGGCCGCCCCCACGCCCGCGCTCTCCCCCCTCGACACCCGCCCCGCCATCCGCCCCGCCATCCGCCCCGAGCGGGCGTTCCCGGAGACGGGCGTACGACTGGGAAGCGGCACCCGCTACGAGCGGGTCGACCTGGCCACCACCCCCGACTGCGCCCAGGGCATGTCCGCGGAGCCGGCGGCACGGATCGAGCGGGGTGAGGGCTGTCTGCGACTGACCACCGCGCTCTTCACCGACGTGGAGCGGCGCTCCCGGGTGACGGTGACCGTGCTCAGCTTCCGGCGGGCCGAGGACGCCTCGACGGTGTTCGCGGCGGGGATGCCGACGGTGCCGCCCGGATCGGTGGGGGTGTTCCGCCGGCTGATGACGGTCCGCTCGGTGGTGTTCGCCCACGGCCGGTGGAGCGACGGGGCGGAGACGGCCGAGGCCGCGCTCGCCCGGCAGACCGAGGAACTGCTCCGGTACGCCGGCGGCAACGTGACGGCGTACGAGGAGGGCGCCTCCGCAACTGCCTTGTGACGCAGGCCACTTCAACCTGCGGGCGGGCCCACTGAGTAACCTCGTTCGGGATCTCGTACATAGCGGCGTACGCACCCCGACCTCTTCAGGAGGCGCGCATGTCGCGCAGGAGAACTCTCAGCACCAAGAAGAAGATCGCGCTGCTGGTCGGCGCTGCCACGGTGGCGGGCGGCGGTGCCTTCGTCATGGCGAGCACGTCGAACGCCGCGCAGTCGGCGAAGGACTCGACCGTCTGCCAGGGCCTGGCCACCGCCCTCGGCAACAACCAGCGGTTCATCGCGGAGCAGCGGGCCCAGCCGGACGCGCAGTCGGAGGCGCGGATCGCGAACCGCGAGGCGGTCATCGCGGAGATCCAGCGCAAGCAGCAGGCCTCCGGCTGCGAGGTGGGCGAGGCGGTCGGGGGGCCGGCTCAGGGCTCCCAGCCGGCACAGCCCTCCGCACCCGCCGGGGCCGGGCAGCCGTCCGCACCCGCCGAGGAGGCGCAGCCCTCCGCACCCGCCGAGGAGGCGCAGCCGTCGCAGCCCGTGGAGGCGGCCGGTGAGCAGGTGTGCAACGGGTCGACGGTCACCCTCTCCGGTGAGGGCGGCGCCCCGGCCGCGTCCAGCAACCAGTTCCCGGCGGGCACGAAGCTGAAGGTGACCAACCTGGACAACGCCAAGTCGACGACGGTGGAGGTCACCTCGGTCTCCGGCAGCTGCGTCCTGCTGAACAACGCGGCCTTCGAGCAGGTCCGCGAGCCCGGCAAGTTCCTGATCCGCCGGGCGCTGATCGAGAAGGTGGGGTGAGACTCGGGCAGCTCGGGTCCCGCTGCTCCCGGCCGGGAGCAGCGGGACCGGCCACCGGCCTCGCGGAAGGAAATCCGGCCTCGGCGGCCGACGGAGGGGACGGCCGCCGGGCCGGACGCCGCGCCTACCCCTGCGGGGGCGGCGTACTCCCATCGCATACGAGCCGCCCCGCGGCTCCCCGCCCCCGCGCGCAAGCGGTGAGGTCTCGCATCCGCGCTCCCCTCACGCTGTGAGTCGCACCACAGCACCACCAGGTAACACGGGGTTCACATTCGAGCAATGACCGGGAAATCGCCTGTTGACAGGCTCGCGGACAACAGCGCGGCGCCCAGTGCCGCAGCGCCGCAGCACCCGCAAGCGCGCCCGACCCACCCCCGAAGGATGTGGCCCGTGACCTTCAAGGCTGAGTACATCTGGATCGACGGCACCCAGCCGACCGCCAAGCTCCGCTCCAAGACCAAGATCATCACGGGCGGGCCCGCCGGTCTGGACGCGCTGCCGATCTGGGGCTTCGACGGGTCCTCCACGAACCAGGCCAAGGGCCACTCCTCGGACCGTGTCCTCAAGCCGGTCTTCAGCTGCCCGGACCCGATCCGCGGCGGCGACGACATCCTCGTCCTGTGCGAGGTGCTGAACATCGACATGACGCCGCACGAGTCCAACACCCGTGCCGCGCTGGCGGAGGTCGCCGAGCGGTTCGCGGCCCAGGAGCCGATCTTCGGCATCGAGCAGGAGTACACCTTCTTCGACGGCGCCCGTCCGCTCGGCTTCCCCGAGGGCGGCTTCCCCGCCCCGCAGGGCGGCTACTACTGCGGCGTCGGCGCCGACGAGATCTTCGGCCGTGACATCGTCGAGAAGCACCTCGACAACTGCCTGGCCGCGGGCCTGGGCATCTCCGGCATCAACGCCGAGGTCATGCCGGGCCAGTGGGAGTTCCAGGTCGGCCCGCTCTCCCCGCTGGAGGTCTCCGACCAGCTGTGGGTGGCCCGCTGGCTGCTCTACCGCACCGCCGAGGACTTCGGCATCTCCGCGACCCTCGACCCGAAGCCGGTCAAGGGCGACTGGAACGGCGCGGGCGCGCACACCAACTTCTCCACCAAGGCGATGCGCGAGGGCTACGACGCGATCATCACCGCCTGCGAGTCGCTGGGCGAGGGCTCCAAGCCGCTCGACCACGTCAAGAACTACGGCGCGGGCATCGACGACCGTCTGACCGGCCTGCACGAGACCGCCCCGTGGGACAAGTACTCCTACGGCGTCTCCGACCGCGGTGCCTCGGTCCGCATCCCGTGGCAGGTCGAGAAGGACGGCAAGGGTTACATCGAGGACCGCCGTCCGAACGCCAACGTCGACCCGTACGTGGTGACCCGCCTGCTGGTGGACACCTGCTGCTCCGCCCTGGAGAAGGCCGGCCAGGTCTGATCCGCACAACGGCTCCGGAAGGGGGGCGCCCGCCGTATTGGCGGGCGCCCCCCTTCCGCGTGTCGCGCGCCGTCATGGGGCCAGGGTGACCGACTGGGCGGAGCCGCAGCACGCGTACGGCAAGGCGGAGGACACACAGGCAGCGCATGCCACGCGGTGTGCGGGACGCCGTACGGCGGCTGCCGTGGCGTTGTCAGTGCCCCGTGTCATCGTGGGGTCATGGAGAACGGCGGCGGCCTGGACATCAAGGCCGAGACGGAGAACTGGCAGACGCACACGCGGATTCCGGCGGACGGACTGCGGGCGCTCGTGGCGCGGATCGGGGAGCCCGGGGACCGTTTTTTGGTGCTGAAGCGGATACCGGACCTGCCGGACGTCTTCGCCCAGGTGTGGCACGAGCGGGGCGGCGACTACCGCCTGGAACACCGCGCCGGCGCCGACGCCTTCTTCGGTACGAACCTCGCCGACCGGGACCGGGTCGCCGCCCTTCTGACCGGCTGGGCCCGCCGGGCGGAGGGCTGGGACGCGGGCGTGGCCTGGGAGCCGATCGACCTGGGGCCGCGGGAGGAGGTCCCCGAGCTGCCGGACGACGTCCGCGCGACGCTCGAGGAGCGAGTGCGGCTGGCCCTGCGCTGCGGGTACGACGACCGCGACCAGCTCGCCGAACTGGCGGAGGACTACCTGGCCGACGGCGACGAGCGGCCGGTGTCCAAGGCCCAGGCACGGCAGTTGGCCGACCGCTTGTGGCTGGAGCGGCTGGCCGAGCAGGAGACCTGGGAGGGCGTCACCGACCCCGAACGCCTGGCCGGGGCATTCGCGGCGCTGGACGCCGGCGGCATCACCGCCCGGGAGAACTTCACCTGCTGCCGGAGCTGCGGCATGGCCGAGATCGGCGCCGAGCGCGAGGAGGCGCGCGGCTTCGTCTTCTTCCACCGGCAGAGCACCGAGCACGCCGTCGAGGGCTTCGGCCTCCCGCTGTACTACGGCGGTCTCGACGGCTCTGAGGAGACCACGGCGTCCGTCGGCCGCGAGGTGGTGGCGGCGCTGGCCGCCGCCGGCCTGTCGGCGGACTGGGACGGCGACCCGGGCCGTTCGATCACCGTCACGGGCCTGGACTGGCGCAGACGGCTGGAGGGATGAGGCCGTCGGCCGGAGAGCGCCGGCTTCCCGCCGCGTTCCGGCCGGGGGCGTCCACGCGGTGAGAGAGCGGTGACAGAGGGGTCCGGTCCGCGGCCCGCGCGTGCTTGAATGGAGGCATGGCCAGCTTCCAGAAGTACTCCGCGACGGGTCGCCATGACCTCGAGCCCTTCTGGCCTTCCCGTCAGCACCACGACTACGACCGGGTGTGTTGCCGCGCGACGAACGCGCCGGCCCTCTAAAGCCGTACACCCCGGCCTTCGGTCGGCGCGACGACGTACGTCCCTTCCCGACGGACTCTCGCGCGAAAAGAGCTGACCTCTCATGGCGACCACTCGTTCCCTGTCCTCCCGGTCCACCCTCTCCTCGGCTGCCGCCACCGGCACCGCCACGGGCACGGCCACCGCCCACGGCGCCCGGCACCGGCTGCGCGCCGTCGACCGCGACGAGGTGATCGACGTCGCGGACTTCCTGCCGCCGGGCGCCACCTGGCTGCCGGCCCCGCAGCACGCCCTGCCCGTCCTGCCGGGCCGCCCGCCGATGGTCGGGTATCTGGTGCTGGTCCCGGCGGACCAGCAGCCGCCGTTCCCGCCGGTGGCGGTGCCGGACCAGCGGGCCCGGGAGGCGTCCGAGGAGGGACCGGCGGACACCGAACCCACCCTCGGCGAACCCCTCATCCGCATCGACTCCGTCCGCCGCACCGCGGAGGTGGACGGGCGCGAACTGGACCTCACCTACCTGGAGTTCGAGTTGCTGGCCCATCTGGTGACCCACCCCCACCGGGTGCACACCCGCGACCAGCTGGTCGGCACGGTGTGGGGCTACGGGCACGTCGGCGACGGCCGCACGGTCGACGTGCACATCGCCCGGCTGCGCCGGAAGCTGGGCGCCGAGCACCGGGACACCATCCGCACCGTGCGCCGGGTCGGCTACAAGTACACCCCGCCGGCCGGCCGCTGACCGTCTGCCCTGGGCAGATTCGCTGTCCTCCCGCACCGCGAGCGGGCAGAGTCACCGGCATGAGACTTCTGGTGCTGGGCGGTACGGAGTTCGTGGGGCGGGCGGTCGTGGAGGCGGCCGTGGAGCGGGGCTGGGACGTGACGGTGTTCCACCGGGGACGCCACGCGGCGCCCGCCGGGGTGCGGGCGCTGCACGGCGACCGCACCGCGCCCGACGGGCTCGCCGCGCTCGCGGACGGCGAGTGGGACGCCGTCGTCGACACCTGGTCGGCGGCGCCCCGCGCGGTGCGGGACTCGGCGCGGCTGCTGCGGGGCCGCGCCGGGCGGTATGTGTACGTGTCGAGCTGCTCGGTGTACGACTGGGCGCCGCCCGCCGGATACACCGAGGACGCGCCGCTGGTCGGGGGCGCCGATCCGGATGCCGAGCAGACCGAGTACGCGCGCGACAAGCGGGGCGGCGAGCTGGCCGTGCTGGACGCGTTCGGCGCGGACCGCTCGCTGCTGGCCCGGGCGGGGCTGATCATCGGTCCGTACGAGAACGTGGGCCGGCTGCCCTGGTGGCTGACCCGGATGGCCCGCGGGGGCCCGGTGCTGGCGCCGGGCCCCCGGGATCTGCCCGTGCAGTACATCGACGTCCGTGATCTCGCCGAGTGGATCCTCGGCGGTGTCGAGCGCGAGCTGAGCGGGCCGTACAACCTCGTCTCCCCGCAGGGCCACGCCACCATCGGCAGTTTCCTGGAGGCCTGCGCCCGGGTCACCGGGGGCGGTGCCGAGCTGTGCTGGACCGACCCGGAGGTGATCCTGGAGGCCGGGATCGCGCCGTGGACCGGGCTGCCGGTGTGGGTGCCGCCGGGCAGCGATCTGCACGACGCCCTGCACTCCTCGGACGTCTCCCGCGCTGTCGCGGCGGGCCTGCGCTGCCGTCCGGTCGAGGAGACCGTCACCGACACCTGGAGCTGGCTGCGGTCGCTCGGCGGGGTGGCCCCGCAGCGCCCGGACCGGCCGGAAAAGGGGGTGGACCCGGAGACGGAGGCGAAGGTGCTCGCTCAGGCGCACGGCCGTCAACTGCCGTGACCGACAGGCAATTTCAGCGACGTTTGAACACCCGTGGGACTCCTTCCGTATGGAGGGGGGCCGCTTCACTCCTGTCGGGCGCCTCGATGCTGCCCCGCAAGGAAGTCAGAGGAGTTCCATGGGACGCAACACACGAAAACGCCGTACGCCGCTGGCCACCAAGGCCATAGCCGCATCGGCGGCCCTAGCGCTCGGTGGGGGCGGGCTGATCTGGGCGAACTTCTACGCCTCGGCGCACGAGGACGAGGACCGCTGGCCGAACCGGACCCGGTCGGCGACGGCACAGATCGCCACCATCGACTGCCCGGACGTCGGCCAGCGGCTCTACGACGTGCCGGACCGGGCCCGGGGCGAGGTGGACGGCGAACTGGCCACCCTGGACCAGCAGATCACCGAGGCCTACCAGCGGCTGGCCACCACCCGGGACGCGCAGGCCCAGGACGCGAGCTTCGTCCAGAACGCGATCCTCCAGCCGCTCAAGGACCGCCGCAAGGCGATCATCGACCGCATCCAGCTGGAGATCAGCCGGGCCGGCGGCAACGTCTCCGAGGACCTGGACACCCTCTCCGGCTGCGCCGGCACCCCGTCGGAACAGCCGCAGACCACGGACGGCCAGAACGGCGACGGACAGAACGGCGACGGACAGCAGGACGGCGGAGACCAGAACCAGGACGGCAACGGCGACGGACAGCAGGACGGCGGACAGCAGGACGGCGGACAGCAGGGAGGCAACGGCGGTCAGGCCGGCAACGGCCCGGTGGCGGCGGACTTCCAGGACATCACCACCGTCCAGCCGAACTCCCGCAACCTGCCGAACGGCCTCGCCGCGAACGGCCGGTCCGGTTCGCGCGGCGTCTTCATCACCAAGTGCGGCACCAACGGCAACGACAACCACAACACGGACAACGTGATCGTCGCCCCCGGTGTCACCAACGGCGCCCACCACCTGCACGACTACGTCGGCAACCAGAACAACGACGCCTTCGCGAGCGACGAGGACCTGGCCCGCGCCGACACCAGCTGCCAGAACCCGGGCGACCGGTCGTCGTACTTCTGGCCGGTGCTGCGCCTCCAGGACGGTTCGCAGGACTTCGACCAGAACGACGCCGGCGGCGGCACCGAGGGCAACGTCGGCCGGATCCTGGAGCCCGCGCAGGCCCAGCTGAAGTTCGTCGGCAACAGGCGCGGCCCGGTCGTCCCGATGCCCCCGGCCCTGCGCATCATCACCGGTGACGCCAAGGCCTTCGTGAACGGCCTGGCGAACGCCAACACCTCCTGGAGCTGCACGGGCTTCGAGGACCGGCAGCTGACGGACAAGTACCCGCTGTGCCCCGAGGGCAGCGACGTGGTGCGCACGTCCAAGTTCCAGAGCTGCTGGGACGGCCAGAACATCGACAGCGCCAACCACCGCACCCACGTGGCGTTCGTCCGGCCCGACGGCTCCTGCCCCGGCGGCTTCAAGGCGATCCCCCAGCTCCAGGTCCGGCTGGTCTACGACGTGCCGGCCCCGACCATCGAGAACGGGGTGGTCCAGAACCCGTTCGCGGTGGACACCTTCCCGGAGCAGCTGCACAAGCCGATCACCGACCACAACGACTTCATCAACTTCTTCTCCCCGGAGCTGATGAACAAGATGGTCACGTGCATCAACACCGGCCGTAAGTGCCAGTAGCCGCGAGTGCGTCCACACGAAGGCCGGCGGTGGGAGACCCACCGCCGGCCTTCGCCGTGTCAGCTCAGTGCGCGCCGTGGGAGGCCCCGTGGTCCTTCCCCTCCTCCAGCGTCCCCCCGAGCGTGCCGCGCAGCGCCGTCACCACCGCCGGCTCTCCCACGGCCACCCACTTGCGGCCGACCAGGTAGTGACCGCCGTAGTCCTTCGCCCCGTTGATCCACTCCCGCTGGCCGCGATCGGTGGCGAACGTGGCGAGGATGAACCGGCCGTTCCCGTTGCGGCAGATCGCCTGCCGGATCTCGTCGGCGTCCGTCTGGATGTCCGGCTCGCAGCGCGCCTCGGCGGCCAGCTGCTCCAGGCTCCCCTCGGCGGTCCTGGGCACCTCGGCGCGCTCCCGCTCCCCGCCGGAGCCGCAGCCCGCGAGCGCCAGTACGGCCAGGGCCACGGCGAGCATCGGTCGGGTCAGCCTCATCAGTTCCTCCGGTCGGGGCGTCGGACAGCACTGCCTTTCGTCGATACGGCTGCCGGGCCCCGCGCGCTCAAATCACCTGCGTCGCACGTCCGTCCGTGCGAAGGTGACCTGGTGAACCAGGACTGGGAAGACCGCGTGTCCGCGGCGTGGGCCGGCTTCGACAGCTACCCGGAGGACCGGGCGGCCGAGTTCCGCGCGGTGATCGACGCGCTCGTCGCCGAGCTTCCCGAGGGCAGCCCCGACGCGCCGTTCGAGCGGGCCTGCGCCTGGGACTCCACGGGGCACTCCGGCGAGGCGGTGCCGCTGTACCGGGAGGCGCTGGCGCGCGGGCTCACCGGTTACAAGGCTCGGCGCGCCAAGATCCAGCTGTCCAGCTCCCTGCGGAACACCGGTCACCCGGAGGAGGGTGTCGCGCTGCTGACGCCGGAACTCGACGCGCCGTCCGACGAGCTGGACGACGCCGTGCGCGCCACGCTCGCGCTGTGCCTGTCCGCTCTGGGCCGCGACCGGGAGGGCCTGTCCCTGGTGCTCGGCGCCCTCGCCCGCCATCTGCCCCGTTACCAGCGCTCGATGGCGAACTACGCCCGCGCCCTGGTCGAGCCGGGGGCCTGAGTCCCCCGAACGGCGGTGACCATCCGCCGTGCCGCTCGTTCTCCCGGACGTGCAGTCACAGGATGTCGCCCAGCGTCACAGCTCCGCAGCCGCCGATCCGGTGGTCGACGTCGAGCGGGCCGAGGCCGCGCGCGTCGAGCACTACCCTCGGCTGGTCCGTCTCGCCTATCTGGTGCTGCCGCCGAGTCTTGGCCGCAACCGGCGGGTGCTGACCGCTCACGCGCTCACCCAGCGGGCGCTGCCCCGCAAGCGCGCCCGCGCCTCGGTCATCCCGTCCCAGTCCACGGGCCGGGAGAGCGACCCCGGCTATGCCTACGTCCGCCTCCGGGTGCTGCGGACGGCGCTGGAGGCGGGCCTGCCGGTGCTGCGGCGCCGGGCGTGGCCGAAGCGGTCCCAGCTGCCGCCGCTGCTCCCCCAGGTGTGGGGCCTGCGGCTGTTCCCGCGCTCGGGCGGCGCCGACGAACTCGCTCTGGACCAGCGGCTGTCGGCGCTGTCGGCTCCGGCCCGCGCCGCGTATGTGCTGCGCGGCCTGGAGCGTCTGGCCGACGCGGACGTGTGTACGGTGCTGACGGCCGCCGGGGTCGGGGACGCGCAGGCCGCGCTCGCCGAGGCCGACACCCTCGCCGCGCAGTACGCGCTGCTGGACTCCCCCGAGTTCGACCCGTGCTCGCTCCAGGCCCGGCCCACCGATCTGATGCGCCGCCGCCAGCATCTGAAGGCCGCGCTGGCCGCGACCGCGGCGATCGCCGTGTGCGGGGCGCTGCTCGCTCTGCCCGGTGACGGCTGGGGCCCGGACGGCGCCGCGGCCCCCGTGTACGCGCAGAACCCGTCGGCCCGGGCCGCTCTCGACCCGGCCCGGCTGACCAAGGTGCCCGCGGCGGCCTGGCAGTCGGCGACCCGTACCGATTTCTCCGTGTGGCCCGCGCGCGGCGACCTCGTCGACGACAGCGCGCTGCTGCGCCGCGCCCTCGCCGTGTGGGCCCGCCCCGGCGAGACCGTCCGCGTCTCGGTGACGCCGGGCACGCCGTCGGGCGGCCCGGCCGGCCCGCCGCAGCTGCTGTACGCGGGGACCGTGGACCGGGCGCGCGTGGTGATCCTCCACGACGGTCTGCGCATCGCCCGGTACGCCGAGCCGATGGACGGCACGGCGGGCGCGGCCCTGGACTTCGCCCGGACGGACGGCGCGTCCCGGGGCGAGGCGAGCGCGGTGGTGCTGGCCCGCACCGACGGCAATGTCCGGTATCTGATGGCACCGTGGGTGAAGAAGGCCGCCGAGCGGGATCTGGTGAAGCCGGGTTCCGGCACGATGGAGCTGACCCTGACGGACGGGATCGCCTCGCCCCTGGCCAGTCCGGTGACCCGGTCCGGTGCCTGCACGTCGTGGAACGCGCTGGAGGTGACCGACGGTTCGGGCACCCGGCTGCTGACGGACCTGGGTGAGCTGGTGCCGGCCCGGCTGACCAGTGGCCGGCCGGGCTCGGTGCGGGACGCGACCGGTGCGCAGGCGCGGCGGACCTGGGCGCCGTTCGCCTGCTCGCTGGCGAACGCGCGGGGGCAGGGCGTGCGATCGGTGAACGCGTGGGCGTACGCCCGGCAGCCGCTGCCGGACGGCAGTGGCGCGGCGGCGTGGGTGTGCACCCGGGCCGAGACCTGGCGGGGCGGCGGCGAGCGGGTGCTGGCGCAGTTCCAGTCGCCGGGCGGGACGTACGGCGCGGTGGTCGCCAAGGCGGACGGCGATCCGGCGTGCGGGGCGAAGGATCCGCATGTGCTGGCCGGGGTGCTGTGGAAGTCGGCGGGCGGTGAGTGGTATCTGCTCGCCGCGAGCAGCCGGGACACGGAGTCGGTCAGCGCGACGGGCGGGGTGAACGGCTCGGCGGAGGGCCATCTGCTGACCGTGCGGACGAAGCAGGGCGCGCACGCGGAGCTGAAGGCCACGTTGGAGAGCGGGCGGTCGATCAGCGGGCTGCGGTAGGCGGCGCCTTGGCCCGCCCCTGAAGGCTTGGCCCGCCCCTGAAGGCTTGGCCCGCCCCTGACCGGCACCGGCATCAACAAGCCGGCGCAGAGGGCTTCACCCCTGGCTTACCCGTCAGTACATTGACGCCATGTCTAACAAGCAGGTCCGGGTGCCCGGCCCCGTCGAATCCGAGCGCATCCCGCTCAAGGCGCGCAACGTGTCCTTCTCGTGGGAGGGCACCCCGCTGCACTGGGTGCCGGGCGACCCGTTCACCACGCACACGATCAATGTGCTGCATCTGCTGCTGCCGGCCGGTGAGCGCTGGTTCGTGCACGTCTACAAGCAGGTGCTGCCGTACATACGCGACGAGCGGCTGCGCGAGGACGTCATCGGGTTCATCGGCCAGGAGGCCATGCACTCCCAGGCCCACGACGAGGTGCTGCCGCATCTGAAAGAGCAGGGGCTCGACCCGGCGCCGTACACCGCGCAGGTCGACTGGCTCTTCGAGAAGCTGCTCGGCGACCGCACCCTGCCCCCGGGCCGGGCCCGCCGCTGGTGGCTGCTGGAGCGGGTGGCGCTGATCGCGGCCATCGAGCACTACACCGCGTTCCTCGGCGACTGGGTGCTGGGCGCCGAGGAACTGGACCGGCGGGGCGCCGACCCGACCATGCTGGATCTGCTGCGCTGGCACGGCGCGGAGGAGGTCGAGCACCGCTCGGTCGCCTTCGAGCTGTTCCTGCACGTCGACGGCGGCTACCGGCGCCGGGCCCGGACCTGGGCCACCGCGTTCACCGCGCTGGTGTTCCTGTGGCAGCGCGGGATCCGCTTCTTCATGGAGAACGACCCGACGCTGCCGGCCGGGAAGGCCACCTTCAAGGATTTCCATGTGCGCGGGCGACAGGGCCTGCTGCCGTCGACGGGCGACATGCTGAGGTCCATTCCGCGGTATCTGAGCCGCGACTACCACCCCTCGCAGGAGGGTTGCACCGAGCGGGCGGTCGCCTACCTCGCCTCCTCCCCCGCCGCCGTCGCCGCCCTCGCCGCGGAGAAGAGGAGCGCCGTCTGATGCCGACGCCGAAGCTGAAGACCGCCGTCCTCGTCGCGGGTGCCGCGCTGCTCGCCCGGCGGGCGCTGCGGCGCCGGATCCAGGCCTCGCCGCTGTGGCCGATGCCGGCCCTGGAGGAGCCGGTCTCCGGCCGTCCCCGGACGCGCGCGCTGCGGCTGCTGGTGACCGCGCGCGAGGAGATCGCCGACGGGGTCGTCCGGCTGCGGCTGGAGGGGCACGACCTGCCGCGCTGGGAGCCGGGCGCCCATCTCGACCTGGTGCTGCCCTCGGGGCTGGTGCGGCAGTACTCGCTGTGCGGGGATCCGGAGGACACCTCGTCGTACACGGTGGCCACACGGCTGGTGCCGGACGGGCGGGGCGGGTCCCGAGAGGTGCACGAACAGGTGCGGGAGGGCATCGAGCTGGAGGTGCGCGGGCCGCGCAACCGGTTCCCGCTGGTCGAGGCGGAGTCGTACGTCTTCGTCGCGGGCGGCATCGGGATCACGCCGATCCTACCGATGCTGCGGGCGCTGCCGGAGGGCAGCGAGTGGCGGCTGCTGTACGGCGGGCGGACGCGGGCGTCGATGCCGTTCCTGGAAGAGGTCGTGAAGATCGGGGGTGACCGGGTGAGCGTCGTGGCGGAGGACGAGGAGGGGCTGCCGGACCTGGACGCGCTGTTCGCGGACGTGCCGGGGGACGCCGCCGTCTACTGCTGCGGTCCGGAGGGACTGATGGCCGCCGTGGAGGAACGATTCCCCGAGGTCCGTCTGGAGCGGTTCGCGCCGCGTACGGGGGCGGACGGCGACGGTGCCTTCGAGGTGGAACTGCGTCGCAGCGGGGTGACGTTGACGGTGCCGGCCGACCGGAGTGTGCTGGCGGCGGTGCGGGACGAGCTGCCGGACACCGCGTACTCCTGCGAGCAGGGCTTCTGCGGGACCTGCCAACAGCGGGTGCTGGAGGGCGAGGTGGACCACCGCGACGAGCTGCTGACGGACGCGGAGCGCCACGACTCGATGCTGATCTGTGTGTCGCGGGCCCGAGGTGAGCGAATCGTGCTGGATATGTGAATACCGGTGGCCGATCGAGGCCGTTCTCGGCCGGATTCGATCGGTAAGGTGTTCGTATGACTACCGGGGTTCGCCGCAGAATGGGTGTCGAGGAGCGGCGGCAGCAGTTGATCGGCGTGGCCCTCGAACTCTTCAGCCGCCGCTCTCCCGACGAGGTCTCCATCGATGAGATCGCGTCGGCCGCGGGCATCTCCCGCCCGCTGGTCTACCACTACTTCCCCGGCAAACTCAGCCTGTACGAGGCCGCGTTGAAGCGCGCGGCGGAGGATCTGGCGGGCCGGTTCGTGGAGCCGGCCGAGGGTCCGCTGGGCGCGCGGCTGCTGCGGGTGATGGCCCGGTTCTTCGACTTCGTGGACGAGCACGGACCCGGTTTCTCCGCGCTGATGCGCGGCGGCCCGGCGGTCGGCTCCTCGACGACCAACGCGCTGATCGACTCGGTGCGCCAGGCCGCCTACGAGCAGATCATCGCGCATCTGCGGATGCCGGAGCCGCCCGCCCGCCTCGAGCTGGTGGTGCGCTCCTGGATCTCGCTCGCCGAGTCGACGGCGCTGATCTGGCTGGACGGGCGGCGCATACCCCGCGAGGAGTTGCAGGCGCAGCTCGTGCACGACTTCGCCGCGCTCATGGCGGTGAGCGCGGCGTACGACGAGGAGATGGGCGCGCTGCTGCGCCGCGTCCTGGAGGACGAGCCGGGCGACGGCCCCTTCGGGGACCTGGTCGCCCGGCTGATCACCCTCGCTTCCTGAGCGCGCCCGCCCTAGGCGTCGTACTTCCGGTAGGACGCGTCGAGGTCGCGGACCTCTGCCGAGGCGTGCAGCGCCAGGCCCTCGGCGGGCTTCACATACTGCCGCAGCAGCTCCAGCACCTGCTCCGTGAGCCGGGCCTTCGTCTCGTCGGTCCGGCCCGCCAGCAGGCCGATGGTGACGTGCACGATGGCGTGGCCCTCGGCGTCCGGGCCGACGACGGTGTCCTCGGTCCGGCGGAACTGCGTCTTGCACGCCGGCGGCTTCGCCGCCGCGATCTCGACCGTGGCCGTGTGCAGCGCCTTGGCGAAGCCGGGCCGGTCGAAGTGGCCGGCGAGGCGCTCGGAGTAGTCGACGGTGATCTGCGGCATGGGCACTCCTGTTCTAGGCGTCGGGCCTCACCCTAGTGACGGAAGACCGCCACCGTCCGCGCCGGTACGGCGAAGGTGCCGGTCGCCGACTGGAAGGACGCGCTCTTGACCACCGGGTCCCCGCCCGCCGCCTGCACCGGGTGCAGCCGGTAGGACTGGCCCGCCAGCTCGGCGATCCGCTGCTCCTGGCGCTCCGGCGTCGCGTTGAAGACGACGACCAGGTCACCGAGGCGCATGGTGATCACGCCGGGCGTCTCCCCGGTCCCGGAGAGCGGGAAGGAGAGCGCGGACTGCACCTGGGCGGCCGTGTCGAGGGAGAACGCCCGCTCCGTCGTACGGATCCTCAGCAGATCCCGGTAGGCGGCCGAGGCGCCTTCGATCTGCGGGCAGCCGACCCCGATCTTCGTCAGCAGCGGCTTGGCGTACGGCCACTTCGCCTGGTTGTCGGCGGCCGGCGGCAGTCCGCGGCCGAAGCCGTTGCCGTCGGCGCAGTTCCAGTGGATGGCGTTGAACCAGTCGCCGCTGTCGTAGGAGTTGCGGTCCAGCGACTTCGAGCGCAGCAGGTCGGTGCCCGCCTGGGAGAGGGCCGGGCCCTGCGAGAGGGTGGCCGTCGCCATGGCGAGGACCTGCATGCGCGCGCGGTCCGAGGCGCTCACCGACGCGGGCAGTTTGAAGGCGAGCGCGTCGAAGAGGGTCTCGTTGTCGTGCGCGTCGGCGTAGGCGAGGGCGTCGCCCGGGGCCGCCGCGTATCCGGCGGGGGCGCCGTTGTAGTCGACCTCGGATCCCTTGACCCGCTTGCCGCTGGTGTCGGTGAAGGTGTAGCCGGAGAGGTTGCCGGACAGCCCGACCTTGATCAGGTCCTGGTAGTGCAGCAGCCGGGCCCTCTGCTCGGCCGGGGTGCCGTTCTCCGCGTTCGGGTTGGGCTCGGTGTAGAGGCCGGAGGCGAAGCCCTGGACGCCCGGGTCGGCGTCGAAGGGGCCGCCGCCGCGCACCGCGTCCCGGGCCCGGTCGGAGAAGGTGGCGATGCCGGTGCCGGCCATGTTCTTCTGGGTGGCCTGGACGAAGCGGGCGTCGTCGGCGATCTCGCCGAAGTTCCAGCCCTCGCCGTACAGGATGATCTTCTTGCCGTCGACGCCGTCCTTCTCGACGGTGAGCGCGTCGAGGGCCTTGCGGACGGCGAGGATGTTCTCCTTCGGGTGGTGGCCCATGAGGTCGAAGCGGAAGCCGTCGACCTTGTACTCCTTGGCCCAGGTGACCACCGAGTCCACGACCAGCTTGCCCATCATGGCGTTCTCGGTGGCCGTGTTGGCGCAGCAGGTGCTGTTGGCGACCGAGCCGTCGGCGAGGAGCCGCTGGTAGTAGCCGGGGACGATCCGGTCCAGGACGCTGGTGTGCGCCTGGCCGGAGGCCGCCGTGTGGTTGTAGACGACGTCCATGACGACCCGCAGGCCGTCCTCGTTGAGCGCCTTCACCATCTCGCGGAACTCGACGGTGCGGGCGGTGCCGTCCGGGTCGGTGGCGTAGGAGCCCTCGGGGACGGTGTAGTGGTACGGGTCGTAGCCCCAGTTGTAGGCGTCCCTGGCGGCGGCCTTCGCCACGCACTCCTGCTGCTTGCCGGAGTCGGCCGGGTGGGAGGCCAGGTCGCAGTCGACGGTCGCCTGGTCGGACTTCTTCTCCGGGATGGTGGCGATGTCGAAGGCGGGCAGCAGGTGGACGTACGAGGTGCCCGCCTCGGCGAGCTTCCTCAGGTGCCGGCTGCCGTCGCTGTCCTCGTCGGTGAAGGCCAGGTAGGTGCCCGGGTGCTTCGCCGTCCGGTCCTCGACGGAGAAGTCGCGGATGTGCAGCTCCTGGATCTGGGCGTCCTTGAGCGGCACCGCCTTCGGCTTCTCGTAGCTGTTCCAGCCGCTCGGCGCGAGGGACTTGTCGGCGAGGTCGGCGACGAGGCTCTGCTTCGAGTCGGTGGTAAGGGCGACCGCGTACGGGTCGGTGACCTTGTTGGTGACGATCTCGCGGACGCTGGGCGCCCAGACCTTCACCACGTACCGGTACGGCTTGCCCTTCCAGGACGCCGGGCCGGTGACGGACCAGACGCCGGTGGCGGCGTCGCGGCGCATCGGCTTCGGGGAACCGTCCAGCTCCAGGGACACGCTCTGGGCAGTGGGGGCCCAGACCGCGAGGGTGGGTCGGCCCTGGTGGAAGGTGGGACCGAGGTCCGCCTCGGTGGCGTCGTAGAGATCGTCGAGTACTCCGGCGATCTGCACGCCGGTCGCCGAGAGCACCGCGCCGTTGGCCGCCAGCTGGGAGGCGACGAGCTGGCCGCGCAGGGCCTCGCGGACCCGGTCGCGGTCGCGCGGGTCGACGGACCAGGCGGTGTAGCCCTTCAGGTGCGGGAACCTCGCCTTCTGGGCGTCGGTGAGGGTCGCCTTGTTCAGGCGCAGCCGGCGCTCGTCGGTGCTGGTCAGGACCCCGTTCTCGGCCTTGATGGAGCCGGTGCGGGAGTACCGCAGCTGGGTGGAGGCGGCGGCGTCGGAACCGTTCCAGGCGACGGTGTCCCGGTCGATCCAGACCGCCTTGGAGGTGGTCAGGTCGACGGCGGCGGCGGAGCCCGCGGGCTGCGGCAGCAGGGGCTTCTCCTGGCCGCTCAACAGCCACACCTCGTGGCCGCTCGCCCTGAGGTCGAGCGACTGGTCGGTGGGCAGGTCCTTCTCGTCGCCCTTGTGGATGATGTAGCTGAGGCTGGTGGCACCCTCGGTGAGCGGCACCTCGAAGACCGCGCCATAGGCATCAGTCTTCACCGGCTTGAGGGGGTTCGACCAGTCGGTGGGGTTCGCGGCGCCCGCCCAGACATGCAGGCCCCACCCGTCGTAGTCGCCGTCGGCGCGGTGGTAGTGCAGGACGGCCTTGGACGTGTCCGGCGCCGGGTAGTCGGCCGCGGGCCGCTCGGTGCGGACGGTCTCCTTGCCCTGCTCGATCCAGATCTCGCCGGTCCTGGTGACGTCGATCGCCCGGTCGGCGGCGACGTCCTTGTTGCCCTGCTTGTCGATGACCAGGAAGCCCACGTTCGAGGCGCCCGGCTTCAGCTTGACGTAGGCGAAGGCGCCGTAGGCGTCGCGGCCGGTGAAGGGGTGGCTGTTCGGCCATTCGGTGGCCTCGCCGTCGGCGAGGTCGCCCCAGGCGTACAGGCCCCAGTCGGCGTAGTTCCCGTCCGCGCGCTTGTAGTGGACGATCGCGTGGTCGCGGGAGGAGGCGGTGGGGATCTCCTCGGCGGGCGGGGTGCCGGTGGCGGAGGCCGCGGTGGCGCTCGCGGTGCGGCCCTCGGAGTCGATCACCACGGCCTTGTAGCGCAGGGCGGTACCGGGCGGTACGTCCTTGCCGATGGTGTGGGTGACCTTGTACGGGGCGTGGTCGGCGGAGCCGAGCGTCTTCCACTTGCCGTTGCCCGCCTGGGCGGCGAAGACGACGCGGTTCAGCTGTCCGCCCTCGACGTCGGCCGTGACCTCGACGGTGCCGGTGGCGCCGGGGGCCGGGGCCCTCAGCGTCAGCGAGGGCCTGGCGGCGGGGGCGGGGAGCTTGCCGGACGCCTTGTAGACGACGGCGGATCCGGCGGGGACGGTGAGGGTGACCTTTCGGTCGGCGTCCGACTTCAGGTAGCGGCCGGTTCCGTAGATCGCGTGGAAGCCCCTGTTCGCGGAGCCGGTCGCGAAGGTCGCCGTCTTCGCCTCGCCCGCGTTGTTGAAGGCGACGACGTACTCGGTGCCGGTCTTCGCGTCGGTGCGGGAGACGGCGTAGACGCCGGGGCCGTCGGCGGCGTAGCGCTCGGTCTGGACGCCGTCCGCGAGGGCCGGGTGGGCCTTGCGGAGCTTGGCGAGAGCACTGATCTGCCGGTAGAGCGGTGCTCTCGGGTCGTAGGCGTCCACCGCGTGGGTGCGGTCGGTGCCCAGCTGGTCGTCGTCCAGGTAGTCGGCGACCTCGGAGGCGAACATCGTCTGGCGGGCGTCCTTGTCGCCGCCCGCGCCGGTGAAGCCCTGCTCGTCGCCGTAGTAGATCACCGGGTTGCCCCGGTTGAGGAACATCAGCTCGTTGGCGAGCCGGGCCTTCTTCAGCAGCTCGGCGTCGCTCGCGCCCGCGTTGTCCTGCTTGAGGAAGGTCCCGATGCGGCCCATGTCGTGGTTGCCGAGGAAGGTGACCTGCTCGTAGGCGTTGGCCTTGTCGGTCGTGTACTTGTAGTCGTCGCCGAAGACCGACGCCAGCTTCTTGGCGCTGCCGCCCTGGGAGGCGTAGGCGCGGGCCGCGTCCTGGAAGGGGAAGTCCAGGGTGGAGTCGAGGCGGCCCTCGGTGACGTACGGGGCGGTGACGTCCGTGTCGGCGGAGTAGACCTCGCCGAACATGAAGAAGTCGTCCCGGCCCTTCTTCGCCGCGTAGGCGTCGAGGGCGGTGGCCCACCGGGTCCAGAACTCCGTGTTGACGTGCTTCACGGTGTCGATCCGGAAGCCGTCGATGTCGAAGTCGCGGACCCAGCGCTGGTAGATCTTCTCCATGCCCTCGACGACCTCGGGACGCTCGGTCCACAGGTCGTCGAGGCCGACGAAGTCGCCGTAGGTGGCGGACTCGCCGGCCCAGGTGGAGTCGCCGCGGTTGTGGTACATCGCCGGGTCGTTGAGCCAGGACGGAACCTTCAGGTTCCGCTTGTCCGGGGCGACGACCGGGGTGTACGGGAAGGTGCCGGAGTCCACCGCGGGGAATCTCCGCTTGCCGTCCGCGTAGTCGGCGTCGTCGAAGGGCTCGCCGTTCTTCGTCAGATACGGGAAGGCGCCCTTGGCGAGGTAGCCGTAGGACCTCTCCTCGTAGTCGACGACGTCGGCGGTGTGGTTGGTGATGACGTCGAAGAAGACCTTCATGCCCTTGGCATGGGCCTTGTCGATCAGGGTCTCCAGGTCCTTGTTGGTCCCGAAGTGCGGGTCGACCCGGGTGAAGTCGGTGATCCAGTAGCCGTGGTACCCGGCGGAGGCGTTGGCGCCCTCGCCCTGCACGGGCTGGTTCTTGAAGAGGGGGGCGAGCCAGATGGCGGTGGTGCCGAGGCCCTTGATGTAGTCGAGCCTCTGCGTCAGGCCCTTGAGGTCGCCGCCCTGGTAGAAGCCCTTGTCGGTGGGGTCGTATCCGGTCGCCAGGCGTGATCCGGTCAGACCGCCCCTGTCGTTGGCCCGGTCACCGTTGGCGAACCGGTCCGGGAGCACGAAGTAGAACTGCTCGCGGGTGAGGTCGTGCCGGGCGGGCGCCTTGGCCAGGGCCGCGTCCGAGGGCGGAGGCGGCGGGGTGGCGGCGCGGGCGGCGAGGGGCTGCACGAGGGCGGCGGCGAGCGCTGCGACGGTGACGGCCGCGACCCGTCTGCCTCGTGCGGTGCGGCGCTTGGCAGGCGCCGGCCTTGTGGGTATCAAGGTGTGAACTCCTTGCGATGACGGCTCATTGGGTCCGACCCCGGGCGCGACGGTAGCGCCGCGCAAGTGTTGCAGCAAGGGCCGTGAAACCAACAGCAAGAGGTTTCACGACCCTTGGCCGACTGCTCGGCTAGCAGCTGGACTTGCCGGCGTGGACCGCCAGCGCGGTGTTGGCACCGAGGGTGGCGGTGAACTGGCCACTGGAGTTCACCGTCACGCGGGTGTTGCTCTGCACGTCGCAGTACGTCCCCGCGGGCAGCGAGGTCTGGTAGGTGCGGGTCAGCGAGCCGGATTCGTGGTTGATGGCCACGAAGCCCTTGCCGCCGCGCCCGAAGGCGATCGCGTCACCGCCGTTGTCCCACCAGTTGGTGACGGCCTCGCCGCGGGTGGCGTTGCGGAAGGCGACCATGCGCTGGATCTCCGGCCAGGCGTGCTGGCACTTCCAGCCGCTCTGCCAGCAGGCGTCGACCCGGCCGCCGTTCGGCGGTCCGGCGTCGTGGTCGGTGAACTCGTAGCCGGAGTTGATGTCGGGCGACCCGTAGGGCCAGGCCAGCATGAAGACGTTGGCCAGGGTGTAGGTGGCGTTGTCCTTGTAGCTGAGGGTGGAGCCGTTGCGCTCGGTGTCGTGGTTGTCGACGAAGACACCGGCGCCGGAGCTCTTCAGGTAGCCCCAGCCCTCGCCGTAGTTCTTCAGGTAGGCGAGGTTCTCGTTGTTGAAGACCCGCTTGAGGTCGTAGGCGTAGCGGAACTCCTGGACGTCGCCGTTGCCGGTGTACTCGGTGGGCTGGACGGCCTCCCCGGCGCCGTGGATGACCTCCTGCTTCCAGTAGACGGAAGGGTTGGTCAGGCGGGACTTGATGTTCGCCAGGTCGGCGGCGTCCATGTGCTTGGCGGCGTCGATGCGGAAGCCGTCGACGCCGAGCGAGAGCAGGTCGTTCATGTACCCGGCGATGGCGCCGCGCACGTAGTTCTCGC
Source organism: Streptomyces sp. (assembly GCF_035645055.1). Classification (GTDB taxonomy): domain Bacteria; phylum Actinomycetota; class Actinomycetes; order Streptomycetales; family Streptomycetaceae; genus Streptomyces. The sequence continues at coordinate 176,821 of NZ_DASQNH010000031.1, read as the reverse complement.
CGGTGTCCAGGTCGGCGAGGCCGACCAGTTCGCAGCGCTGGACGTTCCAGCGGTCCTGGTAGTTGGTGATCTGGGCGGTGCAGTCGTCGAAGTCGTACGACGAGTAGAGGCCGGGGTAGTTGTACTTGGTGTACGCGGAGCCGCCGGTGCCGGTGCCGTTGCCCGCGGCCATGTGGTTGATGACGGTGTCGACGACGACCTTCACGCCGGCCGCGTGACAGGTGTCGACCATGTTCTTGAAGGCGGTGCGGTCGCCGAGCCGTCCGGCGATCTTGTAGCTGACCGGCTGGTAGGAGGTCCACCACTGGGACCCCTGTATGTGCTCCGCGGGCGGGGAGACCTGCACGAAGCCGTAGCCGGCGGGGCCGAGGCGGGTGGTGCACTCCTTCGCCACCGAGGCGAAGTTCCACTCGAAGAGGACGGCGGTGACGTCCTTGGTGCCGGGAGGGGCGGCGTGGGCGGCGGTGGCGGGTGCCAGGAAGGCGGCCGCCGCGGCGAGCGCGAGAGCGCCCGAAACGGTTCTGCTGCTGGCCATGTGGGGATCCTTCACCGTTGAAGGGGTGGTTGAAATCTTGCAGAAACCTTGCGGTGGCCAGATGTTAAAGGCCCGCTGCCCAAAAGGGCAGCGGGCCGTGTGAAGTTGCTGCAAGAAGTTACACAGCCGTGCTGAACCACACCGTGGTGTCGGCGGGCAGCTTCACATCCCCGTCACCCTCCAGCACCTCACCGCTGGCGAGCAGCAGCCGCCCGTACGCCGGGGTGGTCACCGATTCGCCGCCGGTGTTGGCGACGCAGGTGAACTCCCCGCGCCGGAAGGCCAGCACGCCCTCGGGCGCCTTCAGCCACTCCACCGCCTCGCCCGCGCCGAGGTCCGGCTGGTCGCGGCGGACGGCCAGCGCCGAGCGGTACAGCTCCAGGGTGGAGCCGGGCACGCCCTGCTGAGCCTCGACGCTCAGGTCGGCCCACTCGGCCGGCTGGGGCAGCCAGCTGCCGCCGCTGCCGAAGCCGTACGACGCGCCGGTGCGGGTCCACGGGATCGGCACCCGGCAGCCGTCGCGGAAGCCGTCCTGGCCCTCGCCGCGGAAGTACGCCGGGTCCTGGCGCACCTCGTCGGGCAGGTCGACGACGTCCGGCAGGCCCAGCTCCTCGCCCTGGTAGATGTAGGCCGAGCCGGGCAGCGCCAGCATCAGCAGGGTGGCCGCGCGGGCCCGCTTCAGGCCCAGCTCGCGGTCGCCGGCGGTGCGGATCTGGGTGCCGAGGCCGGGCGGGTTGGCGAACCGGGTGGCGTGCCGGGTGACGTCGTGGTTGGACAGCACCCAGGTGGCCGGGGCGCCGACCGGGCGCATGGCCTCCAGGGTGCGGTCGATGACCGTGCGCAGTTCCTCGGCGTCCCACTCGGTGCCCAGGTACTGGAAGTTGAACGCCTGGTGCAGCTCGTCGGGGCGGACGTAGTGGGCGGTGCGCTCGACGGTCGGCGTCCAGGCCTCGGCGACGAAGATCCGCTCACCGGCGTACTCGTCGAGGACGAGCCGCCACTGGCGGTAGATCTCGTGCACGCCGTCCTGGTCGAAGAACGGCATGACATCGTTGCCCAGCAGCTTCAGCTGGTCGTGCGAGCCCAGGTCCGGCAGGCCCTCGGCCTTCACCAGGCCGTGGGCGACGTCGATGCGGAAGCCGTCGACGCCCATGTCCAGCCAGAAGCGCAGGATCGAGCGGAACTCGTCGCCGACCGCCGGGTGGTCCCAGTTGAAGTCGGGCTGCTCGGGAGCGAACAGGTGCAGGTACCACTCGCCGGGGGTGCCGTCCGGCTCGGTGACCCGGGTCCAGGCCGGGCCGCCGAAGATGGACTCCCAGTCGTTGGGCGGCAGCTCGCCGTTCTTCCCCTTGCCGGGGCGGAAGTGGTAGCGCTCCCGGAGCGGGGAGCCGGGGCCCTCCGCCACCGCGCGCTTGAACCACTCGTGCTGGTCGGAGGAGTGGTTGGGGACCAGGTCGACGATGATGCGCAGGCCCAGCTCATGGGCGTCGCGGATCAGCGCGTCGGCGTCCAGGAGGTTGCCGAACATGGGGTCGACGGCCCGGTAGTCGGCGACGTCGTATCCGGCGTCGGCCTGCGGGGAGGCGTAGAAGGGGCTGAGCCACACGGCGTCCACGCCGAGGTCGCGCAGATACGGGAGGCGGGAGCGTACGCCTTCCAGGTCGCCCATGCCGTCGCCGTTGCTGTCGGCGAAGCTGCGCGGATAGACCTGGTAGATCACCGCGTCCCGCCACCAGTCGCGGCGCTTGGCGACGGTGGCGACGGCGGAGTTCGGTGCCGGGTCGGCAGTGTGCTGGCTCATGGCGTCCTTGATGTGTAACCGATTCGAGGTCATGGAAGCGTGGGTACGGCAGCAGGGGGCGTGGGGTGACGAGGCGGCCCGGCCACGGCGACAGCGGGGTCGGAAAGACGCCGCGGCCGGGCCGCCGCCCGCGCGGACAGCGCGGGAGTCTCCTGGGACGGGCGTCAGCCCTTCGTGCCGCCCGCGGTGAGTCCGGTCACCAGGTTCTTCTGCACGAGGTAGAAGAACGCGGACACCGGTATCGCGATGAGTACCGCGGTCGCGGCCATCAGGTTCCGCTGGGCGTCGTGCTCGCTGACGAAGCTCTGGAGACCGACGGCGAAGGTGTACTTCTCGTCGTCCAGCAGGAACGTGGTGGCGAAGGCGACCTCGCCGAAGGCGGTGATGAAGCTGTAGAACGCGGCCACCGCCAGGCCCGGCCGGGCGAGCGGCAGGATCAGCCGGAAGAAGGTGCCGAACGGGGAGAGCCCGTCGACCCGGCCGGCCTCGTCGATCTCGAAGGGGATGGTGTCGAAGTACCCCTTGAGCAGCCAGGCGCAGTACGGGACCGCGGTGGAGCAGTAGACGAGGATCAGGCCGAGGTAGGTGTCGATGAGCCGGAGCTCCGACAGGATCTGGTACATCGGCACGATCAGCACGGCGATCGGGAACATCTGGGTGACGAGCAGCACCCACATGAACTTCTTGTAGCCGGGGAAGCGCATGCGGGAGACCGCGTAGCCGGTGGTGGCCGCGATCATCACACCGATGACGGTGGTACCGAGCGAGATGATCAGCGAACTCTTCAGCCACTCGAAGAAGTTCGTCTCCTGGAGCACGAAGCTGTAGTTGTCCAGGGTCATCGTCGACCAGATGCGCCCGGGGTGCAGATAGTCGTCCTTGTCCGGGCCGAGGGACAGGAAGACCAGCCAGGCGATCGGGAAGAGCGCGATCAGGCTCGCGACGGTGAGCATGCCGTGGGAGGCGAGGGTCCCGGCCAGGCCGCGCCCGCGGGCCTTGCGGGGCGCGGCGGGGGTGGCCTGGTCCGCGGTGGCGGACTTGGTGATGGTCGTGGTGCTCATGGGGGCTCCTGCCTCAGATCGCGGCTTGCTCATCGCGGTTCAGCCAGCGGCGGTAGAAGGAGGTGAAGACGATCAGGATGCCCAGCAGCAGCATGCCGTAGGCGGCCGACTCGGCGAATTCGCGCGGCTGCTGTCCGAAGCCGAGCTGGTAGGCCCAGGTGACGAGGATCTGCGCGTCCGGGGCGGTGTTCCCGAACAGCAGGAAGATGATCGCGAACTGGTTGAAGGTCCAGATGACGCCGAGCAGGATCACGGTGGAGCTGACCGAGCGCAGGCCGGGCAGCGTGACGTAGCGGAACTGCTGCCAGGCGCTCGCGCCGTCCATCTCGGCCGCCTCGTAGAGGGTGCGGTCGATGGACTGCAGGCCGCCGAGCAGCGAGACCATCATGAAGGGCACACCGCACCAGGTGTTGACCATGATCGCCGCGAACCGCTGCCAGAAGGTGTCCTCCAGCCACGCCGGGGTCGGCAGGTGCAGGAACTCCAGGGCGGAGTTGATGATGCCCGTGTCGGCGAGCATGAAGCGCCAGCCGAAGACGGTGACGAAGGTCGGCACGGCCCACGGCAGGACCAGGATCAGCCGGTAGAAGGTGCGCCCGCGCAGCTTCTGGTTGAGCAGCAGGGCGAGGCCGAGCCCGATGGAGTAGTGCAGGGCGACACAGGCGGCCGTCCAGACGATCGTCCAGATGAAGTGCGACCAGAAGCGGTCATAGGCGGTCTCGCCCCACAGGATGTCGGCGTAGTTGTCGATGCCGATGAACTTGTAGGTGGCCTCGATCTCGTTGACGCCGATGGTGCGGGCCGAGTTCAGGCTGTCGGCGTCGGTGAGCGTCAGGTAGAAGCCGTAGGCCAGGGGGTACAGCACCAGGGCGCCGAGCACGACGATCACCGGGGCGATCATCGCGTAGGCGTACCAGTACCTCTGGTAGCTGTTCTTGAGACGCCGGCCCGGCCCGGGCCGGGGACCGCGGTCACCGCTCCGCTTGCCGGTCGCACGGTCGATGGCGACTGTCATGGTTCGACACCTTCTGGAAGTTCCGATACGGCTCACAGGCCGATGGCCGCCGGATCCTTCCCCCTCTGTCCGGAGGATCCGACGGCCACGCGGGCTTACTTGCTGAAGTCCGGGACCAGCTTGGCGATCGCGGTCTCAGCGTTGCCCAGCCCCTCGTCGAGGGACACCTTGCCGCCGGCGATCTTCAGCAGTTCGTCGTCGAGCGGGCCCCACAGCGAGCTGTACTCGGGCAGCGCGGGGCGCGGCTGGGCGGCGGCGAGCACCGTCTGGTAGCCGGCGATGCCCGGGTCGGCCTTGACCTTGGCGGTGTAGGCGTCGTCACGGGTCGGCAGCGTGTTGTTCTTCAGGGCGATGGTCTCCTGGGCCTTCGCCGAGGTCATGAAGTTCACGAACTTCAGCGCGGCCTTCTGGTGCGCCTCGTCCGAGCCCGCGTAGACGGACAGGTTGTGTCCGCCGGTCGGGGCGCCGGCCTTGCCGGTGGAGCCGGCCGGGACGGTGGCGATGCCCAGGTTCTGCTTGTCCTTGAAGGCGGAACCCTTGTAGAAGTTCGTGATCTCCCACGGGCCCTGGATGATCGAGGCGACCTTGCCGTTGACGAACGCCTCCTGGATGTGGGCGTAGGCGTCGGCGGTGGTGTCGGCCTTGTGCAGACCCTTGCCCTCGAACAGGGACTCCCAGGTCGCGTAGCCCTTCTTGGCGGCGGGCGAGGTGACCGTGATCTTCTTGGCGTCGACGTCGACGGTGTCGGCGCCCTCGCCGTAGAGGAAGGACTGGGCGTAGTAGGCCTGGGTGGAGCCCCAGTAGCCGTCGACGCCGGTCTTCTGCTTGATCGTGGCGGCGGCCTTCTTCAGGTCGTCCCAGGTCTTGGGGGCCTCGACGCCGGCCTTCTCGAACAGCGCCTTGTTGTAGACGAGGGCGAGGGTGTCCGTGGTGAAGGGGACGCCGTAGGTCTTGCCCTCGTACTTGGCCTGCTCGATCAGGTTGGGCTTGAACTTGTCCTGCTCGGCCAGGGCCTCGGTGCCGTCCAGCGGCAGGAAGAAGCCCTTCTTGGCGAACGCCGGGGTCCAGCCGACCTCCGAGCGCAGCACGTCCGGGGCGCCCTTGGAACCGGCGGCCGTGTCGAACTTGTTCTGCGCCTGGTCGAAGGGGACGTTGACGTACTTGACCTTGACGTCCTTGTTGGCGGCCTCGAACTCCTTGACCAGAGCCTGGTACGTCGGCGCCTCGTTGGTCGCGTTGGAGGTGTCCCACCAGGTGATGGTGACCGGCCCGTCCGAGCTGTCGCTGCTGTCGTCTCCGCCGCAGGCCGTCGCCGCGAGGGCGAGGGACGCCACCAGCGCGGTGGCCGCTATGCCACGCCGCATGAGTTCTCCTTGAGGGTGAAAGCCCGAGTGCTGGGCCGCCAGGGCCCTGGCAGAGCGCGGCCCCGTCTGCCGTTCCCTGCCACTTGCCGACTGCGCCGATGGAGACACCCCCACGCCACTGAGGCAGTGGAGGAGGCCGCCGGGCGACGTGAACGTAACAGCGATGCAATAGTTGCGAAAGACCTTGCAGAAAAAAAGTGCAAGGCATCACCGAAGTTATCCGTGCGTGACCTCTCGTAGACCGCTGTGAGACCGTTGTTCTGCGGGGTTGAGCGGGTACGGTCGGTGTTGTGCAAGACTTGCAAGCTCTTGCCGTTCGTTTCAACGAGGGGACGCCATGTCGCAGCAACCCGCAGTGCGCCGGTCAACTCGCACCCGGCGTCCGGTTGGTGGGCAAGCCGACACCCGGCCGGTACAGTCCCACCCTGTGACCACACGGCTTGCGGACATCGCTGCGCAGGCGGGGGTGAGCGAAGCGACCGTCAGCCGCGTCCTCAACGGGAAGCCCGGCGTCGCCGCCACCACCCGCCAGTCCGTGCTGGCCGCGCTCGACGTGCTCGGCTACGAGCGCCCCGTACGGCTGCGGCAGCGCAGCGCCGGCCTGGTCGGGCTGATCACGCCCGAGCTGGAGAACCCGATATTCCCGGCCCTCGCCCAGGTCATCGGACAGGCGCTGACCCGGCAGGGCTACACCCCGGTGCTCGCCACCCAGACCCCCGGCGGCTCGACCGAGGACGAGCTGACCGAGATGCTGGTGGACCGCGGGGTCGCGGGCATCATCTACGTCTCCGGACTGCACGCCGACACCACCGCCGACATGCAGCGCTACGAGCAGCTGCGGGCGCAGGGCGTGCCGTTCGTCCTCGTCGACGGCTTCTCGCCGAAGGTGCAGGCGCCCTTCATCTCCCCCGACGACCGCGCGGCGATGACCCTCGCGGTCACGCACCTGGTCTCCCTCGGCCACACCCGGATCGGGCTGGCCCTCGGCCCCAAGCGGTTCGTGCCGGTGCAGCGGAAGATCGACGGGTTCGTCCGGGCCGTGCAGGACCAGCTGGGGCTGGCCGCCGCCGTGGTCGAGACGGAGCTGATCCAGCACTCCCTGTACACCCTGGAGGGCGGCCAGGCCGCCGCCATGGCCCTGATCGACCGGGACTGCACCGCGGTGGTGTGCGCCAGCGACATGATGGCGCTGGGCGCGATACGCGCGGCCCGCCAGCTCGGCCTCGACGTGCCCCGGGACATCTCCGTCGTCGGCTTCGACGACTCCCCGCTGATCGCCTTCACCGATCCGCCGCTGACCACCGTGCGCAAGCCGGTGCCGGCCATGGGCCAGGCCGCGGTGCGCACGCTGCTGGAGGAGATCGGGGGGACGCCCGCGCCGCACAGCGAGTTCGTGTTCATGCCGGAGCTGGTGGTGCGCGGTTCGACCGCTTCGGCCCCTGGGGACCGGAATCGTCCGTAGGACGGAGGACGCCGGGCCGGGCGCCGTACGCGCGCAGTACGGCGGGTTGTCCGGTGGTGGTAGAACATGCGACCAGGACCCGACCGGGGGATGATCGGGGAGGGAACGCTTTTCTGGCAGACTCTGTGCCCATGAGTGAGACGACCGTGACGACCCCGGAAGGCCGAGAAGAGGCCGTTCCGCAGACCGTCGCGGACGATGTCGTGGACGAATCGGGACAGAGCGCGCGGAACGTGCTGCGCCGTCTGCGCGTCCCACGCCGTCCGCGGCTGTGGTTCGAGATCCTGCTGATCGCGGTGAGTTACTGGACGTACTCGCTGATCCGCAACGCCGTGCCCGAGCAGAAGGCGCAGGCGCTGCGCAACGCGGACTGGATCTGGCAGGTCGAGCAGCAGCTCGGCATAGCCGTCGAGCAGTCGGTCAACCACGCGATCAACGCCGTGACTTGGCTGATCGTGGGCATGAACTACTACTATGCGACGCTCCACTTCGTGGTGACGCTCGGGGTGCTGGTCTGGCTGTACCGCAGCCATCCCGGCCGTTACGCGGCGACCCGTCTGGTGCTGTTCGCGACCACCGGCGTCGCGCTGGTCGGTTACTACCTGTTCCCGCTCGCCCCGCCCCGCCTGATGAACGGCGGCGGCTTCATCGACACCGTCCTGGTCCACCAGACCTGGGGATCGATGGCCTCCGGCGACCTGAAGAACATGTCCAACCAGTACGCCGCGATGCCGTCGATGCACATCGGCTGGTCCCTGTGGTGCGGGCTGACCCTCTTCGCGCTGGCCACCGTCCCGTGGGTACGGGTGCTCGGCCTGCTGTACCCGACGGCCACCCTCGTCGTCATCGTCGCCACCGCCAACCACTTCTGGCTGGACGCGGTGGGCGGCATCCTCTGCCTGGCCTTCGGCTACGGGGTGGTACGCGTCTGGTACGGCGCGCTGCCGCACGCCCTGCCGAGACTGGTCCACGCGCCCGCCCCCCGGGCCCTCGTACCGACCAAGGCGTAGCACCGCCCGCGGGCGCCACGCGCCGTCGCGGGCGGACGGCTCGGCTACGGCAACGCCGGCCCGCCCCTCGCCGCCTCGCGCAGCGCTTCCAGGAACGCTGTCAGGGCCGGCTGGGCGGGGGTCGCCGGGCGCAGCGCGGCGTGGATGGTGCGGGCGGGTTCGGGGGCTTTCAGGCGGCGGACGACGACGTCCGGATGGCGGCCGCCGAGACCGAGGCGGGGGATCAGGGTGACGCCCAGGCCCGCCGCGACGAAGCCCTGGGCGGTGACGTAGTCCTCGCTGTCGACGACGAACCGGGGGCGGAAGCCCGCCGCCGCGCAGGCCGCGAGCTGGGCGTCCAGGCAGGGCCCGGGCCACTCGCTGCCCACCCACGGCTCCTCCGCCAGTTCCGCCAGGTCCAGGCTGCGCCGGGCCGCCAGCGGGTGCCCCTTGGGGAGGACCGCGAGGTAGGGGTCGTCCAGCAGCCGCAGCAGCCGGACGCCGTCCTGGACGCCGTCCCCGGCGGGCTCCGGCCGGCCCACCACCAGGGCCAGATCGGCCCGCCCCTCGCGCACGTCCGGCAGCGGGTCCTGGGGGTCGGCCAGCCGCAGTTCCACCCGCACTCCCGGGTGCAGCGCCCGCAGCCGGGCCACCGCCGGGGCGACCAGCGCGGCCCCGGCCGTCGCGAAGTACCGCACCGAGAGCCGGCCCGTGCGCCCCGCCAGCAGATCGGCGAGCGCCGTCTCGGCCTCGGCGACCTGCCGGGCGATCGCGTCGGCGTGCTCGGTCAGCAGCACGCCCGCCGCCGTCGGCCGCACCCCGCGCCCCGCCCGCTCCAGCAGTTCCGCGCCGGCCTCCTTCTCCAGCGCCGCGATCTGCTGGCTGACCGCGGACGGGGTGTACCCGAGCCGGGCCGCCGCCGCGGTCACCGAGCCGCTGCTCACCACGGCCCGCAGTACCTGCATCCGTCGCATATCAAGCTGCATGTAGTCCAGCTTAACCATACGTCCAGAACTCTTCACTTGTACTCAAGCCGACATGCGCGGACCGTGGTGGCATGCCCCTCGCCTCCAGCCTCCGTATGGCCGTCCTCGCCCTCCTGTGGGGTTCCGGCTTCCTCTGGATCAAACTCGCCCTCAACCACGGCCTCTCCCCCGCGCAGATCACCATCACCCGCTGCGCCCTCGGCACCGCCGTCCTGCTGCTCCTGGCCCGCTGGGCCGGCCAGCGGCTGCCCCGCGACCGGGCCACCTGGGGGCGGCTCGTGGTGGCCGCGCTGTTCTGCAACGCCCTGCCGTTCGCCCTGTTCAGCCTGGGCGAGCAGACTGTCGACTCGGGGATCGCGGGGGTGCTGAACGCGACGACGCCGCTGTGGTCGCTGCTGATCGGTGTGCTGCTGGGCACCGACCGCGGTCTGGGCCGGACGCGCCTGGCCGGACTGCTGCTCGGTTTCGCCGGCACACTGCTGATCTTCGCTCCCTGGCAGCGCTCGGGTCTGCTCAGCTGGGGCGCGGCGGCGCTGCTGGCCGCAGCCGCGAGTTACGCCGTGGCGTTCGCGTACATGGCCCGGCACCTCACCGACCGCCGGGCCCCGCTGGCGCTGTCGGCGGCCCAGCTGCTCACCGCCACGGCCTGGAGCGCGTTCGCGCTGCCGGTGGCCGGACCGGTGGACGCGGACGCCACCGCGCTGCTGGCGGTCACCGCGCTCGGGGTGCTCGGCACCGGCGTGACCTTCTACCTCAACTACCGTCTCATCGCCGACGAGGGCGCGACGAGCGCGGCGACGGTCGGCTATCTGCTGCCGGTGGTGTCGGTGGCGCTCGGAGCGCTGGTGCTCGGGGAGGACGTGGGGGCGCGGGTCGTGGCGGGGATGGCGGTGGTGCTGCTCGGGGTGGCGCTGACCCGGCGCGCGCCGGACGGGCGGGAACCGGCGCCCGTGAGCGCGGTGCGGGGCTCGCCGGAGACCGCTCAGGCGCCGTAGAACAGCTCGTCGACCACGCCCCGGGCCCGCCGCGTCGTACGCCGGTACGCGTCGAGCATGTCGCCCACGTGCCCCGGCTCGTACCCGAGGTAGCGCCCCACGGCGGCCAGCTCCCTGACGTCCGACGGGAAGGTGTCCCCCGCCCGGCCCCTGACCAGCATCACCGCGTTGCGCACCCGGGTGGCCAGGACCCAGGCCTCGTCCAGGATCGCCGCGTCCTCGGCGGAGATCAGCCCGGCCTCGCGGGCCGCCGCCAGGGCCTCGCGCGTACGCGGTGTGCGCAGCGCCTCGTGGGCGGCGCCGTGCCGCATCTGGAGCAGCTGTACGGTCCACTCGACGTCGGACAGGCCGCCCGGACCGAGCTTGACGTGCAGCTTGGGGTCGACGCCCCGGGGCAGCCGCTCGGTCTCCATCCGGGCCTTCAGGCGCCGGATCTCGCGTACGGCGTCGTCGCCGAGCCCGCCCGCCGGGTAGCGCAGCGGGTCGATCAGCTCGACGAACCGGCGCCCCAGGTCCGCGTCCCCGGCGACCGGCTCCGCCCGCAGCAGGGCCTGGGACTCCCAGACCAGGGACCAGCGGCGGTAGTACGCCTCGTAGGACTTCAGGGTGCGGACGAGCGGCCCCGACTTGCCCTCCGGGCGCAGGTCGGCGTCGATCAGCAGGGGCGGGTCGGCGCTGGGGACCTGGAGCAGCCGGCGCATCTCGGAGACGACCCGGTTGGCGGCCTCCCCGGCCTCCCGCTCGTCCACGCCGTCGCGCGGCTCGTGCACGAAGAGCACGTCGGCGTCGGAGCCGTAGCCGAGTTCGTGGCCGCCGAAGCGGCCCATGCCGATGACCGCGAACCGGGTCGGCAGCTCCTCGCCCCAGTGGTCGCGGACCACGGCGCGCAGGGTGCCCGCGAGGGTCGCGGCGGTCAGGTCGGACACGGCCGCGCCCACCCGGTCCACCAGGGCGCCCGGATCGGCCTCGGCGGGCCGGTCCTCGGTGCCGTAGGAGCCGACGATGTCGGCGGCGGCCGTCCGGAACAGCTCGCGGCGGCGCACCCCGCGCGCCGCGGTGACCGCCTGCTCTCCGCTCCCGGCGCGGCCCACGGCGGCCAGGATCTCCTGTTCCAGGGGGGTGCGGCTGCGCGGCTCCAGGCCGCCGCCGTCGCCGTCGCCGAGCAGCGCCACCGCCTCCGGGGCGCGCATCAGCAGGTCGGGGGCGAGCCGGCCCGCCGACAGCACCCGGGCGAGGTTCTGCGCGGCGGCGCCCTCGTCCCGCAGCAGCCGCAGGTACCAGGGGGTCTTGCCGAGCGCGTCGGACACCTTGCGGAAGTTGAGCAGGCCCGCGTCGGGGTCGGCGGAGTCCGCGAACCAGCCCAGCAGCACCGGCAGCAAGGTGCGCTGGATGGCGGCCTTGCGGGTGACGCCGGAGGCCAGCGCCTCCAGGTGGCGCAGGGCGGCGGCGGGGTCGGCGTACCCGAGGGCGACGAGGCGTTCGCGGGCCGCCTCGGGGCTGAGCCGGGCCTCGCCGGGGGCGAGCTGGGCGACCGCGTCGAGCAGCGGCCGGTAGAACAGCTTCTCGTGCAGCCGGCGGACGACGGCCGCGTGCCGCTTCCACTCGCGGTTCAGCTCGCCCACCGGGTCGGGGCGCAGCCCCAGCGAGCGGCCGAGGCGCCGCTGATCGTCCTCGCCCTCCGGGACGAGGTGGGTGCGGCGCAGCCGGTACAGCTGGATACGGTGCTCCATGGAGCGCAGGAAGCGGTACGCGTCCTCCAGCTGGGCGGCGTCCACGCGCCCCACGTACCCGCCGGCGGCGAGCGCCCGCAGCGCGTCGAGGGTGGTCCCGCTGCGCAGCGAGGCATCGGCCCGCCCGTGCACCAGCTGGAGCAGCTGCACGGCGAACTCGACGTCCCGCAGCCCGCCCGGTGCCAGTTTCAGCTCGCGCTCCACCTCGGCGGCCGGGATGTTCTCCACCACGCGCCGCCGCATCTTCTGCACGTCGGCGACGAAGTTCTCCCGCTCGGCGGCCTGCCACACCAGCGGTGCGAGGGCCGCGATGTACTGCTCCCCCAGCTCCGGGTCGCCGGCGACCGGGCGGGCCTTGAGCAGGGCCTGGAACTCCCAGGTCTTGGCCCAGCGCTGGTAGTACGCGAGATGGCTGCTGAGGGTCCGTACGAGCGGGCCGTTGCGCCCCTCGGGCCGCAGATTGGCGTCCACGGGCCAGATCGAGCCCTCGACGGTGGTCTCGGAGCAGATCCGCATCAGGTGCGAGGCCAGCTTGGTGGCGGCCTTGAGTGCCTTGCTCTCGTCGGCCCCGTCCACGGCCTCGCCGACGAAGATGACGTCCACGTCGGAGACGTAGTTCAGCTCGTGACCGCCGCACTTGCCCATCGCGATCACCGCCAGCCGGCACAGGGCGGTGTCCTCGGGCGCGGCGGCCCCGGCGATCCGCAGCGCGGCGCGCAGGGTGGCGGTGGCCAGGTCGGCCAGCTCGGCGGCGGCCTCGGCGACATCGGTCGTGCCGCACACGTCCCGGGCCGCGATGGACAGCAGGCAGCGCCGGTACGCGACGCGCAGCGTGACGGGGTCGTCGGCGTCGGCCAGACAGCGCTCGAACTCCGCCACGCCGGGGTGCAGATCGCGCGGCTCGTACGTGACCAGCGCCTGCCAGTCACCGGCGTGCCGGGCCAGGTGCTCGCCGAGCGCGGCGGAGGCGCCGAGCACGCCGAGCAGCCGGTCGCGCAGCGGCTTGGCCGCGATCACCGTGTCGAGCAGCTTCCGGCGCGCGGCGGGGTCCGGCTGCGCCTCCAGCAGCCGGACAAGCCCTCGCAGGGCGAGATCCGGGTCGGCGGTGGCGCCCAGCGCCTCCAGCAGGACCGGGTCGCTGCGCACGGGCGCCAGCTCGGCGCTGTCCAGCAGCCGCTCGGCGGAGGTGGCGTCGGTGAAGCCGTGCCGCAGCAGCCGTGTGAAGGTACTGCTCCTGCGCCCCGGCGCCGTCATCCCAGGCCTCCCGTCCGGATCACGTCGTACGAGATGATGTCGTACGAGAGCGATGTCGGTAGATCGACGTCGTACGTGCCGAGCCTAACCGGAGTGCGGGGCGGGGCATCGCGGTGGCCTGTTCTGGATCTCGACGGTACGCCAGGACGGACGGCCGTATGTCACCCCGCTCCCGGCCGTGTGGGCGGCCGGCGCGCTGCGCTTCTGCACCGGGCCGCAGGAGCGCAAGGCCCGCGATCCGGCGGCGAATCCGCAGGTGGTGCTGACGACCGGCACCAACGCCTGGAACCGGGGTCACGACCTGGGGGTGGAGGGTGAGGCGGTCCGGGTGACGGACGACGGGCGGCTGCGCGAACTGGCGGCGGCCCGGGAGGCGAAGTACGGCGACTTCTGGCATGTCGAGGTCCGCGACGACTACCACCACGGCCCGGGACACGCCGTCGTGAATCGGGTGGCGCCGCGGACCGTTTTCGGCTTCGGTAAGGGGCAGCCGTTCAGCCGGACGAGGTGGCGGTTCGGTGCGTAACCCCCGCAGAACGCCGGCGTCGACGAAGGAGTGGCCCAGATGGACCTGACCCTCGAAGTGATCCCGCTGCCCGTCAGCGACATCGACCGCGCCCGGGACTTCTACCGGGACAAGGTCGGCTTCCACGTCGACATCGACCAGGAGGTCATGCCGGGCATGCGCATCGTCCAGCTGACCCCGCCCGGCTCCGGCTGCTCCATCGCCCTCGGCGACAGCGTCTGGGAACTGACCAAGGGCCCGAAGCCGGCGCCGGGCTCCTACCAGGGCCTCCAGCTGTGCGTCGCCGACATCGAGGCGGCCCGGGCGGAACTGCTGGCGCGGGGTCTGGAGGTGTCGGAGCCGGTGCGGTACGCGGAGGACGACGGGGCGACGTTCATGTACTTCGACGACCCCGACGGGAACGGCTGGTCGATCCAGGAGTACCGGAGGCGGGCGTCGGAGCCGCTGTACCGGGTGCTGGCGGAGCTGGCGCGCAAGCAGCAGCAGTAGGCGGGCCCTCCGACGCGGCCAGGTGCTCCAGCCACCGCGCGGAGTGCCCGGTGTCGGGGTGGTCGTCGCCCAGCACCCGTCTGCGCCGCTCCAGGATGTCCTCGACCAGTTCCCGGGCCTCGGCGCCACGGTCCAGCCTCCAGAGCGTCATGGACAGGAAGCTCGCCGTGGACAGGGTCTCCGGGTGATCGTTCCCCAGCGTCTCGCGCTGCCGGGCCAGGGTCTCCTCGCCGAGGGCCAGCGCTTCCTCCAGCCGGCCGAGCGTGGTCAGGTCGTCGGTGAGGTTGCCGGCGGAGCGCAGGGTGTCGCGGTGGGTCGCGCCCAGCAGCCGCCGCCGCCTGGCCAGCGTGTCCTGGCTGAGTTCCACGGCTTCCTCCACCCGGCCCAGCTCCGAGAGCTGGCTGGCCAGGTTGGTGGCCGTGATCAGGACGTAGTCGTCGTCCGCGTCCAGCACACCGCGCTGGACCGCGAGGAGGTCGTGGTACACCTCGTAGCCGCGCTGGTGGTCGCCGACGGCGGCGTGGGCGTAGCCCAGGTAGTTGGCCGCCCACCACACATGGGGGTGCTCCGGCCCCCTCCCCGGGAGCCAGGCGGTGTGCAGTGCCTTGAGCCGCGGCAGGGCGGTCTCCACTCCGCCGCGGTCGATCAGGTACAGGCACACCTCGCAGGCGGCGAAACACGCGGCGTCGGTGACCAGCTCCGACGGCCCGATGGCCAGCAGGTGGGGCACCAGGTCCGGCCAGTGGGGCCAGGTCTTCGGGTCGGTGGTGCTTCCGGGCAGGGCCGCGCCCAGCAGCACGCAGGCGTCGGCGGCCGCCCGGGTGCGTTCCTCGTCGGTGAGCTGGTCCCTGATGACCGCCTGGGTGAGCCGGTGCAGATGCAGGACCCCGCCGGACACCCGGGCCAGCCCGTGCCGGTTCAGCGCCGAGAGCACCCGGCTCCTGACGCCGATGTCGCGCAGGGTCCGTCCCACGGACGACGTGCCGACGAGCGCGGAAGCGGTACGCACGACCAGGGGGAACGGTTCCGGTGCCAGGAGCGCGCACGCCCGCATGACGTCCGCGGCCTCCGGGGTCTCGGCGCGCAGGTGGTCCATGCTCAGCCGGATCTGAGCCGCCAGCGACCGCGGATAGCCGATGGGCGCGCCTCCGTCGACGGCGGCGCTGGCGTCACGGGCGAGCAGGTCCAGGTACTCGTCCACGGTCGTGGCCGTCAGGATCTCCGCGGCCTGGACCAACGCCAGGGGAAGGTCGTCCAGGGCCTCCGCCAGGCGGTCCGCGTCCGCCGGTGAGAGGGCCGGGGTACGGCTGCTGAGCAGGGCGATCGACTCGCGGCGCGCCAGCACGTCGACGTCGAGCGGCGAGGCGAGGCCGTGCCAGCGGGGATTGCGGGAGGTGATCAGTACGTGCCCCGGCCCGGACGGCAGATGCGGCGCCAGTGCCGCCGGGTCCTCGGCGTTGTCGTACACGAGCAGCCAGCGCGAGCGCGTACGCAGTTCGGCCCACAGCTCCTGCACGGCCGTCTCCGGCGGCGCGTCGGCGCGCGCGGCGCCGGTGGCGACGGCCAGCCGGGCGAGCTGGTCGGGCACCAGCGCGGGATCCTCGGCGGCGACCCACCACACCAGCTCGTACTCGCCGCAGAACCGGTGCGCGTACTCGGCGGCCAGCTGGGTCTTGCCGACCCCGCCCCGCCCGTCCAGCGCCACCACCGCGACGGCCAGTCCGCCGGCCAGCCGGTCGCGGACCGTCAGCAGCAGTGCGTCACGGCCGACGAACCCGGCGTTGCGCCCCGGCACGTTCCACACGCGGGGCAGCGACCCGGGCAGCCGCGGCCCCGTGGCCCCCATGCGCCGCAGCCGCCCCGCCTCGACGCCGCCGCCGGCGCCGGGGTAGCCGGGCGGCACGGCCGGCGGGACGGGGCCGTTCACCGCGGACAGCAGCACCCGGCGAGCCTCCTCCTCGCGCAGCCCGAACAGCGCCGGCGCGACGAGGGAACGCAGGATCAGCGGCGGTGTGGCCTTTTGGACCAGCACCGGGATCAGCCGGCCCCGGTCGCGTCCGGCGAGCACGGCGGTCCACTCGTCGGTGGTCCATCGCTCCGGTTCGAAGTACGCGGCGGAGAACAGGGCGACCATCCGCCCGCGCTCCATGGCCTCGTTCATCCGCAGGACGGCGTTGGCGCCCGCCTCCCAGTGCCAGGCGTCCAGCTCCACGGCGAATCCGGCGTCCTGCAACTGCCAGGCCACCCACTCCGCCCAGGGGCGGTCGGCTCCCGCGTAACTCACGTACAGCCGGTCCCCGTCGGGACCCTCCGCCACGTCCACCATGCGTTCCCCCGGTCCTACGCCGTCCCACGCGGCCCGCGTACGGCAGCGCCGACAGCCCTTCGCGCGGCCCCTGACCGGCCAGGACACCACACCCGCGGCGGCTGCGCGCGCGGTTTCCGCAATTGTCCGTCGCGGCCCTGGGCCGCCGCTAGCATCGATCAACACCGCCTGTTCCTGGGCGGGTTGAACGAGACCGGCACAGCCATGCCCAGCCGCAGGGAGCCTCCTTTGCACACCGAAGTGCGGACCGTCACGCCCGATCTGGCTCAGCAGTGGCTGGAACTCAACACCTCCAACCGCCCGTTGAGCCGGCCGACGGTCACCCATCTCACCCGGGCCATCCAGCGCGGCGAATGGAAACTGACCCACCAGGGCATCGCGTTCGACGAAGAGGGCATGCTGGTCGACGGACAGCACCGGCTGCACGCGGTGGTCAAGGCGGGCCGCGCGGTGGAGATGCTGGTGGCGCACGGCGTGCCGAGGGTGGCGTTCACCGTGATGGACACGGGCCGCAAGCGGACCGGCCGGGACGCGCTGTCCCTGGCGGGCGAGGCCAACAGCAACCATCTGGCCGCCGCCCTGCGCGGCCTCCAGCTCTTCCTCACCTCACCGGACGCCCACTGGTCGGGCGGCTCGTCGCAGGTCTCCAACGACCAGCTGCTGTCGATCCTGGAGCAGCACCCGGAGATGCGGGACGCCATCAACCGCGGTATCGCCCTGCACCGCGCCACACGGGTCACGGTCACGGCGGCGTCGATCGGCTGGTACGTCACCTCCCGCGAGCGCCCCGACATCGACCAGACACCCTGGTACGACGGCCTGGTCAGCGGCGCCGGCCTCTCCGCGGCCGACCCCCGCCTGATCCTGCGCAACACGATGCTGGGCATGGCGGCCGGCCACCGCCACCGCCGCAAGGACGACTCACGTGAGCACCTTCTCTACTACCTCAAGGCGTGGAACGCCTGGGTGGAGGGCCGCTCCCTGAAGCTGCTGCGCCGCTCGCCCGGCGAGCGCATGCCGAAGATCACCAGGAAGCAGCCCCCCGAGCCGGACAAGATGCCGGAGAAGGCGCCGGTGGCGTAGCTACAGCACCGGCAGGTTCTTCCGCAGCTCGAACGCGGTCACCTCGGAGCGGTACTCCTCCCACTCCTGCCGCTTGTTGCGCAGGAAGAAGTCGAAGACGTGCTCGCCCAGGGTCTCGGCGACGAGGTCGCTGCTCTCCATGAGGGTGAGGGCCTCGCCGAGGTTCTGCGGGAGGGGTTCGATGCCCATGGCGCGGCGCTCCGCGTTGGACAGGGCCCACACGTCGTCCTCGGCGCCCGGCGGCAGCTCGTAGCCCTCCTCGATGCCCTTCAGGCCGGCGGCGAGCAGCACGGCGTAGGCGAGGTAGGGGTTGGCGCCGGAGTCCAGGGAGCGGACCTCGACCCGGGCCGAGCCCGTCTTGCCCGGCTTGTACATCGGCACGCGGACCAGGGCGGAGCGGTTGTTGTGGCCCCAGCAGATGTAGGAGGGGGCCTCGCCGCCCGCGCCGGCCGTGCGCTCGGAGCCGCCCCAGATGCGCTTGTAGGAGTTCACCCACTGGTTCGTCACCGCGGAGATCTCCGCCGCGTGCCGCAGCAGGCCCGCGATGAAGGAGCGGCCGACCTTGGAGAGCTGGTACTCGGCACCCGACTCGTAGAACGCGTTGCGGTCGCCCTCGAACAGCGACAGGTGGGTGTGCATACCGCTGCCCGGGTGCTCGGAGAACGGCTTCGGCATGAAGGTGGCCTGGACGCCCTGCTCCAGCGCGACCTGCTTCATGACCAGGCGGAAGGTCATGATGTTGTCGGCGGTGGAGAGCGCGTCGGCGTAGCGGAGGTCGATCTCCTGCTGGCCGGGGGCGCCCTCGTGGTGGGAGAACTCCACCGAGATGCCCATGGACTCCAGCATGGTGATCGCCTGGCGGCGGAAGTCCATGCCGATGTTCTGGGGGGTGTGGTCGAAGTAGCCGGAGTTGTCGGCCGGGGTGGGGCGCGAGCCGTCCAGCGGGCGGTCCTTCAGCAGGAAGAACTCGATCTCCGGGTGGGTGTAGAAGGTGAAGCCCAGGTCGGAGGTGCGGGCCAGGGCGCGCTTGAGGACGTAGCGCGGGTCCGCGAAGGACGGGGAGCCGTCCGGCATGAGGATGTCGCAGAACATCCGGGCCGTGCCGGGGGCCTCCGCGCGCCAGGGCAGGACCTGGAAGGTGGACGGGTCGGGCTTGGCGATCATGTCGGACTCGTAGACCCGGGCGAAGCCCTCGATCGCGGAGCCGTCGAAACCGATGCCCTCGTCGAAGGCCTGCTCCAGCTCGGCCGGAGCCACGGCAACGGACTTGAGGAAGCCCAGCACGTCCGTGAACCACAGGCGTACGAACCGGATGTCGCGCTCCTCCAGAGTCCGGAGCACGAACTCCTGCTGCTTGTCCATCTTCCGCTTCCCCATCCTTGCTGGTCAGGCCGCCGGCCCCGGGCACCACCGGGAGGCGGTCGGGCACCTGAGCATCCCACCACAACACCATTTCACGCGCGTTGCGGACCTTGATCGGCCGGCCGACCGCGCCCTGAACGGCTCGGGTACGGCAGATGTACGGCCCTCAGGCCCATCTTGCCTGCTCTCGCCGACATCCGTAACGGCCGCCCGGCACCCCGTGGCCCCCGGTGCGGATCGGGCCATTCCCCGGGGATTCCCGTGACCTCCCT
The DNA here is from genome assembly GCF_035645055.1 of Streptomyces sp. GTDB lineage: Bacteria > Actinomycetota > Actinomycetes > Streptomycetales > Streptomycetaceae > Streptomyces. Next base: position 157,571 of record NZ_DASQNH010000031.1, on the reverse strand, counting down.
ACAGGAGCAGCGGTGTACCCCATTACGATCAGCGCACCCGACCGTCTCCCGCTCCCCAGAAGGGCCGGCCCCATGGGTTCCGCCAAGAACACGAGCAGTACGGCACGCCAGGCGCGCATAGCCGAGATGCGGCGGGCCGAACAGGCCCGCGAGCGCCGCAACCGGATCCTCACCATCGGCGTCAGCGCGGTGATCGTCGCCGGTCTGGTGGCCGGCGGTGTCGTGCTCGTGCGGTCGCAGTCCGGTGACTCGGACAGCACGGCGAGCGACGACAAGACGTCGGGGAAGTTCGTCACCGGCTCGGACGGGGTGCGGACATGGGAGGGGACGCTGTCCCGGACCCATGTGAAGACGGACGTGAAGTACGGCACGGAGCCCCCGGTCGGCGGTGACCACCACCAGGCGTGGATGAACTGCAACGGGGACGTCTACACCAAGGAACTGAACAACGTGAACGCCGTGCACTCGCTGGAGCACGGCGCGGTCTGGGTCACGTACACCAGCAAGGCCGACAAGGCGGACGTGGCCAAGCTGGCCGAGAAGGTCAAGAGCACGCCGTACACGCTGATGAGCCCGAACGAGGACCAGTCCGCCCCGATCATGCTGACGGCGTGGGGCCACCAGCGGACGGTGACCGGCGCGGACGACCCGAACGTGGGCACGTTCTTCGAGAAGTACGTGCAGGGCGAGCAGACCCCCGAGAAGGGCGCCGCCTGCACGGGCGGACTGCCGCAGTGAGGCGGGCGCAGGCCGGGTGGGTCGCGGGGGCCGCGGCGGCGGTGCTCGTCGCGGCCGGTGCGATCACCTACGCGGTCGCCTCGGACAGCGGTTCGCCGCGGGTGCCCGCCGCCGACTCCGCGGACGCCGGCTTCGCCCGTGACATGGCGGTCCACCACCAGCAGGCCGTGGAGATGTCGTACATCGTGCGCGACCGCACCCGCGACGAGGAGGTGCGGCGCCTCGCGTACGACATCGCGCAGACCCAGGCCAACCAGCGCGGCATGCTGCTGGGCTGGCTGGATCTGTGGGAGCTGCCGAAGGTGTCCGCGAAGCCCCCGATGAGCTGGATGGGCATGGGCGACGCGCCGTCCAGGGGCGACGGCTCGCTGATGCCGGGCATGGCGACGAACGACGAGCTGGCCAGGCTCGGCAGGCTCGGCGGCCGGGAGGCCGAGGTCTACTTCCTGAAGCTGATGACCGAGCACCACAAGGGCGGCGTCCACATGGCCGAGGGCTGTGTCTCGGCGTGCACGGTCAAGGTGGAGAAACAGCTGGCGCAGGGCATGGTGGAGGCGCAGCAGTCGGAGATCGACCTGATGGCCGACATGCTGGCGGAGCGGGGCGCGAAGGCCGGCTGAGCGGCCCGGCCCGGCGGCCGGCGGGGGCCGGCCCGCTCGCCCGCCACCCCCCATTGCGTCGCTTTGACGATTACACTGGGCGTGTGCCTCGACTTCGTCTCGCCCTCAACCAGATCGACTCGCGCGTCGGCGACCTCGCCGGGAACGCCGAGGCGATCCTCCGCTGGACCCGGCACTCCGCCGAGCGGGGAGCGCATCTCGTCGCGTTCCCCGAGATGGCGCTGACCGGGTATCCCGTCGAGGATCTGGCCCTGCGCCCGTCCTTCGTCGAGGCGTCCCGCGCGGCCCTGCGCGGACTCGCCGCGCGGCTCGCCGAGGAGGGCTTCGGCGAACTGCCGGTGCTCGTCGGCTACCTCGACCGCTGCGAGACCGCCCAGCCGAAGTACGGCCAGCCGGCCGGCGCTCCGCAGAACGCGGCGGGAGTGCTGCACCGCGGCGAGGTGGTCCTCACCTTCGCCAAGCACCACCTGCCGAACTACGGCGTCTTCGACGAGTTCCGGTACTTCGTGCCCGGCGACACCATGCCGGTGGTGCGGCTGCACGGCGTCGACATCGCGCTCGCCATCTGCGAGGACCTGTGGCAGGACGGCGGCCGCGTCCCCGCCGCCCGCTCCGCCGGGGCGGGCCTGCTGATCTCGGTCAACGCCTCGCCGTACGAGCGTGACAAGGACGACACCCGTCTGGAGCTGGTCCGCAAGCGGGCCCAGGAGGCCGGCTGCACCACCGCCTACCTCGCCATGACGGGAGGGCAGGACGAGCTGGTGTTCGACGGTGACTCGATCGTGGTCGACGCGAGCGGCGAGGTGGTCGCGCGGGCGGCGCAGTTCGCCGAGGAATGCCTGGTCCTGGACCTGGACCTGCCGGCCGCGACGCCCGGCGCGCCGGCCGGCGTGGTCGACGACGGTCTGCGCGTCGACCGTCTGGTCCTCTCCGAGGAGCCGCTCGCGCCGTACGAGCCGGAGTACACGGGCGGGTACGCCGAGCGCCTGGACGACGACGCGGAGGTGTACTCGGCGCTCGTCACGGGCCTGCGCGCGTACGTCGTCAAGAACGGCTTCCGGTCCGTGCTCATCGGCCTGTCCGGCGGGATCGACTCCGCGCTGGTCGCGGCGATCGCCTGCGACGCGGTGGGCGCGGAGAACGTGTACGGCGTGTCGATGCCCTCCAAGTACTCGTCCGAGCACTCCAAGGGCGACGCGGCGGAGCTGGCCCGCCGTACGGGCCTGAACTTCCGCACGGTCTCGATCGCGCCCATGTTCGACGCGTACATGGGTGCGCTGGGGCTGACCGGCCTGGCGGAGGAGAACCTCCAGTCCCGCCTGCGGGGCACGCTCCTGATGGCCCTCTCCAACCAGGAGGGCCACATCGTGCTGGCCCCCGGCAACAAGTCCGAGCTGGCGGTCGGCTACTCCACGCTGTACGGCGACTCGGTCGGCGCGTACGGCCCCATCAAGGACGTCTACAAGACGTCGGTCTTCCGGCTCGCCCGGTGGCGCAACCGGGCGGCCGAGGCGCGCGGCGAGACCCCGCCCATCCCGGAGAACTCGATCAGCAAACCGCCGAGCGCGGAACTGCGCCCCGGGCAGGTCGACAGCGACTCGCTGCCGGACTACCCCGTCCTGGACGCCATCCTGGAACGCTACGTCGACCGCGACGAGGGCGCCGGCACCATCGTCGCGGCCGGCTTCGACGCCGAGCTGGTGGCTCGTACGCTGCGGCTGGTGGACACCGCGGAGTACAAGCGGCGCCAGTATCCGCCGGGTACCAAGATCTCGCCGAAGGGGTTCGGGAAGGACCGGCGGCTGCCGATCACCAATGGGTGGCGGGAGTAGGCGTCCCGCCGTGGTGCCGCGTTTCCCGCCGCGGGGCCGGGGTGGCGTCGCTGTCTGACGGTGCGTCGTGGCTGGTCGTGTCCACGCGGCGGAGCCGCACGTTCGACAGGGCCCCGCGCCCCTTCAGGTGGGGTCAGTGCCGTACCTGTTCTGTTGCCGTCGGGGTTCCCGACGCCACCAGGCGTTCGCGGCCCTGGCGCGGGACGGACCGGCGGTGGTCCACCGCGTAGGCAGCCGCCGCGACCGCCAGGCCGAGGACGGCGAGGAGGGCGCCCGCGAGGGCGGGGGACGTGGTGCCGAAGCCCGCGGCCAGGGCGAGGCCGCCGATCCAGGCGCCGCCCGCGTTGGCGAGGTTGAAGGCGGCCTGGTTGGCGGAGGAGGCCAGGGAGGGGGCCGCGGCGGCCTTCTCCATGACCATCAGCTGGAGCGGGGAGCCGGTGACGAAGGCGGCCGTGCCGAGCAGGGCCACCGCCAGGGCCGCCGTGGCGGGTGTGCGCATCAGCAGGGGGAACGCGAACAGGACCGCCGCCAGGGCCAACAGGCCGCCGAACAGCGTGCCGCGCATCGCGTGGTCGGCGAGCCGGCCGCCGAGCAGGTTGCCGATCGTCGCGCCCACGCCGAACAGGGCCAGCAGCAGGGTCACGTTCGTCTCGGCGTAGCCCGCCGCGTCCGTGAGCATCGGGGTGATGTAGCTGTACGCCGCGAACAGCGCGCCGAAGCCCGCGACCGTGGTGCCGAGCGCCAGCCAGACCGGGAGCGAGCGCAGGGCGGCCAGTTCGCCGCGCAGTCCGGTGGCGGGGGCCTGGGTGCCGTCGTGCGGGATGAGCAGGGCCAGGGAGGCGATCGCCGCGAGGCCGATCGCGCTGACCCCGAGGAAGGCGGCGCGCCAGCCGAGGTGCTGGCCCACGAGGGTGGCGACGGGGACACCGGCGATGTTGGCGACGGTCAGGCCGAGGAACATCAGGGAGACCGAGCGGGCCTTGCGTTCGGGGGCGACCAGGCTGGTGGCCACCACGGCGCCGACGCCGAAGAAGGCGCCGTGCGGCAGGCCGCTGAGGAAGCGGGCGGCCAGCAGGTAGTGCTCGTCGGGGGCGAACGCCGAGAGGGCGTTGCCCGCGACGAACAGGACCATCAGGCCGATGAGGACCGCGCGGCGGGACATGCGCGCGGTGAGGGCCGCGAGCAGCGGGGCGCCGATGACGACACCGAGGGCGTACGCGGAGACCAGGTGGCCGGCGCTGGGGATGGAGATGCCGAGGTCGGCCGCGACGTCGGGCAGCAGGCCCATCATCACGAACTCGGTCGTGCCGATACCGAAGGCACCTACGGCCAGGGCGAGCAGGGCCAGGGGCATGGAGGCCTTGCCTTTCAGGGGAGCGGGGACGGGCGACTTATGTTCAGCTACGGAACAAAGTCTCCCACACCCGTATTCCCGGCCCTGCCCTCCCGGCCCGGTCGCGATCCCTCAGGACTCCGCGGACAGCTGGACCCGCGCCGCCACCGGCAGATGGTCGCTCCCCGTCTCCGGCAGCGTCCAGGACTTCATCGGCTCGACCCCCTTCACCATGATCTGGTCGATCCGCGCCATCGGGAACGACGCCGGCCAGCTGAACCCGAAGCCGCTGCCCGCCGCGCCCTGGGTGGAGCGCATCTGCGAGGTCACGGCGTTCAGCGCCCGGTCGTTCATGGTGCCGTTGAGGTCGCCGAGCAGGACCACCCGCTCCAGCGGCTCACCGGCGATGGCCTCACCCAGCGCGTCGGCGCTGGTGTCGCGCTGCCGCGCGGTGAACCCGGCCTCCAGCTTCACCCGCACCGAGGGCAGATGGGCGACGTACACCGCGACCGGCCCGGCCGGGGTCGTCACGGTGGCCCGCATGGCCCGGGTCCAGCCCAGCTTGATGTCCACCGGCGCGATGTCGCTGAGCGGGTACTTGCTCCACACGCCGACGGTGCCCTGCACCGAGTGGTACCGGTAGGTCGGCGCCAGCGCCTCCTCGTACGCCGGCACCGCCGAGGCCCGCAGCTCCTCCAGGGCCACCACGTCGGCGCCGGACGCGGCCACCGAGCGGGCGGTGCCGGCCGGGTCGGCGTTGTCGGCGTTGACGTTGTGCGTGGCCACCATGAGGTCGCCGCCGCCCGCCGCCTTGTCGGTGAGCAGTCCGCCGAAGAGGTTGAGCCAGGCGATCGCCGGGAGCAGCACCGCGATCAGCGCGGTCGCGGACCTGCGCACGAGGGCCAGCAGGAGCAGTACCGGGACGCACAGGCCCAGCCAGGGCAGGAACGTCTCGGTGAGGCTGCCCAGGTTGCCGAACCGGTTGGGGATGTGCGCGTGCGCGACCATCACCAGGGCCAGCAGTGCCGCCAGAGCGGCCACGACCAGCCCGCGGCGCCAGATCCGCGGGTCGCCGCGCCAGCCGGCCACGAGACGGTCCGCCAGGCGCCGGAAGCCGGGTTCCCGGCGCTCGGGCCCCGAGCCGCCGCCGTCCGTCTCCGTCACGTACGCCTGCTGCGCCATACCGTCGCCTCGCTACCTGCCGTGCACACCGTCTCCCCCGTGCCTAAGACCCTAGGGGATGATCGGCTTCTTCCTGCCGTCCCATGACGGCCGTACGGGCACGAGGACGACGAAGCACGCGCGGGGAGTTCCGATTGTGGCGTTCGTGACGGCCACTGTGACGAAACGCGCACATTCCGGCTCACCGGCGTGGCGCGCCACCGCCCGCCGGGCGCAGTCCCCCAGCAGCCGGTCGACGATCGCCCCCGCCAGGCCCTCCCGGCAGTTCGGCGCCCGGCGCATGATCGTGCGCAGCGGCATCGGCCCGGCGAACAGGTCGTCCGGCACCCGGGCGGGCGACCGGGGGGTCCCCTAGCCGACCGTGGTACGAGGTGCCACCATGGGACTGATCCGGGGACGCCGTCAGGGCGCCTCGAGATGACGTAAGGAGCCGTTGCAATGACTCAGCTTTCGGCTGCCCGGACCGCGAAGAGCGGCCCCTCCGACGGCAGCAAGGCGCTGTACGGGGGCAAGGGCACCCGGCGTATCACCGTCCGCGACATCGCCCTCGCCAAGGAGCGGGGCGAGAAGTGGCCGATGCTCACCGCCTACGACGCGATGACCGCGTCCGTCTTCGACGAGGCCGGGATCCCGGTGATCCTGGTCGGCGACTCGGCGGGCAACTGCCACCTCGGGTACGAGACCACCGTCCCCGTCACCCTCGACGAGATGACCATGCTGTCCGCCGCGGTGGTGCGCGGCACCCGGCGCTCGCTGATCGTCGGCGACCTGCCGTTCGGCTCCTACCAGGAGGGCCCGGTGCAGGCGCTGCGCTCGGCGACCCGCCTGGTGAAGGAGGCGGGCGTGCAGGCCGTGAAGCTGGAGGGCGGCGAGCGCTCGCACGAGCAGATCCGGCTGCTGGTGGAGTCCGGCATCCCGGTGATGGCCCACATCGGGCTGACCCCGCAGTCGGTGAACGCCATGGGGTACCGGGTGCAGGGGCGTGGCGAGGAGGCGGCCCAGCAGCTGCTGCGGGACGCCAAGGCCGTGCAGGACGCGGGCGCGTTCGCGGTGGTGCTGGAGCTGGTGCCGGCCGAGCTGGCGGCCGAGGTGACCCGGACCCTGCACATCCCGACGGTAGGCATCGGCGCGGGTGCGGAGACGGACGCGCAGGTGCTGGTGTGGACCGACATGCTCGGGCTGACCGGCGGCCGGGTGCCGAAGTTCGTCAAGCAGTACGCGGATCTGCGTCAGGTGATGGGGGACGCGGTGCGGGCGTTCGCCGAGGACGTCGTCGGCGGAACGTTCCCGCAGGAGGAGCACTCCGTCCACTGAGCCACCGCGGTACCGGACAGCCCCGCCGATCGTCCCCCGTCGGCGGGGCTGTTCCGTTGCCGGGGCCCGCCGGCGGGCGGTGTCGGCGGGCTGTCGGTGACCTGTCGGCCGTTTGTCGGTGGGGCCTGGCACCGTCGTCGGCATGACACGCATCGACAAGCAGAACGGCACCACGGCCGTCACCGTACGAGGGCTGGTGAAGCACTTCGGGGAGACGAAGGCGCTGGACGGCGTCGACCTGGAGGTGCGAGAGGGCACCGTGATGGGGGTGCTCGGCCCGAACGGCGCCGGCAAGACCACTTTGGTCCGGATCCTGTCCACCCTGCTCGCCCCCGACGCCGGCCAGGCCACCGTCGCCGGTTACGACGTCGTACGGCAGCCCCGGCAGCTGCGCCGGGTGATCGGTCTGACCGGGCAGTACGCCTCGGTGGACGAGAAGCTGCCCGGCTGGGAGAACCTGTATCTGATCGGGCGGCTGCTGGACCTGCCCCGCAAGGACGCCCGCGCCCGCGCCGACGAGCTGCTGGAGCGCTTCTCGCTCACCGACGCGGCCAAGCGGCCCGCCGCGACGTACTCCGGCGGTATGCGCCGCAGGCTCGACCTGGCCGCCTCGATGATCGGCCGGCCGGCCGTGCTCTACCTGGACGAGCCGACCACCGGTCTGGACCCGCGCACCCGCAACGAGGTGTGGAGCGAGGTCAAGCGCATGGTCGGGGACGGCGTGACCGTGCTGCTGACCACGCAGTACATGGAGGAGGCCGAGCAGCTCGCCTCCGAGCTGACCGTCGTCGACCGCGGCAAGGTCATCGCGACCGGCGGCATCGAGGAGCTGAAGGCCAAGGTGGGCGGACGCACCCTGCGGGTGAAGCCGGCCGATCCGCTCCAGCTGCGCCCGCTGGCCCGCGCCCTGGACGACCTCGGCATCACCGGCCTCGCCACCACCACCGTGGACGCCGAGCGCGGCACCGTGCTCGTGCCGATCCTCAGCGACGAGCAGCTGACCGCGGTGGTCGCCGCGGCCGTCGGCCGCGGGATCACCCTGTCCTCGGTCAGCACCGAACTGCCCAGCCTGGACGAGGTGTTCCTGTCCCTCACCGGCCACCGTGCCAGCGCCCCGCAGGACGCCACGCCCGCCCACGCCCGCGAGGAGGTCGCCGTATGAGCGCCACCACCGTCACCACCACCGCCCCGGCCTCCGACACCCCGATCCCGCTGCGCGGGCATCTGCGGCACACCGGCGCGCTGGTCCGCCGCAATCTGCTGTGGATCCGGCAGGACCCGGAGTCGATGTTCGACGCGGTGCTGATGCCGATCGTGTTCACCCTGCTGTTCGTCTACGTCTTCGGCGGGTCGATCGGGCAGGCGCTGGGCGGCGGGCAGGACGAGTACGTCCAGTACGTCGTGCCCGGACTGCTGGCCATGATGGGGATGAACATGGCCATGGGGGTCGGCACCGGGTTCAACCAGGACTTCAACTCCGGTGTCATGGACCGCTTCCGCTCGCTGCCCATCGGCCGGGGCTCGGTGCTCTTCGCGAAGATCGCCGTCGAGCTGATGCGGATGCTGGTCGCCGTCGCGATCCTGCTGGTCGTGGGTGTGCTGGTGGGCTTCGACATCACCAACTGGGGCGGTCTGCTCGCGGCCGTGGGCCTGGCGGCGGCGTTCGGCTCCTCCCTGATGTGGGTGTTCCTGACCCTCGGCGTGGTCCTGAAGAACGCGCAGTCCGTGCAGGGCATGGGATTCCTGGTGCTGATGCCGCTCCAGTTCGGCTCCTCGGTGTTCGCGCCGCCGCAGTCGATGCCGGGCTGGCTCCAGGCCTTCACCGACTACAACCCGCTGTCCACGCTCGCGGACGCGGCGCGCGGACTGATGGTGGGCGGCCCGGTCGCACGCGACCTGTGGGTGACGCTCGGCTGGACGGTGCTGATCACGGCGGTGATGGCGCCGATCGCGATCCGCAAGTTCAAGACCAAGAGCTGACCGGGGCACCCGGTGGTCACACCAGGGCGGCGGCCTCCTGCGGGGTGAGGCCGCCGCCTTCGGCGTACGCCGCCGCGTACTCCTCGGCGGACAGCGCGGCCCGTACGGCGGCCGCGGCACGGTCGCGTGCCGCGCGCTCCAGCGCGGACCACAGATGGCCGGGGGGCAGCAGCGCGTCGGCGGCGCCGAGACAGCGGGCGGCGTCATGGGCGTCGCGTCCGCCGCCGTACCCGGACATGGCCAGGGCGGCGATGACGAGATACGCCGAGAACAGCTGCGGGGCCATGGCCTTCGCCAGCGGGTCGTCGGCCTGGCGCAGAGCGTGCCGGATCCGTTCCCTGGCCTGCTCGAAGCGGCCGTCCAGGGCGTCCACCCAGGCCTCCTGGCCGAGGATGAACGCGTCGAAGACGACGAAGTGCGCGATGGCGAACTCCTCACGCAGGGCCCGCAGCTGCACGCGCGCCTCGGCGGTGCGACCGGTGATGCTGAGCCATCCGGCGAGGATGACCCGGCCGAACGGCATGGCCTCGTTGTGGGCGCCCTCCGTGGAGTCGATCACCTCCCGCAGCAGCCGCTCGCCGCGCTCGGTCTCGCCCGCCTCCAGCAGGGCGCTGCCCAGCCGGGCGGAGAGGATCGCGTACTGGGCGCGGGCGCCGAGCCGCCGGGCGTGTTCCATGGCGGCCTCGTAGTCGGCGGCGGCCTGGAGGTGGCGGCCCTTGCGCTCGTGGGCCTCGGCACGCGCGGAGAGTGCCTCGGCGCTGCCCCAGGCGTCGCCGAGGCGTTCGTAGATCTCCAGCGACTCGTCGGCGTCCCGGCCGGCGTCGCCGGCCCGGTCGGGGCGGTTGGCGAGGACGTTGGCGCGCAGCTGGAGGCTGGCGGCCAGTTCCCACTCGAAGCCGGGAGTCGCGCGGCAGGTCTCGACGGCGGCGTCGAGGATGGTGCCGAGCCGGTCCATGCCGCCGGTCAGCATCACGGCGTAGAACGACAGCATGCCGGGGCTGCGGCAGGTCTGCGGCAGGCCGGGTTCGTAGACCTGGGCGATGATCTGGAGTTTGCGCTGGGCCTGGGGGCTCTGCCAGGAGTCGAGTTCGGTGTCCATGCAGGCGAGGTGACCCAGGTGGACGCCGCGCCGGGCCTCCTGGAGGACCTCCCCGGTCATGGGGGGCGGTTCGGCGGTGCACCGCTGCCACACCGGGAGGGCCTTGCGGACCGGTTCGGTGAACGGGTCGGGACCCAGGTCCATCACGGCACGGGACCAGTTGCGGCCCTCGATGCGCAGGTCGCGCATCTGCCAGTACCAGGCGAGCGACAGCACCAGGCACAGCGCCTCCTGCTCGTCGCGCGCGGCGACGGCGGTGCGCAGGGCGGTGCGCAGGTTCTCGTACTCGCGCTCCAGCCGTTCGACGGCGGCGAGCTGGCCGGGGCCGCGCAGCAGCGGGTCGGTGGTGCGGGCGAGTTCGCGGTAGTACGTCAGGTGGGCGCGCTCGGTCTCGGCGCGCCGGCCGGAGGCGCCGAGGCGTTCGCGGGCGTACTCGGCGACGGTCTCCAGGAGCCGGTAGCGCATCGCGCCGTCACCGGAGGGAGCGGCCACCACCAGCGACTTGTCGACGAGGGAGCCGAGCGCGTCGAGGGCGGCGGGGCCGCAGACGGCCTCGGCGGCGGCCAGGTCGCAGCCGCCGGCGAAGACGGACAGCCGGCGCAGGACGTCCCGCTCCTCCTCGTCGAGCAGGTCCCAGGACCAGTCGACGACGGCCCGCAGGGTCTGCTGGCGGGGCAGCACGGTGCGGCTGCCGGAGGTGAGCAGGCGGAAGCGGTCGTCGAGGCGGTCGGCGATCTGGCGGGGGGTGAGCATCCGCAGCCGGGCGGCGGCGAGTTCGATGGCGAGGGGCAGTCCGTCGAGGCGGCGGCAGATCTCCGCGCAGGCCCGGGGATCGTCCTCGACGCGGAAGCCCGGCCGGGCGGCGGCCCCCCGGTCCGCGAGCAGCCGCAGCGCGTACGGCTCGGGCAGCGGTTCCACGGGCCGCAGCACCTCGCCGGGGACGCCGAGCGGTTCCCGGCTGGTGGCGAGCACGGTCACCCGCGGGCAGCGTTCCAGCAGCTCGGCGACGAGCCGGGCGGCGGCCTCGACGACGTGCTCGCAGTTGTCGAGGACGATCAGCATCCGGCGCCGGACACAGTGCTCGACCAGGCGTTCGACGGGGTCGTCGTGGCGTTCGGTGACCGCCCGGAACTCCTCGGCGCCGGCGCCGTGCAGCACGGTCTCGCGGGCGCCGATCGCGGTGAGCACGGCCTCGGGGACGGCGGCCGGATCGTCGACCGGCGCCAGCTCCACCAGCCAGACCCCGTCCCGGGCGGCGTCCCCGGCGCCCTCGGCGACCTCCTGCGACAGCCGGGTCTTCCCGGCGCCGCCGGGGCCCAGCAGGGTCACGAGGCGGGCGGCGGCCAGGTCGCCGCGGATGGTGCCGATGTCGGTGTCGCGGCCGACGAAGGAGGTGAGACGGGCCCGCAGATTGCCCGGGGGACGCGGGACCGGCGGGGCGGGCACCGTCGACCGGCGCAGCAACTCGGCGTGCAGGGCTCGCAGTTCGGGCCCCGGATCGGAGCCGAGCCGGTCCGCCAGGAGCCGGCGTACGTCGTCGTAGGTGGCCAGCGCCTCGGCGGTGCGGCCCGCCTCGCGCAGGGCGCGCAGCCGCAGTGCCTGGAGGGGCTCGTCCAGCGGGTGGGCGTCGCACAGCGCGGTCAGCTCGGGCAGCGCCTGCTCGGCCCGGCCGAGGGCGAGGGCGGCGGCGAGCCGGGTCCGGCGGGCGTCCCGCCGCAGGGTCTCCCAGCGGGCCGCCTCGGCCGTGCGGTCGGGCAGGTCGGCGAGGACGGGGTCGCGCCACAGGGCGAGGGCGTCGTCGAGGAGGGCGGCGGCCTTGGCGGGGTCGCCGTCGGCGAGGGCGCGGGCCCCGTCGTCGGCCAGGCGGGTGAAGCGGTGCAGGTCGATGTCGTCGGGGCCGGCGCCGAGCCGGTAGCCGCCGTCCACGGACTCGACGGCGTCGGCGCCGAGCACCCGGCGCAGCCGGCCCACCAGCGCCTGCAGGGCGCCCGGGGCGTCGGCGGGCGGGTCGCCGTCCCACACCTCGTCGACGAGCAGCCCGGCGGGCACGGCCCGCCCGGCGCGCAGCGCCAGCACGGTGAGCAGCGCGCGCAGCCGCGCCCCGCCCACGGGGACGGCCGTGCCGTCGGGGCGGAGTGCCTGGGTGGTGCCGAGGATGCGGTAGCGCACGGGGTCCATTCTCTCCGGTCGCGGGACGGCGGGGCCGGGCGGCCGGCCGCTCACGACGGCACCTCCAGCCCGACCAGCACGCCCCCCTCCTCGTCCCGGAACCACTTCGGGCACCGGTCGGCCTCGCGCAGGGCGCGCGAGCCCGGCACCGGCTCCCGGGTGCCGCGGGCGCCCCGGGCGAGGTCCTCGACGACGACGTGGATCGAGCGGACCCGGCCGGTGACCTCCGGCCAGCGGCCACCGTGGGTCTCGACGGCGAGCAGCCCCGAGCGGCGCACGGGCCCCGGTTCGGCGGGCGCCGGTCCGGGGTCCTCGGACAGGGCCACGGTGAGGCCCGCGTCCTGGACGACCCGGATGCCGTGGTCCGCCCCGGCCACGTGCTCGGCGGGGCCGGTGATGGCGGAGGCCGGTTCTCCGCCGGGGACGAGCAGCAGCTGCCAGCTCACCTCGTCACCGACCGAGAACGGTGTGCCGCAGCACTCCATCTGCCATCCCGCGTAGAACACCCGCCACAGTCCCATGGACCCACCTTCCTAGGAACCGATGCCCGTTAGCGAGACGTTTTCCGGGTACGCCCGGTACGGTCGGGCGCACCCAGCCCGCACCCAGCCCGCACCCAGCGCACCGAGCCGCACCCACGTGCCCCGAGGGGGGAGCCGTATGACCATCGCCGCCATCCGACCCGGCGACCGGCGGATCAGTCCCGTCTTCGTCGGGATCCTCGCCGTGACGGCGGTCACGGGCTGGGCGACCTGGACCGGGTTCGCGGAGCAGCCCGGGGTGGCCATCTTCCTGTTCGTGACGGCGGCCTGGATCGTCTCGCTGTGCCTGCACGAGTACGCGCACGCGCGCACGGCCCTGCACAGCGGGGACATCACGGTCGGCGCGAAGGGCTATCTCACGCTGAATCCGCTGACGTACACGCACGCGCTGCTGAGCATCGTGCTGCCCGTACTGTTCGTGATCATGGGCGGGATCGGCCTGCCGGGCGGTGCCGTGTTCATCGAGCGCGGGCGGATCCGGGGCCGCTGGCGGCACAGCCTGATCTCGGCGGCGGGCCCGCTGACGAACGTGCTGTTCGCGGTGGTGTGCACGGCCCCGTTCTGGCTGGACGCGCTGGACGGGGTGCCGCGGGACTTCCGGTTCGCGCTGGCGTTCCTGGCACTGCTCCAGGTGACGGCGGCGATCCTGAACTTCCTGCCGGTGCCGGGCCTGGACGGCTACGGCGTGATCGAGCCCTGGCTGTCGTACAGCCTGAGGCGCCAATTGGAGCCCTTCGCGCCGTTCGGGCTGCTGTTCGTGTTCGCGCTGCTGTGGATCCCGTCGGTGAACGGCGCGTTCTTCGACCTGATCGACACGATCCTGCGCGGCCTCGGCATCAGCGACGTCGACACCTACTGCGGCTACGACCTCTACCGCTTCTGGCGCGGCGGGAGCGAGGTCTGCTCGGTCACTCCGTGACGCGGCGGCGCTTGAGGTAGTACCAGCACATGTTGGACGACAGACCCGCCATGAGCACCCACAGGATCCCCAGCCAGCTGCCCTGCGCGAAGGAGAGCACGGCCGCGACGACGGCGAGGACGCAGACGACAAGGGCATAGAGGGCGAGACGGGGCATTTCGGTCGGCTCCTTGCGGGGGACACTGCGGGGTGGTGCCCCACCAGTGTCCCCCATGGGCTCATACGTCCGTGACGCGGAGCCCCGCGTGCGCCTTGTAGCGGCGGTTCACCGAGATCAGGTTGGCGACCAGCGACTCCACCTGGTGGGCGTTGCGCAGCCGTCCGGCGAAGATGCCGCGCATGCCCGGGATGCGCCCGGCCAGCGCCTGCACGATCTCCACATCGGCCCGCACCTCGCCGAGCACCATCACATCGGTGTCGATCTCGTCGATCTCCGGGTCCTGGAGCAGGACGGCGGACAGGTGGTGGAAGGCGGCGGTGACCCGCGAGTCCGGCAGCAGGGCGGCGGCCTGCTCGGCGGCGCTGCCCTCCTGCGGCTTCAGCGCGTAGGCACCCTTCTTGTCGAAGCCGAGCGGGTTGACGCAGTCCACGACCAGCTTCCCGGCCAGCTCCCCGCGCAGCGCCCGAAGGGTCTCGGCGTGTCCCTCCCACGGCACGGCGACGATCACGATGTCGCTGCGCCGCGCGCACTCGGCGTTGTCGGCGCCCTCGACGCCGTGGCCCAGCTCCTCGGCGGCGTCCCGGGCCCGCTCGGCGGCCCGCGAACCGAGGATCACCTTCTGGCCGGCCTTGGCGAGCCGGTGGGCGAGGCCCTTGCCCTGCGGGCCGGTCCCGCCGAGCACGCCGACGACGAGACCGGAGACGTCGGGCAGGTCCCAGGGGTCCTTGGCGGGGGCCTTCGCGGGGGTCTGTGCACTGTCGGTAGAGGTCATGGGCCGACTCTACGTCCGCCCCCGCCGCCGGACCGGGCCGGGTGAGCCGCGTCACGGGCGCCCGGCGGCCCCGCGCCACCGGCCCGCCCCGAAGGCCGCGCTCCCGTACCCGGGTCGGGCGAATTCGTGGTGAACGGCCGGTCACGAGCGGCAGTTTGCGGCAGGATGCGGACATATGGACGCCGTACGAGTCGCGCTGCTGCGCGAAGTGCTCGCCGGAACCGAGTGGTTGCCGGCCACGCGGCGGTTCGCGGGCGTGCTGCGCGGGTCCGTGGTGGCGCACGGGGGCGGGCTGCTGCTGGTGGGGACGCCGGAGTACGAGCCGTGGCACCTCGCCGCGCATCTGGTGGACGAGGCCGCCTGGTCCGGCACGCCGGAACTGGCGCCGACGCTCGTCCGCCACGACGCCCGCCCGGCCGATCCGGCGCACCTGGCGGTCGGCCCCGGCCGGATCGAGGCGGCCCGGCGGGGCGAGACCCTGCTCGTGGTGTCCCCGGCGCGGACGCGGGCGCCGCTGCTGGAGCGGGTGCACGACGCCCGGCGGGCCGGGGTGACGGTGCTCGCCATCGGCCCCGGCGAGGACGACGACCTGGCCACGATGGCCCACGAGACGCTGGCCGTGCCGGACGGCTCCGAGCTGGACCTCGACACCGTGCAGCACCTGGTCAGCGCGGCGGCCGGGGAGAACTCGCTGCCCGCGCCCCGGGGCCGCCGCCGGCTGCGCGACCGGCTCTCCCGGCTGGCCGACCAGCTGACGGCCCCGCCGCCGACCCGCTGGTAGCCGGTCCCGGCGGGCGGGCGGGCGCACATCGGTGTGGCCGCGCGAGCGGCACGCGCCCGGGACCGGGACCGGGGCCTCCGCGGTCTGAGCGGGGTCAGTCCTGGTCGGTCCGGCCAGGGGTGGGCGCGTCGTGCCAGCGCGGGTCGTTCTCCCACTGGAGGTTGCGTTCGCGCGCGCTCTCCATGGCGCGTTCGGCCTCCGCGCGGCTGGTGTACGGCCCGAAGCGGTCCTTGCCCGGGCAGTCCGGGCCCTCCTCGACCTTCTTGTGCTCCAGGCAGTAGTACCACTCGCCCGGCTTGCCGACCGTGCGCTTCTTGAACAGGGCCATGACCGGCTCCTTTCGCCACGAACATGGTGCCCCATGCCTCGCTGGTTAGACTCGCTGGCATGTCTGGCCAGTCGCTGCTCGTACCAGGGGAGCTGTCTCCCACCCGTTCCGTACCCGGAAGCATCCGCCGCCCCGAGTACGTCGGCAAGCCCGCGCCGGCCCCGTACACGGGGCCCGAGGTGCAGACCCCGGAGATCATCGAGGCGATGCGGATCGCCGGGCGGATCGCCGCGCGGGCGATGGAGGAGGCCGCGAAGATCATCGCGCCGGGCGTCACCACGGACGAACTCGACAAGGTGGCGCACGAGTACATGTGCGACCACGGCGCCTACCCCTCCACGCTCGGCTACCGCGGCTTCCCCAAGTCGCTGTGCACGTCGGTCAACGAGGTGATCTGCCACGGCATCCCCGACTCGACGGTCCTGCGGGACGGCGACATCGTCAACCTGGACGTGACGGCGTACATCGGCGGGGTGCACGGCGACAACAACGCGACCTATCTCGTGGGTGACGTGGACGAGGAGAGCCGCCTGCTGGTGGAGCGCACCCGGGAGGCGCTGAACCGGGCGATCAAGGCGGTCAGGCCCGGCCGCCAGATCAACGTCATCGGCCGGGTCATCGAGTCGTACGCCAAGCGGTTCGGGTACGGCGTGGTGCGGGACTTCACCGGGCACGGCATCAACTCGTCGTTCCACTCGGGCCTGATCATCCCGCACTACGACAGCCCGCACGCGACCACGGTGATGCGGCCGGGGATGACCTTCACGATCGAGCCGATGCTGACGCTCGGGACCCACGAGTACGACATGTGGGACGACGGCTGGACGGTGGTCACCAAGGACCGCAGGCGGACGGCGCAGTTCGAGCACACGCTGGTGGTGACGGAGACCGGGGCGGACATCCTGACGCTGCCGTAACGGTCTTCCTCGCCCGTGGGGCCCGCTCTCTTCGGGGGGCGGGCCCTCTCGCGTGCGCCGTCGGGTGCGGCGGGTGAGGATGGTGGGTAGGGATTTACCGACAGCCCGTCGGCAAGTTGTTGACTTAGGTAAGCCTAACCAAGAGAATCCGGACCCATGGACTCGTTCTCGCACCTCATTCGCACCGCGTCCCACGAGCAGCACCTGGAGGCGGAGACCTCGACCTTCATGAGCGACCTGCTCGGCGGGCGGCTCGGCGTGGAGGCGTACGCCCGCTACACCGAGCAGCTGTGGTTCGTCTACGAGGCGCTGGAAGCCGGGGCCGAGCGGCTGGCGTCGGATCCGGTGGCCGGACCCTTCATCCGGCCCGAGCTGTTCCGGCTGGCCGCCCTGGAGCGGGACCTGGAGCATCTGCGCGGCCCCCGCTGGCGCGCCTCGCTGAACGCGCTGCCCGCGACGCGGGCGTACGCGGACCGGGTGCGGGAGTGCGCCGAACGCTGGCCGGCGGGGTACATCGCCCACCACTACACGCGGTACCTGGGCGACCTCTCGGGCGGGCAGATCATCCGCGACAAGGCGGAGCGGACCTGGGGCTTCGAGAAGAAGGGCGACGGCGTCCGCTTCTACGTCTTCGAGGAGATCCCCAACCCGGCCGCGTTCAAGCGGGCGTACCGGGAACTGCTGGACGCGGTGAACGCGGACGAGCTGGAGCGACAGCGGATCGTCGCGGAGTGCAAGCGGGCGTTCGCCTTGAACACGGCTGTCTTCCGTGCCCTGGGTGAGGAGTTCCCGCTGTCCGCGTGAGCGCCCGGGGCACCGTCCGTCACCGTTCCAGGAGAACGCGCCCGCCGATCTCCACCCAGCCGCCGGGCTGCGGTGCCGTCAGGATCTGGGAACCCGTGCCCTGCGTGATGTTCAGCGCCCGGCCCAGGCGTTCGGTCAGCAGGAGGGCCGCCGCGCCCGTCGCCTCGTCCTCGTCGATGCCGTCGTCGCGGCCGGGGAAGGCGCGGGCGCGGACCCGGCCGCCGGGCTCGTCCTCCCAGGCCCAGGCGTAGATCCACTCACCTTTCGGCGGCACCGCGAGGTCGTCGACCTCGGCGGCCGTCGCGTACTGCCGCAGCGTCCGCGGCGGCGCCCACTCCGCGCGCGCCTCGATCCAGCTGAACTCCCCGTCCTGCCGGGCCCCCACCACCCCGGCCGGTGTGACCAGTTCGGGCACGTCCAGCAGCCAGGCCGTGCCGACGCAGGGGTGGCCGGCGAAGGGCAGCCGCAGCGTGGGCGTGTAGATGTCGACGACACCGCGCTCGGGGTCGTCGACGAAGACCGTCTCGCTGAAGCCGAGCTTCGCGGCGAGCTCCTGCCGTTCGCCCCGCTCCGGCAGCACCGATCCGTCGCGGACGACCCCGAGTTCGTTGCCGTATCCGCCGTTCGCCGCGCAGAACACGCGCAGCACGTCGTAGTCAGTCACCGGGAAATTGAAACACCAGCGGGCCGCAGCGGGGTGTGACCCGCGTCGTACGGCAGGGGAGGCGAGGACGTCGCCTGCGCCGCGCTCCATGACCGCTCGCTGCCGCTCCGGGCGGGCCGCCCGGCGTTCCGCGTCCCGCCCGTACGCCCGGGTCACCTCGTCGGCGGTGCGAGGCCAGGCCGCCTCGACGCCTTCACGCCTCGCGGCGGCGGCGCACCGCCAGCACCACACCGGCGCCCGCGACGACGCTCACCGCGGCGGCGATGCCGAGCGTGCCGACCGGGACGTCGGAGCCGGTCGCGGCGAGACCGCCGGTCACTGCGCCGGCGGTGGAGCCGATGGCCCCGCCGGTGGTGGAGCCGGTGCCGCCGGTGGCGGTGGTGGGCGAGGGGGTGGCGGTCGCGCCGCCGGGCAGGTCCGCGCCCTCGGTGAGGGCGAGGGAGAGGTCCAGCGGGTCCAGGTCGGTCCCGGCGCGGTAGAGGCCGCCGAACGCCTCGGCGCCCTCGTCGGTGAGTTCGGCGGCCACGTCGGCCACGGCGAGGACGTCGTTCTTCACGGCCGGGCCGGCGGAGCCGGCGGTCAGACGGGCGAGGACCACGTCCTGCGTCGTGTCGCCGAGACTGGTGACGTCGGCGGTGAGTTCGCCGGTGCCCTCGTCGAGGGTGGCGGTGAGGTCGGTGAGGGTGAGGTCGAGGTCGTACGCGCCGCCCGGCTGGTCCGCCGCGAAGGTGACGGCGCCCTCGAACGCGGCGGTGAGGGTGCCGGCGCCGGTGTCGTACGTGCCCTTGCCGTCGACGAACGTGAACACCCCGTTGCCCGGGGCCTGGGTGGCGCCGGCCGCGACCGTGATCCTCCCGTGGGCGGCCCCGCCCACGACATGGGCGCGGAAGGACTTCTTCACGCCCCACCTCAGCGTGCCGTCGGCTATCTCCGCGCCGACGGGCGCGTCGGGGTCGGCCGGCGAGGTGGGGGGGCGGACGGTGCCGGTGGCCGTCGGGGACGGGCGCCCGGTCGCGGACTGGCTCGGGGTGGCGGTCGGGGTGGCCGAGGCGGTCGCCGAGGGCGTCTGCGTGGGGGTGGTGCTCGGGGAGCCGGTGGCGGTCGGGGACGGGGACTGGGTCGTCTTCTTCTGGACGACGGTCAGCGGGTCGCCCTCCGCGCCCTCGAACGCGGCGTCGCCGAAGACGTCCGCGGCCTCCTTGGTCAGGGTGGTCGCCATGTCCGTCATCGCGCGGGTGACGGTGACCTCGGCGAGCGGCACGTCCTGCGTGGTGGTGCCGTCCTCGGTGACGTCGGCGGTGATCACCGCGTCCGCGCTGTCGAACCGGACGTCGGCGAGGGTGAGGTGGAAGCCGTGCGCCTCGGACCTGATACCCAGACTGCCCCGGAAGCCGAGTTCGAGGGTGTGCGCGGTGGAGTCGTAGGTGCCGGTGCCCGCCACGAAGGTGAACGCGCCGTTGCCCTCGGCCTGCGCGGCACCCTCCGCGGGGGTGAAGCCGCCGGCGGCGGCGGCGCCGGTGACATAGGTGCGGTACGACTCCTTGATGCCCCAGGTCAACTCGTAACCGGTCAGCGGCTCTTCGGCGGCGGAGGCGGCCGGGGCGCCGACGGTGGCGATCGCCGTGGCGCCCAGTGCGGCGGCCGTGGCGACGGCGGCGGCGAGGGCAGTGGTACGGCGGCGGGATCTGGTGGGCATGCGGGTGTACTCCTCGATGCGATAAGGCGGTTGAGTTCTCGTCCGCGGCGGTGATCGTATCGGTACGGCGCCCGCGGCGAGGGGGATAACCGGCCAGGACAGCCGCTCCCGCCGGACAGCTCCGCCGCGTGGGCGCGACAGGCCACGGCGAACCCGCACCCAGCGGCGGACAGCACCCCCACCCCGAACCCGTCCCCGACCCCGCCCCGGTACAGTTCGCCCCCGGGAAGGGGAAGGTGGAGGAGCCCGATGACCACGGATCGCAGGCGTGCCCGAATCACTCTCATAGCGGCAGCGCTCTCGTCGTTGACGGCGAGCGGATGTGTGGTGGTGCACGGCGAGCGGGAGGTGCTGCCGGCGGCCACCCGCGCCGAGGCGGCCGAGGCGCTGCAGGAGTTCACGACCGCGTACAACAAGGCGGACGAGGACTACGACACCACCCTCGACGCCGAGTACGTCACCGGGCCGCTGGCCGACATCGACGGCGCCCGGCTGAAGGCGGGCCGGGCCAACAACCCGGCCGGCAACCCGGACCACAGCCCGCTGGAGTTCTCGGACGCCGAGTACACCATCCCCAAGAAAGCGGGCTGGCCGCGCTGGTTCCTGGCCGACGCCGAGGCGAACAAGGGCGGCGAGGCCCGCTGGCTGCTGGTGTTCACCCGGAACGCGCTGGACGAGCCGTGGCAGGTGTCGTACCTGACCCTGGTCGAGCCCGGCGCCGTACCGGAGTTCAAGAAGGACAAGGACGGCTGGGCGGAGGCCGTGCCCGCGAACTCCACCGAACTGGCCGTGCCCCCGGGCGACTTGAGCAAGGCGTACACCACCTACCTCAAGGAGAACGGTCCCGAGTTCGCGCCCGGCGCGCACACCAGCCAGTGGCGGACCCTGCGCCAGAAGAACGCGCGCAAGCCGGGCCTGGTCACCCAGTACATCGACGGCCCGCTGACCGACGGCGACTACGCACCGGTCGCGCTGCGCACGGAGGACGGCGGGGCTCTGGTGTTCTTCGCCACCCGCCACTACGAGAAGCAGACCGCCCACACCGGCTCCGCCGTGCCCGCGCCGAACAAGGACGTGCTGGCGCTGACGACCGGCGAGATCAAGCAGTCCCTGACGATGGAGTTCGTCTCCAACGAGGTGGCCCTCGACCCGAAGAAGGGCGCCGGGGCGCAGGTGACGGTGCTGGGGCGGATCCAGGGGCTGACGTCGGCGAAGGGCGAGTAGCCCCAGCCGTCCGGTGACCTCAGTGGCGCAGGGGCCAGGCCGCGTTCGCGTGGCCGGGCTCCGCGTCGACGTGGCGGGCGCAGGCGTCGGTGAGGTGCTCCAGCAGGGTCAGCGGGTCGGGCAGCGCGTGCTCCGGGCCGCGTACCCAGTGCACGGCCTGGTCGTCGCCGGGGAGCCGGGCGGGCGGGACGAGGACGTAGGAGCCGCGGCAGTGCCAGCGCAGGCCCGGATGCTCGTCCATGGTCTCGGGGTGGCAGTCCAGCTCGCACGGCCACCACTCGTCCTCGTCCTCGGGGGTGCCCCGGGTGAGGGTGAAGAACAGCATGCGGCCGTCGTCGCTCTCGGCGACCGGGCCGACGTCGATCCCGGCGTCGAGCAGCCGGGCGAGCGCCTCGCGGCCGGCCTCCAGCGGGACGTCGAGGACGTCGTGCGTCATGCCGGTCGCGGTGATGAAGTTGGCCTGCGGCTGGTGCCGGGCCCAGCGTTCGACCTGGGCGCGGTCGGTGGTCGACTGGGTCTGCCAGGCGAAGGACACCGGGTGCCGGGCGGGGGTGGGACAGCCGACGCGGTCACAGGAGCACCGGTAGCCGGGCGCCGGGTGCGCGGCGGGCGCCAGCGGCAGCCCCGCGGCGGCGGCGGCGAGCAGCAGGGCCTCGCGGCCGCCGTCGTCGGCGGCGTCCTTGCGGCCGCCTCCGCGCAGCCACTGGGAGAGTTTGCCCCGCAGGCCGGTCCGGCCGCCGAACTCCGCGCTCATCTATCCCCTCGCCTCGCTGTCGTGCGGAACAGCATGCCCTATGGTCCCACCATCGTGCGCTCCGGGGGGCCCAAGTCCCCAACCGGGGTAGACGGGACGAGACGTACCCCACACCGGGATCAGCTCCCATCGGGTGCTTTGCCGGGATCTTCGGGATTTATGGGCGGCCGGACCGGCGCTCAGCGTGGGGTGAGGCCGTACAGGGCGTAGTCGACGAGGGTGTCCGTGTACTCGTACGAGATCGGGCCGGTGCGCTGGAGCCAGCGCTGGGCGAGCGGGGAGACGAACAGCTCCAGGGCGATGCGCGGGTCGATGTCCGGGCGGACGTCCCCGGCGTCCTGGGCGCTGCGCAGCCGCTCGGCGTACTGCTGGAGGGACGGTTCGAGCAGTTTGGCGACGAATTCCCGGCTCAGCTCGGCGTTGACCAGGCCTTCGGCGGCCAGGGCGCGGGACGGTGCCTCGAAACGCGGGTCGAGCAGTCCGTCGACGGTGGCACGCAGGACGGCCTTGAGGTCGGCGGCGAGGTCGCCGGTGTCCGGGACGGTGCCCTCGGCGCCGGGGCCCGCGGGCTGCTCGGCGGCCTGCCGGCCGAGGTCGAGGAAGGCCTCCAGCAGGACGTCGGCCTTAGACGACCACCAGCGGTAGATGGTCTGTTTGCCGACGCCGGCGCGGGCGGCGATGCCCTCGATGGTGGTCCTGGGGTAGCCGACCTCGGCGACGAGGGCCAGGGCGGCGTCGTAGATGGCGCGGCGGGACCTGTCGCTGCGGCGGGTGGCGTCGGGGGCGGGTTTGCGGGTGGTCGGCGGCATGTCACGAATCTATCAGGTTGACAAGACGGTCCGTCTCGCCTCACGCTGAGGGAGCTAAGTTACGAGACGGTACGTCTCGTCGCGACCGGAGAGAGGCGGAGACACCATGGCCCGAGGCGGAGCGGGAAACATGCTGGGCGTCGGCGGTACGCGGCAGAAGCTCGGCCGCAAGGCCCTGCGGGGCGGCGGCAGGGACGGCCGGGCCGGCGCGCACGACGCACAGGCGCAGAAGCGGGAGCTGCTGCGCCGCTTGCAGGAGCGGAACGGCCGCGACGGAAACGAGAAACGGGACGGAGAGGAGAAGCGGGACGGAGAGGAGAAGCGGGACTGAGAGGAGAAGCGGGACTGAGTCAGACCGGGCCGTCGGTGTCCCGCGCCGGCGGCCAGGCGTCGCCCCAGTCGGCGTCGCGGGCGGCGCGGTAGTCGTCGCCGTGGCGTTTGGTGACCGTCGTCCGGCTCAGCCGCTCGTCGGTCTCGCACAGGTCGAGCAGGACCTGGCCCTTGCGGATCTGCGGCTTGCGGACGACGCGGGCGGGGGCCGGGGCGACGGGGAAGCGGGCTGCGGCGACGTAGCTGAACTTCTCGTCCTCGTACGCGAGGGAGCCGCCCTTGACCTGACGGTGCAGGGAGGAACGGGCGACCCGGGCCGAGAAGTGGCACCAGTCCGAGCCGGGGGCGATGGGGCAGGCGGCGCTGTGCGGGCAAGGGGCGGCGATGCGGAACCCGGCGGCGATCAGGCGGTCCCGGGCGGCGAGCAGACGGGCGTAGCCGCCCGGGGTGCCGGCCTCGACGATCACGACGGCCTGCGCGGCCCCGGCGGCGGCGTCGACGAGGGCGGCGCGGTCGGGTTCGGACAGTTCGTTGAGGACGTACGACACGGTGACGAGATCAGTGCTCTCCAGGGTGAGCGCCGCTCCGATCCGAGAGCGCTGCCAGCGGGTGTCCCGCAGCGCCGGGTTCGCGGCGGCCAGCTCCCGGCCGAGCGCCAGCGCGGGCTCGGCCCAGTCCAGCACGGTCACCGGCCGCGCTCCCGGCCAGGTCGCGCTGACCGCCCAGGTGGCGGCGCCGGTCCCGCCTCCGACGTCGGTGTGGCTGCCGGGCACCCAGCCGGGCGCCGCGTCGGCGAACGCCCCGAGCGCCGAGCGCACCGCCTCGAAGGTGGCCGGCATCCGGTATGCCGCGTACGCCGCCACATCGGCCCGGTCCCGCAGGATGGGCGCGTCGGTCGGCGTGGCCCCCCGGTAGCTGGCGATCAGCCGGTCCACGGCCTGCGCGGCCCGCTTGGGCGGCAGCCCGTCGAGCAGCCCGGCGAGCGCGGCCCGCAAGGTCTCGGCCGGGGCGGTCAGGGGGGTGGGAGCGGGGGCGTTCACCCTGCGATTCTCTCAGGTCCCCGACACCCCGCCGACGCCCTGCCCGGCACCCCGGGGACGACCCGGGTGGCGGCCTCCGATGACAGCCTTTGATGATGGTGCGCCCCCCGCCAGGCCCCGGTCGGCTCCCCGGTCAAGGCCCCCACACGGCTCGCGCCATCCGGGAGCCCGCTGCCGCGCGTGGGGCGCTGTTCGGGGGTTTGCGTCTTGGGTGGACGGTGTTCGCCAGCAGGACCAGGAAGGTGTCCGTCGCCGGGTCCAGCACCAGGGACGTTCCGGTGAACCCGGTGTGCCCGGCGGCGCCCCGCCCCGCGAGGGCGCCCATGAACCGGGGCTGGTCCAGGGCGAAACCCAGGCCGGGCGGGCTCAGCAGCAGGTCGACGAAGTCCGGGCCCAGGATGCGGGCGGGCCCGTACGCGCCGCCCGCGAGCAGCGCCCGGCAGAACACCGCCAGGTCCCGCCCGGTGGAGAAGAGCCCGGCGTGCCCGGCGACGCCGCCCAGCGCCCAGGCGTTCTCGTCGTGCACCACGCCCCGGAGCATGCCCCGGTCCGCCTTGGCCCACGGCCGCCGCTGGTCCTCGGTCGCCGCCGCGCCGGGGCAGGGCCCGAAGCGGGTGGCGGTCATGCCCAGCGGGCGGGTGATGCCGTCCCGGACCAGGGCGTCCAGGGACCGTCCCGTGATCCGCTCCAGGACGTGCTGGAGGAGCAGCATGTTCAGGTCCGAGTAGCGGTGCACGCCGGGCTCCCCCGTGGGCGGCTCGGCCCGCAGCAGGGCAAGCCGTTCCGCGTCGTCGGCGCAGTCGTACAGCGGCAGTTCGGGGCGCAGCCCGGAGGTGTGGGTGAGCAGCTGCCGTACGGTGACGCCGTGCCGGGCCGCCGCGCGGAACTCCGGCAGGTACGCGCCGACCCGGGCGTCGATGCCGAGCGTGCCCCGCTCGATCTGCTGCACGGCCGCGACGGAGGTGAACAGCTTGGTCAGCGAGGCCAGGTCGAAGGGGGTGTCGACGGTCATCGGCACCCGGGCGGTCTCGGGCAGCTCCACCCCGGCGTCGCGCTGCGGGTCGTACGCCGTGTACCGCACGGCCCAGCCCGCCGCCTCGGCCACGGCGACCACCGGTCCGCGCCCGGCGACCACCACCGCGCCGGCCGCCCACGGGCGGTCCCCGGCGGTGAGGGCGCGGACCTCGCGGATCAGATGGCCCGTCTCGACCGGGTCGAGCCCGGCCCGCTCCGGGGTTCCGCCGCGCAGCTTCGGCGTGCTCAGCTCTCCTCCTCCTCGCTCCGCCAGGGACGGCACAGGGCCAGGAAGCAGACCGCCGCCACCAGCGCGGCCGACAGCTGGACGACCGCCATCGGGACCGCGGTGTCCTCCCCGGCGATGCCGACCAGCGGGGAGGCGATCGCGCCGATGAGGAAGGAGGACGTGCCGAGCAGGGCGGACGCGGAGCCGGCCGCGTGCCGGGTGCGCAGCAGGGCCAGCGACTGGGTGTTGGGCAGGGTGATGCCCATCGCGGACATCAGCACGAACAGCGCGGCGGCCACCGGCGCGAGGCCCACCTCGCCGAAGACACCGAGCGACATCAGCAGCAGCGCGGTGGCGGCGAGGACGACGACGGTGAGGCCGACGGCGAGCACCCGGTCCAGCCGGACCCGCCCGATCAGCACCTTGCCGTTGATCTGCCCCGCCACGACCAGGCCGACCGAGTTCAGGCCGAACAGCAGGCTGAAGGTCTGCGGGGACGCGCCGTGGATCTCCTGGATGACGAACGGGGAGGCGGAGATGTACGCGAACAGGGCGGCGAAGGCGAAGCCGCCCGCGAGCATGTAGCCGGTGAACGGCAGATCGCTCAACAGCCCGCGCATCGAGCGCAGCGCCTCGCCGACCCCGCCCTCGTGCCGGTCGGCGGCCGGCAGGGTCTCGGGCAGCTTCGCCCACACCACCCCGGCGAGCAGCACCCCGACGACGGTGAGCACGACGAACACGCCCCGCCAGTCGGTGACGCGCAGGATCTGCCCGCCGATCAGCGGGGCGACGATCGGGGCGACGCCGGAGATCAGCATGAGGGTGGAGAAGAAGCGTGCCATCTCGACGCCGTCGTAGAGGTCGCGCACGATCGCCCGGGCGATGACGATGCCGGCGGCGCCCGCGAGGCCCTGCGCCAGCCGGAAGGCGACCAGGGTCTCGACGGTGGGCGCCAGGGCGCACAGGGCCGTGGCGACGATGTACACGGCGAGGCCGACGAGCAGCGGGCGGCGGCGGCCCCAGCGGTCGCTCATCGGGCCGACCACCAGCTGCCCGAGCGCCATGCCGGCCAGGCAGGCGGTCAGGGTGAGCTGGACGGTCGCGGCGGGGGCGGTCAGGGAACGGGTGACCTCCGGCAGCGCGGGGAGGTACATGTCCATCGCCAGCGGGGGCGTGGCGGTCAGCCCGCCGAGGACCAGGGTCACCAGCAGTCCGGCCCGGCGCCGCGCATCGAGGGGCGGCCGCGCCTTCGGTGCGGCCGCCTGCGACAGTTCCGGTATGGATGCCCCGCCTTCGGGCATTGGCCCCTCCCTTTTTCCGCAGTCCGGTCCCTATGCTCTCAGCTCGTACGGAGTGCCTGGTGTCACTGAGCGGAGCGTGGGGCGGGGAATGACGGCGGACAGCGTGCGGTGGGGAATCCTGGCGACCGGCGGGATCGCCGCCGCGTTCACGGCGGATCTGGTGGATCTGCCGGACGCGGAGGTGGTGGCGGTGGCCTCGCGGACGGAGGCGTCGGCGAAGGCGTTCGCGGAGCGGTTCGGGGTCGACCGGGCGTACGGCGACTGGGCGGCGCTGGCGCGGGACGAGGACGTGGACGTGGTGTACGTGGCCACGCCGCACGCGGCGCACCGGGCGGCGGCCGGGCTGTGTCTGGCGGCGGGGCGGAACGTGCTGCTGGAGAAGCCGTTCACGCTGAACGCGCGTGAGGCCGGGGAGCTGGTGGCGCTGGCGCGGGAGCACGGGCGCTTCCTGATGGAGGCCATGTGGATGTACTGCTCGCCGGTGATGCGGCGGCTCAAGGCGCTGGTCGAGGACGGGGCGATCGGCGAGGTGCGCAGTGTGCAGGCGGACTTCGGGCTGGCCGGCCCGTTCCCGCCCTCGCACCGGCTGCGGGACCCGTTGCAGGGCGGGGGCGCGCTGCTGGATCTGGGGGTGTATCCGGTGTCGTTCGCGCAGTTGCTGCTGGGTGAGCCGGCGGGGATCGCGGCGAGTGCGGTGCTCTCGGAGGAGGGCGTCGATCTCCAGACGGGGGCGGTGCTCTCCTATGAGAGCGGCGCTCTCGCTTCGGTGCACTGCTCCATCGTCGGCGGTACGCCGACGGCGGCCTCCGTCACCGGTTCGCACGGCCGGATCGACGTCCCGCACGGCTTCTTCATGCCCGAGCGGTTCGTGCTGCACCGCGCGGGGCGCGAGCCGGAGGAGTTCGTCCACGACCCGGCCGACGCCCCGCACCACAGCCTCAAGCACGAGGCCCGCGAGGTGATGCGGGCCCTGCGCGCCGGGGA
Source organism: Streptomyces sp. (assembly GCF_035645055.1). Taxonomy (GTDB): domain Bacteria; phylum Actinomycetota; class Actinomycetes; order Streptomycetales; family Streptomycetaceae; genus Streptomyces. The sequence goes on along the minus strand of NZ_DASQNH010000031.1, from coordinate 130,036 downwards.
GACCGAGTCCCCGCTGGTTCCGCTCGACGGCACGCTCGCCGTGATGCGGACGCTCGACGCGATCCGGGAGCGCGTCGGCGTCCGCTACCCGGGTGAGGCCCCCGACCGTGACCCCGGCGGTGACGTCGACGGCAACCCCGACGAGGACCCCACCGCACAGCTCACGCCGGCGTGAGCCCCGGCTCCCCCACCTGGGTCACGAAGGACGCGGCCGTCGTGACCGGCGCCCCCGGCGTCGTCACGTACGGCACGGTCCTGAAGTCGGCCCGCGCCCGTTGCCGCCCGAGGGTGACCGCGACGTAGCCGCGCCGCCCGTTGTAGAACCGCAGGTGCGGGTTGGCCCGCATATAGGTGTCCCAGTTGGCGGGCTTGTCGGCGCCGTCGCGGCCGCTGGCGATCGAAGTCGCGACGATCTCGGTGCCGACCGTGCGGGAGGCGGGATCGTCGAAGTTCTCCTTGATGTCGAAGCCGTAGCCGACGTGCACGTCACCGGTGAGCACCATCAGGTTCTCCACCCCGGCCGCCCGCGCGCCGTCCAGCACCCGGCGGCGCGAGGCGCGGTAGCCGTCCCAGGCGTCCATGGACACCCGGGACGGCTCGGTCAGGTCGAACTCTCGCTGGGAGAAGACGACCTGCTGCGGGACGACGTTCCACAGCGCCCGGGACCGCTGCCAGCCGTCGAGCAGCCACCGCTCCTGGGTCTCGCCGGTCATGGTGCGCGCCGGGTCGTCGACCTCGGGCCCGGGGATCCGCGCGCCGTCGCCGTAGGCCTGGTTGGTGCGGTACTGGCGGGTGTCGAGGATGTCGAACTGGGCGAGGTCGCCCCAGTGCAGGCGGCGGTAGAGCCGCATGTCGGGGCCGTCGGGGCGCTGGGGGCGGCGCAGCGGCTGGTTCTCCCAGTAGGCGCGGTAGGCGGCGGCGCGGCGCAGCAGGAACTCCTCCGGCGGGACGGTGTTCTCGGGGGTGTCGCCGGCGTAGTTGTTCTCGGTCTCGTGGTCGTCCCAGGTGACGACGAAGGGGTGCGCGGCGTGCGCGGCGCGCAGGTCTGGGTCGGTCTTGTAGAGGGCGTACCGCAGCCGGTAGTCCTCCAGGGTGACCGTCTCGCGGTTGAAGTGGGCGGGGAGGACCCGGTCGGTGTACCGGCGCTGCCCGCCGGCGGAGTCGACGGCGTACTCGTACAGGTAGTCGCCGAGGTGGAAGACCGCGTCGACGTCGTCCTGGGCGAGATGACCGTACGCGGTGAAGTAGCCGTCGTGGTAGGCCTGGCAGGAGACGGCGGCCAGACGCAGCGCGGCGGCCCGCTCGCCGGGGGCGGGCGCGGTGCGGGTGCGGCCGGTCTCGCTGATCCACCGGCCGGCGCGGAAGCGGTAGTAGTAGACGCGGCCGGGGGCGAGGTGGGCGACCTCGACGTGCACGGCGTGGTGGAACTCGGGGTGCGCGGGGGCGGCGCCGCGTCTGACGATCCGGCGGAAGCGCTCGTCGTGGGCCAGTTCCCAGTGCACGGTGACGCGCTCGGCGGGGAGGCCGCCGTCGGGCTGGTACGGGGCGGGGGCGAGGCGGGTCCACAGCAGGACCGAGCCGGGCAGCGGGTCACCGGAGGCGACGCCGAGGGTGAAGGGGTTCTCGGTGATGCGGGCGGCGTCGAGTTCGGCGGCGCCCGCGGTGCCGGCGGCCGGGAGGCCTACGGCGAAGGCGAGGGCGGCGGCCGCGCCGGTGGCGGTGAGGAAGCCGCGCCGGCCCACGTGTCGGGCGGCGGCGCGGAGTTCGGGGGCGTGCTCTGGCTGGCGGGCTGCGTGGGTCATCCGGTCCTCCCCTGGCGAATGGATGCCTCAGGCATTGGAGTGGCCGGGGACGACCCGCGGTAGGCGTGTACAGGACAATCGCATGACGGACAGATGAGTTCCGGATGGCGGACCCTCCCGTACGCTGCGGGCCCATGAACGAGAAGCGAACGGGAAGCGGGGCGGAGGGCCGGCCGAGGATCGCCGTGGTGACCGGCGCGGGCTCCGGCATCGGGCGCGCGGTCGCCGTGGAGCTGCTGCGCGCGGGCTGGTCGGTGGCGCTGGCCGGCCGGCGCGCCGAGCCCCTGGAGGAGACGGCCGCGCGGGTGCCGGAGGGTGCCTCGCTCGCCGTACCGACGGACGTGTCACGCCCCGACGACGTGGCGGCGCTGTTCTCGGCCGCCGTCGAGCGGTTCGGGCGGGTGGACCTGCTGTTCAACAACGCGGGCACGTTCGGGCCGGGCGGGGTGCCGGTCGAGGAACTGCCGTACGACGCCTGGCGGCACGTGGTGGACACCAACCTCAACGGGGCGTTCCTGTGCGCGCAGGCGGCGTACCGGCAGATGAAGGAGCAGGACCCGCGGGGCGGCCGGATCATCAACAACGGCTCGATCTCGGCGCACACCCCGCGCCCGCACTCGGTCGCCTACACGGCCACCAAGCACGCGCTGACCGGGCTGACCAAGTCGCTGTCCCTGGACGGGCGGCCGTACGACATCGCGGTCGGCCAGATCGACATCGGCAACGCGGCGACCGACATGACGGCCCGGATGCAGACGGGGGCGCTCCAGGCGAACGGCGAGATCACGCCGGAACCGGTCATGGACGTGGCCGATGTGGCCCGCACCGTACGGCACATGGCAGAGCTGCCGCTGGAGGCGAATGTGCAGTTCGCGACGGTGCTGGCGACGGCGATGCCGTACGGGGGCCGCGGCTGAGCCGTGGCGGGATCCGCTCGCTCCAGGGGAGTGCGACCAGCCGTCCCATTGCCCCCGCCGGTGGGCCTGTGCTCAACTCTCCTCCACAGGAACTTCACACTTGGAGTGTCGAGCTCCCGCGGGCCATCACCAGGGGGAGGCGGCAGCCGTTCCACGGCATCGGGCTGGGGGTGGACCTCGCGAGGGACCGCGGGGTGCGCACCGGGCCGTGGAGCGGCCGCCGTGTCACACGAGCGGGGTGCGCGGTCACGCCTGCCCGGTCTCGAAGCGCGAGATCCGTCCGTCGTCCTCGACGGTGAAGCGCCAGCGGGTGCGCATCTCGCCCCAGGTGTCGTTGCGGTAGCGGGCGACGACGGCCCGGCCGTCGGCCGACTCGTTGTCGACCTCCAGGTGCCCGTGCGTGGAGAAGATCTCCTGGTCGATCCACTCCGCGAGGTCCCGGTCCGAGCCGTCGTCCGCCATGGTCGCGCCGGGCGCCAGCAATGCCATGAAGCCCTCGCGGTCATGGGAGTTGACCGCGTTGACGAAGGCGCGGACGGCGGGGTCGCTCAGCCTGGCGGTGTGAATCGTCATGCGGTCAGCGTCACACCGGGTCCGGGCCCGCGCCACCCGGGACGTGCGGAGGCGGTCCGTGCGGGCGCCGCCACCCGAACGGCCGTCGCGGAAGGGACCGGAGGGGCGGAGGGATGCGACCGTGGGACCGGGGAACCGGGGCGGGACCGCACCACACGCTTGTTCCACTCGTCTGCTCCGGGAGTCAACGTGACGTTCTACGACCGACGTGATCTGGGCCTGCTGCTGCTTCGGCTGGGGGCCGGCGGGGTACTCGTCGCGCACGGCACGCAGAAGCTGTTCGGCTGGTTCGGCGGCCACGGCATCGAGGGCACCGGCCAGTTCATGGAGTCCGTGGGCTACCGGCCCGGCAAGGCCAGCGCCACCGCGGCGGGCATCGCCGAGACCGGCGGCGGCACCCTGCTCGCGCTGGGCCTGGCCACCCCGGCGGCGGGCGCGGCGGCGGCCGGGGCGATGGCGGGCGCGGCGGCCGTGCACGCCCCCAACGGCTTCTTCAACCAGGAGGGCGGCTACGAGTACGCCGCCACCCTCGGCCTCGCCGCGATCGGTCTCGCCGTCACCGGCCCGGGCCGCCTCTCCCTGGACCACGCCCTCGGCCATGTCCTGGACCGCGGCTGGATGGTCCCGGCCGCACTCGGCACGGCAGCCGCCGCGACCGCGGTGGTGGTGGGCACCCGGGTGAAACGGCTCCAGCGGGAGTCGGAGAGCGTCGAAGCAGAGCAGGACGCCCTGTTCGACGAGACGCCGCCGAGCCAGGGCTGACCGGCGAGGCCACGCTGAGCCGGCGCCACCCGGCAAGACCACCCGGCGCCGACGGCCGCTCGACAAGGTCCCGCCCGGGGCCTGCCGTCCGGCGAGGCGACGCCGAGTCAGGCTCGTCCGGCTCAGGTCGTCGGGCCGGTCCGCTCAGCCCCCGCCGCACACCGGGAGTTCCTGACCGGTGTTCAGCTCCTCGACCTCGTCCAGTTCCTCCAGCTCCCTCAGACGGTCGTCCAGGCCCTCCGGTTCGACGAGATAGCGCAGTACCGCCTGGTGGAAGGCGTCCCGGGTGGCACGTGGCATCACATCGGAGGCGTCCCAGCAGCGGGACCCGCCCGTCTCGCCGCGCAGGATCTTCCCCACCTCGTCCGCCGTGCCGCCCTGACCGCCTTCCGGCGCCGCCTTGTTCGCCGTGTGCTGGGGCAGCGCGGTACCGGGGTCGGCGAGATAGCGGATCAGCTGCCGGGCCTCCGGTGTCGGATCGAGCAGGGCCGCGAGGTCCCCGGAGACCTCCCAGGCCCCGGCCCGCGGCCCGGCGTCCGGGACGACCTCGGCGAAGTGGACGTAGTCACCGCCCGCCCGCTGCCAGTGGCCGGCCCGGAAGGAACCCTGGTGCTCCAGGCGTCCCGGGGCGCAGTCCGCGCCGAAGCCGGCCGTCAGCGCCTCCTCGGCCCGGCGCCCGCCCGCGCCGGCCATCTCGCCCCAGGTCGTCCAGGCCTTGCGAACGGCGGCATCGGTCCACGGCAGCCTGCCGTTCGCCCAGTCCGCGTAGACGGCCGGCCCGGCCTGCTGGAGGAGGATGTCCTCCACCCAGTCGGTGCCCGGCCAGCCGGAGGTGGCGCCGGACTCCATCCCCAGGCACCACCGCTCCGGCCCGGCCGCCGAGCGCGTGGTGGGCCGGTCCCCCGCGTACCAGACCATGCTCTTCAGGCCGGTCTTCACCGGCAGCCAGTAGGTGTGGCCGCCGAGTCCCGGGACGGTCACCTCGGGGGCCCAGATGCCGTCGTAGTGGCTGCGGTCGAACAGCCCGTCGAGGGGGTGGAGCCGTCCGTCGACCGCGTACGCCAGCAGCTCCCCGGGCCCCGGCAGCACCGCCACGTCCGGCGGATTGCCGGCCGCTATGTCGGCGGCGAGCACCTGGCTGAGCGCGGAGCTGCCCTGATAGACGACGTCGATGCGGTACTCGTCCTCGAACGGCTCGATGACGTTCTCCTCGAACTGCTCGCGCTCGGCGCCGCTCCAGTTGGCGAGCAGGGTCACCGAGCCCTTCCAGGCCTGCGCCCAGCGCACCCCCGCGTACACGCCGGTGCCGAGCAGCGCCAGGCAGACCGCGAGGACGAGGAGCGTACGAGGTCGTGGTCGTCTCATCGCCGCCCCCGGAACCGGTATTCGGCGATGCGCGGCCACAGCCCCGCCGCCATGAGGATCAGCAGCACGGCGCCCGCGAGCAGCACCCCGTCGGACAGCGACGCCCACCATCCGGCGTTCGCCAGCGCGCCGTCCACCTGGTCGGCGACCAGGGGGATGTCGTCCGGGTTCCCGCGCGGTACGCGGATCCAGCGGACGGAGTCGGACATGGCGCCCTGTGCCGTCAGCGTGATCCACGCCAGCACCGGCACGCCCAGCCCGCACAGCGCGGTGGCGGCGAGCAGCAGCGGCTGCACCGGCGTGCGGAAGCGGCGCCGGAGGTACCGCTGGGCCTCCAGCAGCGCCAGGATCAGCGCGACGTACAGCATCGCGACGACGCTCCACCACAGCCACTGCTGCCAGGGGAAGTCCGCCTGCCGCTGGGCCTCGTCCAGTTGTTCGGCGCGCAGCGCGTCGAGGCGGCTCATGATGTCACCGTCGGTGCCGGGCGCGCTGCCCTGGCCGAGGACCTGTTCCGCGTAGTGCAGATAGGCGGCGCGCAGCGGGGAGCCCTCCGGTTCCTGGCCCCAGCGCTCCACCCAGCCCGAGTAGACGGCGATCAGCCCGGTGATGGTCTGCAGGTCGTGGCGGCCCGCCAGGCCGGTGACGTTCTCCGAGGCGGCCAGGGCGAGGCTCTGGTGGGCGACCGAGATCCGGGTGTGGAACTCGCCGCTCATGTCGCCCGTCCGCCCGCTGTCCTCGACCACCTCGTGAGCCTGGCTCATCGCGCTGCGCGCCGTGTCGACCGCGAGGATGCCGGGGGCGCTCGCCGACGACAGCGGCACGGTGTCGTCGTGCACCCCCCGGTAGGCGACGAACAGCGCGAGGGTGGTGGCCAGCCCGAGCCCCAGCAGCCACCGGAGTCTTCGGATCAGCTCCGGGCGGGTGGTGCTCACGGCCGCTCCTGGAAGGGATGGCCACAGTGCGGGCAGAACCGGGCGGCGGCCGGTGCCTTCTTCGAGCAGGCCGGGCAGAGCAGGGTGGCCGTCCCCGGCCCCGCGGCGCCCGTGGCCCCCGCGGCGCTGCCGGTGCCGGACGAGGGGCCGTAGGTGCTGTGGCTGCTCGCGGTGATCAGGTGCTGGAAGTCGACCGCCTGCACCTCGGAGCGCAGCCGGACCCGCCCGGTCCGCGCGTCCTCGATCTCCACCAGCCGGGCCAGCCGGGTCAGGTGCTCGTCGGCGCCCATCGCCCGGGCCAGCTGCACGGCCCGGCCCAGGTGCTGCTCCGCCAGGCCCCGGTCCTTGCGGCGGTGCGCGTCGGTGGCGGCGGCGACGGCCTCGCCGAGCCGCTGATGCGCCTCGAAGTGCTCGACCTGGGGGTCGGTCTGCCCGGACAGGGCCGGGTTGTCGGTCCAGTGCACCACGCACGGCTTCGGCGGCGGCAGCCGCACCTCACCGCCGGGCACCTCGACGGCGACCACGGCGAGCTGGAGGTCCTCCCCGCGCGGACGCCCGGCCGGGTCGGCGGACAGGCACAGCTGGTAGCGGCGGGTCTCGTCGCCCCAGGCGCGGGTGACGAACCGCCGGCTGCCCCCCTCGGCGGGCAGCTCCACCTCGGTGGGGAAGACCTGCTTGAGATAGCGGACTGCGGCCCCGGCCATCGGCGTCACGGAGATCGCCAGCTCGGGCACGCTCTTGGTGAGCAGCCGGTCCATCAGCCGCTGGTACTCGCCCGGGAGGGCCGCCTCCTCGCGCACCGAGGAGGCGCTGCCGTGCAGCCTGCGGGTGATCCTCAGCAGCTCGTGGCCGTCCCAGCCGTCGCCGATGCCCCACGCGTCGCACACGAAACGGCCCGCGCAGGCGTCCAGCACCCCGTCCAGCGGCATCCGCTCGTCGTTCACGTTCCTGCCGTCGGTGAGCAGCAGCACATGCCCGATGGGCGCGCCCTGCTCCGTCAGCAGCCGGCGGGCGAGGTCCAGCCAGGCGCCGATGCAGGTGCCGCCGCCCGCGACCAGCCGGAGCACCGCCCGCTCCGCCTCCGCCCGGCTGCGGGCGTCCGCCCGGGCCATGCCCGGAGCGCCCGGGTAGGCCATGGTCGCGACGTCGCTGCCGCGGACCACCGCGAACGGCGTGCCGTCCGGCAGCTTCCGGATCGCCGCCACGGCCGCCTGCTGGGCGGCGTGCAGCTTCTCCGGCGGCCAGGTCATCGAGCCCGAGCAGTCCACCGCCAGCACCTGCGCGAGCACCGGCCCCGGGCCGCCGCCGCCCTCGGTGCCGTCCACCCGGAGGCTGAGGATGGCGTGCATCTGCGGGTCGCTCGTCTCACCGGACAGGTACTTCCACTGGCTGATCTCCAGCCCGACCGTGACCTGCCCGCCCGTCCCGCCCTCCCGGGGCGCTCCTGTCTCCACGGGTCCGTGCACCTCCCCCTCGTCGCCGCCGTACGCCGTCATACGCCGTCCCGCCTCCGCCGCCGTACGCCGCGCGCTCCGCCGCGCTCCGCCGTCGCCGTATCCCGTCTCTTCTCCTCACCCCTGCGCCCCACGCCCCACGCCTCCGCCGTGCGCCGGCGGCCCCGCAGCAGTTCCCGCAGCCCGGCCGGCTCCGGCAGCACCGCGTACGCCAGATCGAGCAGATCGCCGCGCTCCCCCGGGCTGCCCGCCTGGTCCGCGAGCCGCTTCAGCGACCGGGACAGCAAGCGGCACAGCGCCTCCGGGGTGTCCTCCGCCCCGAACAGCCCCCCGACGGGGAAGCCGGCGCCCCAGCCGCCGGGCGGACGGCAGGCCAGCGCGTACTCCCGGAGTTCGGTGACCAGCCGGTCCCGCGACCCGCTGTCGTCCAGATACAGCCCGGTCACCCGCTCGGCGGCCTCCACCAGCCGGTCGACCGGCGGCGGCTGCCCGCCCGGCAGCGTGCCGGCCAGCGCCCGGATCGCGGCGACGCGCGCGGCGTCGTAGTGCCGGGACGTCGTCGGCACCTCGTCCAGCACGGCGACGGCCCGTCCCCGGTCGCCCCGGCTCAGCTGGATGCGGGCCAGCCCGAAGGCGGCGCTGCCCTGGGTGCGGTCCCGCCGCCACACCGCCTCGTAGTACTCCTCGGCCTGCCGCTCCCGGTCCGCCGCCCGCCGCCCGGCCGCCTGTTCCTCGCCGCTCCGGAGCGCGCGGCCGGTGACGGGGTGCCGCGCCCGCGCCGCCGCCGGCTGCCGTGCCGTGCGGTCCCGCTCGGTCACCGGGCCGGGCTCGGCGGCCTCCCGCATGCGCCCGGCCAGGTACTCCGAGCAGTAGCCGAGGGCCAGTTTGGGCGCGGCCTCGCCCGGGAGGGCGGCGTAGGTGGCGGCGAACTCGCCCTCGGCCCGCTCGACGTGGCCCCGCATCAGATGCACCAGCCCGTAGTGCCAGAAGATCCGCCAGTCGTAGTCGCCGCTGCGCTCGCGCGCCACCCCGAGCCAGGTGTCGGCCCGCAGCTCGTCCCCGGCGGCGAGATAGGCGCGGCACAGCCACAGCGCCGTCTCCACGGTGCGCAGCGCCGGGTCGCGCTCCGCCCGCTCGGCGATCCGGCCCGGGGTGCCGGCGGCGAGCCCGCCGAGCAGCACGGCGGCGGTGTCCCCGGCGTCGGGGATCGGGACCGGCAGGGCCCGCGCCGTCTCCCGCGGGTGCGGGGCGCCGACCGGCAGCGGCGGCGGCGCGGCACCACGACGGGAGGTCCAGTGCTCCAGCGACGGCACCGTGCCGAGGGCGGCGCCGAAGACCGCCGCGGTCGGCTCGAACCGGGTGGACCGCTCCGGATACGGCTCGTGCCCGCTGAGCGCCTGGTGCTCGCGCAGCACCTCCCACAGCTGGCGGGACATCTCCGCCGCCGAGCCGAACCGGGCGGCGGGCTCGGGGTGGGTGGCGCGGCGGATCAGCGCGTCGAAGGAGCGGGCGGCGAGCCCGGCGGGCGGGGTGGCGCGCTCGGCGAGCACCTTCAGGGTGCGGCCGACGGTGTAGAGGTCGCTGTCGACGTCGAGGCCGCGCTCGTCGCGTTCCTTCTTCGGCGGGGAGTAGCCGTGGGTGTACACCAGCCCGGACGTCCGGTCGTCGATCCGGCGGATGGCGCCGAGGTCGATGACCTTGATCTCCCGCCCGTAGTGGATGACGTTCTCGGGCTTCATGTCGCAGTACAGCAGGCCCTGGTCGTGCAGGTACTCCAGAGCGCCCAGGATCTTGCAGCCGTACGTGATCACATGCCCGAACCGCAGCCCGCCCTCTCCGAACAGCCGCGCCAGCTCCTCCTCCGGGGCGAACCGGATCCAGGCGAGCGAGCGACCGCCGACGTACTCCATCACGATGTAGCCGGTCGGCTGGGCGTCCCCGTCCGCCTGGTGCTGGACGTACGTCACGATGCGGACGATGTCCCGGTGGTGCAGCGTGGTCAGCGAGCGCCGCTCCTCGACGGCCGCCCGCCGGGCCACGGCGTCCCCCGTGTTGATCAGCCCCTTGAGGACGACGCGCAGCCCCGGCACGCGGGTGTCCTCGGCCAGATAGACCCAGCCGTGCCCGCCGACCGCGAGGTAGCCGAGCACCTCGTAGTGGCCGCCGACCCGGTCGCCGGGGCGCAGCTTCGGCCGGAACGAGTACTCGGTACCGCACTCCGGGCAGAACCCGTGGTCGGGCGCCGGCCCGCCGTCGTACGACACCCCGATGGTCCCGGCGCAGTTGTCGGCCCCGCACCGCCGTCCCCCGGTGGGCGGCCGGGCGGTGGTGTCGGCGGCCTCCGAGGGCTCCGGGGAGGGCAGGTGCGGCAGCACCAGCAGGCCGTCGAGGTCGAGTTCGAGGTCGCCCGGGCCCGGCGTGGCCGGCCGGCGCGGCGGTTCGCTCCGCTCACCGGGGCCGGGGTCGGAACCGGGGCCGGGGCCGGTGTTCCCCGGGTCCGGCACCGGCCGGGCCGGTGGCGCGAGCGCCTTGCGGAAGCAGGTGTCGCAGAAGCCGGTGACCATGATGTGGCCGTCCTGGCAGTCGGGTCTGACACAGGGCTGCCCCGTCATGACAGGCCCCCTTCGCGGTGCGTGTCCGGCGCCGTTCTCGCCGCCGCACCCATGACGACCCCCGTACTCATGACGACGACCCCCCGCCCTGGTTCTGCCGTTGTCCGTCGTGGCGGTCGACCCGGTGGGTGTAGGCCTCGACCGCCGCCTCGGCCGCCCGTACGTCGCAGGGTGCGGCCTGGAGCAGCTCATGTGCCCGGAGATAGAGAGCGTCCACCGCCGGGTCCTCCTCGCCCTGGATGGAGTGCTGGTGCAGAACGTGGTAGCCGCGCAGCCGGCCGCGCAGTTCCTCGCGCCGCTCGTGGAGCCCGTCGAGCCGGCCGATGGCGCGCGCCAGCCGGGCGGCCACCCGTTCGGCCAGCCGTTCGTAGCGCGCGAGATCCGGGCCGGGCACGAGGTCGCCCTGGGTGCGGACGAGGTCGGCGAGAGCGGCGTGGGCGGCGACGATGTCCCGGTCGGGGGGCCGGATCCCGTGGGGCACCACCACGGCCCGGCGCTCGTACAGGGCCCTGGCGAGCGGTCCGGTGACCTCCCGCAGCCGCTCGACGAGTTGAGCGCGGCGGGTCCGCAGGGGCTCGGTCACGAGTTGACGGCGGGCCTGGTGGTGGCAGGCACCGGCGGTGCGGAAGACGAGGAGCAGCCGGCTGCCCCCGGCGCGCAGCACGTCCAGCAGGTCGAGCAGCGCGGGCGGGTCCGCCGCCTCGTCGACACCGACGACGATCAGCGTGAGGGTGACGTCGGCGGCTCTGATCCGGTCGAGCGCGGAATCGGCCGGCTGCTGCCACAGCCCCATGCGTTCGGCGATCCGCTCGGCGATCTCCGCGGCGGTGAGCCCGGCGGCGTCCACCGCCAGATCGTGACCGCCGGCCGACGGGACGGTGTCCGGGGGATCGAGCGAGGCGCGGTCCACGGAGACCGCGGTGCGTAACTCGCGGTCCGCGAGGGTGATGGCGCGGCGCAGCGTGGCGGCGCGGGCGCCGTCGCCGTGCCGGACGACGCTGATCTTCACCTGCTGGCCGTCGTCGCGCAGCCAGGCGGCGAGGCGCTGTGCGAACGGCTCGTCCAGCAGTTCCGCGGAAGCGTCGCCCTCGGTGGACTTCAGCCGGTCGTCGACGGCGGTGCGCCCGGCTGTCCACCGGTGGACCTGCGGCAGGTGCCGGATGATGGTCTCGGCCGGGCTCATGAAGGAGAACAGGTTGCCGTGCCGGTCCCGCAGGGCGCTGAGGACCATGCCGATGACCTCGCCGGTACGGCTGTCGGCGACGCCCGCGCCGCTGCATCCGGGGCTGGCCAGCTCGCCCGGGCTGGTCGGGATGAGCTGCACCTGCCCGTCGCGGCCCCGGCCGCCGACGATGGTGGCGCGGAACCAGATGCCGCCGTTGTGGTCGTACGGGAAGCCGTACATCCGCACCTCGCGGCCCGGCGCGGACAGCCGGTGCAGCCGTACCGCCTCCCCGGCCGGCCGGGGCCGCTTTAGCCGCAGCAGCGCGACATCCCCACTGGGATCGCCGTCGGCGTCCACGGTCTCCTGCACATACGCGTCCACCCAGGCCGGCACCGCGGGCACCGTGTGACCGGCGGCGCCCACGAACTCCGCGGTGACCTGGGCCGCCGCCCGGTTCACCACGTGGGCGCAGGTCAGAACCCGGTCGGGACTCAGCAGAATGCCGGCCCCCGCGATCTCCCCGTCCGCTCCCCGGATCCGCACGGCCCAGCTCGGCGTCTCCGTCGACGAGGCGGCTCGGACTCCCCCGCCAGCAGCCATATTCGTAACTATACGGGCGCTTGGTGGTGGCGCATACTGATGTGACGACTATTCAACACGGCTTCCATGGCAGCGGTTTGACGGACGAGCCGGGCACGGTCGACCGCCAGACCGTCCACCAGAACCAGGTGGACCTGAAGCCGGTGGAATTGGCTCACGCCACCCGCCCCCCGTAACCTCCCACGCCGGATGAACGCAAGATCCGGGGGGAGCGGCCGATGGCGCAGACACGGTACGACCAGCGGGTGCGGGTCTTCGTGGAGGTCCGGGGCGGACCGGACGACTGGCAGGAGGCCAAGGACCGCTTCGACGGGCACGGCTGGCCCGTCCGGGCCACCACCCCGCAGGCCAGGGCCCCTTGGCGGACGCGGTCCCACCCGACCCCGACGCGCGGGTCTACGAGATCGAGGTGCGCCTCTTCGGCATCGCCAAGGGGTGCGACCGGGGTGCCGCCGAACGGGTCCGCAAGGCGGCGCGGGCCGCGCGGCTGGAGGCCTACGTGCTGGGTGCCGAGCAGGTGCACCGGGACCGGGAGACGCGCTCGCGGTGGCGGGTCATCGACGCGCGGCGCAGGCGCCGGGCCCTGCGCTCGCCCTGGCGCAGGCACTTCGCCTCCTGGACGCTGACGCGCGGTTTCTACGACGCCGGGGGCCTCGTGACCGGACCCGCGGGCCAGGCGCTGCGCCTGGCCCGCGCCGGACGCGCGGCGAACCCCTCCGAGGTGGCCGTGCGGCCCTTGGACGGCATATGGAAGGACTCGGTGCGGCGGTGGCCGGAGGAGGAGGGCGAGCGCAGGGCCGTGCACGCGGTCGCCTGGGCCCTGGTACCGGCCGTCGCCCTGGTGTGCGCGGCCCACGCGGTGCGGGCGAGCTGGTGGTTCTGGGGCGTGCTGACGGCCGTCGGTGCCGCGGGGGCGGCCCGGGCCGGCCGGCGGCTGTTCCCCGACGGCAGGCTGACGGGCGCGGTGGTGGTCCTCGGTGTGTCGGGCTTCTTCACCGCCGCCGGGCTGGGCGTCGCCGGCAGTGACGGCTGGACGCCGTCCGGCGTGTTCCACACGGTCCTCGTGCTGGGCGTGGTCACGGGTCTGTGGCTGCTGGTGCGGCAGTGGACATGGGGCGAGTGGGTCGGCTGGGCCGTTCCGCTCCTGGCCACCGTGCTGATCTCGACCTTCGTGGCCGCGGGTTCCGTGCTCCACGCCCGTACGCCGACGAGTTGCGGCTGAGCACCGGCGATCTCGACGTCCCGCCCGTCTGGCAGTTCCTCGCCTCGGTGAAGCTGGCGTCGACGCTGGCCTACGTGCTGCTGGTGCCCGCCTGGTGGGGGATGGCCCGGCACCGCCACCACTTCTACGCGGCACCCGGCGAGCGCACCGACGTCATCCTGCACGCGCTCTTCTTCGTCGCCCTGCTGGCGAGAGGCCCTGAGGGCAGACGAGTCGGGCTGTACGCCGGGTTCTGTTCCCGGTGCTCCTCGCGGAGCGCCGGGCGACGGCCATCCATCTAGGGCCGGCGTTGCCGCCGGCCTCGTGCGGTCTACCCGCGGACTCGGGCGGGCAGCCCTCGAACGTCCGCGCAGGAACACCGGGGTGTTCCCTCTTGACCTTGCTCCGGGTGGGGTTTACCTAGCTGCCCAGGTCACCCTGGGCACTGGTGGTCTCTTACACCACCGTTTCACCCTTACCGAGGACCGAGGTCCCCGGCGGTCTGCTTTCTGTGGCACTGTCCCGCGGGTCACCCCGGGTGGCCGTTAGCCACCACCCTGCCCTGTGGAGCCCGGACGTTCCTCGGGAAGCCCCCTAGGGGGACTCCACGCGGCCGTCCGCCCGGCTCGTCTGCCGTGTCGACCATGGTACCCGCCGGACGTCCCGTTTCGGCGCCGCGGCCGTGGCCAGCACCGAGCCCGCCAGGATCAGGGTGAAGGCGACACCGATGCCGAGCGTCAGCTCCTCGTCCAGGAAGAGGGCGCCCGCGGCGACGGCGACCGCCGGGTTGACGTACGTGATGACGCCGGCCCGGGTCGGTCCGATCTCCTTGATCAGTTCCAGGAAGGCCACGAAGGCGATCGCGGTGCAGACGACGCCGAGGCCCGCGAGGGCGGCCAGGACCTCGCCCGAGGGCATGGTGGCGGGCCGGGTCAGGAAGGCGGCGGGGGCGTAGACGACGGCGGCCAGGGCGAGGCACGGGGTGATGAGCTGGAGGGTCGGGACGTCCTTGAGGTGCCGGGCGGCTATCAGCGGGGCGGTGGCGTAGCCGACGACCGTCACCAGCACCTCGGCCAGGGAGCGGGCGTCGCCGCCGGTGAGGTGGGGCACGGTGAGGACGGTGACGCCCGCGAGACCGAGGGCGAGTCCCGTGACGCGGCGGGCGCCCACGTGTTCCTCGGCGCCGAAGAAGCGGGCGAGGACGACGGCGACGATGGGCACGCCCGCGATGAGGAGTCCGGCGGTCGAGCTGGAGAGGTGCCGTTCGGCGTCGGTCAGGGTCCACCAGGGGCCGACGATCTCGATGACGGCGAAGGCCAGCATCGGCTTCCAGTGCGTCCGCACGGTACGGGCGAGGCCGCCCTGGCGGAGTGCGAAGGGGAGCAGGAGCGCGGCGCCGAGCGCGCACCGCGCGAACACCACCACGGACGGGGACAGCTCGTCCACCGCCACCTTGATCATCAGATAGGGGATGCCCCAGACCACTCCCATCAGGGAGAACAGGGCCCAGCCGCGTGCAGTCATGGCGGCAGTCTGCGCGCCGCCCTCATCCGCCGTCTTGAACGCTGTTGCGGTACGCCGCGGGGGTCACCCCCAGCACCCGCCGGAACCAGCGTGTCAGATGGGCCTGGTCGGCGAACCCGACCAGCGCCGCCACCTCGGCGGGCCGCAGCCCGCACTCCAGCAGGCCGCGCGCCCGGTGCACCCGGTGCTGGGCGAGCCAGGCGTACGGCGGCACGCCCATCGCCGTACGGAAGGCGCGCAGCAGCTGGTAGCGGGACAGGCCGAGGTCGGTGGCGAGGGCGGCGAGGGAGGGCGGGTCGGTGAGTTCGTCAGCGAGCCGGTCGCGTACGGCGTGCGCGATGCCGTCGGCGCCGGTCACGGTGTCGCTCGCCGCCCGGGCCGTGGAGTGCCTGCGGGCCAGCGCCGTGAGCAGCCACGGCAGCCGGGACTCCGCCTCCAGCGGATCCGGGCAGGCGCTCAGCTCGGTGTGCGTGCGCAGCAGCGCGGCGGCCAGCTCGGGGTCGTCGAGCACGGGTTCGCGGAAGTGCCGGACCCCGGTGCCGAGAGTGCCGTCGGCGAGCAGGGCGGGGGCGGCGTACAGGGCGCGGTAGGAGTAGCCCTCGTCCGGGGCGGCGGGGCCCCCGGTGTGCATCTCCCCCGGTTCGAGGATGACGATCGAGCCCGGCCCGGAGTGGATGCGCCCGCCCCGGTAGTCGATGAACTCCAGCCCGGCGAGGGTCACCCCGACCGTGAACTCCTCGTGCGCGTGGGGCGCGTAGACGTGCCGGTCGAAGCGGGCGGTGAGCAGGTCCAGCGCGGGACCGCAGCGCCCGAGTCGGGCCCGTGTCCACCGTGCGTCTTCCCGTCCGTTCACCTGGTCCCCCCCCCGGCCAACAGGGGATCAGAGGAAGTCGCTGGTGTCCAGGTCGAATCCAAAGGGGTCGGGAAGGGGGACGGGTTCACCGAAGGGCAGGGTGAGGAGTTGGCGGTAGTCGTCCTTCTCCGGGTCGCTGAACAGCGTGACCGAGGAGGCCGCGCGGTCGACCGGCAGGTAGAGGGGGATGCCGCCGCGGCCGTGAGATCGGGAACCGTTCCCTCGGTCGTGGCACGCACGGGGCCCCTCACGCGGGCGTGAACCGTACCGTCGCCCGGGCCGGGTCGGCCTCCGTGAGCCGTACGCGGAGGCGTTCGCCCAGGGGGAGGCGGTCGCCGTCGATACGGCCGATGACCGCCGGGTCGGTGAGCTGGACCGTGCCGGTGGTGGGGCGGCGGTCGTCGATGTCGATGACGCAGGCGTCGAAGGTCTCGCCGATCCGGGAGGCGAGGACCGCCGCCTCGACGGTGTTCACGCACTGCCGTTCCACCGCGCTCGCACGGCGCGCGCCGGCGGTCATCTCGGCGGGGAGTTCGTCGAGTGCGGCGAGCACCCAGTCGGGCGGGGGGTGTCCGGACACCGCGGCGAGGCAGAGTTCCGTGGCGTAGCGGTCGGCGAGGCGGCGCAGGGGGGCGGTGCAGTGGGTGTAGGGGGCGGCGACGGCGGAGTGGGTGGTGATCGGCGGGAGGGCGCCGTCGCGGAAGACGGTGTAGCCGGCGCCGCGCAGGAGGGTGGTGCACTCCAGGAGGAAGGCGGCGTGGTGCGGCTGGTGGGGGTCGAGGGAGCGGACCAGGTCGGCGTAGGAGACGTGGTGGGGCCAGTCGACGCGCAGGGCGTGGGCGGTGCGGCGCAGGCGGCCCACGGCGCCGTCGGGCGCGGCGGGCAGGGTGCGCAGGACGCCGGTGCCGTGGGCGAGCATCAGGTCGGCCGCCGCCATGCCGGTGAGGAGGGAGATCTGGGCGTTCCAGGCGTCGGCGGGGAGGGGGGCGCGGTAGGCCAGCTCGTAGGTGCCGTCGCGCGGGACGATCTCCTGTTCGGGGACGCTGAGGGAGATGCCGCCGCGTTCGGTCTCCAGGCGTTCGCGGAGCAGGCCGATGGTCTTCAGCAGGGCGACCGGTTCCTCCGCGCGGCCCTCCTCGATCTGCCGCTGGACCCAGGCGTAGTCGAGTTTGGCCCGGCTGCGGACCAGGGCGCGGCGGACGTCGACGGCGAGGGTGCGGCCGTCGGCGTCGAGGTCGACGGTCCAGAGCGCGGCCGGGCGGGGGCCGTCGGGGAGGAGGCTGGCGGCGGCCTCGCCGAGGGCGGGCGGGTGGAGGGGGACGCGTTCGTCGGGGAAGTAGAGGGTCATGACCCGTCGGTGGGTCTCCGCGTCGAGGGAGCCGGCGGGGGTGACGAAGGCGGCGACGTCGGCGATGGCGTACCGGACGCGGTAGCCGGTGCCCTGCCGGGACAGGTGCATGGCCTGGTCGAGGTCGGTGGAGGTGGGCGGGTCGATGGTGAAGAAGGGGATGTCGGTGGCGTCGTACGACGGCAGCCTCGGTTCCCGGGCCGCCCGTTCGGCCTCCGCCAGTACCTCGGGCGGGAAGCCTTCGGGGACGCCGAGTTCGGTGCGCAGCGTGCCGAGGGCGGCGCGCAGCGGGTCTTCGGGGGCGCCGGTCACGCGCAGGGGGCGGCGGGGCATACAGCGAGCGTAGGCCGGGGGGTGGCGGGTGGCACGCCGTACGCTGGCGGGGAGTGCTACAGAAGGAGTGAACGTGCTGGTCCTGCTGCCGCCCTCGGAGGGAAAGGCACCCTCCGGCCGGGGCGCCCCGCTGAAGCTGGAGTCGCTGTCGCTGCCCGCCCTGACGGAGGCCCGGGAGACGGTGCTCGGCGAGCTGGTCGAGCTGTGCTCGGGCGACGAGGGCAAGGCGCGCGAGGTGCTGGGGCTGAGCGAGGGCCTGCGCGGGGAGGTCGGGAAGAACGCGGAACTGCGGACGGCCGGGGCGCGGCCCGCGGGGGAGGTCTACACGGGGGTGCTGTACGACGCCCTGGACCTGGCCTCCCTGGACCCGGCCGCGAAGGGGCGCGCGGCGCGGTCGCTGCTGGTGTTCTCGGGGCTGTGGGGCGCGGTCCGGGTGACGGACCGGATCCCGTCGTACCGGTGCTCCATGGGCGTGAAGCTGCCGGGGCTCGGCGCGCTGGGCGCGTACTGGCGTACGCCGATGGCCGCGGCCCTGCCGGAGGCGGCCGGGAACGGGCTGGTGCTGGATCTGCGGTCGGCGGCGTACGCGACGGCGTGGAAGCCGAAGGGCGAGGTGGCCGGGCGGACGGCGACGGTGCGGGTGCTGCACGCGCCGACCCGGAAGGTCGTCAGCCACTTCAACAAGGCGACCAAGGGGCGGATGGTGCGGAGTCTGCTGGCCTCCGGGGCGGCGCCGACTGGGCCCGCCGAGCTGGTCGAGGCGCTGCGTGACCTGGGGTACGAGGTGGAGACGCAGGCTCCGGCGAAGGCCGGGCAGGCGTGGGCGCTGGATGTGCTGGTGGAGGAGGTCCACTGATCTCCCCGGAGCGCCTGTTGCAACATGCGCAATAAGCTTTGCGGAGGGTGCTCGGGCACCGGCAGGATGAGGGCATGGTCATGCCCTCCCTTCCGCCTGTCCTCGATCTTGCACCCGTCGTCCCCGTGGTCGTCCTCGCCGACCCGGCCGACGCCGTACCGCTCGCCCGTGCCCTGGTCGCCGGCGGGCTGCCCGCGATCGAGGTGACACTGCGGACGCCGGGCGCCCTGGAGGGCATCCGGGCGATCGCCGGCGAGGTGCCGGAGGCGGTGGTGGGGGCGGGGACCGTCATCACGCCGGGGCAGGTGGCGGAGTCCGTGGCGGCGGGGGCCCGGTTCCTGGTCAGCCCCGGGTGGACCGACGCCCTGCTGGAGGCGATGCTCGGCTCCGGGGTGCGGTTCCTGCCGGGGGTGTCGACCACCTCGGAGGTGGTGGCACTGCTGGAGCGCGGGGTGCGGGAGATGAAGTTCTTCCCGGCCGAGGCGGCCGGCGGTACGGCCTATCTGCGCTCGCTGTCCGGACCGTTGCCGCAGGCCCGGTTCTGCCCCACGGGCGGGATCGGGCCCGACTCCGCGCCCCGCTACCTCGCGCTGCCCAACGTCGGATGCGTCGGCGGGAGCTGGATGCTTCCCGCGGACGCGGTCGCGGCGCGGGACTGGGCGCGGATCGAGCGGCTGGCCCGGGAGGCGGCAGGGCTCGGCGCGGACACGCCGGGCGGGGGTGCGTCCGGCGGAGGTGCGTCCGGTGTGGGTACGCCCGACGCCGGTACACCCGACGCGGGTACGCCCGGTGGGGGTACGCCCGGTGGGGGCGCGTTCAGCGCAGGTGCGCGGTGTCGTTGAGCAGGCGGACGCTGGCGTTGCCGTCGGCGTAGTACGCCACCACCGACAGGGACGCCGCCGACAGCTCCATGCGGAACAGGGACTCCGCGGGCGCGTTCAGCGCGAGCCGGACCAGCGTCTTGATAGGCGTGACATGGGTGACCAGCAGCACCGTGCGGCCCGCGTACGCCGCGACCAGCTTGTCACGGGTGGCGGCGATCCGGGTGGCGGTCGCGGCGAAGCTCTCGCCGCCGCCGGTCGGCTCCGCGTCCGGGGAGGCGAGCCATGCGGCCAGGTCCTCCGGGTGGCGCTCGTGCACCTCGGCGAAGGTGAGGCCCTCCCAGGCGCCGAAGTCCGTCTCGCGCAGCCCGTCGTCGATGCCGACCTCCAGGCCGAGGCGGGCGGCGACGATCCCGGCGGTCTCGCGGGTGCGGGCCAGCGGGGACGACACGATCGCCTGGATCGTGCCCCGTCGCGCCAGCGCCGCCGCGACCCGCTCGGCCTGCTCACGGCCGATGGCGGAGAGGGACGGGTCGCTGCCGCCGCTCCCGGAGAAGCGCTTCTGGGGGGTCAGCGGTGTCTCGCCGTGCCGCAGCAGCACGAAGGTGGCCGGCGCGCCGAGGTCGGGCGCGGAGCCCCAGCCCACGGGAGGGGTGGAGGTCGCGGCGGCGGTGGGGGTGGCGACGGTGCGGGCGGCGCGGAGGTCGGCCTCGGCCTTGGCCGGACCCTCGGCGGGAGGCGCGGCAGGAGTCGCGGCGGCGGGCGGTTCGACGGCGGGTGCGGCGGCCGGTCGGGGCGCTTCGGCGGCCGACCCAGCGGCCGGTTCGGCGGCTTCGGCGGGCAGTCCGACGGCTTCGGCGGCGGACGCGGCGGCCGGTTCAGCGGCGGACGCGGCGGGTACGGCGCCCGGTTCAACCGCGAACTCGGCAGCCGAAGGAGCGGCGGACGCGGTAACCGGTTCGGTGGCGACCCGGGCGGCGGGCGCAGTGCCGGCGACTCCCCGGTCCATCGCCTCGTTCGCCAAGCGGTCGGCGTGCTTGTTCCGCTCGCGCGGGATCCACTCGTACGTGACCTGGTGGGGCGGGAGGACCCGGGATGCCTCCATGGCGAGCGGCTTCATGTCCGGGTGCTTGATCTTCCAGCGGCCGGACATCTGCTCGACGACCAGCTTGGAGTCCATGCGGACGTGCACGCGCGCGGTGGGGTCGAGGTCGCGAGCGGCGCGGAGTCCGGCGAGCAGGCCCCGGTACTCGGCGACGTTGTTCGTCACCGTGCCCAGGAACTCCGCCGCCTCCGCCAGGGTCTCCCCCGTCGCCGCGTCGATGACGACGGCCCCGTAGCCCGCGGGCCCCGGGTTGCCTCGCGACCCGCCGTCGGCCTCGACGATGAACTCCCGCACCGCGAAGCCTCCTAGAGGCCCGACTCGGCCGTACGCACCAGGATGCGACGGCAGTTCTCGCAGCGCACCACGGTGTCCGGGGCGGCCTTGCGGATCTCGTTCAGCTCGGTGATGGCCAGCTCCTGGCGGCAGCCCTGGCAGGTGCGCGCGTACAGCTTGGCCGCGCCGACGCCGCCCTGCTGCTCGCGCAGCTTCTCGTACAGCTTGAGCAGGTCGGCGGGGACGGCCCCGGCGACGACCTCGCGCTCCTTGGTGACCGTGGCGGCCTCGCCGTCGATCTCCTCGAACGCGGCGTCGCGGCGCCCGGTGGCGTCGTCGATCTTCGCCTGCACGGAGGTGACCCGCTCGGTCAGCTCGGCGACCCGCGCCTGCGCGGACTCGCGGCGCTCCATGACCTCCAGCACGATGTCCTCCAGGTCGCCCTGGCGCTTGGCGAGCGAGACGATCTCGCGCTGGAGGTTCTCCAGGTCCTTCGGCGAGCTGATCGCGCCGGAGTCGAGACGCTGCTGGTCGCGGGCGGCGCGCTGGCGCACCTGGTCGACGTCCTGTTCGGCCTTGGTCTGCTCGCGGGCGCAGTCGCTCTCCTCGGTCTGCGCGGCCACCAGCAGGTCGCGCAGCTGCGTGAGGTCCTTGGTCAGCGACTCGATCTCGGCGTGCTCGGGCAGCGACCGGCGCTTGTGCGCGAGCTGCTGGAGGCGCACGTCGAGCGCCTGGACGTCGAGGAGTCGGATCTGGTCGGCGGGCGCGGCGTTCAGTTGGGGGCTCCCATTGCGTTAGAGGTCGGGGTGGAGGACGCCGCGTGGGCGGTCCAGGGGTCAGTGACCGTCTTCGAGACGTGGACCCGAAGGCCCCAGCCGTTGCGGTCGGAGATCTCGTCGAGCTGGCTCGCGGCCAGCTCGCACCAGGGCCACTCGGTGGCCCAGTGCGCCGCGTCGAGCAGCGCGAGAGGACTGTGGGCGACGGCTTCCGACGCCGGGTGGTGGCGCAGGTCCGCGGTGAGGAAGGCGTCCACGCCCGCCGCGCGGACGTGGTCGAAGAGGCTGTCGCCGGAGCCGCCGCTGACGGCGACCGTGCGGACGCGCGCCTCGGGGTCGCCGGCCACGCGGATGCCCTGCGCGGTGGCGGGCAGGCGCTCGGCGGCGAGCGCGGCGAGTTCGCGGACGGTCAGCGGGTGGTCGAGTTCGCAGATCCGGCCGAGGCCGCGGCGGCCCTCCGGGTCGGTCGGGTCGGGCACCAGGGGCCTTACGACGCGCAGGTCGAGCGCGCCCGCGAGGGCGTCGGAGACACCGGGGTCGGCGGTGTCGGCGTTGGTGTGGGCGACGTGCAGCGCGATGTCGTTCTTGATCAGGGTGTGCACGACCCGGCCCTTGAAGGTGGAGGCCGCGACCGTCGTGGTGCCGCGCAGGTAGAGCGGGTGGTGGGTGACCAGCAGGTCGGCGCCGAGCTTCACGGCCTCGTCGACGATCTCCTGGACGGGGTCGACGGCGAACAGGACCCGGGTGACCTCCTGGCCGGGGTCGCCCACGACCGTTCCGACCGCGTCCCAGGACTCGGCCCGTTCGGCGGGCCACAGGTTCTCCAGCGCGGTGATGACTTCAGACAGACGGGGCACGGGACACAGGCTACCTGCCTGTTCCGCGGGCCTGAACCGGTACGTCGCGGCACCGCCGCCCCGCCGCCCCGCCTCGGCCGGCCGGGACCGCCACACGACCGGCACACGACCGGCACACGACCGGCACACGCGGGCCCGTCGCCCCGTGGAGCACATACGCCTCCGTTCCCTCAGGTGAACCGCCGGGCGGCCACCCTTATGTGTGAAGCGACGGTCGGCCGGTCCTCCGTCTGTGCGTACGAAAACTAGCTTCGTCGCTGGAGGTGACCGAACGATGACGGCCTGTGCGATCGAGCCCGCCGCGGGAGACCGGGACGGTGACCAATACGGCTTCTCCCCGCGGCCGGGCTGCGTGATCACGGTGGACGGCGGCTACGCCGCGCGTCTCACCCGGAGCGGCGACTCCTGGTTCCCGGAGCGCTGGACGCTGGACGGCCCCGAGCCCTACGCCGTGCCGCTGCCGGGCAACCAGCCCGAGGAGCCCGGTACCGAGGTGCAGCCGATGGGCGACGGGCGGGTGCTCATCCGCCGCTACGCCGCCGGACGGCACACCTTCTCGCTGCTCTACCCGACGGGCCCGGGCACCGGCGAGCTGCCCCTGGGCGCGGTCGAGTGCGGGGACGCCGCGCTGCGGCTGCTGCCGCCCGCGCCGGGCGGCGACCGCGCGTACGCCCTTGCCGTCGGCCCGCGCTCCAGCGCGGTGTGGCTGGTCGCCGGAGGCGCGTTCGGACCGGAGCACGCGGCGGAGATCCCGGGGCGCTGCTCGGGCGGGGTGTGGCTGGACCGGTCCGGGCGGATACTGGCGCTCGACCGGGAGCTGGGCGGCCGTACGAAGTCCGTCGTGGTCGACCTGGAGCGCGGGGGCGAGATGTCGCCGCTGCTGCAGATCGCCGCCGACAGCGACGACCGGCTGCTGCTCGCCGATCCGGACAGCGGGCTGCTGCTGATCCGCTCCGACGCGCCCTCGCCCGGTCACGCCCGGCTGGGCTGGGGGGTGCTCGGCAGCACGCTGCCGGTGCGGTTCCCGGAGTGCCTGCGCAGGTCGGCGGATTGCGCGGTGACGCCGTTCGCGATCCAGCCGGGGCAGGTGCTGACGCCGGAGAGCTGCGGGGTGGCGCTGCGGATCGACGGTCCGGCGGGGAGCTGGATCGGGGTGTGGCGGCCGGCGGAACGGCAGGTACACCATCTCCCGGCGCCCCAGGGCTGGCTGGCGGGAGCGGGGCTGTGGACGGCGGACGGCGTGCTGCGGCTGCCGTACGCCACGGCGGGGACCCCGTGCGGCGTCGCGGAGCTGACGGCGCCCGAGCCGGTGGTGGGGGCGGACGACGTCGGGGGCGCGGGGAACACGCGGGGCGCCGGAGAGGCGGAGGCCGCCGCCGAGACCCGGCGAGGCATGGCGTTCGCGGAGGCGACGGGGAGCGTGACGGGGGCCACGGGGGCCCTGCCGGGGGCCACGGGGGACGCGTGTGCGGAGGGTCCGGGCCGGGACGGCACGGCTTCGCCCTCGGGGCTGGCGTCGGGGCCGCCGTCGGAAGCCGACCCTCCGGAGCCGGTCGCGCCGCGACCGGTGCCCTTGCAGCAAGCACCCCTGGCCAAAGGCACGTTGGGGCGTCTTGTAACGAAGTAGCGGCGGTCGGCGTGGCCGTCTGGATTCGGCCCGAGGTGTGCCGGTTAAACTCCCCCGGCTGTACGAAAGATCATGTTGACGGGGTGAACTTCCGATGAGCGACGCCAGCACGTCCCAGCCGCTGCCCACCGACCACGCCGCGGCGCCCGGCCACACGGCGCCCGGCCGCGGCAAGCACCGCGGTCCGGTCTCGGTGCACGACACCGAGTCGGCCCCCCGCGGCCGGCACCGCAAGCCGGTGGAGCGGCAGACCGAGACGGCGGCCTGACGGTACGTCGATCGGCACGGCGCGACGGCCCCGTTCACCTCGCGGTGAGCGGGGCATTGTCGTTCCCCGGCGGGGAGCGGGGACCGGCGAGCGGCCTACGCCCGGCTCACGAGTACTGGACGCTGGTGTCGGCGAGGACCGGCGCGTCGCCCCTCCCCCGCACGGCGTCGACGCTCACCCGGACCTCTCCGTCCCCCCGCCACATCCGCACCCGCAGGGTCTCCCCCGGGTAGACCACCCCGGCGAACCGCGCGGTGCAGCCGCGCACCCGGGTCACGTCCCCGCCGAGCAGCGTGTCGACGACGGCCTTCAGGGTGATGCCGTAGGTGCACAGGCCGTGCAGGATGGGCCGGTCGAAGCCCGCCCGCCGGGCGAACTCGGGGTCGGCGTGCAGGGGGTTCCAGTCGCCGCAGAGGCGGTAGAGCAGCGCCTGGTCCTCGCGGACGGGCCGCTCGACGGTCCGGTCGGGCGCCCCTGCGGGCGGTGCGCACCGCACGGCCGGGCCCCGGTCGCCGCCCCAGCCGCCTTCGCCGCGTACGTAGATCTGGGCGTCGCTGGTCCACAGCGGGCCCTCGGCGTCGGCGACGTCGGTGCGCATGACCAGGACGGCCGCCTTCCCCTTGTCGTACACGGCGGCGATCCTGCCGGTGGCGGTCGCGGTGCCCTCGGCCGGGAGGGGGCGGTGCAGGGTGAGCGACTGACCGCCGTGCAGCACGCGGGCGAGGTCGACGTCGACGCCGGGCATGGACAGGCCGCTGATCACTCCGGGTGAGCCGGCGCCCGCGACGGTGGCGAAGCTCGGCAGGACGTGCAGCCGGGACTCCAGGGTGTAGCGCAGCTCGCCGGGGTCGGTGGCGGGGCGGCCCGCGCCGATGCCGAGGTGGTAGAGCAGGACGTCCTTCGGGGTCCAGGAGATCTCGCCGGTCCGGGGTTCGGCGGCGAGGGCCTTGGCTGCGTCGATGGGCATGGGGCTCCTGAGCGCGGCGGAGTCGGTGAGGGGTGACCCCGGCGCGACCGTCCGCACCGTCGGCCGCACCGGGGACGCCCTGACGCCGCGGAACCCGCCCTCCTAGAACGCGTTCCAGCGCGGCGACCCTCTGTATAACCCACCTCTCCGTGGTTGTGAATACGCGCGGTCGCGCGGTGTTGACGACTCGTCAGCTCACCCCCGGCAGCGCCGGAACCGGGGGGCGGGTGATCCGGCGAAGATCATCACGCGCAGAATGACCCATATGCCGACGACGCACACACCGAAGACAACGACGTCCGACGACGTGCCCGCCATCAGTGGCTTCCTGGCCCGCGCCTTCGACGACGACCCGATGATGCGCTGGTTCTTCCCCGAGGCCGCCACGCGCGAGACCGGGCTGTCCCGCTACTTCGCCACCCTCCTCACCCGGCAGTACCTGCGCCACGGAGTCTGTGAGCACACCGGCTCCGCGGCCGCCTTCTGGGTCCCGCCGGAGGGGCAGGAGAAGGCCGTTCCCGACGCGACGACCGTCCAGCGGCTCCAGGAGATCCTCGGCGACCGCGCCCCGCTGTTCCGGGACGCCGTCGAGGCCGCCGCCCAGCACGGCCCGCGGGAGCCGCACTGGTACCTCGCCGTGATCGGCGCCGACCCCGCCGCCCGGGGCCAGGGGCACGGGGCCGCCCTGCTGCGCTCGGGACTGGCCCGGGCCGACGCGGCCGGACTGCCCGTCTACCTGGAGTCCTCCAAGCCGTCCAACCTCCCTCTCTACGAGCACTTCGGCTTCACCGTGCTCACGGAACTGCGGCTGCCGGGCGGCGGGCCGGCGCTGTGGGCGATGCGACGGGACCCGCGCCCGGGGTCAGCGCAGGACCAGTAGCACCGCCAGGGCGACCAGGAGCGAGTCGATCCGGTCCAGCAGTCCGCCCGAACCGGGGAGCCAGCGGCCGGTGTCCTTGGCCCGCGCACCTCTCTTGATCATCGACTCGAGGAGGTCGCCGGCCGGGCCGCCGACCGCCACGGCCACGGCCATCGGCCAGCTCAGCGCCGACAGCGGGGCGAGCACGGCGAGCCCGGCGGCGGCGCCGGTGAGCGTGCCGCTCCAGCGCTTGGCCGGTGACAGGGGCGACAGCCCCGGCCCGCCGAGCCGCGGCCCGGCGAAGTACGCCACGATGTCGGCGACGGAGACCGCCACGAACAGGGCGAGCGCGCTCGCCCCGAGAGGCACCAACGCGGCCAGCGGACTCAGCCAGGCCAGCCCCAGCAGTCCGGCGGCGAGCCGGCGCTCGCCCTGGTGGGCGTCGCCGGACAGCAGCGGTACCGCGGCCACCGCCAGGGCCCCGAGCGCGGCGGCCCGCAGCACCTGCCCGGGGGCCAGCCAGGCGGTCAGCACCACACCGGTTCGGGACGGCGATGGGGCGGCGTCAGGGGCGAGCGACGCAGCCCGTCTGAGTACGCGTACTCAGGCGCGGCGAGGGAAAGACGGGCCCACCGGACGGCCTCCGGCTAGTCGGCGAGCTTCGTCACCTCCGCCGACCGGTATTCGGTGCCCCGCGGGGCGAGGCAGACGAACCAGTCGACCGGGGAGCCGTCGGCGAGCCGGATGAACCTCTGGTTCGGCGGTGTGTCGACATCCGCCGGGGCCCGCTCGATCACGCTGCTGGTGCCGTCCTTCCAGGTGCAGGTGATCTGGCCGGCGGCCCTGGTGACCTGGCCGACGACCAGCCGCTCGGGGCCGTCGTCGCCGGACTCCAGGGAGACGGCGGCCGTGGTGAGGTCCCGGGACGCGTCCTCGCCCTCCGGGAAGGCGGACCACATGACCAGCGACTCGGTGCCGTCGACGAAGCTGCGGACGACGTAGTGGCTGCTGCCGACCAAAACGTAGGCGTGCCGGACCTCCTCCGGGAACTCCCCGTACTCGGCCATCCGCGCCAGTTGGGCCTGTGCCTCCGTCTCGTCACGGGGCGCCGCCCATACGTCGAGCACGACCGACCACTCCCTGCCCCCGTCCGTCCCCATGGCGAGCAGGGTCCGCTGCGGCGTGAACACGTCGGGGGTCGAGGACCATGACAGGCCGGCCGGCGGAGCGACGCGGTCCCCGCCACCGCCCGGCAGGCCCGCGACCGCCAGGGTCGCCGACGAGCCGCTGATCAGCAGCGCCGTGGCCGCCGCCACCGCCCAGCGGCGGGCTCTGCGGCGGCGTCCGCCCCGGATCACCGACTGGTAGGGGGCTATACCGATCTCCACCTCGTCCGCGGCCTCGGCCAGCAGGAAGGCGATGTCCGTGTGCGACATGTCGTGCTCGGTCTCCCGGTTCGCGCCCATCACTTCCGCCCTCCCTGTGTCACCGTCTCGGCCAGTCCCGGTATGGCGCGGAGTTTCGCGATCCCCTTGGCCGCGTTGCTCTTCACCGCGCCGACGGAGCAGCCCATGGCCTCGGCCGTCTGGGTCTCCGTCAGGTCCTCCCAGTACCGCAGCACCACGGCCTCCCGCTGGCGCGGGGGGAGTTCGGCGAGCGCCGTCAGCAGCGCGTTGCGGTCGTCCGCCTGCGCGATGCGGTCACCGGTGTCCGGCTGCTCGTGCGCGAGGCCGGAGTCGTCCTTCGGCGCCAGGAACTCCCGTAGTCGTCTGCGGTGTTTGCGCGCGTGCGCGTTGATCATCACGCGCCGCACATACGCCTCCGGTTCATCGGCCGAGCCGACCTTGCGCCAGGCCACGAAGACCTGTTCGAGTGTCGACTGGACCAGGTCCTCCGCGGCGTGCTGCTCCCCCGTGAGGAGAAATGCCGTGCGCATCAGCCGCGGCCAGCGGCCGATGACGAAGGCCTGGAACTCCTCGTCCCGGGCCTGCTTCCGATCCCCCATGGGCACCTCCTAGACGAACAAAGGAGTCCATGGGCACCCCGAACCGTTGCCTCCCCGGTCCGGCTTTCTCACCGGCCCCGCCGAGCGGCCCCGTTCACGCCCCGCGCCGCCCCAGTGCCGGCAGTCTCAGCGAGCAGCCCCCGCAGCCCCCGCTCCCGCTCCCGCTCCCGCTCCCGCTCCCGCTCCCGCAGCCCCCTTCCCCGGCAGCCACACCGCCATCACCACGGCCCCCGCCACGAGCACCACCGCCGACACCCGGAACGCCAGCGCGTATCCCTCGGTGAGCTGCTGCGCCCCCGTGCTCTCCCCGGTCCGCGCCGCCGCGATGGTCGACATCACCGCGAGGCCGAGGGAGCCGCCCATCACCCGGGAGGTGTTGATCATGCCGGAGACCAGTCCGGCGTCACGCGGGTCCGCGCCCGAGGTGGCGAGGGCTGCCAGCGGGGTCGCGGCGAGGCCCGCGCCGAGCATCATCAGGATGCCGGGCAGCATGATGCCGGTCAGATAGCCGCCGTCGGCGCGCATCGTCGACTGCCAGCCGAACCCGGCGGCACCGATCAGCGAGCCGAGCACGGCGACCCGCCGCGCGCCCAGTACGCGCATCCAGCGCGGGGCCAGCTTGGAGCCGACGATCACGGCGAGGGAGCTGGGCACCAGGGCGAGGCCGGCCTCCAGCGGCGAGTAGCCGAGCACGTTCTGCGCGTACAGCGTCATGAAGAACCACATGCAGAACATCGCGGAGCCGCTGAGGAACATCGCCGCGTTCGCCGACGACACCGGCCGCAGCCCGAGCAGCCTGAGCGGCATCAGCGGTGCCGCCGTCCACGCCTCGACCAGCAGGAACAGGCCGATGAGCAGCAGTCCGGCGAGAAGCGGGACGAGCGTGTCCGACGCGGTCCAGCCCGTCACCTCGGTCTGCGAGATGCCGTACGCGAGCGCGCCGAGCCCCGCCGTGACCAGCACCGCGCCCGGCAGGTCCAGGCGCCGCCGCTCCCCGGCGCGGCTCTCGGGCAGCCACCGCAGGGCGGCGGCGAGGACGACGGCGCCGATCGGGACGTTGATCAGCAGCACCCACCGCCACGACAGCCCGTCGACGAGCATGCCGCCGATCAGTCCGCCCGCGGCGCCGCCGCCGGCGCCGACCGCCGTCCAGGTGGCGATGGCCCGTGCCCGCGCGGCGCCCTCCGGGACGGCGGAGGTGAGGATGGTGAGCGTGGAGGGGGCGAGGACGGCCGCGCCGAGGCCCTGCGCGGCCCGCGCTGCCAGCAGCTCCCAGCCTTCCTGTGCGAGCCCGCCGCCCAGCGAGGCCACCGTGAACAGCGAGAGCCCGACCAGGAACATCCGCTTGCGGCCGAACAGGTCTCCGGCGCGCCCGCCGAGCAGCATGAACCCGGCGAAGGCGATCGCGTACGCGTTCACCACCCATTGCAGGCCAGGGCCGCTCAGCCCCAGGTCGGCCCGTATCGACGGCAGCGCCACATTGACGACGGACACGTCGAGCACGACCAGGAACTGTCCGGCGCAGGCGAGCGCCACCACCAGCCAGGTGGGGGGTGCGGTGCGGAGGGATGTGCGGGTGGTGGTGTCGGTCGCTGGGAGCATGGGTGCCATGGTCTCAACCGGTTCCCGGTCGGGCATCGGGATTTGGTCCCAATGGCCTCGGTCGTACGACCCTCGGGAGGTCGTACGACCCCGGGAGGCCGTACGACCGGGAATGCGACTGGGGAGGGGAGGCGCCCCGGTCAGGACGCCGTGCAGCCGCCGACCACGGGCGCCGCCGAGCTGCCGTTCTTCATGACGGTGAACCCGAAGCTGGTCGAGGCGCCGGCGGCGAGGACGGCGTTGCCGTTGGGCCGCATGGTCATGACGTTGCCGCTGCTGTCCCAGGTGGGTGAGCCGTTCCAGGTGGCGGCGATCTTCTGCGGGGAGGTGACGGTGACGGTCGTGGTCCAGCCGGTGATCGCCGTGCTGCCCGCGGTGATGGTCACCTTGCCGTTGAAGCGGTCGCTCCACTCCTCCTGCTTGCTGTAGGTGGCGGTACAGGTGGCGCCGCCGGGGTTGCCGGGGTTGCCGCCGCCCGGGGAGCCGCCGAGCGCGGTCAGCACGGCGGTGTACGCGGGCTTCTTGTTGTAGTTGGAGTCGAACAGGAGAGGGGTGCCGTCGGCCCGCCACGAGTACTTGTCGGTGATGCCCCAGACGGTGATGCCGGTGCAGCGGGTGACGGCGAGGCAGGCCTTGACGGCGTTGGCGTAGCTGGTGGCCTGGCTGGTGCCGGAGCCCTCGATGTCCAGCTCGGTGATCTGGACCTCGACGCCGAGGTCGGCGAAGCGCTGGAGGTTGGCCTGGTAGTCGGCGGGGACCGGGGAGGCACTGTTGAAGTGGGACTGGAAGCCCACGCAGTCGATGGGCACGCCGCGCGCCTTGAAGTCGCGGACCATGGCGTAGACGGCATTGCTCTTCGCGTTGACGCCGTCGGTGTTGTAGTCGTTGTAGCAGAGCTTGGCGGCGGGGTCGGCGGCGCGGGCGGTGCGGAAGGCCTCCTCGATGAAGCCGTTGCCGAGCTTGTCCTGGAAGGGCGAGCTGCGGCGGGCGCCGCTGGAGCCGTCCTGGAAGGCCTCATTCACGACGTCCCAGGAGTGGATCTTCCCCTTGTAGTGGCCCATGACCTGGTTGATGTGGTTGTTCATGGCGCTTCTGAGGTCGGCGGCGCCGAGGCCGGCGACCCAGCCCGGGAGCTGGGAGTGCCAGACCAGGGTGTGGCCGCGGACCTTCATGCCCCGGCTCTGGGCGTGGCTGACGATCCGGTCGGCGTTCGCGAAGCTGAACGAGCCGCGGCTGGGCTCCACGGCGTCCCACTTCATCTCGTTCTCGGGCGTGACCGAGTCGAACTCGGTGTTGAGCGTCGAGACGTACGGCGCTTCGCCCAGGTGGCTGGCCGCGACGGCGGTGCCGAAGTAGCGGCCCTTCTCGGCGGCGGCGGCGCCCAGCGTGCTCGCCGCTTCGGCGGTGCCCGAGGCGACGGTGAGGCCGGCGACGGCGAGCAGGCTCGCTAGGACCGGGACGAGTGCCCTTCGGACGGGGGAGGACGTGCTCGTATGCATGACTGTCTCCCGAAAGTTTCGTGCGGGTTTCCGATTGGATGCGCAGACGGTACGGACTCACGGGAAGGGCGTCAACGGGGTACGCACGACTGGCGGTTGAGACGCCAGTAGAAACACGATGGACACCCCGAGGGAGCGAAACTTTCGCCAGCCTCCCCGATGCAATTCGTCAAGAAATAGTTAGGTCGTCAAAGCATCGGAATAGTTGCCTGGGCGCACCGAGTTCAAGCTGCACATGACACGCACGACGACCGGCACGACGACCGGCCAGCCCGCCAGGCCCGACCAGCCCGACCGGACCGACCGGACCGCCCACGGGGCCGTCGTCCCGGTGCTCGCGTTCGCGGGCATCGTGGTCGCGGTGATGCAGACCCTGCTCGTCCCGGTGATCAAGGACCTGCCGCGGCTGCTGGACACGGACCCCGGCAACGCCACCTGGGTCCTCACCTCCACGCTCCTCTCCGGAGCCGTGGCCACCCCGATCATGGGCCGGCTCGGCGACCTCTTCGGCAAGCGGCGGATGCTGGTCGCCAGCCTCGCGGTGATGGTCGTCGGCGCGCTGATCAGCGCGTTCACCAGCGCCCTGCTGCCGATGATCGCCGGCCGTACCCTCCAGGGCTTCGCGATGGGCGCCATCCCGCTCGGCATCGGCCTGATGCGCGACATGCTGCCGCGCGAACGGCTCGGCTCCGCGATGGCCCTGATGAGCAGCTCGATCGGCGTCGGCGGCGGTCTCGCGCTGCCCGCGGCGGCCCTGGTCGCCCAGCACACCGACTGGCACGCCCTGTTCTACGGTGCCGCCGGCCTCGGCGTCCTCGCCATCGCCCTGGTCCTGCTGGTGGTGCCCGAGTCGCCCATGCGTGCCCCCGGCTCCTTCGACCTGCCCGGCGCGCTCGGTCTGTCCGCCGGACTGGTCCTGCTGCTCCTGCCGATCACGAAGGGCGGCGACTGGGGCTGGTCGTCCGGCACGACGCTGGGCCTGTTCGCCGCGGCGGCCGTGGTGCTGCTGCTGTGGGGCCTGATGGAGCTGCGTCTCGCCGCGCCGCTGGTCGACCTGCGCACCACCGCCCGCCGCGAGGTGCTGCTCACCAACCTCGCGTCGATCATGGTCGGCGTCTCCTTCTACGTCGTCTCCCTCGTCCTGCCCCAGCTCCTCCAGCTGCCCTCCGCGACCGGCTACGGCCTCGGGCAGTCGATGGTCGTCGCGGGGCTGTGCGTGGCCCCGCTGGGCCTGACGATGATGTTCACCGCGCCGGTCTACGCCCGCCTGTCGGCGACGTACGGCCCCAAGGTGACGCTGATCACCGGCCTGCTCGTCATCGCCCTCGGCTACGGCGGCGGGCTCGGCCTGATGGACGCCGCCTGGCAGACCGTCGTCACCTCGGTCGTCCTGGGCGCGGGCATCGGCCTCGCGTACTCCTCGCTCCCGGCACTGATCGTCGGCGCGGTCCCGGCCTCGGAGACGGGCGCGGCGAACGGCCTGAACACGCTGATGCGGTCCATCGGCACGTCCGTGTCGAGCGCCGTCATCGGCACGGTGCTGGCGAACACGGCGGACACCGTCGACGGCATCGCCGTCCCGACGATGCACGGCTTCCGCGTCTCCTTCCTCATCGCCGCCGCCGCGGTCGCCGTCGGTCTGCTGCTGGCGCTGTTCCTGCCGGGGCAGCGGCCCTCGGGCAAGCTTCAGCTACGGGCCGGCAGCGAGGAGGACGCCTCGCTGGAGCGGGCCGAGGAGGGGCTGCGGGGCTTCCAGGGGCGGGTGCTGTCCGCCGACGGTACGCCGGTGCCGCGGGCCCGGGTCACCCTGATCGACCGGCAGGGCCGCCGTGCGGGCGCGACGTACTCCGCGCAGGACGGGGGCTACGCGCTCGCCGTACCGGCCTCGGGTCCCTACGTCCTGGCCGTCCAGGCCGCCGGGCACGGTCCGCACGCCTCGGCGGCGACCCACGCGGGTGACGGCCGTGCGGTCGAGGTGGATCTCTCGCTGCCGGGCGAGACGGTCAGCGCGTAGCGCTCCACGGGGGCGCGGGGTTCTGGCGGTGCCGCGTTCTGCCCGTTCGCGGCCGCGGCGCCGTCGTGGCTGGGCGCGCGGTTCCCCGCGCCTCCTCGGGGCGCTTGCCGTACCCCGTGTCGGGCGGGGGCTTCGTGTTGCGGCAGCATGGCGGGTGGAACAGTCGTATGACCGAGGGGGACCCATGACCACGGCACCCAAGCCGGAGATCCTGGCCGCGTTCGAGGCCGCGAAGGGGTTCATGCCGGTCGACGAGGGGCTGGCGCTGTACGGGGCGGCCCTGGAGGCGGGGCGGCTCGGGCTGCCGCTGCTGGAGGTCGGCACGTACTGCGGCCGGTCGACGATCCTGCTCGCCGACGCGGCCCGCGCGGCCGGTGTCACCGCGATCACCGTGGACCACCACCGGGGCAGCGAGGAGCAGCAGCCCGGCTGGGAGTACCACGACCCGGAGACGGTCGATCCCGAGCTGGGTCTGATGGACACCCTGCCGACGTTCCGCCGCACCCTGCACAAGGCGGGCCTGGAGGACCACGTGGTCGCCCTGGTCGGCCGCTCCCCGCAGATCGCGGCGCTGTGGAACACCCCCGTGGGCCTCGTCTTCATCGACGGCGGCCACACCGACGAGCACGCCACCGCCGACTACGAGGGCTGGGCGCCCCGGGTGGCGGAGGGCGGGCTCCTCGTCGTGCACGACGTGTTCCCCGATCCGGTCGACGAGTTCACCGGCCAGGCGCCCTACCGCGTCTACCTGCGGGCCCTGGAGTCGGGGGCGTTCACGGAGGTGGGCGTCGCGGGGTCGATGCGGGTGCTGCGGCGGACGGGCGCGGGGCACCCCGTGATCTCGCCGGCCGGCCGCTAGGGTGGCCCCGTGTCGTACGCAGGTCCGGAATTCGATCCTCCTCCCGCTCGCCGCCCACACCGCAGGCTGTTCGCCGTGGTGGGGGGCGCGCTGGCCGTCGGCGCGCTGGCCGGGTGGCTGGTGGTCGAGGGCGTAGGGGGCACGGGCGGCGGCGGTACGGCCGCCCCCTCGGCGGGCACCCCCGCCTCCGCCAGCCCCTCCGCCGCGCACCCCTCCGGCTCCCCGCCGGCCTCCGACGACCACGATCCGGGCCGTGACACGACGGCAGGCGCCGGCGCCGCCTCCGGTCCGCTCAAGGGCAAGGTCGTCGTCATCGACCCCGGGCACAACCCCGGCAATGTCCGGCACACCGCCGCGATCAACCGGCAGGTGGACATCGGGACGGGCCGCAAGGAGTGCGACACCACCGGGACGACCACCGATGACGGCTACGCCGAGGCGCAGTTCACCCTCGACGTCGCCCACCGGCTGCGCACCCTGCTCCGGGCGCAGGGCGCCACGGTGAAGCTGACCCAGGACGCCGACCGGCCGTTCGGGCCGTGCATCGACGAGCGGGCCCGGATCGGGAACGAGGCGGACGCGGACGCCGTGGTGTCGATCCACGCCGACGGGTCGGGCGCCGGGAACCGCGGGTTCCATGTGATCCTGCCGGGCGAGGTGCGGGCGGGGGCCGCCGACACCCGGGCCATCGTGGGCCCTTCGCGCGACCTGGGCGAGCGGATCGCCGGCAACTTCGTGCGGGTGACCGGCAGCGCGCCCTCCAACTATGTCGGCGACGGCACCGGACTCGTCACGCGCGAGGACCTCGGCGGTCTCAATCTGTCAACGGTTCCCAAGGTGTTCATCGAGTGCGGCAACATGCGCGATAGCAAGGACGCGGCGCTGCTGACCAGCGGCGCCTGGCGGCAGAAGGCGGCGCGAGGGATCTCTGCGGGAATCGTGAGTTTCCTGCGCGGGTAGTGCTCGGCGCGCTGATCCCGGCGGACAGCCCCGACAGGCGGACGATAGGGTCGTCCGTACGATGAGGGGCCACCCCCGCGCTTCACACCGGGGCCTGACGGCGACATGGTGACAGCGACGCCTCCACCGACGACGAGACGACTGACGAAGGACCTGAAGTGAATATCCGCTCCCTCACTAGAGGCGACGGCGTGGTGATCGGAGCAGCGGTATTGCTGTTCATCGCGTCGTTCCTCGACCTCTACTCGATCGACGGGATCCCGGACAGCTACGACCTCCCGAACCTCTGGGCGAGCGGGCCGGTCCTGCTCGGTGTCGTGCTCGCCGGTCTGATCGGTGCCGCGCTCGTCGTCGTGTCCCGGGGGCTGCCCACGCCGCGCAAGGTCGCGGGCCTGGACCTGGGCCAGCTCGGCGTGGCCTTCACGGTGTTCGCCGCGTGGAGCGCGCTGGGCAACATCTTCGACCCGGCGGGCGGCGCGAACAACGTCGGTGACACGAGCGACGGCCCGGACGCCGGCATCGGTCTCATCCTGGCGCTGATCGCCACGCTGATCATGGCCGCGGTCGCCGTGGCGACCCCGCTGGTCCCCGCCCTCAAGGCCGCTCTGGTCGGCGCCCCGCGCCCGGCCGCCCCGCAGCCGTACGGCGCCCAGCCGCAGGGCGGTTACGGCTACCCCGGCGGCCCGGGCGGCCCCGGTGCCCCGCAGCCGTCGTTCGGCGGCCAGCCGCAGCCGGGCCCGCAGCAGCAGCCGTACGGCGCCCAGCCGCAGCAGCCCCAGCAGGCGCAGGCCCCGCAGCAGCCGGCGGGCGACTTCTCCCCGTTCTGGTTCGCCGTTCCGGTGCCGCGCCCGCTGTTCGCGGAGGACGGTTCGCCGACGCCGATCGCCGAACTGGCGCCGGGCACCTGGTACCTGGCCGTCGAGCAGCGCGGCGCGACCCTGGTCGCCCAGACGCAGGACGGCCGCCGGGGTGTCCTCCAGGACACCAGCGGCATCCAGCGCGGCTGACGCCCCGCCGACTCCGTCACGGCCCCTCGCCCTTCGGGCGGGGGGCCGTCGCCGTACAGCCGTCCCCTCGGCCTGTCGGGGCCGGGGGTGGTGGAGGGCCGGCACCGGCTGCCGCGGGTCCTGCGCCGCGGGACCCCCGTGCGGATCGCCCTTGATGGCGCGCTCGGGCGGCGCCGTACGGGCCGTCCCGGACGCGGCGGTCCCTCGCCGAGCCGAGCCGAACTCCCGCCCCCTACAGGAAAATCGCCACGGGGTTCAAGGACAGCTCGCCCGTCTCGCTGTTCCAGGTCTGCACCTTGCCGAGGCAGCGGGCCTGGAACTCGCCGGTGAAGTACTCCGCGTTCTGGAAGCCCTCCCGGACGCCCGCCGCCTCGCAGGTGACGCGGACGTGGGCGGGGCGCGGGCCGTCGCCGTAGGGGGCGCGCAGCACGATGTCGCCGCTGTCGGAGCGGCGGGCGGTGAAGCGGCCGGTGACGGAGACGAACGCGGAGACGACGGCCACGGAGGTGAGCGGGACGCGGTCGCCGCGCTCGCGGAGGGTGCCGGCGAGGGCCCGGTTCGGCACGATCAGGCCGGTGGTGAGGTCCGCCTGGACGACCACGTCCTCCTTGCGCATGGTGTCCATGAGCAGGCGTATCACCGTGATCGGGGTGCTCTGCCGGATGTAGGCGGTGACGCGTTCCTTGGTGACGTCCCGGTTCGCCTTGCCGCCGCCCAGGCCGAACTTGGCGCGCAGGCCGAGGCCGCTGGTGACGTTGATCCGGTCGGCGACCTCCTGCTCCAGCGCGGCCGAGAAGCCGCCCTGCTGGTAGAGGTCCATCACCCGCTGCTCGTGCAGGAAGAAGCACATGCCGTGGACCGTGCGGCCGCCCTGGCGGCGTCTGCGGGGCCCGCCGAGGCGGATCAGGGCGTGGCGCAGCAGGACGGCCCAGCAGGCCGCCGTCGCCGCCCAGACGACCAGCCACGGCCACCACAGGGCCCACCACTCACTGTCGATGACACCCACGGATCTCCTTGAACGCGTCGGAAAGGGAGGAGAGCCCGGCGTCGACCATGCGGCCGCCGGTCGCCTCGGCGGCCCGCCGCAGGGCGTTCGGGTCGGCTTCTCCCAGGTGGACGGGGAAGGTGGGAACCGCCTCGGACTCGGGCGCGAGCGCCCGGTGGCGGCGCAGGAACTCCCGGTAGGTGAGGCCCGCGTTGTTCTCGCCGTCGGTCATCAGCACGATCGCGACGGGCCGGGCGGGCTCCTCGCGTACGGCGGCGGTGGCGATGCGGTAGCCCCGGTCGAGGGCGGACCAGAGGGCGGTCGCGTCGTCGTAACCGCCGTCGGCCACCGTCTCGTTGAGGTCGCGCAGGTCGGCGTCGCCGCGCACCGTCACCGTGCGCTCCTCCAGGACCCGGCCGCCGAACCGGACCACGGTCAGCCGTTCGCCGCGGTAGAAGCGGGCGAACTTGCCCGTGGCGGTCTCGTCGGCGCCGCTGAGCCCGGCGAAGGCGGCGCGCAGTCCGGCCATGCGGTCGCCGCGCATGGAGGTGGAGAAGTCGAGGACGAAGACGACCTGGTCGGCGGTGGAGTGGCCGGGGTCGCCGTAGTCGGTGATCAGCCGCTCGACGATGGAGAGGCGGTCGGGGAAGGAGAGCGCGTTGCCGACGGGGGTGCGCAGCCGCGCGGACGGTTCGACGTCCTGGTTGACCGGGCGGCGGTGGGTGCGCTCCATCAGGACGCGCTGGGTGTCCGCGGCGAGCAGCCAGTCGGTCACCTTCCGGTACGCCCGCCGCTGTCCGGGGTCGAGGAGCAGCAGCGGGAAGTCGGACAGGACCATGCCGTCGTCGGGGTGGACGATCTCCAGGGGGGCGCGCAGGGTGCCGGAGGCGTTGAGGGCGAGGAGTTCGGCCTCGTGGGCGATGAGCGCGTTGGTGTCGTCCTGCCGGGCGGGGTAGCGGCCGACGAGGTCGCGGGAGCTGGCGGCGGTGAGGCTCTGGCCGGAGCGGAAGCCGCGCAGCCGGTCGCAGGCGACGTCCTGTTCGCGCAGCGCGCTGCCGGTGCCGGCGGCGGCGGTGGCGACGCCGACGAGCGCGGCGCGGCCGGTGTCGCTGCGCCGCGGGTCCGCCATGCCGAACCGTACGGTGCCGTCGGCGGCGGCGTCGGCGATGTCGGCCCAGGAGATCCGGCCGCCGGGGGCGTCGGCGCGCAGCGCGCGGGCGGGGGCGGGGGCGAGGCCGACGACGACCGGGGAGCGCATGACCGGGGTGGACTCGGGGCGGGTGAGGTGGCCGTCGGAGTCCCGGACGCGCAGCAGGAAGGAGCGGTCGGAGGTGAGCCAGGCGAGGTCGTAGGCGGGGGTGCCGTCCCGGGCCGGGTGCTGGCCGTCGAGGTCGGCGCTGGCCCGGTAGTCGATGTCCAGCCGGACGCCGGTGTCGTCCTCCAGGTCGTCCAGCAGGGGTGCCACGTCGGCGAGTTCGGGGCTGGCGAGGACGCGCAGGGTGACCGGGTCGTCGTCGGACGTGCAGGCGGTGAGCGCGGTGCCGAGCAGGACGAGGCCGAGCACGGCCCGTACGGCGGCCCTCATGGTGTGTCCCGGACGGGCGGCGGGCAGTCGCCCACGTGGTCGATGATGTCCTCCAAAATCTCCAGGTCGGGTTCGTAGGCCTTGGTCCGGTCGCTGTTCTCCTTCGGCACCTGGATGGCGTGTTCGGCGAGGTAGGCGTTGAGCTGGTCGCTGGTGCCGTCGGCGCCGGAGAAGCGGACGCGGAAGCCGAGTTCGATGGCCCGGCGGCGCAGGTCCTCGTCCTCCTGGAGGATCTCGACGAGCCGGTCGCCCTGGTCGGTGAGGGAGATCAGCTGGGGTTCGGTGAGGGCGTAGGGGGTGGGGTAGAGCAGGACGCGGCGGGTGTCCTGTGCGCCGTTGCGCTCGTGGTGGTCGAGCTGGTGGGCCAGGTACTGGTGCTCGTAGAGGAGGGAGACCGGCGCGATGGACTCGCCCAGGTCGGAGAAGTAGCTCTCGGCCTGTTCGTCCGCCCACATGCCCTGGAGGTCGATGAGGGGTTTGATCTCGGCGGCGAGATGCTGGACGGCGTCGGCGGCGGGCCGGGTGTCGCCGCCGGCGCGGGTGCCGGGGGTGCGGTTTCCGTTGGCGACGAAGGCGAGGAGGCTGAGGTAGGTGCCGGCGGCGTTGGACTCGCAGACGTTGGAGGTGCGCACCAGGACCCGGCCGCTGTTGCTGCGGCCGTCGCGGCTGATGTCGTCGTAGCCGATGCCGTTCCAGGTGTCGGCGGTGCGGCCGGTGCCGTCCTTGGGGTTCTCGGGGTCGTCGACGCCGTCGAGGAGACGCATGAAGCGGACCATGTCGAGGTCGTAGTAGAGGGTGCCGCCCGGGGCGGGCTGCGGGGTGGCGGCCCCCGCCTCGACCAGGGTCTCGGCGTAGTCGCGGAAGGTGCCGAGGACCAGCGGGCTGACGAAGGGGCGGACCGAGCGCACCGAGCGGTCCTGGCGGTCCAGGACGAGTTTGGCGGCGGGCTGGCCGGAGGGGAAGACGACGTCCATGCCGCGCAGGGACTGGGTGGCGATGCCGCGGGAGCCGAGCCGGTGGATGTCGACACGTATGCCGTGCCGGAGTAACAGACGCTGTACTTCGGGGTCCTTGAAGTAGTCGGACTTGGAGGCCATGCGGGCCTCGATCGTGGTGATGTGCTCCAGGGGCCGCAGGGTGTTGCCCGACAGCAGCAAGGAGATCAGCCCCGCGACGGCGAACGGCAGCACGGCCAGGACGTGCCGGGGGACGCGGCGGCGGTCGGTGCGCCGGGTGGTGAGCCGCGGTTCCTCGATGGTGGGTGTTCTGTCGTCGGGTGTTCTGTCGTCGGACAACGGCCCTCCTGCCGCTCAGCACGGGGGCAGGATTATCGAGGACGGCGGCGTACGGCGGCCAGCGGAAGCACCAACTCCCGGCAAACTCGCACCAGATGGCCGCACACGGTTTCGAACCGGGCGGAGCGGCAACCCGGCGGGTATGTCCCCTCGATATCGCTCCACCCAGGCAGGCCGGGCCATCGCGATCGTGGCCGACATCATGGCCCTCATCCTGGGACTGTGGATCCT
Organism: Streptomyces sp.; assembly: GCF_035645055.1. Taxonomy (GTDB): domain Bacteria; phylum Actinomycetota; class Actinomycetes; order Streptomycetales; family Streptomycetaceae; genus Streptomyces. The sequence continues at coordinate 90,141 of NZ_DASQNH010000031.1, read as the reverse complement.
GATGTACCTGTTCGACGCCAACCGCGGCAACGACTTCGTGCAGTTCGTCCATGACGCGGCGCGCTGGCTGGCGGGCTGGTCACACGACCTGTTCACCTTCGACGCGGCATGGGCGCGGGTGGTCTGCGGCTACGGTCTCGCCGCCGTCGTCTACCTGTTCGTGGGCCATGGCATAGCGAACCGCATCTACCGCCACTGATCCCCGGCTGCGGGACCTCACGCCGTCAGGCCTCGCAGCACTCCGGGTCCTCCAGGCCCCTCGGCAGCAGGTCGCCGCCGAAGACCGCGCAGGTCGCCTCGTGCCCGCCGAGGGCGGCGACGGCGAGGACCAGGGAGCCGGCCGTCCAGGTGGTCAGCTCGCGGGGCCAGACGGCGTCGTCGTCGAAGACGTAGCCCGTCCAGTACAGGCCGGTCTCGGCGTCGCGCAGATGCTGGATCGACTTGAGGATCTCCAGCGCCCGGTCGGACTCGCCGGTCGCCCACAGGGCGAGGGCCAGTTCGGCGGATTCGCCGCCCGTCACCCACGGGTTCGGCACCACGCACCGCACGCCGAGGCCGGGCACGACGAACCGTTCCCAGCCCTCCTCCACCCGGGCCTTGGCCTCCGCGCCGGTCAGCGCGCCGCCCAGCACCGGGTAGTACCAGTCCATGGAGTAACGGTCCTTGTCCAGGAACCGCTCCGGGTGCCGGCGTATCGCGTGCCGCAGCATGCCCACGGCCAGCTCCCAGTCCGGCTGGGGCTCCTCGCGCTGCTCGGCGACGGCGAGCGCGCAGCGCAGCGCGTGGTGGATGGAGGAGCTGCCGGTGAGCAGCGCGTCGGTGAGGGGCGTGCCGTCGTCCTCGCGCTTCCAGCCGATCTGACCGCCGGGCTGCTGGAGCCGCAGCACGAACTCGACGGCCGCGTACACCACGGGCCACATGCGGTCCAGGAAGGTGTCGTCGCCGGTCGACAGGTAGTGGTGCCAGACCCCTACGGCGACGTAGGCGACGAAGTTGGTCTCGCGGCCGCGGTCGGTGACGGCGTCCGGGTCGCCGTCGGCGTACGCCGCGTACCAGGAGCCGTCCGCGTTCTGGTGCCGGGCCAGCCACAGGTACGCCCGTTCGGCGGCCTCGTGCTCGCCCGCCGCGTCCAGCGCCATCGCGGCCTCGACGTGGTCCCACGGGTCGAGGTGGTGCCCGCGGAACCACGGGATCGCCCCGTCCTCCCGCTGCACCGCGAGGATGCCGCGGACGGTCGCGGCGGCCTGCTCGGCGGTGAGCACCCCGGGCAGGACGAGGTGTTCGGTGCGGGGTGTGGTCACTTGGCGTCCACCCGGGGCAGGTGGGGCTTGGTCGCGTACACCACGAAGCTCTTGCCGATCAGCGGGTTCAGCGCCCGCTCGGCGACCCGGGTGGCCAGCGGCTTCTTCATGATGTCCCAGACCAGCAGCTTGTGGTACGCCCGCACCGGCAGCGCCTTGTCGTTGTCGACGCCGAACGCGCACTTCAGCCACCAGTACGGCGAGTGCAGCGCGTGGGCGTGGTGGCTGCCGTACGGCCTGAGCCCGGCCTCCTTGATCTTGCCGATCAGCTCGTCCGCGGTGTAGATGCGGATGTGGCCGCCCTCGACCTCGTGGTAGGCGTCGGACAGGGCCCAGCAGATCTTCTCCGGGCCGTAGCGCGGCACGGTGACCGCGATCCGCCCGCCCGGCCTGAGCACCCGCACCATCTCCGCGAGGACGCCCTTGTCGTCCGGGATGTGCTCCATCACCTCGGAGATGATCACGACGTCGAAGGACTCGTCGGGGAACGGCAGCGCGAGCGCGTCACCCTCCATCGCGGTCGCGGTCGCGCCCTCGGGGGCCTCCCCGGCCTCCTTCATCGCCGCGAACCACTTCGCGACCTCGCGGATCTCCTCGCCGTTCTGATCCAGCGCGACCACCTGCGCGCCGCGCCGGTAGCACTCGAACGCGTGCCGGCCGGCGCCGCAGCCGAGGTCCAGGACGCGGTCGCCCGGGGCGAGCGGGAACCGGGAGAAGTCGACGGTCAGCACGTGGCCCTGCTTTCGGGGTTGGATCCAGCTGTGACAACTTCGGAGGACGCGGACGTCCCGCCGGGGGCCGCGCAGGGGGCCGTGTCCGGCAGCCGGGACGCGGAGCCGTCCGTGTCCGCGAGCCGGGGCGTGGAGCGGGCCGTGGCCGTCGCGGAGCGGCGGGGGGCCTGGCCCGCGGCAGGGGCGACAGCCTCGCGGTAGTGGGCGACGGTGCCCTCGGCGGCGCGTGCCCAGGTGAATCTGGCCAGCACCCGCTCGCGCCCGGCGGAGCCCAGCCGCGCCCGCAGCTCGGGGTCCCCCAGCAGCCGTACCAGCGCGGCGGCCAGCGCGCCCGCGTCGCCCGGGGGCACCGCGAGGCACGTCTCGCCGTCCGCGCCCGCGACCTCGGGGATCGCCCCGCCCGTCGTCGCGACCAGCGGCGTCGCCGTCGCCATGGCCTCGGCGGCCGGCAGGGAGAAGCCCTCGTAGAGGGACGGCACGCACGCGACCTCCGCCGAGCGGACGAGGTCGACCAGTTCGGCGTCGGAGATGCCCTTGACGAACTCGACGGCGCCCTCCAGGCCGTACCGCGTGATCGCCTGCGCCACCGGTCCCTCGGTGGGCCGCTTGCCGACCACGACGAGATGGGCGCCCGGGTGCTCCGTACGGACCTTGGCGAGCGCCTCGACCAGGAACACCAGGCCCTTCAGCGGCACGTCCGCGCTGGAGGTGGTGACGATCCGCCCCGGCACGCGCGCCACCGACGGGTCGGGCGAGAAGAGATCGGTGTCGGCGCCGATGTGCACGACATGAACACGGTCCTGGCGTACGCCGAGATGGTCGACGATCTCCTGCCGCGAGGTGCCGGAGACGGTCAGCACGGACGGCAGCCGGCGCGCGACCCGCTTCTGCATCCGGGTGAACGCGTACCAGCGCCGCACCGAGTACCGGCGCTGCCAGCCCTCCGCCGCGTCCAGCTCCAGCTGCCGGTCGACGGTGATCGGGTGGTGGATGGTGGTGACCAGCGGGGCACCCACGTCGCCCAGCAGGCCGTAGCCGAGCGTCTGGTTGTCGTGCACCACGTCGAACTCGCCGCGCCGGGCGCGCAGATGGCGACGGGCACGCAGCGAGAAGGTCAGCGGCTCGGGAAAGCCGCCGGTCCACATCGTCGCCACTTCCAGGGCGTCGATCCAGTCCCGGTACTCGTCGCGCCGGGGGGTGCGGAAGGGGTCGGGCTGCCGGTAGAGATCGAGGCTGGGCAACTCGGTGAGGCGCAGGTTGTCGTATCCCTCGTCGAGGATCGGGTACGGCTGGGCGCCGATGACCTCGACGTGGTGACCGAGGCGGGCCAGTTCGCGGGAGAGGTGGCGGACGTAGACGCCCTGACCGCCGCAGAACGGGTTCCCCTTGTAGGTGAGGAGTGCGATGCGGAGCGGTCGCAAGCCGTCGGCGGCGAGGTCCCCGGGGGACCCGGCCTCCCTGGCCTCAGCGGTCACTCTGGGCCCCCTTCTCCCTGCACTGTCCCGCGAGATTATGCCGGGACGCTAACCTAGAACAAGTTTCAGACTTGATCGTTCAAGAGGCTCCGAATCTACCGGCAGGTAGCGGCGCTGTGAGAAGTGGATCAGGTGATTCACGCCACGGCCCCCACCGGTCGCGAACCCTGCCATGCTGTGTGATCGCACACCCTCACGGACTGTCACGGAACGGGACCCATGGAGAAGGTGGAAGCCGCCACCGCACACCCCGCCTCGCCCCTCACCGAGCGGCAGGAGGCCCGCCGGCGCCGCATCCTGCGCGCGAGCGCGCAGCTGGCCGGCCGGGGCGGGTTCGACGCGGTCCAGATGCGGGAGGTCGCCGAGTCCTCGCAGGTGGCACTCGGCACGCTGTACCGCTACTTCCCCTCCAAGATCCACCTCCTGGTCGCCACCATGCAGGACCAGCTGGAACACATGCACGGCACCCTCCGCAAGAAGCCCCCGGCGGGCGACACGGCCGCCGAACGCGTCGCGGAGACCCTGATGCGCGCCTTCCGCGCCCTCCAGCGCGAACCGCACCTCGCCGACGCCATGGTCCGCGCCCTCACCTTCGCCGACCGCAGCGTCAGCCCCGAGGTGGACCAGGTCTCCCGCCAGACCACCGCGATCATCCTCGACGCGATGGGCCGGGAACACCCCACCCCCGCCCAGCTCTCCGCCGTCCGCGTCATCGAACACACCTGGCACTCCGCCCTCATCACCTGGCTCTCCGGCCGGGCCTCCATCGCCCAGGTGAAGGTCGACATCGAGACGGTGTGCAGGCTGATCGACCTGACGGACCCGGACACCCCCCGATGACACGCCCTGCCTGGCGCGACCTCCTGGAGCACTGCGGCCTCCACGTCCTGGAGGACACGGCGGCGCACCACGGCCCTCCCGTCCTCTCCGCCATCCGCGCCGTCGCCGGTGTCGAGACCGAACCGACCGCCACGATCCCCCTGACGTCCCCCGACGCCACCGCCGAACCGGACCGCGCCTGGCACCTCCACGCCACGGACGCCACCCTCTACGACGCGGGCGGCGTCGGCGAGTTCCTCACCCTTCCGGCCGGCTCCGGAACCACCGGGACCGGCTGGGTCCACGTCCGCGACGCAACCCCGGCAGGACCGGCGGGTCCGATGGGATCGACGTAACGCACCACTCCGGGTGGCGCCCCGGACCGCCCGGTAAAGTGGCCGCGTCGTATCACACCCGTACGGGGGAAAGCCGGTGCAAATCCGGCGCTGACCCGCAACCGTGAGCCGTGGCCCGAGCAGGGAGCGGCGAGCCGGATCGCCCCGTGCGGACGTGGAACGGCTCAGCACCGTCGAGGTTTACGGAGCCGGGCCGCCCGGTCGTCTCCGGTGCTGCCCTGCTCCCCGCAGAGAGGGCATCCGCCGATCATGAACATCCGCCGCAGCGCCGCGGCCCTGGCCGCCGCCGCAGTGATCGGTGTCGCCGCGACCCCGGTCGCCCGGGCCGCCGACCCGTCCCCGTCCGCCACGCCGTCCGTGGCGGTCCCGTCCGGGCTGTACGGCTCGGGCGACCCGACCTACGACGGCGTGTGGCGGCAGTCGCTGGCGCTGCTCGCGCAGGACGCCGTGGGGGTGCGGCCCGCCGGGCAGGCCGTGGACTGGCTGACCGGGCAGCAGTGCGCGAACGGCGCGTTCGCCTCCTTCCGCGCGGACACCGCCACGGCGTGTGACGCCAAGACCATGCTCGACACCAACGCCACCTCCGCCGCGGTCCAGGCGCTCGCCGCGCTCGGCGGCCACGACGCGGTGACCGGCAAGGCGGTCGGCTGGCTGAAGTCCGTGCAGAACAAGGACGGCGGCTGGGGCTTCGGCGCCGGGTCGCCCAGCGACGCCAACTCCACGTCCATCGTGATCGGGGCTCTCGCCGCGGCCGGGGAGAAGCCCGCCGGGGTGAAGAAGGGCGGCAAGTCGCCGTACGACGCGCTGCTCGCCCTCGCCCTCCCCTGCGACGAGAAGGACGGCGGCGCCTTCGCCTACCAGCCGGACAAGAAGGGCGAGCTCGCCGCCAACGCGGACGCCACGGCCGCCGGTGTGCTGGGTGCGCTCGGCAAGGGCCTCGACGCCAGGGCGGGCGAGAAGGGCTCCCCGCCGAAGTGCGCCGACGCCAACTCTCCCGGGCAGGCCGCCGCCAACGGCGCCGCCTACCTCGCGGAGGCCCTCGCCGAGGACGGCCACCTCGTCTCCGCCCTCCCGGGCGCCGAGGACCAGCCCGACTTCGGCAACACCGCCGACGCGGTCGTCGCGCTCGCCGCGCAGGGCGGTGCCGAGCGGGCCGCGAAGCCGCTGAAGTGGCTGGAGGAGAACTCCGCCGGCTGGGCGAGGCAGAACGGCCCCGCCGCCTACGCCCAGCTGATCTTCGCCGCCCTCGCCACCGGCACCGAGCCGCGCGACTTCGGCGGCACCGACCTCGTCAGGCAGCTCAACGCCACCGGGCCGGCTCCCCAGGCCGCCGACAAGAACGAGAGCAAGCAGGACGACGCGGCCGACAAGGGCGGCGACGGCAGCGGCATGTGGTGGGTCATCGGCGCCCTGTTCGTCGGCGGTATCGGCATCGGCTTCCTGCTGAGCGGCCGCAAGAAGGGGCGGCAGGCGTGAGCGTCCGCCGTGCCGCGGCGGCCCTGCTGACGGCCGCGCTGTTCCTGTCGCTGGGCACGGGCCCGGCGCAGGCCGCCGGTTACCGCTACTGGTCGTTCTGGGACCGCGACGGCGACCGCTGGGCGTACGCCACCCAGGGCCCGGCCACCGCCCGGCCGTCCGACGGTGACGTCCAGGGCTTCCGGTTCGCGGTCAGCGCGAACTCGCAGGACGCCGCCGAGCCGCGCGGCGCGGCGGACTTCGACGTGATCTGCGCCCGTACGCCCGGGCGGGACGGCAGGAAGCGGGTGGCGCTGGTCCTCGACTTCGGTACGGCGGCGGACGCCCCGTCCGGGGAGACGCCGCCCGCCCGCCGGACGGCCTGCGCGAGCGTGGCCACGGACGCGACGACCGCGGAGGCGCTGGCCGCCGTCGCCAAGCCGCTGCGCTACGACACCAACGCGCTGCTGTGCGCCATCTCCGGCTATCCGGAGAAGGGGTGCGGGGAGCAGGTGAGCGGTGACAGCGAGGGGCAGGCCGAGGGAGACACTCCGAAGGAAGCGGCCGAGGACGGGGACGACCGTGGCCCCTCCCTCGGCCTCGTCGCGGGCGGCGCGGTGGTGGCGGTCCTCGGTGCGGCGGCGGTCTGGCAGACGCGACGACGCAGGCATGACTGACCCGTCGCTGCACCCGGGTGCCTGGTGGCTGTGGTCCCTCTCGCTGGGGATCGCGGCCACCCGCACCACCAACCCCCTCCTCCTCGCCCTCTTCATCGCGGTCTCGGCGTATGTCGTCGCGGCCCGCCGCCCGGACGCCCCGTGGGCCCGTTCCTACGGCGCGTTCCTCAAGCTGGGCCTCGCGGTGCTGCTGATCCGTCTGGTGTTCGCGGTGGTGTTCGGCTCGCCGATCCCCGGTACGCACACGCTCGTCACCCTCCCCGAGGTCCCGCTCCCGGCGTGGGCTCAGGGCATCCGCCTGGGGGGTGAGGTGACGGCGGAGGTGCTGGTGAGGGCGTTCTACGACGGTCTGAAGCTGGCCGCGCTGCTGATCTGCGTGGGTGCGGCGAACGCGCTGGCGAGTCCGTCCCGGCTGCTGAAGTCGCTGCCGGGGGCGCTGTACGAGCTGGGTGTCGCGGTGGTCGTGGCGCTCACCTTCGCGCCGAGCCTGATCGCGGACGTGCAGCGGCTGCGCGCGGCCCGTCGGCTGCGCGGGCGCCCGGACAAGGGGCTCAAGGGCCTGCTCCAGGTGGGTCTGCCGGTGCTGGAGGGCGCGCTGGAGCGTTCGGTGGCGCTCGCCGCCGCGATGGACTCACGGGGCTACGGCCGTACGGCCGAGGTCCCGCCCGCCGTCCGCCGTACGACCGCCGCGCTCACCCTGACCGGGCTGCTCGGGGTGTGTGCGGGGACGTACGGGCTGCTCACCGCGGACGGCGGCGCGTACGGCGTGCCCGTGCTGCTGGCCGGGGTCGGTGCCGCGCTGGCCGGGCTGTGGCTGGGCGGCCGCCGTTCGCCGCGCACCCGGTACCGCCCGGACCCGTGGGGTCCGCGCGCCTGGCTGGTCTCCGGGTCCGGTGCGGCGGTCGCCGCGGCCCTCTTCCTGGCCGCCTCGGCCGACCCGGCGGCCCTGCATCCGGGCGTCGTCCCGCTGACCGCCCCGAGTCTTCCCGTGTGGCCCGCCGCGGCCGTACTGCTCGGCCTGCTCCCGGCGTTCGTCACGGCGCCGCCGGACCATGAGAAGGAGCCGTCGTGATCCGTTTCGAAGACGTCTCCGTGACGTACGACGGGGCCTCGGAACCCACCGTCCGCGCCGTGGACTTCGAGGTCCCGGAGGGCGAACTGGTCCTGCTCGTCGGCCCGTCCGGTGTCGGCAAGTCGACGATCCTGAACGCCGTGAGCGGGCTGGTCCCGCACTTCACCGGCGGCACCCTGCGCGGCCGGGTCACGGTCGCGGGCCGCGACACCCGCACCCACAAGCCGCGCGAACTCGCGGACGTGGTCGGCACGGTGGGCCAGGATCCGCTGTCCCACTTCGTCACGGACACCGTCGAGGACGAACTCGTCTACGGCATGGAGTCGCTGGGCCTGCCGCCGGAGGTGATGCGCCGCCGGGTGGAGGAGACGCTGGACCTGCTGGGCCTGGCCGCCCTGCGGGACCGGCCGATCGCCACGCTCTCCGGCGGCCAGCAGCAGCGGGTGGCGATCGGCTCGGTGCTCACCCCGCACCCGAGCGTGCTGGTCCTCGACGAGCCGACCTCGGCCCTGGACCCGGCCGCCGCCGAGGAGGTCCTGGCCGTCCTCCAGCGGCTCGTCCACGACCTGGGGACGACCGTGCTGATGGCCGAGCACCGGCTGGAACGGGTCGTCCAGTACGCCGACCAGGTACTGCTCCTGCCCTCCCCCGGCGCCCCGCCCGTGCTCGGCGAACCCGCCGGGACGATGGCCGTGTCGCCGGTGTTCCCGCCGGTGGTGGACCTGGGCCGGCTGGCGGGCTGGTCCCCGCTCCCGCTGACGGTCCGCGACGCCCGCCGCCGGGCGACGGACCTGCGCGCACGCCTCCAGGGGAAGGACACGACCAGGGCTCCCGAAGCCACCGCCGCGACGACGGAGGCCGTCCGGGTCGTCCCGCCCGCCCCCCGCCGCTGGTTCCGCAAGCAGAAACCGGCCCCCGCCGTCCCCTCCTCCCCGTACGCCGCGGAGGTCCGCTCCCTCGCCGTCCGCCGCGGCCGGGTCCAGGCTCTGCGCCACGTCGACCTGACCGTCTCCCCGGGCGAGACCGTCGCCCTCATGGGCCGCAACGGCGCCGGGAAGTCCACCCTCCTCTCCTCCCTGGTCGGGCTGGTGGAACCGGCCTGCGGATCGGTCCGCGTCGGCGGCGCCGTCCCGCACCGCACCCCGCCCCGCGAGCTGGTCCGCCGGGTCGGCCTGGTCCCGCAGGAGCCCCGGGACCTGCTGTACGCCGACACGGTCGCAGCCGAGTGCGCGGCGGCCGACGAGGACGCGGGCGCCGCGCCGGGCACCTGCCGTGCCCTGGTGTCCGAGCTTCTGCCGGGCATCACGGACGACACGCACCCCCGTGATCTCTCCGAGGGCCAGCGGCTGACGCTCGCCCTGGCAGTGGTGCTGGCCGCCCGCCCGCCGCTGCTCCTGCTGGACGAGCCGACCCGGGGGCTGGACTACGCGGCGAAGTCGCGCCTGGTCACCCACCTGCGGGAGCTGGCGGCGGAGGGGCACGCGATCGTGCTGGCCACGCACGACGTGGAGCTGGCGGCCGAGATCGCGCACCGGGTGGTGCTGCTCGCCGAGGGCGAGGTGATCGCGGACGGCCCGACGGCCGACGTGGTGGTCTCCTCCCCGTCGTTCGCGCCCCAGGTGACGAAGATCCTCGCACCGCAGGAGTGGCTCACCGTCGCGCAGGTCAGGGAGGCGCTGGCATGACCCGGCAGGCCCGCCCCATCCGTCTCGGCCTCCGCTCGGTCATCGCCCTCGCCCTGACCAGCGCGATCGGCGCGGCCTCGCTGCTGTGGCCGTTCTTCGCCCCGCCCGCGGCGGCGGTGGCCGGACACAGCCAGGACGCCCCGTGGCTCTTCGCGGGCCTGCTGGTGCTGCTGGTCGCCGTGGTGGGCGCGGCGATCGCGGAGTCGGGGCTGGGCGCGAAGGCGGTGGCGATGCTCGGGGTGCTGGCGGCGGCGGGGGCCGCGCTGCGGCCGATCGGCGCGGGCACGGCGGGTATCGAGCCGATGTTCTTCCTGATGGTGCTGAGCGGCCGGGTCCTCGGGCCCGGCTTCGGCTTCGCCCTGGGTTCGCTGAGCATGTTCGCGTCCGCGCTGCTCACGGGGGGTGTGGGGCCGTGGATGCCGTTCCAGATGCTGTCGATGGGCTGGTTCACGATGGGGGCCGGGCTGCTGCCGGGCCCGCACCGGCTGCGCGGTCGCGCGGAACTGGCGCTGCTCGCCGGCTACGGCTTCCTGGCCGCGTTCGCGTACGGCCTGGTGATGAACGCGCAGGGCTGGCCCTTCCTCCCGCAGGACCTCGAGAACCCCACGGGCACGTCGAGCATCGCCCCGGACCCCACCGCGGGCACCGCGGCGAACTTCGCCCGCTTCCTCGCCTACTGCCTCGCCACCTCCCTCGGCTGGGACCTCGGCCGCGCCCTCCTGACGGTGGTCCTCACGTTCGCCCTCGGTCCTGCCGTCCTGAAGGCGCTGCGGCGGGCCACGCGACGTGCCGCCTTCGAGACCGGGGTCACATTCGAGGCCCTGGAAGGGGCTCCGGAGCGTGAAGCGGCCCACAGGGCGCAGGTCACATACGACGGGAAATAGTAGACAAATCGGACGCCATGTCCACGCCAATTGCGCGGCTGACCTGGGCATTGAGAGCCACGTCACACGAACGACCTTCATCGCGAATGCGACTACCACTAGTAAAGGGGGTCATTGCGGACCCCCTCCCGGCCTGCTTCTCTGGATGACGTCGCACGGCGCCGACGAGCCCACGGGCCTCGGCGCCGACGCATTGCCCCCGCCCCGCATCGCGTGGTTCCGGCATGCCGCGACACCCCAGTCCCCGAAGGAAAAGGTTCCACGTGTCTGTCGCCCGCATCGCCCGCCGCATCGCGTCCCCGAAGAAGGCCCTCACCACCGCCGCCGTGGCCGCCGCCGCCACCGGCATGGCGCTGACCGCCGCTCCGGCGCACGCCGCGACGACCGCTTCGCCGTCCGAGGCGAAGGCGATCGCGAAGCAGCTGATCCCGAGCGCCGCTCAGTACAACGCCTTCAGCAAGATCGTCGAGCACGAGAGCGGCTGGGACGTCGACGCCACGAACCCGTCCTCCGGCGCCTACGGCCTGGTCCAGGCCCTGCCCGGCAACAAGATGGCCGCCGCCGGCGCCGACTGGAAGACCAACGCCAAGACCCAGATCAAGTGGGGTCTGGACTACATGAACTCCCGCTACGGCAGCCCGGTCGGCGCCTGGAACTTCTGGCAGGCCAACGGCTGGTACTGAGCCGGACCTGCACCCCTCAAGCACGCCCGAGGGCGGCGGCCAATGATCCCCTGGCCGCCGCCCTCGGGCGTTTCCACGTCAGCCGCTCACCGCTGCGCGGCCCAGCCGACGAACTCCGAGAAAGCAACCGGGGCCAGTGTGAGCACGGACCCTTCCGGGTTTTTGGAGTCACGGACGGCTACGGCGGTGGGGAGGTCAGCGACCTCGACGCACTCGCCGCCCTGGTCACTGCTGTAGCTGGACTTACGCCACGCCAGGTCGCCGATCGGCGCGCACTCGATGCACTGGCCGCCCTGATCGCCGCTCTAACTGGCCTTACGCGACTGGATCCCCGCCGGAATCGAGTTGCTCGCCATAGCGTTCCTCCATCACCCGCCGCATCAACTCCGCCGAGTCCCTGAGTCTGGCCGACCAGCGACCCGGTGTAGGTGACGATCTCCCCGAGCTGCCGCCGTGTCAGCCCCGCCGCCTCTCTAGGCGACGCAACTCGGAGCCGTAGTAATCAAGCGGCGACGCACCCGGACCGAGAACATTGATGTGCACGCACGGCCCCTCTGTGACACTCGGTCAACTCCGCCCACACGGAAACCCGTTGCGTCCGATCGATGGCGCAGCGTAGCGACGCCACGTCAGCCTCGTACCGTGAACGTGGCATGTCCCGGACCGCCGCTGCACGGTCGTCCTGCTACGGCTGACCGCGGCGGTCCGGGTGGAGGTGACCGACGGCTCGGATCAGCTGCCGTCCTTTTCCAGTGACGCGTCGCCCGACTCCGAGACCGGCCGCGGGCTGGTGCTGCTGGACGCGGTGGCCGACAAATGGGGCGTGGACGCGGTGACCGGCGGCGGCAAGACCGTCTGGTTCGAGTGCGCGACGGCGGCCGACGCCCTCGGGCCCTGAAGGACGTACACGAGGCCGAAGCCGGCGAGGACGACGACCGCGCCGCCCACCGCGTCCAGCACCCAGTGGTTGCCGGTGGCGACGATGGCCATGACGGTGAACAGGGGGTGGAGGAGACCCAGGGCCTTCATCCAGAGCCTGGGGGCGACGAGGGCGATCACCAGTCCGCACCACAGGGACCAGCCGAAGTGCAGTGAGGGCATGGCGGCGTACTGGTTGGTGAGGGAGGTGAGCGTGCCGTAGTCGGGCTGGGAGAAGTCCTGGACGCCGTGGACGGTGTCGATGATGCCGAGGTCCGGCATCAGACGGGGCGGCGCGAGCGGGTAGAGCCAGAAGCCGATCAGGGCGAGGAGGGTGGTCAGGCCGAGGGTGGAGCGGGCCCAGCGGTAGTCGACGGGGCGGCGCCAGTAGAGGAGGCCGAGGACCGTCAGCGGGACGGCGAAGTGGAAGGACGTGTAGTAGAAGTCGAAGAAGCCGCGCAGCCAGCCGATCCCGACGACGGCGTGGTTGACGGCGTGCTCGATGTCGAGGTGCAGGACGCGCTCGATCGCCATGATCTGCTCGCCGTGGTGCTCGGCCCGCTCCCGGCCGCCGGAGATGGTGCCGCCGGTCGCCGCGAGCCGGACCTGTGAGTACGCGGCGTAGGTGACGCGGATGAGCAGCATCTCCAGCAGCAGGTTCGGGCGGGCCAGGACCCGGCGCAGGAACGGCAGCAGCGGGATGTGCCGGAAACGGGCCGGGACCGGGGCGGCGTACCGGGTGGGGATCGGCGAGCGGAAGTACGGCGAGGTGCGGGAGACGAAGGGGATCGCCGCGGCGGCGAGGACCGCCGCGAGGACCACCATGTTGTCCCGTAACGGGTGCAGGAACCCCATGTCCGGCAGCATCCATCTGGCCGGGACGGTCATCACGAGGATGACCGCGACCGGCCAGACCGGGCGGTCGGCGGCCCGCTTGCCGACCCGCCCGACGACCGCGAGCAGCACCCACAGGAGCTGGTGCTGCCAGGTGGTCGGGGAGATCGCGATCGCCGCGCAGCCGGTGACGGCGACGGCGAGCAGCAGCTGGCCGTCGCGCGCGTAGCGCACCGCGCGGCGCACACCGAGCACGGCGACGGCCGCGCCGAGGGTCAGGAACAGGCCGATCTCCAGCGGGCCGGTGAGGCCGAGGCGGAGCAGGGCGCCGTGCAGGGACTGGTTGGTGAGGTCGTCGGCCGGTCCGCCGAGGCCGGTGCCGGCCAGGTGGTGCACCCAGTAGGTGTACGAGTCGCGCGGCATGGTCGCCCAGGCCAGCGCCGTACCGGCGGCGAAGGCCGCGGCCAGGGAGGCGGCGGCGCGGCGGCGGCCGGTGAGCCAGAGGAGGGGTGCGAACAGCAGCACGGTGGGCTGGAGGGCGGCGGCGACGCCGATCAGGGCGCCGCCGGCCCGCTGGCCGCGCACGACGAAACAGCCGAGCAGGACGAGCAGGACCGGGATGATGCTGGTCTGGCCCAGCCAGAAGGCGTTGCGGACCGGCAGCGACAGCATGAGCAGGCTGATCGCGGCGGGCGCGGCGAACAGGGCCGTACGGCGGCTGACCGGCTGCGGGAGGGCGCGGGCGGCGACCAGGCCGAGGGCGACCACCAGCAGGAGGGTGCCGAAGGTCCAGCCCCAGCCGAGGGCCTGTTCCGCCGAACGGGTGAGAGGCTTGAGGACCAGGCCGCCGAAGGGGGTGCCGGTGAAGCGCGTCGAGTCGTAGAGCGAGCCCTCCACGTGCAGCACGCCGTCCGGGCCGACCCAGGTCTCCAGATCGGTCAGCCGATCGCCTCTGGGCGTGCCCAGGACCACCGCCAGCTGCCGTACCGCCAGGACCGCGGCGACCAGCCACAGGGCCGCCCGGGCAGCCCGCAGCCGGGCTCCGGTCACGCCGGCCGCCGTCGCTCCCGGGGCATCCGCAGATCGTCCACCGTGCTCCGCATTCGCCACGCCTCGTCGGCCTCCCGCCCCGTTCGCCCCACGTGCCCGATACGTGAGTCTGCCGGGCGAACCCTATGAGGCTCGCCCGGCCCCTCGGAAGAAGACGCAGGCCACCCCCGTTTCACCTGACGTCCGATCTGCTTTTGTCCGAAAGACGATATAAGGACGAGGGATCGGCTGCCCTTCGGGGACGGGCGCGGTCCCGGTTCCGGCGGGCCGTGGAGGCCTTCCGGCGGACGTGGAGGCGTCCCGGCGGGCCGTGGAGGTGTCCCGGCGGGCCGGATGGGAGAGGCTGAGCGCATGAGCGAGTCGCAGACCTGGGACACCGTCGACGAGTACTTCTCCGCCCGCCTCACCCCCGACGACGAGCCGCTGCGCGCGACCCTGCGCGACAGCCAGGCCGCCGGACTGCCGCAGATCAGCGTCACCGCGCCCCAGGGCGCGTTCCTCCGGCTGCTCGCCGAGATCCAGGGGGCGCGCAACATCCTGGAGATCGGCACCCTCGGCGGCTACAGCACCATCTGGCTCGCCCGCGCGCTGCCCGAGGACGGACGGCTGATCTCGCTGGAGTACGACCCCAGGCACGCCGAGGTCGCCACCCGCAACATCGCCCGCGCGGGCCTGGAGAAGGTCGTCGAGGTACGGGTCGGGGCCGCGCTGGAATCGCTGCCCCAGCTGGCCGACGAGAACCCGCCACCCTTCGACCTCGTCTTCATCGACGCGGACAAGGCCAACAACGCCCGCTACGTGGAATGGGCGCTGCGGCTCACCCGCGCGGGCAGCCTGATCATCGTCGACAACGTGGTGCGGGGCGGGCGGATCGCCGACGCGGACAGCGACGCGCCGGACGTCCAGGGCACCCGCGCGGCCCTCGATCTGATCGCCACCCACCCGAGGCTGAGCGGGACGGCGATCCAGACGGTGGGGACGAAGGGCTACGACGGCTTCGCGCTGGCGCGGGTGCTGGGCTAGGGACCGGGGCCCTTTGGTCACACCTCGTGGTAGAACCCGACATTCACGCTGCGCGGGGCGGTGCGATCCTGGATGACGACCTCACCGTTGCCACCGCGCGGCAGCGGGGCGGTGCCGCCGTACGCGAGCGGCTGCGCGTGGTCGCCGGCCGTCAGCCGCACCTCGGAGGACGGCTCGGGCTGGGAGCCGCGCAGCCAGGTCACCTGCCAGACGCCGTCCGGGCCGCACAGGAACTCCAGGTGCACCCTGGAGACGAACAGCCAGTCCTCCGGCGTCACCAGCCGGCACACGGACTGGTCGCGGCCCACCCGCAGCACGGCTCCCGGCTCGCTGGGCGTGTCAGCCATGAGCATGCCGGCCGTGGCGCCCGCATCCGCTCCGGAGACGGAGGCCATGGTCAGTTCGAGCACGTGCTGCTCCTTAACGTCCTGTAACACCCTTGTGCGGCCGACCGGTTGACCTGCCGCCGCCGCATGATAAATCGCCCGGCGCGGCGGCGTCCGGCACAATGGCGGCATGACCGAGCGAAAGCCACCCGGCGTGAGCTTCGAGTCCTGGACCGACAAACAGATCCGCGACGCCAAGGCGCGCGGGGAGTTCGAGGACCTGCCCGGCGCGGGGAAACCACTCCCCAGCGACATCGAGGCCGACTACGACGAACAGTGGTGGATCAAACGGAAACTGGCCCGCGAGGGCGTCTCCGTACTCCCGCCCGGCCTGGCCCTCCGCAAGGAAGCGGAGGACGCCCTGGTCGCAGCGGTCTCGGCCCCCTCGGAACGAATCGCCCGCAAGATCATCACCGATATCAACGTCAAGATCCGGGACATGATGTACAAGCCCCCGCCCGGCCCCCCACTCGGCCTGAAGCCGTACGACGTCGAGGACGTTCTGCGCCGGTGGCGGGATGGCCACGGGGAGGCGTGAGGCGGGGGCTGAACGCGGGCCGGGACCGGGCCGCAGGCGCGGCCGGGGCCGTGGCCGTGGCAGTGACCCGGTCAGCCGGGTCAGTGGTGGAGGAGGCGGTCGGCCAGTTCCCGGTAGTCGCGGAGTGCCAGCCGCAGTTGCTCGGTGTCGGTCGTCGGCGAGGTGGACTCGTCGGTCGCCTCCCAGGACCGGCGCAGGGTGCGGCGCCGCTGGGCCATCGCCTCGGTGAACCGGGCGGCGATCTCCTCCATCACGTGATCGGCCTCTTCCACGGCCGCCCGCGGCCCGTCGACGAACCCGGCCACCGCGTGCCGCATCCGCTCCGACAGCTTGTCCGCCTCACTGTGCGGCAGCAGCGGCGCCAGATGCGACGCCTTGTCGGCGCGGGCCCGGCCCGACTCGACCCCGGTGAAGTCCGGGGCCTGCGCGGTTCCGCCCTCGCCACCGGGCGCGCTGTCGGCCCAGGGGGCGCCATTGCCGGGGGGCTGGGTGCCGAGGGGCTGGACGACGGGGGTCCGGGTGACGCCGGGGTCCTGGCCGCCCGGGGGCTGGAGGCCGGGGGGATGGGCGCCGGGGGACTGGGCTTCAGCGGGCGGGGTCCCGTCGCCGGGAACCTGGCCGTCCGACGCCGTACCGCCCGAGGGCCGACCGTCCGAAGACCGGCCACCCGCCGCCTGCGGGGCACGGCCGCCGGGGGCGGGACCGCCTGACGGCTGGGCGTCCGGGGGCTGCGGTGCGGCACCGGCCGCGCCCGGGACGGGACCGGATGTTCCGGGGACCCCGCCTGCCGCGCCCGGGACGGGGCCGGGGGTTCCGGCCAGCCCGCCTCCGGGGCCGGAGGTCCCGGGAATTCCCCCCGCCGCGCCCGGGGCGGGGTGGGAGGCCCCGGTGGTTGCGCCTGCGGAGCCCCGGGACGGGACCGCCGGTCCGGGGGTCCCGCCGGTCGTGCCCGGCACCGGGCCCGACGCCCCGGGGGCGCCACCTGCCGCGCCGGGGATGCGGCCGCCCGGGGCGGGGCGCATGGCCTCGTCACCCGGGGCCGGGCGCACGGTCTCCTCGCCCGGGGTGGGGTGCTGGGCGCCGGACGGGGGCGGAGCCTCGCCGCCTCCGCGCCGCCTCGGCTCGTCCTCGCTGTGCCGTGGCATCTCGGTCATGTCACTCAACTCCCCTTGGCGTGATGCCTGGTGAAGCCCCACGGCAGGTGGGCGCGGTCACGGCGGGCGTGGGACGGCGGGCGCCGGTCGCCGGTGTCGTGGCGGGCGGGCGCGACCAGGTCCTCGAACAGGGCGCGGGCCTCGACCATCGCCTCGCGCATCTCCTCCGTGGCGGCCTGCCGCGGCTGCCCGTCGGCTCCGCCGTCCGCGCGGGCTATGCGGTGGACGCGCCGGTAGCCGTGCACATGGTCCGCGTGGTGCACGGACAGCGCGGCGAGCTGCTCCTCGTAGTGCCCGCCGTCGGGGAAGCCCCGCACTCCGGCGAGTTCGGCGAGCAGCCGGTCCGCCTCGGTCACCGCGTCGCGCGGCGAGTCGACGAACCGCTCCTGCGCCAGCTGCCAGCGCTGCTCGTACTCCCGGCGAAGCTCCGGCTCCAGCGGCCGTTCGCGCAGGTCGCCGTGGCGTTCGAGACGCTCGGTCAGTTCCCGCTCGGCGGCCTTGGTGTCTCCGTCGTACCGGGCGACGGCCCGCTCGTACTCGGGCCCGAAGCGCCGCTTCAGGTCGCGTCCGCCGGTCGCTCCCCGGCGCCGACGCATCAGCAAGGCGGCGCCGATGACGACGACCACCCCGATCACGATCAACGCAACGATCAAGCCTGTCGACATGTGGTTGCCCTCCGGGTTCTCGGAACGCTGACCGGGTTGCCGCAGTGCCCCGCCCCAAACGACAGCGGCCCGCGCGGGGACCCGCTCCGCCTCAAAATCCGGTTGCGCAAGTCCCCGGTGCCGTCCCGAGAATGACCACCATGACCTCTTCGACGACGGCCTGGACCGTCGCCCCCGAGCCCGTCGGTTCCCCCGACGCCCTCGCCCTCTGGCGGGCGTACTACACGGAGGTCAGCGACCGCTGGTATCTGCTGCACGAGGGCCGCCGCACCGACCCGGACGAGCTGGAGCGGGAGATCGCGGCCGGGTCCGAGGGCGGGCTGACCCCGCCGGACGGGCGGCTGCTGGTCGCGCGGTACGGCGGCACGCCCGCCGGCACCGCGGGCGTACGGCGCACCACGGACCCGGCGGTCGCCGAGCTGACGCGGGTGTTCCTGCTGCCGGACTGGCGCGGCAAGGGCGGCGCCGCCCTGCTGGTGGCCGCCGCCGAGGACGCCGCCCGCGCGCTGGGCGCCGGCCGGCTGGTCCTGGACACGCGCGGCGACCTGGTGGAGGCGCGCACGCTGTACGCGCGGCTCGGCTACGAGGAGACCGCCCCGCACAACGACGAGCCGTACGCCGAGCACTGGTTCGCCAAGCACCTCGTCTGACGGGGCGGCCTCAGCCGAACCTGGAGGCCGCCGGGCGCCCGTCGTGCGGCTGTTCCCGCTCCGAGCCGCACAGCTCGTCGTTCAGGTCCCGCACGAGGGCCGTGAGGTCGGTCGGGCGGCCCGGCTCCCACCAGTCGCCCAGCAGTTCCGCCAGCGACTCCTCACGCGCGCGTGCCAGCCGTTCGGCGACCTCTCGGCCCTGCTCGGTGAGGAGCAGGTCGAGCCCGTCGCGGACGGCGAGCCGCCGTTCCTCGACCTGCCGGGCGGCCTCCATGATGACGGCCAGCGGCACGGTGCTGCGCTCGGTGAGCACCGCCGGCTCCACCCAGCCGTACCGTTTCATCCGCAGCAGCAGCCAGCTCGCGGCGGGCAGCAGGTCGTAGCCCGCCCGCGCGGTGATCCTCCGGTACACCTCGCGCCGTCCCTCGCGGGTGCCCAGCACCGACAGCGCGCGGCACACCTCGTCGTACGACGACCGCTCCACCGGGTTGCTGGCCAGCGTCTCCGTCACATCGGGCGCGGTGACGGAGCCGCGCAGCCGGTCCTCCCTCAGGAACCAGGCCAGGACGAAGCCGACGAGGGCGACCGGCACGGCGTACAGGAAGACGTCCGTGATGGCCGTCGCGTACGCGTGCAGCGCGGCCGGGCGCAGCTCCGGCGGCAGCTGGGCCAGTCCGCGCGGGTCGCCCTCCAGGGCGTCCACCGAGACACCGGGCGGCAGCTCCGCGCCCCGGAAGGCGGCCGTGAGCTTGTCGCCGAGGCGTCCGGCGAAGATCGTGCCGAACACGGCCACTCCGAACGCGGC
Organism: Streptomyces sp.; assembly: GCF_035645055.1. Lineage (GTDB taxonomy): Bacteria > Actinomycetota > Actinomycetes > Streptomycetales > Streptomycetaceae > Streptomyces. Next base: position 70,980 of record NZ_DASQNH010000031.1, on the reverse strand, counting down.
CCCGATGGACCGGAAGAAGGTCGCGCCGGAGGTGGCGACGCCCAGGTCCTCGTACGACACCGCGTTCTGCACGATCAGCACCAGCACCTGCATGACCAGGCCGAGGCCGAGACCGAAGACGAAGAAGAAGGCGCTGATCTGCGCGTTCGAGCTGTGCTCGTCCAGTTCCTGGAGCAGCAGCAGGCCGAACGCGGTGATGCCGGTGCCCGCGATCGGGAACACCTTCCAGCGGCCGGTGCGGCTGACGATCTGCCCGGACCCGGTCGACGCCAGCAGCAGGCCCAGCACCATCGGCAGCATGTGCACGCCCGACATGGTCGGCGAGACGCCCTGCACGACCTGGAGGAACGTCGGCAGGTACGTCATCGCGCCGAACATCGCGAAGCCGACGACCAGGCTGATCACGGCGGACAGGGTGAAGGTGCGGATCCGGAACAGTTTCAGCGGGAGCACCGGCTCCGCCGCCCGGCGCTCCACCGCGACGAACGCCACCGCGAGCACCACGCCGAGCACGACCAGGCCGATGATCCGCGGCGATCCCCAGCTCCAGGTGGTGCCGCCGAGGGAGGCGACCAGTACGAGGCAGGTGGCGACCGAGGCGATGAGGAAGGTGCCGAGGTAGTCGATGGCGTGGCGGGCGGTCTTGCGCGGGATGTGCAGCACGGCGGCGATCACGGCGAGCGCGACCACGCCGACCGGCAGATTGACGTAGAAGACCCAGCGCCAGCTCAGATGCTCGGTGAACACGCCGCCCAGCAGCGGGCCCAGCACGCTCGTCGCACCGAAGACGGCGCCGAACAGCCCCTGGTACCGCCCCCGGTCCCGCGGCGGCACCAGGTCCCCCACGATCGCCATCGACAGCACCATCAGCCCGCCGCCGCCCAGTCCCTGGAGCGCGCGGAAGGCGATCAACTCGGGCATGTTCTGTGCCATGCCGCACAGCGCCGAGCCGATCAGGAAGATCACGATGGCGGTCTGGTAGAGCCGTTTGCGTCCGTACTGGTCGCCCAGTTTCCCCCACAGCGGCGTCGCCGCCGTCGCCGCCAGCAGATAGGCGGTGACCACCCACGACAGATGGTCCATGCCGCCCAGCTCGCTGACGATCGTCGGCAGCGCGGTGGACACGATCGTCTGGTCCAGCGCGGCCAGCAGCATGCCGAGGAGCAGGGCGCCGATCGAGACCATGACGTCATTGGGGACATGTTCCCGGGCACTCACCCCGCGCTGCGGGCCGCGCGGCTGAGCCGCTGTGCTGCGCGCGTCCTCGGCCATGAAGACCTCCCGAGGTTCGGTCGACACCATCCATCGTCATCGGTGTGACCCGTTATGGCCTGTTGAGTCCTGTGCGGCGGCGGGGATCCACCGGGGCCGCGGTCACGGCCTCCACGGAATCTGCATAATCACTGGAGTTCGCGAGCGGGAGGGGCGGAACGTGGCGGAGCCGAAGGGGCACGCGTGCCCGGAGTGCGGGGCGGCCCGGGGGGCCGACAACACCCCGTCGTGCGCCTGCGGCGAGCGTGCGGCCGACGCGCTGCGCGACGCCCGCACGGCGGAGCAGGCGGCGGCGGAGGACTTCGACCCGCTGCGCATACGCCCGTACGTCGACCTGGACGGCACCGCCGAGCCGCCCGCCCCGCCCTCGGACGCCGAGCCGACCATGCCGCTGCGCCCGGTGCCCCCCGAGCCGGCGGTCACCACCACGCTGCCCACCCCCCTGGCGCCCCCCACGGCCACCCCCGGCGCGACCGATCCGAACCTGTTCGACGAACACGCCCCGGACGGCGAGACGCCCACCGATCCCGTCGGCCCGGCCCGCCCGCGCCGCCGCCGCACGGTCGCACTCGTCGTGTCCGGTGCGGCCGTCGCCGTCGTCGCGGCGGCGGGCCTGGCCGCCGGGCTCTTCTCCTACGACACACCGTCGCGGGACACCGCCCTGCCGGAGGACGTCCGCGAGGCCGTCCCCGAGGCCCGCACCAGCGAGGCGTCCTCCGCTCCCGCCCCGAGCACGGCCTCCGCGTCCCCGGCGTCCGCCTCCCCGTCCCCTTCGGCCAGCGCCTCCGCCTCCCCCACCCCGAGCCCGTCGAAGTCGAGCGCCTCCCCCACCCCGACCCCGACCGCCACGCCCACTCCGACCGCGTCCACGACCACCGCCCAGCCCACCGTGTCGGCGGTCGCCCCGGCGGAGAACGCCCCCGTCCTCCAGCGCGGCGACAGCGGCCCGGAGGTCACCGAACTCCAGCTCCGCCTGCGCCAGCTCTACCTCTACAACGGCGACGCCCACGGCTACTTCGACCACCCCGTCGAACATGCCCTGCGCACCTACCAGTGGTCCCGCGGCCTCCACGACGAACTCAGCGTCTACGGCCCGAAGACGCGGGAGGCCCTGGAGAGGGAGACGCGGGAGCCCTGAGCGGTGGCGCCGAGTGGCTGCCCTGAGGGGCTGATCGGGCGCCAGCCCGCGCCCCGACCCGCACCAGCGCCCTCGCCGACGCGGGACAGCCCGACCCCGACGGCGGTGCGGCCGTCACCCCAGCCGTACCGTCGACCCGCCCGCAGGCCCGGCCCGGCCCGCACCATCGGCCCCGGCCACCGAGCGGCTCCACCCGCGCCTCACCGCGGCGCCGGAGGGAATGCCGGGGAAACCGCGCCCTGGGGGGTGTCGATGTGCAGCCGTATCGTGCCGTCCGCCGTCGGCTCGACGCGGAGCTGGGTCAGGTCCCGGACCAGCGCGTCCGGGCGGTGGGCGGCGGCCCGGGGGCCGACGCCGACGACGCGCATGCCGGCCGCGCGGCCCGCGGTGATGCCCGCGCCGGAGTCCTCGAAGACGACACAGTCGGCGGGGGCGATGCCCAGTTCGGCGGCGCCCTTGAGGAACCCCTCGGGGTCCGGCTTGCTCGCGCCGACGGACTCCGCGGTGACGCGGATGTCGGGCAGGGGAAGGCCCGCGGCGGCCATGCGGGCCGTGGAGAGGGCGACGTCGGCCGAGGTCACGAGGGCGTGCGGGAGGCCGCGCAGGGCGGCGAGGAAGGCGGGCGCGCCGGGGACCGGCACGACGCCGTCCAGGTCGGCGGTCTCCTCGGCGAGCATGCGCGCGTTGTCCGCGTGGTTCTGCTCCATCGGCCGGTGCGGCAGCAGGACGGCCATCGATGCGTATCCCTGGCGGCCGTGGACGACCTTCATCACTTCGTCGCCGTCGAGCCCGTGCCGGTCGGCCCAGCGGCGCCAGATCCGCTCGACCACGGCGTCGGAGTTGACGAGGGTGCCGTCCATGTCGAGCAGGAGGGCGCGGGCGGTGAGCACGGTGGTGGCCGTCATCGGCAGCAGCTCCAGGATCGGGGGAACAGAGCGGCCCCGCCCGCCGGTCAGGGAAAACGGACGGGAGCCACTTTGTTTCTCCACGGTACAAAACAATTCCGGCATCCCGCCAGCGCCCCGGCGAAAACTTCATCCGCCGTTCAGTCCGGGAGCGCGGGACGGCGGCTCACCCGGCCACCGCCTCCCACAGGCTCCACCCGCCCAGCACCAGCATGACCACCGCCGCGACCTTGGTGATCAGCTTCAGCGGCACCCGCTTCATCAGGGCCTTTCCGCCGACGATGCCCAGCCCGGCCACCGCCCACAGCGCGAGCACCGCACCCAGGCCGACGGAGAGCGGATCGTCGTAGCGGGCCGCGAGGTTCGCCGTCATGATCTGCGTGAGATCACCGAACTCGGCGACGAGGATCAGCGTGAAACCGGACCCGGCGACCTTCCAGAAGGACTGGTTCTCGGGCTTGCGGATCTCCTCCTCGTCCTCGTCCTTCTTCATCAGCAGCACCGCCGCGCCGCCCAGGAAGAGCACACCGGTCAGCGCGTGCAGGATCTGCTGCGGCAGCAGGGTGAGCACACTGCCCGCCGCGACGGCGAGCGCGACATGCAGCGCGAACGCGGCGGCGACTCCGGCGAAGACGTAGGAGGCGCGGTAGCGGGTGCCCAGGACGAGGCCGGCCAGCGCGGTCTTGTCGGGCAGTTCGGCAAGGAAGACGACGCCGAAGACGAGCGCCGTGACGGTCAGGCTGATCAAGGTTCCTCAATCGGTCGGGACTGCCCCCGCCGAGAGTGCTGAGCCCTTCAAGGCGACACCTCGGCAAGGACAGCACACGGCACCCGTGCCGTGCGGCACGGGTGTGCACTGCTTGCCGAAGGTCTCGCTGGCCGGTTCACGAGGAATTCGGGGAATTCCGTGAGACGCGGCTCCGGGCGCCGGCCCAGCTGGGCTGAGCAGTATGTCGACGGTCCGGCGAAGAGCTACTCCCCTTCTGCGCCGTCCATCGTACGCGACCCGGCGCACGGCCTCACGGCCGAAAGTTCGATGACGCACCTTGTCGCGTCATGTACGCGTCATTAGCTTCTTACCGTACGCACACCCGTACGCAACGCCCCGCCGCGAGCATTCCCACGCTCACACCCGGCACCCCACACCCCAAGGGAGTTTCGCATGCCCAGGTTCTACGCGCGTCGACAGTTTGGCATGGTCACGGCATTCAGCGCGCTGCTCGCCTCCGTGGCGCTGTTCAGCGCCCCGTCCGCCTCCGCCGCCCTCCCCACCCCCGTCAGCGCCACCACCGCCCGCACCTACCTCGCCTCCCTCCCCGTCGCCACCGAGGACCGCACCGGCTACAGCCGCGACCTCTTCCCGCACTGGATCACCCAGTCCGGCGCCTGCAACACCCGCGAGGTCGTCCTCCAGCGCGACGGCACGAACGTCGTCCAGGACTCCGCCTGCGCCGCCGTCAGCGGCAACTGGTACTCCCCCTACGACGGCGCCACCTGGACCGCCGCCTCCGACGTCGACATCGACCACCTCGTGCCGCTCGCCGAGGCCTGGGACTCCGGCGCCGACAGCTGGACCACCTCCCGCCGCCAGGCCTTCGCCAACGACCTGACCCGCCCGCAGCTCCTCGCCGTCACCGACAACGTCAACCAGGCCAAGGGCGACCAGGACCCGGCCACCTGGATGCCGTCCCGCACCGCCTACCGCTGCACCTACGTCCGCGCCTGGGTGCAGGTGAAGTACTACTACGGCCTCTCCGTGGACTCCGCCGAGAAGAGCGCCCTCCAGAGCCACCTCGCCGGCTGCTGAAGCCGTCCGCCATAGCGCCTGCCGCATCCGTTCGGCTCGCTGAATCGGTTCGGCGGAATCTCCCCGCCCCCCTCCGTCGTTCCGTACCGTACGGGGCGACGGAGGAGGATCCACCATGGCCGGACTGCGCCTCGGACCGCTGCTCAGATACACCGACGGCTCGACCGCGACCGTCTGGGTCGAGACCAGCCGCCCCTGTACCGCCGAGGTGCGCTGCGCCGACGGCTCCACAGGCACCACCCACACCTTCCAGGTGGCGGGCCACCACTACGCCCTGATCGCCGTGACCGGGCTCACCCCCGGCACCACCACGGCGTACGAGGTCCACCTCGACGGCACGCGCGTGTGGCCGCCGTCCGACAGCCCCTTTCCGCCCTCCGTCATCCGCACCGGCCTCGCCGACGACCCGGTGCGCGTCGCCTTCGGCTCCTGCCGCTGGGCAGCGCCACCCGCCAGCGACCGGCCCGGCCCCACCGGGGAGGCCCGCGAGAAGGACCCCGTCGGCCCCGACGCCCTCGACACCTACGCCACGCGCCTCGCCGCCGACCCGGACACCGAGCGGCCCGACGTGCTCCTGCTGCTCGGCGACCAGGTGTACGCCGACGAGACCTCCCCGGCCACCCGCCGCTGGCTCGCCGGCCGCCGCGACCTGCGCGAACCACCCGGCAGCGGGGTCGCGGACTACGAGGAGTACACCCGGCTCTACTACGAGTCCTGGCTCGACCCCCAGGTGCGCTGGCTGCTCTCCACCGTCCCCACCTGCATGATCTTCGACGATCACGACGTCATCGACGACTGGAACACCTCCGCCGCCTGGCTCGCCGACATGCGGGCCACCCCGTGGTGGCGGGAACGGCTGCTGAGCGGGCTGATGTCCTACTGGGTCCACCAGCACATCGGGAACCTGTCCCCGGCCGAACTGGCCGAGGACCCGCTCTACCGGGCCGTACACGAAACCTCCGACGCCACCGACCTCCTGCGCGCCTTCGCCGCCCGCGCCGACACCGACCCCACCACCGTGCGCTGGAGCTACCGGCGCGACTTCGGCCGGGTCCGGCTGCTGATGGTCGACTCCCGCGCGGCCCGCGTCCTGGAGGAGGGCTCCCGGTCCATGCTCGACCCCGGCGAGGCCGCCTGGCTGCGCGAACAGACCCTCGCCGGCCGGGGCACCTACGACCACCTGCTCATCGGCACCTCCCTGCCCTGGCTGCTGCCGCACCTCATGCACGACGCCGAGGCCTGGGACGCGGCGCTGTGCCGGGGCGACAAGGGACCGCGCTGGGCCCGGCTCGGGGAGAAGCTGCGCCGGGCCGCCGACCTGGAGCACTGGGCGGCGTTCCCGGAGTCCTTCGCCGGCCTGGCCGACCTGATCGCCGAGGCGGGCTCCGGGAGCGACGCGCCCGCGACGGTGTGCGTGCTCTCCGGGGACGTGCACCACGCGTACCTGGCCGAGCCGGCCTGGCCCGCCGGACGCGGCCCCGACGCCCGCGTCCTGCAACTGACCTGCTCCCCCGTCCACAACCGCATCCCGCTCCCGCTGCACCTGGCCTTCCTGCTCGCCTGGACCGGCGCGGCACGGTTCGCCGGGCGGCGGCTGGCGGGACACGGCGGCATCCCGCGGCCGCCGGTGGACTGGCGGAAGACCGGCGGTCCCTGGTTCGGCAACCAGCTCATGACCCTCACCCTGCGCGGGCGTTCGGCGGTACTGCGCCTGGAGCAGGCCCGCGCGCGGCGGCGCGGCGAGGGGCGGCTGACGACGGTGGAGGAGTCGGTACTGACCGGCCCATGAGGCCTGATTGCCGGACATCCGGGATCTGTGGGACGCGCGTTGCCATCTGGGGAACGCGCGTTGGCTTGCGCGCCCCCCGACGGCATGATGAGCCGGACCGTCCGCTTCCGTGGGCGGGACACGTCCACCGAGACGAGGGTCGTGCGCTCCCCGTGGACGTCCCGTCCCTCCAACGCGCCCCCACGCCCGGGAGTCATCCTTTTGTCTACAGCGAACGCGGAGAACACCGGCAGCCCCGCGCAGCTCTCCGTCGCCCTGGTCGGTGCCGGTCCGCGTGGCACCGGTGTCCTGGAACGCCTCTGCGCCTCCGCCCCGTCCCTGCTCCCGTCCGGCACCCGGCTGACGGTGCACGTCGTCGACCCGGCACCGCCCGGCCCCGGCGGGGTCTGGCGCACCGACCAGTCGCCCGAGCTGCTGATGAACACGGTCGCCTCGCAGGTGACCCTGTTCACCGACGACAGCGTGGACTGCTCCGGCCCGATCCGGCCGGGGCCGAGCCTGTACGAGTGGGCGGGCGGCGATCTGGGCCCCGACGACTACCCGACCCGCGCCCACTACGGCCGCTATCTGGAGTGGGTGTTCGCCGAGGTGGTGCGGCAGGCGCCGCCCGGGGTGCGGGTGGAGACCCACCCGGCCCGCGCGGTACGGCTGGCGGACGGCCCCGACGGCCGTCAGACACTGACGCTGGACGACGGCCGCGAGCTGACCGGCCTCACCGCCGTCGTCCTCGCCCAGGGCCATCTCCCGGCCACCGCGGACCCGGAGCAGCGCCGCCTCACGTCGTACGCCACCGCGCACGGCCTGCGTCACATCCCGCCCGCCAACCCGGCGGACGTGGACCTGACCGCCCTGGCCCCCGGCGAGCCGGTGCTGCTGCGCGGTCTCGGCCTCAACTTCTTCGACCACCTCGCCCTGCTGACGACCGGCCGGGGCGGCCGTTTCCTGCGCGAGGGACGGGAAGGGCGGCGGGAGGCGCGGACATTGCGCTACGTCCCTTCCGGGCGCGAACCGCGGCTGTACGCCGGGTCCCGGCGCGGCGTCCCGTACCAGGCGCGCGGCGACAACGCCAAGGGCCCGTACGGCCGGCACATCCCGCAGGTGCTCACCCCGGAGGTCGTCTCCGGGTTCCGCAAGCGCGCCGACTCGGGCGACGCGCCGGACTTCCTGACGGAGATCTGGCCGCTGGTCGCGAAGGAGGTGGAGACCGTCTACTACACGGCACTGCTGCGGCGGCCCGACGTCACCGAGCGGTTCCTGGCCGTCCCGTACGGGGACCCCGAGGAAGCCCGGCTGCTCGACGAGTTCGGGGTGCCGAGGAGCGCCCGCTGGTCCTGGGAGCGAATATCCCGGCCGTACGGGGAGCGGGAGTTCGCCGATGCCGGTGAGTGGCGGACGTGGCTGCTGGGCCACCTGCGCGAGGACGCCGCGCAGGCCGCCCTGGGCAATGTGCGCGGGCCGCTGAAGGCGGCGCTCGACGTGCTGCGCGACCTGCGCAACGAGATCCGGCTGATCGTCGACCACGCGGGGCTGACCGGCGCCTCCCGCCGCGACCACCTCGACCGCTGGTACACCCCGCTCAACGCCTTCCTCTCCATCGGCCCGCCCCGCCGGCGCATCGAGGAACTGGCCGCGCTGATCGAGGCGGGAGTGGTGGAGGTGCTGGGGCCGGGCCTGGAGGTGCGGTGCGCGGACGGGGCCTGGACGGCGCGCTCCCCCCGGGTGCCGGGCTCGGAGGTGCGGGTGACGACGCTCGTCGAGGCCCGGCTGCCGGAGCCCGACGTGCGGCGCACCGCCGACGCACTGCTCGCCGGGCTGCTGGCCGACGGACAGGCACGCCCCCACACGGTCGACGGGTACGAGACCGGAGGGCTGGACGTGACGCCGCGCCCCTACTTCCTGATCGACCGGCGGGGCAGGCCGCACGAGCGGCGGTTCGCGTTCGGCGTGCCCACGGAAGGGGTGCACTGGGTGACCGCGGCGGGGGCGCGGCCCGGGGTGGACTCGGTGACGCTGGCGGACGCGGACGCGGTGGCGCGGGCCGTGCTGCGGAAGGCGGCGGCGGAGGCGGACGAGCCCGGCTCGGACCCTGACCTCTGGCTAAATGTTGAACTTGCAAGCATTGATTAGGCGCACCTAACGTGGTGCTCCACTCGGTTCTGTCCCCCACGGGTCCGCCGGACCCGCCCGACCGAAGGAGCCCCCCACATGACCGAACGCCTCAACAGTGCACAGCCGTATGTGATCGGCCTGTTCCGCATCGTAGTCGGCCTGCTCTTCGCCTGCCACGGTGCCGCCTCCCTGTTCGGCGTCCTCGGCGGGGCGGCGGGCAGCGACGGCGGCACCGTCGCCGCCGGAACCTGGCCCGGGTGGTACGCGGCCGTGATCCAGCTGGTCGGCGGCGTCCTGGTGCTGCTCGGCCTCGGCACCCGAGCGGCGGCCTTCATAGCCTCCGGCTCGATGGCGTACGCCTACTTCGACGTCCACCAGCCCATGGGCCTGTGGCCGCTGGAGAACGGCGGCGAGGCGTCGGCGATGTTCTGCTGGGCCTTCTTCGTGCTGATCTTCACCGGCTCCGGCGCGTTCGGCCTGGACCGGTTGTTCGCCAGGCGCACCGCCGGGGCGGAGCCGGCGCAGCCGAAGGCCCCGGTTGCGGCATGACGGCGTGAGCGTGAGCGGCGTAGTCGGGCGTCATGCGGGCGGGCGGTCCGGGGGATCCCTGGAGCGCCCGTTCCCGGCCACGCGGTGAACACCCCGTGCCGAACACACGAGCCCCCCAAGAACCCTCTGTCACACCCCCGGCGTACCCTCGTAGGGCTTACGGGGGACAACGGGGAGTAACAGTGCTGGAGAGTGTGGGGGCGCTGACGGGCAGTCCATGGATCTACGCCATGGTCGCCACGTCGGTCCTTTTCGATGTGTTCCTGCCGGTTCTGCCGAGCGGGGTGCTGGTCATCATGGCGGCGACCGCGGCCGCCGCGGGCACCGGCGCGGCGACCGGCAAGGTCCCCCACGACGTCCCCGACATCCTCGTCCTGACCCTGTGCGCCACGACCGCGTCGATACTGGGCGACCTCGTCGCCTACCGCCTCGCCTGGCGCGGCGGCGACCGGCTGGACCGCGCGCTCGCCCGCTCACCCCGCCTCAGCCTGGCGCAGGAACGTCTCGGCGCGGCGCTGGCCCGGGGCGGCGGCGCCCTCGTCGTGCTGGCCCGGTTCGCCCCCGCCGGCCGCTCGGTCGTCTCGCTCGGTGCCGGCGCCGCCCGCCGCCGCGCCCGCGACTTCCTCCCCTGGTCCGCGCTGGCCGGCCTGTCCTGGGCCACCTACAGCGTCGCCCTCGGTTACTTCGGCGCCCACTGGCTGGGCACGACCTGGCTGGCGACGGGGGTGTCCGCGCTCGCGCTGTTCGGGGCGGGGGCGCTGGCGACGTTCGTGATGCGGCGGGCGTAGGGAGAGGGTCTGCGGGCTCGGCTGCCGCGGCTATCCGGCCCTGCGGGCGGGCTGCCCCCGCACCTCCAGACCGGCGAGCAGTTCGGCCGTGGCCCCGGCGATCGCGTCGACGGCCCGGTCGAAGACCTCGCGGTTGTGCGCGGCCGGTGCCCGGAACCCGGACACCTTCCGTACGTACTGCAGCGCGGCGGCCCGGATGTCCTCCTCCGTCGCCTCCTCGGGCAACACGGGCGGACGTAGCGTCTTGATGCTCCGGCACATGGCCCCAGTCTCCTCCTTCCGCGCCTCGCGCGTCTCGTCCTTCGAACCCGCACTGTGCGGATCCGCGCCCCGGATGCCATGATCCACACCGAGGCGGCCACCGACCCCGGGGCCGACCGACGAGAGGAGCCACCTCGTGGCACACACCATTGCCGTACTCGGCCCCGGCGGCGTGGGCGGACTGCTCGCCGCGCTGCTGTCCCGCGCCGGCCACCGAGTGATCTGCCTGTCCGGCGAGGACACCGCGCGCACCCTGCGCACCACGGGCGTGCGCGTCCGCAGTTCCCGCTTCGGCGACTTCACCGCGCCCGTCGAGGCAGCCACCGCACTGCGCGAACCGGTCGACGCCTGCCTGATCACGGTGAAGCACACCGCCCTCGACGCCGCCCTCACCCGCCTCCCGGCGGACCCGGACGCGCTCGGTGACACCCTGCTGGTCCCGTTCCTCAACGGCGTCGAGCACCCCGCCCTGCTGCGTGAGCGCTACCGTCCCGAGCAGGTCGCCCCGGCCGCGATCCGCGTCGAGTCGACCCGGGTCGCCCCCGGCGAGATCGAGCACACCAGCCCGTTCGCCGAGATCGACCTGACCGGCGGCCCGGTCCCGCGCGCCCGCCTCGACGCCCTCGCGGCGGTCTTCGCCGCGGCCGGTCCGGCGACCCGGGTGCTGGCCGACGAAACGGCGGCACTGTGGGCGAAGATGTCGTTCCTGGCGCCGTTCGCCCTGCTCACCACCCGGTACGCCGTGCCGCTCGGCGAGGTCCGCACCCGCCACCGCGAGGAGCTGACCGCGCTGGTCGCGGAGACCGCCGCGGTGAGCCGCGCCTGCGGCGGCCCGGCGGACCCGGCCCAGGCACTGGCCCGCTACGACGCCTTCCCGGCCGCCACCAAGTCCTCCATGCAGCGCGACGCGGAAGCGGGCCGTCCGCTGGAACTGGACCCGATCGGCGGGGCGTTGCTGCGCGCGGCGCAGCGGCACGGCGTCTCCGTGCCCGTCGCCGAGAGGGTGGTGCGCGCCCTGCGCGACGCCGGCCACTGACCTCGCGCGGTCAGCCGTCCTCGCCGCTCAGGTCGAACCGCCAGTCGTGGCAGGTGATGCGGTGCCCCATCGGGTACTCGAACTCGACCGGCCCGAGCAGCGTGAACCCGGCCCGCTCGCACACCCCGTTGGACGCGGTGTGCGTCACCTTCGGATAGGCGTGCAGCCAGCGGTGCCGCCCGGCGGCCCGTGCCTCCTCGACGACGGCGCGGGCCGCCCGCGCGGCCAGCCCGCGCCCCTGGAACTCGGGCAGCACCGCCCAGCCGGTCTCCCACACCGTGCCGCCCCGCCACTCGCGCTCCCAGAACCCCACCGAGCCGACGGTCTCGCCACCGCCCGCGAGCACCACCCGGTACATCCGCCCCGCCGCCGGTTCCCGATATCTCCGGTGCCGGTCGGTCAGCTTCTCCTCGCTCTCCGGCCCGCCCAAGTGCGCGGTCATCTCCGGGCTGTTGGTCCTGCGCAGCAGCCAGAAGTCGTCTTCTCCCCACGGCACGAGCCGCACCTCGTCGCTCATGCCGGCCACGTTAGGCGCCGGCACTGACAACGGGCCCCGCCCGCACGCGGCCGGGCCCGCCCGTCAGTAATCACCGCACCGCCGCAGCCGCTCCCCCGAACGAGGGAAGCCACTCGCGACCCAAAATCGAACAGGCGTAGCATTGGCTCGTGGCTACGACCTATGACTTCCCCAGCGACCTCCGTGCCGGTCAGGAGGAGCTGCATCAGGTCCGGGCCGAGCTGTCGGCCCTGCTGAAGCGGCTCCCCTGGTCGGTCGAGCCCCTGGACGGCTTCAGTGACGACGGCGGCTGGCGCAAGGTGGAGCGCCCCGCCTCCCCCGGCTGGTCCGCCGACGAACAGGCCGAGGTCGAGAAACTCCGTCGCCGCGAACACGAACTCGCGGTCTTCGTCAGCACCCACCGCTACTGGTCCGAACTGACGGGCCCGGACCGCGTGGACGCCCGCTCCCGGCTCAAGCACGCCCACGAGGCTCCGGAGGAGCCGCGGCAGAGCTGAGACACACCCCCCGACGACGAAGACCCCGGCGGACGCGGCCGGGGTCTTCCGGTGGCGGGCACGGAATCGGGGAGCACATCGGGCGGAACGACCGCGGCGGTCGTGTGGCGGTCGCGCGCCTTCGATGTCAGGTCGCCGATCGCGAGTGATCCCCGCTGCGGGCGGCCTCGGCGCGCTGTCGGGCGATGGCCTGGCAGACGCCGCGGTCCGACGGGGGCCGCGGCACATCACCGGTAGTGGCGGCGCTGCGGGTCGAGGAAGGGATGATCTCCGGAAGATCTTTGCGATGATCTGCGAGAGGCCCCTCACGGATCATGTGAGGGGCCTCTGGCCTGCGTGGGCGCGGACGGTTTCGAACCGCCGACATCCTGCTTGTAAGGCAGGCGCTCTACCCCTGAGCTACGCACCCGAGAACGAGTCGACAGCCTACCTTGCCCGGGGCACTGCCCCGCAAACCCGTCGCCTCGGGGTTCTCCGGGGGTTATCCCCACCCCGGATCCGGGAGCGTCCCGGATCCTCCGGCGGGCCGCGCGACCGTACGGTCGAGGCACATCACAGCCGCGGCGTCCCGCGCCCCGCGGCCTGAACCAGGGGGAGATCCGCCATGGCCCGTTCCACACCCGCTCGCGTCGCCGTCGCCGCCGGTGCCGTCGCGCTCCTGGTCGCGGGGCTCGGCGCCTGTTCCTCGGCCGGTGACGACGAGCACCCGGAGAAGCGGTCCTTCACGCTGGAGGGCGCCACCCTGACCGTGGACTCGGACGACTCCGCCCTGGAGATCGTCGCCGCCGACGAGCACGCCGGGGGGCGGATCCAGGTCACCCGCTGGTTCGACGGCTCGGTCGTGGCGGGCGGTGACCCGGAGACGACCTGGGCCATGGAGGACGACGACCGGCTGGTGCTCCGGGAGAACTGCTCGGGCTTCATCGCCGACTGCTCCACCAGGCACCGCATCGAGGTCCCGCGCGGGGTCACCGTGAAGGTGGCGGACGGCGACGGCAGCGTCCGCGCCAGCGGCTTCCGGGACGCGCTGACGGTTCGTACGGGCGACGGATCGGTCCATGTCACCGACACCACCGGCCCGCTCGACCTGCGCACCGGCGACGGGTCGGTCCGCGTCGAGAACGCCACCGGCCCGCTGCGGATGCACACCGACGACGGCTCCATCCGCGCGGACGTCGACTCCCGCGAGGTCCGCGCCCGCACCGGCGACGGCTCGGTGCGGCTGGAACTGGGCACCGTTCCGGACCTGGTGGAGTCCCGCAGCGGCGACGGCTCGGTCACCATAGCCCTGCCCCGCGCCACCTACCGGGTGGCCACCGAGACCGGTGACGGCGCGGTGGAGGTGTCGGTCCCGCGCGACGACTCCAGCGGCCATGTGGTGTCCGCCCGCACCGGCGACGGCAAAGTCACGGTCCGTACGGCGAACTAACGGGCCCGTGTGTTCGTCCTTAACCGGTGGGAGAATGACACCGGGCAGGGCGGATGACAGCACGGGAGAGGGATGTGACGGCGACACCGCAGCAGCCGTACTCGCCGTCGACGCCGCGCGGGCGCCGCCGCCCCCGCGCCACCGCCCGAAGAGGCCCGCGCTCCACCGCGGTCCGCGACACCCTCACCCTGGTCGCCCTTCCGCTGGTCGCCGCGCTCGCGCTGCCCGCCGCCTTCGCCGGCGGGGGCACCCGGCGCTGGTTCGGCGGGCGGGCGGAGAGCCAGCGGGCCGAGGCCCAGTCCGCGAAGGACGCCGCCGCCGCCGCGTTCTACGAACTGGACACCGCCCAGCGGGACCTGCGGATCTCCATCGAGACCATCGTCGCCGTCGACGACTCCCCCGGCGCCCGCCGGGCCGCCGCCGACTTCGAGGCGCTCGGCCTGCGCATCGACGAGGCCAGCCACCGCTACATCCAGGCGGTCGACGCCCACGACCTGGACCGCGACGACCTGGAGGCCTCGGCCGCCGCCCGGGCCCGCACCGAGCTGACCGCCGCCAAGGACGAGCTGGACCGGGTGAGGAAGGACCTCGACCGGTTCACCGAGGGCCTCGGCCCGCTGCTCGGCAAGGCCGAGACGCAGCTGGCCCGGCTCGCCCCCGCCGTCGAGCGCGCCCGGCAGTCCCTGCTCGCCGCGACCACGGCGCTCGACACCGTCCGTGGCGCGGGACTGCGGGCCGACGACCTCGCCGCCCGGCTCGCCGCCCTCGCCCCCGAGCTGACCAGGCTCAACCAGGGCGCCGGGCAGCACGGCGTCCCGCAGACCCTGGAGCGCGCCGAGCGGGTCGCCCGGGAAGCCGATGCGATCCGCGCGCAGGCCGAGCGGCTGCCGGAGCGGGCCGCCGAGATCGACCACCGGCTGGTGTCCCTGCGCACCCGCGCCGAGGCTCTGACCACCCGGTCCGAGCAGGTCGAGCCGATCCTCAGCGAGCTGCGGCGGCGGTTCACGCTGGCCTGCTGGGAGGACCTCCAGCCGGTGCCGGAGCAGGCCGCCGAAAGCGTCCGGCAGGCCGAGGCCAAGCTGCACGAGGCCCGGGCCGCGCGCGACGCCCAGCGCTGGGCGGACGCCACCGCGCTGCTGTCGACGGCGCGGGCGCTGCTGAACGCCACCGACGAGGCCGTATCCGCCGTCGGCGACCGGCTGCGCCGGCTGAACGCCGTGCAGCAGGATCCGCAGGCGGAGATCGACCGCACCCGGTTCGCCGTCCGGGACGCCCAGCGGCTCGCCATGGCAGGCCGCAACACCCCCGACCCCCGCCACGCCCGCCCCCTGGACGACTCCGTGGCCCGCCTGGACCGCGCCATCGCCACCCTGGAGGGCCACCACCCGGACTACTGGCACTTCCTCACGGAGACGGAGGCGGTGCGGCGGACGGTGGCGCGGGTGGTCACGCTGATCCGCGAGGAGCGCGGGGCCGGACCCGGCCACTGAGCCTGTCGTGGTGGCGCGTGATCCCGGACAGGCGGATATTGGTGAACGAAAGGGACGAATGAGCCGCCCGCACGCCTGAGGGAGGCGGATATGGCCACACACGCGGCGCACAGGGGATCGCGGCGCCGGATCAGCTTCGACGACCACCTGCCCGTCGACCACCGGCTGAACAGGGTGTACCGGATCGGCGCGGGCCTGATGGGCCTGGTGCTGGTCGCGTTCGGCATCCTCGGCCTGATCGGCAAGGTGGGCTTCTTCGACACACGCGGGGACGAGGTCGCCGGCCTGAACACCAACGGCGCGCTGAGCGTTCTGTCGATCTGCGTGGGGCTGCTGCTCTTCGTCGGCATGGTGATCGGCGGCAACTTCGCCTCGACGCTCAACATGATCGTCGGCGTGGCCTTCGTCCTCAGCGGCTTCCTCAACCTGGGGCTGCTCGGCACCGAGTACAACTTCCTCGCGTTCCGCATCCAGAACGTGCTGTTCAGCTTCGTCTTCGGCGTGGTGCTGATGACCTTCGGGATGTACGGGCGGGTCGGCTCGGCCCTGCCCCAGGACAATCCGTACTTCCGCGCCCGCCATCCCGAGCTGGCCACGGACACCGACGAGGACCGCGTCCAGCGCGCCGAACTGCGCCCCAAGGCGCTGCGCCCGCCGGAGGCCGAACGTTAACCTGGGCGCATGCCACGCTACGAATACCGGTGCCGGACCTGCGGCGACACGTTCGAACTGAGCCGTCCGATGGCGGAGTCCGCCGATCCCGCGGCGTGCCCTGCGGGGCATGACGACACGGTGAAGCTGCTGTCGACCGTGGCGGTGGGGGGTTCTGCCTCCGCCCCCGCGGCGCCCCGAGCGGGGGGTGGAGGCGGGGGCGGCTGCTGTGGTGGAGGGTGCTGCGGCTAGGTCCGTTGCCGCCTGCGGGGCGTGGGGTCGGTCGCGCGGTTCCCCGCGCCCCTAACCAGGTGCCGCGCGGGTGGCCTTCAGCAGTTCTCGGAGGATCCGCTCCCCCGCCAGTACCCCTCGCTCCGGCAGGGCCGTGATCGTCGGGGCGGTCCAGTCGCTGTCCGCCAGTTCGCCGTGGCCGGGGCGCCAGCCTCGGTCCGCGGCGAGGAGGAGGTCGGCGTCGAGCAGGGAGTCGCCCGCGGCCAGGGTCAGGTCGGCGCCGGTGCGGCGGGCGACCTCGTACACGGCCGCGCTCTTGGTGAGCGGCTTGGGCACGGCGTAGAGCTTGCGGCCCTGGAGGGAGACCGTCCAGCCGCGGTTCTCCGCCCACACCGCCAGTTCCTTCACCCAGTCCTCGGGCAGCAGCTCCCGCTCGACGACCAGGTAGGCGAAGAGATCCTCGGCGATCCGGTGCTTGCGCACCCACACGGGATCGGCTGTGGCGAACAGATGGTCGCGGACCTCGTCGAGGGAGGCGCACTCGTCGGCCAGGCGGGCGGTCACCCGGGCGTGCCAGGCGGGGTCGGAGACGCCGTCCACCAGCAGATGCCCGCCGTTGGCGCAGATGGCGTAGGCGGGCGGCGGGCCCGGCAGGTTGATCCGCAGGTACTGCTTGCGGGTCCGGGTCGTGGTCGGGACGAACACCGCCGCGTCCCCGAGGTCGCCGAGCAGCCCGGCCGCGGTCTCGGTCAGGTACGACAGCGGCTTGCTCTCGTGCACCTCGACGCACAGCAGCCGGGGGGCCCGCGCGTCCGGCATGGTCAGCGCCAGCGCCGCCGCCGAGTAGATCAACGTACGGTCCAGGTCGCTCGCCACGAGCACCGGCATCAGACGGCCACCGCCTTTCCGTCGGCGCCGGTGGCGCCGCGCGTGTACTTCGGATGGATGAGCCCGACACAGGTGTAGGGCAGTTCGGCGACCTCCTCGACCGGTACGCCCCGCTGCTCGGCGAGCAGCCGCACGTGGTCGAGGTCCGCGCCGGCCCCGGCGCGCGCGAGGATCTTCCACGGCACGCGGCGCAGCAGCACGCGCGTGGTCTCGCCGACGCCGGGCTTGACCAGGTTCACGTCGTGGATGCCGTACTCCTCGCTGATCCGCTCGACGGCCGCCCAGCCCTCCCAGGTGGGGGTCCGGTCGGTGGCGAGCAGATCCTTGACCTGCGCGTCGACCGCGTCGCCGACCTCCGTGAAGCGGGCCGAGACCGCGTCGAGGAAGGGCACCGAGACATCGGCGCCGGCGAGTTCGCGGTAGAACTTCGCGCCGTGGTAGTCGTGCGGGCCGACCAGGTCCGCGCGCAGCACGGTGCGGGATATCAGCCCGGAGACCGTGGAGTTGAGGCAGGCGGAGGGGATCAGGAAGTCCTCGCGGGTGCCGTACGTGCGCACGCACGAGCCCGGGTCGGCGAGCACCGCGATCTCCGGGTCGAAGCCGGTGACGCCCTCGGTCTTCTCGAACTCCTCGACGGCCGCCGTGAGTTCCCGGGTGATCGCGCCCTTGCCGGTCCAGCCGTCGACGAACACGACATCGGCCGGGTCGTGGTGGGCGGCCAGCCAGCGCAGCGCGTTGGCGTCGATGCCGCGGCCCCGGACGATGGAGACGGCGTAATGCGGCAGGTCGATCCCGTGCCGGTGCTGCGCCCAGCGGCGCATCAGCACGCCGACCGGGGTGCCCGCGCGGGCCAGCGACACCAGCACCGGGCGGGGCACGGGGGTCCCCCCGCTCGAGCGAAGCCGAGAGTGGGGGGACTCGGCGAGCACGGTCTCCGTGACCACGCCGACGGCAGTGGCGATGCGGGCCGCCGAGGCGTCCAGCGCGGAGTGGAACAGCCGCTGGTAGTCCTCGCTGGGCTGGTACTCCACCGGCAGCGACTCGGCGTAGTGCGCGCCGCCGCTCTGGATGGCCTCCTCGCGCTCCTCGGTCGGCGCCTCCAGCGTGACGTCCGACAGGTCCTGGAGCAGCCAGCCCACCTCGTCGGGCGCGTACGAGGAGAAGACGGGGCCGCGAAGGGGCTCGGGCAGCATGGTGGCGGGCCTTTCGGGGGCCTGGGCGGCCCCGGGGACGTACGACGGGACGACCGTGAGCAGGACGTGCGGGACGTGCTCGGCGAGCCGGGCGAGCAGGCCGTCCGGGGCGTGCAGCGCGGGGGTGTCGGCGGCCGAGTCGACGACGGCGACGACGGCGTCGAAGCCGGCGCCCGCGATGTTGTAGGCGTAGCGGTCGCCGGGGCCGTCGGCCGGATCGTCGTGGGCGGGGAAGACCAGGCGGGTGCGGATGGCGTAGCCGGGGTCGTCGACCGCGAGGACGGGGGAGCGGGTGGTGGTGGAGAAGCGTATCTCCGCGTCGGGCCGCAGCCGCTCCAGTTCGTGGGCGAGGCGCAGCGGTGCGTACATCAGCTCCTCGAAGCCGAGGATGTGCACGCGGTGCGCTTCGGCGGGGAGTGCCTCCGCCAGGCGCGCCGCCATCTCGGGGAGGGCGGCCTCCAGGCGGGTGCGGTGCTTCGGGGTGAAGCCGTGGCGGGCGCCGTCGGGAAGACCGGGGGGCCAGTGGAGGTCGATGCGCGTGTGGGTGGGGTGCGGGCCGGCGGGGGTCGATCGCGCGGTTCCCCGCGCCCCTGACCGGGGGCCGTACTCGGCGACCAGGGCCTGGCCCTTCTCCAGCACCCCTTCCGGAAGCCTTACGGTGCCCGAAGCCGCTGTCACCAGGTCCACCCTGGCGCCCATCTGCTCGGCGAACGCCTCCAGCCGGGCCGCGTCGGCCGGGGAGCGCATGTCGACCAGAGCGACCACGACGTAGTGCTCGCGGGGGTAGCGGGCGTGCAGGTCGCGGATGGTGTTGAGGACCGTGTTGCCGGTGGAGAACTCGTCGTCGACCAGGACGAGCGGGCCGGAGCCGGCGAGCAGGGCCGGGTCCTCGGGCAGGAGCAGGTGGGAGGTGGCGTGCGAGTGGGACTCCTCGAAGCCGCCCGCCCGCGCGACCCCGGGCACCGGGCGGCGGGTGGAGTGCAGGTAGGGGGCGAGGGCCAGGCCGTCGGCGACCGAGTGGCCGAGGCCGGTGGCGGTCTCCGCGTAACCGAGGACGACCGCCGCGCGGGCCGCGTCGTCGCCCAGCAGTTCCCGTACCCGGCGGCCGAGGGCGAGCCCGTGACCGTACACCACGGACGGTGACTGCGGTACGTGCTTGCCGAGCACGTTCGACACCAGCAGATGGGCCCGCTTGGGGTTGCGGCGCAGGGCCAGCCCGAGCAGGCCGGTCAGCGTGTCGTCGCCGTCGAGCGCTACCCCGAGCCGCCGGGCGACCCAGCTGCCGGACCAGACCCCGTCGTTCACTGCCTTCTTCATGCGTCCCTTGAGTAGAGGTTCCGGTGCCTACGTTCCGTGAGCGGCCGGTTCAGATGGGGATCCCGGCGGCCAGCAGATCGACGAAGCCGACGTCCTCGTGCGCCACGCCGAACACCTCGGCGCGCAGCAGGGTCCGCTCGGCCCAGGCGCGGTGCGGCTTCACCTCGTTCATCTTGTTCGTGTACACCGACCTCAGCACACCGCCGCCGCCCCGCTCGGGCCGCAGGATGTCCTGCGCGTCGCTGAACTCCTCGTGACTGACCACGGACAGTGCGTGCACGGGCAGCACATGGGAGGGATGGATGCAGGTCTTGCCGAGCAGGCCGTTGGCCTGGTCCAGCGAGATCTCCCGCAGCAGCCCGTCCATGGCGTGCTCGATCAGTCTCTCGCGCAATTCCTCCGCCTGCCCCTCCAGGAAGGGACTGCGGCGCAACTGCGGCTTGAACATCCGCTCCTGCACCCGGAAGTACTCCCACACCGGCCCGGTCACCGTGAACCCGGTGCCGTCGGCGCGGCCCAGCATGTTCACCACGTCGGCGATCACGGAGGCGACGATCTGCACGTCGTACGCCGTCATGTCGGGGGCCCGGCGCAGGCCGTACGAGGAGCAGAAGTCGGTGACGCCGAGGCGCAGCGCCAGCACCCGCTCGCGGTACTTGCCGACAGCGCGGGAGATCCCTTCCAGGGTCTCCACCCGCGACTCCCGGTACAGCAGCTCCGGCGACTCCAGCACCGGCATGGCGAACAGCCGCCGCCCGCTCGACGCCTCGGCCGCCGCCACGGCCTCCAGGAACGGCATACCGCGTTCCCCGGTGAACTTCGGCAGCACGAAACCGGACAGCAGCCGCACCGCCGGGCCCAGACGGCGGGCCAGGTCGGGGATCTGCTCGGGGGTGCGGACGCGGATGAACAGCAGCGGCGGCTCGGCCGCGCCGGGGCGGCCGGCCAGTTCCGCGAACTGCCGGACGAGGTTCTCCTCGCCCGCGGCGACGTCCGCGTCGTCGATCGAGTCCTCCAGGCACAGCACCATCGAGACCACGCCGCGACCGGTCTGCTTGCGGATGTCGTCGGCGAGCCGCGGCCGGGTGGCCGGACTGTACAGCGTGGCGCCCAGGGCCGCGGCAAGCAGCCGGGCCGGGGAGTCCGCGGTGAACTCGCACGGCTCCTGGTGGAAGAGGCGCTGTCGCACCTCGGGGGCGATGTGCCCGAAATGACGCATAAGACTCCCCGTGGCGCGGGATGGGCCGATCGTGTGTCGGGAAAAACCTGCTGACAGGTGGCCGGTAATAGTACGTAGATCTCCATGTCGCGGGTTCCCACCAGGCATGAATTTCACGTAACGGGGCCTCCACGGGACGTGCTCCGCGACATCCCACCCCGCGTTGTCGTGACCAGGACGGAGAAGGCAGGATGACCGCATGACGCACGCCATGCTGAAGGGGTCGAACGTCCCGCTCGAAGCCACGACGGTGCGCGCCGTGCTGCGCTGGACGCCCGGGCAGGGGATCCCGGATGTCGACGCCTCGGCGCTGCTCCTCGGCCCCGACGGCCGTGTGCGCTCCGACGAGGACTTCGTCTTCTACAACCAGCCCCGGCACCCCTCCGGGAAGGTCTGGCGGCTCGGCAAGAAGCGGGTCGCCGAAGGCCTGACCGATACGATCCAGACAGATCTGGCCGGTGTCGAGCCCGCCGTCGGACAGATCCTCCTCGTCGCTTCGGCGGACGGCGTCGCCTTCGACCGCGTAGGGGACCTGCGCATCCTGCTGTACGACGCCGCCGCTCCGGACGGGGACCCGCTGGCGTACTTCGACGTCAAGCCGGAGACGGGCGAGGAGACCGCGCTGATCTGCGGCGAGCTGTACCGCCGCGGCGACACCTGGAAGTTCCGCGCCCTCGGCGAGGGCTACTCCAACGGCCTCAAGGGCCTGGCCACGGACTTCGGCATCTCGGTGGACGAGTCGGAGGCCGCGGAGGACCCGGCCCCGCCCACGGCCGAGGTTTCCCAGCCCCTCCCCCCGGAGCAGCCCACCCAGGCGATCCCCCCGCAGCCCGCCTACGGCTACCCGCAGCAGCCCCCGCCCACCGCCCCGGCCTACGGCTACCCCCAGCCCGGCCCCCCGTCCTACGGCACCCCGCAGCCCGCGGCCGAGTTCCGCATGCCGCCGCAAGGCCCGCAGTTCATCGGCCGGTAAGCGATCCCACCCGAAGGGGCGCGGGGAACTGCGCGAGCAGCCCAGGACGGCCCGCAGCCGCTCACGGACAGAAGACCCGGGCTCTCACGCGCCCCCGCCTCACCGCTCGGCGCCCAGCCTCACCGCTCCGCCTTGGTCTTGTGCCCCCGCCCCCACTGCAGCCCCCACCCGTACAACCGGTCCAGCTCCGCCTGGAACCCGTACACGAACTTCACCTCACGCCGGACGATCATCTCCCCCTTCACGTTCTCGATCATCACGACCGCGCAGGACCGCGCCTGCGGGTGCCGCTCGTCGAGGTGGATCTCCACCCGCGGCCCGTTGCTCGGGTACAGCGTCACCACGGCCTGCGTCCGGTCGAACGCCGGCGTCTGGTCGTAGATGTAGACGAACACCAGCAGCCGCTTGATCGCCTCCCGCTGGTCGAGATTGACGTAGATCGTCTCTCCGGACCCGGAGCCGAACCGGTCGTCCCCGGTGAGCTTCACGTACGGCGGTGCGTTCACGTCCCCGAAGTAGCCGCCGAGCGGCTGCACCACCCCCTTGGTGCCGTCCTGCAGCTCGTACAGGCACCCCAGGTCCAGGTCGACGTTGACCATGCTCTGGCTGTGCCCCAGCACCTCCGGCGGCCTCAGCGCCTTGAACGGGTGGCGCAGCAGGCTCTCCCGCTGCGGCCCGCCGATGTCGGAGCTGCGCATCCGCCAGGCCAGGTTGATCCGCAGATTCCCGGTGGCCGCGCCCTGCTTGGTCAGGGACACCTGACCGTGCCGCTTGGTCAGCTCGATCGCGTTGGTGGCGGCGTTGCCCGAGTCGAACTCGGCCGCCCGTCCACGCCGGAACCCGTCCAGCAAGCCCATTCCCGCCCCCTGAAAATCACCGGTCGCACACGACGGCGGGGCGGCCGTGAGGACGTCTGCCCTCGACGACCGCCCCGCTCAGAGCGTTCCTCGCCCGCGTGGGCGTCACACCCCGGACGACACCTCGGTCTTGCCGGAGGAACCGGCCTCGGCCGCCGCCAGCGCCTTGTTGCGGCGGACGGAGGACCAGAAGGAGGCGCCGATCAGGACGACGCCGATCAGACCGGTGATGAGCTCATGGATCTCGTACTGGATGGTGATCAGCAGGATGACCGCGAGGGCACCGATCGCGTAGTGCGCGCCGTGCTCCAGGTAGACGTAGTCGTCGAGGGTGCCCTGGCGGACCAGATACACGGTCAGCGACCGGACGTACATGGCGCCGATGCCGAGGCCGAGGGCCATCAGCACGATGTCGTTGGTGACGGCGAAGGCGCCGATGACACCGTCGAACGAGAACGACGCGTCCAGGACCTCCAGGTAGAGGAACATGAAGAACGCGGCCTTGCCGACCAGGACGACCGCCGAGCGGGGCTTGCCGGCCCGCACGGCCTCTTCCTCGGCTTCGTGCTCGCGCTCCTCCTCTTCCTCGAGCTTGTCCTCGAAGTAGCCGGAGAGACCGCCGACGATCAGATAGGTGATGAGACCGGCGACGCCGGAGAGCAGCACCGTCTCCGCCTTGTCCGCGGGCCCGGCGTGCAGATGCGCGTGGGTCGCGAAGGTCATCGCCGTGATCAGCAGGACGATCAGGGCGATGCAGACCGACAGCATGTCGACCTTGCCCAGCTTGGCCAGCGGGCGCTCAAGCCAGCCCAGCCACTTGATGTCCCGGTCCTCGAAGATGAAGTCGAGGAAGATCATCAGCAGGAACATGCCACCGAAGGCCGCGATGGCCGGGTGGGCGTCGGTGACCAGTTCCTCGTAGCGGTTCTGGTCGGTGAGCGCGAGGTCGACGGCCTCGATCGGCCCGAGCTGGGCGCTGATCGAGACGATCACGACCGGGAAGACCAGCCGCATGCCGAAGACGGCGATGAGGATGCCGATCGTCAAGAAGATCTTCTGCCAGAACGGGCTCATCTTCTTGAGGATTCCGGCGTTGACAACGGCGTTGTCGAAGGACAGCGAGATTTCCAGGATGGAGAGGATCGCCACGATGCCGAAGGCGGTCCACCCCCCGTAGAAGACCGCTGCGACGAGGCCGAGCGCGGTGACCGCGAACGACCAGCCGAACGTTTTCAGAACCACTGGCAACCAATCCCTTGTGTACGGGCTGTACGGGACCCTCCCCCGCGCCGCACCCGGCTTTACGAAACGTTGACTCCGAAGTCTAGAGCGATGCCCCGCAGTCCCGACGCGTACCCCTGACCGACCGCCCGGAACTTCCATTCTCCCTGGTGGCGGTAGAGCTCGCCAAAGATCATGGCGGTCTCGGTGGAGGCGTCCTCGCTGAGGTCGTAGCGGGCCAGCTCCACGCCGTCCGCCTGATTGACGACCCGGATGAAGGCGTTGCTGACCTGGCCGAAGGTCTGTCCGCGCTCGTCGGCCAGATGGATGGAGACCGGGAATACGATCTTGTCGCAGTGGGCGGGGACCTTCGACAGATCGACCAGGATCGACTCGTCGTCGCCGTCGCCCTCACCGGTGAGGTTGTCACCGGTGTGCTCGACCGAGCCGTCCGGGCTCTTGAGCTGGTTGTAGAAGACGAACCACTCGTCGCCCAGCACCCGGCCGCCGCCGCACACCAGAGCGCTGGCGTCGAGGTCGAAGGGGGCTCCGGTGGTGGAGCGCGCGTCCCAGCCGAGCCCGATCATCACCTGAGTGAGGTTCGGTGCGGCCTTGGACAGGGAGACATTGCCTCCCTTGGCGAGCGTGACGCCCATGATGCTGGTCCCTCCCCGTGGTGATGCCTCAGCATTGCTGCTTCTCCTGGCTGTCCTGCGCGTCCGGCGCCGCACGTAAACCGTGCGACGCCGGACGGAGACCTGCCGGAGACCTTCGGACGACTCAGACGTTCACGCCGAAGTCCTGCGCGATGCCGCGCAGGCCCGAGGCGTAGCCCTGGCCGATGGCGCGGAACTTCCACTCCGCGCCGTGCCGGTACATCTCACCGAAGACCATGGCGGTCTCCGTGGAGGCGTCCTCACTGAGGTCGTACCGGGCGATCTCCGCGCCGCCGGCCTGGTTCACGACGCGGATGAACGCGTTGCGGACCTGGCCGAAGGACTGCTGGCGGTTCTCGGCGTCGTAGATCGACACCGGGAAGACGATCTTGTCCACCTCGGCCGGGACGCCGGCCAGGTCGACCTTGATCTGCTCGTCGTCACCCTCGCCCTCACCGGTGAGGTTGTCACCGGTGTGTTCGACGGAGCCGTCCGGGCTCTTGAGGTTGTTGAAGAAGACGAAGTGCCCGTCGCTGATGACCTTGCCGGCGTTGTTCAGCAGCAGCGCGCTCGCGTCGAGGTCGAAGTCCGTGCCGGTCGTGGTGCGCACGTCCCACCCCAGACCGACGATGACCGCGGTCAGGCCCGGGGCCTCCTTGGTCAGCGAAACGTTGCCGCCCTTGCTGAGGCTGACTCCCACGAGTCCTCCATTGGTGTTTTGGGGCGGGGAGCCCCGTCGTGCGTTGGTAACGGATCAAACGAGTCGATCCTAGTGACGGGTTCCCGCACCCCGCAGGCCCTGGGGCGGAAGAATCAGAGGGTGTCGAGGGCCTTGACGTACTCGTTCAGGTCACGGGCGTCCGGCAGGCCGTTGACGACCGTCCAGCGGACCAGGCCCTCCTTGTCGATGACGAAGGTGCCGCGCACCGCGCAGCCCTTGCCCTCGTCGAAGACGCCGTAGGCCCGGCTGACCTCGCCGTGCGGCCAGAAGTCGCTCAGCAGCGGGTACTCCAGGCTCTCCTGCTCGGCGAAGACGCGCAGGGTGTGGATGGAGTCGTTGGAGACGGCGAGCACCTGGGTGTCGCGGTCGGAGAACTGCGGCAGGTTGTCACGCACCTCGCACAGCTCTCCGGTGCACACACCGGTGAAGGCGAAGGGGTAGAAGAGCAGCACCACGTTCTTGTCGCCGCGGAAGTCCGAGAGCTTCACGGTGCGGCCGTGGTTGTCCAGCAGTTCGAAGTCGGGCGCCTTGTCGCCGACCTGGATCGCCATCGTCGTGTCATCCCTTCGATGAGCCGTTCGGACGATGACACCTTACGCAGCGGCCCGGGAAAGCCGACGGACGGGTCGAGGTGGCTCGACCCGTCCGCACTCGGCTGTTCAGCGGAAAGTCACCGCTTGGACTTGGCGGCCTTGGGCGTCGCCAGACGGCTGCCGCTCCAGTCCTTGCCCACGCTGACGCTCTTGGACGCCGTCAGACCGGCGGTCGTCGCGGCTTCCGAGATGTCGCTGGGCTCCACGTATCCCGAACGGCCGGTCTTCGGCGTGAGAAGCAGGATCGCGCCGCCTTCCTCGATGTACGTGGTGGCATCCACCAGCGCATCCGTCAGGTCGCCGTCGTCGTCACGGAACCAGAGCACAACGGCGTCGGCCACGTCGTCGTATTCCTCGTCCATCAGGTCGCCCTCGATGGCTTCCTCGATGGCCTCGCGGAGCTCCTGGTCGACGTCGTCGTCGTAGCCGATCTCCTGGACCACCTGCCCGGGCTGGAACCCCAGCCTGGCGGCAGGGTTCGTCCGCTCCTCCGCGTGGTCCGCGGTCGCGCTCACGGGTTGCCTCCTGATCATGTCTTGGGAATATCTCAGCCACGCGCGTGCGCGAAGCATTGGCCGTAGTCCACACGGGCGGGGCGGATCGCGCAAGTACCCGGCGTTTCAGACCGCCGAAACGGTGACGATCCAGGCCGTGTCGCCGCAACTCCAGCCACGCGGACCACGACCAAGGTGACACACACCACACCTATCTGCCCTGTTTGTACGTTTGGGAACCATACACGGGTACGAGATCCGAACCTATTGCGGTTACCTCTCGGTAGAGGTGACGTTTGCCTCCGCGAGGTACACGATGGGGAGCGGCGCAAGCTTGCGGAAAAAGGCTTCAAACTGCTCTCAAACAGCCCTCTGACAGGTAAGGACCAGCGTGGCTTCCGGATCCGATCGCAATCCGATCATCATTGGCGGCCTTCCGAGTCAGGTTCCTGACTTCGACCCCGAGGAGACACGGGAGTGGCTCGACTCCCTCGACGCCGCCATCGACGAGCGGGGCCGTGAGCGCGCCCGCTATCTGATGCTCCGGCTGATCGAGCGGGCCCGCGAGAAGCGCGTGGCCGTGCCGGAGATGCGCAGCACGGACTACGTCAACACCATCGCCACCAAGGACGAGCCGTTCTTCCCGGGCAACGAGGAGATCGAGCGCAGGATCCTCAACGCCACCCGCTGGAACGCCGCCGTGATGGTCTCCCGCGCCCAGCGCCCGGGCATCGGCGTCGGCGGCCACATCGCCACCTTCGCCTCCTCCGCGTCCCTCTACGACGTGGGCTTCAACCACTTCTTCCGGGGCAAGGACGAGGGCGACGGCGGCGACCAGGTCTTCTTCCAGGGCCACGCCTCGCCGGGCATCTACGCGCGCGCGTACCTGCTGGACCGGCTCTCCGAGCAGCACCTCGACGGCTTCCGCCAGGAGAAGTCGAAGGCGCCGTACGGGCTGTCCTCGTACCCGCACCCGCGGCTGATGCCGGACTTCTGGGAGTTCCCGACCGTGTCCATGGGCCTCGGCCCGATCGGCGCGATCTACCAGGCCCGGATGAACCGGTACATGCACGCGCGCGGCATCGCGGACACCTCCAAGTCGCATGTCTGGGCATTCCTCGGTGACGGCGAGATGGACGAGCCGGAGTCGCTCGGCCAGCTGACCATCGCCGCCCGTGAGGGCCTGGACAACCTGACCTTCGTGGTCAACTGCAACCTCCAGCGGCTCGACGGCCCGGTACGCGGCAACGGCAAGGTCATCCAGGAGCTGGAGTCGGTCTTCCGGGGCGCCGGCTGGAACGTGATCAAGCTGATCTGGGACCGGTCGTGGGACCCGCTGCTCGCGCAGGACCGGGACGGCCTCCTCGTCAACAAGATGAACACCACGCCGGACGGCCAGTTCCAGACGTACGCCACCGAGTCCGGCGCGTACATCCGCGACCACTTCTTCGGCGACGACCAGCGGCTGCGCGCGATGGTCGCGAACATGACCGACGACCAGATCCTGCACCTGGGGCGCGGCGGCCACGACCACAGGAAGATCTTCGCGGCGTTCTCGGCGGCCAAGGCGCACAAGGGCCAGCCGACGGTGATCCTGGCCAAGACGATCAAGGGCTGGACGCTGGGCCCGAACTTCGAGGGGCGCAACGCCACCCACCAGATGAAGAAGCTGACGGTCGACGACCTCAAGCGCTTCCGGGACCGGCTGCACCTGCCGATCCCCGACAAGGAGCTGGAGAGCGGTCTCCCGCCGTACTACCACCCCGGGCGGGACTCCGAGGAGATCCAGTACATGCACGACCGGCGCAAGTCGCTGGGCGGGTACGTGCCCACGCGGGTCGTGCGCTCGAAGCCGCTGGCGCTGCCGGACGACCAGACGTACGCGACCGTGAAGAAGGGCTCGGGCCAGCAGTCCATCGCCACGACCATGGCCTTTGTCCGACTCCTCAAAGACCTCATGCGGGACAAGGAGATCGGCAAGCGGTTCGTGCTGATCGCGCCGGACGAGTACCGCACCTTCGGTATGGACTCGTTCTTCCCGAGTGCGAAGATCTACAATCCGCTGGGTCAGCAGTACGAGGCGGTGGACCGCGATCTGCTGCTCGCCTACAAGGAGTCGCCGACCGGCCAGATGCTGCACGACGGCATCTCGGAGGCCGGCTGCACGGCCTCGCTGATCGCGGCGGGCTCGGCGTACGCCACCCACGGCGAGCCGCTGATCCCGGTCTACGTCTTCTACTCGATGTTCGGTTTCCAGCGCACCGGCGACCAGTTCTGGCAGATGGCCGACCAGCTGGCGCGCGGTTTCGTCCTGGGCGCGACCGCCGGGCGCACCACCCTGACCGGTGAGGGGCTCCAGCACGCGGACGGCCACTCCCAGCTGCTCGCCTCCACCAACCCGGGCTGTGTGGCGTACGACCCCGCCTTCGGGTTCGAGATCGCGCACATCGTCAAGGACGGGCTGCGGCGGATGTACGGCGGCAGCCAGGAGCACCCGCACGGCGAGGACGTCTTCTACTACCTGACCGTCTACAACGAGCCGATCCAGCACCCGGCCGAGCCGGACGGCGTGGACGTCGAAGGCATCCTCAAGGGCGTCTACCGGTTCAGCGAGGGCACCGCCGGCGAGACCCCGGCGCAGATCATCGCCTCCGGCGTGGCCGTCCCCTGGGCGGTCGAGGCGCAGCGGATCCTCGCCGAGGAGTGGAACGTACGGGCCGACGTGTGGTCCGCGACCTCCTGGAACGAGCTGCGGCGGGACGCGGTGGCCTGCGAGGAGCACAACCTGCTGCATCCCGAGGAGGAACAGCGGGTGCCGTACGTGACCCGGAAGCTGACCGGCGCCCAGGGACCGTTCGTGGCCGTCTCCGACTGGATGCGAGCGGTTCCCGACCAGATCGCGCGGTGGGTGCCCGGGACGTACCAGTCGCTCGGCGCGGACGGGTTCGGCTTCGCCGACACCCGGGGCGCGGCCCGCCGCTTCTTCCACATCGACGCCCAGTCGATCGTGGTCGCGGTGCTCGCCGAACTGGCGAAGGAGGGGAAGGTGGACCGGTCGGTGCTGAAGCAGGCCGTGGACCGGTACCGGCTGCTCGACGTCGCGGCGGCGGACCCGGGGGTCGCGGGCGGCGACGCGTAGCCTCCCATCTCGCGGGGGCGGTGGACCTGCGGGTCCACCGCCCCCTTCGCGTTCCCTACGATGCCCGGCATGAAGGAAGAGTCCGCGCGGGTCCGGTGGGAGCAGCGCACGCAGAAACCCCTGATGGGGCTTGCCGTGGCCTTCGCGGTCGCCTACGCCGTACCGATCGTGCACAGCTCGGCGAGCGAGTCGGTGACGTTCGGGTGCGCGGTCGTCGAGTGGACGGTGTGGGGCGCCTTCGCGGTCGACTACCTGGTGCGGCTCGGGCTCGCCGAGCGGCGCGGAACGTTCGTCCGGCGGCACTGGCTGGACCTGTGCGCGGTGCTGCTGCCGATGATCCAGCCGCTGCGGCTGCTGCGGCTGGTGTCGACGCTGCTGCTGGTCGGGCAGCGGGCGCGGATGGCCTCGCAGATCCGGCTGACCACGTATGTCGCCGGGACCGTGGTGGGGCTGCTGATGTTCGGCTCGCTGGCCGTGCTGTCCGTGGAGCGGGAGGCTCCGGCCGGGAACATCCGGACACTGGGTGACGCGGTGTGGTGGTCCTTCACGACGATGACGACCGTCGGATACGGGGATCACGCGCCGACGACCGGGGTGGGGAGGCTGCTGGCGGTGGGGCTGATGCTGTCCGGGATCGCGCTGCTGGGTCTGGTGACCGCGAACATCGCCGCGTGGTTCATCTCCCGCTTCGAGAGCGACGACGCGGAGGAGCGGCGGCAGACGGAGGCGATCACCGCGCTGACGGAGGAGGTGCGGGCGTTGCGCGCGGAGGTCGCGGCGCTGCGGGAGCCGCGGTAGGCCCCGGGGACGGTAGGCGGGCGGGCGGCGCCCGGCGTCGCGGGGTGCCGCCCCCGAGCTCTTCGAGCAGGGGCCCCAGCGCCCACCGTGCCGCCCTCCGGCACGACTGCCCGCAGCTGCCTTGCGGCGTGGCCGCTCGCAGGTGCGCGGCCGCGGCGGGCGCAGGGGCTTCCCCCGCACTCCCCCCGGCTCAGAAGATGCCGGTGCCCGGGGTGGTCGCTCCTGACAGCCACATGAGGGCCAGGAGCGTGTCTATCGCGCCCAGGACCACGGCGATGAGGGCCGGGGCCGGGCGGGGGCCCGAGAAGGTGCGGTTCAGAGCGAGCCAGCCGCAGGCGATCGCCACCGGGCCGAGGATGATGCCCAGGACGAAGAAGCCTGCGACCGCGCAGATGGCTCCGACGATGCCGAGCGTCGCGCGATCCGGCCCGGTCCGCGACCCCATCCGGCCGCGTGAGCGGGGGTACCTGCGCGTTCCGTGTCCGAAGCCCGCCATCATCAACTCCCTGAACCGTTCGGTTCCTTCGGGTCCGATGAGTCGGGTACCCCCGCTGTGCGTCCCAATCCTGCCTGCCGGCGCGCCACCCCCCTCCAGCGGCGCGCCGCAGCGCAGGTCGCCCTCCTCGCCGTACGAACTTGCCAACGGAACATGCCGTACAGAGGACTTGACCCACTGTGACCCGCGGTGCGTCCGGGGCGGGAGGGATCTTTAGCGTTGTCACCCTGATAGGGGAAACACCGCCCGGGACGGGCGGAGCGCCGGACGGTGCGTCAGATGTGGGCCGCGCCCGCTCCCGCCTCCGCGTTCGCGCCGCGCTTGGTGAGGAACGCGACCAGCACCGCCACGGCCGCGACACCCGCGGCGACCAGCGACGCCAGCGACATCCCGGAGAGGAAGGTGTCGTGGGCGACCTCGGTGATCTTCCCGGCGACCTCCTGCGGAGTGCCGGGCGGCACCGGCGCCACGCCGACCTGGATGGCTTCGGAGGCCTGCGCCTGCTGCTCGGGGGTGAGCGGCGGCAGGCCCGCGTCGGCCCAGTTGCCGGCGAGGTCGCCGTCGACCTTGGAGACCATCACGGCGCCCAGCACGGCCGTGCCGAGGCTGCCGCCGATCTGCATCGCGGCCTGCTGGAGACCGCCGGCCACACCGGACAGCTCCATGGGCGCGTTGCCGACGATGACCTCGGTGGCGCCGACCATGACCGGCGCGAGACCGAGGCCGAGCAGCGCGAACCAGAGGGACATCACACCGCTGCCGGTGTCCGCCGCCAGCGTGGACATGCCCCACATGGCGAGCGCGGTGAGCGCCATACCGCCGGCCAGCGGCACCCGCGGGCCCAGCTTGGTGATCAGCGCGCCCGCGAGCGGGGAGCCGACGATCATCATGCCGGTGAGCGGCAGCAGGTGCAGGCCCGCGTCGATCGGGCCCATACCGTGCACGTTCTGGAGGTAGAACGTCACGAAGAACAGGCCGCCCATGAACGCGATGGCCATGAGCACCATCAGCACCACACCCGCGGAGAGCGGCACGGAGCGGAAGAGGCCCAGCGGGATCAGCGGCTCCGCCACCCGCGTCTCCCAGAAGGCGAACAGGGCGAAGCCGAGCACCGAGGCGCCGATGAAGGTCCAGGTCAGGCCGTCGCCCCAGCCCCACTCGGGGGCCTTGATGAGTGCCCACACCAGGCAGAACATCGCGGCCGACAGCAGCGCGATGCCCAGGATGTCGAAGGAGCGCGGGGCGTTCTCCGCGCGGTGGTCGAGCAGGATCATCACACCGAGGACGACGGCGAGGACGCCGACCGGCACGTTGATGAAGAAGACCGACTGCCAGCTGACGTGCTCGACGAGCACACCGCCGAGGATCGGGCCGCCCGCGGTGGAGGCACCGATGACCATGCCCCAGATACCGATGGCCATGTTCAGCTTCTCGGCCGGGAAGGTGGCCCGCAGCAGGCCGAGCGCGGCCGGCATCAGCAGCGCGCCGAACAGGCCCTGGAGGACGCGGAAGGCGACGACCAGCGCGATGCTGCTGGACATGCCGATGAGGCCGGAGGCGGCGGCGAAGCCGACGACGCCGATGAGGAAGGTCTGCCGGTGGCCGAAGCGGTCACCGAGCTTGCCCGCGGTGATCAGGGCGACCGCGAGGGCGAGGAAGTAGCCGTTGGTGATCCACTGGACGTCGGCGAAGCTCGCCTTCAGGTCTTCCTTGATCGCCGGGTTGGCGATGGCCACGATGGTGCCGTCGAGGGCCACCATCATGACCCCCACGGCGACGGTTATGAGGGTGAGCCACGGATGCCCGCGCAGGCCCTTGGCCGGCGTCGGTCCGGACGGGGCTGACGCCGCTTCGTCCCCCGGCCCCGTCTTGTCGATGGTGGTCTGACTAGTCATGCGTTCGAGGCTAGTGACAGCCACTGACAGTTGACAAACGTTTTCACGTGTCGGTAACTGTCACGTCGACTCGTTAGGGTCTGAACTGGGGGCACAGTTCAGAGGAGAGGCGCCATGGACACCGCGACAGCCCCCGGCCTGCGCGAGCGCAAGAAGCAGCGCACCCGGGACGCGCTGGTACGGGCCGCCCTCGAACTGTTCACCACCCAGGGGTACGAGCAGACCACCGTGGACGAGATCGCCGCCGCCGTCGACGTCTCGCAGCGCACCTTCTTCCGGTACTTCGCCGGCAAGGAGGACGCCGCCCTCGCCGCCCAGCGCCTCGCGGTGGACCACTTCGTGGCCGCCCTGCGCGCCCGCCCCGCCCACGAGCCGCCGCTGGAGGCGCTGCGCCGGGCGGTCCAGGACGGCTGGGACACGCTGCACGAGGTCGTCGAGTCCGTGGTGCCGATCGAGCTGTATCTGCGGATGTACCGGGTGATCGAGTCGACGCCGGTACTGCTCGCCGCCTATCTGCGCAGCGCCACGGAGACCGAGGAGCAGGTCGCGCGGCTGATCGCCGAGCGTGAGGGCCTGGACGTCGACGCCGATCCGCGGCCGCGGGTGGCGGTGGCCGTCTTCGGCGGGGTGATCCGGGTCACCGAGCGGCTGTGGAGCGCCGGGGACGACTTCAGCATGGAGACGCTGCGCGCGCTGACGTCGGCGTACCTCGATCAGGTGGGACCCGCGCTGGCCGCGGACTGGCGTACGGCCTAGATCCACGGGCCGGCGTGCGGTCTGGATCCCACAACCCATCAGCCTGACCTGACAACACGTCATTCAAACGTGATGACTGTCACAGCGTTCACGCGAGACCCTCCCGTTCTCCTAGTGTGTCCTCCCAGTGACTTCCTTCGACACCTCCCCGCACCTCAACCTCTGGCGCGCCCTGCTCGCGCTGGCAGTGGTGTTCGTCATGCTGGCGACCACCGGCTGGACCGCCCTGAAGGGCCAGCGGGAGAGCACCCCGATGCAGGCCTCCCGCACCGCCTGGGAGAAGGGGCGGATCGACGGACACCCGCTGCCGGACCCCGACTCCGACCCCGCCCGGCTGGCCCGCTTCTTCGCCTCCCTCACCGACGCCCAGCGCGCCCGGCTCGCCCGCCGCTATCCGCTCACCGTCGGCAACATGAACGGCGCCCCCGTCGACCTGCGCTACCGCGCCAACCGCATCGCCCTCGGCCAGGCCCGCGGAGTCGAGCTGAAGCGCATGCACGACACCCGGCTCACCCCGGCCGGGCAGCACGAGGCGGGCCGCCGGAAGAACCGCTTCGAGGCCCTGATGCGCGAGGACCGGCACATCCTGGCCTTCGACCCGGAGGGCTCCGGCCGGGTCGCCGAGGTCTTCGGCGACCTCGACCGGGCCGAGCGGGTCTCCGTCGTCGTCCCCGGCGTCGACACCCACCTGCTCACCTTCCAGCGCGCCTACCGCAAGTTCTCCGCCCCGGTCGGCATGGCGAAGTCCCTGTACGCCGCCGAGCGCGCCGCGAGTCCCACGACCCGCACGGCCGTGATCGCCTGGGCCGATTACACCGCCCCCAGCGGCATCGGCATGGACGCGGCCACCGCGCGCCGCGCGGAGGACGGCGCCGTCCGGCTCACCGCCCTGGTGCGGGCACTGCCCGGCGACGCGCCGGTCTCCCTGTTCTGCCACAGCTACGGCTCCGTGGTGTGCGGCGTCGCCGCGCACACGCTGCCGGACCGGGTCGCCGACATAGCGGTGGCCGGCAGCCCCGGCATGCGGGTCGCCAAGGCGGCCCACCTCGGCACCTCCGCCCGTGTGTGGGCGATGCGGGACGCCGACGACTGGATCCAGGACGTGCCGTACCTGGACCTGGGCGGCCTCGGCCACGGCGCGGACCCGATGTCCGCCGCGTTCGGCGCCCGGCTGCTGTCGGCGCGCGACGCCGAGGGGCACGCCGGATACTTCGAACCCGGCACGGACAGCCTCGCCAACCTCGCCGAGATCGGGGTTGGCGCGTACCGCGCGGTGGACTGCGCCGACGATCAGGGCATGTGCCGGGCGGGTTTGTCCGGCGCGATGACGGCCGGACGCGCGTAGAGGCGGAGAAACGACGGTTTGCGCAGGGAGGGGACGAAAGAGCGCGTGCCGCATACGATGAGCCGCATGGGTGACGTACTGGCCGGATTTCATGCCGCCTGGGAGTTCGAGTCCGACTCCGTGCTCATCCGCTACGAACGGGGGATTCGAACACCCAAGCTGTTCCAGACGCTCGGCGAGCGCCGGGTGCCGCTGACGGCGTTGCAGGGGGTGTCGCTCAGCCCTGGTCGGCGCGGGACCGTCGTCCTGCGGGCGGAGGTGCGGCCGGGGGCCGATCCGCTTCTGGAAGCGGCGGACGGGCAGCTCAGGGAGCACGGGGATCCGTACCGGCTGGTGCTGCCGGCCGAGAGGGAGACGCTCGCCGAGTACTACGCCGACGAGCTGCGGGCGCTGCTGACCGAGTCGGGGCCCGCCGACCGGTTCCTGGTCGCCGGGCCGACCGGGCCGCTGTCCTTCAAGGCGTACGACGGGAAGGCGTCCTTCGACGGGTCGACCGTGCGGTTCCGGTGGTTCTGGACCGGGGCCTCGTCGGCGAAGTGGAAGGCCGGCGACCAGAGTTTCGCCGTGTCCGAGCTGGGCGGCGTCGAGTGGCGGTCGCCGGAGTTGTTCGAGGGGTATCTGCGGCTGCTCCGGCGGGACGGCGCCGATCAGCCCGCGCAGGCCGATCAGGATCCCGCGGCCGTGGTGTTCGGGCTGGGATACGGGCCGGTGCACGAGTCGCTGCCGTTCGCGGCGGCGGTGCTGGAGGCGGTGCGGGTGCGGGGGCCGGTGGCCGCGGTGGCCGCGGCACATCGGCGCCGCGACCCCGCGGATATCGCCGAGCGGATTCGGCATCTCGGGGAGTTGCATCAGGCCGGGCTGGTCACTGATGAGGAGTTCTCCGTGAAGAAGGCCGAGTTGCTGGCTGAGCTCTAGCGTCTGCCGGATCGCCGTTCCCCGACCAGCTCTCTACTCCCGTCCTGCGGAAGTGAACGTCATGTCCGCGTAGCGGTCGCCCGCCACCTGGGAGGCGATGGGGTCCAGGGCGGACAGGTCCTCGTCCGTGAGGGCGATCCGGGCCGCCGCCGTGTTCTCGTCCACCCGTGCCGGCTTGCGGGTGCCCGGGATGGGGATGACCGGGAGGCCGTGGACCGTCTGCCGGTGGTGGGCCCAGGCCAGGGCGATCTGTCCCGATGAGGCGCCGTGGCGGTCGGCGACCTGGCGGACCTGGTCCAGGAGGGCCGCGTTGGCCGCCGCGTTCTCACCGGTGAAGCGGGGTTGCTGGCGGCGGAAGTCGCCGGTGGTGAGGTCCTCGGCGCGGGCGAAGGAGCCGGTGAGGAAGCCACGGCCCAGCGGGGAGTAGGCGACGAGGGCCACGCCGAGTTCGGCCGCCGCGGGGACCACCTGGCGCTCGATGTCGCGGCTGAACAGGGACCACTCCGACTGGACGGCGGCGATCGGGTGGACCGCGTGGGCCGCGCGCAGTTCGGCGGCCGTGACCTCGCTCAGGCCGAGGTGCTTGACCTTGCCCTCGCGGACCAGCTCGGCCATGACGCCGACGGTCTCCTCGATGGGGACCTCCGGGTCGCGGCGGTGCATGTAGTAGAGGTCGATGACCTCGATGTCGAGGCGCTTCAGGCTGTCCTCGACGGCCTGCCGGATGTAGGGCGGGTCGTTGCGGATGATCCGCCGGGTGGGGTCGTCCGGCGGGATCGCGAGGGCGAACTTGGTGGCGACGGTCACCTCGTCGCGGTGGGCCTTGAAGAAGGGGGAGAGGAAGCGCTCGTTGTCGCCGGCGCCGTACGCGTCCGCCGTGTCGTACAGGGTGACGCCGCGCTCCAGCGCCCGTTCCAGGGTGGCCCTGGACTCCTCGGCGTCGGAGGGGCCGTAGGCGAAGCTCATGCCCATGCAGCCGAGGCCCTGTATTCCCACCTCGGGGCCTTCGCCGCCCAGCCGGACGGTGGGGATGGTGCTGTCGGTCATCGGGTCCTCTCGGAGTAGATGTCGATCTTCCGGTCGAGTACGGCGAGTGTGTCCCGCAGTTCGGCGATCCTGGCGAGCACGTCCTGCCGGGTCGTCTCCAGCAGTTCGCGCCGTTCGTCGTAGGTGTGGTCGCCCGCGCGGACCAGTTCGGCGTACCGGACCATGTCGGCGACCGGCATGCCGGTCAGCCGCAGCTTGCCGACCAGGTCGAGCCAGTCCAGGTCGCGGTTGGTGTAGCGGCGCTGGCCGGTGTGCGAGCGGTCGATGTGGGGCATCAGGCCGATCCGCTCGTACCAGCGCAGCGTGTGGGCCGTCAGGCCGGTGAAGGCCGCGACCTCGCTGATCGTGTAGCGGTCCTGGCCGTCGGGGCGGGGGTGCCTGCGTGGCGCGGCGGAGCAGATGTCGGTTTCGGCGGGGGTGTCCTCGGTGGCCGCGGGCAGGGTCTGCATCACCGTCATGGCCTCCACGCTATGACCTTGGAGTGCACTCCAAGCAAGCGAAAAGGCCGAGAAATCACCGAGCCAGGTAAGTACCGTAGGCGGCATGGGACTAGTACATCGGGTACGGCGTGCGGGACCGCGGGACGCGGCGGAGGTGCTGCGGCTGCGGCAGGTGATGATCGACGCGGTGCGCTCCGAGCCCACCGCCGACTGGCACACGGAGTCGCTGCCCGGCCTGCGGGCACGGCTGGCAGAGCCGGACGGGGAGTTCGCGGCGTTCGTCGTGGACCATCCGCGGCGGCCGGGGGCGCTGGCCGCGCTGGTGGCCGGGACGCTGGACTACCGGATCGGGCGGGCCGGCGATCCGCACGGCACGGTGGGATACGTGTTCAGCGTCGCGACCGAGCCCGCGCTGCGGCGCCGGGGGTACGCCCGCGCGTGCGTGGAGGAGCTGCTGGCCTGGTTCCGGGAGCGCGGCGCCGGGCTCGTGCAGCTGACCACGTCCGCCGAGGCCGAGCCGCTGTACGTCTCGATGGGCTTCGCCCGCAAGCCGGACCCGTTGATGGAACTGCGGCTGTGAGCGCTTAGGCTCGACGGCATGTCGCTGAACAGCCTCGCGTTGATCGAGAACTGGCCGGTTCCCGCCGCCGCGGCGGGTGTCGTACGCGCCGACGGCACGGTCCTGGGGACCCACGGCCCGGCCGACCGCCGCTTCCCGCTGGCCTCGGTCACCAAGCCGCTGGCCGCGTACGCGGTGCTGGTCGCCTACGAGGAGGGCGCGATCGAGCTGGACGAACCGGCGGGCCCGGACGGCTCGACGGTGCGTCATCTGCTCGCGCACACCTCGGGGCTGGCCTTCGACGAGCATCGGGTGATGTCCGCGCCCGGCGAGCGGCGGCTGTACTCCAACGCCGGGTTCGAGCAGCTGGGCGACCATGTGACGAAGGCGACGGACATTCCGTTCGCCGAGTATCTGCGTCAGGCGGTGCTGGAGCCGCTGGGCATGGCGTCGACCTCGCTGGAGGGGTCGCCCGCGAAGGACGGGGTGTCGAGCGTCGGGGACCTGCTGCGGTTCGCGGCCGAGGTGCAGGCGCCGCGGCTGCTCGACCCGCGGACCGTGGCCGAGGCGATGACCGTGCAGTACCCGGGCACGAAGGGCGTGCTTCCGGGGTACGGGCACCAGAACCCCAACGACTGGGGGCTGGGCTTCGAGATCCGGGACGGGAAGTCGCCGCACTGGACGGGCGCCGCGTCCTCGCCCCGGACGTTCGGGCACTTCGGGCAGTCCGGGACGTTCCTGTGGATCGACCCGGAGGCGGGGGCGGCGTGCGTCGCGCTGACCGACCGCGCGTTCGGGCCGTGGGCGGTCGAGGCGTGGCCGCCGTTCACGGACGCGGTGCTGGCGGACGTGCGGGGCTGAGCCCCGCCGTGGCCGTGTGACGGTCACCGCGCCGTGTGACGGTTACCGCGCCATCTCCCAGATCAGCAGCTCCGACTCCGTCACGCACTCGGCCTCCAGGTCCTTCGCCCCCGTGATCCGCGCCGCGTCGCCCGGGCCCAGGGTCTCGCCGGCCAGGCGGAGTGCGCCGCGGGCCACGTGGACGTAGACGTACGCCCCGTCGGGGACCGCCGTGCGTTCGCCGGGGGTCAGGCGGCGGACGTGGAGCATCGCGCCCGCCTCCGGGACCGCGTACGGCGTGGAGTCGGCGATGCCGGGGACGATCTCGTAGGACGGGTCGCCGCCCGGGGTCAGCGGGGCCAGCCACATCTGCACGAAGGTCAGCGGTGCCGTGCCGTCGTTGCGCTCCACGTGCCGGACGCCGCCCGCCGAG
Organism: Streptomyces sp.; assembly: GCF_035645055.1. Classification (GTDB taxonomy): domain Bacteria; phylum Actinomycetota; class Actinomycetes; order Streptomycetales; family Streptomycetaceae; genus Streptomyces. The sequence continues at coordinate 31,716 of NZ_DASQNH010000031.1, read as the reverse complement.
CTGAGGCGCTGCACGTCTCCGGGGCGGACCCGGGTCTCGTGGCCGGTGGAGTCGCGGTGGGTCAGCTCGCCCTCGACGACCCAGGTGACGATCTCGGTGTGGCTGTGCGGGTGCTCGTCGAAGCCGGCGCCCGGGGCCAGGCGCTCCTCATTGCAGGCGATCAGCGCGCCGAAACGCAGGTTGCCGGGGTCGTAGTGCGGGCCGAAGGAGAAAGCGTGCCGGGATACGATCCCCGCCCGCGGGTCCCCTCCGGGATAGCGCTCGTCGGCGCGCCGTACGTCCATCACGCACCCACCGTAGACCTAGGGGCTCGCCCCGGGGGCTGCCCCTAGTCCGACCCGGCGGCGCAGGGTCCCGGCCCGATAAGGCAGTCTTGTCCCGTGCCCGAACCCGAAGCCAGCAAGTCCGAAGCCGCAGCGCACGCCGTCCACCCGCATCCCGCGACCCTGAAGCGGCTGGAGAAGTCCTCCGGCTCCCTCGCCGCGCAGGCCATCGCACGCATGGACGAGACCCTGCCGTGGTACCGGGCCATGCCCCCGGAGAACCGCTCCTGGATCGGGCTGGTCGCGCAAGCCGGTATCGCCGCCTTCACCGAGTGGTTCCGGCACCCGGACGCCCCGCAGGCGATCTCCACCGATGTCTTCGGGACCGCGCCGCGCGAGCTGACCCGGGCGATCACGCTGCGGCAGACCGTGGAGATGGTGCGCACCACCATCGAGGTCATGGAGAGCGCGATCGACGAGGTCGCGGCGCCCGGCGACGAGTCCGTGCTGCGCGAGGCGCTGCTCGTGTACGCCCGGGAGATCGCCTTCGCCACCGCCCAGGTCTACGCGCAGGCCGCCGAGGCACGCGGTGCCTGGGACGCCCGGCTGGAGTCGCTGGTGGTGAACGCGGTCCTCAGCGGGGAGGCCGACGAGGGTGCCGTGTCCAGGGCCGCCGCGCTCGGCTGGAACTCCCCGGAGCACGTCTGCGTGGTGCTGGGCACGGCACCCGACGGCGACTCGGAGCTGACCGTGGAGGCGATCCGGCGGGCGGCCCGGCACGCCAAGCTCCAGGTGCTGACCGGGGTGCTCGGGGACCGCCTTGTGGTGATCGCGGGCGGCAGCGACAATCCGCTCGCCGTGGCGAAGTCCCTGATCGGGCCGTTCGCCGCCGGGCCGGTCGTGGCGGGGCCGGTCGTGCCGGACCTGCTGGCCGCGACCCGGTCCGCGCAGGCCGCCGCGGCCGGGCTCAAGGCGTGCTCCGCCTGGCAGGACGCCCCGCGGCCGGTGCTGGCGGACGATCTGCTGCCGGAGCGCGCGATGGCCGGTGACCCCGGCGCCCGCGAGCAGTTGGTGGAGGAGATCTACAGACCGCTGGAGGAGGCCGGGTCCGCGCTCCTGGAGACCTTGAGTGTGTATCTGGAGCAGGCGAGCAGCCTGGAGGGCGCCGCGCGGATGCTCTTCGTTCACCCGAACACCGTGCGCTACCGGCTCCGACGTGTGACTGACGTCACCGGATGGTCGCCGTCCGATGTACGCTCCGCCTTCACCCTTCGTATCGCGCTCATCCTGGGGCGTCTGTCCGACGCAGATCTCCAGACCTAGTCTTTTGTCCGGGGTCCACAAAACCCCCTCCTGTTCTTCGTCCTTGTCCTCACGGGCGGCCGTGCCCGTCCCCAAGAGAGAGTGTGAGAGTGCTCGTACTCGTCGCTCCCGGCCAGGGCGCCCAGACGCCCGGCTTCCTGACCCCCTGGCTCGAACTGCCCGGGGCAGCCGACCGCGTCGCCGCCTGGTCGGACGCCATCGGACTGGACCTCGCCCACTACGGCACGAAGGCCGACGCGGACGAGATCCGCGACACCGCCGTCGCCCAGCCGCTGCTGGTCGCCGCCGGCATCCTGTCGGCCGCGGCACTGGGTGACGTCTCCCCCGGTGCCGTCGCCGGGCACAGCGTCGGCGAGATCACCGCGGCGCAGTTCGCCGGTGTCCTCGACGACACCGCCGCGCTGACCCTGGTCCGCAAGCGCGGCCTGGCCATGGCCGAGGCGGCCGCGATCACCGAAACCGGTATGTCGGCGCTGCTCGGCGGCGACCCCGAGGTGAGCGTCGCGCACCTGGAGAAGCTGGGCCTGACCCCGGCGAACGTGAACGGCGCGGGCCAGATCGTCGCCGCGGGCACGCTGGAGCAGCTGGCCGCGCTGAACGAGGACAAGCCCGAGGGCGTCCGCAAGATCGTTCCGCTGAAGGTGGCCGGCGCGTTCCACACGCACCACATGGCGCCCGCGGTCGACAAGCTGGCCGAGGCCGCGCGCGAGCTGACGCCGGCCGACCCGAAGGTGCCCTACGTCTCGAACAAGGACGGGCGGACCGTCGCCACCGGTGACGAGGTCGTCGCCCGGCTGGTCGGCCAGGTCGCCAACCCGGTCCGCTGGGACCTGTGCATGGAGACCTTCAAGGAGCTGGGCGTCACCGCCCTGCTGGAGGTCTGCCCCGGCGGCACCCTCACGGGTCTCGCCAAGCGCGCGCTGCCCGGTGTGAAGACGCTGGCCCTGAAGACCCCCGACGACCTCGACGCGGCCCGCGAGCTCGTCGCAGAGCAGGCCTGAGCCCTAAGGAGCCGACCGACACATGTCGAAGATCAAGCCCGCCAAGGGCGCCCCGTACGCCCGCATCCTGGGCGTGGGCGGCTACCGGCCCACCCGCGTGGTGCCCAACGAGGTGATCCTCGAGACGATCGACTCGTCGGACGAGTGGATCCGTTCGCGGTCCGGCATCCAGACGCGGCACTGGGCGAACGACGAGGAGACCGTCGCCGCGATGTCGATCGAGGCGTCCGGCAAGGCGATCGCGGACGCCGGGATCACCGCCGGGCAGGTCGGCGCGGTGATCGTCTCCACCGTCACGCACTTCAAGCAGACCCCGGCCGTCGCCACCGAGATCGCCGACAAGCTCGGCACGAACAAGGCCGCCGCCTTCGACATCTCGGCGGGCTGCGCCGGCTTCGGCTACGGCCTCACCCTCGCCAAGGGCATGATCGTCGAGGGCTCGGCCGAGTACGTCCTCGTCATCGGCGTGGAGCGGCTGAGCGACCTGACCGACCTGGAGGACCGCGCGACGGCCTTCCTGTTCGGCGACGGCGCCGGCGCGGTCGTCGTCGGCCCCTCGGACGAGCCCGCGATCGGCCCCACCATCTGGGGATCCGAGGGCGACAAGTCCGAGACCATCAAGCAGACCGTCCCGTGGACGGACTACCGCGAGGGCGAGGTCGAGCGGTTCCCCGCGATCACGCAGGAGGGCCAGGCGGTGTTCCGCTGGGCCGTCTTCGAGATGGCGAAGGTCGCCCAGCAGGCGCTGGACGCCGCCGGGGTCGCCGCCGCCGACCTCGATGTCTTCATCCCGCACCAGGCCAACGAGCGGATCATCGACTCGATGGTGAAGACCCTGAAGCTGCCGGAGTCGGTCACGGTCGCCCGTGACGTCCGCACCACCGGCAACACCTCGGCCGCCTCGATTCCGCTCGCGATGGAGCGGCTTCTGGCGACCGGCGAGGCGAAGAGCGGCGACACCGCGCTCGTCATCGGATTCGGGGCGGGTCTCGTCTACGCCGCGTCGGTCGTTACCCTCCCCTAGGCACTCCGTGCCGGATCATGCGATCCGCTGCGGATCCACCGCCACACCCTCTGGATACACAACGAAGGAGCGCCAACATGGCCGCCACTCAGGAAGAGATCGTCGCCGGTCTCGCCGAAATCGTGAACGAGATCGCCGGCATCCCGGTTGAGGACGTCCAGCTGGACAAGTCCTTCACCGACGACCTGGACGTCGACTCGCTGTCCATGGTCGAGGTCGTCGTCGCCGCCGAGGAGCGCTTCGACGTCAAGATCCCCGACGAGGACGTCAAGAACCTCAAGACGGTCGGCGACGCGACCGAGTACATCCTCAAGCACCAGGCCTGATCCTCAAGGCCCGCTGCCTGCCCCGCCACCCGGCGGTGGCGCCGCTGAATCCATCGATCTGGAGAAAGAATTCCCGTGAGCCCGACCAATCGCACCGTGGTCGTCACCGGTATCGGCGCAACCACACCGCTGGGTGGCGACGCAGCCTCCACCTGGGAGGGCCTGGTCGCCGGGCGCTCCGGCGTCAAGCCTCTCGAACAGGACTGGGCCGCCGAGCAGGCGGTCCGGATCGCCGCGCCGGTGGCCGTGGAGCCCACCGAGGTCATCCCGCGGCCGCAGGCCCGCAAGCTGGACCGGTCGGCGCAGTTCGCGCTGATCGCCGCCCAGGAGGCGTGGGCCGACGCGGGCTTCACCGGCAAGGCCGGTGAGGAGGATTCGTCCGTCGACCCCGACCGGCTCGGCGCCGTCATCGCCTCGGGTATCGGCGGTGTGACGACCCTGCTGGACCAGTACGACGTGCTGAAGGAGAAGGGCGTCCGCCGCGTCTCCCCGCACACCGTCCCCATGCTCATGCCGAACGGCCCGTCGGCCAACGTCGGTCTGGCCGTGAACGCCCGTGCGGGCGTGCACACGCCGGTCTCCGCGTGCGCGTCCGGCGCCGAGGCCATCGGCTACGCCATCGAGATGATCCGCACCGGCCGTGCCGACGTGGTGATCGCCGGTGGCACCGAGGCCGCCATCCACCCGCTGCCGATCGCCGCGTTCGGCAACATGATGGCGATGTCCAAGAACAATGACGACCCGCAGGGCGCGTCCCGGCCGTACGACGTCGCCCGGGACGGCTTCGTCCTCGGCGAGGGCGCCGGTGTGATCGTCCTGGAGTCCGCCGAGCACGCCGCCCGGCGCGGGGCCCGCGTGTACGCCGAGGCGGTCGGGCAGGGCGTCTCCGCCGACAGCCACGACATCGTGCAGCCGGAGCCCGAGGGCCGCGGTATCGCGCACGCGCTGCAGAACCTGCTGGAGCGGACGGATCTCGACCCGGCGGAGATCATGCACGTCAACGCGCACGCGACGTCGACGCCGGCCGGTGACGTGGCCGAGCTGAAGGCGCTGCGGAAGGTGTTCGGCGACGAGGCCGACCACTTCGCGGTGTCCGCCACCAAGTCGATGACCGGTCACCTGCTCGGTGGCGCCGGTGGTGTGGAGTCCGTCGCGGCCATCCTCGCGCTGTACCACCGGGTGGCGCCGCCGACCATCAACGTCGAGAACCTCGACCCCGAGGCCGAGGCCAACGCGGACATCGTGCGCGGTGAGGCCCGCAAGCTGCCCGCGGAGGGCCGTATCGCGGCCCTCAACGATTCCTTCGGGTTCGGTGGGCACAACGTGGTGCTGGCGTTCCGGACGGTGTGACCCCGTCGGTGGTGAAGAGTGGCCCGTCCCTTCGGTGGGGCGGGCCGTTCGCCGTTGGGGCGGGTGCGCGGTGCCGGGTGCGGGCCGTGGGGGAATCCCGCGCAGTTCACGAGCCCCCGGGAAAGTGATCCTGGGTCTATACGACCTGGTGGAGCCAGCGGACCGGGGCGCCCTCGCCGGCGTAGCGGAAGGGTTCCAGCTCGTCGTCCCACGGCTTGCCGAGGAGCTTGGCGATCTCTGCTTCCAGGTCGGTCTCGCCCCGCTGGCTGCGCAGCAGGGCCGCGCGCAGGCGGTCCTCGGGGATGAGGATGTCGCCGTGGATGCCGGTGACGGCGTGGAAGATGCCCAGGTCGGGGGTGCAGCTGTAGCGCTCGCCCTCGGCGGTGGGGCAGGGTTCCGCGGTGACCTCGAAGCGCAGCAGGTGCCAGCCGCGCAGAGCGGAGGCCAGCTTGGAGGCGGTGCCCGGCTCGCCCTGCCAGGAGAACTCCGAGCGCCAGGTGCCGGGGGCGGCGGGCTGCCGGATCCAGTCGAGGTTGACGCGCGTGCCGAGCACCCCGGCGACGGCCCACTCGACGTGCGGGCACAGCGCGCGCGGCGCGGAGTGCACGTACAGAACTCCACGTGTCGTCACCGGGACCTCCGGGCTGAGCGGGACAGGGTGCGGGTGGGCGGGCGGTGGTGGCCGGGCAGGCCACGTTGATGGCGAGGCTACCGTGCGGCAGGGCAAGGAGTGTGACGTACCGTCGGTCCCGGCGGCGGGAAACCTCCGCCATTCACCCGGCAGGACGCCTGTACGGGTGTGACCCGTCGCATGGGGCGCGCCGGGAACCCTGGGACGCTGTCATGGGTTGGGGAACATGACACGACATCACCGGCAAGGGATGGACCAGGGCATGCGGAACCTGTGGAACCGACGCCACCGTTCGCGCGCCGTCCTCGCGGGCCTGACCGCGGCCGCCGTTCTGGGTGCCGCCGGCTGTGACGCCGTGGGCGGCGACGCGCCGGGCCCGTCAGGCGGCCAGGCGCGCCGGGCGGCGCCCTCGCCGGCCCCGGCCTGGGACACCAGCCCGCGGTCGGTCGCGGCGGTCGGCGACTCCATCACCCGCGGCTTCGACGCCTGTGAGGTTCTGTCCGACTGCCCGGAGGCGTCGTGGGCGACGGGCAGCAGCCCGGAGGTCGACAGTCTCGCGGTGCGGCTGCTGGGGCGCGGCCGGGCGGCCTCGCACAGCTGGAACTACGCGGCCACCGGGGCGCGGATGGCCGATCTGCCCGGGCAGATGGCGCGGGCGGCGGCCCGCGGTCCTGAGCTGGTGGCGGTGATGGTGGGCGCGAACGACGCGTGCCGGGCGTCGGCGGACGCGATGACCCCGGTGGCCGACTTCCGCGCCGATTTCACCCAGGCCCTGCGCACCTTGCGCCGGGCCGCGCCCAAGGCGCAGGTGTACGTGGCGAGCGTGCCCGATCTGAAGCGGCTGTGGTCCGAGGGCCGGACCAGTCCGCTGGGCAAGCGGGTGTGGGAGCTGGGCATCTGCCCGTCGATGCTGGACGACGCCGATGCCCTGGACGCGGCGGCGCAGCTGCGGCGCTCGACGGTGCAGAAGCGGGTGGAGGCGTACAACGGGGTGCTGCGCGAGGTGTGCGCGGAGGACCGGTACTGCCGCTTCGACGGGGGCGCGGTGTACGAGTACCGGTTCGGGCCGGCGCAGTTGAGCCCGTGGGACTGGTTCCATCCGAGCGTGGACGGCCAGGCGCGGCTCGCGGAGATCGCCTATCGCGCGGTGACGGCCCGCGAGGCGCCCTCCTAGCGGTGTGACCTGGGGTTCCGCTCATGGGCGAACATTCGGCACGCTTCCCGACGGCACGCCGGCGCGCCGCTGGTCCCTGGAGCGGGGCGGCGTGCGGGTGCGGATCCTCTCGTACGGCGGGATCGTGCAGTCGGTGGAGGTGCCCGGCAGGGACGGCCGGACGGCGAACGTGGCGCTGGGCTTCCACAAGCTGGACGGCTCTGTGGAGAACCCGGGTCCGTATCTGGGCGCGCTCATCGGCCGCTACCGGGTACGACCACGACTTCGTGCGAGCCCCGGCCCGGGGTCAGGTCCCGGACCGGGGCTGCTCGGCAGGACGAGTCGTCCCGCTTCAGACGGTAACCGTCGCGGACACCCCGCGGTCGGCGATCGACCGCACCGCCACCACTTCGTACGAACCTTTCACAAACGACCACGAGTTGGTCATCTCGTCCCAGATCTCGAACGCCCGGCGTGGGATGTCGATCGAAGGGCGACCGTGCCGGGTCCGAGCGGGAGCGCGCCCTCGTTGCGGGCCAGGACGAAGGAGCGGCCGGCGATCTCGCGGGCCGGGGCCTCGCCGTCCACCTCGCGGGCGGGCCGGTGAGGCGGGCTCGGCGCCGTCCAGGGTGCCGGCGCGGGCGGTGAGCCCGCAGCACGTCGCGGACGGCGTCGTCGACCGCGGACTCCTGGACCCGGCCGTCCCGGACGGCCTCGGCCAGGGCGGGTCCCGTAGACGGTCCCGGGCCGGGCACGGCGATGTCCAGTGGGTCCTGGCGCCTCCCCTCGCGCATCGGCTGCCGTGGCCGCCGGATGCGGAGTGACCGCGTGGACCCCGCGTGTCACGGGGAGACTTCCGCCGTCCCGCACCACGCTCCGCACGGCGACGGAAGGACCTGAACGGCCTTGATATCCCTGTCTCTACGCCTGCGCACCTCCGCTCTGCTCGGCCTGGCCCTCGCGACCGGCCTCGCCTCGCCGGCCACCGCCTCCCCCACTGCCACCACCGCCGTCACGGTCGAGGAACAGCGGTTGGACCACGCCGTCCCGCGGGAGATCCTGCGCCGCTCGGGATTCGGTGACGCCGCGCCGCGGCTCGCCGAGGCGCTCGGCGCGGCCCGCTCCTACGCGCGGGCCCGCGCCGTCGTCGTCCGGGAGGGAACGGCGCTGTGGCGGCGGGCGGTCGACCGGGCACAGGGCCGGGGTCCGGCGGCCGGGGATCTCAGCCGGGACGACGACCGGCCGCTGTACTGGGCGCGGCTGGGGATGACCCGGGAGGTACGGGAGTGGCAGCCCGCGTTCGGACTCCCGGACGCGCGGCGGGCAGCGCTGCTGGACGCCCTGGAGCGGACCTCGCGCGGGCAGACCGACATCCGGTTCCCGCCCGGCGGCGAGGACGTCAAGGGCGTCAAGGGCGTCAAGGGCGTCAAGGGCGTCAAGCGGGTCCTCGTCACCGGGTTCGACCCGTTCACCCTCGACCGGGACATCCGTATCTCCAACCCGTCCGGGGCCACCGCGCTCGCCCTCGACGGCACGGTGATCGAGACGGCCGACGGACCGGCGCGGGTGGAGACCGCGGTGTTCCCGGTGCGCTGGGGGGACTTCACGCAAGGGACGGTCGAGCGGACGCTCCGGCCGTGGCTGCCGAAGGCCGACCTGTTCGCGACGGTGAGCCAGGGCCGGGTCGGCCGGTTCGACATCGAGCGCACCAACGGGGCCTGGCGGGGCGGCTTCCCCGACAACGAGAACATCGGCCGCACCGGGACCGTCCCGGTCGAAGACCCGGCCGCGCAGCCGCAGTGGACGTCGACGACCCTGCCGTACCGGGACATCGTGGCGGCGGACACCGGCCGCTTCCCCGTCTACGACAACACGTCGGTGACCAAGATCCCGGCGGGAGGCACCGAGCCCGTCGTACGGCCGGACGGGCCGACCCCCGGCTCGGCGGCGCGGGCCGGGGGCGGCGGGAACTACCTGTCCAACGAGATCGCCTACCGGGCCACCCTGCTGCGGGACCGGCTGGGGCTGCACGGCACCCTGCCGGGCGGCCATGTGCACACGCCCGTGCTCCAGTTCGGTGCCGGGAACACCACCGAGGTGACGGACCCGGAGTTCGTCCGCAACCGGCTGGACATCGTCGCGCAGGTGCGGGCGATCGTGACGGCGGCCGTCAGTGCGACGGAGCGAACGCGAGGCTGACGCCGAGGCCGGCCAGCACCGAGCCGATCACCTTGTTGAGGACCTTCTGGGCGCGCAGCATCAGGGTGCGCATCCGGTCCTGCGAGAAGAACACGGCGACGACGGCGAACCACAGCAGGTGGGCGAGGGACATGAACAGGCCGTAGCCCACCTGCTGGTGGACCGGCGTACCGGGGCTGACGACCTGGGCGAAGGTCGAGACGACGAACAGGGTCGTCTTGGGGTTGAGGACGTTGGTGAGGAAGCCGGTGCGCAGTGCGGCGAACGCGGTCAGCCCGCTCCTGTGGTCCAGGTCGACGTGGACGTCGGCGCGGGCGCGGAAGGTGCGGACCCCGATGTACACGAGGTAGGCGGCGCCGGCCAGTTTGATGACCGTGAACAGGACGGTGGACGAGGCGATCAGCAGGCCCACGCCGAGCATGGTGTAGGTGACGTGCACCAGGACGCCCGCGGCGACGCCCAGGGCGCCCAGCAGACCGGTGCGGCGGCCGTACAGATAGCTGTTGCGGACGATCATGGCGAAGTCGGCGCCGGGGGCGATCACCGCGAGGACGGTGATGGTGGCGACGGCGAGTGTCTCGGTCACGAGGCGGCGTCCTCCCGCTGCCGGTCGGTGGCGTCCCCGACGGTCTCCTCCCCGCGCAGGTCGCGGGCGAGCAGGGTGGCGCCCGCGACCGCTCCCGGCATCAGGAAGACCGCCACGAAGGGCACCAGGAAGGCCACGGCGAGGGGGGTGCCGAAGCCCCAGATGAGGGTTTTGCGGGAGCGGAGCAGGGCGAGGCGGTCGCGCAGGGCGACATCGCGCCGCTGGAGGGCGACGGCGGTCAGCTCCTCGGTGAGGAAGAAGCCGGTGACGAAGAAGCCGAGCACGGGCACGGCCGTCTGCCCGGCGACCGGAACGAACCCGAGCGCGAACAACAGCACGCCCCACACGGCGGCCCGGGCGACGATCCGCAGGCTGTCCCGCCCCGAGATCCACAGCTCCCGCCACAGCGGCAGGTCCGACTCGGGCGCGGTGCCGTCCGGGGAGACGTCCCGGTCCACCGACTCCGACAGGCTCTCGTAGAAGGGCTGCCCGATCAGCAGGGTGACGGCGGTGAAGGTGATGACGGCCAGCAGCAGCGACAGCGCGAAGAGCACGGCGGTCAGCAGGCCGCGGAACAGGCCGGGCCAGGGGCTGGACCAGTCGTCCGCGAACGGGGTCGCCCAGGCGACGAAGTCCTCGCCCCACAGCGCGAGCGCGGTGAGCGCGGCGGCGTACAGCACCAGGGTGATCAGGCCGGGCAGCAGCCCGAAGCCGAACTGCCCGCCGTGCCGGGCCACCCATCGCTGGCCCTTGATCAGATAGCGGAAGCCAACCCCGAGATCGCGCATGGCCGAACTCTATCGGGTGGTGGGTGTGGCCCCGGGTGACGCCAAATCCCTCTTGTGACGTCTGAGTCGAACAGGTAGACCTCGCCGTACCCATCCCAGGAAGCCCGGAGGAGGTACGCGTGCGCACCACGAGAACCACCCCTGCGAGACCCGTCCTGACCACCGCCGTCGCCCTCGCCCTCACCCTCACCACGGCCGGTTCCCTGCTGCTGGCCCGTCCCGGCACCGCCGGCGCGGAGACCGGCCCTGCGACCCGGGACTCCCCGGCCGTCGACGATCGCCGGGCCGCCGAGTCCCCGCAGAGCGCGGCCCGCCGGGCGCTCGCGGCCACGCCCGTCCTCGCGGCGGGCGACACGCGCGGCTACCCCCGCGAGCAGGCCCTCGCCCCCGACCCCGTGAACCCGGCCGACAAGTCCTCGAAGCTCGGCCTCGTCCCGTACCACGCGATCGCCGGCCGGCTGAACGCCCTCCAGCGCCTCGGCGACCGGGTGAGCGTGGAGGTCGCGGGCCGTTCGGCGGGCGGCCACCGGCTGTACCTGGTCACCGTGACCGCGCCCGAGTCACGGGCCGAGGCGCGCGCCCAGCACCGGATGCGCGACCTCATCGAGCGGGCACCGGCGCTCGCCGCGCGGGACCCCCGGCTCAAGTCCGCCTACAAGACGCCGGTCTTCTTCAACGGCAACATCCACGGCAACGAGTGGGAGGGCACCGACGCCTCGCTGCGGCTCGTCGAACGGCTGGCGACCGCGAACGACGCGAGGACGCGGGACCTGCTCGCGCACAGCCGTCTCTACTTCAACATCACCGCCAACCCCGACGGCCGGATCGCGGGCACCCGCGCCAACGCCAACGGCTTCGATCTGAACCGGGACTTCGTCACCGCCTCGCAGCCGGAGACACGGGCGATGCGGCAGATCATGCTCGCCAAGCAGCCGGCCGTCATGGTCGATCTGCACGGCTATGTCAACGGCACGCTGATCGAGCCGACCACCCCGCCGCACGGCGAGAACTACGAGTACGACCTGTTCCTGAAGAACACCTACGCCAACGCCCTCGGCATGGAGGCCGCCGTGAACGGCCTCGGCTACACGCCCGGGGAGGACGGCGTGGAGCCCGCCCAGATACCCTTCCGCGACCAGCGGGAGGGCTGGGACGACTGGCCGCCCATCTTCACCCCGCAGTACGCCGCCTTCCACGGGGCGGTCGCCGCGCACACGGTGGAGATACCGCTGCGGGTCAACAACGCCTCGTACGACACCCTGCCGGAGGCGGAGCTGCGCCGCCGGGCGGCGATCAACACGGATGTCGCGGACGCCGCCATGACCGCCACCCTCGACCATGTGCGGCGTCACCGCGCCACCCTGGTCGCCGACCAGATCGAGGTGTTCCGGCGCGGGGCGGCGGGCGCGGCGCAGGTCCCGGTCTCGGCCGGGACCGTGCCGGGCGTCCCCGGGATCGGCCCGGAGGACGTCTACACCACCGACTTCCCGCGCGCCTACGTCCTCCCGCCGGGCGGCCCCGCCACCGCCCGTCTCGTCGACCACCTGCTCGCCAACGAGATCCGCGTCACCCGCGTCGCGCACGCGGTGCCCGGCTATCCGAAGGGCGCGTACGTCGTCGACATGCGCCAGCCCCGCCGCGGGCTGGCGAACGCGCTGCTCGCGGACGGGCGGGACATCAGCGGCGACGTGTCGGTGATGTACGACATCTCCGGCTGGAGCCTGGGGCGGCTGTGGGGGGCCGCGGTGCGGCCGGTGACCGACGGGCGGCTGCCGTACGGTGTCCTGCGCCCGGTGCGCGCCGCCGCACCCGTCGCCGCCGTCGCGCCGCGCGGCGACCTGCGCCTGCGCCTCGACGACCCGCGCGAGCTGGCCGCCCTGAACTCCCTGCTGCGGCAGGGCGTGGAGGTGCGGCGGACCGCCGACGGCAGCGCCGTCGTGCCGGGTTCCGCGCGCCGCCGGGCGGCCGAGGCGGCCCGGACGTACGACGTGGCCTTCGACCGTACGACGGACCGGGGCACCGCCCCGCTGGAGCGGGTCCGGGTCGCCGCCGCCGTCACGCCGGGTGAGCTGTTCGCGCTGCGGGAGATGGGCTTCGACGTCGCTCCCGTCTCGGCGGCCGTGCTGAACGCGGGCTTCGACTGGTCGGCGGTGGACGTGCTGTTCGTGTCGGCGGGGCTCGACCGGGACGCCCTGAACGAAGAGGCGCGCCGGGCCCTGGACGCCTTTCTCGACGGGCACGGCCTGGTCGGGCGCGGTGCCGTGGGGGCGGAGCTGAACGCGGACGCCGGACTGCTGCCCGTGACGGCGGTGCGGGGCAACGAGGACGCCAACGGGGTGGTGCGGGTGGTGAATTCCGGCCCGCTGACCGCCCGCGCGCCCGCGTACGGCTTCGTCTACGCGCCGGTGTGGTTCACCGGTCTCGGCGCCGGGGTCCGCGTCGAGCAGTCGTACGCGTCCGGAGACCCGCTGCTGTCCGGGCACTGGCGCCCGGCGGCGGACGGCACCGGCGGTCCGGCGGACGCGGCCGGGCGGGCCTCGGTGGTCAGCGGACCCGATGCGGTGCTTTTCGGGACGGAACCCCTCTTCCGCGATCACCCCAAGGGAGAATTCTCCCAAGTCGGTCGGGCATTGTTGACCATGGGAAGCACGCAGGTCGAGGAGAGCGGATGACACAGGAGATCCACGGCACGGTCGCCGACGGCTTCGAGGGCGTACGGGAGGAGTTCGCCGCGTTCGCCGCCCGGGAACGGCGGGAACGGCCGGACTACGAGGGACAGTTGTGCGCCTATGTGCACGGCCGCCGGGTCGTCGACCTGTGGACGGGACCGGAGGTCACCGCCGAGTCGCTGTACGGCGTGTTCTCCTGCACCAAGGGCGCCGCGCACCTGGTCGCCGCCCTCCTGGTGCAGGACGGCACACTGGAGCCGGACCGGAAGGTGACCTACTACTGGCCGGAGTTCAGCGCGGAGGGCAAGGGTGAGGTGACCCTGCGCGACCTGCTGGCGCACCGGGCGGGACTGGTCGGGCTGGACGCCGGGTTCACCGACGAGGAACTGGCCGACGACCGCGTGATCGCGGAACGGCTGGCGGACCAGCGGCCGTTCTGGCGGCCGGGCACCGCCTTCGGCTATCACGCGCTGGTGATCGGCGCGCTCACCGGCGAGGTCGTGCGCCGGGCCACCGGCCGCACCCTCCAGGAGCTGTACGAGGACCGGGTGCGCGCCCCGTACGGGCTGGACTTCTTCCTGGGGCTGCCGGAGTCCGAGGAGCCCCGCTTCCGCAGCGTGCAGCCGATGGCGCCGACGCCCGAGCAGCGGGCGGTGCTGGACGGCCTGCCGACGGGGCCGCACACGCTCACCTCGATCGCCTTCAACACGCATGTGCCGGACGCCGGTGAGCTGGTGGACCACGCCAACTCGCGGCTGGTGCGGGCCAAGGGCCCGGCGTCCGCGGGCGGGGTCGCCTCGGCGCGCGGCCTGGCCGGGATGTACGCGGCGGCGATCAGCTCCGTGGACGGGCGTCCGCCGCTGCTGAAGCCGGACACGCTCGCCGAGGTGGGGCAGATCCACTCGGTGGGCTACGACCTGGTGATCCGCGCGCACCGGGCGTTCGGGATGGGCTTCCAGGCGACCGCCGAGAACTGGTACCCGTTCCTGGGCGCCGGGGCCTTCGGGCACAGCGGCGCGGGCGGGGCGCAGGCCTTCGCCGACCCGCGCAGCGGGCTGGCGTACGGCTACACGCGGCGCCGGAGCGCGTTCCCGGGCGGGGCGGCGCCGGAGAACGCGGGGTTCGTGCGGGCGGTGCACACCGCGGCGCTGGCGCTGTAGGGGGGGTGTCTCCTCGGCGAGACGCCCCCCGGGTCGTGTCCGTCCCAGGGCATGACGAAGGCCGCACCCCACGTCCAAGGGTGCGGCCTTCGCCGTGCGCGACGAGCGCCGTCAGACGAGCGTCACGGTGATGTCGCCGCGGGTCGCCTTCGAGTACGGGCAGACCTCGTGGGCCTTCTTGAGCAGGCTCGCGGCCGTCTCGGCGTCGACGTTCGGGATGGTCGCGGAGATCTCCACGATCAGGCCGAAGCCGTCGTCGTTCTTGCCGATGCCGACCTTCGCGGTGACGGTCGAACCGGAGATGTCGGCGTTCTCCCGGCGCGCCACGACGCCCAGGGCGCCCTGGAAGCAGGCGCTGTAACCGGCGGCGAACAGCTGCTCCGGGTTGGTGCCGGCGCCGCTGCCGCCCATCTCGACGGGCGGGTTGACGACGACGTCGAGCTTGCCGTCGTCGGTGGCGACCCGGCCGTCGCGGCCGTTCTCGGCGGTGGCGACGGCGGTGTACAGGACGTCCGACTGCTGAATGGACATGCGGTGGTCTTCCTCCTCGGTCCGCCGCGACTCGCGCCCACGATCGCCGACGGTTTCCGGAAAGAAGTTACCGCATACCGGAAAGCGACAGAAGAGCCACCGGGTGTCAGAGCTTGACGATCATCTTCCCGGTGTTGTCGCCGCGCAGGACGCCGAGGAACGCCTCCAGGTTGTTCTCGATGCCCTCGACGACGGTCTCGCGGTACTTCAGCGCGCCCGAGGCGACCCAGGGGCCGACCTCCTGGACGAACTGCGGCTGGAGGTCGTAGTGGTCACCGACCAGGAAGCCCTCGATCCGGCCGCGGGTCTGGATCAGCCGGGCCAGGTTCTTCGGGCCCGGGGCGGGCTCGGTGTTGTTGTAGACGGAGATCATTCCGCAGATCGCGATCCGGCCACCCTCGTTGAGGGACCCGATCGCGGCCTCCAGGTGGTCACCGCCCACGTTGTCGAAGTAGACGTCGATGCCGTCCGGGGCGGCCGCGCGCAGCTGCTCGCCCACCGGGCCGTCCTTGTAGTTGAAGGCGGCGTCGAAGCCGTACTCCTCGACCAGCAGCTTCACCTTCTCCTCGGACCCGGCGGAGCCGATCACCCGGGAGGCGCCCTTGAGCTTGGCGATCTGGCCCACCTGGCTGCCCACGGCACCGGCCGCGCCGGACACGAAGACGACGTCGCCCTCCTTGAAGGAGGCGGTGCGCAGCAGGCCGGCGTAGGCGGTCAGGCCGGTCATGCCGAGGACGCCGAGGTACGTCGACAGGGGCGCCGCGTCCGGGTCCACCTTGACGGCGTGCTGGGCGCCCACGGCCGCGTACTCGCGCCAGCCGAGGAAGTGCAGCACGTGGTCGCCGACCTCGAAGCCCTCGGCGTTGGAGGCGACGACCTCGCCCACGGCGCCGCCCTGCATGACCTTGCCCAGCTCGAAGGGAGCGACGTACGACTTGGCGGCGCTCATCCGGCCGCGCATGTACGGGTCCACGGAGAGGTACCGGTTCCGGACCAGCACCTGGCCCTCGCGCGGGGTCGGCATCTCCGTCTCGACCAGGGCGAAGTCCTCGGGCTTGGGCCAGCCGACCGGGCGGCTCAGCAGGTGCCATTCACGGTTGACGGTGGGGAGCGTGGGGGCGTCGGTCATGGAACCTGAACCTTTCGGAAAGCTTCAGCACTAATGCTTCAGTACCTGAAACAACCATGCTCCTACATATTTCAGGATGTCAAGCAATGCCGGTACCCTGGAGGCCATGGCCGCTCCCTCCCGCCCGACCAGCCGACCCGACGACCTCACCCTGGAGGTCGTCGACCTGATCGGCGCGGTCGTGG
Organism: Streptomyces sp.; assembly: GCF_035645055.1. Classification (GTDB taxonomy): domain Bacteria; phylum Actinomycetota; class Actinomycetes; order Streptomycetales; family Streptomycetaceae; genus Streptomyces. The sequence continues at coordinate 15,398 of NZ_DASQNH010000031.1, read as the reverse complement.
CCCGCTACCACGAGGAGTTCGACGAGGCCGCCGCCGGGCACGCCCTCACCGGCGCCCAGGCCAAGCTCCTCGCCCTGCTCTCCCTCGGCCCGCTGCCCATGCGCAAGCTCGCCCGGAAACTGCGGTGCGAGCCGTCCAACGTCACCGGCATCGTCGACCGCCTGGAGTCCCGCGGCCTGGTCGAGCGCCGCCCCGACCCCGCCGACCGCCGCGTCAAGGTCGCCGCGGCGACGGACGAGGGGCGCCGGGTCGCCCGCGGTCTGCGCGACTCGCTCCGCTTCGCCCGCGAGCCGCTGGCGGCGCTCAGCGAGGAGGAACGGCTGGCGCTGCGGGATCTGCTGCGGCGGATGGTGGGGCCGGAGCCGGAGTCCGAGCCGGGGCCGGAGCCCCCACCCGCGTGACGCATTGGGGCGTCAGGTGCACCACCACAGGAACCGGTCGCACGCCTCCGACGGCGAGGGGTCCGGGTCCGGGGCCGGGGCCGACGTCGTCGGGTCCGGGCTGGGGGCGGGCGCCGGCTCCTCGGCCGGCGGGGCCTCCGCGGTGGCGGGGGCCGTGCCGTCCTGCGGGGCGTCGGCGGACGCCGACCGGGGCGCCTTGGTGAGGCTCGCCTCGTCCGTCGGCTCGGCCGATTCCTTGCTCGCCGAGGGGGACGGGGAGGCCGAGCCGGACGGGGACGCCGACGTCGCGCCGGTTTCCGTGCCGCCGGGCACCGCCGGGTCGGCGAGCGGGTCGGCCGCCGCCTCCGCCCCCTCCGCCTCCTCCGACGCGCCGCCGTCCGCCGAGGCGTCACCCGCCGCGGCGGGGGCCGGGGCCGAGCCGGGGGCGTCCATCCCGAGTTCCGCGAGACTGAGGCCGCCCGCGGCCAGCACGAAACCCGCGCCGATCAGCAGCGCCCGACGGCGCCGCCGCCGGTGGGCGGCGGCCTTCCGGTCACGGCGGCTCTCCTCCGCCCTGCGGTCGCGACGCCCCGGGGCCTCGTCCTGGTCGTCCGGAGCCGCGCCGCCACGCCGACCGGCGACGCGACCGACGCGCTCGCCGGACTCGGGCTCGCCGCCGGGTTCCCGTGCACTGCCGGGCTCGCCTTCGCGGCCGGGCTCGCGTTCGCCTTCTGGTTCGTGTTCGCCGCCAGGTCCCGGTTCACCGCCGGGCTCGGGTGCGTCGCCGGGGGCCGATGCGCCGCGGGACACGGGGGTGGGGCCGGGCGCGGCGTGCCCGCCGGGCGCCGCGTCGCCGACGGAAGCCGCGTACCCGCCGGACTCCGGATGCGAGCCGGAGGCGGCGTAGCCGCCGGATGCGGCATGGCCACCGGCCATCGCATGGCCACCGGCCGCCGCATGGCCACCGCGCGCCGGATCGAAGCCGGACGCCGCGTAACCGGCAGGCGCCGCATGGCCGTCAAGGCCCGGTTCACCGCCGTGTGCCGCGTAGCCGTCCGCCGCCCCGTAACCGCCAGGCGCCGTCCCGTAACCGCCAGGCGCCGCGTACCCGCCGAGGGCCGCCGCACCGCCGTGCGCCGCACGGTCGCCGCCCGCCGCGTAGGCGCCGGGCGTGAGACCGGCAGCTTGTGCCCCGGGGGCGTGGGTGCCGTCCGGCAGGTAGGCCGCTCCCGGGTGCGCGCCCTCGTGGGCGCGCGTCGCGTCCGCGTACGCGGGGAGGTGTTCGGCCGGCGTGCCGCAGCCCGGACAGGCGAGGGCGCCGTTCAGGTGCCGTCGGCACGGGTGGCAGTAGTCCATGACGCGGGAAGATTAAGTTCCGCGTCGGTAACCTGCCTAGTCACCCCTGTGAATGTTCTGTGCGGAACGCGCCTTTCCGGCGTGGCGGGTCGAGGACACCTCAGGCATCCCTTCCCCATCACCCGAAAGCGACGTCAGGTGCCCGCTTTCGAAAGTGCTGAAACCGTTATCGGTCCGCCCCATTGACACCCCCGCCGCCCCCTCCTTACTGTCACGCCAGCATTTCGAACGTGTGACGAAATTTCGAACAGAGCCGAACGTACACGAGGGGCAACTGCCGTGCGCATCACCGGAATCAGCACACACGTGGTCGGAACGCCTTGGCGCAATCTGACGTACGTCCAGGTGCACACCGACGAGGGCATCACCGGAGTCGGCGAGACCCGGATGCTGGGACACACCGACGCCCTCCTCGGGTATCTGAAGGAAGCCGAGGTCAACCACATTCTCGGCTCGGACCCGTTCGCCGTCGAGGACCTCGTGAAGAGGATGAAGTACGGCGACTACGGCCGGGCCGGCGAGATCGTCATGTCCGGTATCGCCGTCATCGAGATGGCCTGCTGGGACATCAAGGGCAAGGCGCTGGGCGTGCCGGTGTGGCAGCTGCTCGGCGGCAAGGTGACCGACAAGGTCAAGGCGTACGCCAACGGCTGGTACACGACCGAGCGGACGCCCGAGGCGTACCACAAGGCCGCGCAGGGGGTCATGGAGCGCGGCTACCGGGCGCTGAAGATCGACCCCTTCGGCACCGGCCACTTCGAGCTGGACCACCAGGAGACCCTGTACGCCGTCTCCCTGATCGAGGCCGTCCGGGACGCCATCGGCCCGGACGCCGAGCTGATGCTGGAGATGCACGGCCGGTTCTCGCCCGCCACCGCCGTGCGGCTGGCCAAGGAGCTGGCGCCGTTCAAGCCGGCCTGGCTGGAGGAGCCGTGCCCGCCGGAGAACCTGAAGGCGCTGGAGAAGGTGGCCGCCAAGGTCGACATCCCGGTCGCCACGGGTGAGCGGATCCACGACCGGATCGAGTTCCGCGAGCTGTTCGACAGCCAGGCCGTGGACATCATCCAGCCGGACGTCGGCCACATCGGCGGCATCTGGGAGACCCGCAAGCTGGCGGCGACCGCGGAGACCCACTACATGCTGGTGGCGCCGCACAACGTGGGCGGGTCCGTCCTGACCGCCGCCTCCCTCCAGGTCGGATTCACCTCCCCGAACTTCAAGATCCTGGAGCACTTCAACGACTTCGCCGACGCGGAGATCAAGAAGGTGGTCAAGGGCGCCCCGCAGGTGAACCCGGAGGACGGCTGCTTCCACCTGTCCGACGCCCCCGGCCTCGGTGTCGAGCTGGACGTGGACGCCGCCGCCGAGTTCCCGCAGCAGCAGGCCCGCTTCGACCTGTGGGCCGAGGGCTGGGAGCAGCGCAAGCCGAAGGGCACCAGGTGAGCACGGCCGTCGTCGTCGACTCCCCCGGCCGGCACCGGCTGGTGGAGCACACGCCGCGCCGCCCCGAGGCCGGGGAGGCGCTGGTGCGGGTGCACGCCGTGGGGATCTGCGGCAGCGACCGGGAGGTGTACCAGGGCAACCGGCCCGAGGGGTACGTCCGTTATCCGCTGACCCCGGGCCACGAGTGGTCGGGGACGGTGGAGGCGGTCGGCGCCGGGGTCCCGGAGTCCCTGGTGGGCCGCAAGGTCGTGGGTGAGGGCTTCCGCAACTGCCAGGTGTGCCACCGCTGCCACGCGGGCGAGACCACGCTGTGCACGGACGGGTACGAGGAGACCGGCTTCACCCAGCCCGGCGCGATGGCGGCCACCCTCACCCTCCCCGCCCGGCTGCTGCACGTCCTGCCCGAGGACGCGGATCTGACGGCCGCCGCCCTGCTGGAGCCGGCCGCCTGCGTCGCCGCCGCCGCGCTGAAGGCGAACGCGCGGCCGGGCGAGCGGGTCGCGGTGGTCGGCACGGGCACGCTCGGCATGTTCGCCGTGCAGTTCCTGCGTGCCGCCTCGCCGGCCGAGCTGCTGGTGGTGGGCACCCGGCGGGACCGTGAGGAGCTGTCCCGGCGGTTCGGGGCGACCGACTTCCGCACCAAGGACCAGGAACTGCCGGACGACGTCGACGTCGTGATCGAGACCGCCGGGTCGGCGGACGCGGCGCGGCTCTCGGCGGGCCTGCTGCGGCGCGGTGGCCGGCTGGTGCTGACGGGCATCCCGGCGCCGGGCGCGGACGGTCTGGACCCGACCGATCTGGTGGTGCGGCAGCTGGAGGTGCACACCGTCTTCGGGGCGCCGCCGGACGCCTGGTCGCATGCGGTGCGGGTGTTCGGGGCGGGGCTCCTGGACCCGGTGCCGCTGGTCACGCACGAGCTGCCGCTCGCCGAGTTCTCGCAGGCCATCGAGTTGGTGGGGGCCGGCGACCCGAAGGTGGGCAAGGTGCTGCTGCGCCCCTAGCCCCTCCGGCACCCTCCCAGTCGTACGCCGGTACGGGGGTCCACCTGACGGCCCCCGTACCGGCGTACCTCCCACTTGAGCCGCGAACTTCGTCCGACATACCGAACACAAAGGACAGCTTGTGACCGACGCTTCCGCCCCGGCAGCCCGTCGACCCGGCGAGCAGGCGCTCGCCTCGCTCGGCCTGGGCGCGCCCGCCCTCGATCCCGCCGACGCCTCGCCGCACACCTTCCCCGGCGGCGGCCGCTGGCGCACCGAGATCCCCTCGTGCGAGGGTCCCGAAGCGCTGGCCGTGGTGCTCAAGGAGGCCTCGCGCCTCGATGTGCCGATCCACCGGATCAGCCAGGGCAGCGGCGTGTGGATGCTGAGCGACGCCGAGATCACCGAGATGGTCGAGGCGACCGCCGAGCGCGACATCGAACTGTGCCTGTTCACCGGCCCGCGCGGCACCTGGGACATCGGCGGCTCCACCCGCACCGACTCGCGCGGGGCCGGCCTGCGCGCCCGTGGCCACGACGCGGTCGCCGGCTGTGTCGAGGACGCCGTGCGCGCCACCGAGCTGGGGGTCAAGTGCCTGCTCGTGGCCGACGAGGGCGTGCTGTGGACGCTGCACCGGGCGCGCGAGGCGGGGATCATCCCCGCCGACACCACCCTGAAAGTTTCGGCGCTGATCGGCCCCGTCAACCCGGCCTCGTACGCGGTGTACGAGCGGCTGGGCGCCGACTCGGTCAACGTGCCCAGCGACCTGACGCTGGATCATCTCACCGAGATCCGGCGGGTGTCCGGCGCGCCGATGGACATGTACATCGAGGCGCCCGACGATCTCGGTGGTTATGTCCGGATGTATGAGGTCGCCGAGCTGATCCGGCGCGGTGCGCCGCTCTATCTGAAGTTCGGCCTGTCGAAGACCCCCGGCATCTACCCGTACGGCCACCACCTGCGGGATCTCACCCTGGCCACCGCCAAGGAGCGGGTGCGGCGCGGGCGGCTGGCGCTCGATCTGCTGGCGCGGCACGGGGCCGACGGGGACATGGCTCCGCTGGGCTCGCGGCTGCCCGGGCAGCTCCAGCGCTTCGAAACACATTCATAAATTTTCGGACTCCCTCTTCACAGAAGGCGACGGAGCCCAACAGAATCCGACACATCCGCCACCCCGCTGTGCACCGACATCAAGGAAGATGACATGCGCAACCGCAGAGCCGCACTCGCCGCAACAGCCACCGCCGCCTCCCTGGCCCTCGCCCTGACCGCCTGCGGCCAGAACAGCGAGGGCGGCAGCGAGGAGAGCAAGGGCAGCGGCGGCGACGCCACCGTCGGCATCTCCATGCCGACGAAGTCCTCCGAGCGCTGGATCGCCGACGGCAACAACGTTGTCCAGCACCTGGAGGACAAGGGCTACAAGACCAAGCTGGTCTACGGCGAGGACGACCCCGACCAGCAGGTCTCCCAGATCGAGAACATGATCACGCAGGGTGTGGACGCCCTGATCGTCGCCGCCATCGACAACAAGTCGATGAACAACGTCCTCCAGCAGGCCAAGGACGCCGACATCCCGGTGATCTCCTACGACCGTCTCATCCTCGGCTCGCCGGACGTCGACTACTACGCCTCCTTCGACAACGAGAAGGTCGGCGAGCTGCAGGGCACCTACATCGTCGAGAAGCTCGGCCTGAAGGACGGCAGCGAGAAGGGCCCCTTCAACATCGAGCTGTTCGCGGGCTCCAACGACGACAACAACACCCGCTACTTCTTCCAGGGCGCGATGAACGTCCTGCGGCCCTACATCGACAAGAAGCAGCTGGTCGTGAGGTCCGGCCAGACGGAGCTGACCCAGGTCACCACGCTCCGCTGGGACGGCGCCACCGCGCAGCGCCGCATGGACGACATCCTCACCAAGTCGTACAAGAGCGACAAGGTCGACGCGGTGCTCTCGCCGTACGACGGCATCTCCATCGGCATCCTGTCGGCGCTCAAGTCGGACGGCTACGGCTCCAAGAACAAGCCGCTGCCCGTCGTCACCGGGCAGGACGCCGAGGTCGCCTCGGTGAAGTCGATCATCGCCGACGAGCAGTCGATGACCGTCTACAAGGACACCCGCGAGCTGGCCAAGGTCGCCTCGAACATGGTCGACGCGCTCCTGCACGACAAGAAGCCCGAGGTCAACGACACCAAGACCTACGACAACGGGGCCAAGGTCGTGCCCGCCTACCTGCTCGACCCGGTCGCCGTGGACAAGGCCAACTACCAGAAGGCCGTCGTCGACTCCGGCTACATCAAGGAAAGCGACCTCAAGTAGCCCGCCGGAACCTAGTGATTGGAAGGCACGACCATGGCGGGACCCGTCCTGGAAATGCGCTCGATCGTCAAGACCTTTCCCGGCGTCAAGGCGCTGTCGGACGTCACGCTGACCGTCCGGCAGGGCGAGGTCCACGCCATCTGCGGGGAGAACGGCGCCGGCAAGTCGACCCTGATGAAGGTGCTCTCCGGCGTCCATCCGCACGGCAGTTACGAGGGCGAGGTCCTCTTCGAGGGGGAGCTCTGCCGGTTCAAGGACATCCGGGCGAGCGAGCAGCACGGCATCGTGATCATCCACCAGGAGCTGGCGCTGGTGCCGTTCCTGTCCATCGCGGAGAACATCTTCCTCGGCAACGAGCACGCCACCCGCGGGCTGATCAACTGGAACGAGACCCTGCGGCACGCCACCGAGCTGCTGCGCCGGGTCGGGCTGACCGACCACCCGGAGACCCGCGTCACCGACATCGGCGTGGGCAAGCAGCAGCTGGTGGAGATCGCCAAGGCGCTGTCCAAGAAGGTGAAGCTGCTCATCCTCGACGAGCCGACGGCGGCCCTGAACGACGAGGACAGCGACAAACTCCTCGATCTGATCCTGGAGCTGAAGAACCAGGGCATCACCTCGATCATCATCTCCCACAAGCTGAACGAGATCCGCAAGGTCGCCGACTCGGTGACGATCATCCGGGACGGCCGGTCGATCGAGACGCTCGACGTGAAGGACCCGGGCACCACCGAGGACCGGATCATCAGCGGCATGGTCGGCCGCGACCTGGACCACCGTTTCCCCGAGCGCACCCCGCACCGGCCGGAGGAGGGCACGGCCCCCGCCCTGGAGATCCGGGGCTGGACCGTGCACCACCCGATCGACCAGCAGCGCAAGGTGGTCGACGATGTGTCGATCAACGTGCGGCGCGGGGAGATCGTCGGCATCGCGGGCCTGATGGGCGCCGGCCGCACCGAGCTGGCGATGAGCGTCTTCGGCCGCACCTACGGCCGCTACGCGGGCGGCACCGTCCTCAAGGACGGCCGGGAGATCCGGACGAAGACGGTGGCGGAGGCGGTCCGCAACGGCATCGCGTACGTCACGGAGGACCGCAAGCACTACGGCCTCAACCTGATCGACACCATCAACCGGAACATCTCGCTGACGGCGCTGAGCAAGGTCGCCAAGCGCGGCGTCGTCGACGAGCACGAGGAGCGCCAGGTCGCCGAGCGGTTCCGGAAGTCGATGAACATCAAGGCACCCACGGTGTTCGAGCCGGTGGGCAAGCTGTCCGGCGGCAACCAGCAGAAGGTCGTCCTCAGCAAGTGGATCTTCGCCGGTCCGGACGTGCTGATCCTGGACGAGCCGACACGCGGCATCGACGTCGGCGCCAAGTACGAGATCTACACGGTCATCGACAAGCTGGCCGCCGAGGGCAAGGCGGTCGTCTTCATCTCCTCCGAGCTGCCCGAACTGCTCGGCATGTGCGACCGCATCTACACGATGGCCGCCGGGCGGCTGACGGGTGAGTTCTCGCGGGCCGAGGCCTCGCAGGAAGCGCTGATGCGCCAGATGACGAAGGACAAAGAGGTAACCCGATGAGCACGGATGTGACCGCCAAGAGCCCGGCCCCGGCGCCGCCGGGCGGCACCGGATCGGCGTCGGGCGGGGGCCTGCTCCACCTGGTGCTGGACGGACTGCGACGCAACATGCGCCAGTACGGCATGCTGCTCGCCCTCGGCCTGATCGTGGCGCTGTTCGCGGTGTGGACCGACGGCGACCTGCTGCTGCCGCGCAACGTCTCCAACCTGGTGCTCCAGAACAGCTACATCCTGATCCTCGCGATCGGCATGATGCTCGTCATCATCGCGGGCCACATCGACCTGTCGGTCGGCTCGCTGACGGCGTTCGTGGGCGCGTTCGCGGCCGTACTGACCGTGCAGCACGACATAGCCTGGCCGGTCGCCGTCGTGCTCTGCCTGCTGGCCGGCGCGGTCGCGGGCGCGGCGCAGGGCTTCTTCATCGCGTATCTCGGCATACCCTCGTTCATCGTCACCCTCGCCGGCATGCTGGTCTTCCGCGGCATCACGGAGATCCTGCTGGAGGGGCAGACCCTCGGCCCGTTCCCGGACGGCCTGCAGAAGATGGGCAACGGTTTCCTGCCGGAGGTCGGCCCCGAGACCAACTACCACAACATCACGCTGCTGCTGGGCTTCGTCCTGATCGCCTTCGTGGTCCTCCAGGAGCTGCGTGACCGCAAGCGTCAGCAGGAATTCGCGCTGGACGTGGTGCCGCTGAACCTCTTCCTGCTGAAGCTGGTCGCGATCGCCGCCGCGCTGCTCACGGTCACCCTGCTGCTCGCCAGCTACAAGGGCGCGCCGATCGTCCTGCTGATCCTGGGCGCGCTGGTGGTCGGCTACGGCTACCTCATGCGCAACTCGATCTTCGGCCGGCACATCTACGCGATCGGCGGCAACCTGCCGGCGGCGAAGCTGTCCGGGGTGAAGGACAAGAAGGTCACCTTCCTGGTCTTCCTGAACATGGGCGTGCTCGCGGCCCTGGCCGGTCTGGCGATCGCCGCCCGGCTGAACGCGGCGTCCCCGAAGGCGGGCCTGAACTACGAACTCGAGGCGATCGCCTCGGCGTTCATCGGCGGCGCGTCCATGAGCGGCGGTGTCGGCACCGTGCTCGGCGCGATCATCGGCGGGCTCGTCCTCGGCGTGCTCAACAACGGCATGAACCTCCTCAGCGTCGGCACCGACTGGCAGCAGGTCATCAAGGGCCTCGCCCTGCTGGCCGCGGTCGGGTTCGACGTGTGGAACAAGCGCAAGTCCGGTTCGTGAGTCAGCCGGGGCCCCGCCGGACGGCGGGGCCCCCTCCTTATGCGGGAGCCGCACTATGCACATGGACATGAGCAGACGTACCGTCATCGCCGGGGCGGCCGCCGCCGGTGTCACCGCCGCGCTGAGCGGCACCGCCCACGCCACGGGAGGCGGAAAGCCGGTGAAGGAACTCTTCGGCGAGCTCGCCGACGGCACCAAGGTGTACCGCTGGTCGCTGGAGAACGGCGGCACGCGGCTGAAGGTCCTCTCCTACGGCGGCATCGTCCAGTCCCTGGAGCTGCCGGACCGCCGCGGCCGGTACGCGAACGTGTCGCTGGGCTTCGACAACGTCGAGGACTACGTCGCGAAGAGCCCCTACTTCGGCGCGCTGATCGGCCGCTACGGCAACCGCGTCGCGGGGGGCCGCTTCACCCTCGATGGCAAGGCGTACCAGCTCTCCGTCAACGACGGCGAGAACAGCCTGCACGGCGGCGCGCAGGGCTTCGACAAGCGGGTGTGGGACATCGAGCCCTTCACCCGCGGCTCCGACGTCGGCCTGCGCCTGTACTACACCAGCGCCGACGGGGAGATGGGCTACCCCGGCACCCTGAAGACCAAGGTGACGTACACCCTCACCCGCGCCGGCGACTGGCGGATCGACTACGAGGCCACCACCGACAAGCCGACCGTCTGCAACCTCACCAGCCACGTCTACTTCAACCTGGCCGGCGAGGGCAGCGGCACCGTCTACGACCACGAGCTGTCCATCGCCGCCTCCCGCTACACGCCGGTCGACGCGGGCCTGATCCCCACGGGCGAGCTGGCGAAGGTGGCGGGCACACCCTTCGACTTCCGCCGCGCCAAGACCGTCGGCGAGGACATCCGGGACGCCCATCAGCAGCTGCTGTACGGCAAGGGCATCGACCACAACTGGGTACTGGACAAGGGCGTCACCGCGCGCCCGGAGCACATCGCCACCCTGCGCGACCCGCGCTCCGGCCGCACCATGAGGATCGCGACGACCGAGCCGGGCCTGCAGTTCTACTCCGGCAACTTCCTCGACGGCACCCTCGTCGGCGGCGGCGGCCGGATCTACCGCCAGGGCGACGCGCTCTGCCTGGAGACCCAGCACTTCCCGGACTCGCCCAACCAGCCGTCGTTCCCGTCGACGGTGCTGCGCCCGGGGCAGACATACCGCTCGACGACGGTGCACTCGTTCAGCGCGTGAACGCACCGTTTCCTCACAGGGGTTGAACGACCCCCGCCAGGCCTCCGTATGTAAGGGCGGCCCGTGCTCCCCCGCGCGGGCCACCCTGAGCCGGAGGTTCCCTTGCCTGACAACGTCACCTCGCTGTTCCGCGGCGGTGCCGCGCACAGCCCGTCGATGGCGGCGCTGACGCGGCAGGGCGGCGATGACGGGGCCGGGCCGGTGGACTTCTGCATCCCCTGCAACCCCTACTTCCCCACCCCGGCGATGTTCGACGACATGGCGGCCAGGCTCCGGGACATCCTCACGTACTACCCGAGCGGCGCCGACGCCATCACCGCCGAACTGTGCGACCTGCTCCAGCTCCCGCCGCAGTGCGTGGCCATGGGCAACGGCTCCACGGAGCTGATCACCTGGATCGACCACCTGCTCGTCCGGGAGTCCCTGGCCGTCCCCGTCCCCACCTTCGGCCGCTGGACCGACCAGCCCATGGAGACCGGCAAGCGGGTCGACATGTTCCCGCTCCAGGAATCCGCCGGCTTCGCCCTCGACCTCGCGCGGTACGCGGACTTCGTCCGCACGCGCGGCACGCGGGCCGTCGTCCTGTGCAACCCGAACAACCCGGACGGCGGCTACCTGCACCGGCACGCGGTCACGCAGTTCCTGGACGCGATGGCCGACCGGGACCTGGTCGTCGTCGACGAGTCCTTCCTGGAGTTCTGCGACGCCGAGAGCGAGCCCAGCGTGGTCCAGGAGGCGATGCTGCGCCCCAACGTGATCGTGCTGCGCAGCCTCGGCAAGAACTTCGGCCTGCACGGCATACGGTTCGGCTATCTGGTCGCCAACCCGGCGCTCGCCGGCAAGGTCCGCGCCATGCTGCCGAAGTGGAACATCAACTCGTTCGCGGAGCACGTGGTGTTCATGCTGCGCGAGCACGGCGCGGAGTACGCGCGCAGCCTCCAGCAGGTTCGCCGCGACCGCCTGGAGATGTCCAGCCGGCTGTCGGCCCTCCCCGGGCTGACGGTGTACCCCTCCCAGGGCAACTTCCTCTTCGTGCGCCTCCCCGTCGGCGCGGAGGGGACGGTGGTCCGGGACCGGCTGCTCACCGAGCACCGGATCCTGGTCCGCGAGTGCGGCAACAAGATCGGTTCGTCCAGCCGCTTCCTGCGGCTCGTGGTGCGCCCCCAGGTCGACGTGCGTCGCCTGGTGTCCGGCCTGGAACAGGTGCTCTACGGGACCAGGAGGGAAGCCGCCGTGCCCGAGCTGGGCAACGGGACCAGCTACAGCTCGGGCACGGCGGCGGTGGACCGGCTGGTCGGCGCGACCAACGGGGCGGGGATGCAGGGCCTGACCGCGGGGCTGAACGCCGGGCCGGGCGTACCGCTGCCACCGGCCCAGATCCCGCCCCAGCCCCAGCCCCAGCCGCAGCCGCAGCCGCAGCCGCCCGCGGTCCCCCAGCCGGTGCCCATGCCCGCCCCGCCCCCGGTCCCCGCGCCGCCCCCGGTTCCGGCGCCGCCCCCGGTTCCGGCGCCGCCGCCGATCCCGGTCCCGGCGCCCGCCCCGGCGGCGGCCGTCGCCGCCGGCCCCACTCCGCCCGGCGTCCCCGCCCGTGGCGGCCTCACCGCCGCCCAGGTTCGCGGCACCGACGGTCTGACCCCGGCCCCGGCCACGGGCTGGCCCGCCCCAGGCTGGTCGAACGCGGTCTGACGACCGGCGGCGCCCCTACACGGGGTTCAGCCTCCACTGCTGGCAGGCGTTGTTCAGCCAGGTCCACTGGCGTACGTCCGCCCCGTCCGCGGTGGAGCAGTTCGCGACGTCGGCGACCTTGCCGGTGGCCTGGCCCGTGATCCGGACGTGTCCGCCGTCGGTGGCCAGGAAGCGGAAACGCTGGCAGGTGTTGTCCAGCCAGGACCACTGGCGCAGATCGGCCCCGTCGGCGGTGGAGCAGTCCTGGGTGTCGAGCACCTTGCCGGTGGCGACGTTGACGAGCCGGTGGGTGTCGTCGCCCAGGTCCTCCAGCCGCCAGCGCTGGTTGCTGCCGCCGTTGCAGGTGTACTGCCGCACGTCGGCCCCGTCGGCGGTGGAGCCTCCGGCGACCTCCAGGCACTTGCCGCTGTTGCGGTTGGTGAGGGTGTAGGCGGTGGAGGCGGTGGACGGCTCGCCCGAGGGCCCGGCGAGGGACGCGCCCAGCCGCACCGGCGTTCCGAGGTTCGGCGTGCCGTCGGCGTTCCAGGTGAACTTCTGCGCCCGGGTCGTCCGCCCGTTGTCGCAGCCCTCGGTCGCGCTGTCGTTGGCGTGGTAGACGATCCAGTTCTCGCGCCCGTCCGGCGAGGTGAAGAAACCGTTGTGCCCGGGCCCGTACACCCCGTTCGCGTCGCTGCGCTGGAAGACGGGGGTGGATTTCTTCGTCCAGGAGGACGCCGACAGCGGATCGGAGCCGGTCAGCTCCAGCTGGCCGAGCTTGTAGTCGGGGGTCCAGCAGCCGCTGGCGGAGTAGATCAGGAAGGTCCGCCCGCCGCGTTGCAGCACCTCCGGGCCCTCGTTGACGGTGCCGCCCTGCCGCTCCCAGTCGTACGTCGCCCTGGAGATGGTCGAGAACGGGCCGCTGACGGTGTACGGGTCGGACATCGGCGCGATGACGAGGTTCTGGGTGCCGCCGGTGATCGCGCTGCCCAGCATGTACAGCCGGCCGCCCACGTTCAGCAGGCTCGCGTCCAGCATCCACGCGCTGTTGAGCTGCCCCTTGTAGGTGTACGGGCCCATCGGGTCGGGCCCGGCGCTCTCCAGGACGTGGCTGCGCTGGGTCGGGTTGTAGTCGGTGACGTTCTGCCCGGCGGTGTAGTACAGGTACCAGCGCCCGTTGACGTAGTGCAGCTCCGGCGCCCAGATGTTGCAGCACCGGGAGGCCGCGTCGCCCTTCCACACCTGCACGCCGGGCGCGGTGGCGAGCCCGGCGAGGGTGGCGGACTTGCGGATCGTGATGACGTCCGTCCAGCTGGTGGTGATCAGGTAGTAGTTGCCGTCGTGGTACGAGATCCAGGGGTCGGCGCCCTTCACCGACTTCACGGGGTTGGCGAACGAGGCGGCACCGGCGGGGGTCTGTCCCAGGGCGAGGACGCAGACCAGCGCGGCCAGCAGGGTCAGTAGGCGACGGGCCATCCGCTGCTCCAGTTCAGAAGGTTGACGCCGAGCTTGGGGGTGCCGTTCGCGTTGCCGTCGTAGTAGTGGTAGACGATCAGGTCGCCGTCGGCGTCTTTCATGATCGACTGGCCGCCGGGGCCGATGACGCTGCCGTGCGATTCGAGGACCGGCGTCCCGCCGTTGTTCATCATCGAGACGCCGTTCTTGTCGAGGTAGGGACCGGTGACGGAGGACGCCCGGCCGACCTTGACCTTGTAGGTGGAGCTGGTTCCGGCGCAGCAGGTGTCGTACGAGGCGAAGAGGTAGTAGTAGCCGTTCCGCTTGACGATGAACGGCGCCTCGACCGCCTTGGTGCCGGTGGGCCGGGAGGCGAGCGAGTAGCGGGTGGTGTTGGTGGAGAGCTGCTTTCCGGTGCTGGGGTTGAGCTGGATCATCTTGATCCCGGTCCACCAGCTGCCGAAGGAAAGCCACCACTTGCCGTCGCTGTCGACGAAGAGGTTGGGGTCGATGGCGTTGTAGTCGCTGGCGGAGCCGGAGGTGTAGACGATGCCCTGATCCGCCCAGCTGCCCGGCTGCCCGGTGCTGGAGGTGGCGAGGCCGATGGCGGAGGTGTTGGAGCCGAACTTCGAGACGGAGTAGTACATCAGGTACTTGCCGCCCTGGTACGAGATGTCGGGCGCCCAGGCCTCCGGCACGGAGGAGTACGTCGACCACCAGCCGGGCTTGGCGGAGAAGGCGTCGGCGCCGGCGCTGAAGGCGATGCGGTTGGCGGACGTCTTGTTGGCGAGGCCACCGCCGGTGGCGTAGAGCAGGTACTGGCCGGACGAGGTGCGGATCATCGTCGGGTCGTGGACGACGGTGGAGCCGGTGACGGTCCCCGGGTTGGGATACGCCGACGCCGTGGTGGGGACCAAGGCGAGGAGGGCGGCTGCGGGGAGGGCGAGGAGGGTGGCGCGGGTGCGGCTCATGTGGGGGTGCTCCCGTTCTGCTTTTCGCGTACGTTCGGAGTTTCGAACATCGATCGCCACTGCGAACGGGAACGTAGAATCGAACTGTTTCCGCGTCAACGGTTCACACAGAAATCCAACCCGGGAGATCGACCTCCGCCCGCACGGTCTTGCCCGGCACGCGGTCCAGCACCTCCCACCGGTCGGCCAGCGCGTCGACGAGCGGCAGCCCCCGCCCGGTCTCGGCGAGGGGGCGCGGCGGCCGTACGTCACCGGGTCCGGGCGGGCGGGACGCGGAGCGTGTGTCGGTGACCTCGATCCGGACAGTGCCGGGCACGAGCGAGAGCCGCAGTTCGAAGTCCCGGCCCGGCACCCGGCCGTGGGTGACGGCGTTCGCGGCCAGCTCGGCGACGACGGCCGCGACGGTGTCCGACGCGTCGGTGTCGTACGGGACGCCCCAGGCGGCGAGCTGGCCCACGGCGAGGTGGCGCGCCAGGCGGGCGCCTCGCGGAGTGGCGCTCAGGCGCTGAGTGAACATACGTACGGTAATCGGCCGACGGGGGGTGGAGGGTGCGGTCATGGGGCCAATGTGACCTCCGCGGAGCCCTGTTCACCAGGCATGCACCGCGTACGCCGGAGCAGCGTACGCGGTCACGTGCTGGACAGTACCGGTGACTGCCCGTGACCATGGGCGCGGGAGGTGTGGCCGATGGTGGTCGAGGTCGCGGTGGGGACGGGCGGCGAGCCCGAGTCGTCGGACAGCATGCGGACGTTCGGGGCGATGGTCCAGGCCCTGCGGGAGCACGCGGGGTTGAGCAGGGAG
>NZ_DASQNH010000030.1:0-68462 GCF_035645055.1 Streptomyces sp. | reverse complement strand
GGCGCGATGGCGGACGCCCTGCGCCGCGCGGGTCTGCTCGACCCGAAGAAGGGCGGCAGGCGCTGAGCCCCGCGGGCCCCGGCGCGGCCGTGCCGGGGCCCGCGCCCGCTCGCCCCTAGGCTGACATCATGACCATTGCACGGGTACTGACCTGGGAGGTCACGGCGAGCCGGGGTTACGAGACCGCCTGGGCCGAGCTGACCGGGGACGCGCTGCGGGCCCGCGGCCGGGCGGTCGGCACCGTCCCGGAGCCGTACTGGCTCACGTACGAGCTGGACTCCGCGGACGGCTTCGTCACCCGGCGGCTGACGGTGACCGTCGAGACCGCCGACCGCACCCGCGCCCTCGATCTGCGGCACGACGGCCACGGCCGCTGGACCGCCGACGGGCGGCCGCTGCCGGACGTCGACGGTGCCCTCGACTGCGACCTGGGCCTGTGCCCGCTGACCAACACCCTGCCGGTGCTGCGCCACGGACTGCACCGGGCGGGCGGCGAGCGGGAGTTCCTGATGGCGTGGGTGTCGGTGCCGGATCTGGCGGTGCGGCCCTCACCGCAGACGTACGCCCCGCTCGGCGGCGGTCGCGTCCGCTACTCCTCGGGTACCTTCCGCAGCGACGTCCTGTTCGACGCGGACGGCTTCGTGGCCGACTATCCGGAGCTGGCGACGCGGCTCGGCTGAGGGGCTGCGCCGAACGCGGCGACAGCGGGGTCCGCCTCGGGACGGCCGCGCTGGCCGCGGCCCCGCTGACCCCCGTCGCCCGGCCGCCGCCCACCCGTGGCCCGGGCCCCACTCCGGCCCGGCGCTGCGCCGGCAGTCGCGGGCCCCGGTCAGCGCGCCCGGCGGGTCGCCCGGGGTCAGCGCCACGAGATGCGCGAGCCGTATCCGCACGGCTGTGCGGTGGACCCGCCCGCGCCGGTTTCGTGCCCCGCAGGAGGACTTCGTCCGCGCCCCGCCGCGCGACGAACGCTGCGGCCTGTCGGGCCTAGCGCTCGGTGACCTTGCCGGCCGCGACCTCCAGGCGGCGGGTCACCCGCACCGCGTCGAGCATGCGGCGGTCGTGGGTGACCAGCAGGAGGGTGCCCGTGTAGGCGTCGAGGGCCGACTCCAGCTGCTCGATGGCGGGCAGGTCGAGATGGTTCGTCGGTTCGTCGAGGACGAGCAGGTTGACGCCGCGGCCCTGGAGGAGGGCGAGGGCGGCACGGGTGCGTTCGCCCGGGGAGAGGGTCGCGGCCGGGCGCAGCACGTGGTCCGACTTCAGGCCGAACTTGGCCAGCAGGGTGCGGACCTCGGCCGGCTCGGTGTCGGGGACGGCCGCGCCGAACGCGTCCAGCAGCGCTTCCGGGCCGTGGAACAGCTTGCGGGCCTGGTCGACCTCGCCGACCAGGACGCCGGAGCCGAGGGCCGCGTGCCCGGCGTCGAGCGGGACCCGGCCGAGCAGAGCGGCGAGCAGCGTCGACTTGCCCGCGCCGTTGGCGCCGGTGACCGCGACACGGTCGGCCCAGTCGATCTGGAGGGTGACCGGGCCGAGCGCGAAGTCGCCGCGCCGCACCTCGGCGTCCCGCAAGGAGGCCACAACCGCTCCGGAGCGCGGGGCGGAGGCGATCTCCATGCGCAGCTCCCACTCCTTGCGGGGCTCCTCGACCACGTCCAGGCGCTCGATCATGCGCTGTGTCTGGCGAGCCTTCGCGGCCTGCTTCTCGCTGGCCTCGCTGCGGAACTTGCGGCCGATCTTGTCGTTGTCGCCGGCCGCCTTGCGGCGGGCGTTCTTCACGCCCTTGTCCATCCAGGCGCGCTGCATCTGGGCGCGGTCCTGGAGGGCGGTTCGCTTGTCGGCGTACTCCTCGTAGTCATCGCGGGCGTGCCGACGGGCCACCTCGCGCTCCTCCAGGTAGGCCGCGTAGCCGCCGCCGTAGAGGTTGATCTGCCGCTGCGCCAGGTCGAGTTCGAGGACCTTGGTGACGGTGCGGGTGAGGAACTCGCGGTCGTGGCTGACGACGACGGTGCCCGCGCGCAGGCCGCCGACGAAGCGTTCGAGGCGTTCCAGGCCGTCCAGGTCGAGGTCGTTGGTGGGCTCGTCGAGGAGGAAGACGTCGTAGCGGGACAGCAGGAGGGAGGCGAGGCCCGCGCGAGCGGCCTGGCCGCCGGACAGGGACGTCATCGGCTGGTCGAGGCCGACCGCGAGCCCGAGGGAGTCGGCGACCTCCTCGGCGCGCTCGTCGAGGTCGGCGCCGCCGAGTCCGAGCCAGCGCTCCAGGCTCACCGCGTAGGCGTCGTCCGCGCCCGGCCGCCCCTCGACCAGACCCTCGGTGGCCTCGTCCATCGCCCGCTGGGCGGCGGCCACGCCGGTGCGGCGGGCCAGGAACTCCCGCACGCTCTCGCCCGGCCGGCGCTCCGGTTCCTGCGGCAGATGACCGACGGCCGCGGTGGGCGGGGAGAGCCGCAGCTCGCCCTGCTCGGGGGTGTCGAGCCCGGCGAGCAGGCGCAGCAGGGTGGACTTTCCGGCGCCGTTGGCACCGACCAGACCGATCACGTCCCCGGGGGCGACGACGAGGTCGAGACCGGTGAACAGCGAGCGGTCGCCGTGGCCGGCGGCGAGGTTCTTGGCGACGAGGGTGGCAGTCATCAGACCGCCGATCCTAGCGGCCGCCCTTGCCGTCCCTCACCGTGGTTTCACCGCCCCATCGCCTCCACCAGCACGCTTCCGGTCGTACGGGCGACGAGGAAGGATTCGCCCTTCACGGCCTTCGCGTCCAGGGGGATGCGGTGGCGGCCCGGTGCGAGGACGCCGTCGAAGAGTTCGTGGGTGTGGGTGCGGTGGAGGCGGTCGAGGCGGTAGGCGGTGAGGACGACCCGGCAGGGGGAGGTGACCTCGACGTCCGCCTCGCCGTCGGCGGCGGCCAGCCGGGTGAGGCGGCGCCGCTCGACGGGGCTGTGGTCGAGTGCGTGTTCTATCCGGGCGACGAGCAGCGGCACGATCGGGGCGAGGCCGTCGACGTAGGTCACCTCCACCCCGGCGCGTTCGAAGGCGCGGCGGACCGCTGCGCGTGCCTCGGGGCCGACCGCGCGGCCGAAGGCGACGGCGCCGTAGCGGCGCAGTTCCTCGTCGGGCACCTGGTCGGTGTCGTGGGCGATGTCCGCGCCGATGCCGATGGTGCGCAGGGCGGCGGCGAGCTTGGCGAGCAGGGAGACCCGGGCGCCGATCAGCAGGACGCGGCGGCGGGTGGTGCCGGGGTCGGCGCCGTCGAGCAGGGAGCGCAGCGCCGAGCGGTACTCCTCGCCGTGGAAGCGGAACGGCCCTATGCCGTGGTAGCCGTTGAGTTCCAGGTCGGCCCGTTCCTCGGTCTGCCAGGCGAAGTCCCGCCACACGTAGTCGTCGCCGTCGCGTTCGATGACGGCGGTGACCGCGCCGCACCCCAGGTCGGCGCACTCGGGGCAGCCGTAGACGACGTACCGTCCGTCGGGCAGCGGTGCCTCGGCCTCCAGCAGCAGGGCGCGCACCTGCTCGGTGAAGATGGCGGGCGGCACGTCGGCGGCGAGCGGGGAGACGGCGTCCAGGTCGGACAGCCGGAAGAGCAGGGGGCGTCCGTCGACGATGAAGTCGACGAAGTCCCGGTGCACCTGGTACGCGCCGTCCGCGAGGACGCCTCCGGCGCGCATCGCCGGTGCCAGGCCAAAGGTCGCATACGCGGCAGACATGCTGTGAGTATCCCCAGTCCGGCACGGCCCTGAGCGCGGCATGACACATTCCGCTACCGTCCCCGCGTGGACAGTGACGTGGGAGACGACGTGGTCGTCGTGGGGGGCGGGGTCATCGGGCTGACGACGGCCGTGGTGCTCGCCGAGCGCGGCCGGCGGGTCCGGCTGTGGACGCGGGAGCCCGCCGAGCGGACCACCTCGGCCGTTGCCGGTGCCCTGTGGTGGCCGTACCGGATCCGGCCGGTCGCGGCGGCGCGGGCCTGGGCGCTGCGCTCGCTCCAGGTGTACGAGGAGCTGGCCCGGCGGCCGGGGACGACCGGGGTACGGATGGTCGAAGGGGTACTGGGCGAGACGGATCTGGACGAGGTGGGCGGCTGGGCGGCGGCGCGGCTGCCCGGACTGCGGGCGGCCGCTGCGGACGAGTACGCCGGGACGGGGCTGTGGGCGCGGCTGCCGCTGCTCGACATGACGGCTCATCTGCCGTGGCTGCGGGAGCGGTTGCGGGCGGCGGGCGGGGTGGTCGAGGAACGGGCGGTCGCCGCGCTCGCCGAGGCCGACGCGCCGGTGGTGGTCAACTGCACGGGGCTGGGCGCCCGTGCGCTCGTGCCGGATCCGGCGGTGCGGCCGGTGCGGGGGCAGCTGGTCGTGGTGGAGAACCCGGGCATCCGCACCTGGATGGTCTCCACCGGCCCCGATGGGGAGCCGGCGTACTTCTTCCCGCAGCCCGGCCGCCTCGTGCTGGGCGGCACGGCCGAGGAGGACGTGTGGACGGCGGAGCCGGATCCCGCCGTGGCGGAGGCGATCGTACGGCGGTGCGCGGCGCTGCGGCCGGAGATCGCCGGGGCGCGGGTGCTGGCGCACCGGGTGGGGCTGCGGCCCGCGCGGGACGCGGTGCGGCTGGAGCGGGAGACACTGCCGGACGGGCGGCTGGTGGTGCACAACTACGGCCACGGCGGCGCGGGCGTCACCGTGGCCTGGGGGTGTGCGGAGGAGGCGGCGGGGCTGGCCGGCGCCCTCTCCGCCTAGGGCCCGTCCGGCCATTGCCGTCGTCCGCCCGGAGCGGGCGGGAATGGCCGGACAGGGCCTGGCGGGTGGTTACGGCACGGGGTGCGCGGGGCCCGGTTCGCGGACGCCGTCGAGCGGGGCGGCCTCGGGCGTGGTGGTCGCCGTGCCGGCGGTGGCGCGGGCGAAGGCGGTCGCGCCGCCCACGAACGGGACCCGCGCGGAGGTGCGGGCCAGGTCGAGGGTGAGGGTCGGGGTGGTGGGCGGGGGCTCGATGAGGTCCTGGTCGGTGCCCGCGACGATCAGCGCCAGGCGGTGGCCCTTCGGCACGACGTGGTCGGTGGCGGCCAGATCGAGGGTGATCGTGTACGGCGCGCCGGGGGTGAGCGGCGTGCCGGTGGCGGAGGCGTGGTTGCCGAGGTCGGCCCAGCCGCGGCTGACGATCGTGTAGTCGACGTCGGCCGTCCGCGCCGTCGTCTCCTTGAAGCAGGCGCTGTCGCCGGTGGTGCTCGCGCCCCAGCAGGTGCGGTCGGTGAGGGTGGTGATGCCCTCACCGGCGGCGGCGTAGTCGCGGATGGTGTCGGGGCCGAGGTCGACCAGGACGGCGCTGAGGTGGGCGCTGGTGGTGCTGGGGGTCGCGGTGACGGTCACCTTGGAGGAGCCGGACAGGCGCAGGTCGCGGGTGAGCGGCGCGGTGGTGAAGCCCGCCTTGTCGGGGGTGGGCTGGTCGACGCGGGACGCCCAGTCGGTCTCGTCGTGCTGCGGGTCGTCGGTGAAGGTCTCGGTGCCGGTGCCGGGGCGCAGACCGAGGGTGCCGACGCCGTCGAGGGCGCCCTCGGCGGGCCGCAGGGTGGCCGTCCCGGTGCCCCGCGGCGGCCACACGGAGGAGGTCACCCACTCGTCGGGCGCGCGTTCGATGTCGGCCATGGGCTCGTCGTCGATGCCGTTGTCGTAGCCGAGGAGTTCGTGGTCGAACCAGCGGTGCAGGGTGTCGACCCAGGTGGCGCGCCGGAAGTCGAAGGGGTCGACGTGACCGACCTGGGAGAGCCAGATCTTGCGCTCGACGCCGTTCTTCGCGAGCGCGTCCCACCACTGGCCGAAGTGCTTGGCGCGGACGTTGAGGTCCTGCATGCCGTGGATGACGAAGACGCTGGCCTCGACACGGTCGGCGTGGCGGACGTAGTCGCGCTCGGTCCACAGCGGGGTCCAGTCGCCGGTGCGCGGGGCGCCGTCGACGATGCGCTGCTGGACGGCGGCGCAACGGGCACGGGCCTCGGGGCTCTCGACGCGGTACGCCAGCCCGTCGGGGCCGGAGTCGAACAGCGGGGCGCCCTTGGCGAAGTAGTAGTCGTACCAGGAGGAGATGGCGCCGATCGGGACGATGGTCTCCAGGCCCTCGACGCCGGTGGCGGCGACACCGTTGGCGATGGTGCCGTCGTAGCTCTTGCCGATCATGCCGGTCCTGCCGTTGGTCCACGTCGCCTTGGCCCGGGTGGTGCCGGTGCGCGTGGTGTACGCCTTGGCGCGGCCGTTCAGCCAGTCGACGACGGCCTTCGCGGACTGGATGTCGGAGCGGCCGCCGACGTCCACACAGCCGTCGGAGCGGTTGGTCCCGGCGAGGTCGACGCCGACGACGGCGTAACCGCGCGGGACGAAGTAGTTGTCGTAGAACAGCGGCATCTGGACGACGTTCCCGGCCGCGTCGTAGGTCTTCTTCTGGCTCTCGTTGCCGCGCCCGCAGCACGAGTAGTACGGGCTGGCGTCCATGATGACCGGCACCTTGCGGCCCTGCCGGGCGGCCTCGCGCGGGCGGACGATGTCCACGGCGACGCGGTCGGTGCGTCCGTCGCCGTCGCCGTCGAGGCCGGTGTCGACCCAGACGGCTTCCCGGACGGCCTGGTCGTAGGAGTGGACGGGCCGGCTGGCGCGGGGTGTGGCCTGGGCCGTGGCGGGGGTGAGGAGGCCGGCCACCAGGGCGGCGGTGGCCGCCGTCGCGAGCGGTCTCCAGATGGTGAAGCGCGTGCGTATCGGCATGCGGCGGACGCTACCCCGGTCAACTCCCGCGCAGAAGGGGGCGGATGGCGTGTCGTCCGGGGCGCGGGCGGCGGCCGGGTGGCCGAAAGACGCCGCTGCGGCGAGCGTGATCGTGACGGCCGGATGGCGATCATGTGACAGCAGTGGCCATGGACATGTCCGGGGTCACCGGGCCTGAATAGGCTCCGAACAGACTTTCCGCACCTAGGACTTGGAGCTGACGTGCACCGCAGAATCACCGCGCCGGGCGCGCTGGCCGCGGCCTCCCTCCTGCTGGCGATCCCGGCATCGGCCGCGAGCCACTCCCCCGGCGCACCGGGCATCGGCGACCCCTACTACCCGGCGTACGGCAACGGCGGCTACGACGTCTCCCACTACGACCTCCGGCTGAAGTACCAGCCCGTCACCGACCGGCTGGAGGGCACGGCCACCCTCCTCGCCCGCACCACCCAGGACCTGTCGAGGTTCAACCTGGACTTCCTGCTCGACGTGAGCGAGGTCCGGGTCAACGGCGCCCTCGCCACGTTCAGGGCGTCCGGCGAGCACGAGCTGGAGATCACGCCCAAGACCCCGCTCGGCAAGGGCACCGCCGTCACCGTCGTGGTCCGCTACAGCGGGGTGCCGTCGCAGCAGCGGGCGTACGGCTTCACCAGCTGGCACCGCACCCCGGACGGCGGGGTCGCGGCGAACGAGCCCGAGGCCGCCTGGTGGTGGTTCCCCAGCAACGACCACCCGCTGGACAAGGCCACCTACGACGTGTCCGTGCAGGTGCCGGACGGCACCCAGGCCATCTCCAACGGCACCCTCCAGTCGACGAGTTCACGGCTCGGCTGGACCCGGTACAACTGGCGGTCCAGCAAGCCGCAGGCGACATATCTGGCCACGCTGGCCGTGGGCCGGTTCGACGTCACCACCGGGAAGACCGAGAGCGGCATCCCGGTGATCAACGCCTACAGCAAGGACCTCGGCGACAACTACGGTGCCGCGCGGGCGAGCGTGGAGCGGACCGGGGAGATCGCCGACTGGCTGACCGAATACTTCGGGCCGTATCCGTACAACGCGCTCGGCGGGTACGTGCCGAACGTCGGCACCGGGTACGCGCTGGAGACCCAGACCCGGCCGTTCTACAGCCCGCGGCAGTTCGCGAACGGCGCCAACACCTCGGTCGTGGTGCACGAGCTGGCCCACCAGTGGTACGGCGACTCGGTGTCCGTCGCCGCGTGGCGGGACATCTGGATCAACGAGGGCTTCGCGCGGTACGCGCAGTGGCTGTGGTCCGAGCACGAGGGCGAGGGCACGGCGCAGGAGATCGCCGACTACGTGTACGCCTCCCGGCCGGCCGACGACCCCTTCTGGAGCGTCAAGCCCGGGGACCCGGGCCCTGAGCACCAGTTCGACATCGCCGTCTACGACCGCGGCGCGCTGACCCTCCAGGCGCTGCGCAACGAGATCGGCGACGAGGACTTCTTCACGTTGCTCAAGGGCTGGCCGCAGCGGTACGCCCACGGCAACGCCACGGTCGCCGACTTCCGGCGGTACGCGGAGGAGGTCTCCGGGAAGCCGCTGGCGGGTCTGTTCGACACCTGGCTGTACCAGCCGTCGAAGCCGAGCGTGACGGCGGCGCGGGACGCGTGGATCGCGGCCCGCGCCGCGAAGGCTCCCGCACAGCCCAGGTCATGGAAGAAGATCGCGGCGACGAACACCGTCCACGACCACGGGGAGGAGCGGCACGGCCACTAGGCACCGGTGACCGGCGCCGCCCCTTCCGGCTCGGCCGCCGCCCGCGCCAGCAGGGTCTCCCGGTCGATCGCGTCGACCTGCGTGGACGGCACCGTGCAGGCGTGGGCGCCCGCCAGCGCGCCGTAGCGGGCGCACCGCCGGGGCGGCTCGCCGTTCAGGAAGCCGAAGAGGAAGGCGGCGGCGAAGGCGTCGCCCGCGCCGTTGGAGTCCACCACCGGCGCGGGGGGCGCCGCCGGCGGCACCGGGGTCAGTTCACCGTCGGCCAGCAGATGCGCGCCCTCCGCGCCGGCGGTGGCGACGACCACCCGGGCCCGGCCCCGCTCGGCGATGCGGCGCAGGGTGCGCTCGGGGTGGGTGAGCCGGGCGGCGGAGAGGAAGACGACGTCCGCGGCGAGGGCGAACGGCTCGTGGTACGGGTTCTCGCCGTCCCAGTCGTGCAGGTCGGTGGAGATCGTCACACCGGTCTCGCGCAGGGCGGGCAGGGCGTGGGCGCACGGCTGGGTGATGGAGACATGCGCGTGGCGGCTGCGCCCGGCCAGTTCGCGGACGGTGGCCTCGGGCAGCCGGTCGCCGGGCCCGCCGCGGCTGCTGTCGTACAGGGACAGCCGCCGCCCGTCGGGACCGACCAGGTTGACGGCTCGCTTGGTGCCCGCGGGCTGCGGGATCGCGGTGAGCGCGATGCCCCGCTCGTCGTGCAGGGCCCGCACGAGGTCGCCCTCGGGGTCGTCGCCGAGGAAGTCGAGGTGGTGGGTGCGCAGGCCCAGGGCGGTCAGGCCGAGGGACATGAAGTCGCCGGTCTGGCCCGCGCGGGTGCGGATCCCGTCCGGGATCATGTAGCTGTCGGCGTACGGGAGCGGCAGCTCCGGTACGTGGACGATGGTGTCCACACCCGCGCCGCCCAGCACGAGTACATCGGTGTCGCGGCTCAACTCCGGCCCTCCCCATGGTCGTACACCGTCACCGGAACGCTCCGCCGCACCAGCCGCTCACTGATCAGCGGCTCCACACGGCACCATGTGCCCCCGGTCACGCCGCACCCTAGCCGCTCCGCTCGGGAAGGCCGGCCCCTCTCGCGCCGGTGGCGTCACCCCGGACCCCTGCGATCCGGCCTGACGCCACCGTGGGCGATGCCACTGACAGTGGCTCTGAGCTGCTACTTCGTGAGCTTGGTCAGTTCCTGGTCGGCTGTCTTGGAGACGCGGCGGCGGATGGCGAACCACCCGGTGACGAGGGCGAGGGCGATGAGGGGGATGAGGAGGAGGGTCTTGCGGCCGACCTCGGGGTCGTTCCACATCATGCCGAGGCAGACCAGCAGGAAGGCGACCGTGGCGATCTCGGTGACCGGGCTGCCGGGGAGCCGGAACGACGGCCGCTGGACCAGGCCCGCCTTGGCGCGGCGGACGAAGATCAGGTGGCAGATCATGATGATCACCCAGGTGCTGATGATGCCGAGAGAGGCCACGTTCAGCACGATCTCGAAGGCCTGGTGCGGCATCACGAAGTTCAGGCCGACGCCGAGCACGCACACCGCGCAGGTCAGCAGGATGCCGCCGTAGGGCACCTGGCTGCGGTTCATCCGGGCCGTGAACTTGGGCGCCGAGCCCGCCATGGCCATGGAGCGCAGGATGCGGCCGGTGGAGTACAGGCCGGAGTTCAGGGACGACATCGCGGCGGTGAGGACCACCAGGTTCATCACGTCGCCCGCGGCCGGGACGCCGATCCTCGACAGGACGGTGACGAAGGGGCTCTCGTCGGCCGAGTAGACCGAGCCGGGCAGCAGCAGGGCCAGCAGGACGACCGAGCCGACGTAGAACAGGCCCACGCGCCACATGATCGAGTTCACCGCGCGCGGGACGACCTTCTCCGGCTCGGCGGTCTCGCCCGCGGCGACACCGACCAGCTCCAGCGCCGCGTAGGCGAAGATCACGCCCTGCATGACGAGGACGACCGGCATCATGCCGTGCGGGAAGACGCCGCCGTTGTCGGTGATCACGCTCAGACCGGGCGTCTGGCCGCCGACCTCGTGCTGGGTGGCCAGCAGGAAGATGCCGACGAACATGAAGGCGACGAGGGTCGCGACCTTGATGATCGCGAACCAGAACTCCATCTCGCCGAAGATCTTCACCGAGATCAGGTTCACCGCCAGGACCACCGCCAGGGCGATCAGGGCGAGCACCCACTGCGGGATGTCGGTGAAGGCGCTCCAGTAGTGCGTGTAGAGCGCGATCGCGGTGATGTCGGCGATACCGGTCGTCGACCAGTTCAGGAAGTACATCCAGCCGGCGACATAGGCGCCCTTCTCGCCGAGGAACTCGCGCGCGTACGACACGAACGAGCCGGAGGACGGCCGGTACAGGACCAGCTCGCCGAGGGCCCGGACGACGAAGAAGGCGAAGATTCCACAGACCAGATAGGCCAGCGCGAGCGCGGGGCCCGCGTTGTGGAGGCGGCCGCCGGCGCCGAGGAAGAGTCCGGTGCCGATGGCGCCGCCGATGGCGATCATGTTGACGTGGCGGGCCTTGAGGTCCTTGCTGTAACCGGCGTCGCCCGCGTCCGCGGGCGTCCGGGTCGCCTCGGGGTGCGCGGCGACCTGTGCCGTGTCCACGGCGTCCTTGCTCACGGGTGGTTCCACTCTCTGGTGCGCCCCGGGCGGTGTACCGACCGGGGTGTCCGTACGTGACTCGGCCCGCACCATCCTGGGTGTCGCGGCACAGACCAGGGCAGCACCTTCCCACAGGGAATCCGTCACATGCGGTGACTCAGGTCACAGAGCGTTACTTCTCACAGGTTCCCCGGGGAATCACCGGCGGATCACGGGCGGATCACCGGAGGTTTCACACGTCTGGTGAGACAGCGATACTGCTGCACATGACAAGCCACGCCGAGGAGCCCTCCCTCACCGTCGACGAGCTGGCCGCGCGGGCCGGTGTCACGGTGCGGACGGTGCGCTTCTACAGCACCCGGGGCCTGCTGCCGCCGCCGGTGATCGGCCCGCGCCGGGTCGGGCACTACGGCAGGGAGCACCTGGCCCGCCTCGCGCTCATCGAGGAGCTGCAGCACCAGGGGATGACGCTGGCGGGCATCGAGCGCTATCTGCGGCAGCTTCCGCCGGACCTGAGCGACCGGGACCTGGCCATCCACCGCGCGGTGGTGGCGTCCTGGGCGCCGGACACCGTGGAGACGGTGACCCGGGAAGAGCTGGCCCGACGGGCGGGGCGCGCGTTGGAGGACGACGAGGTGGACCGGCTGGCCGCGATGGACGTCGTACGGCCGGACGGCGACGGGTACCGCGTCGATCTCGCTCTGCTGCGGCTCGGGGTCCGGCTGCTGGACGTGCCGATGTCCCAGGAGGCGATCCTGGCGGCGCGCAAGGTGTTCATCGAGCACTCGCGCGCCGCCGCTCACGAGCTGTCGCAGCTCTTCCGGGACGAGGTGTCGGAGCGTGACGTGCGGGACGTGCGGTCCCTGTCGGCGCACATGCAGCCGCTGGTGGTGCAGGCTCTGCTGACCACCTTCCAGCGGTCGCTGAGGGAGGAGCTGGGCGAGTGGCTCACCCGGCCGGACGTCCGCCCCGACACCGCGTGAGCCGCTCGGCGGCCGTCTCCGCTAGTCGCTGAAGCGCTCGCCCTTCTCCGCCTTCTCCACCAGCAGCGCCGGGGGCGTGAACCGCTCGCCGTAGCGCTCGGCCAGCTCCCGCGCGCGGGCCACGAAGCCGGGCAGGCCACCCTCGTAGCCGTTGATGTACTGGAGCACGCCGCCGGTCCAGCCCGGGAAGCCGATGCCGAGGACGGAGCCGATGTTGGCGTCGGCGACGGACGTCAGGACGCCCTCCTCCAGCAGCCGGACGGTGTCCAGTGCCTCGGCGAAGAGCATGCGCTCCTGCATGTCCTCGAACGGGATCGTGTGCCCGGGCTTGCCGAAGTGCTCGCGCAGGCCCGGCCACAGACCGGCGCGCTTGCCGTTGTCGTCGTAGTCGTAGAAACCGGCGCCGCCGCTGCGGCCGGTGCGGCCGAACTCGTCGACCATGCGGTCGATGACGGCCTCCGCCGGGTGCGCGGTCCAGGTGCCGCCCGCCTCCTCGACGGCCCGCTTCGTCTCGTTGCGGATCTTGCGCGGCAGGGTCAGCGTCAGCTCGTCCATCAGGGACAGCACCTTGGCCGGGTAGCCCGCCTGGGCGGCCGCCTGCTCCACCGACGCGGGCTCGATGCCCTCGCCGACCATGGCCACGCCCTCGTTGATGAAGTGGCCGATCACGCGGGAGGTGAAGAAGCCGCGCGAGTCGTTGACGACGATCGGCGTCTTGCCGATCTGCCGGACCAGGTCGAAGGCGCGGGCCAGCGCCTCCTCGCCGGTGCGCTCGCCCTTGATGATCTCGACGAGCGGCATCTTGTCGACCGGGGAGAAGAAGTGCAGCCCGATGAAGTCGGTCTGGCGCTGCACGCCCTCGGCGAGCGCGGTGATCGGCAGGGTGGAGGTGTTGGAGCACAGCAGCGCGTCCGGCGCGACGATCTGCTCGATCTCCTGGAACACCTTGTGCTTGAGCGCGGTGTCCTCGAAGACGGCCTCGATGACCGCGTCGCAGCCGGCCAGGTCCTGCACGTCGGCGGTGGGCGTGATGCGGGCGAGCAGCGCGTCGGCCTTCTCCTGGGTGGTACGGCCCCGGGAGACGGCCTTGGCGCACAGCTTCTCGGAGTAGCCCTTGCCCTTGAGGGCGGCCTCCAGGGAGACGTCCTTCAGGACGACGTCGATGCCCGCGCGGGCGCAGGAGTAGGCGATGCCCGCGCCCATCATCCCGGCGCCGAGCACGGCGACCCGGCGGACCTGGCGCGGGGCGGTGCCCTTGGGCCGGTTGGCGCCGGAGTTGACGGCCTGAAGGTCGAAGAAGAACGCCTGGATCATGTTCTTCGAGATCTGCCCGGCCGCCAGTTCCACGAAGTAGCGGGCCTCGATGACCTGGGCGGTCTCGAAGTCGACCTGGGACCCCTCGACGGCCGCCGCGAGGATGTTGCGCGGGGCCGGGTAGGGGGCGCCGCCGGTCTGCTTGCGCAGGTTGGCGGGGAAGGCGGGCAGGTTGGCCGCGAACTTGGGGTGGGCGGGGGTGCCGCCGGGGATGCGGTAGCCGGGCACGTCCCAGGGCTGCTGCGACTCGGGGTGGGCGTCGATGAAGGCGCGGGCCTTGGCGAGCATGTCCTCCCGGGTCTCGGCCACCTCGTGCACCAGGCCGTTCTCCTGGGCGCGCCGCGGGCTGTACTGGGTGCCCTGGAGCAGCACCTTCAGCAGCGCGTCGGCGATGCCGAGCAGCCGGACGGTGCGGACGACACCGCCTCCACCGGGGAGCAGGCCGAGGGTGACCTCCGGGCAGCCGATCTTGGAGCCGGGGGCGTCCAGCGCGATCCGGTGGTGGCAGGCGAGGGCGATCTCGAAGCCGCCACCGAGGGCCGCGCCGTTCAGCGCGGCGACGACCGGCTTGCCGAGGGTCTCGATGCGGCGCAGGTTCCGCTTGATCGCCATGCCGCCGTCGAACAGCTCCTGCGCGGTCTCCGGGGTGACCCGGATCAGGTCGCGCAGGTCGCCGCCCGCGAAGAAGGTCTTCTTGGCGGAGGTGAGGATGATGCCGCGGAGGGAGTCCTTCTCGGCCTCCAGACGGTCGGTGATCGCCGCCAGGGAGTCCCGGAACGCCTGGTTCATGGTGTTCGCGGACTGGTCAGGGTCGTCGAGGACCAGGGTGACGATTCCGGTGTCGTCCTGTTCCCAGCGGATCGTGGTGCTCTCGGTCATGACAGGGGCCTCCGTAGAAGTCTGAGGGGTCCGCGGGGAGTTCAGAGGCGTTCGACGATGGTGGCGATGCCCATGCCGCCGCCGACGCACAGGGTGGCCAGGCCGTACCGCTTGTCCTGGCGCTCCAGTTCGTCGACGAGGGTTCCGAGGATCATCGCGCCGGTGGCGCCGAGCGGATGGCCGAGGGCGATGGCGCCGCCGTTGACGTTGACCTTGTCCAGGGACAGGCCCATGTCCTTCACGAAGCGCAGCACGACCGCGGCGAAGGCCTCGTTGATCTCGACGAGGTCGATGTCGTCGATGGTCAGGCCCGCCTTGGCGAGCGCCTTGCGGGTGGCGGGGGCGGGGCCGGTGAGCATGATGGTGGGCTCGGAGCCGGAGACGGCGGCGGAGACGATCCGCGCGCGCGGGGTGAGGCCGTAGCGCTCGCCGACCTCCTGGGAGCCGATGGCGACCAGGGCGGCGCCGTCCACGATGCCGGAGGAGTTGCCCGCGTGGTGGACGTGGTCGATCTTCTCCACCCAGTGGTACTTCTGCAGCGCCACGGCGTCGAAGCCGCCGAGGTCGCCGATGTCGGCGAAGGACGGCTTGAGCTTCGCGAGGGAGTCGGCGGTGGTGCCGGGCCGCAGGTGCTCGTCGTGGTCGAGGACGACCAGGCCGCTGCGGTCCGTCACGGGGACCACGGACCGCTCGAAACGGCCCTCCTTCCAGGCGGCGGCCGCCCGCTCCTGGGACAGGGCCGCGTATTCGTCGACGTCGCGTCGGGAGAAGCCCTCGATGGTGGCGATCAGGTCGGCGCCGATGCCCTGCGGCACGAAGTTGGTGGCGAGGTTGGTCATCGGGTCGTTGAACCAGGCGCCGCCGTCCGAGGCCATCGGCACCCGGGACATCGACTCCACCCCGCCGGCCAGGACCAGGTCCTCCCAGCCCGAACGGACCTTTGCGGCGGCCAGGTTGACCGCCTCCAGGCCGGAGGCACAGAAGCGGTTCTCCTGCACTCCGGCGACCGTGTCGGGCAGGCCCGCGGCGATCGCGGCGATCCGGGCGATGTCGGAGCCCTGGTCGCCGACCGGGCCGACCACGCCGAGCACGATGTCGTCGACGGCCGCCGGATCCAGGCCGGGGAAGCGGGCGCGGATCTCGTGGATGAGCCCGACGACCAGGTCGATGGGCTTCGTGCCGTGCAGGGCGCCGTTCGCCTTGCCGCGGCCGCGCGGGGTGCGGATCGCGTCGTACACGTACGCTTCGGTGCTCACGAGGAGGCCTTTCGCTGAGGGTTCGGGGGCTCGGAGGCGGCCGGCGAGGAAGGCTGCCGGGGCTCGGGCCCGGTCGGCGAGGAGGGTTGCCGGGGCTCGGAGGCGGCCGGCGGGGAGCCGAGCCCGGGTATGTCCCAGTCGCGGGCCACGGTGTCGGCGTCGGCGCCCGGCCGGGCCGGGCCGGTGCGGACCGCCGTGGGGGTCGCGGAGAAGCGGGGGGCCGGCGCGGGCTGGGTGATGCCGCCGTGGCCGGTGAACGTGGAGCGGGCGGCGAGGTGCGGGTGGTGCGGCGCCTCGCGCAGGGACAGCACGGGGGCCACACACGCGTCGGAGCCCTCGAAGACGGCCGTCCACTCGTCGCGGGTACGGGACTTGAAGCGGGCGGCGATCGCCTCGCGCAGCTCCGGCCAGCGGGCGAGGTCGGCGCGGGCCGGCACCTGTTCGGGGATGCCGAGGAGCGTCATGAACGCGTCGTAGAACTGCGGCTCCAGCGCGCCCACGGCCATGTACTGCCCGTCGGCGGTCTCGTACGTGCCGTAGAAGGGGCAGCCGCCGTCGAGGAGGTTGGCGTGGCGGCGGTCCTGCCAGCCGTCGGCGGCGAGCATGCCGTGGATCATCGCGGAGAGGTGGGCGGTGCCGTCCACGATGGCGGCGTCGACGACCTGTCCGGTGCCGGTGGCGCGGGCGTGGTGCAGGGCGGCGAGGACGCCGACGGCGAGATAGAGGGAGCCGCCCGCGTAGTCGCCGAGCAGGTTGGCGGGGACGGGTGGGGGTTCGCCAGGGCTGCCGATCATGCCGAGGGTGCCGGTGAGCGCGATGTAGGCGATGTCGTGGCCCGCGCGGTGGGCGAGGGGCCCCTGCTGGCCCCAGCCCGTCATCCGGCCGTAGACGAGCCGCGGGTTGCGGGCGTGGCAGGCCTCGGGGCCGACGCCGAGCCGTTCGGCGACGCCGGGGCGGTAGCCCTCGATGAGGATGTCGGCGCGCGCGGCCAGGTCGAGGACCCGCGCGGGGCCGTCGGGGGCCTTGAGGTCGACGATCACCGAGCGCTTGTTGCGGTTGGTGACGTCGAAGTCCGGGTCGATCGCCAGCCCGGGGCCGCCGGGGCGGTCCACTCGGACCACGTCGGCGCCGAGGTCGGCGAGGAGCATGGCGGCGAAGGGTCCCGGGCCGATCCCCGCCAGCTCGACCACGCGGACGCCGGTGAGCGGTCCGTGGGCCGGTCCGCGTGCCGGACCGTGTGCCGGCGTCCTCGCCGTGGTCATCCCGCCCCCTCGCTGTGACACAACCGATGTAACACCGGTGATGGTAAGAACAGGTTCCAGTCCGCACAAGGCCTGAACGAGCAAGCGCTTAGCCATTTTCGGCCGGAGCCCCTGACTGCCGGGACTCAGCGCGCGTCCAGGTCCGCTATCAGCCGCTTCGGGGCGATCGCCCGATAACTCTCCTCCACCCAGTCGCACAGCAGCTCAGCCGACGGGGCACCGTCGGGCTCCAGCGGGACGCTGACCCAGCCCGCCTTGCCGAGGCCGTACCCGGCGGGTTCGGCACCCGGGACGGTCAGCGCGTGCGCGTGGGCGGTGTCGTCGGTGAGCTTGACGGTCACGCCCAGGGGATAACTGCCGTCGTCGACGCCGAGGAAGACGAACACCTTCTTGTTGACCTTGGCGACGGACTCGCCCCAGGGGAACTCCTCGGCGGCACCGGGCAGGCCCAGGGCGAACTCGCGTACTTTCGCCCACTTCTTCAGGGCGCTCGCGGCCACCGCCATGGTCCACCTCCGGGCTCGTCGTCGGGCTCCGCACTGCTCACGCTAGCCTCAGCCACCGACAGCGGCACGGGCTGCGAGGCTCGACGGTGAGCGAGAGGTGTCATGACCAGGCTGAACAGGGCGGACCGCCCGTACGACATCGTGCTCTTCGGAGCGACCGGCTTCGTCGGGACACTCACCGCGGAGTACCTGGCCGCGCACGCGCCCGGGGGACTGCGCTGGGCGATCGCCGGGCGCGGCGAGACCGAGCTGCGGCGGCTGCGCGAACGGCTGCCCGGCGGCGCGGACATCGGAGTGCTGGTGGCGGACGTCACCGATCCCGCCTCGCTGCGCCGGCTCGCCGAGCACGCGCGCGTGGTGGCCACGACGGTCGGCCCGTACGTGACGTACGGCGAGGAGCTGGTCGCGGCCTGCGCGGACACCGGCGCGGACTATCTCGACCTGACCGGCGAGCCGGAGTTCGTGGACCTGATGTACGTCCGGCACGACGCCCGCGCGCGGGAGACCGGCGCGCGGCTGGTGCACGCCTGCGGATTCGACTCGGTGCCGCACGACCTGGGCGTCTACTTCACGGTCCGGCAGCTGCCGGAGGGCGTGCCGCTGCGGGTGGACGGGTTCGTCACCGCGGACGCGTCCTTCTCCGGCGGCACGTTCGCCTCCGCGCTGAACCAGTTCGCCCGCGGCCGGCAGCTGGTGGCCGCCGCCCGGGACCGCCGCCGGCACGAGCCGCGGCTGGTCGGCCGGCGGGCGACGACTCCGGCGGGCGCTCCACGGTTCGCCCCCGAGGTCGGGGCCTGGGCGCTGCCGCTGCCCACCATCGACCCGCAGATCGTGGGCCGCTCGGCGAAGGCCCTGGAGCGGTACGGCCCCGACTTCCGCTACCGCCACTACGCGGCCGTGCGGCGGCTGCCGGTCGCGGTGGGCGGCGTGGCGGCCGTCGGCGCGCTGTTCGCGGCGGCCCAGCTGCCCCCCGCGCGGCGCTGGCTCTCCGGCCGGCTCAAGCCCGGCGACGGGCCGAGCGCCGAGAAGCGGGCGCGCAGCTGGTTCTCGCTGCGGTTCGTCGGCGAGGGCGGTGGCCGACGGGTGCTCACGGAGGTCTCGGGCGGCGATCCGGGCTACGACGAGACCGCGAAGATCTTCGCCGAGGCGGCGCTCTCCCTCGCCCTCGACGACCTGCC
Source organism: Streptomyces sp. (assembly GCF_035645055.1). GTDB lineage: Bacteria > Actinomycetota > Actinomycetes > Streptomycetales > Streptomycetaceae > Streptomyces. Next base: position 50,008 of record NZ_DASQNH010000030.1, on the reverse strand, counting down.
GCCGACGGCCGGTCAGGTCACCACGGCGGTCGCCATGGGCGACGCCCTGACCGAGCGGCTGCGCGCGGCGGGGATCACATTCCGGGTGGCGGCGCGCCGGTGACCGGCGGGCACGCCTTCCGCCATGCCTCCCGGGGGCCGCGCGGCACATGCGGGCACCTTCCAAGTACCGCTGCCCCTGCCGCGCCGCCTCTACATCGGCCACTCCACCACCGTGTAGATCATCCCGGCGATCCAGGCGAGCGCCGCGAGCGTGGCGAGGACCAGCGCGGCCGTCACGGCACGCTCGACGGGGCGGTGCGGGTCGGTGAGGGGCTCCGGGGCCCGGTGCGAGGTCATGCGGCCAGCCTGCCGATCACGGCCCCGGGGGCGCATCCGTACGGGTACTCAGTCACCGTACTCAGGCGGTCGCCGCCCGCAGGGCTTGTCGGCACAGGGCGTCCGCCCGGCGGGTGGTCTCGGGGAGGCGGTACTCGGGAGTGAGGGCCAGGGTGTGCGCGCACGCGTTGTCGAGGCTCACGCGGTGGCCGACGGAGACGAAGACCGGCTTGACGTTCTCGCGGGTGCGCAGGGCGCGGCCGACCTCCTCGTCGCCCGCGCGGAGGGGGGCCGACGCACCGCGCGGGGCGCCCGGTTCGTCGTAGGCGAAAGTGAAGGGGTTCTTGGCGACGCCGATCGTGGGGTGCCCGGTCAGGACGCCGAGGTGACTGGCGAGGCCGAAGCGGCGCGGGTGGGCGAGGCCGTAGCCGTCGCAGACCACCAGGCCGGGCGGGCACGGGAGGGCGTCGAGGGCGGCAAGGACGGTGGGGATCTCCCGGAAGGCGAGGAGGCCGGGCACGTACGGGAAGGAGATCCGGCCGACGGCCGTGGCCTTCGCGACGACCTCGCGGGTCGCCGCGTCCAGGACGACGGCCGCCGCCGCGACCACGTCCCGCTCGTCGTCGTAGGCGACGTCCACTCCGGTGACGTGTCCGGTGCCGGGCGGCGGCCCCGGTTCGTCCAGCACCACTCGGCTCCGCAGCTCGTCCTGGACGGCGCGGGCCTCTTCCTCGGTCGCGGGCCAGCCCGCGGGAATGCGTACGGTCGTCATGGTGGGGACGAGCGTACGGGGCCGGCCGCCCGCGCGGGCCGGCGGTGCGGCTCACTTGCCGAGCGCGCGCTGCAACTGCTGCTTGTTCATGTCCGAACGGCCCTGGATGTTGCGCTTCTTGGCCTCCTGGTACAGCTGGTCGTAGGTGGGGCCCTGGGAGCCCTTCCCGGAGCGCTGGCCGCCCCGCTGGGACGACGACATGTCCTGGGTGGAGGTGCGGCTGGCCGTCTTGGACTCGCCGGCGCGGGCGCGTTCCTTGTTCACCGTGCGGGCCGCCATCTCCTTGGCCCGGCCGGTGCTCTCGCCGCGCTCCTCGGCGCTCTGCTTGATGTGCTCGTACTGGCGCTCCCGTTTGGAGCTCGAACCGCGAGGCATGTCCGCTCACTTCCTTTCACGATCAGTGAACGGGTACCCACATTGCCAACAAACAGGGTGTCCCGCGCGCTCACTGCTCCAGGCGTGCCACGCGGCCCTTCTCCCCGGCGGCCCAACAACCCCGGTCCGGCGCGCAGTCCACGGTGTCGTACGAGCCGCTGTCCACGGTGCGCCAGGTCCGGCCGGCGTCCGTGGTGAGGTCGGTGCCGGTGGGGCCGACGGCGAGGGCGGCGGCGCGGTGGTGCGGGAGCCAGGCGACGCCGGAGCGGTAGGCGGGCGGGGGTGTGGCGGCGGGGCGCCAGGTCCGGCCGCCGTCGCCGGTGCGCGCCGCCGCGCGGGGCGCGCTCTGGTCGGGGCGGTAGTCGCCGCCGACGGCGAGGCCGTGGGCGCGGTCGCGGAAGGCGAGGGCGAAGACGCCGCGGGCCGGGTCGCCGGCCGGGAGCGGGCTGTCGTTGGCCGTCCAGGTCAGGCCGCGGTCCCCGGAATGCAGCACACGCGCGCGTGCCGCCCCGCCGGTGGCGAGCCAGACGTCCCGCGGCCCTACGGTGACCAGGCACTGCCCGCTGGCGGCGAACCCGGCCTCGCCGTCCAGGGCGGGCGGCATGCCCGCGTCGGGCAGCACCCGCCAGGACCGGCCGCCGTCCCGGGTGGACAGGATGCGGAACCTCCCGTCCACCGGGTCGCTCATCGCCAGTCCGTGGCGTCGGTCGAAGAAGGCCATGCAGTCGTAGAAGGCGCGCGGGTCGGCGTTGCGGAAGGACTCCGTCCAGGTCACTCCGCCGTCGTCGGTGCGGTACACGCGTGAGGCCTCGCCCTCGCCGATGGCCAGCACCACGGCCCGGCGCGCGTCGAACGCCTCGATGTCCCGGAACTGGAGGTCGGCGGTGCCGGGCGGGGAGACGTTCCGCCAGTTCGCCCCGCCGTCGGTGGTGCGCAGGACCGTCCCGCCGGTGCCGGACACCCAGGCGACGTCCCGGCCCACGGCGGCCAGTCCCCGCAAGCGCGCCTCGGCGGTGCCGGTGTCCTTGAGGGCCCAGTGCGGGGTGCCGGGCCGAGGGCCGGGGAGCTGGGCCGGGGCGTCGGCCCGCGCGGGGACGGCCGTCAGCGCGGCGAGCGCCACCGCGGCGGCGATCACTCCTGCGGCCCGCCCCGCAGGTGCCAGACGCCCGGCCGGCACTGTCTGCCCCGTCTGCCACGTCTGCCCCGTCTGCCCCGTCTGCCCCTTCAGTGCCGTCGGTGTGTCCGGCGCCCTGCGCCCCGTCCGTCCCGTCGGAGCCCCGCGTCGCGTGTTCCCCCAGCGCCTCATGGCGGGCGAAGCTAGCGGACCTCCCGGGTCCCGTCCAGAGGACCTCCACGCGGGACCGACCCTGGCGGGCACGGGGGTCGATACGGGCAAAAGCCGCAGGTCATCCCACGAGACACATCCGTATGACTGAATCACGCCCGGGATGGAACACGGTGACGGAGGTCACTCGGCACGGGCATGCACGGACGCCCCGATTCCGACGTCTCTCCCAGTGCCCGGCCTCATCCCCGGAAGTCCGTCCGGCCGTCACAAGGGAGCAAGGCGTTGTCCACCGTCATCGAGCAGCCCGTCGAGGCCCGCCTCGTCGCCGCCGCGCCGCGGATGCCGAGCATCCCGGCCACGCTGTACTACGACCGGCGCGATCCGTTCGCCGTTCGGATGACCTTCCCGGCCCAGGCCACCCTGGAGGGCGTGGAGGTCTGCTGGACGTTCTCCCGCGAGCTCCTCGCCGCGGGCCAGGAGGGCCCCGAGGGCCAGGGAGACGTCCGCGTGCGGCCCTACGGCTACGACCGCACCGTCCTGGAGTTCCACGCCCCCGAGGGCACCGCCGTGGTGCACGTCCACTCGGCCGAGATACGCCGCTTCCTGGAGGCGACGCGCCGTCTGGTGCCGGAGGGTCTGGAGGACGCGCATCTGGACCTGGATCACGATCTGGCGGTGCTGATGCGGGACGCCTGCTAGGCCCTGCCCCCGAGGAGCGCGTTCAGCTCGCCGTAGTCGAGTCCGTCCGCCGGCGTGTCGTAGGTCCCCGCGTCCAGCAGCTCCCGCGCGGCGCGGCGGACCAGGGCGTGCGCGGCCTGGGCGAGGGTGGCGCACGGGCTCACCCGCGCGACGCCCAGCGCGGCCAGCTCGACGACGGGCGGCGCGCCGGGTCCGGCCATGACGTTCAGCGGCCCGTCGACGCCGTCGGCGAGCAGTTTCACCGTCCCCGGGTCGACGGCCGCGGGGACGAAGATCCCGTCGGCGCCCGCGGCGAGGAAGGCCGCGGCCCGCTCCAGCGTGGCGTCCACTCCCCCGGCGCCGCGCAGGAAGGTGTCCACGCGCGCGCGACGAAGAGCGGCACGCCGGCCTCGTCGGCCGCCGCGAGGGCGGCGGCGATCCGCTCGGCCCGCTCCGCCACCGGACGCAGCGGACCCCGGCCCGGCGCGTGCGGGGCGTCCCCGATGTTGATCCCGACGGCGCCCGCCGCGAGCACCGCGCGGACGGTGTCGGCGACGCCCGCCGCGTCCGCCGCGTAGCCGCTCTCGATGTCGGCGCTCACCGGCACCCCGACCGCGCTCGCGACGGCCGCGACGGCGGCCAGGGCCCGGTCGCGCTCCAGGCGGTCGCCGTCGGGCGTGCCCAGTTCCCAGGCGAGCCCGGCGCTGGTGGTGGCCACGGCGGCGGCACCGGCCTCCTCGCCGAGGCGGGCGCTGACGCGGTCCCAGGCGTTGGGCAGGACCAGCGGCCGGCCCGGGACGTGCAGGGACCGGAAGGCCAGGGCACGGTGGTGGAGGGGATACGGCTCACTCAACCAGCCCGCGCACGGGGCGGTCCGGCAGGAATCCGACATGGTCGTGAGGCTCATGGCCGTGCGGCCCGCGTCCGGCCCGATGCCCGCGTCCAAGTGCTCGGCGGGGACCGCGCGGGAAATCGGTTGACACTCCCCAGCCGCCCTCCTACGGTGTACAACGTTCCTGTTGCCGCCGATTGGAGAAGGACGTTGCTCGTCTGAGGTCCTGAGACACCACGCCACACGTCATCCGTGTGTGCGTCGCGTGCGACCTCGGCGTTCGAGCCGTCCTTGCGGAGCAGGGCTTCTTCCTTTTCTCCCCGTGCCTTCGCGGACCCCTCCCCCGGTCGCCGCCCTCCGGTGTCTCGAAACGCGTTGCTCCCGACCGCATCAAGCAACCGCGAGGCCCGCATGCATACTTCCCTCACCTGTACCTCCCTGTCCTTCGCCTGGGCCGACGGCACTGCCGTCTTCGACGGCCTGGACGCCTCCTTCGGCCCCGGCCGCACCGGGCTCGTCGGCGTCAACGGGTCCGGAAAATCGACCCTGTTGAAGCTCCTTGCCGGTGAACTGACCCCGACCGACGGCAGCGTGCGCGCCGCGGGGGAGGTCGGCTTCCTGCCGCAGAACGTCACCCTCGACACCGCCCTGCGGGTCGACGAGACGCTGGGCATCGCCGGCCGGCGGGCCGCCCTGCACGCCATCGAGGCCGGTGATGCGTCCGAACGGCACTTCGAGACGGTCGGCGACGACTGGGACGTCGAGGAGCGCGCCCTGGCGACCCTCGGCGAACTCGGCCTCGGCCACATCGACCTCGACCGCACCATCGGCGAGGTGTCCGGCGGCGAGTCGGTGCTGCTGCGCCTGGCCGCGCTGCTGCTCGCCCGCCCGGACGCCCTGCTGCTGGACGAACCGACCAACAACCTCGACCTGTACGCCCGTCGGCGGCTGTACGCGGCCGTCGAGTCCTGGCCGGGGGTGATGGTCGTGGTCAGCCACGACCGCGAACTCCTCGACCGGGTCGACCAGATCGCCGATCTGCGCTCCGGGGAGATCTCCTGGTACGGCGGCAACTTCTCGGCGTACGAGGAGGCCCTCGCCGTCGAGCAGGAGGCCGCCGAGCGCATGGTGCGGGTCGCCGAGGCGGATCTGCGCAAGCAGAAGCGGGAGCTGAGCGACGCCCACATGAAGCTGGCCCGCCGCAAGCGGTATGGCCAGAAGATGTGGGACACCAAGCGCGAACCCAAGATCGTCATGGGGGCGCGCAAGCGCGCGGCACAGGAGTCCGCGGGCAAGCACCGCATCATGCACGAGGAGAAGCTGGCCGAGGCCAGGGAACGGCTCGACGAGGCGGTGGAGGCCGTACGGGACGACGACGAGATCCGCGTCGACCTGCCGCACACCGCCGTGCCCGCGGGCCGGACCGTGCTCACCCTGCGGGACCTGGAACTGGCGTACGGCGCGCGTGTGGCGGGCGGTCTCGATCTGCACGGTCCGGAACGGATCGCGCTGATCGGGCGCAACGGGGCGGGCAAGACGACGCTGCTGCGCACCATCGCCGGGGAACTGGCGCCGGTGTCCGGGGAGGCGACGGCGCATGTGCCGCTGCGGTTCCTGCCGCAGCGGCTCGACGTCCTCGACGACGAGCTGACGGTCGCCGAGAACGTGGCCCGGTTCGCGCCGGACGCCACCAACAACCGGATCCGGGCGCGGCTGGCCCGATTCCTGTTCCGGGGCGCGCGGGCCGACCAGAAGGCGGCCACCCTGTCCGGCGGCGAACGCTTCCGGGCGGCGCTGGCCGCGCTGATGCTGGCGGAACCGGCCCCGCAGCTGCTGATGCTGGACGAGCCGACGAACAACCTGGACATGGCGAGCGTGCACCAGCTCACCACGGCCCTGGAGTCGTACGAGGGGGCGCTGATCGTGGCCAGCCACGACCTGCCGTTCCTGGAGTCCCTCGGCATCACCCGCTGGCTGCGACTGGACGGGGAACTCTCGGAAATCACGCCAGAAGCTGTCGGGTATCCCTCCTAGCGTCGAGGGCATGCGCGATTTCATCACCATCGTCGGAGCCCGGGAGAACAACCTCAAGGACGTCACCCTCCGTATCCCGAAAGGCCGGCTGACCGTGTTCACCGGAGTTTCGGGATCGGGGAAGTCGTCGGTCGTGTTCGACACGATCGCGGTCGAGTCGCAGCGCCAGCTGAACGAGACCTTCACCTGGTTCGTGCGCAACCGGCTGCCCAAGTACGAGCAGCCGCGGGCGGACGCCCTGGAGGATCTGTCGCCCGCGATCGTCGTCGACCAGAAGCCGATCGGGGGCCATTCGCGGTCCACGGTCGGCACCATGACCGATGTCTACTCGGTGCTGCGGGTGCTGTTCTCCCGGCACGGCACCCCGAGCGCCGGTGAGGCCACGGCGTACTCGTTCAACGACCCGGCGGGCATGTGCCCCCGCTGCGACGGCCTGGGCCGGACCGTGCAGCCCGCCTGGGACCGCATCCTCGCCCCCGAGAAGTCCCTGGCGGGCGGGGCGATCCTGTTCCCGCCGTTCGCCGTGGGCACCTGGCAGGGGCAGACGTACACCAACACCACCGACCTGGACGTGCACAAGCCGGTCGGCGAGTTCACGGCAGCCGAGCGGGAGTTCCTGCTGCGCGGGCGCGGCACGAAGGTCACCATCGACGGCAGCGGCGGCTCCTGGGCCCATGACTACGAGGGCCTGGCCGACCGGTTCGAGCGGCTGTACCTGAAGCGGGACCTGTCCGCGCTCAGCCAGAAGACCCGCGATCTCGTCGCGCGGTTCCTGGTCGAGGACACCTGCCCGGTGTGCGCGGGGGCCCGGCTGAACGCCGCCGCGCTCGCCACCCGGATCAACGGGCGCTCCATCGCCGACTTCACCCGCATGCAGGTGAGCGATCTGATCGGGGTGCTGAAGGAGATCGACGATCCGGTGGCCCGCCCCATCGCGCGGGCCGCCGTCGCCGCCCTGGAGCGCATCGAGGCGATCGGCCTCGGCTACCTCAGCCTCGACCGGGAGACCGCCACCCTCTCCGGCGGCGAGGGGCAGCGGCTGAAGACCGTGCGTCATCTGGGCTCCAGCCTGACCGGGATGACGTACATCTTCGACGAGCCCAGCGTCGGACTGCACCCGCGCGATGTCGGCCGGCTCGGCGATCTGCTGCTGCGCCTGCGCGACAAGGGCAACACCGTGCTGGTCGTCGAGCACGACCCGGACGTCATCGCGCTCGCCGACCACGTGGTGGACATGGGGCCCCGCGCGGGCGCCGACGGCGGCCGGGTGGTCTTCGAGGGGACACCGCGCGAGCTGGCCGCGTCGGACACGCTGACCGGGCGGTGCCTGGGACGGCGTACGACGGTGAAGACGCGCGTCCGCGCGGCCACCGGCGACCTGTGGGTCAAGGGCGCCGGCCGGCACAACCTCCGGGACGTCACCGTGCGGTTCCCGACCGGGGTGCTGACGGCGGTGACCGGGGTCGCCGGGTCCGGGAAGAGCACGCTGGTCGCCGAGCTGACCGAGGCACACCCAGAGGCCGTGGTCGTCGACCAGTCGTCCATCGGCATTTCCGCGCGGTCCACGCCCGCGACCTACCTGGGGGTGATGGACACCGTACGACGGCTCTTCGCACGGGAGACGGGCGCCGACCCGGGTCTGTTCAGCTTCAACTCGGCGGGCGCCTGCGGCACCTGCGAAGGCCGCGGGGTGATCTACACCGACCTCGCCTTCATGGACCCGGTGACGACCACGTGCCACGCCTGCGAGGGGCGGCGGTTCCGGGAGGAGGTGCTGGGGCTGACCCTCGGCGGCCACTCCGTCGCGGACGTGCTGGAGATGACCGCCGAGCAGGCCCTGGACTTTTTCGAGGACTCCGGCGTACGGCGGCGGCTGCGCGCCCTGCGCGACGTCGGCCTCACCTATCTGACCCTCGGGCAGCCCCTGTCCACGCTCTCCGGCGGCGAACGGCAGCGGATCAAGCTGGCGACCCGGCTGCACCGCACGGGCGCGGTCTATGTCCTCGACGAGCCGACGACCGGGCTGCACATGTCGGACGTCGACGGGCTGCTGGCGCTGCTGGACCGGCTGGTCGACACGGGCAACACGGTCGTGGTCGTCGAGCACAACCTCGATGTGGTGGCCCACGCCGACTGGGTCGTCGATCTCGGTCCGGACGGCGGCCGGGACGGCGGGCGCGTGGTGTTCGCGGGGACGCCACGCGAGCTGCTGACCGCGGAGGGGTCGTTCACCGGCGAGCATCTGCGGCGGGTGGCCGGGGTGCGGTGAGGCGGCGGGCGGGTGACGAGGGCGCGGTGAGGCGGCGGGCGGCACCCCGTCCGCACCCGGCCGGGCTGTCCTCTCCGACAATGGGCCAGCATGATGTGCGCCGACACCCCGACGGGTTTCGGCCACGACCAGAAACACCCATCCGATACGGAGACCCTCGTGCCCAGCAAGAAGGCCCTCATCCGCCGTCCCAGCCCCCGCCTGGCCGAAGGCCTCGTCACGCACGTCGCACGCACGGAGGTCGACCTCGACCGCGCGGTGAAGCAGTGGGAGGCGTACGCGGAAGCCCTGCGCACCCACGGCTGGGAGACCGTCGAGGTCGACCCGGCCGACGACTGCCCCGACTCGGTGTTCGTCGAGGACACCGTGGTCATGTACAAGAACGTCGCTCTGATCACCCGGCCCGGCGCCCAGTCCCGCCGCTCCGAGACCATCGCGGTCGAGGAGACCGTGGCGAGCCTGGGCTGCTCGGTGAACTGGATCTGGGACCCGGGCACCCTGGACGGCGGCGACGTCCTCAAGATCGGCGACACGATCTACGTGGGCCGCGGCGGCCGTACCAACGCGGCCGGCGTGCAGCAGTTGCGGGCCGCCTTCGAACCGCTGGGCGCGCGGGTGGTGTCCGTTCCGGTGAGCAAGGTGCTGCACCTGAAGTCGGCGGTGACGGCGCTGCCGGACGGGACGGTGATCGGGCGCATCCCGCTGATGGACACGCCGTCGCTGTTCGGGCGTTTCCTCCATGTACCGGAGGACTCCGGGTCGCACGTGGTGCTGCTCGGCGGCCACAAACTGCTGATGGCGGCCAGCGCCCCGAAGACCGCCGAGCTGTTCGCGGACCTCGGCTACGAGCCGGTCGTCGTCGACATCGGCGAGTTCGAGAAGCTGGAGGGTTGTGTGACATGTCTCTCGGTGCGGCTGCGGGAGCTGTACGCCTGACCGGGTGACCTGCCCACCGCTCCAGCCCCGGGACCTGCGGGTCCCGGGGCTTCTCTGGCTGCGGGAAGAGGACCCGGGGGAAGGGCGCCTGATCAGCACCCTTACGGCGTTCTTAACCTACGACTTCGTAACCTACGGATTCGTAGCCTACGATCCCGTAGGTTCCGGCGCCGCCCGCCGGGGCACCCGCACCTGTAGTCGAAGCCCGTCCCCCTGGAGTATCCGTGACGATCACCTCTCCCCATCTCGGCAGCCCTTCCGTCTGGACCGACGCCCGGCTGCTGTACGCCCTGGAGGAAGTGGTCGAGCAGGAACTGAACCGGCATCTCAAGGTCGCCAAGGACTGGATGCCGCACGAGTACGTGCCGTGGACCGACGGCCGCAACTTCCCCGGCCTCTTCGAAGACGGCGAGGCCTGGGACAAGGAGCAGTCCAAGGTCACCGAGATCGGCCGGATCGCGCTCGTCGTGAACCTGCTCACCGAGGACAACCTGCCCAGCTACCACCACGAGATCGCCAGCCTGTTCGGCCGCGACGGGGCCTGGGGCACCTGGGTGCACCGCTGGACCGCCGAGGAGGGCCGGCACGGCATCGTCATGCGCGACTACCTGCTCACCTCGCGCGCGGTGGACCCGGACAAGCTGGAGCAGTTCCGCATGGCCCACATGAGCGAGGGCTTCGAGTCCGACAACCGGCACTCGATGCTGCACTCGATCGCCTACGTCGCCTTCCAGGAACTCGCCACCCGCATCTCGCACCGCAACACGGGCCACCAGTCCGGCGACCCGGTCTGCGACCGCATGCTGGCGCGCATCGCCACCGACGAGAACCTGCACATGGTGTTCTACCGGAACCTGCTCAAGGCCGCCTTCGAGCTGGCGCCCGACCTCACCATGCAGGCGGTCCGCGACGTCGTGGTGAACTTCCGCATGCCCGGCCACGGCATCCCCGGCTTCGAGCGGGCCGCCGCGCAGATGGCCATCGGCGAGGTCTACAACCTGCGCATCCACCACGACGACGTGCTCCAGCCCGTGCTGCGCTTCCTGAAGGTCCTGGAGATCGACGGGCTCGGCCCCGAGGGCCTGCGGGCGCAGGAGGAGCTGGGCCTGTACATGGACGGCCTGGACGCCGAGGCCTCGAAGTTCGACGAGAAGCTGGCGGCCCGCAAGGCCCGGATGGCCGCCCGCGCGGCCCTGTAGTCCCGAGCGGGCGGCCATGATCAGGGCCGCCCGATCGGCTTCGTCCTGAAGCTGATCGAGGAGCGGGACGCCGGGCGGGTGCGGCAGCGGCCCGGACCGGCACGGCCGTGCCGTCCTCCGTGTCGCTGCGACTCCTTCAGCGTGCCGTCCTCCGTGCTGCTGCGACACCTTCAGTGTGCCGTCCGGGCCTGGGCGCACGGACCCGGTGCCGCTGGCCGCCACGCTGAACCGGCACCCTGGACAACCTGCTCGCCGCCCGGTTCGCCGGGCCGGAGTCCAGGGCGATGGCGGGGACGAGTACAACGGTGTTCATGGTGACGCGGCGCTGACCGCCCCGCGCGGCCAGGCGGCGCGCCCGCCGCGCCGCGCGGGTCACCACTCGGCCTCCCGGTAGTCCTTCAGGAACACCCCGGACACCGGGTCCCCGGCCTCGCCGCGCACGATCGGGTCGTAGACGCGGGCCGCCCCGTCCACCACGTCCAGCGGGGTGCGGAACCCCGAGCCCGCCATCCGGGCCTTCTTCGGGGCCGGGTTCTCGTCGGTGATCCAGCCGGTGTCGACGGCACACATGTGCACGCCGAGCTCGGCGAGTTCGGCGGCACCGGTGCGGGTGAGCATGTTCAGCGCGGCCTTCGCCATGTTGGTGTGCGGATGGCCCGCCGTCTTGTTCCGCACCGCGAACCGGCCCTCGACGGCGGTCACGTTGACGACATAGCGACGCGGATGCGGAGAGGCGAGCAGCAGGGGCAGCAGCCGGTCGCACAGCAGTGCCGGGGCCAGCGCGTTGACGAGCTGGGTCTCCAGGACCTCGGCCGGGTCCAGCGCGCCGAGCCGGGCCGACCAGGAGTTCTCCGGGGACGGGTCGGGCAGCAGGCCGGCCTCGTCGGCCTCGCGCAGCACCGTGGGCAGCGCGGCGGCCCCGCCCTCGATCATCCGCGTCGGCCGGAACCCCGGCGCCTGCCGGGCGCCCTGGGGCAGCGCGTCCCGCTCCCCGGCCGCGAGCAGCGCGTACGACTCCGGCGGCCGCCGTACGGTCTGGGCGGCGTTGTTGACGAGGATGTCCAGCGGCCGGCCCTCCTGCCGCAGCTCCTCGCACAGACCCAGCACCTGGCGCGGGTCGCGCAGGTCGACGGCGAGGACGGTGAGCCGGTCCAGCCAGCCCTCGCTGCCCGGCGCGGCACGGAAGCGGCGCACGGTGTCGTGCGGGAAGCGAGAGGTGACGAGGAGTTCCGCGCCGTCCCGCAGCATCATCAGCGCCAGTTGGAAGCCGATCTTCACCCGGCCGCCGGTGACCAGGGCCCGGCGGCCGGCCAACTCGGTGCTCAGGGCGCGGCGGGCGGTGTTGTCGGCGGCGCAGCGCGGGCACAGCCGGTGGTAGAAAGAGTCGACCTGACGATAGGGCGACTTGCAGACGTAGCAGCCGCGCGGTTTGTGGAAGACGCCGCCGCTGCCGGGGGCGGCCAGGGGTGCGTCCTCGCGCCGGTCGAGGGCGCCGGTCGCGGTCGCGGCCATCACCGAGGCGTCGGCGGCCGAGATCTCGGTGCCGCGTGCCTTGCGGCGGCGCAGCCGGCCGTCCCGGGCGAAGGAGGCGGCGACCTGCTCGGTGCGCAGCCGGACCGGGTCGTCGACGGGCAGGGCCCGCAGCTTGCCCACCACCCGGTGGAAGACCGCCAGCTCCTCGTCCGTGACCGCGTCCGTGATCGCGTCCGTCATGCACCCACCCCCGGTGTTCACGCCCGAGGATCCTAACCGGATGATCACACCGGGCGGATCGCGCGGGACGATCACACCGCCAGCGCGAGGTGCGGCGCTCAGTGCGAGGTGCGGCGCAGCTGGAGGCGTTCCTTTTCGGACAGGCCGCCCCAGACGCCGAAGCGCTCGTCGTGGGTGAGGGCGTACTCGAGGCAGGCGGTCCGCATCTCGCACATGCCGCAGATACGCTTCGCCTCACGCACCGAACTGCCGGGCTCGGGAAAGAAGAAGTCCGCCCCGGTCTGCGCGCACAGGGCCTGCGACTGCCAGACGGAGGTGGCCGGGGTGATTGTTTCGAGCTGCATGTCCGAGAGCCTGCCGGACGGCGAAAAACGTTCGATCAACGCCGGATCAACGCGGCGCCCCCGGGCCCCCGGCCGCCCCGATGATGCCCCGCGCGGGGTGCCCGGCGCACGGCGGCGCGCGGAAACACCGGAAACGGCAAGGCCATGGCCGTCACTGCGAGTGACCAACGGTGGGGGGTTCCGGCGGCGGTTGTCAGTGGGCGGTGCGAGACTCGGCAGAGCAGGCAAAGAGCCCCTTCCGAGGAGGGCGAAGATGCTCACCACCCGTTTCGTCGACGGCGCTCCGAACTGGGTCGATGTCGGCACCCCCGACATCAGGGGCGCCATCTCCTTCTACGGCGGTCTCTTCGGCTGGCGCTTCCAGTCGGTGGGGCCCGAGGCCGGGGGGTACGGCTTCTTCCAGCTGGACGGCCGGACGGTGGCCGGCGGGATGCGGACCACCCCGGAGCAGGGCCCGCCCTCCTGGACGGTCTACTTCCAGAGCCCGGACGCGCAGGCCACGGCCGAGGCGGCCGAACAGGCGCACGGTGGTGTGCTGCTGCGCCCCATGGACGTGCTGGGCCAGGGCCGCATGGCGATCCTCACCGACAAGGCGGGCGTGCCGTTCGGCATCTGGCAGCCGGGGCAGACCGCGGGCATCGACGTGGCGGGCGACCCCGGCTCGCTGTGCTGGGTGGAGCTGTACACAGCGGACCTGCCGGCCGCCGCCGCGTTCTACCGCGCGGTGCTGGGCCTGGAGACCTTCGGCGTCCCCTTCCCCGGCGGGGTCTACACCACGGTCAACCCCGCGGGCGGCGGCGAGGACTCCATGTTCGGCGGCATGGTGCCGCTGGCCGACGACCCGACGGAGGCGGACGCCGCCCCCTACTGGCTGCCGTACTTCGAGGTCGAGGACACCGACGCCGCCGTCGCCGACGCCGAGCGGCTGGGCGGCACGGTCCGCATGCCCGCCACCGACGTGCCCGACGTCGGCCGCATCGCCAAGCTGGCGGACCCGTACGGCGCCCGCTTCGCGGTGATCAGGAGCGCGCCGCCGCAGGAGTGAGCGGGACGCGGTGCGGTGCGGACACCCCCTAGGCGGAGGCCCGCCGGATCAGCGTCGTCGGCAGCACGACACCGGTCGAGGCGTCCGCTCCGGCACCGTCGTCGTCCGGGGCGCTCGGGCCGAGGCGGCGCAGCAGGAGGCGGGCCATCAACCGGCCCATCCCCTCTATGTCCTGACGGACCGTCGTCAGGGGCGGGTCGGTCTGTTCCGCCAGGGGCAGCATGTCGTCGAAGCCGATCACGGCGACGTCCTCGGGCACGCGCCGGCCACGCTCCCGCAGGACCCGCAGCGCACCCGCGGCGGTCAGGTCGTTCGCGGCGAACACGGCGTCCAGGCCGGGGACTCGGTCCAGGAGTCCGCGCATGGCCCGCTCCCCGCCGGCCGGCGTGAAGTCGCTCTCCACGACCAGCCGGGGATCCGCGTCGCCCACCACATCCCGGTAGCCGTCGAGCCGGTCCGCCGCCGAGGTCTGGTCGAGCGGGCCGGTGATGTGCGCGATCCGGGTCCGGCCGAGGTCCGCGAGGTGACGTACGGCCGCCCGGGCGCCGCCGCGGTTGTCGCTGTCGACGTACGGGGCCTGCCGCGCCCCGTCGCTCCAGCCGGGCCGCCCGCCGAACACCGTCGGCACCCCGGCGCGCTGGATGAGGCCGGGCAGCGGATCGTCGAGGTGCAGGGAGAACACCAGCGCGCCGTCGACATGCCCACCGGCCAGATAGCGGCCCACGCGCGCGTGGTCGTCGCGGCCCTCCGTCAGCAGCAGCACCAGCTGGTTGTCGTGGGCGGTCAGCTCCTTGCTGATGCCCCGCAGCTGCCGTGCGAAGAAGGGGTCGGCGAAGACCCGGGTCTCCGGTTCGGCGATGACCACGGCGACCGCGTCGTGCCGTTTGGTCACCAGGCTGCGCGCCGCCTGGTTGGGGACGTAGCCGAGTTCCTCCACCGCCCGCCGGACCCGCTCCACGAGGGGTTCGCGGACCCCCTCCCCGCCGTTGACCACCCGCGAGACGGTGGCCCGGGACACACCCGCCCGCGCGGCCACGGCCTCCAGCGTGGGACGCGACGCTGCCTCGGTCACTTCGGGACTCCTCCTCGGCGGTTGCCGAGAAGGATAACCACGGGTGCCGAAGCCGGATCGAACCCCGGCGCCCGTCAGTGGGCGTGCTCGTCCGCGGCCGGTGGCTCGGACTCGGCCACCGGACCCGAGGCGTGGGGCTCGTGCGGCTCGTGGCCCGGGATCGTGCCGTCCGGTTTCTTCACCAGGAACAGCCCCACCATCCCCATGTCGGAGTGGCTCTGCACATGGCAGTGGTACATCCACGCCCCGGCCCCCACGCCCTCCCCCGCGATCACCTGGAACCCGAAGGAGTCCGCCGGGCCGACGATCTTGTTGTCGATGACCTGGCTGGGGTCGTCGGGGCCGGTCAGCATGCCGGTGCGGTTGTCGGCCCAGCGATGTCCGTGCAGGTGGAAGGTGTGGTAGTACTCACCGTGCGTGATCATCACGAACTCGACGCGGTCGCCCACCGTGGCCTCGAAGTCGGGGCCGGTGTGCGGGGGCCGGTTGTTGATGGTCATGTCGTTGAAGACGATGGTGTGGGTCCGGTCGGGCAGGATGTCGCCCTTGCGGCGGACGATGACCGGCCCGTACAGGCCCTTGCGGATGCCGCCGGTGCCGTGTTCGGTGCCCACCACATGGTCGTGGTAGTGCCAGTAGCCCGCGCTGCCCGCCCGCCAGGTGCCGTCCTTGCGGCGGCCGGGGGCGTGGGTCCGCCAGGTGTAGGTGCGGGTGCCGCCGGGTTGGACGTCGCTGCCGTTCTGCTTGGTGCCGTCGCTGGAGATCTCGTAGTCCAGGCCGTGGACGTGCAGACTCACCGGCACGTCCATGGTGTTCTCGAAGTCGATGTGCAGGGTGTCGCCCTCGTTCAGCTCGATCAGCGGCCCCGGGATCGTCGCCCTGCCCTTCTCCAGGCCGTAGCCCATCCGCCCGTCGGCGAGTTTCTCGGCGTAGAGCCGGAGGCGTTTCACCTCGCCGCCGGCCGGGGCCGTCCTCACCGCCTCGCCGGCGCCGGTGGCCTCGGGCGCCGACGCCAGGGACAACGATGCCGCGGCGGCCGCGCCCCCCAGGAGGACGCGCCGGTTGAACCCACGTCTGTCCATGCCGAACTCCCCACTCCGGTACGGAATTCGAGACGGTAGCCGGGCTCCTCGCGTTTATCCACACCCAGGACAAAGTTCGTTCGATCCCGGTCGTATCCCTTGGCGAACCATGCAAAGAGGTCTAGCTTCCATGGCGCTGTTGCTGCGACCGACGAGGGGTGGGTGACCACATGCGGTCCACATCGCATCAACGACCTGGAGGACGACGGCGGCTGGGGACCGGAAGACGGGCCGCGACGGCCGCCCTGACCGCCGGCCTGCTCACCGCCGGCCTGCTCACCGGCTCCGTCGCGAACGCGCGCCCGGAGCCGGGGCCGCCGCTGACAACGATGTCCGTCAAGTCGCCGCCGGGCGGCGCGAACGTACGAGTGCTGATCTTCCACGGTTCGGCGGCGGCCGGGGGCGAGTCCCCGCTCGTGAACGCCGGGATCGAGGCGATCGAGCGGATCGGGCTGTCCGGCCCGGTGAACCAGCGCTTCAAGGTCGAGGCCACGGACGATGCCTCGGTCTTCACCGACGGGACCAGGCTCGGGCGGTTCAACGCCATCGTGTTCCTCACCGGGGGCGGCGACGTCCTCGACCCGGAGCAGGAGGCGGGCCTGGAAGCGTACATGGAGGCGGGCGGCGGTTTCGTGGGGCTGCACGACGCGGCCCGCGCGGAGCCGTACTCGGACTGGTTCACCGGGCTGATCGGTGCTCGGCCGGCCGCCTCCGGTGCCACCGCCGTGCAGCGGGCGACGGTGGAGGTCGGCGACCGTACACACCCGGCCACCAAGGAGCTGCCGGTGCAGTGGAAGCGGCCCGACCGGTGGCTGAACTGGGTGAAGAACCCCTCCGGCACGGTGCACACGGTCGCCCGTGTACGGGAGTCCACCTACCAGCCCGGCGCGAGCGCCAACGGCTGGGACCACCCCGTCAGCTGGTGCCGTGACTACGACGGCGGTCGCTCCTTCTACACCGGCATGGGCGGCACGGTCTCGTCGTACGACGAGACCGACTTCCGCGCCCACCTGCGCGGCGCCCTGCTGTGGACCACACGGCTGGTGCGCGCCGACTGCACGGCGACCATCCACGGCAACTACCGGGCCGAGCGGCTGACCAAGCCCAACCAGCCCGGCCTGAACGACCAGATCGGTGAACCGCACGGCCTGGTCACCGCCTCCGACGGGCGGGTCTTCTACATCGGCCGCGGTGGCGCCGACTCCTCCCGGCCGGTGATCACCGACTGGAACAACCCGGACATCGGCAAGGGCACGGGCGAGATCCACGTCTACGACCCGAAGACCAAGCAGGTCACCCTGGCGGGCGCGCTGACCGTCTTCGGCAACAAGGGCGGCGGCGACGAGCTGGTCAAGGTCGAGGAGGGCCTGCTCGGCATCGAACTCGACCCGCGGTTCGAGGAGAACGGGTGGGTGTACCTGCACTACACCCCGCACTCCGGGATCGACCGCGAGACCCGGATGGCCGAGCGGCGCGTCTCCCGCTTCACCCTCGACCAGACCACGAACAAGCTGGACCTGAGCAGTGAGAAGGTGCTGCTCGAGTGGCCGGTGCAGATCCACAGTTGCTGCCACGCGGGCGGCGGGATGGCCTGGGACTCCCAGGGCAACCTGTACATCGCGACCGGCGACAACAACTCCAGCCGCTTCAGCGACGGTTACTCGGGCAACAACCCCGAGCCCGACTACAAGGGCGTGTCCTTCGCCGACGCGCGCCGCACCGCCGGCAACACCAACAACCTCAACGGCAAGATCCTGCGCATCCACCCGGAGCCCGACGGGACGTACACCCTCCCCGAGGGGAACCTCTTCACGGGCGAGGAGACCGACGAGGGCGGCGGCAAGACGCGCGGCGAGATCTATGTGATGGGCGTCAGGAACCCGGCGCGCATCTTCGTCGACAAGACCACCGACATCCTCTACGCGGGCTGGGTCGGCCCGGACGCCCCGGCGCCGTCCCCGGTGTGGGGGCCGGCGAAGTACGACACGTTCGCCGTCATCACCGAGGCGGGCAACCGGGGCTGGCCGTACTGCATGGGCAACAAGCAGCCGTACCGGGACCGCAACCTGCCGGACCCGTCGAAGCCACTCGGCTGGTACGACTGCGACCACCCGAAGAACGAGTCCCCGAACAACGACGGCCTGGTCAACCTCCCGCCGGTCACGGGCAACAACATCTGGTACTCCCCGCAGGGCGGCGGCCCCGACTTCCCGCGCGGCGCCGACGGGGTCCCGTCGTACGAGCAGGAGGACGCCACGTACCGGCTGCCGTGGCTCAAGGGCGGCGGGCAGGCCGCGATGAACGGGCCGGTCTACCGGCACGCCGGCGTCACGCCCGGCAGCGACGTCGCCTGGCCCGCCTACTGGGACGGCAAGTGGTTCGTCGGTGACTTCTACGACGCCGACCAGCCGCGCAACGCCGTGCTGATGGACCCGAGGACACAGGGTGACGGCGGTCCGCCGGTGCACTCGGAGTCGCTGAAGAAGATCGTTCCGGTCGGCAACGACGGCATCAAGAACCTGATGGACTGGAAGTTCGGTCCGGACGGCGCGCTGTACGTGCTCGACTACGGCCGCGGCTTCTTCACGTCGGACACCAAATCGGCCCTGTGGCGCGTGACCTACACCGGCGGCGGTCCGACGCCGGCCGCCGGCCAGCTGGCGAGGGGGGCACAGTCGTGAGAACCGTACGACGTCAGCGAAGAGTGGTGGCCGCCCTGCTGGCGGGCCTGCTCCTGCTGCTCGGGGTGCAGACGGCCCCGGCGGCGGTCGGGCGGAGCGAACCGCCCGCCGCGCCCGAAGCCGCCCAGGTGCTCACCTGGACGGCCGGGGACGACATCACCAAGTACACCGCGGCGCCCGCGACCGCGGTGGCGGGCCCGGCGACGATCGTCTTCGAGAACAGCACGGCCACCGGCAACACCACCGGGATGCCGCACACCCTGACCTTCGCGACCAGCGACCCGGAGTTCAACAGCGACGTCCCGCTGAACATCCTGGCGAGCCCGAACGACGACATGGACGGCCGGCACACCGCCGAGGTCACCCTGACCCCGGGCCGCTACTTCTACCACTGCACGATCCCCGGCCACGGGTCCATGCAGGGCATCCTCGTGGTGACCGAGGGCAGCGGCGAGGACACGACGCCGCCGGAGGCCACGGCGGAGGTCACCGGCACGCGGAACGGGCAGGGACAGTACGTGGGGTCGGCGAGCGTCGGTATCCGGGCGACGGACGACGACGGCGGGTCGGGCGTCGACCGTATCCAGTATGCGGTCGGCACGACGGGTGACGACTGGCTTCCGTACACCACCCCTGTCGTCATCGACCAGGTCGGCACCCACACCCTCCGCTACCGCGCCTACGACAAGGCCGGCAACGTCTCCGCCGAGAAGAGCGTCGAGTTCACCGTCGTCGCCCCGCCGACGGACGACACCACCCCGCCCGAGACCTCGGCCACGGTCAGCGGCGACCGCAACCCCGACGGCACCTACATCGACATGGCCACGGTCACCGTGACGGCCTCGGACACCGGGTCCGGGGTGAACACCATCGAGTACGCGATCGGCGCGTCCGGCGCCTGGCAGCCGTACACCGCCCCCGTGATGGTGCATCAGGCCGGCTCCCACACCGTCCGCTACCGCGCCACCGACAAGGCCGGCAACGTGGCGGCGGAGAAGAGCGTCGCGTTCACGGTGGTCGCCGCGCCCCCGCAGGACACCACGCCGCCGGTGACCGGCGTGACCGTGGACGGGACGCGGAACTCCGACGGGGCGTACGTCAACCGGGCCACGGTGACGGTGACCGCGACCGACCCGGGCGGGTCGGGGGTCGACCGTATCGAGTACTCACTCGACGGTGGACCGTACATCGCCCACACCACACCGCTGATCGTCGACCGCGCCGGTGCACACACCGTCGCCTACCGGGCCACCGACAAGGCCGGCAACACCTCGCCGGCCCGCACGGTCGGCTTCACGGTCGTCTCCGGCCAGGTCCCGGCCCCGAACTGCCCGGAGTACGACGAACGCCTCACGGTCATCGTCGGGACCGTCGACTCGGGCGTCCCCAACCGGGTCGCCGACAACCGGTGCCGGATCAACGAGCTGATCGAGGACGAGAAGCAGTGGTCCTCGCACGCGCTGTTCCTCAAGCATGTGAAGACGGTCCTCGACACGCTGCTGCGCGAAGGGCTCGTCGACCAGCGCGAGTACAACGCGATCCAGCGGGCGGCGCGCCAGTCCGGCATCGGCAAGCCCGGCCAGACCGACGGCTACCGCAAGATCTTCGACGGCAGCGCGGAGTCGTTCGCCGCCTGGCAGCACGTCGGCGGCGGCTCCTTCGCCCTCAACCCCGACGGGTCGATGACCAGCGGCACCACCAAGGCGGGCCTGGGCATGCTGTGGTTCCCGCAGCGCAAGTACGGCGACTTCTCCCTGCGCCTGCAGTGGCGTGACGACGCGCCGGGCACCGGCAACGCCAACTCCGGTGTCTTCGTGCGCTTCCCCTGGGTCCACGACCACCCCGAGGAGCCGCGCCCGGAGTGGGTGGCCATCAAGTACGGCCACGAGGTGCAGGTGCTCGACCGGCCGGACGGCGACATGTACAAGACGGGCTCGGTCTACGGCTTCGACCGGGTCGGGCTCGCCGGTGCCGGTGTCACCCAGAAGGGCACCTGGAACGACTACGAGATCCGCGTGGTGGACCAGCACTACTCGGTCTACCGCAACGGTGTGCTGATCAACGAGTTCGACAACATCGGCGGCCAGGAGTTCACCCCGCCCCGCGCGGACGACCCGGGCAGCGACGGGCGACGGTTCGCGTCGGGCTACCTCGGGATCCAGGTCCACGGCACGACCGATGTGATCTCGTACCGGGACATCAGGGTCAGGGAGCTGTAGGCCAGGCGGGTCAGGCCTTCTTCGCCCTGCTCGGCTGTACCCGCTTGGGCTCCCCCGGCATCTTCGGATACTCGGGCGGGTACGGCAGATCGCCGAGGCCGTGGTCGTGCTCGTCGCGGCGGGCGAGGTCGAGCAGGGCGTCCAGCGAGTAGCGCCGCTCGTCCATGTCCGCGTGCACGTCGCCGGCCTCGGCGAAGCGCGCGGGCATGGTCACGAGGTCGAAGTCCCGGGGGTGCGCGACGCCGACCTCCTCCCAGCGCAGCGGCGCGGAGACGGGGGCGTGCGGGCGGGGCCGTACGGAGTAGGCGGAGGCGATGGTCCGGTCCCGGGCCGTCTGGTTGTAGTCGATGAAGATCTTCCGCCCCCGCTCCTCCTTCCACCACTTGATGGTCACCCGCTCCGGCATCCGCCGTTCCATCTCCCGTCCGACGGCGATGGCGGCGCGCCGGACCTGGGTGAAGGTCCAGCGCGGCTCGATGGGCACGAAGACGTGCAGCCCGCGCCCGCCGGAGGTCTTCGGGAACCCGCGCAGCCCGCCGAACTCGTCCAGTACCGCGCGTAGTTCGTGGGCGGCGCGGGCCGCGTCGTCGTAGTCGGTGCCGGGCTGCGGGTCGAGGTCGATGCGGAGTTCGTCGGGGCGGTCGACGTCGTCGCGGCGTACCGGCCACGGGTGGAAGGTGAGGGTGCCGTACTGGGCGGCCCACACCACCGCCGCCTCCTCGGTGGGGCACATCTCGTCGGCGGTGCGTCCGCTGGGGAAGGTGATGTGGGCGGTGGGGATCCAGTCGGGCATGCTCTTGGGCGCCCGCTTCTGGTAGAACCACTCGCCGGTCACCCCGTCGGGGTAGCGCTCCAGGGTGGTGGGCCGGTTCCGCAGGGCGCGCAGGATGCCCGGGCCGACGGCGATGTAGTACCGGGCGAGGTCCAGCTTGGTGAAGCCGCGTTCCGGAAAGAAGACCTTGTCCGGGTTGGTCAGCCGCACGGTCCGGCCGCCCGCCTCGAGTTCCACCGCTTCGCCCATGCAGCCACGGTAGACATACCTCAGTCTCCTCGCATACCGGGCATCACTGGCTGTATGCGCGCAGAATCGGACTATGGATCTGCCGGTCATGCCTCCCGTGAAGCCGATGCTCGCCAAGTCCGTTGCGAAGATCCCGCCGGGTATGCAGTACGAGGCGAAGTGGGACGGGTTCCGGGCGATCGTGTTCCGCGACGGCGCAGAGGTCGAGCTGGGCAGCCGTACCGGCAAGCCGCTGACCAGGTATTTTCCCGAGCTGGCAGCGGCGCTCGCGGAGCGGTTGCCGGAGCGGTGCGTGCTGGACGGGGAGATCGTGATCGCGCGGGAGGGGCGGCTGGACTTCGACGCGCTGACCGAGCGCATCCACCCGGCGGACTCCCGGGTGCGAATGCTGGCGCAGAAGACGCCGTCCTCCTTCGTCGCCTTCGATCTGCTGGCCCTGGACGGTGAGTCGCTGCTGGACGTGCCTCTGGTGGACCGGCGGGCACTGCTGGTCAGGGCGCTGGACGCGGTGACGCCCCCCGTCCATGTGGCGCCGGCGACGACCGACATCGAGGTGGCGCGGCAGTGGTTCGAGCAGTACGAGGGCGCGGGCCTGGACGGGGTGATCGCCAAGCCGCTGAATCTGCGCTATCTCCAGGACGAGCGCGCCATGTTCAAGGTCAAGCACGAGCGGACGGCGGACGTGGTCGTGGCGGGCTACCGCTTCCACAAGAGCGGGCCGGTGGTCGGCTCGCTGCTGCTCGGGCTCCACGACGACCGGGGCGTCCTCCAGCACGTGGGCGTGTCGGCGGCGTTCTCGATGAAGCAGCGGGCGGAGCTGGTGGCCGAGCTGGAGCCGCTGCGGATGGCGGAGGTCCAGGGGCATCCCTGGGCGGCCTGGGCGGAGGAGGCCGCGCACGAGTCGGCGCGGCTGCCCGGCGCGCCGAGCCGGTGGTCGGGCAAGAAGGACCTGTCATGGGTGCCGCTGCGGCCCGAGCGGGTCGCGGAGGTGGCGTACGACCACATGGAGAACGGGGCCAGGTTCCGGCACACGGCCCGGTTCCGCCGCTGGCGCCCCGACCGGACGCCGGAGAGCTGCACCTACGCCCAGCTGGAGGAGCCGGTGCGGTACGACCTCGCGGAGATCTTCGGCGAGAAGTGACCCCGCCGGCGGCGGCCCCCACGCACTCGGTGGCCGCCCCACCCGGTCACGGCCGCATCAGCACCTTCACCGCGCCCTCGCGCTTGCGCTGGAACATCTCGTAGGCGTGCGGGGCGTCGTCCAGCGGCACCCGGTGGGTGGCGAAGTCGTCGACGCCGAGCGGGTCCTCGTCGGTGAGGTAGGGAATGATCTCGTCGGTCCAGCGCCGTACGTTGGCCTGCCCCATGCGGATCTGGAGCTGCTTGTCGAAGAGGGTGAGCATCGGCAGCGGATCAGCCATGCCACCGTACACGCCGACGAGGGACAGGGTGCCGCCGCGGCGGACCAGGTCGATCGCGGTGTGCAGGGCGGCGAGCCGGTCGACGCTGAAGCGCTCCGCCAGCGGGGCGCCGATGGCCCGGGGCAGCAGGGCGGCGGCCTGCTGGGTGAGCTTGGCGGCGGCGCTGCCGTGCGCCTCGGTGCCGACCGCGTCGATCACGGCGTCGGGGCCGCGCCCGTCGGTCTCGTCGCGGATGGCGGCGACCAGTTCCTTCTGGCTGTCGAAGCTCTTCAGGTCGTACGTCTCCACGCCGCGCGCGCGGGCCCGCTCCAGCCGCTCGGGGACCAGGTCGACGCCGAACACCCGCCCGGCGCCGCGTACCTGGGCGACCCGGCAGGCCATGTCGCCGATGGGTCCGAGGCCGAGCACGGCGACGCTGCCGCCTTCGGGGATGTCGGCGTAGGCGACCGCCTGCCAGGCGGTGGGCAGCACGTCGGAGAGGTAGACGAAGCGGTCGTCGGGCGGGCCCTCGGGGACCTTGATCGGGCCGAACTGGGCCTGCGGGACCCGCAGGTACTCGGCCTGGGCGCCGGGGACCGCTCCGTACAGGCGGGTGTAGCCGAACAGGGCGGCGCCCATGCCCTCGCCGCTGACCTGGGTGGTCTCGCACTGGGTCGGCAGCGCGTTGAGGCACATCCAGCAGTTGCCGCAGGCGATCTGGAACGGAACGACGACCCGGTCGCCGGCCCTCAGGTCCGGCACTCCGGCGCCGACCTCCTCGACGATGCCCATCGGTTCGTGGCCGAGGATGTCACCCGGCGTCATGAACGGGGTGAGCACCTCGTACAGGTGCAGGTCGGAGCCGCACAGTCCCGTGGAGGTGACGCGGATGATCGCGTCGGTCGGCTCCTCGATCCGTGGATCGGGCACGGTCTCCACGCTGATCTTCCGCTTGCCCTGCCATGTCACTGCCCTCATCGTCCGCGCTCCCTCTCTCGCGCCCCGGGGGCCTGTCCTGCGGTGGCGCGCCCCGGGTACCCGGACGGAGTGCACCGAACCGTGCGCCTGCGCCGATCGGTGTAATCCGCACGGGCCACACGAGCCATCGGCCGGGATGATCCACGGAACTTCTTAAATGATCGAATATAGCCATCAATGTCCGGATAGGCGCACAATCGATGACACGGACTGAACGGGTGGCGACGGTGGGCACAGCACGAAGAGCACGCCGGGGGCGCGCCGGCACGACGGCGGCCCTGCTGGCGGTGGCGATGACGGCCACCCTGGCGGCGGGCTGCGCCACCGGCGGCGACGGCCCCTCCCGCGACGGCCGGGGACCGGACCAGGAGTCGGCGGACACAGGCAGGGAACAGACCCGGGCGGCCGACACGTCGGTGCTCGCCGTGAAGATCGACAACGCCCCCCGGGCCCGCCCGCACACCGGGCTGAACGCGGCGGACGTCGTCTACGTCGAGCAGGTCGAGGGCGGACTGAGCCGGCTGATGGCGGTCTACGCGACCCGGCTGCCGAAGGTCGTGGGCCCGGTGCGCAGCGCCCGGGAGACCGATCTGGAGCTGCTGCGCCAGTTCGACGGGCCGACACTCGCCTTCTCCGGGGCGCAGCGCAAGCTGCTGCCACTGATCGACGAGGCGCCGCTGCGCGCCGAACCGCCCGACCGGACGCCCGGCGCCTGGCTCCGGGGCGCCGGCCGGCCCGCACCGCACAACCTCTTCCTCCGCCCCGGCCCGCTCGTGTCCGCCGCGCCGGGCCCGGCCGCGCTGACCACCGGCTTCCGGTACGGCGCCGCGCCCACCGGGGGCACCGAGCTGGCCTCGCGGACCGTGGCGTACCCGTCGGCACGCTTCACCTTCACCTGGTCGGAGAGCCGGGACCGCTGGCTGGTGTCGATGGACGGCAAGGCCGCCACCACCACCGAGGCGGGCCGGGTGGCGCCCGCCACGGTCGTCGTGCAGTACGTGAAGCTGCGCCGGTCCGACTACTTCGACGCGCTCGGCAACAACACGCCGTTCACCGAGACGGTGGGCTCGGGCCGGGCCCAGGTGCTGCGCGACGGCAAGGTCCACGACGTGCGCTGGAAGCGGGCGACGGCGGCCGAGGGAACCGAGTTCACGACGCGTGACGGCGCTCCGGTGAATTTCGCCGACGGCCAGGTCTGGGTGGTCTTCGCCAAGGCCTGAGCACCGGGAGGCCGAGCGGGGACGAGGGGCGGCTCAGCGCTGGGCGGCCAGGGGCTCCGCGGGGTTGCGGAGCCCCTCCGCCGCGTCCGAGACCCGCTGGATGAGGCCGAGGAACAGGCTCTGCTCCTCGGCGGACAGCGGCCCGAGGAACACCTGGTTCATCCGTGCCGCGCGCACCGCCAGCCTGCGCTGGACGCGTTCGCCCTCCTCGGTGAGCCGCAGCAGGAAGCGGCGGCCGTCCTGCGGGTCGCGGACCTTGCCGAGCAGCCCCCGGGAGACGAGCCGGCCGATCACCTCGGCGCGACCCCGGCAGTGGCGGCTTCCTCGGCCGCAACGGCGTGGAGTTCACCGGCTGGGGCCGCGTCCAGACCGACGCGGGCGGCCACTGGTCGGCGCGCATCCTGCGACCGGGCGCGCGCGGGCGCAACGCGCCGTACCTCAGCGTGTGCGTCTTCGCGCGCGGTCTGCTGGTGCACCTGTTCACCCGGATCTACCTGCCCGGCGACGACACGGCGCCGCCCGCCGACCCGCTGCTGGCCCGGCTGGACGAGGCGCGCCGCGGGCGCTCGTCCTGGACGCGCGGGACCGGGTGAGCGCCGTACGGGACTCCCTGCCCGCCCAGCTCGGCGGCGCGGCGGGGACGCTGGCGGCCTTCGGGGCGTACGGTGCGGGCGATCCGACGGCACTGCCGACGGAGTACGCCCGCGAACTCGGCCTGCGAGCGCCCGGCCTGCCCCGGCACACCCTGCGGACGCCCGTCGCCGACCTCGCCGGGTGCCTGGCCTTCACGGCGGGCGCGCTCGGCAAGCTCGCCGTGGACGTGCGAGGTGCTGGGCGACGCCCACGTGGACCGGGCGCAGGAGCGGCAGACGCCGTTCACGGCCCGGTTCCAGGAGTTCATCTCCCGCTACGCGTGGGGCGAGATCTGGACCGATCCGACGCTCAGCCGCCGCGAGCGCAGCATGATCACGCTGACCGCGCTGGTCACGCACGGCCACTACGAGGAACTCGCGATGCCTGTGCGGGCCGCCCGCCGCAACGGGCTGACGCCCGAGGAGATCGGGGCGGTGCTGCTCCGGACAGCCGTGTACTGCGGCGTCCCCGCCGCCAACTCGGCGTTCGCCGCGGCCCAGCGGGTGCTGGCGGAGGAGGACACGGCGAACTGACCCCGCCGCGCACCCGGTGGCCCGCGCCTTCTCGCGCGGCCCGCTACCCCGTCAGCGTCGCGAGCGCCTGCTCCGCCTGACGGGCGAGCCCGTCCGCGCCGCACGAACGCGCCAGCGTCAGGCCGCGGTTGAGCTCCGCCGTGGAGCGCGCGGCGAGGCCGTGCTCGATCCGGGCGGCGGCGTGCTCGTACTGGCAGGGCGAGGCCTCCAGATAGGCGACCGCCTGGGCGGTCAGCCGCACCTGGCGCTGGCCCGTCTCCAGGTCGGCGGCGCAGCGCAGGGCCTCGCCGATGGCGGTGTCCGTGCCGAACCGCTCGGCCTGGCGGCGGGCGTCGGCGGCGAGCCGGGCGGCGCGGGCCGGGTCCTGCCCGGCGAGGGCACGGGCGAGGTCGACGGTCCAGGGCGCCAGCACCGGGTTGTGGCCGCCGCGCGCGGCGGCGGCCTTCTCGGCGGCCTCCAGCTCGTTGATCCCCTCCTCGGTCCGGCCCACCGCGAGCAGCAGCCGGCCGCGCACCGAGCGGATGTCGGGGAGCACGATGGTCGACGGGTAGGGCGGGGCGAAGCCGTACCGCTCGGCGATCGACCAGGCCTCCTCGACATGCCCGCGGGCGAGCAGCGTGTCGACCAGTCCGCACGTCGCCGACCAGTACAGGGGCAGCCCGCGTCCGACCCGCTCGGCGATGCGCAGGGACTCCCGCAGCATCTGCTCGGCGTCCTTGAGACGGCCCTGCCGGCGGAAGGCGAGCCCGAGGAAGGCATGGGCGAGGGCGAGGTGGCCACCGCTCCAGCCCGCCGAGGTGTAGGTGCGCAGCGCCTCGGCGAACAGGTTCTCGGCGCGGTCCAGCCGGTCGGTGCAGGCGTAGGAGCTGCCGAGCATCATCAGCAGCTCGACGCCCCACTCGGTGTCGGTCCAGCCGAGGCCCGGGGCGAGCCGGCCGTTGACGAGGGCGCGGTCGCAGGCCTCGACGACCTCCTCGGCGTTCTCGCCGTGCGTCATGGCGTCGAAGCCGCGCAGGATGAGCAGCGCCCGCTCGGAGTTGTCACGGCCGGTGCAGGCCGCGGCCAGTTCGGCGAGCCGCGCGGAGCGTCCTGGTGTGGCGGACTCTCCGGCGTAGATGCCCTCCCACATGTACTGCACGGCCCGCAGCCGCATCCGCGCGGGCCCCTCCTCGTGCCGGGCGGCCTCCGCCTCGACGGTGCGGACGGCCTGCTCCAGCTGGTCGTTGTGGAGCAGTGCCTGGGAGAGGCGGAAGACCGCGTCGACGCGCTCGGTGCCGTCCAGGCCGGGCAGGGCGAGCGCGGTTCGGAGGTGGTCGATGGTCTTGGCGGGCGCGGTGAGCAGGGTGGCGCAGCCCAGTTCGTAGTGGACGCACGCCTGCACCTCGGGCCGGGGCGGCTCCTGGAGGACGCGTTCCAGGCACTGGCGGGCCGCGTCGGGCGCGCCGACGGCGAGGTGTTCGCGGGCGGCCTCGCGCAGCTGGTCGACGAGTTCGGCGTCGTCGTCGGGGTGGACCTGGAGCAGGTGCCGGGAGGCGGCCGCCGCGCCGAGTCCGAGGTCGGTGACGATCCGGGCGGCGATGCCGTGCATGGCGCGGCGCAGCGCGTCGGGGATGGAGTGGTAGACGGCGGTGGCGATCAGCGGGTGGACGAACTCCAGGTCGCCGTCGGACGCCTGGCCGCCGGCCGGGTCGGGCGGGGTCAGGATGCGGGCACTGGTCAGCAGCTCGGCGCAGCGCCCGGCCTGCTCCGGGCTCATGGTGGTGAGCTTGGCCACCAGGTCGACGGTGATGCCGGTGCCGAGGATGGCGGCGGCCCACGCGAACCGGGTGGCGTCGATGCCCAGCCCTTCGAGGCGGGCGACGAGACCGCCGCCGCGGGCCGAACGGTTGAGGACGCGCAGTTCCCCGGCCGAGCCCTCGGTGGGTTCCAGTTCGCTGTCGAGCACCTTGGCGAGAAGTTCCACCGTCTCGTACGGGTTGCCCGCGGTGACCGCCCAGACCTCGCGGCAGAACGGGCCGTCGGCGTGCGCGCCGACGGTGGCGCGGGTCAGCCCGGCCACGGCGTCCGGGGTCAGCGCGCTGAGCGTGGTGACGGACTGGGCGGCCGTGGCGGCGATCGCGTCGAGATGGCGGGCGCGGGCGCCGGTGACGTCGCCGGGGCGGCGGGCCACCACGACCAGCACGGACGGATCGTGCAGCCGCTCGACGAACGCGGCCAGCCAGCGCAGGGTCTCCTGGTCGGCCCAGTGCGCGTCGTCGACCAGCAGGACCAGCGGCCAGTCCCGCCGGGCCAGCCGTCGTACCGCGGCGACCAGCCCGTCGCACACGCCCTGCGGGTCGGCCCGGCGGTCGCCGGGGTCCGCGATGCCCAGGGCGGGCCCGGCGATGTCGTACCAGTCACCGAGGTACTCGCGGGCCTCCTCGGGCAGCATCGTCACCAGCGCGGGCTGGAGCAGTTGCCGCACCACGTTGTAGGGCACGGACTTCAAAGTCTCGCCGCCGCGTGCCGACCACACCGCGCAGCCGCGCTCCTCGGCGATCCGGCGGGTCTCCGCGAGCAGCGCGGTCTTGCCGACTCCCGCCTCACCGCGGAAGACCAGCAGACTGCCGGAGGACGAGCGGTCGGCGCACAGGTGGTCGACGGCCCGCCGGATGGCGTCGAGTTCCCGGTCGCGCTCCCACAGGGAAGCCGAGGCGGCCGCCGTCGGCCGTACCTCCGTCATCCCGCTACCTCCCCAAGTCGCCCGAACGACGTACAGGGCGAGCGTAGCCGTCCAGGCCCCCCGGTGGTGGAGGGTCGGACGACCTCTTGCCGTCCGGGGTGGCGGTTGGTATGCCGGGGCGGAGCGCCTGCTGCTCAGGCCACCCCGGTGAAGGTCTCTTGACAGTCAACCGGCGCGGTGCGAAGGCTGGTTGGCATGGCCGAGGCACCGTCGCGGTCCCGCCGGGCGCTGATCGCGGGCTCGGTGGGCAACTTCATCGAGTGGTACGAGTTCGGCGTCTACGGCTACTTCGCCACGATCATCGCGGCGCGCTTCTTCACGCCGGAGGGCGGCAGCGAGATCGAGGGCCTGGTGCGCACCTACGCCTCGTTCGCGCTGGCGTTCTTCTTCCGGCCCGTCGGCGCGGCCCTGTTCGGGC
The DNA here is from genome assembly GCF_035645055.1 of Streptomyces sp. Taxonomy (GTDB): domain Bacteria; phylum Actinomycetota; class Actinomycetes; order Streptomycetales; family Streptomycetaceae; genus Streptomyces. The sequence goes on along the minus strand of NZ_DASQNH010000030.1, from coordinate 20,226 downwards.
GGCTCGGCGACCGGATCGGCCGGCGTCCGGTGCTGATCCTGGTCATCGTGCTGATGACGGCCGCGACGACACTGATCGGGGTCCTGCCGACCTACGCCACGGCCGGCGCCCTCGCGCCCTGGCTGCTCACCCTGCTGAGGGTCGTTCAGGGGCTGTCCGCAGGCGGCGAGTTCGGCGGCGCCGTGTCGGTGATGACGGAGTTCGCGCCGCCGGGGCGGCGGGGGCTGTACGGGGCGTGGCAGTCGTTCACGGTCGCGCTCGGCCTGCTGGGCGGGGCGGGCGTGGCCGCGCTGCTCGCCACCGTGCTGGACGAGAGCCGGCTCGGCGCGTGGGGCTGGCGGGTGCCGTTCCTGCTGGCGCTGCCGATGGGACTCGGCGCACTGTGGCTGCGGCTGCGGCTGGACGAGACCCCGGCGTTCCGGGCGGCGGAGGCGCTCGTCCGGCCGCCCGGGCGGGAGGTCGCGCGGGCGATCGCCCTCGGCGCGGGACGGATCATGGGCTGGGCGGCGGCCGGCTACACCTTCCTCGTCGTCCTCCCCTCCTATCTGCAGAGCACCCTCGACGCGAGCTTCCAGCAGGCACTCGTGGCGACCGTGCTGGCCAATCTCGGTTTCGCGGCGGCGATCCTCCCTGCGGGGCTGCTCAGCGACCGGCTCGGCCGGCGTCCGGTGATGCTGACCGGCGCGCTGCTGGTGGCAGCCCTCGCGATACCGCTGCTCAACGTCCTCCAGGACCCGGGCGTGTCGCTCGCCGTGAAGGGTGTGGCGGTGTCCGGGGCGGGCGCCGTGGTGGGGCTGATGGCGGGGCCGGGCCCGGCACTGCTCGCCGAGATGTTCCCGACGACCGTCCGCTACACCGGCTTGGGACTCGCCTACTCCCTCTCCAACGCGGTCTTCTCCGGCTGCGCCGGGCTCCTGATCACCGAGGTGGTGGAACGGACCGGGAACGCGGACGTCCCGGCGTACTACGCGGCGGGGGTGTGCGCGGTGAGCGCGGTGGCGTTGGGGGTGGGGACGGGGCGGATCGCCGTGGGCAGTGGACGGCCTGCGGGCGACCGTGTGCGATCGCCGGAAGGCGGGTGACCGTATGCGCGTGATCGGGCTGATGTCCGGCACGTCCTACGACGCGATCGACGCGGCGGCGGCCGATCTGGAGCCGGCCGGCGACCGTCTCGTGCTGCGGCCGCTCGGCATGGTGAGCGAACGCTACGACGACGAGTTGCGGGCGGCGCTCGCCGCGGCGCTCCCGCCCGGGACCTGCTCGCTCGCCGAGGTGTGCCGCCTGGACACCCGGATCGGTCAGGCCTTCGCGGCGGCGGCCGTCCGCGCGGACCGGGAACTGTGCGACGGGCGGGCGGACTTGGTGGCCTCGCACGGCCAGACCGTGTACCACTGGGCCGAGGCGGGCCGGGTGCACGGCACCCTGCAACTCGGGCAGCCCGCGTGGATCGCGGAGGCGACGGGCCTGCCGGTGGTCGCCGACTTCCGCCCCCGGGACATCGCCGCGGGCGGCCAGGGCGCACCGCTGGTCAGCCTGGTCGACCTGCTGTGGCTGCGTGGGCGCCCCGGCACCCCGGTCGCCCTCAATCTCGGCGGCATCGCCAACCTCACCGCGCCGGACGGCACCGCCTTCGACACCGGGCCCGGGTGCGCGCTGCTGGACGCGGCGGCCCGGGAGTTCGGCGGCGGGCGGCTGCCGTACGACGCGGAGGGCGCCCTCGCGGCCCGGGGCACCGTTCATCCGTTCCTGCTGCGGCGGCTGCTCGCGGAGCCGTACTACGCGCTGCCGCCGCCGAAGACGACCGGCAAGGAACTGTTCCACGCCGGTCATCTGGGCCGTGCGCTGTCCGGGCTGGGCGCGCTGCCCGCCGAGGACGTGCTCGCCACGCTGGCCCGGCTGACCGCCGAGACGGTCGCCGACGCCGTGCGGCGGGTCGGCGGCACGGAGGTGATCGCCTCGGGCGGCGGCACCCGCCACCCGGTGCTGATGCGGATGCTGCGCGAGCGGCTGGCGGGGGTGCCGGTGCGCACCTCGGACGGGCTGGGCCTGCCCGTGGCCGCGAAGGAGGCGTACTCCTTCGCCGTCCTGGGCTTTCTGACCGTGCACGGTCTGCCGGGCACGGTTCCGGCGAGCACCGGTGCCCGGCACCCCAGCGTTCTGGGTTCGGTGACGCCGGGCCGGAACGGGCTGCGGCTGCCGCCGTCGGGGCTGCGGGCGCCGGAGCGACTGGTGGTGCGGGAGCCGTGCGGCGGCGGTACGTAACGGTGTGTCCGGTATCGGCGGTGAACGGTCCGGTCCCTCTCATCCGGCTTTCACCGTCGCCTCTTACGGTGGGCTCATGACGCAGGTGACTCCCCCCGGGTGGTACCCCGACCCCGGGCAGACAAGTGACGGTCCCGCCACCGACCGCTGGTGGGACGGCAAGGCATGGACGGACCAGATCCGTCCCGCGGGGCCTGCCGCCGCCTGGGGTCCGCCGGCGGGGCCGCCTGCCGCGGGGGCGGGTCCGGCGTACGGCGCTCCGGTCGCTCCGCCGGGACCGGCAGGACAGCCCGGCCAGCCGGCGTATCCCGGCCAGCCGGGACATCCGGAACGGTCCGGGGCTTTCGGGCAGGCCGGCTTCCCGGTCTACCCGGCGCACCCGGGCTATCCCGGGTATCCGGTGCAGCCGCCGCCCACCTCGCGCCGTGGCCTGCGGACGGGAATCGCGGCCGCGGTGGCCGCGGCGGTCCTCGCGAGCATCGGGTTCGGCGTGTACACGCTGACCAAGGAGGACGGGGGCGGCACGAGCCGTGCCGACTCGCGGCAGGAGCGCGACGGCCGCGACGGCGGCTCCGGGGGCCCCGACGGCGATCAGTCGCCCGGCCCCGGCGAGCCGCAGGCGCCGGAGGTCGAGGGCGGCGGGACGCTCTCCGACACCGTGAACGGCATCAGCATGCCGGTGCCGGACGGCTGGACCGGGCAGGCGATGGAGGTCGGCGCGCAGATGACGTCCGACGACACCTACCCCTGCCCCGGCGAGACCTCCCAGACCTGTACCAAGGGCGGCGCGTACTCGGCGCCCGCCGAGTTGCTGGGCACCAGGGGCGGCACCGCGGAGGCCGTCGCGAAGGCGGACATCGCGGCCAACGCCAAGGAGTCCTACGGCGGCAGCTCGTACGGCGAGATCACCTCCCACCAGGTGCTGGCGTCGAAGGCGGTCACCGTGGCCGGGCAGAAGGGGTACCTGGTCCGCTGGAAGGCGGTCACCAGCAAGGGCGCCGACGGCCTGGTCCAGTCGCTCGCCTTCCCCTCCCCCGCCGACGGCGACCGGATCGTCGTGGTGCGCTGCGGGGTGGACGCCGACCAGAAGGTGTCCCTCCTCGACGAGATCACGGAGGGCATCGAGGCCGGCCCCGCCGCCGGCAACGGTCAGGACGTCTGAGCCGCCGGCCCCGGCCGGTACCGACACGTCGGCCGGGTGGGGCTCCTCTCCGCTCCGGAGGAACCCCACCCGGCCGGGTGCGCGCCGCCCCCGTCCCCACGGTGCGGCGCGGCCGGACCGGCCGTCCAGTCATCCCATGGACGGCGCGATCCGAGTCCTAGGTGAGGCCGAGCGCCGGGAGCACGGCGGCCTCCATGAACCGGACCAGGTAGTCCGGATCGGCGTAACGGCCCTCCAGGACCGGCCGGACCCGCAGTACGCCGAACAACTGCGCGGGGACGAACGGCAGCGCCGGGTTGTCCGCCGCGACCTCACCGCGCTCGACACCGCGGCGCAGGATCTCCTCCAGCGCGGCCATCTCGGGCTCGATCAGCGCCTCGCGCAGTGCGCCGGCCAGCTCCTTGTCCTGCGTCACCGCGTGGCCGAGCGCCTGGTGCAGCTTGGTGTCCTTCGCCGACCACACGGCGGCGCAGCGGGCGACCTCGCGCAGGTCCTCGGCGAGTGAGCCGGTGTCGATGCCCTCGAAGCGCACTCTGCGGCTGGAGCGCAGGGCCGCGGCAACGAACTGGGGTTTCGTCTTCCACTGCCGGTACAGCGTGGACTTGCTGCAGCGGGTGCTGGCGGCGACGCCCTCCATGGTGACGGCGTCGTAGCCGCACTCGCGGATCTGGTCCAGGACGGCGTCGAAGAACTCCTGCTCGCGCTCGGGCGTGAGCTTGGAGCGGCGCGAGGCGACGACCGGGTCCGGTCGGTCCGCGGCCTGCGACGTCATCGGCTCTTCTCCCTGGATGAGTGCGGGACTGCCTTTCGATACGCCAGTGTACCGGTACTCGAACGTATCGGTACACTGGCGTATCGGTACGCGGCCGTATCGATTACCTCGCCGCCCGCGCACCGGGAGCCACGGCTCCCCATGGACCACACGCACCACCACCGTCAGCGAAGGGGCCGGGGGATGAATGCCCGCACCGAGCCTGCGCCAGCGGAGCCGGGCAGCGCGACAGCGCGGCCGCCGCTCGTCAGGGAGTTCCTGCTCGTCGCAGGGCTCTTCCTCCTCTACAAGTCCGGCCGCCGGCTGGCGACCGGACACACCGACGCGGCCTTCGGCAACGCGCACCATGTGTGGGACCTGGAACGAGCCCTCCGGCTGCCCGGCGAAGGCGCCGTGCAGTCCCTGCTGCTGCACGGCGACCTCCTGGTCCGCGCCGCGAACACCTACTACGCGACCGTGCACTTCCCCGCCACCGCCGCCCTCCTGATCTGGCTGTACCTGCGCCGTCCCGGCCACTACCTGTGGGCACGCCGGGTGCTGGCGGCCGTGACCGCCGCGGCGCTCGTGCTGCATCTCACGTTTCCGCTGGCCCCGCCCCGGATGCTCACGGCGTCGGGGCTGATCGACACCGGGCGGGTGTACGGACCGTCGGTGTACGGGCCGCCGTCCACCGACACGCTCTCGAATCAGTTCGCGGCGATGCCCTCGCTGCACTTCGGCTGGGCGCTGATGGTCGCGATCGGGCTGATCGCCGCGACCCGCTCCCGCCTGCGGTGGCTGTGGCTGGCGCACCCGGGGCTGACCCTGCTGGTGATCGTGGGCACGGCGAACCACTACTGGCTCGACTCCCTCGTCGCCGCGGCCCTGCTCGGCCTGGCCCTCGCCGTGCTCCGCCCGCCGCTGCGCGCGGCCGGTCCGGCCGCCCGGCTCGACGCGCCCGCCGAGGCCGGGTCCCGGACCGGAACCGCTGGAACCGCCTCGACCGCCGTGGCCGTCTCCACGCCACCGGCCGGCCGCCCCGGGGCCGTACGGCCCGACAGCGTGCCCGCCGGGGCGAACGCCCTGGTGGAGGCGGGCCGATGAGCGCCATGGCCCTCGCTCTCGTGCTGTCGGTGTTCTCCGCCGTCGCCTACGCCGCCGCCGCGGTCGCCCAGGAGCGGCTGGCCGCGCGCAGCCCCGGCTCGGGGGTGCTGCGGCTGCTCGGCAGCGCCGCGTGGTGGGTCGCGGTGGCGCTGAACGCCACCGGCGCGCTGCTCCACGTCGTCGCCCTGAACTACGGGCCGCTGACCGTGGTGCAGCCACTGGGCGCGCTCACGCTGGTCGCGGCGGTGCCGCTGGGCGCGCGGATCGCCGGCCGGCGGGTCAGCGCGGCCGAGTGGCGGGGCACCGCGCTCACCCTCGCGGGCCTGGCCGCGGTCCTGGTCACGGCGTCCGGGCCGGCGCCCGACGATGTGCTCAGCGTCCCGGAGGCGCTGGGAGTCGCGGGGGTGACCGCGGTGCTGATCGGCTCGCTCGCCCGGCCCGGCGCCCGGCCCGGGCTGCGGCACGCCACCGCGTCCGGGATCGCCTCCGGTGTCGCCTCCGCGCTCACCCAGACCGTGACGGTCGCCGCCACGGACCGGTCAGGACCGGTGCTCGACGTGCAGGTGATCGCCGTCGCGCTGCTCGTCGCGGCGCTCGCCACCGGCGGGCTGCTGCTGTCGCAGGCCGGTTACCGGGGCGGCCTGGGCGCGCCGCTGGCGATGGTGACCCTGGCCAACCCGGTGGCCGCCGCGGTGATCGGCCTCTCCCTGCTCGGCGAACGCCTCCAGGGCGGTCCCGCGGGGGTGCTCCTGGCACTGGCGGGCGCGGCGCTCGCGGCCTGGGGCGTGGTGCTGCTGGCGCGTACGGCACCTCGGCAGGCGCCCGCACCCGCGACCGAGCCCGAGGCGGCCCTGACCGCCCTGCCCCGGGCCGAGCCGTCCCTGGTGCCCCGGCAGCCGCAGCCCGACCCGGGGCATCTGACCCCGCTCTGAGCGGGAGCGCGGCTACTCGGTGACGATCGCCGGGTCGCTCACCCCGGGCTGCCCGTTCTCCACGTGCCCGGCGAAGCGCCGCAGGTACGCCGGGTCGGCGTCGGAGGTGACCGTCAGGTCGTACCAGCGCCGGCTCGCCGCGAGGTCGACGGTGTGCCGGACGACCGCGCCGGGCCGCACCGACAGGGTCCGCGAGGTGCCCGCGTAGCCGTCGGCCAGCTTCAGCCGGACCGTGCCGGAGCCCTTGTGGGTGAAGGTCAGCTCGACGTCGTCGCCGGTGTGCCGGGCGGTCACCTCCGGACCGGCCTTCCTGCCGGGGCCCTTGAAGACGCGCAGGAAGCCGTTGGGTCCGTGCACGGTCAGGTCGTACAGGCCCTTGGAGTAGACCGAGTTCCAGGTGTCGGAGACGGTCTTGCCGGCCTCGGTGGTGTAGGTCCACGGGCCGTCGGTGCGGCTGCCGGAGGTGACCAGGAAGGCGGCCCCGGCCTTCGCCCCCGAGGCGAAGGTGAGGGTGAACTTCCCGGCCGCCGGGTCCGCCGAGCCGTCCACCAGCGGGGCGTACCTCAGCGGGCGGGCCGGGCGCAGACCGCGCTCCTGCCGGGGCATGTCGGGGTGCGCGGGCGGCACCGGGCGGTAGTCGGGGTGGCGCTCGCGGTCCGGCGGCTCGTAGCCGTCGGTGCCGGGCAGCGCGGCCGGCCGGGTGTCGGTGCGGGAGAAGTCGAACGCGGCGGTGAGGTCACCGCAGATCGCGCGCCGCCAGGGCGAGATGTTCGGCTCGTGGACGCCGAAGCGGCGTTCCATGAACCGGATGACGGAGGTGTGGTCGAGGGTCTCGGAGCAGACCCAGCCGCCCTTGCTCCACGGCGAGACGACCAGCATGGGCACGCGCGGGCCGAGCCCGTAGGGGCCGGCGGGGCGCCTGCTGTCGCCCGGGTAGAGGTCGAGGGAGACATCGACCGTGGACTTGCCGCGGGAGGCGTCCTTCGGCGGCAGCGGCGGCACCACGTGGTCGAAGAAGCCGTCGTTCTCGTCGTACGTGATGAACAGGGCCGTCTTCGCCCAGACCGCCGGGTTGGAGGTCAGCGCGTCGAGGACTTGCGCGATGTACCAGGCGCCGTAGTTGGACGGCCAGTTGGAGTGCTCGGAGAAGGCCTCGGGCGCGGCGATCCAGGAGACCTGCGGCAGGGTGCCGGCCCTGACGTCGGCGCGCAGCCGGTCGAAGTAGCCGTCGCCGTTCTTGACGTCGGTTCCGGTGCGGGCCTTGTCGTACAGCGGGTCGCCGGGGGTGGCGTTCCGGTAGCTGTTGAAGTAGAGCAGGGAGTTGTCGCCGTAGTTGCCGCGGTAGGCGTCGGCGATCCAGCCCCAGTGACCGGCCGCGTCCAGGCCGTCGCCGATGTCCTGGTAGATCTTCCAGGAGATCCCGGCCTTCTCCAGGCGCTCGGGGTAGGTGGTCCAGCCGTAGCCCAGCTCGTCGTTGCCGAGGACGGGGCCGCCGCCCGTGCCGTCGTTGCCCGTGGAGCCGCTCCACATGTAGTAGCGGTTCGGGTCGGTGGAGCCGATGAACGAGCAGTGGTAGGCGTCACAGACGGTGAAGGCGTCGGCGAGCGCGTAGTGGAACGGGATGTCCTCACGGGTCAGGTACGCCATGGTGGTGGTGCCCTTGGCGGGGATCCACCGGTCGTACTTGCCGCCGTTGTAGGCCTGCTGACCGTCGGTCCAGCCGTGCGGCAGGCCCTCCAGGAACTGCATGCCGAGGTCGTCGGCGTCCGGGTGGAAGGGCAGTACGTCCTTGCCGCCGTCCGGCTGGTGCCAGACGGGCTTGCCGCTGTCGAGGGTGACCGGGCGGGGGTCGCCGAAGCCGCGGACGCCGCGCAGTTTCCCGAAGTAGTGGTCGAAGGAACGATTCTCCTGCATCAGCACGACGATGTGCTCGACGTCCTCGATCGTTCCCGAGCGACGGTCGGCGGGCAGGGCCGCGGCGCGCTCGATGCTGCCGGCCAGCGCGCTGAACGCCGTGGTGGCACCCGCGATCTGGAGGAATCTGCGCCGGTTGACTTCGGGCATGGGTGGGGACCTCTCGTCCTGACGTTGTTCGGCCGGCCGGATGGCCATGACGGAATGCGCGCGGAAGGAGTGTTCCAAGAGCACCAAACGTCAGGGAAGGGTGTGGTGGCGCCCATGTGAAAGTCACGGGTACGTGAGGTGTGTTTCCGGCCGAAGCGGAAGACGGGGCGGCACATCGGGGCGCGCCCCGGTCCGACCGTGGCGCCGTCGGCGACCTGAACGCCGGCGGTGCCCGGTCAGACCTCGGGGGCGGGGACCACGCTGAGGTGGCCCGCCGCACGGCGGGCGCGGGCGCGCCGGCGCGGGACGGACGCCGCGCGGCGCGGCTCGCGCAGCACCAGCGTCAGCCGGGCGTAGCCCAGATCCTGCAGGGTCTTGGGGGTTTCGCCGACGATACGGCAGTCCGTGGCGCCCCAGCGCGGGTCGGGGTGCAGCAGCGGACGGATCGCGCCGTCGTGCTCGACGGCCGCCTGGCCGACCGCGCGGATCCAGTGCGGCAGACCGTGCCGGTAGGCCGCCTCCATGATGGGGTCCTGGGCGATCTCCCGGCGGATCGCCTGGAGCCGGTGGTCCTGGCCCTGCCGCTCCAAGGCGGCGGCGAAGTGTGCCAGCATCGGCAGGCACCAGCGCGACTCGTGCTCGCCGAGGACGGTGCCCGCCTCGGGGTGGAACAGGACGAATCTGAGGAAGTTGTCCCACGGCATCGCCGTCGGATGCGGTCCCACGCCCCGGAAAAGTGTCTCGAACGCGCTGTTGGCGGCGACGACGTCCCAGGCGTGGTCGACGACGACGGAGGGAAAGGGGACGGCCTGGAGCAGTACGGCGTAGTCCTCCAGATACGCCTGGGCCTCGGGACACTCGGGTACGGGCCGCAGCTCGGACCGCTGCCCTCCTGCCTGATACGCCATCGGGAGGTCACCCCTCTTGCCTCTGCGGCCTTCACGCGGCGCCTTGATCCTGGGGCCCCGACGCGAGGCGTGTCAACTATCGTGGCATTTCATGCCTGTTGACGGCTGAAATTGGCCACAGTTGTGGCGAGACCTGGATGTGAGTTCGAAGCACCGGCTACTCTCCGGGAAGTTCACGGCAACCAGTTGTGAGAAGCCTGTGAGAGACGTAGGAGACCTGTCGGTGACGGATGGCTACGAGGTTCCGGGCGCCACGGCGACGGCTGTGCTGCCGGCCGTGGTCGCCCGCGTCACCGCGCTCGCCGACCGGCTCGGCGTGCCGCACGCCGAGGTCTTCGACACCGCCCGGCTGTCCGTCGCCTGCGGTGTCCCCGAGCCGGTGGTCAAGGAGCTGCTGCGCGGCCGGCCCGCCGGAGAGCCCGATGTGCAGGCGCGCTTCCTGCAGCGGCTGGACCTGCTGCGGCGCACCCGGCTGAAGCCCAACGGCCGCCGGTACACCCAGCAGGAGATAGCCGACGGGGCCGGCATGTCCCGGCAGCAGGCCGGGGCGCTCATCAACGGCGACCGCCGCCCCACCATGGAGCACTGCGACGCCATCCAGCGTTTCTTCCGCGTGCACGCCGGTTTCCTGACGGCCGAGGACCCCGAAGCGCTGGCGGGCGCCCTGCAACGCACCGAGCAGGAACTGCTCCAGAAGCTCGCCGACCGGGAACGCGCTGCGGCGGCCGGCGCGCCCGACGACCCGCTGGAGCGGCTGCTCCAGGACCACGGCGTGCGCGGGATCGCCTGGCGGGCCGCCCAACTGCCCACCGACCAGCACCGCGACAAGGTCGCCGAATGGCTGGACATGCTCCTGGAGAGCGTCAAGCGGCCCGAGGCCTGACCGGGCGGATGTCCCGGGCCCGCCGCCGTCGACCGTTCGGCCCAGCGTGGGGAGGCTTTTCCCGGCTCGTTCCGCCGCGCTCTCGGCTCCGCTGAGCGGGCGAACCCCGCGGGCACGGGGGCCGATTGTCAGTGGCAGGCGGCAAGCTGGACACAGGCCCCGCACCGTGCGGGGCACGCTGTCGAGACGGGGAGAGCCGACCGATGTCCACCGCCGTGCTGACCGACCGCGAGCGCGCCGCCGTCCAGGCCTATCTGCGGCTGCTGCACACCGTGCGGGCCGCTCTCGACACCGCGCCCGGCCCGCACGGGGCGCCCGGACCGCCCGTCGTGCCGCCCGCCGTGCTCGCCGAGGCCGAACAGGCGCTGGCGGAGGCGGGGCTGAACGGCAACGAGGAGGAGTTCTTCCGGCTGCTGCACAGCTGGTACCCGCACTCGTGACACCGTGCCGAAGGTCCCGCCTGACAGCGTGCCGAACGTCCCGGCCCTCCGCGCCGGGTCAGGAGCCCGGCACCGTCACCGCGGTCGCCACCAGGCCCCCACGGACGGCCCAGCGCCCCTCGAAGCGGCCGATCCGGCGACCCTCCACCAGTGGCCCGGGCACGAGGAGTTCGGCGCGGAACCGGCCGCGCGCCGGGTCGTCGGGGCCGACGGTGATGTCGATGTCCGCCTCGGAGAACTCCAGCCACTGCCCGGTGAGCGGGAACCACGCCTTGTAGACGGACTCCTTCGCGCTGAACAGCAACCGGTCCCCGTGTACGTCGGGGCGCTCGGCGGCCAGCCGGCGCAGCCGCTCCCGCTCGCCGGGCAGGGCGACGGCCTCCAGCACCCCGTCCGGGAGCGGCGCGTGCGGTTCGGCGTCGATGCCGAGGGAGGCCAGGTCGGCGGCGCGGACCAGCGCCGCCGCGCAGTAGCCGTCGCAGTGGGTCATGCTGCCGAGCAGCCCGTCGGGCCACTGCGGCGCGCCCCGTTCACCCGGCAGGATCGCCTGCGGGGGCACTCCCAGCTTCTCCATGGCCCGGCGGGCGCAGGCGCGCACGGTGGCGTACTCGCGGCGCCGTTTGGCCACGGCCAGCGCCACGAACCGCTCCTCGCCGGGGAACAGCGGCGTCTCCACGATCTCGTCGCTTCCGTGCGCCTCGACCGCGATCACCGCGTCGGGCAGCAGGTCCTCGATCACCGGGCTCAGACCTCCCTGGGGAGTATGCGGCGCGGCCGGCCCGGCGGGTGCGGGCGCTTGCGCCATTCACGGGGGTATCCCACCGACACCTCCTCGAAGCGGACGCCCTCGTGCACGGTGGTCCGCGGGATGTGCAGATGGCCGTAGACCATGGCCTCGACCCGGAAGCGGCGGTGCCAGTCGGCGGTCAGCCGGGTGCCGCACCACATGGCGAACTCCGGATACCACAGCACCTCGGTCGGATGCCGGTCCAGCGGCCAGTGGTTGACCAGGACGGTGGGCAGGTCCTCGGGGAGCGCGGAAAGACGCGCCTCGGTTGCGGCGACCCGGGCCCGGCACCAGTCCTCGCGGGTCGGGTAGGGGTCGGGGTGGAGCAGATACTCGTCGGTGCACACGACACCGGTCTTGTGCGCGTACGCCAGCCCCTCCTCCTTGGAGGCGCAGCCCTCGGGGAGGAAGGAGTAGTCGTAGAGGAGGAAGAGCGGGGCGATGGCGACCGGGCCGCCGGGGCCCTCCCAGACGGGGTAGGGGTCCTCGGGGGTGACGACGTCCAGGCGGCGGCACATCTCGACCAGGTGTTCGTACCGGGCGACGCCGCGCAGGGTGACGGGATCCGAGGGGTGGGTCCACAGTTCGTGGTTGCCGGGGACCCAGACGACCTTGCGGAAGCGTCCGGCGAGGGTCTTCAGCGCCCACTCGATCGAGGACACGGACTCCGCCACGTCACCGGCCACGAGGAGCCAGTCGTCGTCGGTCCCGGGGCGGAGCTTCTCGACCAGCGCGCGGTTCTCCTCGTATCCGATGTGCAGGTCGCTGATGGCCAGCAGCTGCCCGGCACCACCGGCCGTCGATGTCACCTGTCGCCCCTCCCGTCACGTCCCGTCACGTCCCGCGAACGGCACCACGAGAACACACGTGCGCGGTGTCGGGCAAGGGCGACCCGGGTCGCCGCGCCGGCCGGTGGTGCGGGCCGTACGCCTTACCCGTGGTACGAGCCGTAACACACGCGTTGCACGCGAGTGGCCGTGAAGCCGTATGATCTGCCCAACACCACCGCCACGAACCCCTTCGCTCAGGGGCGGTTCGGTGTCCCTCCCTCATTCCCCTGGCCGGGCCGGCCCTGCTCCGCCGTGCCCGCGAACCGTGAAAGGCGGCCTGAATGGTCTCTCGCGTACGCGTCTGGCTCAACCGCACGTACGCGGAGAACGTGTTCTTCATGGATCAGCTGCGCCGAAATCCCAGCGATCGGGCCGTCGAGATCCATGCGACCCACGGGGATCCGGACTCACCCGTGCTGGCCGCCGCCGACACCGCGGAACTGGAGCCCGAGGGCCTGTCGCCCGCGGCGTACGCGGAGTACGCCCTCGACGTGTGCGCACGGCGCGGAATCGATGTGTTCGTGCCGCGGCTGCACCAGGCGGCGATCGTGGCGCACCGCGCCGAGTTCGAGGCGATCGGCACGGCGCTGCTGGCGCCGCCGCCGCAGGCGGTGGCCGTCTTCCAGGACAAGGTGATCGCGTACGAGGCCGTGCAGGCGATCGGGGTGCCGGTGCCGCCGTGGTGGCGGGTCCGCGACGCCGACGAACTCGTCGCGGCGGTCGACGAGTTGGAGGCGGCGGGGCACAAGGCGTGCTTCAAGCCCGCGTCCGGTGCGGGCGGGGTGGGCTTCCGGGTCGTCACGCGCGCCCCCTTCTCACTCTTTCACCTCGAAGGGTTCCCGACCCCGTACGTCCCGCTCGACCTGGCGGTGGAGGCGGTGCGGCAGGCGGAGGAGCCCGTCGACTGGCTGGTGATGCCCCGCCTGGAGCAGCCGGAGGTGTCGGTGGACTGCCTCACCGGACCGGACAACCGGGTGCGGCTGGCCGTGGGCCGCACCAAGAACGGCCGACGGCGCGGGTTCACGCTGCACGAGCAGTGGCTGGAGCCGGCGCGGCGGATCGCGGAGGGGTTCGGGCTGCACTACCTGTCCAACATCCAGTTCCGGATGTTCGGCGAGCGGCCGGTGCTGATGGATGTGAACGCGCGGCCCGCGGGCGGGCTGCACCAGTTGTCGCTGTGCGGGATCAACGCGCCGTGGGCCGCGGTGCGGATGGCGCTCGGGGACGACCCGGGCGAGATCACGCCGCCGTTCCTGGGGCAGGACTACACGGTGGTGGCGGGGCCGCGGCCGTTGCGGCAGGTCTCTCTGCCGCAGCAGCGGGTCGGCTCCGTCGGGTTGGCGGCCGAGGTGGTGTCGCTGTAGGTCGGGTGCCGGGGGCTGGTCGCGCAGTTCCCCGCGCCCCTTCTCGGGGTGCCCGGTGTCGCCTATGCGAGGTAGGCGAGGCCGGGATGGACGGCCTTGTAGCCGTCGACGAGCCTGCGGGCCACCGTCACCGAGTCGATGAGCGGGTGGAGGGCGAACGCCTTCACCGCCGTGGTGCGGGAGCCGGACTCGGCGGCCGACAGCACCTCGCGTTCGACCGCCTTGACCGAGCAGACCAGACCGGTGGCGTGGCCGGGCAGCGGGTCCACGGCCACCGGGTGGGCGCCGTTGGCGTCGACCAGGCACGGCACCTCGATCACCGCGTCGGTGTCGAGGACCGTGAGGGTGCCGCGGTTGCGGACGTTGAGGATGAGGGTGGTGCGCTCGTCGCGGGCGATGGCCCGCATCAGGGCGAGGGCGACCTTCTCGTAGCCGCCGGACAGATCGTCGGCCTCGCGCTCGCCGGCGCCGGCGGTCTCCCGGTTCTCCGCCATGTAGGTGGCCTCGCGTTCGGCGCGGGTGCGGTCCCAGGCGGCCAGGGCGGACACCGCCGGATCGCCGGCCTCGGCGTAGAAGCCGGCCTGCTGGTCGCGCAGGAAGGCGCCGCGGGTGCGCTCGGCCTCCTGGTAGGCGCGGACGGTCTCGCGGTTGAAGTAGTAGTAGTGCAGGTATTCGTTGGGGATCGCGCCGAGCGACCGGAGCCAGTCGGCGCCGAACAGCCTGCCCTCCTCGAAGGAGCCGAGCAGGGCGGGGTCGGCGAGCAGGCGCGGGAGTTCGTCGCGGCCCGCGATCCGCAGGCCGCGCACCCAGCCGAGGTGGTTGAGGCCGACGTAGTCGATCCACGCCTCGGCGGGGTCGGTCGCGCCGAGCACCCGGGCGATCCGGCGGCCGAGGCCGACCGGCGAGTCGCAGATGCCGATGACGCGGTCGCCGAGGCGGCGGGACATGGCCTCGGTGACCAGTCCCGCCGGGTTGGTGAAGTTGATGACCCAGGCGTCGGGGGCAAGGCGGGCGATCCGGGCGGCGATGTCGACGGCGACCGGGACCGTGCGCAGACCGTAGGCGATGCCGCCCGCGCCGACCGTCTCCTGGCCGAGCACCCCTTCCGCCAGGGCGACCCGCTCGTCGTTCGCGCGCCCCTCCAGCCCGCCGACGCGGATCGCGGAGAAGACGAAGTCGGCGCCGCGCAGGGCCTCGTCGAGGTCCGTGGTGGCGATGACCTCGGGGGCGTCCGGGACGTGGGCGGCCTGTTCGGCCAGCACACGGGAGACCGCATGCAGTCGGCCGGCGTCGGGATCCTGAAGGACGACCCGGGTCACCCGCCCCTCTCCCCGGTCCCCGAGCAGCGCCCCGTACACCAGCGGCACCCGGAATCCGCCGCCGCCCAGAATCGTCAGCCGCACGCCGCTCCCGCCTCTCCACCGCGATCACCTGCCGGCACGTGAGCACAGTACTGATCACCTGCCGGCACGTGAGCACAGTACTCGCCGCGGCTTCGTCCTTCCCCGGACGGTGACCCCGCGCCGCGCACGTGGTTCCATGCGAACGCCATCTCCCACGCGTGACAGGAGTCTGATGAAGCG
The DNA here is from genome assembly GCF_035645055.1 of Streptomyces sp. Taxonomy (GTDB): domain Bacteria; phylum Actinomycetota; class Actinomycetes; order Streptomycetales; family Streptomycetaceae; genus Streptomyces. Next base: position 5,156 of record NZ_DASQNH010000030.1, on the reverse strand, counting down.
TCAACTTCTCACCGTCACCGCCCTGACCGGTGCCCTCGCCCTGGGCGCGGGCACCACCTCCGCCGCGGGCGCGCCGGTCTGGACGGAGACCGGAACGGCGTACACCGACACCCTGGGCGGCGGGCAGGGCCTCGCCAGCCACGCGGACGGCTCCCTGCTGTACCGGGGGCTCGCCGACATCCCGCTGAGCCTGCGGCTGAAGGGCTGGAACCACGTCGGCGACCCGGACATCGCGCGCGGTCATGTCGTCGACGCCTACCAGGGCGCGGACACGGCCCCGTCGAAGATGTTCGCGGTCACCACCCCGGCCGGGAAGCGCTACGAGTACGTCCACCCGCTGAGCCAGGGCGAGAAGGTGAACAACTCCTTCGCCGCCGTCTCGCCCGACGCGCGGTGGCTGGTCGCCGGCGAGTGGGGCGAACAGCACCGGCTCCAGGTCTTCCCCGCCCCGCTGCTGAACCCGAGCACCCCCGCCACGGGCGGCACGCTCGCGGAGGCCGGGCAGATCACGCTGGACCGGCCGGTGCGCGACATCCAGGGCTGCGACTTCGTCACGGACACCCGTCTGGTGTGCGCCTCCAACGACGCGTCCGGCACGCACTTCCCCGAGCCGCGTCCGCTGCTCCAGGTCGACCTGGAGCACGCGCTGGACGGCGGACCCGTGACCGGCACGGTGACGAGTCTGTTCGCGCTGCCGCAGCGCAGCGCGTGCACCGGCGGCGGCTACGAGACGGAGGGCGTCGACTACGACCCGGGCACCGGCACCCTCCGCGCCCAGATGATCCAGCCCGGGGTGTGCGCGGTGGCGACGACCGTGTACGCGTACCGGGAGGCCACCGTCTGATCCGTACGGGCGGACGTCCCCTTCAGGGGATGCGTTTCCTCCTTCAGGGAGTGAACTCCCCTGGACGGGAAGGACTTTCTCGGTTTCACCTCTTGACGCCGACGGTGGCGGCGAGCACATTGGGCGCACTCTGAGAGCGCTCTCATCATGTGATGGGCGCTCTCGGCGGACACCCGCGCACCCCCTTCCGTATCGAGAGGCACCCCCACATGAGTGCACCCTCCGGCACCTCGCACAGACGGGGCCCGCTGCGGCGGGCCCTGATCGCCGCCGTCGGCGTCCTGGGTCTGGCGGCGGCCGCGGCGACGGTCACCGCCCCGTCCGCGACGGCCGCCGCCCCGCCGCCCCCGTCCGGCTGGACGCAGGTCTTCGTCGACGACTTCAACGGCGCCGCGGGCACCGGCGTGAACACCACGAACTGGCGCTACGCGACCGGCACCGGCTACCCGGGCGGCCCCGCCAACTGGGGCACCGGCGAGATCGAGACGATGACGTCCAGCACCGACAACGTCTCCCTCGACGGCAACGGCAACCTCCGGATCACCCCGCGCCGCGACGCGTCCGGCCGCTGGACCTCCGGCCGGATCGAGACCAACCGCACCGACTTCCAGCCCCCGGCGAACGGCAAGCTGCGCGTAGAGGCCCGCATCCAGGTGCCGAACGTCACCGGCGCCGCCGCCAAGGGCTACTGGCCCGCGTTCTGGATGCTGGGCGCGCCCTACCGGGGCAACTACTGGAACTGGCCCGCCGTCGGCGAGCTGGACATCATGGAGAACACCCAGGGCCTGAACACGGTGTGGGCCACCATGCACTGCGGCACCTCGCCGGGCGGCCCGTGCAACGAGACCAGCGGCATCGGCGGGTCCACCGCGTGCCCCGGCACCACCTGCCAGGCCGGGTTCCACACCTACCGCATGGAGTGGGACCGCTCGGCGAGCGTGGAGGAGATCCGCTTCTACGTCGACAACACCCACTTCCACACCGTCCGCGAGAACCAGGTGGACGCGACGACCTGGACCAACGCCACCGACCACGGCTTCTTCCTCATCCTCAACGTGGCGATGGGCGGCGGCTTCCCGGACGCCTTCGGCGGCGGCCCGGACGCCGGCACGGTCCCGGGCCACTCCATGGTGGTGGACTACGTCCAGGTGCTGTCGGCCGGCGGGAGCGGTACCACGCCCCCGCCGACCGGCAACCGTGACGCCTACAGCGCCATCCAGGCCGAGTCGTTCGACGGCCAGTCCGGCGTGATCACCGAGTCCACCTCCGACACGGGCGGCGGCCAGAACGTCGGCGCCGTCGGCAACGGCGACTGGGCTCTCTACCGGGGCGTCACCTTCGGTTCCACGCCCGCCACCCAGTTCTCCGCCCGGGTCGCGAGCGGGGCCGGCTCCGGGGTGAGCGGTCTCGTCGAGGTGCGGCTGGACAGCCGGACCAACCCGCCGATCGGCAGCTTCGCGGTCGGTAACACGGGCGGCTGGCAGTCGTGGCGCACGGTCCCGGCGAACATCTCCTCGGTCACCGGCACCCACGACGTGTATCTCACGTTCACCAGCGGACAGCCGGCGGACTTCGTGAACGTGAACTGGTTCACCTTCGGCCGCTGACAGCGGTCCGCCGCCTCCCCGGAACGGGGCTCCACGCGCGCGTGGAGCCCCGTTCGCGCTATCGCAGCTCCGCGCGGAAGGCCGCCGGGGTCGTGTCGGTGTGCTGGTGGAAGAACTTGGAGAAGTTCGCCGCGTCGGGGAAGCCCACCGCGACACCCACCCGGCCGATCGGCAGATCGGTGTGCGCGAGCAGGCGCTTGGCCTCCAGCACCACCCGTTTGTCGATGAACGCCTTGGGTGTCTCGCCGGTCGCGGCGCGTACCGCGCGCACGAGGGTGCGGCGGGAGTAACCGAGGGCGTCGGCGTAGGCGCTGACACTGTGATTGGTGGCGAAGCCCGCCTCGACGGCGTCCCGGAAGAGGGTGAACGTGGTGTCGCCCGGCCGGCTGGACGCCTCGGCGGAGCTGGCCGCGAGATGGGCGAGGCGCAGCAGGAACGCGGTCAGGGAGTGGCGCAGGACCGCGGTGTGCAGGCCGGGCGGGAGGGTGGCGGTGTCCTCGTACTCGCGGCGCAGCTGGGCGAGTGAGGCCTCCAGCGCGGCGAGCCGCGGCGGGTCGGGGTGGAGCAGGGGCGGCAGGTCGTAACGGTAGAGGCCGGTCGCCTCGACGGTGGCGCGGGGCAGGAAACCGGGCTGCATGGTGAGGACGGTTCCGCGGTACTCGCTCGTGGTCGTGAAGCGGTGCACTTGTCCTGGGCGGATCCACAGCACGTCGCCGGCCGTCGCCTCGTACTCGGTGAAGTCGACCATGTGGCGTACGGGGCCGGCGGCGAAGACCATCACGACGTGGAAGTCGATGCGGTGGACACGGTCGGGCGGTGCCGTGGAGTGCCAGGTGCGGCCGGCGCCCATCGGGCCGACCTGCATGCCGACGCCGCTGATGCTGAGGTCGGTGGGGAAGGCGAAGGTTCTGATGCCGTCACTGTCGCCCTCTTGGTGTGTTCTGTCCGCCATATCCGTCTCGTACCGTCTCGGTCCCGCACCTTGCCGTCCGGGTGTCCCACTTTCACCACAGGCTGACACACCCAGACCTTCCCGCGAAAAAGTCAGACTTTTAGAGTCGAACGCGGCTGACCAGTGGAAACACCGAGATCAATGACTTTTTGAAGGGGACTGCGATCAGATGAGCACGCAGACAACCGGCGGCTTCGAGTGGAGCGACCTCGACCGGCGTGCCGTCGACACCGCCCGCCTGCTGGCGGCGGACGCCGTACAGCGGGTCGGCAACGGGCACCCGGGCACGGCGATGAGCCTGGCCCCCGCCGCGTACACGATCTTTCAGAAGGTGATGCGGCACGACCCCGCGGACCCCGAGTGGGCGGGCCGTGACCGCTTCGTCCTCTCCCCCGGCCACACCTCGCTGACCCTCTACACCCAGCTCTACCTCGCCGGGTACGAGCTGGGCCTGGACGACCTCAAGGCGTTCCGCACCCACGGCTCCAAGACGCCCGGTCACCCCGAGTACGGGCACACCGCCGGGGTGGAGACCACGACCGGCCCGCTGGGCCAGGGTGTCGCCAACGCCGTCGGCATGGCGATGGCCGCCCGTTACGAGCGCGGTCTGTTCGACCCGGACGCGCCGGCGGGCGAGTCCCCCTTCGACCACACCGTCTGGGCGATCGTCTCCGACGGCGACCTCCAGGAGGGCGTCTCCGCCGAGGCCTCCTCGCTCGCCGGCCACCAGAGGCTGGGCAACCTGGTCCTCCTCTACGACGACAACCACATCTCCATCGAGGGCGACACCGCCACCGCGTTCTCCGAGGACGTGCTGAAGCGGTACGAGGCGTACGGCTGGCACACCCAGCGGATCGAGCCCGCCGACAACGGTGACGTCGACGTCCACGCCCTGTACGCGGCGCTGACGGCCGCCCGGGCCGAGACCGGGCGGCCCTCGATCATCGCGATGCGCACGGTCATCGCCTGGCCCGCGCCGAACGCGCAGAACACCGAGGCGTCGCACGGCTCCGCGCTCGGCGAGGAGGAGATCGCCGCCACCAAGCGGATCCTCGGCTTCGACCCGGAGCAGTCCTTCGAGGTCGCCGACGAGGTCCTGGCGCACACCCGCCGGGCCCTCGACCGGGGCGCCCGGGCGCACACCGCCTGGGACAAGCGGATCGCCGCCTGGCGGACGGCCCAGCCGGAGCGCGCGGCCGAGTTCGACCGGATCAGCAAGGGCGAGCTGCCCGCCGGCTGGGAGGAGAAGATCCCGGTCTTCGAGCCCGGCAAGGCGGTCGCGACCCGTGCCGCGTCCGGCAAGGTGCTCCAGGCCCTGGGCGAGGTCATCCCCGAGCTGTGGGGCGGCTCCGCTGACCTGGCGGGCTCCAACAACACCACCATCGACAAGTCCAGCTCGTTCCTCCCGGCGGGCAACCCGCTGCCGGAGGCGAACCCGTACGGCCGTACCGTCCACTTCGGCATCCGCGAGTTCTCGATGGCCGCGGAGATGAACGGCATCGCCCTGCACGGCAACACCCGCGTCTACGGCGGCACCTTCCTGGTGTTCTCCGACTACATGCGCAACGCGGTGCGCATGTCCGCGCTGATGCAGCTGCCGGTGACGTACGTGTGGACGCACGACTCCATCGGCCTCGGCGAGGACGGCCCGACCCACCAGCCGGTCGAGCACCTGGCCGCGCTGCGCGCCATCCCGGGCCTGAACGTCGTCCGCCCGGCCGACGCCAACGAGACCGCCATCGCCTGGCGCGAG
>NZ_DASQNH010000029.1:0-97758 GCF_035645055.1 Streptomyces sp. | reverse complement strand
GAAGGAGGCGAGGACCGCGAGGACCTTGCCGAGGGTCTTGCCGTTCTTGCCGAAGCGCTCGGCCAGACCCTTGGGCAGGTAGTGCATCGGGCCACCGGAGACGGTGCCGTCGGCGTGCACCTCGCGGTACTTCACGCCGAGGGTGACCTCGACGAACTTCGTCGCCATGCCGAGCAGACCGCACAGGATCATCCAGAACGTGGCGCCGGGGCCGCCGATCGAGACGGCGACGGCCACACCGGCGATGTTGCCGAGGCCGACCGTGCCGGAGACGGCGGCCGTGAGGGCCTGGAAGTGGTTGACCTCGCCGGCCGACCCCTCCTCGTCGTACTTCCCGCGCACCACGTCGACGGCCAGCTTGAACTTGCGGAGCTGGACGAGGCCGAACCAGCCCGTGAACACCAGACCGGCGACCACCAGCCAGGCGACGATGAGCGGAAGGTCCGTACCCCCGACGGGGACGGAGTAGAAGACGACTTCCACGAGCCAGGTGGCTATGGGCTCGAAGAATCCGCTGACAGCTGTGTCGACGGACGTGGTGATGGAGTCGAGTGACACTGTGGCTACCTCGATGGCGCAGTACCGGCGCAGGGGAGGCTGCGCCGGGAAGATGTGCGGTCTTTGAGCGAACGCCGTTGTCCGATCGGCGACACTGGGTGTGCGATCCGTGGACGCGGACCGTGATCACCCTGGTCGTGCAGCCGGCGTGTGTGCCGACGCTCCGCCGGGCGGCGAGGGGTGGTGCCACCAGCGGAGTTGCGCAGTTCTACCACAGGCCTTACGAGATCTTTAGTGATTCAAATCACATAACGGTCAGTAATCTTCGAAAGTGCCAGCAAGCGAGACCACACCGTTATACGGAGAGCACGGTCCGTTCATCGGACACCTATGTCGCGGGCAGGCTGGCTCCGGATGAACGGTCCTTCACGCCGCCACCGCCCGGCCGAGCGCATGCCTGGACGACCCGGTGCTCCACGCGGCGGACCTCTCGTGATGAGCCCCTGACGCGCGGCACCAAGGGTGACATGCGGGGGTCAGGCGTCTGCGACCGGCATCAATGAAGCGTAAAGATTGCCGGTGTACGGCAATGCGAGCCGGCGTACCGCCCTGTCAACATGACCCTGCCCGGGCTGTTGCGTGAGACGCATGCCGGAGACCGGAAAGCAGCACGCCGTGCTGTGGAACCAGGGGGAGAGTGTCGTGGTCGAGTTTCTGCGTGTCATCGCCGGCTTCCCCGCCCTGCCGTTCACGGCGGCTCTCGTGGTCGTCGTCGGGTTCTGGCTCCTGGTCCTGCTCGGCGCCGCCGGCCACGACAGTTTCGACGCGGACGTGGACACCGATGCGCTGAACCTGGGCGGGGTGCCCGTCTCGGTGTCCGCCTCCCTGCTGATCGTCACCGCCTGGCTTTTCACCGTCACCGGCTCCGTGCTCCTCGACCGTACGGGGTGGCCGGATGCCCTGGCTCATCTCCTCGGCACCGTCCTGCTGTGCGCCTCCGTCTTCGGCTCCTGGCGTCTGACCCGTGCGGCCGTGCGACCGCTGTCCAAGCTCTTCCCCGATGAATCCGGGCCGTCCCGGAACGACGTCATCGGTCCGACTCACACCCTCCGCACCGGCCGGGTGGACGCGGACTTCGGCCGGACGGAGGTCGCGGCCAGGGACGGCTCCACCGCCGTCGTCTTCGACACGGCGCTCGACCGGCGCGGCTGAACCCAGCGCCCACCCACTTCAGCTCCCACCCTTAGATCCGGGGATTACTCATGGATGCCATCACTCTGGGAATCGGCGTGCTCGTCGCCGTGGTCCTGCTCAGCGCCGCCGCCATGCTGTTCGTGATCAGCCGGCTGTTCCGCAAGGTGGAGCAGGGCAAGGCGCTGATCGTGTCGAAGATGCGCAAGGTCGATGTGACCTTCACCGGCCAGGTCGTGCTGCCCGTGCTGCACAAGGCCGAGGTGATGGACATATCGGTGAAGGCCATCGAGATCACCCGGACCGGCAAGGACGGGTTGATCTGCCAGGACAACATCCGGGCCGACATCCGGATCACGTTCTTCGTACGGGTCAACAAGACCGTCGAGGACGTCATCAAGGTCGCCCAAGCCGTGGGGACGGCCAGGGCGAGCGACCGGAACACACTTCAGGAGCTGTTCCACGCGAAGTTCTCCGAGGCGCTGAAGACGGTCGGCAAGCAGATGGACTTCACCGACCTCTACACCAAGCGCGACGAGCTGCGGTACCGGATCATCGAGGTCATCGGCGTCGACCTCAACGGCTACCACCTGGAGGACGCGGCGATCGACTACCTGGAGCAGACGCCGCTGACCCAGCTGGACCCGGCCAACGTCCTCGACGCCCAGGGCATTCGCAAGATCACCGAGCTGACCGCCGCCGAGCACGTACGCACCAACGAGGCGCAGCGCACCGAGGAGAAGGAGATCACCCGGCAGAACGTCGACGCCCGGGAGGCCATCCTGGAACTGGAGCGCCGCCAGGCCGACGCCGAGATCAAGCAGCGCCGGGAGATCGAGACCGTACGGGCCCGGGAGGAGGCCGAGACCGCCCGCGTGGCCGAGGAGGAGCGGCTGCGTGCGCAGAGCGCCTTCCTGAAGACCGAGGAGCAGCTGGGCATCCAGCGCGAGAACCAGGCGCGCGAGGTCGCCGTCGCGCAGAAGAACCGCGAGCGGGTCATCGCCATCGAAAGCGAGCGCATCGAGAAGGACCGGCTGCTGGAGGTCATCGCCCGGGAGCGGGAGACCGAACTGACCCGCATCGCCGCCGCCAAGGAGGTCGAGGCGGAGAAGCGGGAGATCGCCGAGGTGGTCCGCGAGCGGGTCGCCGTGGACCGGACGGTCGCCGAGCAGGAGGAGTCCATCAAGAAGCTGCGCGCCGTGGAGGAGGCGGAGCGGCAGCGCCAGGCCGTGATCATCGCCGCCGAGGCGGAGGCGCAGGAGCGGCTGGTCAAGGACATCAAGGCCGCCGAGGCCGCCGAGCAGGCCGCGATCCACCGGGCGGCGGAGGAGCTGACACTGGCCGAGGCACGTCACAAGGCCGCCGACATGGACGCCCGCGCCAAGGTCCGCCTCGCCGAGGGCATCCAGGCCGAAGCCGCGGCCGAGGGCCTGGCCGCCGTCCAGGTACGGGAGAAGGAGGCCGACGTCATCGAGAAGGCCGGCCGTGCGGAGGCCGAGGCCACCGAGGCACGCCTGCGCGCGGAAGCGGCCGGTACCCGCGAGAAGGCCCTCGCCGAGGCCACCGCCATCGGCGAGAAGCTCAAGGCCGAGGCCGCGGGTCTCACCGAGAAGGCCGCCGCGATGGCCGCGCTGGACGAGGCGTCCCGTACGCACGAGGAGTACCGCCTGCGGCTGGAGGCCGAGAAGGACATCAGGCTCGCGGGGCTGGACGTACAGCGACAGGTCGCCGAGGCACAGGCCACGGTGCTCGCCACAGGACTGCAGAACGCGGACATCAGCATCGTCGGCGGCGAGTCCGTCTTCTTCGACCGGCTCGTGCAGTCGATCTCGCTCGGCAAGGCCGTGGACGGGTTCGTGGACAACTCGCAGACGGCCCGGACGCTGGCCGGGCCGTGGCTGGACGGCTCCGCCTCCTTCACCGAGGACCTGACGAAGGTGCTCGGCTCGGTCTCCACCGCCGACGTGCAGAACCTGACCGTCTCGGCCCTGCTGATGAAGCTGATGCCGGCCGGGTCGGGGCAGCTGGACGAGCTGATCGGCAAGGCGCGGCAGCTGGGCCTGGCCGACATGCCGGTCGCCGAACTCGCCGGTCTGAACGGGGCGGTCAAGAGCTGACAGCCCGTTGACACAGCATCCGGAGCTGCCGCGCGGGGGGCGGCGGCTCCGGAGACCAATCCACCGAAACGAGGAGCGGAACAGTGACAGGGACCGGGACGGAAAGCGGTCTGGACGCCGGTACGTACGAGGTGCTGCGCGATCGCCTCCGGGCCCGGGCCGCTGAGCTGGCGCGGCGTGCCGACGCCCTCAACACCGCACGCGCGCGGACCTTCGGAGCCACCGAACTCGCCCTCGCCGGAACGCGGCACATCCGCACCGAGCGGAGCCTCGCCGCCCGCGACCTCGTCGCCGTCGGCGACGCTCTGCTCGTCGGCTACGAGGCCCCGGCCGCCGAGGTCTTCGCCCTGTACGACCGTGACCTGAACCGTCTTCCGGACGGCGCCGTGCCCGGCCTGCTCGACGACCCCGATTTCGTACGGGAACACGCGGCTCTGCACCGCTACTTCCAGGGTGCGCGGCTCCTTCAGCTCCGCCGCGTGGAGGGCAGGCTGCTCGCCGTCTTCCGGACAGGTGAGCAGGCGGACGACATCCGCGTCCTGCGCTGGTCCCTCTCCCCCTCGGGCGAGGTCCGCTTCCTCGACGCCCACGGCGAGCGCGACGACGTCCTGCCCGCCTCGCACGACGTCACCTGGGTCGACACGACCCGGGACGACCACATTCCGGGCCGGCATCCGCACATCGCCGTCGCCGACGGCACGGTCTTCGTCTCCACGGTCGGCGGAGCGCTCACCGTGAAGACCGAGGACGACACCGAGACGGCCGACGGCATCCACAGCGAGCCGGTCGACGAGCCCCTGCAGTCCCTCGCCGACGCCGAGGTGGCCTACGCGGTCGTCGGCACCCTGGTGCTGCTGCGCGTCCGTCCCTACAAGGAGGAGACCTGGCGGCACCTGGTCTTCCACACGCTCACCAGATCCGTCGTCCGGCTGGACGGAATCGGGCGGTCGTGCCGTCGGCTCCCCGACGACCAGGGCATCGTCTTCCCCGGCGGCTACTGCCTCGCCACGGGCGCCGTGAAGGCCTTCGACACAGACGTCTCGGGCCTGGAGTTCGAGCGTGCGATCCGCTCGCCCAACGGCGAGGACGTGCTGTTCGCCTTCCATGCCCGCGCGGCGGGCCGCACCCTTCTGCTCCCGTACAACCTGATCCGCGAGGAGATCGCCGCCCCGCTCTCCTGCCACGGATACGCCCTCTTCGACGACGGCACCCTCATCCTGCTGCGCGCTGAGTCCGGCGAGCCCGCGAGGATGCACCCGGTTCAGGTCTGGAGCACGCCGTACGTCTCCGAGACCCACACCGCGACGGTGGCCGACGGACCACTCGCCCGCATCGGCAACGCCGACCTCGTGCGCGGTCTCTCCGAATGCCTCGCCGTCTCCCGGCAGGCCGCCGAGACCACCGCCACCGCCGAACTCTACGAGGCGCTGGTCGCCGCCTGCACCCGGGCCGCCGACCGCTTCCACTGGCTGGGCGACGCGGACGCCGGCGATCTGCGCACCCCGCTGGAGGAGGTCCGGGCCACGGCACAGCAGGTGCTGGCGGAGTTCGCGTCCGTACAGTCCCTGACCCGGCAGGCTGCCGAAGCGCTCGCGGAAGCGGCCGACGAGCTGCGGCGCCTGGTGCGCCGGGTCCGCGGGGAGGCGCCCGCCTCCGCCGGGGAGTGGATCGATCGGATCACCGAACTGCGCCGGGCACAGGGCCGCTTGCTGACGCTCAAGGAGATGCGGTACGCGGACGCCGACGCCATCGACGCACTGGCCGAGGACGCGGAGACCCACATCGTCTCCACCGCGCAGCGCGCCGTGGATCTCCTCCGCCGCGAGGACGCCTTCACCGCCCACCACGCGGAAGTCGAGCGGCTCACCACCGAGGCCGGGACGATCACCACCGCTGCCGGGGCCGCACCGGTCGCCGAGCGGCTGGACGCCCAGGTCCTCGGGCTGCAGACCCTCACCGAGGTCGTGTCCGGCCTGGACATCGGGGACGCCACCGTGCGGACCGCCGTCCTGGAGCGGATCGCCGAGGTGCTGGGCGGACTCAACCGCGCCCGCGCGACCCTCGCCGCGCGCCGCCGCGATCTCCTGGACCAGGAGGGGCGCGCGGAGTTCGCCGCCGAGTTCGCGCTGCTCGCCCAGTCGGTCACCGGCGCCCTGGCCGCTGCGGACACCCCGGAGACATGTGACGCGCGGCTCGCCCGGCTGCTGCTCCAACTGGACACCCTGGAGTCACGCTTCGCCGACCACGACGGTTTCCTCGCCGAGATCACCGACAAGCGCACCGAGGTCCACGACGCGTTCTCGGCGCGCAGGCAGACCCTCCAGGACGCCCGGGCCCGGCGCGCGGAGCGTCTCGCCGCGTCGGCCGGGCGCGTCCTGGAAACCATCGCCCGGCGCATGGCCGGCCTGGACAGCCTCGACGCGGTCAACACCTGCTTCGCCTCCGACCCCATGGCCGCCAAGGTCCGGCGCACCGCCGAGGAGCTGCGCGAACTCGGCGACCAGGTGCGGGCGGAGGAGCTGGAGGGACGGCTGAAGGCGGCCCGCCAGGAGGCCGGCCGGGCACTGCGGGACCGCGCCGAGTTGTTCGCGGACGGTGGTGACACCATCCGCCTGGGCCCCCACCGGTTCGCCGTGAACACCCGGCCTCCGGAGCTGACCCTCGTACCGCACGCGGACGGAGGCCTGGCGTTCGCGCTGACCGGCACGGACTACCGGCGCCCGGTCGCAGATCCCGGGTTCGCGGACACCAGCGCCTACTGGGATCAGGTCCTGCCCTCCGAGAACGCCGACGTCTACCGGGCCGAGTACCTGGCTGCGCGGCTCCTGGCCGAGCACGGCGCCGGGACCCTGGTGGGGGCGGACCTGGCGACGCTCGTACGGGAGGCGGCCGAGGCCGCGTACGACGAGGGGTACGAGCGCGGCGTCCACGACCATGACGCGACCGCCGTCCTCTCCGCGCTGCTCGGGCTGTACGAGCAGGCCGGGCTGCTGCGTTACCCGGCCGCCGACCGCGCCGCCGCCCAGCTCTTCTGGGCCCACGGGACGGCCCCCGAGGCCCGGGAGGCATGGGCGCGGGAGGCCGCCTCGCTGGTACGGGCACGGGAGACGTTCGGCACCGCACCGGCGCTGGAGGCGCTGCGTGCCGAACTGGCCGAGGCGGGGCAGCTGTCCCACCGCGCCGCCGAGTACCTCGTCGAGGAGCTGGCCTCCGGCGAGTCCTTCGCCGCGGGCCCGGCGGCCCGCACGCTGCTGGACAAGTTCCGCATGGCGGCCGGCTCGTCGCCGTACGACGAGGATGTCCGCGCCCGCCTCTCGGCGGGCGACCCGGCGTCCGCGCGGCGTCTGGTGGAGGGCTGGCTCGCCTCGTACGCCGCCTCGTGCGGCGAGGTGGTCGATGACGGGGACCTCGCCGAAGCCGTGGCGATCGAGGTCTCCCGCGACCTGGACCGCTACGACCTGGACGGGCCCGTCGCGGCGCGTGTGGAGGGCCTGCTCGGTGCCCATCCCAGGATCGAGCGCCGTGCCCTGCCCCTGCGTCTCGACGAGTTCCTGGCCAGGACGGCGGACTTCACCACCCGCGTCGTGCCCGGGTTCCGCGCCTACCAGCGGCGCCGGAACGCGCTCCTCACCGCCGAACGCCGCCGTCTGCGCCTGGACGAGTACCGTCCGCGCGTCATGTCCTCCTTCGTGCGCAACCGTCTCGTCGACGAGGTGTACCTGCCGCTGATCGGGGACAACCTCGCCAAGCAGCTCGGGGCCGCCGGGGAGGGCAAACGAACCGACAACCACGGTCTGCTGCTGCTCGTCTCCCCTCCCGGCTACGGCAAGACGACCCTCGTGGAGTACGTCGCCGACCGTCTCGGTCTGCTCCTGGTGAAAGTCGACGGACCTGCCCTCGGACACGGTGTCACCTCCCTCGACCCGGCCCAGGCCCCGAACGCCACCGCCCGCCACGAGCTGGAGAAGATCCACTTCGCGCTGGCGGCGGGCAACAACGTCCTGCTGTACCTGGACGACATCCAGCACACCTCGCCGGAGCTGCTGCAGAAGTTCATCCCGCTGTGCGACGCCACCCGCACCCTGGGCGGTCACGACCTGCGGGGCAAGCGCTTCGCCGTCTGCATGGCCGGAAACCCTTACACCGAGTCCGGGCAGCGCTTCCACATTCCCGACATGCTCGCCAACCGCGCCGACGTCTGGAACCTCGGCGACGTCCTGACCGGCAAGGAGGACGCCTTCGCGCTGAGCTTCATCGAGAACGCCCTCACCTCCAACCCGGTCCTTGCGCCCCTCGCCGGGCGTGACCGCGCCGACCTGGAGCTGCTGGTGCGCCTCGCCGCCGACGACCCGACCGCCCTGCGGGACCGGCTGGCCCATCCCTACTCCCCCGCCGAGCTCGACCGCGTCATCGCCGTTCTGCGCCACCTGCTCACCGCCCGCGAAACGGTCCTCGCCGTCAACGCCGCCTACCTCGCCTCCGCCGCCCAGGCCGAGGGAGCCCGCGCCGAACCGCCCTTCCGGCTCCAGGGCTCGTACCGCAACATGAACAAGATCGCGGCACGGGTCTCCCCGGTCATGAACGACGCCGAGCTGGCCGCCGTGGTCGACGACCACTACTCCGGCGAGGCCCAGACCCTCACCACCGGCGCCGAGGCCGACCTCCTCAAGCTGGCGGCCCTGCGCGGCTCACTCACCGGCGAACAGGCGACTCGCTGGGCCACCATCACGTCGGCGTACGTCCGCACACAGGCCCTGGGCGACTCCGGCGACGACGCCCTCGGCCGGGCGGTCGCTGCCCTGGGCCTGCTCGCCGACCGCGTCGCGGCCGTCGAAACGGCCATCACCCGAGCCACGGACCCCCGCCACCTGCTCAGCCGCCCACTCGGCCGGCATGCGGTTCGCCCCGAAGGCCACGCGGGCTGATGCCACACCCTCCGCGAACCGTGTGCTGCCGGGAGGCCCAGGCGTAACGAGACTTCTCCTGCCCGGGAGACGTCCCATGCCCCGGCGGCGCGGGCCGGTCGAGCGCCCTCGGCCGGACAGTCAGTGAGGGGGACGGGCGGGGAGGGCGCCGGAGGCGGCGCCATCGGCCTCGGCTGCGTCAGCGACGGCCCTGGCAGCGGCTTCGGCGGCCTGCGCCGCGTCGTCGGCTGCCTGGGAAACGGTGTGGCCCGCGGACCGCTCGCGGGTGGCCGATGACTGGGGCAGCACCTCGCTGAAGGCGCGGGACACACCTTGGAGCGCGGACGTGACCTCGCTGGGGATCACCCAGAAGGTGCTGCCCGGGCCTTGGGCGAGCTGGGGCAGCATCTGCAGGTACTGGTAGGCGAGCAGCTTGGGGTCGGGGTCGTTGCGGTGCACGGCCTGGAAAACCTCATCGATGGCTCGGGACTGTCCCTCGGCCTGCAGGATGGCAGCCGTACGGTTCCCCTCGGCACGAAGGACAGCAGCCTGCTTGTCGCCTTCGGCGGTGAGGATCTGGGACTGCCGTTGCCCTTCCGCTCCAAGAATCGCGGCGCGCTTGTCCCGCTCGGCTCGCATCTGCTTCTGCATCGCGTCCTTGATGGACTGCGGGGGGTCGATCGCCTTGATCTCCACCCGGTTGACTCGCAGCCCCCATTTGCCGGTGGCCTCGTCCAGCACGCCCCGGAGCTGGCTGTTGATCGTGTCACGTGAGGTGAGAGTCTTCTCCAGGTCCATGGAGCCCACGACATTGCGCAGCGTGGTGACAGTGAGCTGCTCAACCGCCTGAAGGAAATTGGCGATCTCATAAAACGCCGCTCGCGGATCGGTGACCTGGAAGTAGAGAACGGTGTCGATCTCGACGACCAGGTTGTCTTCGGTGATGACCGGTTGCGGCCTGAAGGAGACGACCTGTTCCCTCAGATCGATCACCGGGTGCACACGGTCGATGTAGGGGATGACGAGGTTGAGGCCGGGTTTCAGTGTCCGATGGTACCGACCGAGTCGCTCGACGTTACGCGCGCGGGCCTGGGGCACGATGCGTACCGCCCGCACGACGGTGAACACCGCAATGAGTGCGACGATCAGGCCGGCGATGAGGAGCCCTGAGTTTTCCATGGTCTCAGTCCCGGGGGTAAACGAGCGCGGTTGCGCCGTTGATCTCTATGACGTCGACGGTCGTTCCGGCGGGAATTTCCAGCGTCTCGTCGTACGCGCGGGCCGTCCATTCCTCCCCGTCGATGCGAACCCTGCCGCCCTGGCCCGTCACCTCTGAGATGACATAGGCAGCCCTACCGACCAGTGCGTCTACGCCGAATCGCTCCGCCTGGGGGCGACGCACATGACGCAGCGCGAGCGGTCGCACAAACAGCACGCTGATCGTAGCCACCACGGTGAACACCAGAAACTGGAGGGGTAGTGGCAGCCCGAGCGCCGCAACGGCCGCCGTGATCAATGCGGCCGCCCCCAGCATGCCAAGTGCAGCGGTGAGCGTGAGGATCTCCGCCACAGCAAATACCGCCGCGACGATCAACCAGATGAGCCATAGATCCATTGTCGACCCCTCCAGGGAGATGGGGGCACAAACGGCTCGTCAATCAATTTCCACTCAGAGGGGCGGCGCCGACGATCCCAGACCTCGCCGAACGAGCTGAGAGGTGTCGGCGCGACGGAGGCGACCTTCTCCTTTTGTAGAATTTTACCCGCTGCTCCCGAAAGGCGCTTCTTTGGCCCAAGGGGATTCCCTCTGCCCCCGCTGCAGCGCCCTCTGCGGGTCCGCGGACACCTGGTGGGCCGCCTCCGGGATGACCGGTTCACTGACGGTGAAATTCGAAGGCGCTGTCGCGCTGCTGCAGAGATTGCGCCGCTACATGGATCGGGTGTTTCGGAGTCGGTCGAGGCGTGTGATGACCGGGCCGGCCGTGACGCCGTGCAGTACGACCGAGGCCAGCACGGTGAAGGTGACCACGGCCCACAGCTCCCGCTCCGGGACAGCGAAACCGTGCTGGCCCAGGGCGTAGGCAAGGTAGTACAACGAGCCGATCCCCCGGACGCCGTAGGCCGCGACGACCCAGCGCTCCCGGTTGTGCAGGGAGCTACGCAGCAGTCCGGCCCAGCCCGACAGCGGTCGGATCACCAGCAGCACCACGCATGCGATGGCCGCGCCCCGCCACGTAAGCGCGGACAGGCCGCCCTGTGCGATGAAGGCGCCCAGCAGGAACAGCACGGCCGCAGTCAGCAGGCGCTCCACCTGCTCCATGAAGTCGTGCAGGACGTTGTGGTAGCCGTGGGCTCGCTCGGCGGCCCGTATGGAGCACGCGGTGACGAACACCGCCAGGAAGCCATAACCGCCGGCGAGCTCCGTCACTCCGTAGGACAGGAAGGTGGCGCCCAGCGCGACGAAGCCCTCCCGGTGCTGAGACAGCCGCAGCACTCTTGATCGCGCCCGGAAGAACAGCCAGCCGAGCAACCGCCCCGCCAGTAGTCCGCCCAGCACACCGGCAGCGCACTTGTACGCGACGTCCTGCGCGGCCCAGGGACCGATCCACTCAGCCGACCAGCCGCTGCCCGCGGCGGCGGCCAGCCCCACGGCCGCGTACGTCAGCGGGAACGCGAGTCCGTCGTTCAGGCCCGCCTCACTGGTGAGAGCGAATCGCACCTCGTCCTCATCGTGTTCGTCGTCTGTGGGCTCCCCCACCCGCACTTCCGCCGCGAGAACCGGATCGGTGGGCGCCAGCACGGCCCCCAACAGCAGCGCGGCGGCCGGCGGCCAGTCCAGCAACCACCAGGCCATCAGCGCGGTGGTCAGGAACGTCAATGGCATGGTGACACCCAGCAATCGCCAGGTCGCGCCCCACCGGTGCCGCCCGACGGGTCGGTTGAGCGCCAGCCCCGCACCCATCAACGAGATGATCACCACGACCTCGGTGACATGCTCGGCCACCACCCGGTCGTCCACCGGATCGATCACGGGCAGCGGCAGAGGCAGCAGATACACGCCGATGCCGCAGAGCAGGAAGACCAGCGGCAGCGACAGCGGTCGTCCGGCCAGGGCCCGAGGCAGCACGGCCGCGAGCAACGCTCCGACCCCCAGCCACGCGAAAACTGCGTCCGCGCTCGTCACGTGTATGGCCCGCCCTTCTCGTCACCATGGATCTTGGGTGTGCTCCGCTGGGTACCCGGCCGGATACCCCACATCGCGCACGTCATGGACGACGACCAGCGGCCAGGCCAAGCCGTCGGCCGGGAGAGACGGCGGCCTCGAAGGGATCAGGGGACAGCCGGTCCCACCTTTCACGGTGAGCCCGTCTTCCCTCCTCTCCGGGTGTTCATGCGCTCCCATTCCGCAGCCCATCGCGCCATACGGTGGCACTCAAGCCCCTGACGCGCCGCCCAGGCGACAGCCAGCACGGCCCCACTCGCCCCTGACGCCGCCAGCACGCCTCCTGAGATCGCGTGCCACCGGGCCTCCTCATGGGTCAGCGGCTCAGCCGCGATCTTGCCGTTCGGATCCGTCCACACCGTGACCGTGTGCCCGGCCGGGGTCCCGGACGGCACTCTCGCCTCGTCCGTGTGCGTGGAACCTTCCGGCGCCGTCCAGCGCACTGTCGCCCAGACCCGATAGCCGCTCGGTGCCCGTTCGGGCAACCGGTCCTCCGCGTCCTCGACGAGTACGGCCGAGACCTCACGCCGCTCCGCCCGCTGCCGCTCGGCAGACTCTGCTATGGCATCCGCCGCTGCCAGGCCCGCCAGCAGGCCGCCGACCAGTGCCACCACCCACGAGGCGAGGAGCACCCACGCTTCGACGATGTCACTGCGCCGCCGCAGCGGATTGCGCCGCCACCGCCACCACCGCACCCTTCCGCGCTGTGACGCTCCCATCGGCCGACACCCCAACCCCTGCCACCTTCACCGGCTTTCCGTGCTGCGGAGTGCCTGGCGCCGGACGATCCGGGAGATGTCATCCGCGGTGATGATGCCCACCAGGTTCTGTCCCTCGGTGACGAGAACGGGCAGGGCCCGGCCCGGGGAGAGCTTTTCGAGCACGTCCTGCAGCAGGTCCTCCGGGGCGCAGCTGGCACAGCGCGCCCAGGGGGTCGCCACGTCGCGTACCCGAAGCGTCTCTCGTTGTGCGGCGGGAATCCTCGCGAGCCGCGGGAGGTGAACCAACCCGCTGGGGCGCCCTTCGAAGTCGATCAGGACCAGTGCGGAGTGCCGGGTCCGCACGGCCACGTCATCGATGCAGCGTTGCACCGTCATCCAGTCCTGGCACGTCTCCACGGGGCTCGTCATGGCATCCGCCGCTCGCATTCCGCGCAGGGCAGGAGCGAGCCTCGCGCGCTGGTGTTCCGCCCCGGCGACGATCATGACGAAGAAGCCGATGACCGCCAGCCACAGCCCACTCAGGGCGCCCCGCAGGACGACGGTCCAGCCGAGGCCGATCAGCACGACTCCGAGGACCTGGCCGGCTCGTGCGGCCGCTCGCTCGGCGCGGTCCTGGTCCCCGGTACCCCACCAGGTCAGCGCCTGTACCACCCGTCCTCCGTCGAGCGGGGCGGCGGGCAAGAGGTTGAACACGGCCAGGACGAGGTTCACCCAGCCGAGCCAGAGCAGGACGGCTGCGGGCACCTCCGCCCCGGACAAGGTGTCCAGCCCGATGCCCGCTCCGAGCGCCAGCGCACCGGCGAGCAGGCTGGTGAGCGGCCCGCTGACCGCTACCCAGAACGTCGAGCGTGCCGTGCGGGGCTTGCTCATCTGGGTCATACCGCCCAGGGCCCACAGTGTGATGCTCTGGACAGGGATGCCCCTCTTACGGGCCGTGATCGCATGGGCGGCCTCATGGGCCAGCAGGCTCACCAGGAGCATCAGGGCCCCAGCCAGGCCGGCGACGGTGTAGGTGGCGTTCGACTGATCCGGGACCATGGCCGGGAGGGTCTGGCTGCCCAGGCTGTAACCGAAGAGCATCACGAGAAGGGGCACCGTCCAGTGGATGCGCAGTGGCGCCCCGAGAAAGCGGCCCATCCGTACCGAGTTGTTCATGGCTCTCTCCTGCGGGCCAGAGCGGGCAGCCCCACGCGGGAACCGATGTGCCGCGGGGCCCACGGGTGGGCACCAGCACGGGTTCCGCCTACTGCCAGTATCACTCGGCGTGAGTGGCCGGCGGCGGGAGTCGTTCCCCGCGGAGCCGGCCGACGCCGCGGGTGTGTTCCGACGACGATGCGGGCGGGCGGTGGCGCGTCCGGCTGCCCTTTGGAGTGGGCCGCCGACCGCCCGGTTGTCCGCAGCGCCCGAGGGACCGTCCGGGGCCGGGAACCTCGGCCGTGGGTAACGGATACGGCCGGAGCACGGTTGTCCGGCGACATTTGATCGTCGCCGGCCGAGGGTGGCCTGTTGAAGACCGCCGTGAGGATCAGCCCCGCGACGGCGACGACGGCGAGGACGAAGCCGGTCTTCCCGCGCCGGCCGAGGCGTACGCCCTCGTCACCAGGCGTGTTCTCGTGTGCGCTGGCTTCCGTGGAGGCGAGGGCATCGGTACCGGCCTGCTCCTCGGGGAACTGATCGTTCAGCTCGCCGGCGCCTCCCCCGACAAACGACGACTGCGCCGCGATGAGGTGGGGCCGGGGTGGCTGACCCGTCTGTCGCCCCCCCCTGTCCGAAGCCAGTACCCCTGTCTCACCAGCCCACCGGCAGGCCTGCGATGAACGACGTAAGCCGGTCGGCGATGAGTCGGTCGTCGTGTGCCGAGTAGTGCCAGTGGCAGCCCTGGAAGTCCAGCCCGGAGTGGTCGAGGAACCAGGAGCGGACCCGGTTGTCGCCCGTGTCGTTGCGGGCCTTGACCACCTGCTGGACATGGGCGGCGTACGGGCCGGCGCCGACTGCCACGATGGTGGTCGTGGCCCCGTAGCGCTCGCGCAGCTTCTGGAGGAAGTCGCCGTAGGCGGTGCGGTAGGCGGCCGCGAGGCTGTCGGGTGTCCACGGCTCGCCGGGGCTGACGGCGGTCGAGAAGTCGTTGGTGCCGAGGTTGACCACCACGAGCTGGGGGCGCCAGGTGCCCGGGTTCTGCCAGACGTCGCCGGACACGTTCAGCAGGGCGCGGTCGTAGTAGGTGCGGTACGTGATGTCCGGCGAGCCTCCGTTGTAATTGCGCACCATGCCGAGGCCCGAGTAGCCGTTGATCTGGTAGTCGGCGTTCAGCCGCCGGGCGGTGAGGGCACCGTAGCTCAGGTCGGAGTTGGTGGTCCGCCTGAGCTGCTCCCCGGTGCAGTCGCGGGAGGTCGAGAGGTTGCCGTAGCCCGCGGTGAGGGAGTCTCCGATGAACTCGATCTGGCGGTCGCGGGCCCTCGGCCTGCTCAGTACGGCTCCGCCGGGCGCGGCCACGAAGCCTCCGAACGTGCTGGTGTCCCCCGGACTGTCGTTGCGCTTGACGAGCCGGACGGTGTGCTCACGGTTCTGCAGGCCGTTGATCCAGTGCGTGGTGTCGCCGGGCGTGACGAGTGTGGCGACGGTGGACCCGTCGATCTGGACGTCGTAGTCGGCGGCCGAGTCGTCGAGCACGATGCCCACGCCGGTGCCCCTGACGACGCCCTCGAAGTACACACCGGGCCAGCTGTACTGCACCGTGTCTCCGCCGTCCTTGACGCGGCCCGCGGTGTGTACCTGGGCCAGCACTCCGGTGGCGCGGACCAGCCGCCACTGCTGGTTGGTTCCGCCCCCGTCGGTGTGCTGCACGACCTTGGCGCCGTCCGCGGCGGAGGCGCCCTGGACCTCGACGGCCTTGCCGCTGTCGCGGTTGATCAGCCGGACGTGCCCGTCGGGGGAATCGGCCAGCCGGAACTGCTGGTTGGTGCCGTCGAGGTCGTTCCACTGCACGATGCCCGCACCGTCGGCGGTGGAGTAGTCGTAGACGTCCAGGACCTTGCCGGAGTGCTGGGCCTTGAGCCGGTAGTAGCCGCCGCCCGAATGCACGAACCGGAACCGCTGGTTGGCCCCGTCATGGCGGGTGTACTGCTGTATGGCCGCGCCGTTGCCGGTGTCCGCGCCGGACACGTCGAGCGCCTTGCCGCTGGCGCGGTTGACCAGCACGTACCAGGTGTTCGTGTCCACGGTGGCCGCCTGCGCCGTACCCACGGTCCCCAGCGCGGTCAGGAGCACCGCCAGTGACGCGGTCACCGTGACGAGCACCGCTGTCGGCCTCCGCCGGCTCCGCCACGACGCCCTGAGGGAGGCCGTCACGGACGCGGTGACCGTCAGCGCGGCGGCTGCGAGGAGGCGGAGCAGTCCGCCTGGTCGTCCGGGCACCTGGAACTCCTTTTCTGGGAGGGCGCCACACGGAAAAAGCGTACGAAATTTCGGACATCATTCGGAAAATCGCGCAGTCACGGATAGTAGAGGGGGGAGCGGAGATGTCAACACCTGCCACCGAATCGCCGCTTGACCTGGAGAGGCCCAGAAATCGAAGGGCCGAAACTTTCGATGACAGCGGCGAATCCCGCGAGAGGGATTGACGGCACCGACCGCCCGCCGTTATCCAGGTTGCTCAGACATTCGATCCATGTTCGACATCCCGAACCAGCGAGCCGCACCGCAAGGAGTACGCCGCCCATGGATCTGTCATGCTCTCGCCATTACCTGTCCCGTCGTCACGCGCTGACGGCCGCCGCCGGCCTGGCCACCGGAGCGATCCTGCCCCTGGCCGGAACCTCCCGCGCGGCCGCCGCGCAGTACGCGAACCCGGTGATCTGGCAGGACTTCGCGGACATCGACGTCATCCGGGTCGGCAACACCTTCTACGCCTCGGCCTCGACGATGCACTACTCCCCCGGCGCGCCCGTCCTGCGCTCGTACGACCTGGTGCACTGGGAGATCGCCGGCCACTCGGTGCCGGTCCTGGACTTCGGCGCCAAGTACGACCTGAACGGGGCCCGTGGCTACGTCAGAGGGATCTGGGCGTCGTCGCTGGCCTACCGCCCGAGCAACAGGACGTTCTACTGGCTCGGCCAGATCGACTTCGCCCGGACCTACGTCTACACCGCCACCGCGGTCGAGGGGCCGTGGAGCAGACTCACCACCATCAGCACCCCCTACTACGACGCGGGACTGCTGGTCGACAGCGACGACACCCTGTACGTGGCGTACGGCAACACCACGATCAGCGTGGCCCAGCTGTCGCCCGACGGCCGCACCCAGGTCCGCGCGCAGCCGGTGTTCACGGCCCCGTCGAGCGTCGGCACCCTTGAGGGCTCCCGCTTCTACAAGATCAACGGGCAGTACTACATCTTCCTGACCCGCCCCGCCAACGGCCAGTACATCCTCAAATCGTCGGGCGGTCCCTTCGGTCCGTACACGATGCGTCAGGTGCTCCTCGACCTGCGCGGGCCCATCCCCGGCGGAGGCGTCCCGCACCAGGGCGGACTGGTGCAGACACAGAACGGCGCCTGGTACTACCTGGCCTTCGTCGACGCCTACCCCGGCGGCCGGATGCCCGCGCTGGCACCGGTCACCTGGACCCCGGACGGCTGGCCCGTGGTCCAACTGGTGAACGGCGCGTGGGGAGCCTCCTATCCCAGCCCCGCTGTGCCCCCTCCTCCCCGACAGGTCACCCCCATGACCGGCGTCGACACCTTCGAGGGCACGACTCTCAAGCCGAGATGGGAGTGGAACCACAACCCGGACAACACCAAGTGGTCGGTCGGCGACGGCCTGACCCTGAGCACCGCGACCGTCACCGGCGACCTCTACTGGGCCCGCAACACCCTCACGCACCGCATCCAGGGCCCCACGTCCACCGCCACGGTCCAACTCGACCACTCCGCGATGCGGGACGGCGACCGGGCCGGACTCGCGCTGCTGCGTGACTCCTCCGCGTGGATCGGCCTCAAGCGCGACGGCGGCGTCACGCGGGTGGTGACGGTCAGCGGACTGACCATGGACACCAACTGGAACACCACGGGCACCGGCTACGAGCTCGCGAGCGCGGCCGCTCGGGGCAGCCGCATCTGGCTGCGCGCGAGCGCGGACATCCGCCCCGGCGCGGCACGTCCCGCAACCTTCTCCTACAGCACCGACGGCATCACGTTCACCCGCCTGGGGCCCGACTTCTCCCTGGGCAACGACTGGCGGTTCTTCATGGGATACCGGTTCGCCCTCTTCAACCACGCCACCCGGGCACTCGGCGGCGCGGTCCGCGTGACGCGGTTCGAGCTGTCCACGCCATGAGCCAACTCGACCTGATGACCGACGTGGAGCTCCCGGCTTCGACCCGGGGGCCCGCTGCAGCCGTCAGGCGCTGGAGCGGACGACCAGGCGGGTGGGCAAAATCAGCGGGGTGGGGTCGTCCCCGTTGACGAGCGCGGCGAGCATGCGCGCCATCTCCCGCCCGAAGGCCTGTACGGGCTGATGAACGGTGGTGAGTGGCGGATCCGCGGCCTCAGCGACGGTCAGGTCGTCGAAGCCGACCACGGCGACGTCGGCGGGGACCCTACGGCCGGCCCCGCGCAACGTGCGCAGTGCTCCCGCCCCCATGTTGTCGTTGGCGGCGAACACCCCGTCCAGGCCGGGGTGTTCGGCCAGCAGTGTGGCCATGACGGCGGCTCCGCTGCGCTCGGTGAAGTCCCCCTCCTTCGGCGGGAACGGATCGAGCCCGGCCGCCAGCATGGCGTCCCGGTAGCCGCGATAACGGGCGCGCGCCACCTCGGTGTCCAGCCGCCCGCAGATCGTGGCCACGCGCGTCCGGCCGCGCGAGATCAGGTACTCGGTCGCCTCGCGCGCTCCACCGAGATTGTCGACGTCCACGAACCACCGGGGAGCCGCACCGACCGGGCGTCCGCCGAACACGACGGGCATCGCCGCGTCCTCGGCCATCCGGGCCAGGTGATCGTCCTCGCGCAGTGCCATCAGCATGACACCGTCGGCGCCCTTCGACCGCAAGAGCTCCTCCACCCGCTTGCGGCCCCGGTCGGTAGCGGCCAGACACAGCATCAGGTACAGGTCGGCCTCCTCCAGGGCGGCCGACGCCCCGACGATCACCTGGGCGAAGAACGGGTCGGCGAAGATCGAGGGATCCTCTCCCGAGACGACCAGGGCGGCTGCTCCTGTCTGCCGGGTGGCCAGAGCCCGGGCGGTCGGGTTGGGTACGTAACCGAGTCGCCGAACGGCCCGTTCGACCGCCTCGCGTTTGGCGCGGCTGACGTGCGGGGCGTTGTTGAGGGCGCGGGAGGCCACGGAGCGCGAGACGCCCGCGAGTTCAGCCACCTCGTCGAGCGTCGGCTGCCGACGCGGCACACCCTCTGCCATGAACCATGAACCCTTCCCACTCGACCGGACGGGAATCGTCTCACCTCGGCCCTGCCGCTTCCACCCGCCGGGGACCCCCACGCGACGAAGGACCGGGAGCGCTTCCAGTCCGATACCGCTCCAGCCGCCTCATCCCCGCCCGCGAGAACCCTTGACAGCTCAACTACCGCGCCACACCATACCGATCACACCCCAAGAACCTCCCAGCGCTTTTGGAAACGCTTCCAGTGGGAGCGCTCCCAGTCAGCTCGTACCACCGCACTTCCTTCAGCGCGTCGCACGCTCGGGACGAGAGCGCGCGACGCATCCCTGCCAGGAAACCGAGGTACCGTCATGCGCCGCAGACTCCGCACCGTCGTGGCAGCGCTCCTCGCTCTGCCGCTGGCGCTCGCCGCCGCACCATCCGCCCACGCGGCCGACCCGACCACCATGACCAGCGGGTTCTACGTGGACCCCGACTCCAGCGCCAAGCGGTGGGTCACCGCCAACCCCGGCGACGGCCGGGCACCCGCGATCAGCTCCGCCATCGCCAACACCCCGATGGCGCGCTGGTTCGGCTCCTGGAGCGGCACCATCGGAACCGCCACGGGTGCGTACGTGGGCGCCGCGGACCACCGGGACAAACTGCCCCTCCTCGTCGCCTACAACATCTACAACCGCGACTACTGCGGCGGGCACTCGGCGGGCGGTGCCGCCTCGCCGTCCGCCTACGCGAGCTGGATCGCCCAGTTCGCCGGTGGGATCGCCGACCGCCCTGCCGTCGTCGTTCTCGAACCGGACTCCCTCGCGGACTACGGCTGCATGACGCAGGCCCAGATCCGCGAACGCCAGGGCATGCTCACCGGCGCCCTCGCCGAGTTCAGCCGCCAGGCCCCCAACACCTGGGTCTACATGGACGCTGGCAACCCGGGCTGGGTGAGCCCCGCGACCATGGCCCAGCGGCTGCACGAAGCAGGCCTGCGCCAGGCTCACGGCTTCTCGCTCAACGTCTCCAACTACTTCACCACGGCCGAGAACACCGCCTTCGGCAACGCCGTCAACAGTGAGCTCGGCGCCCGTTACGGCTACACCAAGCCGTTCGTCGTGGACACCAGCCGCAACGGCAGCGGCTCCAACGGCCAGTGGTGCAACCCCTCGGGCCGCCGCATCGGCACGCCCACCCGGCTGGGCGGAGGCGCGGAGATGCTCCTGTGGATCAAGACGCCGGGCGAGTCCGACGGCAACTGCGGCGCCGGAACCGGCACCTCGGCCGGACAGTTCCTCCCCGAAGTCGCCTACAAGATGATCTACGGCTACTGATCCCCGGCCTCCCGTGGCCCACTGCATCCCGGCCGCCAGGCGGGCCACGGGCAGCAGCCACCCCAACGCCGCGGGTCCCCGCTCACGCTTCCCCTGCGGGGCTGCAGACAGCCCCGCGGGGGATTCCCGCACCCACCATCGACCAGGCGCGGTCATGCCATCACGCGGCCCACGGCACCGCGCGGGCGCGGTTGTCGCGGCACTCACCGCCTGCGCCGCCCTCCTCGCAACCAGGCGCAGGCCCAGGCCGCACCCCGCACGACGTGGTCACCCCGGCCACGCCCCCGCTCTCCGGCTGCCACATTCTTCAGCCGACCGGAACCGGCACACCGTCTGGTGCGGTCACCGCGGGGATCTCCCTCGATCAGGCATTCCCGCAGGTCAACGTACCCGCCCTCGGGGTTTCAGCGGTGTCGCCGGCAGCTCAGGGGCCGACAGCGGATCTCCGTCGTACCCCTTCACCACCCCGAACCGCGTCCCTTCCATCCAGTCCCGCCGCGCCTGTTCGATCTCCTCCTGCGTCCGTCCGATCCAGTTCCAGAACATGATCAGCTCCTCCTCGAACGGCTCGCCGCCCAGCAGCATGAGGCCGGCGTCCGAGTCGGCGCGCAGGGGGAGTTCGGTGCGGCCGCAGCCGAGGTAGAGCAGGGAGCCGGGGAGGACGGGGACGCCGTCGACGTGGGCCTCGCCGGACATGGCGAGGACGGCGTACTCGAAGTCGGGCTCCAGGGGGAGGCGTACGTCCGCGCCGCGGGTGAGGGCGAGGTCGGCGCCGACGATCGGCGTGTACGCGGTGCCGGGCGAGGTCGCGCCGTCGAGGTCGCCGAGGACCAGGGTGGCTCGCAGGCCCGGTGCCGTGACCACCGGGAGGTGCGCGTGGTGCTCGAAGCGCGGGTCGGTGTGGCGGTGGGCGTCAGGGAGGGCGACCCAGAGCTGGGCACCGTGCAGGAAGCGGGCGTGCGAGCGGGGGCTTTCCTCGGAGTGGCTGATCGCCCGGCCGGAGGTCATCAGGCCCAGTTCACGCGGGCGGATCGTCTGGAGGCTGCCGGTGGAGTCGCGGTGCAGGACCTCGCCCTCGTGCAGCCAGCTGACGGTCTGCAGGCCCATGTGCGGGTGCGGGGGCACCTGCATGCCGGGTTCGTCGGCGATGTCGTCGGGGCCGTAGTGATCGACGAAGCACCAGGCGCCGACCATCCGGCGGCCCAGGTTGGGCAGCAGCCGGCGGACCTCCGTGGACTCGCCGAGCCGGACCCTGCGCGGGCTGAGGAGTTCGCGTACGGGTTCCGCCACCACGAAGCCGCGGCCGCCGCACACGCTCGGCACCGCCTGACGGTCGAGATTGCTCATGCCGCTCAACCTAGCCCGCCGGGGGCGCCGTCAGCAGGCCAACGCCCCGGACCGGACCAAGTAGTGGAATGTTTAACCACCTGCCGCTGTTGCAGCGCCCGAAGGAGGTCACCAGTGGAGACCACGTACTACGGCCACGGGACACCGGCGGAGCGCTGGGAGCGCGCGCGGATGTTCTTCGACGCCAAGGACTACGCCGCCGCGGCGCGCGTGCTGGACGGGCTGGTCGAGGAGGAGCCGGGGCAGACCGGCCCGCGCCTGCTGCTGGCCCGCGCCTACTACCACTCGGCCCAGCTGCGCCGCGCGGAGGCCGAGCTGCGGGTCATCGTGGAGCGCGACCCGGTCGAGCACTACGCCCGGCTGCTGCTGGGCCGCACCCTCCAGCGCCAGGGGCGGCCGGACGAGGCCGAGCCGCATCTGCGGATCGCCTCCGCCCTGGCCGGTGACTTCGAGCAGCTCTGAGGCACCGACGGCCGACACACGTACGGGCCCGGCTCCCCCCTGTGGAGCCGGGCCCGTCGTCCGTGCCGCGCGCGGCGTGGCCGTTTACCTCGCCGCGTACGTCCGTCTCCCCCGCCGGTGGGCGATCTCGCCGAGGACGATGTCCACGGCCAGGAACGCGGCCAGCGGGATGCCGAGCAGCGGCACGAAGTAGCCGACGACCGCGACGGCGGCCAGCAGCGGGACCAGGATCTGCGGGGGCACCTCGGCCCAGGCGCCGCGCGGGACCGGGCGGCCGAAGGCGGAGCCCCGGCCACGCTGCCACCACATGCGGTAGCCCCACAGGATCAGCACGATCAGGGACACGGCGAGCAGCATCAGCGCGATCTGGTTGACCAGGCCGAACAGGACGCCGGAGTGCAGGTCGATCCCCCAGCGGGTCAGCTTGGCGAGGACCGGGTAGTCGGCGAACCGCAGCACGTCCAGGACCTCGCCGGTGGCCGGGTCGACCGCCACCGAGTCCTGCTTCTGGGGCCAGCTGCGCTGCACCTGTTTGACGACGTACGCGGAGGAGGCGTCGGCGGGCGGCTGGATCTCGACGGGGTCGGTCAGTCCCTCGGCGCGCGCCGCGGCCAGCACCTTGTCCAGGCCGACGCCGGGCGCGGCCCGCTCCCCGCCGGCGGGCGCGGCGCCGCCGTGCTCCGCGTGGTCGCCGGCCACCGCCGCCGAGACCGTCGGGGTGGCGCCGCCGAGCGAGGTGCGCAGTTCGTCGATGTTCGCCCCGGCGTACGCGGACCAGGTGAGGCCGGTCGCCGAGAGGAAGAGGAAACCGGCCGCGGCCCAGGCGCCGAGGGTGCCGTGCAGGCCGAGGGTGCGGCGCCGTCCGCTGGTGCCGTGCAGCCTGCGCAGGGCGCGGCGACGGGAGAACCAGAGCACCAGGCCGCCGGCCGCGATCACCCACAGCCAGCTGGCGGCCAGTTCGCTGTAGAGGCGGCCGGTCTCGCCGAGGTGCAGATCGCGGTGGAGTTCGTCGATCCAGGTGCGCACCGGCAGCGCGCCGGACGCGCCGTACTGTTCCAGGGCGCCTTCGACCTTGGCGGTGTACGGGTCGACGAAGACGGCGAGGGTGTGGTCCGGGTCGACGCCGGGGACGCCGGACAGCAGCACCCTGGTGGTGGCGTCGGCCTCCGGCGAGGGCCGTACGGCTGTGACGGTGCCCTCGGGGTGGGCCGCGCGGGCGGCGGCGACCTGCTCGGAGACCGGCAGCACGGTGTCGCCGACGGAGACGGTCAGTTCGTCGGCGTAGACGATCTTCTCCGCCTCGAAGGAGGCGGCGTACAGCAGGCCGGTGACCGCGGCGACGAGCAGGAAGGGGGCGACGAGCACTCCGGCGTAGAAGTGCAGGCGCAGGATCAGCGGGCGCAGCGGCGCCCAGCCGCGGGGCGGCGCGGTCGGCGGGGCGGCCTGGGCCGGCGGGGCCGGCGGGGCGGCCTCGTCCGGGTGGGGCGAGGGAGCGGTGGTCATCGGTGGGTCTCTCCGGGGACGCGTGGTGTTCGGCCGTGGTGGTCCAGTAGTCGGAGGGTGACGGCCTTGAGTTCCCGGCGAATTGGGTGACCTACGTCACAGGCGCGCGGGGGCGTGGCATGCTGACGGAATGCCTACTCCCAGCCCTCGGGCGCCCCTTGCCGAGCAGGTCGAGCAACTTCTCACCACCGACGGGCCGTTGCCCGTCGTCGCGGCGGGGGATCCGGTGCTGCGGCGGCCGGCCGAGCCGTTCGACGGGCAGCTGGACCCGGCGCTGCTGGCCCGCTTCGTCGAGGCCCTGCGCCGCACGATGCACGCGGCGCCGGGTGTCGGGCTCGCCGCGCCGCAGGTCGGGGTGGCGCTGCGGATCGCGGTCGTCGAGGATCCGGCGCCGGTGCCGGATGAGGTGCGGCGGGCGCACGGGCGGGTGCCGCTGCCGTTCCGGGTGCTGGTGAACCCGGCGTACGAGCCCGTCGGGCCCGCGCGAACCGCGTTCTTCGAGGGCTGCCTGAGCGTGCCGGGCTGGCAGGCGGTGGTGGCGCGGCCCGCCCGGGTGCGGCTGACGGGCGCGGACGAGGACGGCCGTGCCCTGGACGAGGTGGTCTCCGGCTGGCCCGCGCGGATCGTGCAGCACGAGACCGACCATCTCGCCGGCGTGCTGTACCTCGACCGCGCCGAGCCGCGTTCGCTGTCGTCGAACCAGGCGATGGCCGAGCGCTGGACCCAGCCCACGCCGCACGAGGCCGCGCGGGCACTGGGGTTCGTCCTGCCGGAGTGACCGGGGTGGACCCTCGTCCGTACGTCACTTGTCCCGGTACGCCTCCAGCAACCGCAGCCACACCTCGCTGACCGTCGGGTACGACGGCACCGCGTGCCACAGCCGGCCGACCGGCACCTGGCCGGCGACCGCGATCGTGGCCGAGTGGATCAGCTCGCCGACGCCGGGGCCGACGAAGGTGACCCCGCGCAGGATCTCGTCCTCCAGGTCGACGACCATACGGGCCCGGCCCCGGTAGCCCTCGGCGTACAGTCCCGCCCCGGCGACCGAGGAGAATTCGACGTCGACCGCGCGGACGCGGTGTCCGGCCTGTTCGGCCTCGGCCAGGGAGAGCCCGACGGCCGCCGCCTCGGGGTCGGTGAAGACGACCTGGGGGACGGCGGCGTGGTCGGCGGTGGCGGTGTGCGCGCCCCAGGGGCCGGCTTCCAGGGTCGTCTCTCCGGAGGCGCGGGCGGCGATGGCGGCGCCCGTGATCCTGGCCTGGTACTTGCCCTGGTGGGTGAGGAGCGCGCGCTGGTTGACGTCACCGACCGCGTAGAGCCAGTCCGTGCCGGTGACCCGCAGGCTGTCGTCGACCGGCAGCCAGTCGCCCGGCTCCAGGCCGACGGTGTCGAGGCCGATGTCGTCGGTGCGCGGGGCGCGGCCGGTGGCGAACAGGATCTCGTCCGCCTCGATCCGGTCGCCGCCGTCGGTGACGGCCACCACGGTGCCGTTCTCGCGGCTGACGGACTCCACGGAGGTGCCGGTGCGGACGTCGGCGCCGGCCTCGGCCAGTGCCTCGGCGACGAGTTCCCCGGCGAACGGCTCCATCCGGGAGAGAAGGCCCTTGCCGCGCACCAGGAGGGTCACCCGGGAGCCGAGGGCCTGCCAGGCGGTGGCCATCTCGGTGGCGACCACGCCGCCGCCCACCACGATCAGCCGTCCGGGCACCGCCTTGGCGCTGGTGGCCTCCCGGCTGGTCCAGGGCCGGACGTCGGCGAGCCCGGGGAGGCCGGGCAGCTGGGCGCGGCTGCCGGTGCAGACGGCGACGGCGTGCCGGGCGGTCAGGGTGCGGTGGGTCCCGTCGGCCCCGGTGACGGTCACCGTGCGGGGTCCGGCGAGGCGGCCGTGGCCCCGGTACAGGTCGGCGCCGATGCCGTCCAGCCAGCCCGCCTGCCCGTCGTCCCGCCAGTGCGCGGTGTGGTCGTCCCGGTGGGCGAGCACCGCGGGCGCGTCGAGGGGGCCCCGCACCAGATGGCGCAGCCCGGGGACGCGGCGGGCGTCCGCGCGGGCGATGACCGGCCGCAGCAGGGCTTTGCTGGGCATGCACGCCCAGTAGGAGCATTCGCCGCCGACCAGCTCGTTCTCCACGACCGCGGTGGTCAGACCGGCCGCGCGGGTGCGGTCGGCGACGTTCTCCCCCACGGGTCCGGCCCCGAGGACCACGACGTCGTACGCGATGGAATCCGTTTCCGTCATGGAGTCAGTCTGGTGGGTGGTGTGCGGCGTGGCCACAGGGGTACGCGCGCGGATGCGTGACGGTGCGCGCGGGGACGTATGGCCGTGCGCGCACGGAATAGCCGCCCGCCGGGCAGTGTTGTCCGGACGGCTCGCCCCCGCAGCGGGGCTCCGCCCCACACCAGGAAGAGGGATACGCCATGAGCGGCACCGTGGAGCTGACCAAGGAGAACTTCGACCAGACGGTCACGGACAACGATTTCGTCCTGATCGACTTCTGGGCGGCCTGGTGCGGTCCGTGCCGGCAGTTCGCGCCGGTCTACGAGAAGGCGGCGCAGGAGAACCCGGATCTGGTGTTCGGCAAGGTGGACACCGAGGCGCAGCCGGAGCTGGCGGCGGCCTTCGGCATCCAGTCGATTCCCACGCTGATGATCGTCCGGGACCGGGTGGCCGTGTTCGCCCAGCCGGGAGCGCTGCCGGAGGCGGCCCTCGCGGATGTCATCGGGCAGGCCCGCGAGCTGGACATGGACGCGGTCCGCAAGGCGGTCGCCGAGCAGCAGGCACAGGCGGATGCGCAGGCCGAGCAGAACGGCCAGTGACTCCCCCGGCCCATCGCTCCCCGGCCCTTTCGGCGCTTCCGCCCGCTGGCTCTCCTGCCTGCTCCCCTCCCGTTGCGCATCAGTGATATGACGTGTCGTCAGCTGGAGTCGCGGTGCACCACCGCGGCTCCCAGCACCTCTCGGCGCTCCAGTGCGGCGCCCGGGTCGCGGACCGCCCGGTCGACGAGTTCGGCGAGGTCGCGGCCCGACGGCAGCTCGATGTGCACGGTGCTCAGGCGGGGCCGCAGCAGCCGCCCCACCATGAGGTCGTCGGCGCCGATCAGGGCCGTGTCACCGGGGACGGTCACCCCCTCGTCCTGGAGCGCGCGCAGGAGCAGCATGGCGTACTCGTCGTTGTACGCGAACACCCCGTCGAGGCCGAGGCCCGGCCAGCGCGCGGCGAGCCGGGCCGCCGCCTCCTCCTGGTAGGCGAGCGGCAGCTCGGTGACGGTGGCGCCGGTGCCCCGCAGGGACTGGCGTACGCCGTCCAGGCGGGGCCGGGAGAAGATCTCCAGGCCGGGCTCCGCGGGGACGACGACGCCGATCCGGCGCCGGCCGCGGGCGAGCAGATGGGCACCGGCGGCACGGCCGACCGCCGCGTGGTCCATGAGCAGGGCGTGCGCGCCCGGCACCGCCGCCGGCCCCAGGGTGACCACGGCGCGGGCGCCGGAGCGCTTGAGCAGGGCCACGCCCTGCGGGCCGAGGTCGAAGCCGGGCGCCAGGACGGCCACCGGACGCAGCTCGGCCCAGGCGCGCGCGGCGTCGTCGCCGGCCAGGCCGAGGCTGCCGTACTGCACGACCGTGTAGTCGAGGCGGCCGAGGGCCTGCTGGAGTTCGTTGATGAACCGGCTGTAGAGCGGTCCGACCGGTATGGCCGGGGCGGGCATCAGGACCATCCGGCTGTGCCCGGCGCGCAGACTGCGCGCCGCCGCGTGCGGTACGTATCCGAGTTCCTCCGCGGCCTCGCGGACCCGGCGCCGGGTGGGCTCGCTGATCCGTACGGCGCTGGTGTTGTTCAGGACGTAGGAGACGGTCGCCCGGGAGACGCCGGCCAGACGGGCCACATCGGCACTCGTGGGCACGGAGCGCTGCGCGGGCGCGGGCGTTTTCGGTATCTGCACCATGACGTACGGCATCTTGGCAGAAGCCGGGACGCCGGGATCGGGCACCCCCGGGAGCCCCTGGGCGCCCCAGGCGTCACCCTCGATGATCTCCGGTCGCGGCCGGTTCGGCGCCCGTGATCCGGGTGACCAGGTCGGTCCAGCCCGCCTCCAGGCGTTCCAGGGGCATCCCGCACTGCCGGGTGAGGTGCTGGACGGCGACCGGGTCGAGATAGCCCATCAGCGTCAGGGCGAGCAGTTCGCAGTCCGCGTCGGGGACCACCTGCCGCAGCAGCATCATGACGTGGCCACGCAGCAGCCGCCGGGGCGGTGCGGTGAAGCGGCGGTCCGGAGCGGGCTCGGCCGCGATCTGGAGTTCCAGCGCCTCGATCGCGTGGCGCAGGGTCGCGTGGCCGAAGGCGTTGAGCCGGTCCACGGGCGGGGCGCCGGGACCGAGCGGCGGGGGGCCGCTGAGGAACGAGGCCTGGAACTTGCGCTCGGAGTGGTCGAGCAGCGCGGTGAGCAGGCCGACCCGGTCGCCGAAGCGCCGGAAGACCGTCCCCTTGCCCACCTGGGCCGCCGCGGCCACCGCCTCCATCGTGACGCCGGCCGCGCCGTGCTCGGCGATCAGCCGGGCGGCGGCCTCCAGCAGCCTGGCCCGGTTGCGCGCGGCGTCGGCCCGCAGGCAGGGGTCCTGCCCGGGAAGGCCGAGTTCCAGCAACTCGGGAGCGGCGGGGGGCTCCTGGGGCGGCGGGAAGGGGGGCAGGGAGGCGGACATGAAGACAGCGTAAAGCATCGGGAATGAAACTGGACCGCGGTCCGGTTACCTGCTACAACATAAGCGGACCCCGGTCCGGATAGGGAGCACCGGGCCGCCCACCGCCGTTTCTTGAGTCATCGGGAGTACCCATGTCCGTTCGCATCCTCGCGCTCGTCGGCAGCCTCCGCGCCGGTTCGCACAACCGCCAGCTCGCCGAGGCGGCCGTGAAGCACGCCCCCGAGGGCGCCGACATCCAGCTGTTCGAGGGCCTGGCCGAGATCCCCTTCTACAACGAGGACATCGACGTCGAGGGATCGGTCCCGGCCGCCGCCCTCCGGCTGCGGGAGGCCGTGGCCGCCGCCGACGCGCTGCTGCTGTTCACGCCCGAGTACAACGGCACCATGCCGGCCGTGCTGAAGAACGCCATCGACTGGCTGTCCCGCCCGTACGGCGCCGGCGCCATCGTCGGCAAGACGGTCGCCGTGGTCGGCACCGCGTTCGGCCACTACGGCGGTGTCTGGGCGCACGACGACACCCGCAAGTCCGTCGGCGTCGCGGGCGCCAAGGTGCTGGAGGACGTCAAGCTCTCCATCCCGGGCTCGCTCCAGCGTTTCGCCGAGACCCACCCGGCCGATGACGCCGAGGTCGCCGCTCAGCTGACCGAGGTCGTCGCCCGGGTGCACGGCGAGGCCGTCGCGGCGGCCTGACCGCCCCCGCGCCCACGGCGAAGGGCCGGAGCCGACGCTCCGGCCCTTCGCCGTGCCGACCGCCTGGACCCCGGCGTCAGGCACCCGCCCCGGACTCCGCGGCGGACCGCGCCCCGAATCCCGCCGCCCACTCCGAGGTCGCCTTCAGACCGCCGAAGGTGTAGAAGTGCACCTTCAGATCGCCGTGCACCGCGGGGTCGTACCCGGCGTCCAGGGCCCGCAGGAACCGGTCGGGGCCGGCCGTGGCCACCAGGTTGGTGAGGGAGAACCCGTATTTGCGGGCGATGGAGGCGCTGGTGCCGACGCCGAAGCGGGTGGCGTACGCCATCAGCCGCCGGACCCCGGCCGGTCCGGGCACGCCGATCCGGACCGGCAGGTCGATCCCGCGCCTGCGCGTCTCGGCCACCCAGGAGAGCACCGGGTCGACGTCGAAGCCGAACTGGGTGATCACATGCCCGCCGAGCCGCCGCCGCGCGAGCGCCGCGGTCTTGTCGGCGAGCGCGGCCCACAGCACGGGGCCGGCGATCGCGGGGTGGCCCTCCGGGTAGCCGCTGACGCCGACGTGGCGGACGCCGTAGCGCTCCAGCAGCCCGGTGCGGATGACGGCGAGCGCGTCCTCGTACGGACCGTGCGGCCGGGAGGGATCTCCCGCGACCACGAACACGTGCTCCCCGGTGCCGTCGGCGCGCAGCCCGTCCAGGAA
This sequence comes from Streptomyces sp., assembly GCF_035645055.1. Classification (GTDB taxonomy): domain Bacteria; phylum Actinomycetota; class Actinomycetes; order Streptomycetales; family Streptomycetaceae; genus Streptomyces. The sequence goes on along the minus strand of NZ_DASQNH010000029.1, from coordinate 68,000 downwards.
CTCCTCCAGCGCCGCCCGGGAGGCCAGCCGGCGGGCCGAGAGATGCGGGACCGGCACGAAGCCCAGCCGTTTCACGGCCCGCGCGGCGGTCAGGCGCGTCCGCAGATCCTCGTTGCCGAGGAAGGTGACGTTGATGCGGGTGCCCGGCGGGATGAGGTGGTGGGCCTCCTCCAGGTGCGGCACGTCCTTGCCCGTCATCTCCAGGGAGAAGTCGTCCAGCAGTGCGGTGCGCACGGCACAGGGCGCGGTGGGGCCGGGGTTCATCGGGCTCCTTCGGCGTCGGGTACGACGGCTCGCCGGGCCGGGCGTCGCCTTGTGGGCGGCGTCCCGCCGGTACCGCGGACAGCGTACGCGGGCGACGCCACGGCCTCCGCCGCGGGAGATCTGCCGGAACTCGCCGTGACCCGCGTTACTCTGCGCCCGTCCGACGATTCACCCCCTTCATCCCGTTCACCCGGTTCCGGGAGGTCTCATGCCTTCGCGTCTCAATCCGTACCTCAGCTTCGACGGCGATGCCCGGCAGGCCATGGAGTTCTACAAGGAGGTGTTCGGCGGCACGCTCACGCTCAACACCTTCGCCGAGTTCGGCCGGGCGGACGCTCCGGAGGCCGACAAGATCATGCACGGAATGCTGGAGACCCCGGCCGGCTTCACACTGATGGGTGCCGACACCCCGCCCGGCATGGAGTACACCCCCGGCAAGGCCTTCGCGGTGAGCCTGAGCGGCGACGACGACGCCGAGCTGCGCGGCTACTGGGAGAAGCTGTCCGCCGGCGCCTCCGTCTCCGTGCCGCTGGAGAAGCAGATGTGGGGTGATGTGTTCGGCATGTGCACGGACCGCTTCGGAGTCTCCTGGATGGTGGACATCACGGAGCCACCGGCGAACGGCTGACGCGGATCTTGGACTGGCCGTGGGGCCGCCGCTCCCAGTCCTCCATGAACCTGCCGTGCAGACCGTGGCGGCGGGCGAGACCCAGCAGGGTGTCGGTGCGGTAGTAGAAGTCCTCGCGCAGGACCTGGTGTTCGGTGCCCTCGGTGCGATCGAAGGTGAAGTCGAAGAAGCCGTCCGGCTTCAGCACCCGGCCCACGTGCGCCAGGCACTCCTCGATGACCTCCAGCGGCGAGTGGGAGAAGACGCTGTGCGCGTGCACGACGTCGAAGTGCTCGTCCGGCAGGAAGTCCAGCGTCAGGTCCCCGGTGATGGTCAGGTGCGGCAGCTTGTCCTGAAGTCCGCGCTCGGCGAGGGTCTTCTTCGCCGCGATCAGGATGTCCGGGGAGATGTCGATGCCGTAGTAGTTGCCCGCGTCCAGATAGTCGATGAAGCGCCAGCCGCCGCGCAGGTTGCCGCAGCCGATGTCGAGCATCCGGTGCCCGGGCCGCAGGCCGTGCTCCAGGAGGTAGTCGAACTGCATCCGGCCGAGCGCCAGCCAGCGGTCGTGACTGCGGCTGCCGACCGCGGCCTCCGGGTCGCGGCGGGTGTCGGAGGCCATGACCGCCCGGTAGTAGCCGACGTGGTCGGGGTGCTTCAGGCGCAGCCAGGCGTCCCGGCCGGCCCGGCGCACATAGGGCGCAATCCGGCCGGGGTGACGCAGCGCGTAGCCGACCTTGTGGGGCAGCGCGGCGCGGTTGCTGCGCAGCTTGCTCGAAGAGGTGGCGTGCTGTGGCATGGCGGTGTGCCCTCCGTCCGACGGCTTCCACACCATTCTGGGATCAATCGGTCACAGCGCGCCATCGGGCCTCCGCTCCCCGGCGGGCGGAGGCTCCGGTCATGCCCAGGCCGTCACCGGCACGAACGAGCTGTCCTGGCGGAACAGGCCGGTGCCGTCGGAGGGGTCGACCCGGAGCTGGTAGTCGTAGTGGCGCAGATAGTGGCCCGGATAGTTGTACGACTCGAAGCGCACCGAGCCCGACGCGGTGCCGGTGCGGGCGATGAAGGTGGCGTCGCGGGCGAAGGCGGCCGTGCCGTCGTTCGGGTCGAGCCGGGCGCGGAGGCCGTAGTGGCGCACGTAGTTGCCCGCGGAGTCGCGGAACGAGCAGGCACCCGCGTCGGCCAGGCCGGGGACGACGGTGAAGGTGGCCGCCTGCTTGTCGGCGGTGGTGCTGGAACCGGTCACGACAGGCAGGTTCAGCAGGCCGGACTGCCGCTGCCAGTGGCGGGTGGGGAAGTTCGCCGAACGCAGGGAGCGGGTGACGTTCCTCGCGAGGGCCACTCCGCCCGGCACGGTTTCCTTGACCACGGTGAAGTGGCGGGCGGTGCCCGAGATGCCGGGCAGTCTCCTGGGGGCGGTCCACGTGGCGAAGGTGTCGTGACTGTCGCTGTAGTAGTAGCCGCCGTCGCCGTAGCCGTCGAAGAAGATCCGCCAGCCGCCGTTGTCCAGTGGGACGAGCGCGGGGCCTTCGCGGTAGCTTCCCCAGCCGGCCCAGTCGCCGGTGCGGCGGATCGTGTAGGGACCGGCGAGGCTGGTGGCGGTGGCGTACTCGATGTACTTGGTCGTCTCGTTCTTCGGAAAGGCATGGTAGGTCGAGCCGGTCCGCACGATGAACGTGTCGATGTGGTTGGCGCCGATGCCGGACAGGGGCACGGGGGCGGTCCAGGCGGTGAGCGCGGAGTTGGCGGCCCGGAGCAGATACGGCGTGAAGATCCACTCGTCGTCGGTGGTGGAGCAGGAGACGATGAGGTGCACGCTGCCGTCGCCGTCGACGAACCACTCCGGCGCCCAGGCGCGGGAGAGGCGCGCGATCGGCACCGGGTGGTCGTAGAGGAAGGTCCAGTTGACCCGGTCGGCGCTGCGGGCGAAGCCGATGGTGGTGCTGGGGTCCTGCCACGTGTGGGTGGTGTAGGTGAGGTAGTAGTAGCCGTCGGTGTGCCGGAGGATGCTCGCGTCGCGGATGCGGTTGCGCGGCGGGGTGTAGGCGGAGGTCTTCACCGGGCGGAAGTCGGTGGCGTCGTCGGACTGGTAGACGTCGACGGTGCCGTCGTCGCTGTTGCGGAACGGGACGATGGTGTACCGGGTGGCGGAGCCGGCCGGCGGGGCGGCGGCCCGGGCGGCGCCGAGGAGGCCGGGGGCCGGGCCGAGGACGGCCGCGGCGGCGGGCAGCGCGGCCAGCGCTCTGAGCAGCGTGCGGCGGGCCGGGGCGGCGGGGGGACGTGCGGGCATGGCGCGGCTCTCCCTCGACTCGGGGGTGGGGATTCGATACAGGTGTTGCGGCATGTTCGACGAGTCGAACCTGGTTCGGGAAGTCGGTCAGAAAGTAGGGGCGGGACAGGAGCGCGTCAATGGTTTGGACAGGGCCGTTCGCGCCTACCGGGAACGCCGTGGCGCGCGGTGAACGGCCGCTCCCCGCAAAGGCGTTCCCTGTGCGGCCACAAGGGGTTACCGTTCGGTAGACAACGCTCCCGGAGGTGTCCGCGCATGACGCTCGCCCCTGCCGCAGGCCTGGCGGAGACCGCTCGCGCACTGGCCGCCGGGGAGGTGACGTCCCGTACGCTCGTCGCCGAGGCGCTGGCCCGCGTCGAGGCGAGCCAGGCGTCCCTCAACGCCTTCCGGATCGTCCGCGCCGAGGCGGCGCTCGCCGAGGCCGAGGCGGCGGACCGGGAACTGGCCACGGGCGTGCGCCTGCCGCTGCTCGGGGTGCCCGTCGCCGTCAAGGACGACATGGACGTGGCGGGCGAGCCGACCGCGTTCGGGTGCCGGGGGACCTTCCCGCCGGCCGCCGAGGACGGCGAGGCGGTACGGCGGCTGCGGGCGGCCGGCGCGGTGATCGTCGGCAAGACCAACACCTGTGAGCTGGGGCAGTGGCCGTTCACCGAGGGACCCGCGTTCGGCGCGACGCGCAACCCGTGGAGCCTGGACCACACGCCGGGCGGCTCCTCCGGCGGCAGCGCGGCGGCGGTCGCGGCGGGCCTGGTGCCGGCCGCGCTCGGCTCGGACGGGGCCGGTTCGGTGCGCATTCCCGCCTCCTGGACCCATCTGGTCGGCATCAAGCCGCAGCGCGGGCGGATCTCGACCTGGCCGCGCGGCGAGTCGTTCCAGGGCATCACGGTCAACGGCCCGCTCGCCCGCACGGTCGCGGACGCGGCCCTGCTGCTGGACGCGGCGAGCGGCAACCACGCGCGTGACCCGCACCGGCCGCCGGCGCTGCGGATCTCCGAGGCGGCCGGCCGCGACCCCGGCCGGCTGCGCATCGCCCTCTCCCTCAGGCCGCCGTTCACCGCGCTGCCCGCCCGGCTCGACCCGGAGATCCGCGCCCGGGTCACCGAACTGGCCGAGAGGCTGGGCGCGTTGGGCCACACGGTCGAGGAGGCGGACCCGCCGTACGGGCAGATCGGGCTGGCCTTCGTCCCCCGGGCCACCGCGGGGATCGCCGAGTGGGCGCGCGAGGCGCCCGATCCGGCGCTGCTCGACCCGCGCACCCGGAGCGCCGCCCGGCTCGGCCGGGTGCTCGGCGGGGCTCCGCTGAAGACGGCGCGGCGGGCGGAGGCGGTGCTGCACCGCCGTATCGGCCGGTTCTTCACGGCGTACGACGTGGTCCTCGCGCCCACGACGGCCACTCCCCCGCCCCGGATCGGCGCCCTGCTCGGGCTGGGTCCGCTGGCCACCGACCGGGCGATCATCGCCGCGTGCCCGTACGCCTGGCCGTGGAACGTGCTGGGCTGGCCCGGTGTCGGTGTGCCCGCCGGTTTCGTCCGCGGCGGGCTGCCCGTCGGGGCGCAGCTGCTCGGCCCCGCGCACAGTGAGCCCCTGCTGGTGTCGCTCGCCGCCCAGCTGGAGGCGGAGCTGCGCTGGCACGAACGGCGCCCGCCGCAGCGGTCGGTGACGGAGTCCCCGGCGGTGTGAGCCAGTCGGCGCCGCCGTCCGGGCCGCCGCAAACGTGGCCCCGTGACAGCGCTGACCGACGACACCACCCCGGGCCGCCGCGGCCCCTTCGCGACCACCGAGGCCGATCCGCGCGCCCGTCGGCCCGGTGCGCACCGAGTACTCGCCCGCGCACGACGGGGATCCCGATCCCGGGGAGGTCGTGTGGACGTGGGTGCCGTCGAGGAGAACGACGGCCGGGGCAAGGACCGTCCGGTGCTGGTGGTGGGCCGGGAGGCGGCGGGGACGTTCCTCGCCGTGCGGCTGCCGAGCAAGCGGCACGACGGCCGGCGGGACTGGGTGCCGATCGGGCACGGGCCGTGGGACCGGTCGGGGCGGGACTCGTGGGTGGACGTGGACCGGGTGCTGCGGCTGCATGAGAAGGGCATGCGGCGGGAGGCCTGCGCGCTGGACCCGACGCGGTTCGGCCTGGTGCGGCAGCGGCTGCGGGAGCGTTACGGCTGGAGCTGACGCGGCGCGGCGGGGAGAGCGCCGCGCTCCCTGTATTGACCGTGCCCGGACAGGGCGCTAGCTTCCCCCTCACTGTAAGGAAACTTTCCTAACCGCTGTGCGACATCGGTCGACCCCCCAGGGAGGATGTCATGCGCAGAACAATCCGCACGGTCCCCACTCTCCTCGCCGGCGCCCTGATCGGCGCCCTCGGCCTCTCCCTCACCCCGCCCCCGCCCCCCGCGGCCGCCTCCGCCGCCGGCGCCACCGCCGGCACCCCCGCCGCGGTGAACGGCCGCCTCACGGTGTGCGGCGTCAAGCTCTGCAACCAGCACGGCAAGCCCGTCCAGCTGCGCGGAATGAGCAGCCACGGCCTCCAGTGGTACAGCCAGTGCCTCACCGACGGCTCCCTGGACGCGCTCGCCCACGACTGGAACGCCGACGTCCTGCGCATCTCCCTCTACGTCCAGGAAGGCGGCTACGAGACCGACCCGCGCGGGTTCACCGACCGGGTGCACCGGCTCATCGAGAAGGCCACCGCCCGCGGCATGTACGCCCTCGTCGACTGGCACCAGCTGACCCCCGGCGACCCGCACCACAACCTGGAGCGCGCCAGGACGTTCTTCACGGAGATCGCCCGGCGCCACCGCGGCAAGACCAACCTGTTGTACGACATCGCCAACGAGCCCAACGGCGTCAGCTGGTCACGGATCAGGTCGTACGCCGAGCAGCTCATCCCCGTGATCCGCGCCCAGGACCCGGACACGCCGATCCTGATCGGCACCCACGGCTGGGGCTCGCTCGGTGTCTCGGACGGCCGCGACGAGAGGGATGTCGTCGACAACCCGGTCCGAGCGAGCAACATCATGTACACGTTCCACTTCTACGCCGCCTCGCACGGCCAGGAGTACCTGAGCGCGCTCGACCGGGCCTCCGACCGGATCCCCGTCTTCGTCACCGAGTTCGGCACCCAGGAGGCCAGCGGCGACGGACCGAACGACTTCGGCCGCGCCCAGCAGTACCTCGACCTGATGGCCCGCAAGAAGATCAGCTGGGTCAACTGGAACTACTCCGACGACCACCGCTCCGGCGCGGTGTTCAAGCCCGGCACCTGCGCCGGCGGCGGCCCCTGGGCGGGGAAGACCTCCCTCAAGCCGGCCGGCGTCTGGATCCGCGACCGGATCAGGACTCCGGACGACTTCCCGGCGAACTGAGCGACGCGCCCCGGAGCCGGGGCTCCGGGAACGTCCGGGCGAACGTCTCGCGGACGACCGCGCCTCTCGTCCGGTCCAGCACCGCGAACACCACGTGCTCGAAGCGGTCCGCGAACCGGCCGCCGGGCCCGAGGAGGCCATGGAAGGCACCCGCCACCTGGTCCGGGTCGTTCTGGAAGACGCCACAGCCCCAGGCGCCCAGCACCAGGCGCCGGTACCCGTGGGCGGCGGCCGTCTCCAGGACCCGCTCGGCGCGGGTGGCGAGGGCATGGGGCAGCTCGGCGGCCCGGTGCGGTGCGGTGCGCCGGACGACTCCGGCGTTCGGCGCCGCCGCGGCCAGGAACCCGGCGGCGAACGGCTCGCCGAGCAGCCGGCCGCGGTCGTCGCGGAAGACGGGGACGGCGGGCGCGTGGACGACCCGGTCCGTGTAGAACGGGTCGCGATGGGTGCGGTGGTGGTCGTAGAACTCCGCGGCCCGCAGCAGGCAGGTGTACAGGGCGGAGGCGCGGCACAGGGCCTCCTCCTGGGCCTGGGCGCCGTTGAGATAGCCGCCGCCGGGGTTGCGGGCGGAGGCGAAGTCGAGCACCGCCGTTCCGGGGCCGAGGCGGCGGGCGGCCTGGAGGCTGCTCTCGCCGGTGACCTCGATCAGGGTGGTGTGCGTACCCGGCGCGGGCGGCACCGGCACCGGGTCCGGGCCGTGGGTCCGCGTGCCCGCCCGGGCCGCCTCGACCGCGTCCGCCAGGAACACCTCCCGGCCGTCCGGCGCCCGGTAGGCCCCCGCCGCCACGATCTGCTCCGTCTCGCGGGCGATGCCGCGCAGGCGCGCGCTCACGGCGCCACCCCCGTAGCCGCCGCGACCGCGCGCCCCGCGGCCTCCCCCGTCGTGCTCATGAACGCATCCTGAGCGATCCTGGTCCTGCGGTGCAACGGAGTTTCCCGGCCCCGGCAACAGCGGGCATCCCGCCGGAAAACGCCGGTTTCCGGCCCCGAACCGCCCCGACACCCGTCCCGGACCTCCGGATTTGCCCCCTTGTGCGAGCGAGCCCGAACGTCTTGGGTGGGACAGGTGTGCCGGCCCGGGCGCCCGCGGCCCCGGACCGGCGGCAGGAGGAACCTCAGAAGGGATCCCGATATGTCCGATGCGGCAAGCGACTGTACGCGGACCCGCGCCACCGTCACCGAGGCGGAGGTGGAAGGGCTGGTCCGCGGTATCTGCTTCAAGACCGGGCCGCCGCGCTCCGTCGGTGTCGAGCTGGAGTGGCTCGTCCACGAGCTGCGGCGACCGCAGCTGCCCCTGACGTCCGAACGACTCGAAGCGGCCTTCGCCGCCGCGCGTGCCGCGCCCCTGGCGTCCGCGCTCACCGTGGAACCCGGCGGCCAGCTGGAGCTGAGCTCGCCGCCCGCCGCCTCCCTCATGGAGTGCGTGCGCACCGTCTCCGCCGACCTGGACGCCGTCCGCGCGGCCCTGCGCGAGCGCGGCCTCGGCCTCGCCGGCATCGGCCACGACCCGTGGCACGCGCCCCGCCGGTTCCTGCGCGAGCCGCGCTACGACGCGATGGAGACCGCCCTCGACCGCACCGGACCGGCCGGCCGCGCCATGATGTGCGCGTCGGCCTCCGTGCAGGTCTGCCTGGACGCCGGGTACGAGGAGCCCGGCCCGCTCGGGCATGTGCGGCGCTGGTGGCTGGCCCACCAGCTGGGCGCGGTGCTGGTGGCCGCGTTCGCCAACTCCCCGATGGCCGGGCACCGGCCCACCGGCTGGGTGTCCACCCGACAGCTGCGGTGGGCGGAGATCGGCGCCGGACGGGCGGGCGCGCCGGCGCTGGACGCCGATCCGCGCGGTGCCTGGGCCCGCCGGGTCCTGGACGCGCCGGTGATGTGCGTGCGGCGCGAGGGCGGCCCGTGGGACGTGCCGGACGGACTGAGCTTCCGGGACTGGACCCGGTCGGGCGCCCCCCGGCCGCCGACCCCGGACGATCTCGACTACCACCTGACGACGCTGTTCCCGCCGGTCCGGCCGCGCGGCCATCTGGAGCTGCGGATGATCGACGCGCAGCCCGGCGACGACGGCTGGATCGTGCCGGTCGCCGTGACGACGGCGCTCTTCGACGACCCGGAGGCCGCCGAGACCGCCTATCGCGCGGTGAAGCCGCTGGCCGAGCGCTCCCTCGGGCTGCCCGCGCCGCACAATCCGCTGTGGCTCGACGCGGCCCGCCACGGGCTGGCCGACCCGGAGCTGCGCGAGGCGGCCGCGGTGTGCTTCGCGGCGGCGCTGGAGGCGCTGCCCCGGCTGGGCGCCGCGCCCGAGGTGACGGACGCCGTCGGGGCGTACCGCGATCGCTATGTGGTGCGGGGCCGCTGCCCCGCCGACGACCTTTTGGACCGGCTGCTCGGGACGGACCGCTCCGGGTCCGGGCCACGCCCGGCCGGCGAGCTGCCCCTGCCGCACGGGAAGGACCTGCGCTGATGACCGACACCGCCCCCGAGATGGCCTCGGACATCGATCCGGAGGCGTTCCGCGAGCGGGCCCTGGCCTCGCTGACCACCGCCCGCGACCGCACCACGCTGCTGACCACCTGTGTCGACGAACCCGATCTGACCGCCCAGCACTCCCCGCTGATGTCCCCGCTGGTCTGGGACCTCGCGCACATCGGCAACCAGGAGGAGCTGTGGCTGCTGCGGGCGGTCGCCGGGCAGGAGGCGATCCGGCCCGAGATCGACACCCTGTACGACGCCTTCGAGCATCCGCGCGCGGAGCGGCCGTCGCTGCCGCTGCTGCCGCCCGCCGAGGCCCGCGCCTACGCCGCGCAGGTGCGCCGCCGGGTCCTGGACGTGCTGGAGGGCACCGCCCTCCACGGCACCCGGCTCACCGAGGCGGGGTTCGCCTTCGGGATGGTCGCGCAGCACGAACAGCAGCATGACGAGACGATGCTGATCACCCATCAGCTGCGCAAGGGCCCGCAGGCGCTCACCGCGCCCGACCCCGAGCCGGTCGCCGTGTTCACCGGGCCGTCCGAAGTGCTCGTGCCCGGTGGCCCGTTCACCATGGGCACCTCCTCGGAGCCGTGGGCGCTGGACAACGAACGGCCCGCGCACCGGCGGGAGATACCGCCCTTCTTCATCGACACCACTCCGGTCACCAACGGTGCCTACCTGGCGTTCATCGAGGACGGCGGCTACGAGGACCCGCGCTGGTGGACGGCCGAGGGCTGGACGCACATCCGCCGCCACTCCATCTCGGCCCCGCTGTTCTGGCGCCGGGACGGCGGGCAGTGGCTGCGCCGCCGGTTCGGGGTGACCGAGGTGGTGCCGCCGGACGAGCCGGTGCTGCACGTGTGCTGGTACGAGGCGGACGCGTACGCCCGCTGGGCCGGGCGGCGGCTGCCCACGGAGGCCGAGTGGGAGAAGGCGGCCCGGTACGACCCCGTGACCGGTGGCTCGATGCGCTACCCGTGGGGCGACGCCGACCCGGGGCCCGAGCACGCCAACCTCGGCCAGCGCCATCTGCGCCCGGCCCCCGCCGGGAGCTATCCGGCCGGCGAGTCCCCGCTGGGCGTACGGCAGTTGATCGGTGACGTGTGGGAGTGGACGGCGAGCGACTTCCTGCCGTACCCCGGGTTCCGGGCGTTCCCGTACAAGGAGTACTCGGAGGTGTTCTTCGGGTCCGACCACAAGGTGCTGCGCGGCGGTTCGTTCGCCGTGGACCCGGTGGCCTGCCGGGGCACCTTCCGCAACTGGGACTATCCGATCCGGCGGCAGATCTTCTCCGGCTTCCGCACGGCCCGCTCGCAGGACGTCTGATGTGCCGACATCTCGCCTACGTGGGCCCCGCCGAGCCGCTCGGCGCCCTGCTGGTGGCGCCGCCGCACGCGCTGTACCGGCAGTCGTGGGCGCCGCGGCACCAGCGGTACGGGACGGTCAACGCCGACGGCTTCGGCGTGGGCTGGTACGCCGACGGCGACCCCGTACCGGCCCGCTACCGGCGCGCCGGGCCCATCTGGGCCGATCTGTCGTTCGCGGATCTGGCCCGGGTCGTGCGCACCCGGGCCCTGCTCGCCGCCGTACGGGACGCCACCCTGGCGGGCGCCGACGCCGAGGCCGCGGCCGCGCCGTACACCGCGGGCCGGTGGCTGTTCAGCCACAACGGTGCGGTGCGGGGCTGGCCCGGGTCCCTCGCCGCGCTCTCCCGGAGCCTGCCGCCCGAGGATCTGCTGTCCCTGGAGGCCCGCAACGACTCGGCGCTGGTCTGGGCGCTGGTCCTGGCCCGGCTGCGGGCCGGGGACGACCCGGGCCGGGCGCTCGCCGACACCGTCCCTGAGGTCGCCGCGGCGGCCCCCGGCTCCCGGCTCAACCTGCTGCTGACCGACGGCACGTCCGTCACCGCCACCACCTGGGGCGACACCCTGTGGCACCTGGTCCGGCCGGGCGGCGGCACGGTCGTGGCGTCCGAGCCCTACGACGACGACCCCCGCTGGACCGAGGTCCCGGACCGCACCCTGGTCACCGCGAGCCCCACCGAGGTGCGCCTCGCCCCGCTCAAGGAGCCGAGCCACTCCCCGGCCCCCGCACCGCTCAAGGAGCCCCACACGTGAGCCCGTTCCATCTCACCCGCACCCTCCCCGAGGACGCCACGGACGCCGCCCTGCGCGCGGACGTCCTGCACGGCCTGACCGCCGACCCCAAGACGTTGCCGCCGAAGTGGTTCTACGACGCGCACGGCAGCGAGCTGTTCGAGCGGATCACCGAGCTGCCCGAGTACTACCCGACGCGCGCGGAGCGGGAGGTCCTCATCGCCCGCGCCGCCGACATCGCCGCCGCGACCGGCGCCCGCACCCTGGTGGAACTGGGCTCCGGATCCTCCGCCAAGACCCGGCACCTCCTGGAGGCGTTCCCCGGCCTGAACGTCTATGTGCCGGTCGACGTCAGCGAGAGCGCCCTCACCCAGGCCGGGCAGGCACTCGTCGCGGAGCGGCCCGGCCTGGCCGTGCACGCGCTGATCGCCGACTTCACCGCCCGCCTGGAGCTGCCGGATACACCGGGGCCCCGGCTGCTGGTGTTCCTCGGCGGCACGATCGGCAATCTGCTGCCCGCCGAGCGGGCCGAGTTCCTGGCCTCGGCGCGCGCCCTGCTCGCCCCCGGCGACGCCCTGCTGCTCGGCACCGACCTGGTCAAGGACGAGGAGGTGCTGGTCCGGGCGTACGACGACGCCGCGGGGGTGACGGCCGCGTTCAACCGGAACGTGCTGTCCGTCGTCAACCGGGAGCTGGGCGCCGACTTCGATCCCGGCGCCTTCGAGCATGTGGCGCTGTGGGATCCCGAGCGGGAGTGGATCGAGATGCGGCTGCGCTCCCGGCAGGCGCAGACGGTGAAGATCCCGGCGGTCGGCCTGGCCGTCGAGTTCGCCGCGGGCGAGGAGCTGCGCACCGAGGTGTCGGCGAAGTTCCGCGAGGAGGGGGTGCGCGCCGAACTGGCCGCCGCCGGGCTGGAGCTGACGCACTGGTGGACGGACGGCGAGGGCCGCTTCGCGCTGTCGCTGAGCGTCGCGCGGTAGGCCGGGAGTCCACGCGCCGGGCCGGGCCCGTGCGGCAGGCCGTGGGTTCAGCTCGCGGGAACCGTCAGCGCCTCGGTGATCCGCTGCGAGGCGCGCCGGGCCTCGGTCGCCGGGTCGGCGCCGGTGAGCACCTTGGTCATGTACTCCTTGATGGGGTTGTCCGCCTCGACGTTCGCCCAGTCGGGTGTGGCGGGCGTCGCCCGTCCCCGTGCCGCCCCGGCGGCCATGGCGGCGACGCCCTCCTCGGCGGCGACCCGGCCGGCCAGCGTGGTCTTGTTGGGCACGTAGTTCATGGTGCGGGCCAGCTCGGTGTTCCACTCGGCCCCGGCGAGGGCCTCCACGACGGCGACCGCGCCGTCGCGGACGTCGGTGTTCTTCGGTACGACGAGGTCGGAGCCGCCGGTGAAGACGGCGCCGGGCCGGCCGGCGCTCTTGCCGGGCACGGGGAAGAAGCCGAGCTTGCCCTCCAGGCCGGGGTTCTGCCGCACGACGGCCCGGGCGAGCCCCGGCACCGCGACGATCTGCGCCACCCGTCCCCCGGCGAACACCCCGGCTTGCGGCGGGTGTTCCTCGTCGGCGTCGACCGGGCCCGCGCCGAGCGCCTGGAGGCGGCGGTAGAAGTCCATGCCGCGCAGGGCGGCCGGGGTGTCGAGGGAGCCGCGCCAGCTGCCGCCGTTCTCCTCGGCCAGGTCGCCGCCCTCGTCCCAGATGAGCCCGGCGAGCGTGTACCAGTCCTGGCCCGCGAGGTAGATGCCCTGGTCGCCGCCGGAGTTCAGCTTCCGTGTGACCTCCAGCCACTCCTCGCGGGTCCTGGGCGGGGCGGTGATCCCGGCCTGCTCGAAGAGGTCCTTGCGGTAGATGACGACGCGGTTGGCGGCGTACCAGGGGATGCCGTACTGCGCCGACAGCTGCTGTCCGGGCTCGGCGAGGCCGGGCAGCCAGTCGCGCATGCCCCAGTCCCGCATCGACTCCAGGGTGAGGTCGAGCAGCCCGCCGCCCTCGATGTACTGCGGGACCTGTGTGTTGCCGACCTCGATCACATCGGGCGCGTCCGCGGCGTCGGACTCCAGCGCGGTGTGCACCTTCTCGCCGATGCCGGTCCACTCCTGGATGCGGATGTCCAGGTCGAGGTCGCCGTGGGCGCGTTCGAACTCCTCGGTGAAGCGGTCCAGGAACTCCTCGGAGGCGCTGTCCTTCATCAGCCAGACGACGACGGTGCGCCGCTCCTGCCCGGTGTCGCCCGGCAGCACACCGCAGCCGGTGACGAGCGAGGCGGTCAGGGCGCCGGAGAGGGCGAGCAGGCGGCGACGTCTCACGAGGGGTCCTGTTCTGTCTGGGGACAGGGCTCTGTCCGGGGACAGGGCGACGGAAGCCCGACGTGGGGGGACGAGCCGGGGCTCGTACGGGTGTGCGTGGGATTTTGGTATGGACCAATGCGGAGGTCAAGGGATTGGCGGCGGGAGTCCGACGCCTCGCGGTCCGCCGCGGCTTGGGGCACGGTGGAGTGACGCGTGACACAGCCGTCACGGCGGAGAGGAGCACTCCATGTCGAACCACACCTACCGGGTCACCGAGATCGTCGGCACCTCCCCCGAGGGCGTGGACCAGGCCGTCCGCAACGGCGTCTCCCGCGCCTCACAGACCCTGCGCAATCTCGACTGGTTCGAGGTGACCCAGGTGCGGGGGCAGATCGAGAACGGGCAGATCGCGCACTGGCAGGTGGGCCTGAAGGTGGGCTTCCGGCTGGAGGACGCGGACTGACGCGAGGACGCGGACCGACGGGCCCGGGGCCCGTCAGGTCCGCCCCTCCCGCTCCTGGGCGGCCTTCAGCTCACCGGAGGGGGTGGCCCAGCGCGCCCGCAGGACGGTGAACCCGGCCCGCTCGGCGTCCTCGCACACCAGTTCGTCATCGTCGACGAGCACGCGGATCTCACGGGTCCGGGCGAGGCGGCGCAGGACGTCCAGCTTGGTGAAGCGGGCGGGCCTGCGGTCTCCCCTCCCCCCGCCCTCCGGCCCGGCGTCCCGCCGCATGTACACCCGCCCCTCGGGCAGGCCGTGCGCGGCCAGCCAGTCGAGCGTGTCGCGGCGGCACCGCTCGGGCCGCCCGGTCAGATAGACCACCTCGCACTCGCGGGCGCTCTCCAGCGCCAGCGCGACCCCCTCCGGGAGCGGCGGGTCCTGCGGCGCGGCGGCGAAGAAGGCGTCCCAGTCCCGGGGCCTGCGTTCCAGGAAGTGCTGCCGGTGCGCGGTGTCGGCGAGGGTGTTGTCCAGGTCGAACACGGCCAGCGGAGCCTTGGTGCGGTGCGTCACGCTCTCCACCCTAGACACATCGGGAATGCGCGCGCGGCGCAGGCGTTGAACCGGAGGTGAGCTCCGTGATCGCCGCGACCCGTTTCTCCGTGCTCGACCGCTCCCGCACCCGTGAAGGGCGCCCGGACGGCGAGGCGCTGCGCGACACCGTGCGCTTCGCACGGGAGGCGGAGCGGCTGGGCTACCACCGCTTCTGGGTGTCGGAGCACCACGGGGTGCCCGGCGTCGCCGGTTCCGCGCCGACCGTGCTGGCCGCCGCCGTGGCCGGCGCGACCCGGACCATCCGGGTGGGCACCGGCGGCGTGATGCTGCCGAACCACCGACCGCTCGTCGTCGCCGAGCAGTTCGGGGTACTGGAGTCGCTGTTCCCCGGGCGGATCGACATGGGTCTCGGCCGCTCGGTCGGCTTCACCGACGGGGTGCGCAAGGCGCTGGGCCGCGACAAGGGGGACGCCGAGGACTTCGCGGCCCAGCTCCAGGAGCTGCTGGGCTGGTTCCGCGGCACGTCGCCGACGGGCGTGCGGGCCCGGCCGTCCGAGGGGCTGAGCGTGCCGCCGTTCGTACTGGCCATGGGCGAGGGCGCCACCATCGCGGCCCGCGCGGGCCTGCCGATGGTCATCGGCGATCTGCGCGACCGGGAGAAGATGCGGCGCGGCGTCGACCACTACCGCGCGCACTTCCGCCCCTCGCCCTGGGCGAGCGAGCCGTATGTGGTGATCTCCGGCACCGTCGCGGTCGCCGCCACGCCCGAGGAGGCCCGGCGGCTGCTGATCCCCGAGGCCTGGTCGATGGCGTACTCCCGCACCCACGGCACCTTCCCACCGCTGCCGCCGGCCGGGCGGGTGGACGCGCTGGAGATGAGCGCGAAGGAGCGGGGGTTCTACGAGTCCGGTCTCGCCGGACAGCTCGCGGGCACCGAGGAGGAGGTCGCCCACGAGCTGGAGACGGTGCTCAAGGAGACCGGCGCGCAGGAGGTGCTGGTCACCACCAGTACGTACGACCGCGAGGCGCTGCTGGACTCCTACCGGCGGCTGGCCCGGATCGCCGGAATGTCCCCGGCGTGGAATCGCGGGGTTTGTCCCACCCAGACGCGCACGGAGTTCCCCGGATGACCAGCCCGCACGATCCGTACGTCCGCGTCCGCGGTGCCCGCGAGCACAATCTGCGGGACGTCGACGTCGACATCCCCCGGAACGTGGTCGCGGTGTTCACCGGCGTGTCGGGCTCCGGGAAGTCGTCGCTGGCGTTCGGCACGGTCTACGCGGAGGCACAGCGCCGTTACCTCGAGTCGGTCGCCCCGTACGCCCGCCGGCTGATCCACCAGGCCGGCGCGCCGAAGGTCGGCGAGATCACCGGACTGCCGCCGGCCGTCTCGCTGGAGCAGCGCCGCTCGGCGCCCACCTCCCGCTCCTCCGTCGGCACCGTCACCCATCTCTCCAACTCGCTGCGGATGCTGTTCTCCCGGGCGGGCGACTGTCCGCCGGGCGCCGAGCGGCTGGACTCGGACGCCTTCTCCCCCAACACGGCGGCCGGAGCGTGCCCGGAGTGCCACGGGCTGGGCCGGGTGCACCGGACGACGGAGGAGCTGCTGGTCCCCGACCCCTCGCTGTCGATCCGGGACGGCGCGATCGCGGCCTGGCCGGGCGCCTGGCAGGGCAAGAACCTGCGGGACATCCTCGACACCCTCGGCTACGACGTCGCCCGGCCGTGGCGCGAGCTGCCCGCCGAGCAGCGGGAGTGGATCCTCTTCACCGACGAGCAGCCGGTGGTCACCGTCCACCCGGTGCGGGACGCTGACCGTATCCAACGGCCCTACCAGGGCACGTACACGAGCGCCCACCGGTACGTGATGAAGACGTTCGCCGACTCCAGGAGCCCCACCCTGCGGGCCAGGGCGGAGCGGTTCCTGACCAGCGCGCCCTGCCCCGGGTGCGGCGGCAGCCGGCTGCGCCCCGAGGCACTCGCGGTGACGTTCGGCGGCCGCACCATCGCCGAGCTGGCGGCGCTGCCGCTCGCGGAGCTGGCGGGCGTGCTGGACGGCACCTCGCAGACCGCGCGTGTGCTCACCGGCGACCTGAAGTCCCGTATCGCGCCGGCGGTCGAACTGGGCCTCGGCCATCTGAGCCTGGACCGGGCGACCCCCACCCTCTCCGCGGGCGAACTCCAGCGGCTGCGGCTGGCCACCCAGCTGCGTTCGGGGCTGTTCGGCGTGGTGTACGTCCTGGACGAACCGTCCGCGGGACTGCACCCGGCGGACACGGAGGCCCTGCGCACAGTGCTGGAGCGGCTGAAGGCGGCCGGGAACTCGGTCTTCGTGGTCGAGCACCACCTCGACGTCGTGCGGGGCGCCGACTGGATCGTGGACGTGGGCCCGCGCGCGGGCGAGCACGGCGGGCGGGTGCTGTACAGCGGGCCGGTGGCGGGACTGGCCTCGGTCGCCGAGTCGGCCACGGCTCGTTTCCTCTTCGACGGCTCCCCCGCCACGGCGCGCCCGGTGCGGGAGCCGCGCGGGCGGCTGAAGGTCGGTCCCGTCACCCGGCACAATCTGCGCGGTGTGACGGCCGAGTTCCCGCTCGGGGTGTTCACGGCGGTCACCGGGGTGTCGGGTTCCGGGAAGTCGACGCTGATCGCCGAGATCACCGAGGAACTGCCGGGCGTCGGGCGGCTGCTGTCGGTCGACCAGAAGCCGATCGGCCGGACCCCGCGCTCCAACCTGGCGACCTACACCGGACTCTTCGACGTGGTGCGCAAGGTGTTCGCGGCGACCGACGCGGCCCGGGAGCGGGGGTACGGCGTCGGCCGGTTCTCCTTCAACGTGGCGGGCGGACGCTGCGAGACCTGCCAGGGCGAGGGGTTCGTCAGCGTCGAGCTGCTGTTCCTGCCGGGCACCTACACCCCGTGTCCCGACTGCGGCGGGGCCCGCTACAACGCGGAGACGCTCCAGGTGACGTACCGCGGCCGGACCATCACCGAGGTGCTGGACCTGACGGTCGAGGCGGCGGCGGACTTCTTCGCCGACACCCCGCCGGTGGCCCGCAGCCTCGCCGCCCTGCTCGACGTCGGCCTCGGCTATCTGCGGCTGGGACAGCCCGCGACCGAGCTGTCCGGCGGCGAGGCCCAGCGCATCAAACTGGCGAGCGAACTCCAGCGCGGGCGCCGGGGCCCCACCCTGTACCTCCTCGACGAGCCGACGACCGGACTCCACCCGGCCGACGTCGAGGTGCTCATGCGGCAGCTGCACGGCCTGGTCGACGCCGGGCACACCGTGATCGTCGTCGAGCACGACATGTCCGTGGCCGCGGGCGCCGACTGGGTGATCGACCTGGGCCCGGGCGGCGGCATCGAGGGCGGCCGGATCGTGGCGGCGGGACCGCCGGCGGAGGTGGCGCGGACCCCGGAGAGCCGGACGGCGCCGTACCTGGCCCGCGCACTGCCGTAGGCCGCCTCACGCCACCAGAGCCGCATGCGTCCAGCACGGCTGCGCGGTCCGGACCGGCTGGGCGGCCCGGGCCAGGGAGCGGCGGTCCGGATACGCGCCGGGCGGGACGAGAGGACGTACGGCGACCTCGGCCACCACGTGCCGGGCCGCGGCCACCCGCCACAGGGAGGCGAGCAGCGAGTCGTCGCCGACGAAGGCCGGGGCGGTCGTGGCGGGGCCGTCGGCGAGGCGGTAGCGGATGCCGACCGGCTGGACGGGCACGCCCGCGTCCAGCGCGGCCTGGAAGACGGCCCGCCGGAACTCCCCCTGCGCCCGCCCGCACCAGGTGCTCCCCTCGGGGAAGACCCCGACCGCAGCCCCGGCCCGCAGGGCGCCCGCGATCCGGGCCACCGTCTCCGGCAGCGCGCGCAACCGGTCCCGCTCGATGAACAGCGCCCCGCGCGCGGCCAGCGGCCCGGCGACCGGCCACCGCCGTATCTCCGTCTTGGCGAGCATCCGGGCCGGGCGGACGGCGGCGAGCAACGGGACGTCCAGCCAGGAGATGTGGTTGGCGACCAGCAGCAGCCCGCCGTCGGGCGGTGCGGCCCCGGTGATCCGGACCCGCACCCCCGCCGCCCGCACCAGCGCCCGGCACCACCGGCGCACCAGGCACGCCGGAACGCGGCCGCCGAGCGGGGACAGGGCGATCCCGGCGAGCAGCAGGGCCGTGACCGCCGTGAGCCGCAGCACGGCGCGCGGTACGGCCCGCAGGCGGGCCGTCGCCTCCACGCAGGCGCCCGGGGTGCACGGCGCGCTCGGCAGCCAGGCGCTCATCAGGCCGGGACGAGGGAGAGGAAGTGCCGCAGATAGCGCGGGTGGATCCGGCGCATCGACAGCAGCACGTACAGGTCGGCGACACCGAAGGCCGCGTCGTGCGCGGGCTCCCCGCACACCCAGGCGCCGAGCCGGACATAGCCGCGCAGCAACGGCGGCAGCTCGGTGCGGCCGGCGGGGCGGGCCACGCCCTCGGCCGGCCAGGGCAGCAGCGGACGTATCCGGTACTCCTCGGGCGCGAGGTGCCGCTCGCGCACGCGGTCCCAGGCGGCCGCCGCGAGCGCGCCGCCGTCGGCCAGCGGGATCGAGCAGCAGCCCGCCAGCCACTCGTGGTCCCGGTCGGCCATGTAGCGGGCGATCCCCGCCCAGATCAGCCCGATCACGGCGCCGTCGCGGTGGTCGGGGTGCACGCAGGAGCGGCCGACCTCGACCAGGCCGGGCCGGATCGCGGCCAGCGGGGCGAGGTCGAACTCACCCTCGGAGTAGAGCCGGCCGGCCACCGCGGCCCGCTCGGGCGGCAGCAGCCGGTAGGTGCCGACGACCTGGCCGGTGGTCTCCTCACGGACCAGCAGATGGTCGCAGTAGGCGTCGAAGGCGTCGATGTCCAGGCCCGGCTGCGGGCTGGTCAGCAGGGCACCCATCTCCCCCGCGAAGACGTCGTGCCGCAGCCGCTGCGCGGCCCGCACGTCCTCCTCGTCACGGGCGAGGGACACGGCGTAACGGACGGACGCCGCGGGCTGCGGGGGACGGTCGAGCGTGGACACACCGGTCATGGCTCACTCCTGGTGGGGCCGGAAGGGGGGACGGAGGTGCTACCCCCGTTTCTTCCGGGCCCGGTTGGCGTGCACGTGACCGGCCGCTGAACGCGCCCCGAAGGGGCGCGGGGCACTGCGCGACCGGCCACACCGGTCCCGCGCACCCCGGCGACGGCCGCACCCCCACGGCGCTACCGCTTCACCTTCCGCGTGGCCCGCAACCACTCCTTGTTCATGCCGGTGATGGA
Organism: Streptomyces sp.; assembly: GCF_035645055.1. Lineage (GTDB taxonomy): Bacteria > Actinomycetota > Actinomycetes > Streptomycetales > Streptomycetaceae > Streptomyces. Next base: position 48,364 of record NZ_DASQNH010000029.1, on the reverse strand, counting down.
CATCAGCGGAATGCCCTTCGGGCAGGCGGTCGCGCACTCGCCGGCCAGCGTGCACCCGCCGAAGCCCTCCTCGTCCATCTGCGCCACCATGTCCAGCACCCGCGTCTCCCGCTCGGGCGCGCCCTGCGGCAGCACGTTGAGGTGGTTGACCTTCGCCGAGGTGAACAGCATCGCCGCGCCGTTGGGGCAGGCCGCCACACACGCCCCGCAGCCGATGCACTCGGCGTGCTCGAAGGCGAAGTCGGCGTCCGGCTTCGGCACCGGCGTGGCGTGCGCCTCGGGCGCGGAGCCGGTCGGCGCGGTGATGTAGCCGCCGGCCTGGATGATCCGGTCGAAGGCCGAGCGGTCCACGACCAAGTCCTTGATCACCGGGAACGCGGCGGCCCGCCACGGCTCGATGTCGATGGTGTCGCCGTCCTCGAAGGACCGCATGTGCAGCTGGCAGGTGGTGGTGCGCTCGGGTCCGTGCGCGTCACCGTTGATCACCAGCGAGCACGCGCCGCAGATGCCCTCGCGGCAGTCGTGGTCGAAGGCGACGGGGTCCTCCCCCTTGAGGATGAGTTCCTCGTTGAGGGTGTCGAGCATCTCCAGGAAGGACATGTCGGGGGAGATGCCGTCCACCTCGTACGTGGACATGGCGCCATCGGCGTCGGCGTTCTTCTGCCGCCAGACGCGCAGGGTGAGCTTCATGCGTAGCTCCGCTGGGTGGGGTGGACGTACTCGAAGACCAGGTCTTCCTTGTGCAGAACGGGCGCCTCGCCGGTGCCGGTGAACTCCCAGGCCGCGGCGTAGGAGAACTCCTCGTCCTTGCGGGCCGCCTCGCCGTCCGGGGTCTGGGACTCCTCGCGGAAGTGGCCGCCGCAGGACTCGGTGCGGTGCAGCGCGTCGAGGCACATCAGCTCGGCGAGCTCCAGGTAGTCGACGACGCGGTTGGCCTTCTCCAGCGACTGGTTGAACTCCTCGCCGGTGCCGGGCACCTTGATCCGCCGCCAGAACTCCTCGCGGATCTGCGGGATCCGCTCCAGTGCCTTGCGCAGCCCGGAGTCGGTGCGGGCCATGCCGCAGAACTCCCACATGAGTTCGCCGACCTCGCGGTGGAAGGAGTCGGGGGTGCGGTCGCCGTCGACGGCGAGGAGCAGGTTGATCCGGTCCTCGGTCTCGGCCAGCACCTCCTGCACGACGGGGTGTTCGTCGGTCACCTCGTCCTGGTGCGGGTGGCGGGCGAGGTAGTCGTTGATGGTGGCCGGCAGGACGAAGTAGCCGTCGGCGAGGCCCTGCATGAGCGCCGACGCGCCGAGCCGGTTGGCGCCGTGGTCGGAGAAGTTGGCCTCCCCGATGGCGAACAGTCCGGGGACGGTGGTCTGGAGGTCGTAGTCGACCCACAGGCCGCCCATCGTGTAGTGCACGGCCGGGTAGATCCGCATCGGGACCTCGTACGGATCCTCGTCGGTGATCCGCTGGTACATGTCGAAGAGGTTGCCGTACTTCGCCTCGACGGCCTTGCGGCCCATCCGCTGGATGGCGTCCGCGAAGTCGAGGTAGACGCCCTGCCCGCCGGGGCCGACGCCGCGCCCCTCGTCGCAGACGTTCTTCGCGGCGCGGGAGGCGATGTCCCGCGGGACCAGGTTGCCGAAGGACGGGTAGATGCGCTCCAGGTAGTAGTCGCGCTCGTCCTCGGGGATCCGGTGCGGCGGCCGGGTGTCGCCCTTGGCCTTGGGCACCCAGATCCGGCCGTCGTTGCGCAGCGACTCGCTCATCAGGGTGAGCTTGGACTGGTGGTCGCCGGTGCGCGGGATGCAGGTGGGGTGGATCTGGGTGAAGCACGGGTTGGCGAACCAGGCGCCGCGCCGGTGCGCCCGCCAGACGGCGGTCGCGTTGGAGTTCATGGCGTTCGTCGACAGGTAGAAGACGTTGCCGTAACCGCCGGAGGCGATGACGACGGCGTCCGCGAAGTACGTGTCGATCTTCCCGGTGATCAGGTCGCGGGCGACGATGCCGCGCGCCCGCCCGTCGACGACGATCAGGTCCAGCATCTCGGTGCGCGGGTGCATCTCGATGTTGCCCGCCGCGATCTGCCGGCTCAGCGCCTGGTAGGCGCCGAGGAGGAGCTGCTGGCCCGTCTGGCCGCGGGCGTAGAAGGTCCGCGAGACCTGGACGCCGCCGAACGAGCGGGTGTCGAGCAGGCCGCCGTACTCGCGGGCGAACGGCACGCCCTGCGCGACGCACTGGTCGATGATCTCGACGGAGATCTGCGCGAGCCGGTGCACATTGGACTCGCGGGCGCGGAAGTCGCCGCCCTTGACGGTGTCGTAGAAGAGGCGGTGGACGGAGTCGCCGTCGTTGCGGTAGTTCTTCGCCGCGTTGATGCCGCCCTGCGCGGCGATCGAGTGGGCGCGGCGCGGGGAGTCCTGGTAGCAGAACTGGACGACGTGGTAGCCCTGTTCGGCGAGGGTGGCGCCGGCCGAGCCGCCCGCGAGCCCGGTGCCCACGACGATCACCGTGTGCTTGCGCCGGTTGGCGGGGTTGACCAGCTTGGCCTCGAAGCGGCGCCTGTCCCAGCGCTCGTGGATCGGGCCGGACGGGGCCTTGGTGTCGGCGACCGGCTCGCCGGTCGGGTAGTCGGCGTAGGTAGTCATGGTCAGTTCACCACTCCGGTCATGACGCCCACGGGTACGGCGATGAAACCGGCCGTGAGCAGCAGCGCGAGGACGTTGGCGATGGTCTTCAGGGCGCGGTCGCGGGTGCGGCTGCCGACACCGAGGGTCTGGGCGGCGCTCCAGAAGCCGTGCCGGATGTGCAGGCCGACGGCGAGCATCGCGACGATGTAGATGACGTTGCCGTACCAGGTGGAGAAGGTGTCGACGACGTTCTCGTAGGGGTGGCCCGCCTGGAAGCCGCCCGGGTGGACGTGCCCGGTGGTCAGGTCCAGGACGTGCCAGACGATGAACAGGCCGAGGATGATCCCGCCCCAGCGCATGGTGCGCGTGGCGTAGGAGGCCCGCGGCTTCTTGTGCACGTACTTGCCGGGGCGCGCCTTGATGTCGCGGCGGCTGAGCTGGTACGCGGAGACGGCGTGGGCGACGACCGCGACGAGCAGGACGATCCGGACGAGCCAGAGCGTCCACTCGTAGTGCATGAACGGTTCGCCGACCGTGCGCAGCCAGTGCCCGTAGTGGTTGAACTCCTCCGGGCCGAAGAAGATCTTCAGGTTGCCGATCACGTGGGCGACCAGGTACAGCAGCATGATCACGCCGCTGACGGCCATCACTGTCTTCTTGCCGACGGAGCTGTCCCACATCGCGCGTGCCATGGACGGCCGTCGGCCCGTCCGCGTTGCCAGAGCCATGTGACAGCACGCTAGGCGGGGCACCCCTGATCGGTCCAAGACATGGTCCGGCTCGTTCCCATAGAGCGGGCCTATGCTGAGAGGATGCAGTTCCAGCAGCTCCACTACTTCGTGGCCGTCGCGGAGACCCGGCACTTCACCCGGGCCGCCGAGCTGGTGCACGTCGCCCAGCCCTCGCTGTCGCAGCAGATCAAGGCGCTGGAGCGGGAGCTGGGCGCCGATCTGTTCCTGCGGGCGCGGGGCAACATCACGCTGACGGACGCCGGGGAGGCGCTGCTGCCGCTGGCCCGGCGGATCCTCGCCGACGCGGACACGGCGCGGCACGAGGTGCAGGAGCTGGTGCAGCTGCGGCGCGGCCGGGTGCGGCTGGGCGCCACCCCGAGCCTGTGCACGGGTCTGCTGCCCGACGTGCTGCGCGCCTTCCACGACCGCTACCCGGGCATCCGGTTGCTGATCGAGGAGGGCGGCTCGCACGATCTCGTACGGCATCTCGCGCGCGGCGCCCTCGACCTCGCCCTGGTCGTCCTGCCGCTGCCGACGGCGTCCCCGGCCCTGACCACGGTGGAGCTGCTGCGCGAGGACCTGGTCGTGGTGTCCTCGCCGGAGGCGCCCCGCCCGGGCGACGGGCGGCGCACCGTGCGCGTCGCCGACCTGGAGGGCGAACGTCTGGTGATGTTCCGGCACGGCTACGACCTGCGGGAACTCACGGTCGCCGCGTGCCGTGCCGAGGGCTTCGAACCGGATTTCGCGGTGGAGGGCGGGGAGATGGACGCGGTGCTGGGGTTCGTGCGGGCGGGCCTGGGCGTGGCGGTCGTACCCCGGATGGTGGCGGCGCGGTCGGGGCGCGGGCTGCGGGTCACTCCGCTGGCTCGGCCGGGGCTGCATCGGACGATCGCGCTGGCTCACCGCAGCGATGTGGCTCCGCCTCGGGCCGCCAGGGAGTTGCAGCGGATGTTGCTTGAGCGGTGAGCGTTCGAGCGGTGAGCGTTCGAGGCGGTGCGCGTCGGCGCCGTCGCGGGTCGGCGCCGACGCGGGTCGGCGCCGACGCGGGTCGGCGCCGACGCGGGTCGGCGCCGACGGCGTCCGCGGGTTCGTCGGGGTTGCTCGCGCAGTTCCCCGCGCCCCTTACGGCCGGCGGTGTGCCGCCGCCTGCCGGATCTCCCCCAGCGGGATCTTCGCCTGTTCACAAAGGGTGGCCAGGTCGAAGTAGATGGCCTCGCCCGCCATCAGCCCGTCCCGGAAGGGGACGACGTTGGCGAAGGGCACCTCGAAGGACCCGCCGCCCGGGGGGACCCCGAGCCAGTCACCGCGGCTGGTGCCGCGCAGCGTTCCCCAGACGGCGATGACGTCGTCGCCGTAGGCGATGCCCTCGTCCTCGGGGGCGAGGTCCGGGAACGCGGTGAAGTACTGCTGCTGGTAGGCGGCGCGCACGGCGTCCGTGCCCTGGCTGCGCAGCCCGAGCGCCTTCGTCTCCAGGAAACAGCCGCTGACGAACGTCCTGAGGATGCCGTCGATGTCCCGGGCCGCCTCCGCGGCGCGATGGGCCTCGAAGAGGCGGCGCATCTCGGTGGTGTCCATACCCGTGCTCCCAGCCGTGCCCCGTCGGGTCCTCTCCGTCGATCGTAGGAAGCGTCCGCCGGGGCGACCACCGGGCCGGCGCCACCGTCCTGCCGCTCAGCCCGTCGTGTCCGCCATCGCCAGTTCGTGCAGGCGCTCCGGCGGGCCCGGGCGGGCGTAGTACCAGCCCTGCGCCGTGTCACAGCCCAGTATCCGCAGTTGTTCGGCCTGGACGCCGGTCTCCACGCCCTCGACCGTGACCGCGAGGTTCAGGCTGTGGGCGAGGGAGACGATCCCGTCGACGATCTTGAGGTCGACGGGATCGGCCGGGAACTGCTGCATGCTCTGGGTGAAGGAGCGGTCCAGCTTGAGGATGCTCACCGGGAGACGCCGGAGGTTGGCGAGGTTGGAGTAGCCGGTGCCGAAGTCGTCCAGGGCGATGTCCACGCCCATCTCGGCCAGCCTGCGCAGCGGCTTGAGCAGATCGTCGTCGGCGCCGATCAGAGCGGATTCGGTGACCTCCAGGCAGAGCGCGTCGGGGTTGACGCCCGCCGTCTCCAGGATGTTCACCGTGTCCTGGACCAGCCCGGGGTGGGTGAGCTGGCAGGGCGAGAGGTTGACGTTGATCCGCAGCGGGGCGGTGGCCGTGCCGGCGTAGCGTTCGCGCCACTCCTTGGCCTGCCGCACCGACTGCTCCAGCACCCAGCGGCCCAGCGGCACGATCAGGCCGGTGTGCTCGGCGAGCGGGATGAACCGGTCGGGGCCGAGCACGCCGTGCTGCGGATGCAGCCAGCGCACCAGGGCCTCGGCGCCCCGCACGCTGCCGTCGCCGAGGTGGACCAGCGGCTGGTACTCGATGAAGAACTCGCCGCGCTCCAGGGCGGTGGGCAGCGCCGTGGTGAGCCCGTGCCGGGTGATGGCGCGGGCGTCGGCCTCGGCGTCGGCCAGCTCGAAGCGGTTGCCGCCCGCCGACTTCGCCCGGTACATGGTGATGTCGGCGCTGCGCAGCACCTCCGCCGCGCTGCGCTCCCCCGCCGGGCCCTCGACGATGCCGATGCTGCCGCGCACGGTCAGCTCCCGGCCGTCGACGCTGATCGGGGCGACCAGCGCGTTCATGATCCGGGAGGCCAGCTCGTCGACCTCGCGCTGGGTGTCGGGGCCGGTGGTCAGCGCCACGAACTCGTCGCCGCCGAGCCGGGCGACCATCTCACCGGGCGCGGTGGCGCAGGACTGGAGCCGGTCGGCGACCTCCACGAGCAGCCGGTCACCGGCCGCGTGGCCGAGGCTGTCGTTGATCGTCTTGAAGCCGTCCAGATCCAGGTAGCACAGCCCGAAACGCTGCCCGGGGCCCGCGTTCAGCACCTTCTCCAGGCGTTCGAAGAACAGGGTGCGGTTGGGCAGCCCGGTGAGGGCGTCGTGAGTGGCCTCGTAGCGCAGCCGCAGGTTGAGCAGCCGGCGCTCGGTGGTGTCCTCCATCAGCGCGAGCTGGTACTGCGGGTTGCCGTCGGCGTCGCGCAGCAGGGAGACCGTGAGGTTGGTCCACAGGACCGTTCCGTCGGGCCGGTAGAAGGCCTTCTCCACGTGGTAGTGCTCGCGTTCGCCACGCACCAGCTCCTCGTAGAGCCGCCACAGGTGGGGCGAGTCCTCGGCGTGCGTCCAGTCCCGGACGTTGCGGCCACGCACGTTCTGCTCGCCGCCGCCGAACATCCGCAGCAGGGCGCCGTTCACCTCCAGCACGTTGCCGTCCAGGTCGGCGATGCCGATCCCTATCGCCGCGCCCTCGAACACCGCGCGGAACCTGGCCTCGCTGGCGTGCAGCGCCTGGGCGACCACGCCCTGGGCGCGCAGCGCGGCCTGCGCGATGGACTCCTGCTCCGCGAGGGTACGTTCGCGCAGCGCTTGGGCGAACCCGGCGGCCATGGCGTGCTGGAGCCGCGCCGAACGGGCCCGCAGGTCCTCCTGGTCCCCGCCCTCGCCGCAGTAGAGCACCAGGTAGGCGTCCACGCAGTCCAGCGTGCGGCTCAGCGCGTCCGGGTCGGTGCAGTGCGCGGCGACGAGCGCGGCCCCGACGGCCTTGCCCTCGGCCGCGTCGAACGCCCTGGCCCGCAGCGCCCGGCTGAGCCGCCGGGCGAGCGGCAGCAACCGCTCCTCGAACTCCGGCCGGGTCAGGGACGTGAGGGTCACCGGGAAGACCGCCCGGCTCCAGATCGTGGCGAACCGGCGAAGTCTGTCCTCCGGCCCGTCCGGCTCCGCGCTCACGCCGTACGCCCCACGCCCGCGAAACCGGAGAAGGCATACGGATCCTCGTCCTCCGGTGCGGTGTCCGGCCGCCAGTGCGGCATCGGCACCAGTCCGGGTTCCACCATGTCGTACCCCTCGAAGAACTGCGCGATCTCGTCGCGCGAGCGCATGATCAGCGGGTTGCGAATGTCCTTGTATACGTCCACCGCGCCCCCTGCCCGCTCCGCCGTCAGGGGGATTCCCTCGTACGAGGCATGCGTGAGTACCAGCATGCTGCCGGGCGCCAGTGCGTCGCTCAACTGTGCCACCGCGGCGTACGGGTCGTCCGCGTCCTCCACGAAGTGCAGTATGGCGACGAGGAGCAGGGCCACCGGCCGGTCGAGGTCCAGCAGCCGGTCGACCTGGGGGCTGGTCAGGATGTCCTGCGGCTTGAGCAGATCCGCGGCGGCCACGTCCGCGTGCGCGTTGCCCTCGAGGACCGCCTGGCTGTGCGCGACGGCCACCGGATCGTGGTCGACGTAGACGACGCGGGCGCCGGGACTGGCCGCCTGGGCGACCTCGTGGACGTTCCCGAAGGTCGGGATGCCGGAGCCGATGTCCAGGAACTGGGTGACGCCCTGGTCCACGGCGTAGCGGACCGCGCGGCGCATGAAGGCGCGGTTCGCCTGCATGATCTTGGGGAGGCCCGGCATGAACTCCATGGCCCTGCGGGCCGCTTCCCGGTCGACCTCGAAGTTGTGCGAACCGCCCAGGTAGAAGTCGTAGATGCGCGAAACGCTCGGCACCGAGATGTCGATGCTCCGTGGGGCCCAGGCGGGACGCTCCATCTAGCTCTCCAAGGCATAGGCGATCCGGTGTTCGAGCAGAGGCTACTGATCGCCCGCCAAACGAGCGAGCTGAAACGGAAATTGACCATCCGTTCCCGGTCACTGCCTGCTTCACGTGCCGAATCGCGGGTCCGCGAACCTCTACGCGACGTATCAGACGCATTCCGGAGAGTTCCCATGCCGGGAGAAAGAAGACGAGAGGACGGAGATGGGTCCGCCCCCGCCGCGGGGAGCGGCGGGGGCGGACCGGTGGGGCGCGGCGGACCGGGGCGGGCCGTTGGGCCGCCGGTTCTCGTGGGCGCTACTCCTTCTCCGGCGCACCGATCGGCTTGCCGTCGGGCGCCACGGCGAACCAGGTGCCGCCCACGCCCTGCCCGTTGGTGTCGCCGGGGGCGTTGTCACCGCTGAAGGTGTAGATCGGCCAGCAGTTGACGGTCTGCTGCTTGGTCCCGTCCGGGCGGGTGAAGCTCATCAGGCCCTTCTTCTGCACCCCTTCCGTGTCGTTCGCCTCGACCGGCGCGACGGCCGGCCAGTTCTCCAGGCAGGCACCGGTGCAGGCGGAGACCGGCTCGGGCCAGGCCTCGTCCTTCATGAACCGGTAGACCGTCATGCCGTTCTTGTCCACGACGATCTCGCCGAGCTTGGGGTCCTTGCGGGTGGACAGTCCGGGCAGATCGGCGAGCGCGGCCTTCTTGCCGTCGGGGGCGAGGGCGTACCAGGTGCCACCGACGCCCTGGCCCTTGGTCTCACCGGGGCCGACATCCTTGGCGTAGCGGTACGCGGGCCAGCCGCCGACGGTCAGCTGCTTGGTGCCGTCGGCGCGGGTGACCTCGCCGAGCAGGCTCTTGTCGATGCCCGCGCCGGCCGAGGCGTCGTCCGCGGGGACCGGGGGCCAGGCGGTGGCGCACTCGCCCTCGCAGTTCGACTTGGGGGGCTCGGCGGTGTCCTCGTCGAAGCGGTAGAGGGTACGGCCGTCGGCGTCGGTGAGGACCCGGCCGAGTTCCGCGTTCGCGGAGACGCCCAGCTCGCCGGCCGGGGCGGCCGGGGCCGCGGCGCCCTGCTGATCCGCCGCCTCCGCACCGGCACCCGCCCCCGCGCCGTTGCCGATACCCGTGCCGCCGTAGCCGCCGGCCGCGGCCGTCGCGCCGACGTTCTGACTGGCCGGCTGGGTTCCGCCGCCGTCCTGGCCGCACGCCGTCGTCAACGCCAGCACGACCACGGCACCCGCCGCGAGTGAGGCGCTCCGCCAGGAGGTCTTCATTGCCAACTCCCCATCATCACCAGGCTTTTGCAGTCACAGCGCCTGCTGCGCCGCCGCTCGACAAGGGGTACGGGCGCGGGTGCGGGTGTGTTCAACGGGCGGGCGGTTTTCTTCCCGGGCGGGTCGGACCCGTACGACCCGCTCGAGGGAATTCGAACACGCGACGGAACGGGCGTCCGAACCCGCGCGAGGCGGCTTCCCTCCTTCGGGGTATTCCCCCGGCCCCCTGGCGTGTCGATGCCGGGCAGGCCTCATGATCTCCGGCGTGCATGGATCCATACCGACTCATTTCCCCGTGACCTCCAGGGTGTTGGCTCTGACGGCGCTGACGTGGGCCCTCGTCGGCGCGCCGAGCGGCGTCGCGGTCGCCGACGCCTGCGCCTGGGCCTCGACCGGGCCGGGCGGCACGGAGGCGGTGTCGGTCGCGGGAAGTCTCACGTGCCCGACACCGGCCCCGACCCCCACACCGACGCCCACCCCGACCCCGACGCCCACCCCCGAGCCACCCCCACCGAAGCCCACCCCCACTCCGCCCCCCACACCCAAGCCGCCCCCACCGAAGCCCCCACCGAAACCCGCCCCGAAACCACCCCCGGAACCAGCGCCCCCACCTGCGCCCGAGCCACCGCCCCCACCGCCACCACCGCCGCCACCACCGCCACCACCGCCACCACCACCGCCACTGACTCCTCCCCGGCCCGTGCCGCCGCCCGCACCGGCGCCCCCGCACTCGCCCGGCCCCACCCCGAAACCCACGCCGCGCCCCTCCGCAACCCCGGTGACCTACCCGGAGTACCGCACTCCGCCGCGCCCGCGGCAGACCCGGCACGCTCCCTCGCCGGTCACCTATGTCCTGCTCATCACCGTCCCCGCGGTGGTCGCCGTCGCCGCGCTGCGTCCACGCTGATCCTGGAGGAATCCGTTGCCGGAATGGCTTGTTCTCACCCTCGCGATGGTGGCCGCCTGCGTGGTGGTGGTCGCCATCACCCTCGTACGCCATCGCGCCGCGAGCGAAGACGAGGATCCCAGCGAGACGCCGGACGTCATCGAGTACATGACGATGTGGATCGGCGTGATCTACGCCATCGTGCTGGGCCTGGCCATCGCGGGTGTCTGGGAGGCGCGCGGCGCCGCGCAGGATCACGTGCGCGCCGAGGCCCAGGCGCTGCACGAGATCTCGGAGCGGGTGCGGGTCTATCCGCCCGAGGTCCGCGACCGGATCCGGGAAGATGTCAACACCTACGTCGGACACGTCGTCACCACCGAGTGGAAGGCGATGGCCGACCAGGGCAAGGTCACCGAGCGCGGTGACGAGCTGCTGCGGCGCATCCGCGTGGACCTCACCGACTACCAGCCGCGCAGCGACTTCGAGGCCCAGGCCTACCAGCCGCTCATCGACCAGATCAGCGCCGCCGACCAGGCGCGCAACGCCCGCGCGGACTCGACCGAGCCGACCATGCCGGGCGTGGTGTGGTTCGGCCTGATCACCGGGGCCGTGATCACCATCGGGATGATCCTCGCCCTGCAGATCCGGCGCACCCCCCGGGAACTGATCCTGGCCGTGCTGTTCTCCGCGCTGATCGCCTTCATGCTGTTCCTCATCTGGGATTTCGACGCGCCGTACAGCCGGGGCATCACGGCGACGGCGGACCCGTTCTTCGACCTGTTCCCGGGCGCGGGACGCTGACGGGACCGCAAGGGCCCGCGACCGGGGGACGGCGACCGCCACGCCGATGCTGTCCCCCGGTCGTGGGAACGCGATTCCCCTGAGCGGCCCACCCGCGTGCCCCATTCGCGCGCCTGCGATCGCGCCCTCGTACCGCTGTTCCTACCGTTTCGGTCATCGAGGTGCATTTCTGGCACGAGCGGAAAAGGTCCGCAGCTGCTCCTCGGGGACCGGAGGATTCACCATGCGCGCGATACGCGTCGCCTCGGCCGCACTGCTGGGCCTCACCGCCCTCGGCCTCACCGCTCCCGCCGCGCACGCGCGCGGTGACGAGACCGGCTTCCAGGGCGCCGTGCTGCCCCAGACCATCGCGGCCGGCGGCCAGGTGACGCTGCAGGCCGTCGGGTGCACCACGGACGTCCGCATCAGCTCGGGCATCTTCGAGGACGTCGTCATCCGCAAGGGCGAGTCGTCGGCCAAGGCCGTCGTCGACTGGGACGTCAAGGTGGGCGCCAGCTACGAGATCACGTTCTACTGCGGCACCTTCTGGCAGACGACGAACGTCACCATCGCGGGCGGCCGGCACAGCCACGCCCCCACCCCGGCGCCCATCGTGCCCAGCCGGGGTGCGCACGCCGGTGAGGGCGGCACCGTGGCCGGATTCGACCTGAAGGAGGTCGGGCTGGGCGCCCTGCTCATCACGGGTTCGATCGGCGCCGCGTACCACCTCTCCCGCCGCCGCACCGGCGACGACGGCGCCTGACCGCCCCAGCCCCCCGCTTCCAGGCCTTCGCCCCGGATCCCTGAGGGACCGGGGCGAAGGCCTGTGCACGTGCGCGTCGTCCGGACGGTGCCGTCCGAGGGGGTGCGGCCGGATCCGCTCGCCGGATCAGATCCGCTTCTCGGAGCGGCGCCGCATCCAGAACAGCCCGCCGCCGACGACGGCCGCCGCGACCAGCCCGCCGCCGATGGCGATGTCGGTCGGCGTGGCGCCGCTGGAGCTGCTGCCGCCGATACCGCCGCGGACGCCGCCGAGGACGGTGAAGGCGGCCGGCCGGGTCAGGGTCCGGCCGGAGCAGTGGACCGTGATGTCGTACGAGCCGGGGCGGGCGTTGCTGTGGATCGTGGCGGTGCCCCGGGCGGTCTCGTTGGCGCCGTGGATCGGGGTGAGGGTGGTCGACGGGAACGCGGCCGACGTGGCCGTGCCGCCGCGCGGGCAGCCGTCCACGGTGATCGTCATCTGACCGCCGCGGGCGATCACGCTGGGCAACGCGACGATGTTGCTCGGGGACTTGCCGTGATGGTCCCCGTCGCCGCCCTGGCCTCCACCGTTGCCGCCTTGGCCACCACCATTCCCACCCGGGCCACCGCCGTTCCCACCCGGGCCACCGCCGTTCCCGCCCTGGCCACCACCATTCCCACCCTGGCCACCGCCGTTGCCGCCCCAGTTCCCGCCCCAGTTGCCGTGGCCGCCGTTGCCGCCGCCGTTGCCGCCACCGTTGCCGCCTTGGCCGCCGCCTCCCTGGTTTCCGTCGCCTCCCTGGTTTCCGTCGCCTCCCTGGTGGCCGTTCCCGCCCTGGCCGTCACCCCCATTGCCGCCCTCGTTGCCGTTGCCGCCCCCGTTCCCGTTGCCGCCCCAGTTCCCGCCCGAGTTGCCGCCCGGGTTGCCGCCCGTGTCGTCCCACGCGACGGCCGCCGGGGCGGTGAGACCGAAGGCGGCGACCGCGGCAGCGGAGACCGCCAGGGCACGATAGTTACGCATGTGATCCTCCGCGGAAGACGCCCCGGGGCCCGTCCCCGGTCGATCGGCGAGAAAGCGCCTCCCGGGAAAGACCCTCAGTTGCCCTGCCGGGGCCCGCATTTCGGCGATGGTCCGTCCTGGTGAGGCAACACGCCGAACGAAAACCGCACAATCGGATATCGCCGCAGGTCACGGACTGTCAGAAAATTCCTGCTCACGGCAACTCGGATGGCTCACCTGCTCTTCTCGGGCGCCACCCGATCGCCACTGCCCCGTCGCCGGTTTCACGGACGGCACTTAGCGTTCTCGTATGCGCGAATGACGTGGCGACGGCCGCGTCGAGAGGGGATGGCGAATGTCTGCATCCGAGCTGTCCGCCGAGCTGGCCGAAGAGGAGGAGCGGCGGAAGAAGCGCGCCCCGTGGGGCGTGATAGCTCTTGTTCTGCTGACCGGTCTCGCGCTCATCCGGAACGGTTCGGGGGAGTTCGACGTGGGCCCGCCCCAGCCCGCGTCGGCGGCGGCCGCGGACAGCGTCGTCACGCGTGACGCCTTCGGACAGGCCGTGCAGTCACTGCCGTACGCCGCCCCGGACCGGGTGCGGATCCCGGCGATCCAGGTCGACGCGCCGATGATCCCGGTCGGTCTGGACGCGGAGGGCTGGGTGGACGCGCCGCCGCCGGAGGACCCGAATCTGGCGGGCTGGTTCACCGGTGCCGTATCGCCCGGCGAGAAAGGCACCGCCGTTGTCGTCGGCCATGTCGACAATCAGCAGGGACCCGCCGTCTTCTACGGTCTCGGCGCGCTGAAGAAGGGAAATCACGTCGAAGTCGCGCGCGGGGACGGAAAGACGGCCGTATTCGAGATCTACGGCATCGAGGTCTTCGACAAGAACAACTTCCCCGGGGACCGCGTCTACGCCTCCAAGGGCGCCCCGGAACTCCGGGTCATCACCTGCGGAGGCGGTTTCTCCCAGCAGAACGGCTACAACGGGAACGTGGTGGCCTTCGCCCGCCTGGTCGAGGTCCGCTGAGACGGACCCCGGCCCGGCGGGCGGCGGGTCACACCTGGTGCCCGCGGGGGACGCTGATGCGGTAGCCCGCGTCCAGCAGTTCCGGCAGATACGAGCGCAGCGCCCGCACGCTCTGCGAACGGTCGCCCCCGGCGTCGTGGGAGAGCACCACCACCCCGGGGGCGGCACCGTCGGCCACTCGGTCGACGATGGTGCGCGTGCCGGGCTCGGTCCAGTCGAGGGTGTCGACGGTCCAGGCGAGGGGTTCCATGCCGAGTTCGGCGCCGATCCGGAAGGCCGCCCGGTTCCAGGCGCCGTAGGGCGCGCGGAACCAGCGGGGCCGGTCCCCGTAGGTGTCCTCGATGACTTCGCAGGTGCGTTCCATCTCGGTGCGGATCCGGCTGCCGGTGAGCCGGGTGAGCAGGGGGTGGGACCAGGTGTGGTTGCCGACGACATGGCCCTCGTCGGCCATCCGCGCGAGCAGCTCCGGGTGGGCGGCGGCCATCTCGCCGCAGACGAAGAACATCGCGCGCACGTCGTAGTCGCGCAGGGTGTCCAGGATGTCCGGGGTGTAGCGGGGGTCGGGTCCGTCGTCGAAGGTGAGCACCATGGTGCGGCCGAGGCCGGAGACGCTGAGCAGCGGCCTGCGCCGTACCGGGGGGCGGCGGGGCACGGCCCGTGGCGGGCCGTAGCCGGTCAGGGGCTGGAGGCGGTAGGCGGACGGTTTCAGCGGGCGCCGTGCCGGGGGGCCGAGGGCGGCGGGGGCGGCGGAGCGGACGGCCTCCTCGCCCGCGCCGAGGCCCAGCAGCCCGGCGGTGCCGGCCGCGCTCACCGCGGCGGCACCGGCGAGCAGGGCCCCGCGTCGGCTGAGCAACTGATCCTTCTTCATGACTCATCAGTCGCCCGGCCCGGCCCCGGCGCACCACGGCGGCACCGGTGCGGCGGCATGAAAACACCCGAGCGGCCGATGACGGACCGTCAGCCGGCCGCCGTCCGCGCCGACGGCGGGAATCCCTGGTTCCGGTAGCCTCGGGCCGTGACGGAACAGCACTCGAACCAGTTCGAACGGGGCACGGACGGGCCGAAGGTCGTCCTGGTCGGCGTGGACGGCTCCGACTCCTCACTGCGGGCGGCGGCCTACGCGGGCGGCCTGGCCCGGCGGCAGCGCGCGCTGCTCGCCGTCGTGTACGTGCAGCCGGTGCTGGCGGCGGGCGCGGCCCTCGGGGCACCGGTCGCCGCCACGACCGACGAGATCGCCGAGGATCTGGTGGCGCAGATCCGGGAGGCGGCCGAGCGGGTCAAGGGGATATTCGAGGTGCGGTGGGAGTTCCACACCTTCCGCGGGGACCCTTACAACGGCCTGGTGAAGGCCGCGGACGAGCTGAAGGCCGACGCGGTGGTCGTCGGTGCCTCCGAGCAGGCGGGCCACCGGATCGTGGGCTCGGTCGCGGTGCGGCTCGTGAAGGCGGGTCGCTGGCCGGTGACGGTGGTGCCGTAGCCCCCGCCGTTCCCCGCCGGTCCTCCGTGCGTGGCGCCTTCCCTCGGAATGTCGGCTGCGCCATCATGATCCGCCGTCAGCGTTTGCCGATCGCGAAGAGGTGAGGCGCATGGCCGGTCTCCGGGCGGGCGAAGGGATTCTCCGCCGCAAACCAATCGAACACATCGAGGAGACGGAGGTCGCCGAGGGCACCCGCCTGGACCGCTCCCTGGGACTGGGTCAGCTGACCGCGATCGGGGTCGGCGGCATCATCGGCGCGGGCATCTTCACGCTCGCGGGCACGGTGGCCAACGGCACGGCGGGGCCGGCGGTGCTCGTCTCCTTCCTCATCGCCGGTGTGGCGAGCGCCGCGGCGGCGCTGTCGTACGCCGAGTTCGCGGGTCTGATCCCGAAGGCGGGCTCCGCCTACACGTACGGCTACGCGGTGCTGGGCGAGCTGGCGGGCTGGTTCATCGGCTGGGACCTGCTGCTGGAGTACACGGCGATCGTGGCGGTGGTCGCGATCGGCATCTCCGGCTACTTCAGCTTCCTCATCGGGGAGATGGGCGCCGATCTGCCCGCCTGGATGCTGGGGGCGCCCGGCACCGGCGAGGGACACCGGATCGACCTGTTCGCGGCGCTGCTGTGTCTGCTGATCGCCTATCTGCTGACACTCGGCATCAGGAACGCGGCCCGCTTCGAGACGGTGGTCGTGATCCTGAAGGTGCTGGTGGTGCTCCTGGTCATCGGCGTCGGGGTGTTCCACATCGACACCTCCAACTACAACCCGTTCTTCCCGTACGGCGTGGGCGGCGCGTTCACCGGTGCGGCGACGGTGTTCTTCGCGGTGTTCGGCTACGACGCGATGTCGACGGCCGCCGAGGAGGCGAAGGACGCCCAGCGGCACATGCCGAAGGCGATCGTCTACTCGCTGGTGATCTCGATGGTGCTGTACGTGGCGGCCTGTCTGGTGCTGACCGGGATGCAGCATTACAGCGAGATCGACAAGGAGAGCGGGTTCTCCACCGCGTTCAAGTCGGTCGGGATGGGCGGGCTGGCGAATGTGATCGCGGTAGGCGCGATCGTCGGCATCCTGACTGTCATGTTCACCTTCATGCTGGGCGTGACGCGGGTGTGGTTCGCGATGTCCCGGGACGGGCTGCTGCCGCCGTGGTTCGCCAAGACGCACCCGACCCGGCATGTGCCGACCCGGGTGACCTGGATCGTCGGGGTGGCGTCGGCCGCCATCGCCGGGTTCCTGCCGATCGGCGAGGCGGCCGAGCTGACCAACATCGGCATCCTGCTGGCCTTCGTGGTGGTGTGCGTGGCGGTGATCGTGCTGCGCTACCGGCAGCCGGAGCTGCCCCGCACCTTCCGGACGCCGTGGATGCCGTTCGTGCCGGCCGTGGGCGTGGTGTTCTCGATCTGGCTGATCACGTTCCTGCAGTGGCAGACCTGGGCGCGGTTCGCCGTGTGGTTCGCGATCGGGCTGGTGCTCTACTTCGCCTACTCGTACCGGCACTCGAAGCTGGCGGGTGCTACAGAGAGCTGAGGAAGTCGAGCAGGACGGCGTTGTACTCCTGCGGCTTCTCCAGATTGAGGTAGTGGCCGACGCCCTCGAGGGTGACGGAGCGGCCGCCGGGTGCCGCGGCGGCGAGCCGCTCCGCCGCGACGAGCAGGTCGGTGGGCTCCAGGGTGCCGTTGACGGTGAGCACCGGAACCCGGATGCCGGGCACGCGGGGCCAGCTGCCGGTCGAGTGGACGAGCCAGTCCTTCTCGCCGGGCGTGTGCTTGGCGATCGTGTGCAGGGCCATCTCGCGCAGCCGGCGCGGGACGGCCGGGTCGAGCTGGTCGGCGGTGCGGTGCTCACCGGGCGCGATCCGGACGAAGGCGTCGAGCCAGCCCTCGATGTCACCGGCGCCCAAGGTGCGGGCGTACTCGGCCAGGACCTCCTGGTGCCAGGGGTCCGTGTACTGCCAGTCGGCGGTCGCGGAGCCGCTGACGACGGCCGCGCGCACGAGGTCCGGGTGCTCCAGCAGGGTGTCGGTGGCGATCGCCCCGCCCATCGACACCCCGACCAGGACCGCGGGCCCGGCGTCGAGGTGGCGCAGCAGGGCGGCCAGGTCGCCGGCCCAGGTGAACGGCCGGGAGGCGTTGGCCGACCAGCCGTGGCCACGGACATCGGGGGCGATCACCCGGTACCCGGCGGCCAGGGCGGGGATCTGGTCGTTCCAGAACCGGTGGTCGGTGAACCCGGAATGGATCAGGACCACGGGATCCCCGGAGCCCGTGTCGAGGTAGGCGAGGTCACCGTCGGCAGAAGGGAAGAAGCGGAGGCCCGCGGCAATAGTCATGACAACCAAGGTGTCATCATCCCCGCAGTTTGACAACCGAGGTGTCATAATGACGGAGTGAGTGACACCGGCGCACCCCTCCCTCCCGACGAACTCGGCCATCGCCTCACCGAGGTGTTCGACCTGGTCGGCCCGCTGTACCGGCGGGTGCAGCGCGCGGTCGAACAGGGCGAGGCCGTCGAAGGCCTGTCCGTCGGCGTGCGGGCCGTGCTCGGCCTGCTGCACAAGCACGGGCCCATGGCCGTCCCCCAGATGGGCCGCGCCCAGGCCATCAGCCGGCAGTTCGTGCAGCGCATGGTCAACGACGCGGCGGCGCGCGGCCTGGTGGTTAGCATGCCCAACCCCGCGCACCAGCGGTCCTCGCTGATCCGGCTCACGGACGAGGGCCGGGCGGCGATCACCGCCGTCCTCGCCCGGGAGCACACGGTGATGCGCGAGGTGGGCGGCGGGCTGACCGAGGCGGAGGTGGCGGCCTGCCTGCGCGTGCTCGGCGAGATGCTGAACGTGTTCGACCACGTGGACGTGAACTGAACCGCCGCCCGCCGCACTGGCCCCGCCGCACCGAGGCCCGCCGCACCGAGGCCCGCCGCGGGGCCTACTCCCCCATCACCAGCCCGTCCTCGGCCGCACCCCGGCTGAGCACCACATCCCGGATGCGGTCGCGTACCCCGCGCACGTCGGCCCCCTGGGCGAGGGCCCGGTTGAGGTCGACCACCCGGCCGGCGTCGATGTCGAACAGCTGGGGGACGAACTCCGCCCGGGTCACCTCCCAGCGTCCGCCCGGCCGGACGGGCGGGGCGAAGGTGAAGCGGCCGACGGTGGACTGGTTGCCCCGCGGGTCGGGGGCGCCGGCGTGGTTGTACATCTGGCCGGCGATCTGGTCGCCCATGCCGTAGACCACCCAGGTGCCGTTGACCTTCTCGTACGCCTGCGGGACATGGGCATGGGTGCCGAGGATCAGGTCGATGTCGGGGCGGCCCCGGGTGGTGGCGGCGGTGAGCCGTTCGGCCAGCGAGAGCTGCTGCCCGTCGGGCTCGTCCTGCCATTCGGTGCCCCAGTGCAGGGAGACCACGACCACGTCCGCACCCGCCTCGCGGGCGGCCCGCGCGTCGGCGAGGATCCGGCCCTCGTCGATCAGGTTGACCGCCCAGGGTTGTCCGACGGGCAGCGGGTGGCCGTTGGTGCCGTAGGTGTAGGCGAGATGGGCGACCCGCGCGGCACCGGCGTGGAGCAGCGTGACGGCGCGCGCCTCGGCCTCGGCGCGCGCCGATCCGGCGTGTCGTACGCCCGCCCGGTCGAGGGCGTCCAGGGTGCGGCGGATGCCCTCGGCGCCGTCGTCGAGGCTGTGGTTGGAGGCGGTGGAGCAGCCGTCGTAGCCGGTGGCGGCGAGCCCCTGGGCGATCTGGGGCGGGGACTTGAAGGACGGGTAGCCGCTGTAGTCGCCGTTCGCGCCGAACACCGTCTCCATGTGGCACAGCGCCAGATCGGCGCGGGTGACGACGGGGCGGATGCCGGAGAGCATCGGCCGGAAGTCGTACCCCTGGCCGCCCGCGTCGAAGCGCGCCCGGTCGATGACCGAGCTGTGCGGCAGGACGTCGCCGGAGGCGACGAGGGTGAATCCGCGGGGGTCGGTGGCGGAGGGCGCGGGGCGGCCGGGCCGCGTGGGCTGTTCCTGGTGCTGGGCCTGACAGGCGGCGCCCGCGGCGAGTAGGGCCGTCAGGGCCAGGGCCACCTGCCGTCTGCGTGCGATGCGTACGATCATCAGCTTCCCCAGTGCGGTGGTATTTACCCACAAATAGGTACGAAGCTGTACGAGACGGCAAACAGTCCCAGGGGTCCCTTTAACCCGTCCGGTGTGCGCGGTCGGACGCGCGGCGAGGCGTCCGGGACCGTTCGTCGAACCGTTCGTCGACGCGTTCGACCGTCCGTCGCAGAGCCGTGCGCGCGCCCTGTCCCGCGGCGGCGCCCTGCGATGCCATACGGCCATGACGGCCGGAACCACGCTCACCCACCAGACCACCGCCGAGCACGAGCTGGCCGCGCTCCAGCGGGAGCACGGCCGACCGCTCTTCGCGCTGCTGCTGCGGCTCTGCGACGGCGACCGGCAGCGCGCCGAGGACCTGGTCCAGGAGACCCTGGTGCGCGCCTGGCAGCACCCCGAGGCGCTGCGCGCCGACGACTTCGACTCCGTACGGCCCTGGCTGCTGACCGTGGCCCGGCGGCTCGCCATCGACGCCCGGCGGGCACGGCAGGCACGGCCCCCGGAGGTCGGGGACGCGGTGCTGGAGAACGCCCGGGTGATGTCCGATCACGCCGAACGGGCCGCGGCGATGCTGGATGTGCGGGAGGCTGTGAAGACACTCACTCCCGAGCACCGTGAAGTCCTGGTGCTGGTGTATTTCCAGGGGGCGAGTGTGGCGGAAGCGGCGCACACGCTGGGGATTCCGCCCGGTACCGTGAAGTCCCGCGCGTACTACGCGCTGCGCGCCCTGCGCCGGGTGCTTCCGGGCTACGCACCCGACCTGCGGTGAAACCGACGGCCGAGTCAAACCTCCGTAAAGCGCCTTGCCGACGACCCCCGTTGAGTAATCGGCTGTCCTCATCCGTGTTCCGGACGGGGACAGGTCCCGCGCGGGCCCGGGGTCGGGCCACGCGCACGCACCGGAGGAAGGCAGGAAGGGATGCTCCACAGAGGTCATCAGAGCACGGACGGCACCGGCGGCGGTGGGCTCACCGTCCCCATGGCCTGGTTGTACGCCGAGTACATCGCCGACGAACTGCTGCGGACCGGCGATCTCATGCCGCCGACGTCGTTCGAGTTCCGGGCGGGCCGGGACGCGCTGGCGCTCACCATCTTCCTGTCCGACATCGACGGTGAGCTGCCCGGCATCCGGGTCGTCTCCCAGTTGGACACCTGGCTCTCGCTGACCGCGTACGACCAGCCCTGGCAGGGCTGGGTGCGCGAGCGCATGGCGCAGGTCGCGGCGGAGGCCGCCGAGCAGGGCGGGCCCGCGCCGGACCTGGAACTGGCGGAGGCGGCCTGGCGCTGGCTGGAGGAGACCGAGCTGCTCGCGCCCGATCTGAACGCCGTGCCGGGCGGCGGGCCGGTGACCGGCGAGGACGACGGGCCCAAGGTCTGGACCCCCGCCTGGCAACTGGGCCTCCCCCTGGGCCACCTCGCCATCCACCTGTTCTAGCCTCTCGCCCCCTGACCCGCGCGGGGCTTACTCGACCCTCGCGAGCCGCGCAGGCCCCCCTCGCACACGGCCGGCGCCCGGCCCGGAACGCAGGAGCCGGGCAGGACGCGGTTCCTGCACCGCAGCCACCGGACCAAAAAAATCGCCGCTCGAACCAATCCTCGTGCCCGGTGGCTCCGAATCACCTGGCCGTGATTGCGGCCACGGCTTGAGTGATTCGGGCGTGGCGTGCGTACCGGTGGGAGCACGGAGTCACCCCACCCCCACCCCACGGCACGAGGATGCGGCATGTCCCTGGAGAGGCATCGCGACGTCGGCGCGTACGCGCTCGGCGTGCTGGACGAGGCGGAGGCCTTCCACTTCGAGGACCACCTCATGGAATGCTCCCGCTGCACGTCCCAGGTCACCGAATTCGGGCCGGTGACCCGGCAGTTGATGCTCTACCGGCGGGCGACCCCGCGCGCGGTGCACCCGGCGCCCGTGCCCGGTGCGCGGCTGCTGGACCGGCTGCTCGGCGAGGTGCGGGCCCGGCACCGCGCCCGGCGCCGCAGGACGCTGTACGCCGTCGCCGCCACGGTCGCCGCGGCGGTGGCCGGACCGTGGATCACGCTCGCCGCCCAGGCCGGGGGCCCGGCGGTGGCGCGGGTGGAGGCGACCGACGCGCGGTCGGGGGTGTGGGCTCGGGTGACCGCCGAGGACGCCGCGTCGGGCAGCCGGGTGCAGCTGAAGGTCGCGGACGGGGCGGGGCCGCGCGTCTGCCGGCTCGTCGCCGTCGGCCACGACGGCTCGGAGGAGACCCTCGCCACCTGGGCGGTGCCCCGGCACGACGCCCGGGAGACGACCGTGGAGGGCTCGGCGGCCCTGCACCCGGACGAGACCGACCGCTACGAGGTGCGGACGGCGGCCGGGGAACAGCTGGTGGTGCTCGACCCGCCGTGACCCGTCTCGCACCCCCCGGGCAGAGAGTTTCTTCCCGCAGCCGGGCGCGGGAAGCGCAGGTGGAGGAGGGCCCGCTCGCGGTACGGCAGCCGGCGCACGGCGTCCTTGACGCTCTCGCGGCCCACCACGAGCTGGAAGCCGTGGTCGGGTTCGCCGAGGAAGTCGGCCCGGCTGGTGCCGACGGCGTCGGGCTCGGCGTTCGAGGCCTCCGGGGACAGGGCGCTGTAGCTCTCCAGAGCCTCCACGCCTTCGCGGGCGGCCGGGTGCGGTGACACGGCGGGCCGGGCGGCGGTGGGGATGGAGGCCGGCATGGTGCATGTCCTCGACGTCGACTCGGTCCGGTGTCCCGGCGTACACGCACTGTGCGCACGGTGCCGCATTCGGGACTTCGGTCCCTTTGCGGCCGGGACCTCTCACCCGTGCGGCGGTGTCGCCGGTCCCGCCGCCCCGGCCGCCGGGCTGGCCGCGGGCGACGGTGTGAGACTGCTGAGGGACGCGACCCGACCGCGCCCGCGGTCCCGACGAGGGGAGAGACGTGGCGACGGCAGAGACCGGTGACGGTCTGCTGGAGGAGTTCCTCGCCGACCCGCAGACCCCGGCGCTGGACCTGACCGCCGCGGTGGCCCGCTGCTCCAAGGCGCTAGGGCTCCAGCACTCCGTGGTCTACCTCGCCGATCTCCAGCAGCGCCGGCTGGTACCGCTGACCGATGTCGCCTCCGCGCTGCCCATCGACGAGTCGCTGGCCGGCTGGGCGTACCGCACGCAGTCCCTGCGCGTGGAGGAGTCCGAACACGGCGGGATGACGGCGTGGCTGCCGCTGGTGGACGGCGCCGAGCGGCTGGGCGTCCTGGCGGTGCACCATCCCTCCCTCACCCCGGCCACGCTGCGCCGCAGCCGCAGCCTCGCCACCCTGCTGGCGATGATGGTCACCTCCAGACGGGCGTACAGGGACTCCTTCGTACGGCGGACCAGGACCGAGCCGATGCGGCTGCCCGCGGAGATGCTGCGCGCCTTCCTGCCGCCCCGCACGATCGGCACCGCGCACGTGGTGTCCACGGCCGTCCTGGAGCCCGCCTACGACCTCGGCGGCGACGCCTTCGACCACTCGCTCACCGAGACCACCCTGCACGCCTCGGTCTTCGACGCCATGGGCCACGACCTGGCCTCCGGGCTGACCACCGCGGTGTCGCTGTCCGCCTGCCGCAACGCCCGGCGCGTCGACGCCGATCTGCCGGAGCTGGTCAAGTGCGTCGACGACGCGCTGACGCACTGGCTGCCGGACCAGTTCTGCACCGGAGTGCTCGCCCAGCTCGACCTCGCCGGCGGACGGCTGCGCTGGGCCAACTGCGGGCACCCGGCGCCGCTGCTGATCCGGGACCAGCGGCTGCTGGTCGACGCGATGGAGCGGGAGGCGGATCCGCCGATGGGGCTGCCGTCCCTGTTCACCGAGCGGCAGCGGAGGCCCCATGAGATCGACCTCCAGCCCGGTGACCGGGTGCTGCTGTACACGGACGGCGTCACCGAGGCGCGCACCCGCGACGGCGAGCTGTTCGGTCTGGAGCGCTTCGCCGACGAGGTCATCCGGGCCACCGCCGCGGGCGAACTGGCGCCGGAGACGCTGCGCCGGCTGATCCACTCGATCCTCGACGCCCAGCCGGGCCGGCTGCGGGACGACGCGACGATCGTGCTGATCGAGTGGTGGCCGCCGACGCGGTGAGCCCGCCTCGGGACCGCTCCGGGCCCCGGGTCACTTCAGCAGCCGGGAGAGTCTGCGGTCGGCCAGCGGCTTGCCGCCGGTCTGGCAGGTCGGGCAGTACTGGAGCGAGGAGTCGCTGAAGGAGACCTCGCGGACGGTGTCGCCGCACACGGGACAGGGTTCGCCGGTGCGGCCGTGGACCCGCAGCCCGCTCTTCTTCTCGGCCTTCAGCCGTCCGGCGGCCAGGCCCCGGGAGCGTTCGACCGCGTCGGTGAGGGTGGTGCGCAGCGCCTCGTACAGCCGGGTGGTCTCCTGGGCGGTGAGGGCACCGGCCAGTTTGAACGGGGACATCTTCGCGGCGTGCAGGATCTCGTCGCTGTAGGCGTTGCCGATGCCGGCGATCAGGCCCTGGTCGCGCAGCGCTCCCTTGAGCTGCCGCCGCTCTCCGGCCAGCAGGGCGGCCAGGCGGGCCTCGTCGAAGTCGCCGGCGAGCGGGTCGGGGCCGAGCCGGGCCACGCCGGGCACCTCCTCGGGGTCGTGGACGACGTAGACCGCGAGCCGCTTCTGGGTGCCCGCCTCGGTCAGGTCGAAGCCGGCGCCGGTCTCCAGCGCCACCCGCAGCGCCAGGGGGCCCTTGCCGGGGCGGGGCGGGACGTCGGGCAGGCGGTCCTTCCACTGGAGCCAGCCCGCGCGGGCCAGGTGGGTGACGAGCTGCGGGCCGCCGTCCGTGGCGAGGGCGAGGAACTTGCCGTACCGCCGCACGGCGGTGACCTCGCGGCCCTGGAGGGCGGTGAGCGGTGGGTCGTACGTCTTCAGGACGCTGATCGCGACCGGCAGCACCCGGACGATCTCGTGTCCCACCAGGTGCTCGGTCAGGAAGTCCTTGAGCGCTTCTACCTCGGGCAGTTCCGGCATACGTCCAGACTGCCACCCGGCACCGACAGCCTCACCCCGGCCGGGACCGGTGTGCCCCGCTCAGCCCCGTTCGGCCCGGTCCGGCACGATGAACTCGCACCAGACGCACTTGCCTCCGCCGCGCGCCTCCACGCCCCACACCTCGGCCAGCAGGTCGACCAGGAGCAGTCCGCGGCCGGAGACCCCGGACTCCCCGGCCTCCCGGCGGCGCGGCAGGGCGCTGGAGGAGTCCTCGACCTCGACCCGCAGCCGGCGTTCGGTGCCGGTGAGGACCCTGAGGGTGACGATCGCGGCGCCCTCGGTGTGCATGAGGGCGTTGGTGATCAGCTCGTCGGCGACCAGTTCCACCTCGTCGGCGCGGTCCCCGGCGCCCCAGGCGCGGACGGCGGCGCGGATCATGTGGCGGGCGCCGGCCAGGGCCTCGGGGTCGCCCGGGGCGACATGCTGCTGGAGGCGGCCCCCGGTCCGGGGGGCCTCCACGCCGCGGCGGCGCAGCAGGAGCAGGGCCACGTCGTCGTCGCCGCCGCGCTCCTCGGCGACCTCGATCAGCCGGTCGGCGAGTTTCCGGACGTCCGGGGGGCCGGTGGCGACCAGTCCGATGAGGGCCTGCATCCCGTCGTCGAGGTCGGCGCCGGGGGTCTCGACGAGGCCGTCGGTGAGCAGCAGCAGGGTGTGGCCGGGGTCGAGTTCGAGGGTGCCGACGGGGTAGTCGAGGCTGCCGAACTCGGCGGACAGGCCGAGCGGCAGACCACCCTCGACCGGGACCCGGCGGCAGCTGCCGTCGGCGGCCCGCAGCAGGGGGTCGATGTGCCCGGCGCGCACCACCTGCACCACCCCGGTGGCGAGGTCGGCCTCCGCGTACAGGCAGGTCGCGAAGCGGTCCGTGTCCAGTTCGTGCAGGAAGACCGAGGCGCGGGCCATCACGGTGGCCGGGGTGTGGCCCTCGGCGGCGTAGGCGCGCAGCACGATCCGCAGCTGGCCCATGACGGCGGCGGCGTGCGTGTCGTGTCCCTGGACGTCGCCGATGACGGCGCCGACCCGGCCTCCGGGCAGCGGGATCAGGTCGTACCAGTCGCCGCCGATGTCCCGGCCGAGGGTGCCGGTGGCGCTGCCGGAGCGGTAGCGCACGGCGACGTCGGCGCCGGGGACGCTGGGGATGGTGCGCGGCAGCATGGCCTGCTGGAGGCCGGTGGCGAGGTCCTTCTCCTGCTCGTAGAACATGGCCCGTTGCAGGCTCTGCGCGATGCTGGTGCCGAGCGCGACGAGGATGTCCCGCTCCTCGGAGCTGAAGCCGCGCCGGTCGTCGTAGAGCAGGCCCATGGCGCCGATGGGGCGGGCCTGGACGATCAGCGGCAGATAGGCGGCCGAGGTGATGCCGAGGCCGGTGATGTGCGGCCACAGGATGGGGTAGCCGGCCGCGAACTCCTGCGGGGACTCGATGAAGCGGGGGCTGAGGGTGCGGACGACCTCGCTCATCGGGTAGGGCTCGTCGATCCGGGTGACGTCGGTGCCGGGCACCCGGCTGCCCACGGGGCCGTCGGCGATCAGCCGGATCCGGCCGGCCTCGACCAGTCCCATGACCAGGCTGGTGGCGCCGAGATGGGTGACGCCGTCGGAGTCGCTGAGCACGTCGATGACGTCCTGCACGGTGCGGGCGTGGGCGAGGGCGGCGGTGGTGGCCTGCACGACGGTGCCCTGGTCGGACCGTCCGCGCCCCGGGACGCCCCGCGGGGCCCGGGACTCCAGTTCGCGCAGCTCCATGGTGGCGTCCCGGACGATGCCGACGATCCGGCGCGGGCGGCCGGTGCCGTCGCGCCGGAGGTAGCCCTGGGTGTGGGTCCAGCGCAGGCGGCCGTCGCGGCAGCGGAGCCGGAAGTAGGCGCCGTAGTTCTCGCTGCCGTCCTTGATGGCCTGGGCGACCAGGGCGTCCAGGCGCAGCGCCTCGTCCGGCGGGACCCGGACGGACAGGGACTCGGGGCGGCCGTCGTACTCGTCCGGGCGCAGGTCGAAGACCTCGTGGGCCTGGGCGTCCATGTGGAACAGGCCGCTGTCCAGATCCCAGTCGAAGCTGCCCATGCGGTTGAGCGCCAGGATCGGATCCGGGTGGGCGGGCCAGTCGTCCGGGAGTGACAGGGCACTCGCTCCCCGATCAACCATGCGCCCACCTTGCCAGGAATCGACCGATTCTTCGACTTGTCCGTTCAGGCGACCGACGGGCCTCGTCAGCTGACGGACACATCCGCCGGACTGCCGAAGATACTGCCGGCGGCCTCCGTCGCCTCCGGGACCAGACCGCCGCCGTCGGGCACGTCCGCGGTGTCCGGAACCGTCTCGGGGCCGGTCTCCGCCGAGGAGCCCGAGGAGGACTCGGGCTCCGGCCGGGACCCCGGCTCGGACGGCGGCTCCGGCTCGGACGCGGGCGGGTCCGCGGTGACGGTGGCCGGTGGACAGCCGGCGGGGCCGGACGGGCCGGCCTGCGGGGGGAGACCGGGGGTGACCGTCACGGTCGGCGTGGCACAGTCGGGGAGCGGTTCGTGCGGCGCGGACTCCTCCCGCCGGGACGCGTCCGGGGGGACACCGGGCTCGCGGTCGCGCGGGTCGCGCCCGTGCGGGTCGCGCCCGGAGGGGCCGGCACTCGACGGCGGCGGGGTGGACGGCGACGGGCCCGTGGGAGGCGTGCCCGACGGACTCGGGGTCTTCGTCACCACGTCGGGCGGCCGTACGGCCTTGTCGTGGCGCGGGTCGTGGCCGATCCGCCGCTCGATCCAGGTGCTGTCGACGACGTCGATGATGGTGATCTCGGTGATCACCTGCGGCGCCGGTGTCACCACGATCACCTCGGCCGGCCGGTAACCGGGCCAGGGCGTGCCCCGGTGGCCGGGCGCGCCGTGCCTCCGCGTCTCCTCGCTCTCGGGCGGGGTGAGCGGGTTGCCGCAGGCGCAGCGCAGGCGGGGCACGCCTCGGTTGTCGACCAGGACGGCGGTGCCCGCCTGGAGCACGGACTGGTAGCCGGCGGCCCGGCCCTCGCGGTAACCGTGGTCGGTGACCCGGGTGTCGGCGCGCAGCGTGACCGGGGCCAGTCCCCGCACATAGGCCGGGACGGCGTCCTGGGAGACACCCACCACGTCGGCGAAGGCCCGCTGCTTGGCGCGGTCGGCGGTGAGGTGGCCGATCTGCCGCTCGACGTCGCAGCTGCCGGCGCGTTCGGTGCCGGCGTAGAGGCCGGGGGTGGATCCGGGGAAGGAGCGGGTGCCCTGGCCGGGCGGGGATGCGGTGGTGCCGGGCGTACGGCTCACGGGCGGCGGTGCGGCCGGGGAGGTGGCCGTGGAAGGGGTGAAGGGGTCCGGGCCCTCGGCCGCGAGGGGTTCGAGGACGATCTCTCCGCTTGCCCGGGTGTGCCGCTCACCGTCGCCGCCGCAGCCGGCGGCGAGGAGCGCCGCCGAGAGCGCGCAGGCCGTGGCGAGGGTTCCGGTGGATCTACGCGCCACGTTCACCACGTTCTCCCGCCTTGTCCGGGTCGGTGACCCTGTTCAGGGCAACTCGTCACCATTGTCTGCTTCACTCACTTGGGTCACGCAAGCGGAGCACGCGGCTACGGACGGTCGTCACCGCCGCCGCGCCACCATGGAAGGAGAGGAGTGTGCGAGGGCCGTGGACTGGTTCACCGCATCCGACTACTGGCTGAGCCGGCTGGTCTTCCAGCGGGCGCTGGCCGCCGTCTACCTGGTCGCGTTTCTCACCGCGGCCCTGCAGTTCCGGGCGCTGCTCGGCACCCGCGGGATGCTGCCGATCCCCCGCTTCGTCGCGCGGGTTCCCTTCCGGCAGGCGCCGAGCCTGTTCCAACTGCACTACTCGGACCGGTTCTTCGCCGGGTGCGCCTGGGCGGGGGCGGCGGTGTCGGCGGCGCTGCTCGCCGGGCTCGACGGGTGGCTGCCGCTGTGGGCGGCGATGCTGCTCTGGCTCGTTCCGTGGCTGCTGTACCTGTCGATCGTCAACGTCGGCCAGACCTGGTACGGCTTCGGCTGGGAGTCCCTGCTGCTGGAGACCGGGTTCCTCGCGGTCTTCCTCGGCAACGACGAGGTGGCCCCGCCGGTCGTGGTGCTGTTCCTGCTGCGCTGGATCCTGTTCCGGGTGGAGTTCGGCGCGGGGCTGATCAAGCTGCGCGGGGACGCCTGCTGGCGGAAGCTGACCTGCCTCGACCACCATCACGAGACCCAGCCGATGCCGGGCCCGCTGAGCTGGTTCTTCCACCATCTGCCGAAGCCGCTGCACCGGGTGGAGGCGGCGGCGAACCACGTCACCCAACTCGCCGTCCCGTTCCTGCTGTTCACCCCCCAGCCGGTCGCCACGGCCGCCGCGTCCCTGATGATCGTCACCCAGCTGTGGCTGGTGCTGTCCGGCAACTTCTCCTGGCTGAACTGGATCACCATCGTGCTGGCCCTGTCCGCGGTCCGCTTCCCCGCCGACCCGCCGCCGGTGCCCGGCGCCCCGCTCTGGTACGTGGTCGTGGTGCTGGCGGTGGCCGCGCTGCTGCTGTTCCTGAGCCACCGCCCGGTGGCGAACATGATCTCCCCCCGCCAGGTCATGAACCGTTCCTTCGACCCGCTCCACCTGGTGAACACCTACGGCGCGTTCGGCAGCGTCAGCCGCGTGCGGTACGAGGTGGTCATCGAGGGCACCACGGACGCCGTGCCGCGCGAGGACTCCGACTGGCGGGAGTACGAGTTCAAGGGCAAGCCCGGTGATCCCCGGCACTGGCCGCGCCAGTTCGCGCCGTACCATCTCCGGCTGGACTGGATGATGTGGTTCGCCGCCCTGTCGCCCGCCTACGCGGGGTCCTGGTTCGGCGCGCTGGTGGAGCGGCTGCTGGAGAACGACCGCGACACCCTGAAGCTGCTGCGCCGCTCCCCCTTCCCGCCCGGCGAGCCGCCCCGCCACATCCGCGCCCGGCTCTTCCGCTACCGGTACACCACCTGGCGGGAGCTGCGGGAGACCGGCGCCTGCTGGCACCGGACCCATGTGCGGGAGTACCTGCCGCCGACCCGGCTGGCGGGGGCGGCTCAGAGGCCGTAGACGCGGGTGGCGGTGGACCGGAAGACCGCGTCGCGTTCGGACTCGCCGAGCCCGGCGGTCAGCTCGGCGGCCGTCGCCAGCACCTCGCCGTAGGCCGCCGCCAGGGTGCACACCGGCCAGTCGGAACCGAACATCAGCCGGTGCGGTCCGAAGGCGTCCAGGACGGTCTCGGCGTACGGCCGCAGGTCGTCGACCGTCCAGGACACCGGGTCGGCCTCGGTGACCAGGCCGGACAGCTTGCACACGGTGTTCGGCAGGGCGGCGAGGGTACGTACGGCGCTCGCCCACGGTTCGGTCGCGCCGGAGGCGACGGGCGGTTTGCCGAGGTGGTCGAGGACGAAGGTGACCCCGGGGTGGCGGGCGGCGGCCCGGACACAGGCGGGCAGCTGGTGGGGCCGGACCACGAGGTCGTGGACGAGCCCGGCGTCCGCGAGGGCGAGCAGGCCGCGCCGAACGTCCGGACGCAGCAGCCACTCCGGGTCGGGTTCGGCCTGGACCTGGTGGCGAATGCCCTTGAGGTGGCGGCCGCCGGGGAGGGCGCGCAGCCGGGCCAGTTCGTCGGCGACGCCGGGGCGGGTCAGGTCGGTCCAGCCGACGACGCCCGCGATCAGGTCGTGCCGGTCGGCGAGGGCCAGCAGCTCCGGGGTCTCCTCGGGCACGGTGACCGTCTGGACGAGCACCGTGCGGCCGACTCCGGCGGCGGTCGTTTCGGCTCGCAGGTCATCGACGGTGAAATCGCGGCGCAATGGCGCGAGTCGCGGGCCGGTGATCCAGTCCTGGTCACGGACGGACAGGTCCCAGACGTGGTGGTGGGCGTCGACGATCACGCGCGGTCCGCGCCGGGGAGGGGGGCGTCGGCGGGCAGCAGACCGGTCTCCCGCAGTTCCTGCCAGAAGGCCGCCGGTACGGGGGTGCGGAACTGCTCGGCGCAGTCGTCGACCTCGGCGGCGGAACGGGCGCCGACGAGGACGGCGGTGACGGCCGGGTGCGCGGCGCAGAAGGCCAGGGCGGCGGCGCGCAGGGTGGTGCCGTGCCGCTCGGCGAGCGCCTTCAGCCGCAGGGCGCGCGCCAGCAGGTCCGCCGGTGCCCGCCGGTAGTCGTAGGCCGCCGTCGGCCCGGGGTCGGCCAGCAGGCCGGAGTTGAAGGGGCCGCCGAGGACGACGGACGTGCCGCGCTCCCGCGCGGCGGGCAGCAGGCCGGTGAGGGCGCTCTGGTCGAGGAGGGTGTAGCGGCCGGCGCACAGCACCACGTCCACGTCGGTGTCCCGGACGAAACGGGTGAGCATCGAGGTCTGGTTCATGCCGGCGCCGATCGCCCCGACGACGCCTTCCGCGCGCAGCCGCTCCAGCGCCGGATAGCCCTCGCGGAAGGCTTGTTCGGCGTGGTCGTCGGGGTCGTGGAGGTAGACGGTGTCGACGCGGTCGAGGCCGAGCCGGGCCAGGCTCGCGTCGAGGGTGCGGCGGATGCCGTCGGCGGTGAAGTCCCAGACGCGGCGGTGGGTGGCGGGCACCGCGAAGCCGTGCGCGAGGTCGTCGCCGGTGCCGTCGGCGGGTTCCAGCCGGCGGCCGACCTTGGTGGAGAGCGTGTACGCGGTGCGCGGGTGCTCGCGCAGGGCGGCGCCGAGGCGGCGTTCGGACAGGCCGAGGCCGTAGTGGGGTGCGGTGTCGAAGGCGCGGATGCCGTGGCGCCAGGCGGCGGCCACGGCGGCGTACGCCTGCTCGTCGGTGACCTCGGTGTACAGGTTGCCAAGGGCGGCGGCGCCGAGGGCGAGGCGGCTCATCGGGCCGCCGGGCGCGGGCGCAGGCCCTGCATGCCGCCGTCGACGGCGAGGGCGGTGCCGGTGGTGGCGCCGGACAGCGGGCTCGCCAGGTAGGCGATGGCGCCCGCCACTTCGGCCGCGCTGACCAGGCGGCCGGTGGGCTGACGGGCCTCCAGGGCGGCGCGTTCGGCGGCCGGGTCGTCGGCGGCGTCCAGGAGGCGGCCGATCCACGGGGTGTCCGCGGTGCCGGGGTTGACGCAGGTGACGCGGATGCCCTCGTGGACGTGGTCGGCGGCCATGGCCAGGGTGAGGGAGTACACGGCACCCTTGGTCGCGCTGTAGAGGGCGCGCCGCGGCAGGCCGGCGGTGGCGGCGATGGAACAGGTGTTGACGACGGCCGCGTGGGCCGAGCGGCGCAGATGCGGCAGGGCCGCGCGGGCGACCCGGACCATGCCGACCACGTTCACGTCGAGGACGCGGTGCCATTCGGCGTCGTCGTTGTCCTCGACGGTGCCCTGGGCGCCGACGCCCGCGTTGTTGACGAGGACGTCGAGCCCGCCGAGGTCCGCCGCGGCGGCCGAGACCGCCCGGCGTACGGAGATGTCGTCGGTGACGTCGGCGCGGTAGCCGAGCAGGGGCTTCTCGACCGCCGCGGTGTCCAGGTCGAGGACGGCGACCCGGGCGCCGCGCTCGGCCAGCAGGCGGGCGGTGGCCCGGCCGATGCCGGAGGCGCCGCCAGTCACCAGGGCCCGCAGGCCCTCGAAATCGCTCATGCCGGCTGTCCCTTCCGCGTGCGCTCGGTGAGATCGGCGGCCCAGAAGGCGCCGCCGGGGAACGTGTACCGCGCGATCGACTCGGGCCGCAGGGCCGCCGAGAAGCCGGGCGCGGTGGGGGCGGTGTAGTGCCCGTCCCGGATGACCACCGGGTCCAGGAAGTGGTCGTGGAGGTGGTCGACGTACTCGATGACGCGATCCTCTGCGGTGCCGGAGACCGCCAGCCAGTCGAACATCGCGAGGTGCTGGACGAGTTCGCACAGTCCGACGCCGCCCGCGTGCGGGCAGACCGGGACGCCGAAGCGGGCGGCGAGCAGCAGGATCGCCAGGTTCTCGTTGACGCCGCCGACGCGGGCCGCGTCGAGCTGGAGGACGTCGACCGCGCCGGCCTGGAGCAGCTGCTTGACGACGATCCGGTTCTGGGCGTGCTCGCCGGTGGCGACCTTCACCGGGGCGACGGCCCGGCGGATCGCCGCGTGGCCGAGGATGTCGTCGGGGCTGGTGGGCTCCTCGATCCAGTACGGGTCGAACTCGGCGAGGGCCCCGGTCCAGCGGATCGCCTCGTCGACGTCCCAGCGCTGGTTGGCGTCCACGGCCAGGCGGATGTCCGGGCCGACGGCGGCGCGCGCGGTGCGGCAGCGGCGGATGTCGTCGTCCAGGTCGGCGCCGACCTTCAGCTTGATCTGGGTGAAGCCGTCGGCGACGGCCCGGCGGGCGAGCCGGGTGAGCTTGTCGTCGTCGTAGCCCAGCCAGCCGGGCGAGGTGGTGTAGGCGGGGTACCCGCGCTCCAGAAGCCGGGCCCGCCGCGCCCCGGCGCCCTCCCGGCCGCGGCGCAGCAGGTCCAGCGCCTCGTCGGGGGTGAGCACGTCGGTGAGGTAGCGGAAGTCGATCTGGCCGACCAGCCACTCGGGGTCGGCGTCGGCGAGGAGCCGCCACAGCGGCTTGCGGGCGCGTTTGGCGGCGAGGTCCCAGACGGCGTTGACGACGGCGCCGATCGCCATGTGCATCACGCCCTTCTCGGGACCGAGCCAGCGCAGTTGGCTGTCGCCGGTCAGGTCCCGGTAGAGGGTGCCGGGGTCGGCGCACAGCGCGTCGACGGAGCGTCCGGTCAGGTGCCCGCGCAGCGCCTCGACCGCCGCGACCTGCACGTCGTTGCCCCGCCCGATGGTGAAGGCGAAGCCGTGGCCCTCGTGCCCGTCGGCGGCGTCGGTGCGCAGCACGACATAGGCGGCCGAGTAGTCGGGGTCGGGATTCATCGCGTCGGAGCCGTCCAGCTCGCGCGAGGTGGGGAAGCGGATGTCGTAGGTGTCTACGGCGGTGACGCGGGCGGAGGTCTGGGACGCCATGCCGCTTATTTATCAGACCACTTGACGAAAGGGACACCCCCTCACGTGAAAAGGGCGACCTTCAGGCCGGATTGGTCGGACCACTTCGCTGGCTAGACTGCGGCGCACCGACGACGGGAGCAGCAGGCGTGGACGGGACGGGGGCGGCCCCGCGGAAGGGCACGGTGACGCAGCGCGCCATCGAGCGGATCAAGGCGATGATCGCCGAGGGACGGCTGGAACCCGGCCAGCGGCTGCCGGCCGAGCGGGACCTCGCGTCGGACCTGGGCATTTCGCGCAGCTCGGTGCGCGAGGCGATCCGCGCGCTCACGGTGCTCGGCGTGCTGGAGGCGCGGCACGGCTCCGGCATCTACGTCACCCGGCTCCGGGCCGGTGATCTGCTGGAGACCTTCGGTGTGGTGGCCGACCTCTCCCGGGGCGAGCGGCTGGCCGAACTCCTGGAGGTGCGCCGGGTCCTGGAATCGGCGGCGACGGCGCTGGCCGCCGCCCGCATCACCCCGGACCGGCTGGCGGAGGCCGCGGAGCACCTGGCGGCGATGGACGCCACCGACGATCCGGACGAACTCCTCGCCCATGACCTGGCCTTCCACCGGGTGATCGCCGTGGCGGCCGGCAACGAGACGATGGCCGCCCTGCTGGAGGGCCTGTCCTCGCGGACCTTCCGCGCGCGCGTCCGGCGCGGCTACGAGGAGGACGGCGCGATCGCCCGCACCCGCCACGAGCACGCCGCGATCCACCGCGCGCTGGCCGCCCGCGACCCGGAGGCGGCGCGCGCGGCGGCGGCCGCGCACGTGGGCGGCGTGGAGCAGTGGCTGCGCGGGCGGCTCGGGTGGTAGCCGGGGGCGTCACCCCAGCAGCCGCCACCACACGGTTCGCGCATCTCCTCCGGGCCTTCGGGTCCGCCGCAGCCGCGGCGCCATGAGCTGGAACGGCCGCAGCCGTACGGTGATCCGCTCACCGTCACTCGGCGTACGCGCCGATGACCCCCGCCGTGGAACCTCGCCCGTGGCAGCGGATCGCGCCGCTCGGCTAGGGAGACTCGGCGCCGGCCGACCCGCGGGGCTCCCGCACCGGTCCCAGTGCCTTGTACATGATGTGCAGCCCCACCGGGCCGTGCCGGGGGTGGTCGAAGGCCTCCGGCACGGTGCCGAGGATGGTGAAGCCGAGGGACGTCCAGAGCCGCACGGCGGGGTTCGTCTCGACGACGGCGTTGAACACCATGCCCCGGTAGCCGTGTGCCACCGCCTCGGACAGGACGTGCTCGGCGAGGGCGCGGCCGATGCCGCGGCCGCCCTGGTCGGGGTCGACCATGAAGCCGGCGTTGGCGATCCGGGCGGCGGGTCCGCCGTAGTGGGGGGTGAGATACGCGGAACCGACGACGGCGCCGGAGGCGTCCTCGGCGACGTAGACGCGTTTGGCCGGGCTCATCCAGAGGGCGCGGGCCGCTTCCTCGCCGGTGTCGGGGTCCCAGCTGTAGGTCTCGGCGGCGGCGACGATGCGATGCCAGAACGGCCAGATGCGTGGCCAGTCGTCGGCGGTGGCGTCTCTGATCAGCATGGGCGTGAGTCTCGCACGCCCAGCTGACCGGTGATCGCGGCAGGCTGCCCGTCGTTCAGTCGACGCTGGGCAGGATGTGCGGCTCGGCGAGGTCGTCCTCGTAACCCGCGAGGCGGATCGGGGCCGAACGGGCCCAGACGTCGAGGCTGCCGATCTCTCCCGGGCGCCGGCCCGCGCGCTCGGCGCGCTCCTTGGGGCGCTGCTCGCGATTCTTCTTCTCCGGTGTCACCGCGCACTCCTTATGTGTCGGGTCACCCTCGGGCTCGCCGGTGGGTCCGCGGTCCGCGACCGACGCGCACTCGGGTCTGGGTGGAATCCGTCCGGACGCGGTGGCGTCGACAAGTCGCGGGAGGGCAGGCCGTTGTGCACCGGCTGATCCCGGGACGGACGATGGGTGTGGGTAGGGACCCGTGCTGCTGTCCGTCCGCTTCAGACTAACCACATGAGCGAGCGTCCGCTCGATGGCGCCCAAAACCAAGGGAGATCGGGGGTGACTGTGCCAAGTCATCCCTCATGCGCGACACAACCCCTTGGAGCGTTCTGCCAGATGATGCCCCGTTCGCACCTCACCCGCTCGGCCTAATGAGCCGTACAGATGTCCGGGCGGAGCGCGAGCAGAAGAGGGCGTCCGCCCCGGTACGCGCGCACCCGTTCGGCCGAACAGGCGTTGCGGGCGGCGAGTCGGTGGTGCATCGGACCGGGCGGCTGACGTCACGTCACCGGACGGCGCCGCCCGGCGCGGTCACCACTTGCCCGGCGCGTAGTCCTTCAGGAAGACGCCGTACAGGTCCTCGCCCGCCTCGCCGCGCACGATCGGGTCGTAGACCCGGGCCGCGCCGTCGACCAGGTCGAGCGGGGCGTGGAAGCCCTCCTCGGCCAGGCGCAGCTTGTCGAAGTGCGGTCGCTCGTCGGTGATCCAGCCGGTGTCGACCGACGTCATGAGGATGCGGTCGGTGTCGAACATCTCCTGGGCGCTGGTCCGCGTCACCATGTTCATCGCGGCCTTCGCGGCGTTGGTGTTCGGGTGCCCGGCGCCCTTGTAGCCGCGGCTGAAGACGCCTTCCATCGCCGACACGTTGACGACGTAGGAGCGTCCGCTGGACGCCTTCCGGGCGGCCTCGGCCATCGCCGTGCGCAACTTGCTGATCAGGATGAACGGCGCGGTGTAGTTGCACAGCTGGGTCTCCAGCAGCTCCACGGGGGAGATCTGCTCGATGGTCTGCACCCAGGTGTTGGTGTCCACGACGTCCGGCACCAGGCCGCCGGCGTCGATGGCGGTGCCGTCGAGGTGGCGGGCGACGCTGGCGTTGCCCGCCACCAGGGCGAGGTCGGCGACCTGCTGCGCGTCCAGGCCGCTGGTCCCGACGGGCAGCGCGGCCAGGCCGTCGACCGCGCCGGAGTTGAAGGCGCCGATGACGTGGTGGGCGGGCAGCTCGCCTGCGGGCAGCGGGGCGCTCTCGCCCTCGACCAGGGCGGCGTAGGCGGAGGGCAGCCGGCGCACGGTCTGCGTCGCGTTGTTGATCAGGATGTCGAGCGGACCGGCCTCGGCGACCTGGTCGGCGAGGGCCACGGCCTGGGCGGGATCGCGCAGGTCGATGCCGACGACCTCCAGGCGGTGGATCCAGTCCGCCGAGTCGTCCATGGCCTTGAAGCGGCGGATGGCGTCCTTGGGGAACCGGGTGGTGATCGTCGTGTGGGCGCCGTCACGCAGCAGCCGCAGCGCGATGTACATGCCGATCTTGGCGCGGCCGCCCGTGAGCAGCGCGCGCTTGCCGGCCAGGTCGGCGCGGGCGTCGCGCTTGGCCCGGTTCTCGGCGGCGCAGTCCTGGCAGAGCTGGTGGTAGAAGTAGTCGACCTCGACGTACCGCGTCTTGCAGACGTAGCACGAGCGCGGGCGCTGGAGTATGCCGGCGATCCGGCCCGCCTCGATCTTGGAGGAGGGCAGGATGCCCTCGGTCTCGTCGTCGATGCGCTCGGCGGAGCCGGTCGCGGTGGCCTCGGTGACCTGCCGGTCGTGGGCGGTCTTCGCGGCCCGGCGCTCCTGGCGGCGGCGCTGCTTGACCGTGCGGTAGAGGCTCGAGGTGGCCCGGCGCACCGTGATCGCGTCGGGGTGGTCGACCTCCAGCTTGTCCAGCTCTTCGAGCACGCTGAGGCAGATCGCCAGGCGCTCGGGGTCGATGCCGGGCCCGTAGACCACCTCGTCCGTGGTCTGGGTGCCGTCTTCTGTGACCGTCATCGCCCCTGCGTTCCCTGCTTCTGCCCTGGCGGCGCTCCGACTCGCGCCCGCATTCGAACGTCGGATTTTACGGAGCGCGGGGCCGCACCGCCAAACCCGTGCCGATCAGGGCGTACAGACCATGATCAGCGTGCGTACCTCGTCGGTGAGGGCCCGGGCGAGCCGGTCGAGGTCGGGGACGGCCTCGGCGTCGGCGACGAGCCCGTAGTGGACGGCGCCGCGATAGGTGGAGACGGCGACCGCGAGGGAGTGGCCGTGGGCCAGCGGGGCGTACGGGTAGACCTCGGCGAGCGGGGCGCCGCCGAGCCGCAGGCCGAGGGAGGGCAGCGGCACGCTGGTGACGAGGACGTCGAACCAGAGCCGGGCGGCCTGGGCGGCCAGCGGCCCGCCGAGCCGGTGGCCGAGGGCGGGCACATGGTCGGCGAGCAGGGCGACGGCACCCGCGCCGCGGTGCGGTCCGGCGTCCTTGTTGGTGTCCATGGCGGTGCGGACCGCGCCGAGCCGCAGCAGCGGGTCCGGTTCGCCGACGGGAAGCCGTACGAGGTAGCCGGAGAGCCGGTTGCCCTGCGGGTGCGCGGTGCGGGGGCGGCGGGTGGAGACGGGGATGAGGGCGCGGGGCGCGACGCCCTCGCTGCCGTCGCCGCGGTCGTCGAGCCAGCGCCGCAGGGCGCCCGCGACGACGGCGATCAGTACGTCGTTGACGGTACCGCCGACGGCCTTGCGGACGCGGTGGACGTCGTCGAGGTCGATGACCGCTCCGGCGGTGCGACGGGTGCCGGACGGCGCGCAGGCGAGGGCCGGGGAGGAGCGGACGTCCAGGGCGGAGCGGGCGACGCCGGCGCCGATGCCGAGGGCCCGGCCCGCGTCGGACAGGGCGCCGCGCAGCAGGGCGGGCAGGCGGCTCACGTCGGGCAGCGGTCCGGGGCTGCCGTCGAGGCCGGTCAGCGGGCGGCGCGCGGGCTCGGCGCGGCGGGGACGGGGCGGCGGCAGGTCCATCGGGTCGAGGATCGCCGCGGCGAGGGTGAGGGCGCGCAGCCCGTCGGCCAGGGCGTGGTGGAACTTGAACAGCACGGCGAAGGAGACCCCGTCCTCGCCGGGCAGCACATGCGCCTCCCAGGGCGGCCTGTCCCGTTCCAGGGGCCGTTCCATGAGCCGGCCCGCCGCGGCCTGGAAGTCGTCACCAGAGGTGTGCAGCCGGACGTGGTGCAGGGGGTCGAAGCCGGGGTCGGGCTCGCGGGCGGCGCCGCCGAACGACAGCGACGGCCTGAGGCCGGACGGGAAGGGCCGGCGGGGGTCGAGCGGCGTCCAGACGTCCCGGATCCGCATCCTGAGTCCGGGCACGGCGGCGGCCCGGGCGGCGAGCAGCTCGACGGCGTGGGCGCCCGCGGTGGGCGAGTGCGCGGTGAAGACGCCGAGGGCGCCCAGATGCATGGGGTGCCGCTCGGACTCGATGTTCCAGAACGCCAGGTCGAGGGGTGCGAGCAGGTCGTCCGAAGTCAATGGCTTGCCTCGCGTCGAGGACGGGTGGACAAGCAGTCAATCCCCCGCGAGCGATCACGGTCAAGGACCGTCCGGCCACACTCGGTTAACTTCCGATCAAGTTACGAGACGCGCTGCCCTTTCCCGAGGGCGATCACCCCGCCCTGGGAGACGGTGTACAGCTCCGCGTCCCGTTCGGGATTCACGCCGATCGTGGCGCCCGGCGGCACCTCGACGTTCTTGTCCAGGATGGCCCCGCGCACCACCGCGCCCCGGCCGATGTGCACGTTGTCGTGCAGCACCGAGCCCTGCACCACCGCGCCGGGGTCGACGACCACCCCCGGGGAGAGCACGGACCGGGTCACCTGTCCCCGGATCAGGCAGCCCGAGCTGATGATCGACTCGCCCGCGATGCCGCCGCCGTTGAAGCGGGCCGGGGAGAGCTGGTTGGAATGGGTGTAGATGGGCCAGCGGCGGTTGTAGAGGTTGAAGGCGGGGCGCTCGGCGATCAGGTCCATGTGCGCCTCGTAGTACGCGTCGAGGGTGCCCACGTCCCGCCAGTACCCCTGGTCGCGGGTGGTCTCCCCGGGCACGTGGTTGTCGCCGAAGTCGTACAGCTGGGCCTCGCCGCGCGCGGTGAGCTGGGGCAGGATCGAACCACCCATGTCGTGCACCGAGCTCTCGTCCCCGGCGTCCCGCTGAAGCGCCTCGATGAGGACCTTGGTGGTGAAGAGGTAGTTGCCCATCGAGGCGAAGACGCAGTCGGGGGCGTCCGGCAGGCCCGGCGGATCGGCCGGCTTCTCCAGGAACCGCTGCACCGTCCGCCCGTCCGAGCCGGGGGTGATCACCCCGAAGGACGGGGACTCGGCGCGCGGCACCCGGATGCCCGCGACGGTCACCCCGGCCCCGGAGTCGATGTGCTGGGCGAGCATCTGCCGCGGGTCCATGCGGTACACGTGGTCGGCGCCGAACACCGCGACGTACTCGGGCTGTTCGTCGTACACCAGGTTCAGCGACTGGAGGATGGCGTCCGCGCTGCCCAGGTACCAGCGCGGGCCGAGGCGCTGCTGGGCGGGGACCGGGGTGACGTAGTTGCCGAGCAGGCTGGACATCCGCCAGGTGGTGGTGATGTGCCGGTCCAGCGAGTGCGACTTGTACTGCGTCAGCACACAGATGCGCAGGATGTCGGCGTTGACGAGGTTGGACAGGACGAAGTCGACGAGCCGGTAGGTGCCGCCGAAGGTGACCGCGGGTTTGGCGCGGTCCGCGGTCAGGGGCATCAACCGCTTGCCCTCGCCTCCCGCCAGGACGATTCCGAGCACCGAAGGCCCCCCACGACGCATGGCCGCTCCCCTCACGCTGGTTGCCAGAAAACCTGCCCGGGCGCCGCCGGGACATTCCTGTACGCGGAGCGCCCCGGTGTATCACGTCCCGCCGGCGACCCGTTCGTAGAGCCGCGCCGTGCGCCGGGCCACCGTGTCCCAGCCGAACTCCCCGACCGCCCGCTCCCGCCCCGCCTCACCCATCCGCCGGGCGCCCTCCGGGTCGCCGAGCACCGCGTCCAGGGCCCGGGCGAGACCCGCCTCGAAGTCGTCGTCCACCGGCACCAGCAGGCCCGTCCTGCCGTCCGCGACGACCTCCGGGATGCCGCCGACCCGGGAGGCGACGACGGGGGTGCCGCAGGCCATCGCCTCCAGGTTGACGATGCCCAGCGGCTCGTACACCGACGGACAGACGAACGCGGCGGCGTGGGTGAGGAGCTGGATCACCTCGGGGCGCGGCAGCATCCGCGGGATCCAGTGCACGCCCTCGCGCACCCCGCTCAACTCCCGGTACAGCTCGCGGAACTCCCGGTCGATCTCGGGGGTGTCGGGCGCGCCCGCGCAGAGCACGACCTGGGCGGCCGGCTCGATGTCCCGGACGGCGCGCAGCAGATGCGGCACGCCCTTCTGGCGGGTGATGCGGCCGACGAAGAGGACGTAGGGGCGGGCGGGGTCCACACCCAGGCGGTGCAGCACGTCGGTGGCCGGATCGGGGCGGTACAGCTCGGTGTCGATGCCGTTGTGGACCACGTGGACCCGGGCCGGGTCCAGGACCGGATAACAGGCGAGGATGTCCTCGCGCATGGCGCCGGAGACGGCGATCACCGCGTCGGCCGCCTCGATCGCGGTGCGCTCGGCCCAGCTCGACAGGGCGTAGCCGCCGCCCAGTTGCTCGGCCTTCCAGGGACGCAGCGGTTCCAGGGAGTGGGCGGTGAGCACGTGCGGGACGCCGTACAGCAGTTTGGCGACGTGGCCCGCCAGGTTGGCGTACCAGGTGTGGGAGTGGACGAGTTCGCGGCCTTCGAGCGCGGCGGCGATCGCCAGGTCCACGGAGAAGGTGCGTAACGCGTCGTTGGCGCCGTCCAGGGCGGGCCAGGGGCGGTGGCGCACCACACCGGCCGCCCGCTCCGCCCGGGAGGCCTCGCCCCAGCAGTGCACCTCCAGGTCGACCAGGGAGCGCAACTCCCGGGCCAGGAACTCCACATGGACGCCCGCGCCGCCGTAGACGTCCGGCGGGTACTCCCGGGTCAGCAGTCCCACGCGCACCCGCGAACCCCCTGTCTCAGCGGCTGGTCCCCTCA
The DNA here is from genome assembly GCF_035645055.1 of Streptomyces sp. Classification (GTDB taxonomy): domain Bacteria; phylum Actinomycetota; class Actinomycetes; order Streptomycetales; family Streptomycetaceae; genus Streptomyces. Next base: position 7,292 of record NZ_DASQNH010000029.1, on the reverse strand, counting down.
TGGTCACCCAGATGCGGCGCGCGGGGAAGACCGCGGTGGCCGGATGAAGCAGCAGTCGCCGCACACCCCGGAGCCGGGCACCCGGTAGTAGAGGCAGCAGCTGCGGCGCCGGAAGGCGGTGCCGGTGAGGGTGCCGGTGCCGGCGAGGAGCGGGTCGGCGAGCAGGCCGGAGGTGAGGGCGCGGGTCCGGGCGGCGACCTCGGTACGGCCGTGCGCCCGCGCCCACTGCTCCAGCGCGCGGGCGGCGCCGGCCAGCGCGGAGGCGGCGTTGCCGCGCAGCAGACCGGGGGCGAGCCGGTGCCGGGCGCGCACCGCGGCGGCCAGCGGGGCGAGATGCGCGTGCAGCACGGCGTCGGCGAGGGCCGCCGCGTCGGCTTCCCGCCCCGAGGGGCGCGCCTCGGGGAGCCACAGGTCGTCCGGGGCGCTGCCGTCGGGATCCCAGTGGAGCCGCCGAGGATCGAGCGCGGGGAGGCGGCCGTAGAGCGCGGCGCAGCCCAGGGCGACGGACCAGAGGCGGGCGGCGAGTCCCAGGTGGGCCACGGAAGCGGCGATCCGCGGCTCGGGGGCGCGCAGGGCGGCGGCGGCCTTCCGGACGCGGAAGTCCAGGGGATCGCTTTGAACGTCCCGGGGCCGCCCCGCGTACACCTCCGCGAGGGTCGGCAGTGGCCGGGGCGGTGTTTCGGCGGCGCGCAGCGGGAAGAAGCCGCCGAGCGGGCGGAGCGCGGCGAGTTCGGGGTCGAGGTCCACGAAGAGCAGTAGTACCAAGGCCCCTGGGGGTCCGTTCCCAGGGGTCTCCCCCGGGCACACCCGTCTTGGGGATGACCGCACGCCGTCCGTACTCCATCGGCAGTAGTACGCATTGCGTGCTCAAGTACGACGACGGGGAACAGGTCGGCAGGGCATCGTGTTGGCATGGATGCCGACCGCTTGCCGCGCCGGGCCCCGTGCCCCCGCCTCGCGCAGAGGAGCAGCTCATGAGCGCCCTCGCGTTGTCCGTTCTGCTGTCGCTGGTGTCCGCCGTCGCCTACGCGGGCGGGGCGATCGTGCAGGAGCGGGTCGCGGAGTCCTCGCCGGGCGGGCAGTACGCGCCGCTGCGGCGGCCGGGCTGGTGGGCGGCGGTGGCGCTCAACGGTCTCGGCGGACTGCTGCACGTGGTGGCGCTGGCTTACGGCCCGCTGAGCCTGGTGCAGCCGCTCGGCGCCCTCACCATCGTCTTCGCGCTGCCCATGGCGGCGCTGTTCGTCGGCCGCAGGGCCGGGGCGACCGCCTGGCGGGGCGCCGTCATGGCGGCCGTCGGTCTGGCCGGACTGCTGTCCCTGGTCGGCGCGTCCAGGGCCCAGTCGCTGGGCGGGCCGCAGCAGGTGGCCGTGTTCCTGGCGACCGCCGGGGCGGTGCTGGCCCTGATGATCGCGGGCCGGGCCGCGCAGCGGCACCCGGCGATGCGCGCCCTGCTGCTCGCCACCGCGTCCGGCATCGCGTTCGGCGTCTCCTCGGTCTTCACCAAGACGGTCGCGGTCGACTGGAGCGGCGGGGTGTCGGCGGCCGATCTGCCGTCGCTGGCCGCGATCGGCGTGCTCGCCACGGCCGGTCTGCTGCTGTCCCAGGCCTCCTACCGGGGCGCCGGGCTCGCCGCCCCGCTGGCCACGCTCACCGTGGTGAACCCGGTGGTGGCGGCGGCGGTCGGCATCACGATGTTCGGCGAAACCTTCCGCTACGGCATGACGGGCACCGCGCTCGCCCTGAGCTGCGGTGTGGTCGCGGCGGGCGGCCTGATCCTGCTGACCACCGAGCGCATCGCCCGCGACCGGAGCGGCGCCGAGCCGTCGCCCGCGGCCGGGGTGCCCGCCCCCGCGGCGTCCCCGGAGACGCTTTCGGCCGCGCCGGTGTCCGAGCCGGCCCCGCCCTCCCGGCCCGCGCCGAAGCCGCGCGCCGATCTCGTCGGCGAGCCCGCGGCGCGGCGGGAGGAGCCGGACTCCGTACCCCGCCCCAGGGCGGAGGACGGACACGACAACCGGGCACCGGCCGGCGGCCCGTTCCCGTACGCGCCGTACGGGAACTCGCTCCACGGCGTCTCCTACGTACCGCTGCCCGTCCTCGACCGGCACCGCATGCGGGTCAGATCCTGACCCCGCCGGCCCGGAGATAGGCCACCGGGTCGACGTCCGAGCCGAACCCCGGTCCGGTCCGCACCTCGAAGTGCAGGTGCGGGCCCGAGCTGTTCCCGGTGGAGCCCGCGCGGCCGATGCGCTGCCCGCCGCCCACCGACTGCCCGGCCTTCACGGAGATCGCCGACAGGTGGGCGTACTGGGTGTAGCGGCCGTCGCCGTGCCGGATGACCACCTCGTAGCCGAAGGAACCACCCCAGCCGGCGCTCACCACGCGGCCCGGCGCGACGGCCTTCACCGAGGTCCCGGTGGGCACCGGGAAGTCGACACCCGTGTGGTAGCCCTTCGACCAGCTGGAGCCCGTCGCCCGGTACGGAGTGCCGAGGGCGCCGCTCACCGGGGCGACGAGGGAGCCGTCCCGCTCCTGCGCGGCACCGGACGCCGTGCCCGGCGACGCCGGTCTGGGCTCTTCCTCGGCCTCTTCCCTCGGCTCGGCCGCGGGGGCGGTCGCCGCGCTGCCGGACGTCTTGCCGCGCAGGCTGAGCCGCTGACCGGGGACGATCAGGTCGGGATCCGTCCCGATGGTGGTGCGGTTCGCCGCGTACAGGCCCTGCCAGCCGCCCTTGACGCGCCGCTCCTCGGCGATCGCGGAGAGCGTGTCGCCGCGCACCACCGTGTACATCTCGGCCCGGCCTGCCCGGGACTGGGGCGTGGTCTGCGGCTGCACGTCGGCGACCGAGGTCCGCGCGGTCCGCGGCGAGACGCCGCCGTCGGGCCGGATGCCGGGACTCTCTCCGCCGCGCGTCAGCCCGGCCTCCTGCGAGCAGACCGGCCAGGCGCCCGGGCCCTGCCCGTCGAGCACCTTCTCGGCCACGGCGATCTGCTGGTCCTTGGTGGCCAGGTCCGCGCGCGGCGCGTACGCCGTGCCGCCGTAGGCCTCCCAGGTGGACTGGCTGAACTGCAGTCCCCCGTAGTGGCCGTTGCCGGTGTTGATGTTCCAGTCGTTGGTCGACTCGCAGGCGGCGACCTTGTCCCAGGTCGCCACGTCGGCCGCCTGTGCGGGGCCGGTACCGACGAACGGAAGGGCCATCCCGGCCCCGCCCGCCGTGACGGTGAGTGAGGCGCGGTTGATCCTGTTCGGCTGATACCGGCGGTGCCGGCCGCGTACGGCCATGAAGTGCCCCCCTAGACGCGCGTCAGGAGGGCCAAAAGTATGCGCCCGTAACAGGCCATGGCAAGACAGCAATCGGCCGCGTCCCGCCCGTCCGGAAGCACCCGCCGAAGAGGGATTTGACGCCGGGTCAGGCGCCCCGCCGGCCGTGCGCGCCCCGTCTCACTGAGCGTTCCGGCCTTCCCTCCCGTATCTGCCGAAGTCCCCCGCACGGCAAGCCCCCGGTGTGCGGTCGACGGACCGGCACGTCAGGATGGCCGGAGGCAACGTCGAGCACCACCGTCACCATCGATGTCGGACGACCAGGAGCCCAGCGTATGAGCATGTCAGCCCAGATCGGCGTCACGGGACTCGCGGTCATGGGCCGCAATCTCGCCCGCAACTTCGCGCGCAACGGCTACCCGGTCGCGGTGCACAACCGGACGGCGGCGCGGACCCGCGCGCTGGTCGAGGAGTTCGGCGGCGAGGGCGAGTTCGTCGCGGCCGAGACCGCCGAGGAGTTCGTGGCGGCGCTGGAGCGGCCCCGCCGGCTGGTCGTCATGGTGAAGGCGGGCGAGCCCACCGATGCCGTGATCCAGGAGTTCGCCCCGCTGCTGGAGCCGGGCGACATGATCATCGACGGGGGCAACGCGCACTTCGCCGACACCCGGCGCCGGGAGGCCGAACTGCGCGAGCGTGGCATCCACTTCGTCGGCACCGGCATCTCCGGCGGCGAGGAGGGCGCGCTCAACGGGCCGAGCATCATGCCGGGCGGCTCGAAGGAGTCGTACGCCTCGCTCGGCCCGATGCTGGAGAGAATCTCCGCGAAGGCGGCGGACGGGGCGCCCTGTGTGGCCCATGTCGGCCCCGACGGCGCCGGGCACTTCGTGAAGATGGTGCACAACGGCATCGAGTACGCCGACATGCAGCTGATCGGCGAGGCGTACCAGTTGCTGCGCGATGTCGCCGGGTACGAGCCGGCGCGGATCGCGGAGATCTTCCGCACCTGGAACACCGGCCGGCTGGACTCCTACCTGATCGAGATCACCGCCGAGGTGCTGTCCCACGTGGACGCCGCCACCGGCCGGCCGTTCGTGGACGTGGTGATGGACCGGGCGGAGCAGAAGGGCACCGGCCGCTGGACCGTTCAGATCGCCCTCGACCTGGGGGTACCGGTCTCGGGGATCGCGGAGGCGGTCTTCGCGCGGTCGCTGTCCGGGCACGCGGCGCTGCGCGCGGCCTCGCGCGGGCTGGCGGGCCCCACGCCGTCCCCGCTGGGCGAGGCGGACGCCGCCGCCTTCGCGGACCGGGTGGAGCAGGCGCTCTACGCCTCCAAGATCGTCTCGTACACCCAGGGCTTCCACGAGATCGCCGCGGGCAGCGAGGAGTACGGCTGGAGCATCGACCTCGGCCGGGTCGCCGCCATCTGGCGCGGCGGCTGCATCATCCGCGCGGCCTTCCTGGACCGGATCCGCTCGGCGTACGACGCCCGCCCCGGCCTGCCGAACCTGCTGTCCGACGAGACGTTCGCGCGGGAGATCGCGGCGGCGCAGGACGACTGGCGGGACGTGCTGGTCGCGGCGACCCGGCAGGGGGTGCCGACGCCGGGGTTCGCGGCGGCGCTGGCGTACTACGACGCGCTGCGCGCGGAGCGGCTGCCCGCGGCGCTGACCCAGGGGCAGCGTGACTTCTTCGGGGCGCACACGTATCGGCGGATCGATCGGGAGGGGGCGTTCCACACACTGTGGGGCGGGGATCGGTCGGAGGTTTCCGCCTAGGGTCCGGGGGCCCTCGGCCGTGTGGCGGGTGCGGGTGAGCGGGGGAGGTCTCGCGCGCTTCCCCGCGCCCCTTGGGGAGGGGTGGTGGGCGGTGTCCATCACGCGCCCGTCGCTCTGAGGGAGTCGCGGTGGGCGGTGTGCCTCACGCGCCCACCGCTTTCTCCCGTCCTGCTCAGCTCAGGGGTGGGCCGGGTTCCGGGTTCGGGACCGGTTCCGGACCCGGCGGGATGGGGGACGGGTCGGGCCCGGGGACGGGTCCGGGTCCCGGCGGCGGGCCGGGCGCGGGGGGCTGCGGGGCCGGGCCGGGGCCGGGAACCGGGCCCGGAGGCGGCTCGGGCGCCGGGGGCGGCTCCGGTGCCGGTACCGGGCCCGGAGGCGGCTCGGGGGTCGACGGATCGGGGCCTGGGGTCGGCGGGGGCTGTACGGGATCCGGATACGGGTTGGTCACGGTGGTCCTCCAGCCAGTCGGTGAACGGTGGCTCTGGACTATTGCCCCGCATACCCGGCCTCCGGTCCGGCACTCACCCGGGGGCGTCAATACGGCGGTCCAGGTGGGCTCACCCGGCGAGCGCCGCCTCGGCAGCCGCCGCGAGGCCCGGACGCGGACTGGACAGGACGGGCACGGCCGTCGTGGTCAGCCGCTGGGCCGGCGCCATGGAGGCCTGGGCGAGCACGATCGCGTCGGCGTCGGCGGAGGTCAGCGCGTCGGCCGCCGCCGCCACCCGCCGGGCATACCCCTCGGTGTCGCCCGCCTCGAAGCGGGACCAGGCGCCGTCGACGAGCACGGTGCGCACCGCGACGACGCGTCCGGCCCGGCGGGCCTCCTCCTCGATCAGCCCGGCCGTCGGCCCGAGCGTGCTCTCCAGCGCGGCGAGCACCACCACGCGCGGGCCCTCCGCCACCGCGGCGGCCGCCATCGGACGGTCGACGCGCAGCACCGGCACCCCGGCATCGGCGGCGGCCGCCTCCGCGACGCCGCCGATGGTCGAGCAGGTGCACAGCACCGCGCGGCCCCCGTCACCGGCGGCCCGCGTCAGCACGGCCCGCACCTCGTCGGCCACCGCCTCGGGACCGTCCCGCCGGGCCCGGTCCAGCAGATCCTCGCGGACCAGGTGGCGCAGCCGGAGACCCGGCAGGTCGGCGTCGCGCAGCGCGTCGAAGACCGGGATGTGGACGGGCGAGGTGTGCAGCAGGGCGAGCACGGTGCGGGCTCCCCGGCTCAGAACCGCTCCGGGTGGGCCGCCAGCCACTCCTTCGCCGCGCGCAGCAGCTCCGGGTCGGCCGGGGGCGCCTCGTCGGGGTGGCGTTCGGCCCACTTGACGACGTACGGGCACAGCGGGGCGACGGGGACGCCCTCCCGCTCGGCGAGACCGTACAGCTCACGCGCCAGCGAGCCCGCGATGCCCTTCCCCTCGTGGGCCGGTTCCACGAGGGTGTGGACGGGGACCAGGGCGCGGGCCGGCGAGTCGAGGACGAAGTACTCGATGTGCCCGACGACCTCGCCCTCCCCGAAGGCCTCCAGGCGGCCCGCCGCCCGGTCGTCGCGGATCTGTGTCTCGCTCATGGCACGCTCCTGGTGCGTCGGTCAGACCCGCACGGCCTGGGGACTGCGCAGCTGGTCCGAGCCCGGCACCGGCTCGCCCGGGTCGCTGCCGAGGTCCACGATCCGGTTGTCGCGGTCCACGTGCACCACCCGGGGCTTCAGCGCCCGCGCCTCGGCATCGGTGACCTGAGCGTAGCTGATGATGATCACCAGGTCTCCGGGGTGGACGAGGTGCGCGGCGGCCCCGTTGATCCCGACGACCCCCGAGCCTCGCTCACCTTCGATGACGTACGTCTCCAGACGGGCGCCGTTGGTGACGTCGACGATGTGGACCAGCTCCCCGGGGAGCAGGTCGGCGGCGTCGAGCAGATCCGCGTCGATGGTGACCGATCCCACGTAGTGCAGGTCGGCCTGGGTGACGGTGGCGCGGTGGATCTTGGACTTGAACATTGTACGCATCATCGAGGTACTCCTGGAGCTAGGCTCCCTGCCTGCGTTTTGCAGGTCAAGGGCGTTTCCCTACCTTATGACGAGTCGCATGTCCGGTCAGCTTTCGCCAGGTTTCTGAGGACTGATGCTGACCAATTGCCGACTTTTCTGACACACCGTCAGGTGTTGCAGGAGAGCTTTCGCCGGCCCTCCTGGACCTCACCGCGATGACTGCACAAGCCTACGCAGCAGCCTCCGAAGGGTGTCCGTGATCACCGTCACTCTGG
>NZ_DASQNH010000028.1:0-14765 GCF_035645055.1 Streptomyces sp. | reverse complement strand
CCGGTGCCGCCGCCGGATCGCCGCGCCCGGCCGCCGAGGCCCGGAAGGTCCCGGCCGGCTGACGTCCGCCGGGCCCGGTCTCGTACCCTGGCCGAATGGGCGAAGCCGTACCCGCAGGTGAGCGGATGGGTGTCGTGGCCGCGCTGGTGCGGTCGGCGTTCCTGGTGGACGCCGTGTACGCCGAGTCGGGCCGCCGGTTCGGTCTGACCCCGCAGCAGGGGCAGCTGCTGTGTGTACTGATGCCGCAGCCGTACGGCATGTCCGAGCTCGGCGCGATGCTGGGCCTGGCCAAGTCCAGCCTGACCGGCCTGGTGGACCGGACCGCGCAGCGCGGCCTGGTCCGGCGTGAGGCCGACCCCCGGGACAAGCGGGCCGTGCGGGTGGGTCTCACCGAGGAGGGCGCCGCGCTCGCCAAGGAGTTCTACGACGCGACCTGCCGCCGGATCGAGGAGCTGCCGTCGGGCCTCGCGCCCGCCGAGCGCGAGCAGCTGACCGCGCTGCTCGCCCGCGTGGTGCTGGACAACGAGGTCCCCCAGGTGTTCACCGAGCCCGAGCCGGAGCCGCGTCCGTAGCTCCGTCCGTGACCGCGTCGCCCTTCTCCTTCCCCGCCGTCCGCAGCCCCCGCGCCAGCATCCCCGTCACCCCGGCCGACGCCACCGCCATCACCGTCATCGCCACGCCCGGCGAGGAGAGTTGGGCCAGCGCGCCCGCCAGTGCCGCGCCCACCCCCTGCATCGTCAGCATCCCCGCGGAGTGCAGCCCGAGGGCGTGTCCGGAGAGTTCGTCCGGGGTGAGGGCGACCAGCCGCTCCTGCTGGACCAGACCCGCCCCGAACCCGGCGGACGCCACCAGCACCAGCACGGCGGCGACCGGCACCGGCGGGTGCAGGAAGAACAGCAGATACGGCCCGGCGAGGAGCAGCAGCAGCGGTACGCCGAGCCGGGCCCGCCGCCCCGGCGGCAGCAGCCGGCCGACCGTCACGTCCCCGGCGAACATGCCGAGCGCGGCGCAGGCGAACAGGGTGCCGGCGGCCTCGGGGGCGTAGGAGACGTACAGCGACTCACAGCCGACGATCAGCCCGTTGGGCACCCACAGGGCGAGGTACACGCACCGGCGGGCGGGCGACGACCACAGCAGCGCGTTGGACCGCCGGGTGGCGCGCACCGAGGGGCGGCCGGACGCGCGCGGCGGGCGGGCCGTGAGGCCCAGCCGCAGTCCGAGCGCGGCCCCGGCGTACAGCAGCGCCGCCAGCAGCAGCGCGGTGCGCGGCGACAGCACGGCGACCAGGACTCCGCCGGTCGCGAAGCCCGCGATCTGCGCGAGGCCGCTCATCATGCTGAAGAGCGAACGTCCGAGCAGGTAGCGCTCCGTGGAGAGGATCTCGGTCAGCAGCCCCCATCGCACTCCCCCGCCCAGCGAGGCCACCAGCCCCTGCGCGAAGACGACCGCGAGCACCGCCCACACCGGCAGCCCCGGCGCCGCGAGCACCGCCGTGCAGGCCGCGAACGCCAGCGCCACCCCGGTGAGGGTGGCCCTGGGCGGGAGCCGGTCCGCCCCGGACATCAGGAAGGTCGCCCCGACGACCTGGGCCAGCGACGAGCCGAACATGCTCACCGCCGCCAGCAGCGGCGACCCGGTCGCCCGGAACACCAGGGTGCCGAGCGCGAGCCCGCCGAGCGTCTGGGCGGCGGTCTGGGCGGCGGTGGACAGGAAGAGCGGAGTGAACTCCGGTGTGCGGAACAGGCCTTTGTAGCCGGGTGTTGTGCGCATGCCCGGAGTCTGTGGCGCCCGCGAACGCCTCGTTATTGTTTCGCACACCAGCGAAACCACAGAGTGCCCGGCGAGAGCCGGATGAGGGGGGACGGCCGATGGGCTGGTGGCAGGTCGACGCCGACACCCTCGCCCGCAGCCGGTTCCTGATCTCCCCCTACGCCGAGACCTTCGCGAGCCTGAAGCTGCTGCACACCGGGAGCGGCCGGCACCCCGGCGAGCAGGCCTGGCTGCGCGCCCATCTCCCCGGCTACCGCGCCCGCCTGGCCGCCGACCCGGTGACCGCGCTGCTGGTGCGGGCCGGGCTCGGCAGGGACTGGATCGCCGACTTCCTCACCCCGACCCCGCTGGACGGCGAGGACTTCGCGCGGGCCGCCGCCCGGATCCGCGCCACCGATCCGGCGGCGGCCCGCGCCCACCTGCGCCTCTCCCTGCGCGGGCCGCTCCCCGCCGAGCTGGACCGCGACGACCTGCCGCAGCGCGCGGCGGAGCTTCTCACCCAGGTCTGGACCGAGACCGTACGGCCGTACTGGGCCCGGCGCCGCCGCGTGCTGGAGGCCGACGTGGTGGCCCGGACCGCGCGGATGAGCCGGGGCGGCTGGGCGGCGGTGCTGGACGCGCTGCGGCCCGGCACCCGCTGGCTGGGCGCCAACCGTTTCCAGGTCAATCTCCACGAGTACCCGCCGCGCGACATCTCCGGCGCCGAACTCCTCCTCGTCCCGGTCACCCCGCGCACCGGCTGGGTGAGCTGGGAGGAGCCGGAGCGGCAGCGGTACGCCCTCGTCTACCCGTGCGCCGGCGTGCTCGCCGACGACCACGCCCGGCCGGTGCCCGCGAGCCTCGGCGCCCTGCTCGGCCGGGCCCGCGCCGCCGTCCTGGTCCTCCTCGGCTCACCCCTGAGCACCACCCAGCTGACGGCCCTGACCGGGCAGGGCCTCGGCTCGGTCGGACGGCATCTGCGGGTGCTGCGGGACGCGGGCCTGGTGGACGGGCGACGGGCGGGGCGCTCGGTGCTGTACGCCCGGACGGCGGCGGGCGACGTCCTCGTACGGTCGGCCGGGGAGGGACTGCGGCGCGAGGCCGGGGAGGGGGTTGCGCGCGAGGCCGGGGAAGGGCTTGTGCGCGAGGCCGGGGATGTGCCGGGCGGGGCCGCCGCCACCCGGCGGAGTTAGCATCCGCCCTATGACGACCAACGCATCCCCCCTCGACGTCGACATCGACGCCCTCCAGGGCGGCGCCGCCAACCTCAAGCAGTACGCCGGGCAGGCCGTGCTCGTGGTGAACGTGGCCTCCAAGTGCGGCCTGACCCCGCAGTACGCCGGTCTGGAGCGGCTCCAGGAGCGCTACGCCGCACGGGGCTTCACCGTGCTCGGCGTGCCCTGCAACCAGTTCATGGGCCAGGAGCCGGGCAGCGCCGCGGAGATCGCCGAGTTCTGCTCCGCGACCTACGGCGTGACCTTCCCGCTGACCGAGAAGGTCGAGGTCAACGGCGAGCACCGGCACCCGCTGTACGAGCGGCTGACCGGCTTCGCCGACGCCGAGGGGCACAGCGGAGACATCCGCTGGAACTTCGAGAAGTTCCTGATCGGCCGGGACGGCACCGTCGTCGCCCGCTTCTCCCCGCAGGTCGAGCCGGAGTCGGCGGAGATCGTCGCGGCGATCGAGGCGCAGCTCGGCTGAGCCGGGACCGGGCGGGGGTTCGGCGTGGCCCGTACGGGCAGTGCGGGCACAGCCGAGCCCCCTCGGCAAGGACGGCGGGCTCGTCGAGAGGGCTCTGAGGGTGGTGCTGCTGTGGTGCTGATGTGGTGCTCGTGCCCCGCGGGCGGTGCGGGCTACGCCTTGACCGAGGCCACGAAGGCGTTCCACGCGCCGGCGGGGAAGGCCAGCACGGGGCCCCGCTGGACCTTGGAGTCCCGGACGGCCATGGCCGACGGAACCGGGGACTTGATCTCGACGCACGCGCCGTTGCCCTGGGAGTAGGAGGACTTGACCCACTTGTCCGTCGCGCCCTGCTTGATCGCCATTTTCGCTCCAGTAACCAGTTGCTGAGTTGCTGCCTTTGCGCCAACGTTCTTGCTCGATGGCGTGATCGACGCTACTCGCCCACTCGGACGTCGGGAGCGACCATTCACTCGACCGGATGGCATATTCCAATAGGGTCTTCCGTCCGGTCGGGGGCACGGTGTACTTTGCGGCGCCTCACCGGAGACCGGCGTAGTCCTTCGCCACTTCGGCAAGGAATTCCCGGGTTTGATCGACATTCAGCGCCTGCGCCCGCAAATGCTCGTACATCACCGCATATTTCTGGACATCCTGCGCCTTCTCCAGATAGAGATCACTGGTGACGCCCTCGATGTAGACGACACTCGAATCGGCGGCGTCCGGAAACTCCAGAATCGCGTACTGGCCGCTCACCCCGGGATGCGCGCCCATCTGGAACGGGATCAACTGCACGGTGACATGCGGCAGCTGGGACATCTCCAGCAGATACTCCAACTGCTCGATCATCACCTGTTTACTGCCGACCTCGCGGCGCACCGCCGCCTCGTCGAGCACCGCCCACAGCCGCAGCGGGTTCTCCTCAGCGGCAATACGTTCCTGCCGGCGCAGTCTGACCTGCACCCGTTTCTCGATGTCGGTCGGTGTCGCCTCCGGCAGGGCACCCTGGATCAGCGCCTCCGCGTAACTGCGGGTCTGCAACAGGCCGGGCACCACCTGCGGGTCGTACACCCGCAGGCTGGCCGCGTCCGTCTCCAGGCCGATGTAGACGCTGTAGGGGATGTCGCCGAAGGAGTGCCACCACCCCTGCTGGCGCGAGTCCTTCGCCATCTGCATCAGCGAATCGACGATCCGGTGGTCCTCCACCTCGTAGACCCCGCACAGGTCGCGCACATCGCGCTGACTGATGCTGCGACGGCCGTTCTCCAGGCGGCTGATCTTCGACTGCGACACCAGCAGTCGCTCCGCCACCTCCTCGGCCGTCATGCCCTTGAGCTCACGGAGCCGACGCAGCTCCTGGCCCAGCCGGCGCCGCCTGACGGTGGGATTGACATTGGACGCCACGGGACGTGCACCTCCGGCTGCTGCGACTTTGCGTATCTGCTGTTGAGCAGACTGCCACCAAGCCGGTTCGTACCGCTGGGAAACACCGGATATGCGGCGGGTACACGCCAGATCCACAGATCCGCACACGCACGCGCGCATGCGTCCGCGCGGGGCGGCGGACGCGTGCGTCGTCCGAACGACGCGTTCCGCCACCCCGCGCGGCTCGCGCGGCTCCCGAAACCGGGCTTGTGTCGCCGTACTGCCTGTGTCCCGTACTGCCTTGTCCCGCTACTGCCGTGGAAGCAGCTCAGTGGGCCACGGCGCGGGCCATGCTGCCGCGGTGCGGCTGAGCCGGAACCCCGCGTGCGGGTTCGGCCGCCCTGGCTCCGGTGGCCGGCCGGCCTGCCGGTCCCGCCGCGGCACGGCGCGGCTGGGCCGCCACACCGTTCTGGACGTCCATCACGGCGTGCGCCACGAGGCCGCCCATGGGGTCGTGCCTGATCAGGTCCCGCAGCCGGGAGCGGGACGAGCGTCCCTCGTTCCCCGGATACAGGTGCTTGCCGAGACCCACGGCGTGCGCCAGGGCGGCGAGCGCCGCGGTCCGCGGGTCCGGCGGTACGCCGGTGCGGATCGCGGAATCCAGCCGGGCCCTGATCTCCCGGCTGATGGCGTTGTCCGTCGCCTGGTAGCGAGTCGTCGGCAGCACCCCGCACATCTGGCCCTCCACGGCATGCACCATGCCGCACCGCTCCAGATGCGAGAGGTACGTCTGGCGGAGCCCGAGACGCGGCCCGCCGATCCAGTGGACGGCCCGTACCGGAGCGCCGCGCCTTCGCAGCAACTCCAACGCGCAGTCCAGTGTCGGATCTCCTGTCGGCCGTGGTACCACCACGGCGATACGATCCCCGTCTGGGGCTATCCGTCCGGCCAGCGCCAGCTCCACTAGCTGTGCTCCGGCCAGACCCAGGTCGAGCGACTGCGGCTGTGCAGTGGTACCCGTGGCCGGGTCCAATGCCAGCAGCAGAAGCTCCTCCGGAAGTGTTCTGCGGCTCCTGCCCATCCATGCCTCCCCGCGTGGATGAATGACAGGGTGACCCCTCTCACATTGGTCTGTCGAGGGTGCGTGACCGGTTCGTGAGGGAACCGGTAGGTATGTCGTTCTCGTCTACCGCTTGGGTTTAACCCGCACACAGGACACTGGTACATGGTTCGGACACCGGTGTGGCCGGGGTGTCCGGGCGGTGGTTCGGTTCGGTAGGCGCACGGGAACGTGCGGCATGGAGGAGGCATCGGTGGCGGGCGAGTCCCCCGACAGGTCGAAGCAGCGCGAGTCGTCGGCAGAACCGACGTCGGGGAGCGCGGGTCCGGTTCCCGAGGCCAGGCGCGAGGCGGACGATCCGCGCCTCGCCGTGGCCCGGGCGGGTGTCGACACGGCGACGCGAATCCTCTCGGCCAAGGACCTCGCGGAGGCGCGCGAGGGCGCCGCCAGGGCCGCCGGGGGCGCCGGGGCCGCCGGGGCCGCCGGGAAGAAGGACGACGAGGAGCTGCGCGCCACGGTGGCGGCGTGGGTCCGCTCGGCGGACGACGCGCCGTCCGGCGGGGCCGAGCCCTCCCAGGAGGCCGAGGAGGCCGAATCCCGGGCGGCGAAGGGCGAGTCCGGGGCGGAGTCCAAGTCCGGGGCGGAGTCCAAGTCCGAGCCCGAGGCTGCGTCCGGGGGCGACGCTCAGGGCGAGAGGGACGGCGAGGACGTGGCCGATGGCGGCGACGAGCGCTCCGAGAAGGCCGGGGCGGATGCCGAGGCCGCGACGGCGGCTGCGGACGTGACCGCGGACGCGGACGGGAGCGAAACCGACGCCAAGGCGGACGCCGATGCCGATGCCGAGGCCGACGGTGGTGAGCCCGCCGCGGACGCGGAGGGCACCAAGGACCCGAAGGACCCGAAGGACCCGAAGGACCCCAGGAGCGACGCCGACGGCGACAAGAGCACGCCGGAGGCCGAGAAGGACGCCAAGGCGGAGGCCCGGCAGGGCTCCTCCAAGGCCGCGTCCGACGATGCCCCGGTCGACCAGCCCACCACCGTCTTCAAGGCCGTACGGCCGCCGAAGCCCGCGGTCGACCAGCCCACCACCATGCTGAAGCTGGGTGACGCCGCAAAGGCGAAACCCGCCGAGGAGCCCGCGAAGGCCAAGGATTCCAAGGACCCCGAAAAGGCCAAGGAATCCGAGGAGTCGGAGGAGTCGAAGGAGTCCGCCAAGGACTCCGGGAAGCCCGAGGACGGCGAGAAGGGCGACAACGACGCCGAGCGGACCAGCACGTTCGTCGCGCTGAAGCAGCTGGACGACCCGGCGGTCCGCAAGCCCCGCCCGGCCGCGCCCGCGAAGCCGGCCGCGCCCGAGAAGCCGGCCGCACCCGCGAAGCCGGCCGAACCGGCCGCCCGCGCCGACGTCACCACCGCCGTGCCCCAGATCGGCCCGGAGCGGACCACGCAGCAGCCGTTGCCGCCGAAGCCGCCGCTGGATCTGCTGGCGGAGCTGACGAACACGCCGCCGCCCCCGCAGACGCCGCTGCGCACGGCCGTGCGCCGGGTGAAGATCTGGACGCCGCTGGTACTGCTGCTGGTCGTCGTGGTCGCGGTGATCCAGTCGGTACGTCCGCTGCCGACGCCCACCCTCCAGCTGACCGCGGAGGACAGCTACACCTTCGACGGCTCCAAGATCGCGATCCCGTGGCCGCAGGACGGCCAGGCCGCCCTCGACGTCCAGGGCATCGGCACGTTCGGTTCGTCCGGCGAGCAGAAGCCGGTGCCGATCGCCAGCGTCGCCAAGGTCATGACGGCGTACGTGATCCTCCGCGAACACCCGCTGAAGAGCGGCGAGGAGGGGCCGATGATCAAGATCGACCAGGCGGCCGAGGAGCAGTCGGACGCCGGTCAGGAGTCGACGGTCGACGTCTTCGCGGGCGACCAGATCTCCGAGCGCGAGGCCCTGGAGAGCATCCTCATCGCGTCCGCGAACAATGTGGCGCGGCTGCTGGCCCGTTGGGACGCGGGCGCGGAGAAGGACTTCGTGGCGAAGATGAACGCCACCGCGAAGGACCTCGGCATGACCAACACCACGTACACCGACCCCTCGGGTCTGAACGACACCACGGTCAGCACGGCCGTGGACCAGGTGAAGCTGGCCAAGGCCGCGATGACGCTGCCCGCGTTCCGCGAGGTCGCCGCGATGATGTCGTACGACGACTACAAGGGCGTCAACCGCCGCAACTGGAACGAGCTGGTGGGCAGCAACAACGTGGTCGGCATCAAGACCGGCACCACCACCTCCGCCCTCGGCAACCTGGTGTTCGCCGCGAAGAAGGAGATCGGCGGCGAGACCCACACCATCGTCGGCGCGGTCGTGCGCCAGCCTCCGGGCGGCAAGGACAACACGATCCTCCAGGGCGCGCTGTCCGCGGGCGACCAGCTGATCCGGGCCGCGCAGGACGCGCTGGAGTCGGCGACGATCCTGAAGAAGGGCGACGTCGTCGGCTATGTGGACGACGGCCTGGGCGGCCGTACGCCGGTGGTGGCCACGCAGGACGTGACCGCGGTCGGCTGGCCGGGCCTGACGGTGAAGCTGTCCTTCGCCGCCGACGAGCTGCCGCACACCGCGAAGGCGGGCACGAAGGTCGGCGCGCTCACCGTCGGTGACGGGGCGACCGCGGGTGCCGTGAAGGTGCCGGTCGCGCTCCGGGACGATCTGGTCGAGCCGGGCTTCGCGGACAGGCTGACCCGTATCGGCTGATCACACCGCATGCGCGCACCCCGCCGGGGACCCACGAGGGAACCTTCCGGCGGGGTGCGTGCTAGCGTCACGAATCGGGACAGGCCGCCCGCGCGGGGGACGCGGACGGGAACTCCCGGAGACCCTCAAGGGAACGGTCGGCGAACGGACCACGCGGCCGAGAACAGAAGAAGCGGGACACGGGGAGTGCCTTCAGGTGGCCACTGCGGAGCCGACACGCACCGACGACACCGGTCCGGGCCCGGGAGACGGCCCGCGAATACGCGTACCCGCCGGCCCGCCCGAGCGGCCGGAGGAGTCGCGGCGATCGGTGGTCACCGCCGTCCGTGACCGGGTGCGGCGCCACCCCGCGCTCTTCGTCACCGCCGTGGCCGGTGTGCTGCACATCGTCTGGTTCTTCACATTCGCGAACAGCGGTGGCGATCTCGCGGCACAGGACGCCTGGGCCGAGTTCGTCGGCCGGCACCCGGACTCGGCGTACAACCTCGCCTGGTACGGCGGGATGCACCCGGTCTCGTACAGCGTGGTGTCGCCGTATCTGATGTCGGTGCTCGGCGTCCGGACGACGATGATGATCGCCGGGACGCTGTCGGCGGGCCTGCTGACGATGATCCTGATCCGCAGCCGGGTGGTGCGCAATCCGCTGTGGCCCGCGCTGGCGGGCGTGTTCGGGCTGCTCGGCAACGCGGTCTCGGGCCGGGTCACCTTCGGCCTCGGCACCCTCTTCGCCCTCGCGGCCGTGGCGGCGGTGTTCTGCTGGCCGTACCGCTGGCGCTACAAGCGCTGGGCGAAGGCGCTGTGCGCGGCGCCGCTGGCCGCACTGGCCACCATGTCGTCGCCGGTCGCGGGCCTGTTCGTGGGCCTGGTCGCGGTGGCGCTGTTCCTCCAGAAGCGGCGGCCGGGCGCCTGGGCGCTGGGCCTCGGGCCGACCGCGGTGGTCGCGGTCTCCGCGTGGGCGTTCCCGTTCTCCGGCACCCAGCCGATGTCGTTCGGCTCGTCCCTGCTGCCGATGGTGTACGCGCTCCTGGTCCTCCTGCTCGTCCCGCGCGAGTGGACGACCGTGCGGATCACCTCCGCCGTCTACTTCCTCGCCATTCTCCTCGTCTGGCTGATCAGCTCGCAGATCGGCTCGAACATCACGCGCCTCGCGATGCTGTTCGCGGGCGTGGCGCTGGTGGCGGCGCTGCCGTTCGCGGTGCCGCGTTCGCGCAAGTGGTACGCGCTCGTCCTCGCCGTCGTCGGGTTCGTGGCCTGGATAGGCTACAAATCGGCCGATGACGTCATACGCACCACGCCGCGCGCCTCCTGGGCCCGCGAGCTGGCCCCGCTCGTCAACGAGTTGCAGGAGGTCGGCGCCGACAAGGGCCGCGTCGAGGTGGTCCCGGCCCGCTCGCACCGCGAGGCCTCCGCGCTCGCCCCGTACATCAACCTGGCCCGCGGCTGGAACCGCCAGGCCGACATGGAGCGCAACCCGCTCTTCTACGACGACACCCTGAACTCGGCCAACTACCACCTGTGGCTCAAGCGCTGGGCGGTCCACTTCGTGGTCCTGCCGAAGGACGAGCCGGACGGCGACGGCGGGCAGCGCGAACGCGAGTTGGTGCAGCGCGGTCTGCCGTACCTGGAGCAGATCTGGGGCGACGCCAACTGGCAGCTGTTCCGGGTGAAGGACCCCGCCCCGCTCGCCGACCCGCCCGCCACCGTGGAGCGCGCCGAGCAGGGCGAGATGACCCTCCGGGTCAGCGCGCCCGGCCGGGTGCTCATCCGCGTCCCCTACTCGCCCTGGCTGAAGCTGGTCGACGAGGAGGGCAAGGGCGTGGAGGGACCGCGCGAGACCGAGGAGTCCCAGGACCGTCCCGACGGCGAGCCGAAGACGTACGAGAACGTCAACGGCTGTCTGATGGAGACGGAGGAGGACGAGGAGGGCGACAAGTGGACGATGCTCCTCGCGCCCCGCGCGGGCACCTACCGGCTCGCCTCGCCGTACGACTGGCCGCGCGGGACGCCGTGCCCGGAGGAGCTGCGGTGAGCGGTGGGGCCGGGGCGGTCGGCGTGTTTCGCTGACGTCATCCGAAGGGAAGGGCCGACGGTTGCGCCGGCCCTTTTTCTCCGTTCAGGTGTGTGAACGAGAGTCACCAGAGAGAACAATTTTGCCAGCCCTTGACCTCCAGGTTCCTTGTCGCGCCCCTGTCACCCCACTCACGATGAGCGGGCCGTTCACAAGGCGGACCCTGGGCGGACCCTGGAAGGGTGGCACATGAACAGTCTCGACTGGGCCGTGCTCATCGGCTACTTCGGCGTGATGGTCGCGATCGGCGTCTGGTCGCACAAACGCGTCGACAACGTCAGCGACTTCTTCACCGCCGGCGGCAAGATGCCCTGGTGGCTGTCCGGCATCTCGCACCACATGTCCGGCTACAGCGCGGTGATGTTCACGGGCTACGCGGGCATCGCCTACACCTACGGCGTCACCTCCTTCGTCACCTGGTCGTTCCCCATCGCCCTGGGCATCGCCATCGGCTCGAAGCTGTTCGCCCCGCGGATCAACCGGCTGCGCTCCCGGCTCCATGTGGCCTCCCCGCTGGAGTACCTGAAGAACCGCTACGACCTGAAGACTCAGCAGGCGCTGGCCTGGTCCGGCATGCTGCTGAAGATCGTCGACGTCGGCGCGAAGTGGGCGGCGATCGCGACGCTGCTGTCGGTCTTCACGGGAATCTCCCTGAACCAGGGCATCCTCATCACCGGCACCATCACCGCCGTCTACTGCACGATCGGCGGCCTGTGGGCGGACGCGCTGACGGAACTCGGCCAGTTCGTCATCCAGTTCCTCGCCGGCATCGCGATGTTCGTCGCCGTCGTCATGGAGTTGAACGACAAGGGCATCGGCTTCCTCGGCGCCTGGGACGAGCCCGAACTCCAGGGCCACGGCGAACCGCTGGTCGGCCCCTACGGCACCGTCTTCCTGCTCGCCTTCCTCTTCATCAAGCTCTTCGAGTACAACGGCGGCATGCTCAACCAGGCCCAGCGCTACATGGCCACGTCCGACGCGTACCAGGCCGAGCGCTCGGCCCGCCTCTCGGCGATCCTGTGGCTGGTCTGGCCGCTGGTCCTCTTCTTCCCCATGTGGATGTCCCCCCTGCTGGTCGAGTCCCAGAAGGCCGACGGCTCCGACTCCTACGGCCTGATGACCGAGCAACTGCTCCCGCACGGCCTGCTGGGCCTGGTCATCGTCGGTTTCTTCTCCCACACCATGGCCATGTGCTCCTCCGACGCCAACGCCATCGCCGCGGTGTTCACACGGGACTGCGCACCGGTCGTCTGGCGGCGGGCCCGGGCCTGGAGCGAAGGCCAGGGCCTGCGGGTCGCCCGCATCACCACGGTCGTCTTCCTGGGCTTGTCGATGGCGGCGGCGACGCAGGTCAACTCCCCCACCTTCGGCGACATCATCACCGTCGTCATCAAATGGGTCGCCGGCCTGATGGGCCCCATGGCCATCCCCATGATGCTCGGCCTGCTCCGCCCCTTCCGCCGCTCCGGTCCCACCGCCGCCCTCACCAGCTGGGCGACCGGCCTGTTCGCCTTCTGGCTGGTGAACTACCCCGTCCACTGGAACATCGACGGCGGCGTCCCCCTCCAGTACCAGGTGTCGATCCCGCTCGCCGTCTCCCTGTTCCTCTACATCCTCATCGGTTACCTCAAGCCGGAGGACACCCCGGAACGCCTGGCCATCATCGAGCGGATCAACACGGACGACGACGGCCCGGGCGGCGCGGGCGCCGCGGCGGCGATCCCGACCCAGCAGGGCGGGGCGCCGGGAGTGGCGGTGAAGGACTGATCAGGCCGCTCAGACGCTGATCCGGCCGCTCAGGCCCTGGGGTACCGGGCCAGCCACGCCGGGGACGCCCCCGCCGGGCTGTGCAACGCGGGCCCCTGGGTCATCTCCATGGCGAAGTCGTCGGCGAGTTCCAGGATGGTGGGGCGGCCCTCCAGTTCGGCGAGCCAGGCCGGGGGGAGGGCCGTTTCGCCGTGGAGGGCGCCGAGGAGGCCACCGGTGAGGGCGGTGGCGGCGGCGGAGGGACCGCCGTGGTTGGCGGCGAGGCGGAGGCCGTGGCGTACGTCCTCGCCGACGAGCGTGCAGTAGACGGCGGCGGACAGCACGCCCTCGGCCGTGCCGTCCCCGGCCAGTTCCTCCACGCGGCCGGGCGTGGGGATGCCTTGCCGCACCGCGCCCAGCGCCTGCTGCAACGCTCCTGACACCGGCTCGTGCCCCGGCCGCGCCACCAGTATCGCGAGCGCGTGCTGTACGGCGCCGTCGAGGCTCTCGCCGCGGGCCAGTCCGTGGACGATGACGGCGTACGCTGCGGCGGCCAGGTAGGCGGTGGGGTGCCCGTGGCTCTGCGCCGCGCACTCGACCGCCAGCTGGACGACGAGCTGCGGTTCCCAGCCGACGAGCAGCCCGAAGGGCGCGGAGCGGGCGGCGGCCTCGGGCCCGGCCTCGCCGGGATTCTTGGGCGTTTCCAGCGTCCCCATCTTCTCGTCGCCGAAGCCGATCAGGAGGGCGCGGGTCGGTCCCCGGCGGGCGTACAGCCACTCCTCCCGGGCCAGCCAGCCGTCCTCCTCGCGCCGCTCGTCCGGCCCCCAGTCCCGCTGGGTGGCCGCCCAGCGCAGATACGCCCGGTGCAGGTCGGTCGGCGGGTGCCAGGCGCCGGTGTCCCGGCGCACCTGGGCGCGTATCAGGCCGTCCACGCTGAAGAGGGTGAGCTGGGTGAGGTGCGTGACGGCGCCGCGCCGGCCGTGGGCGGGGACGAGGTCCACGACACCCTCCGGGCCGTACGTCTCCCGGATCTCCTCGATCCCCATCCCGTCGACCGGCGCCCCGAGGGCGTCCCCGACGGCCACGCCCAGCAGCGTGCCGCGCACCCTGCTCCGGAAGTCCTGCTGCTCGGCCCGCCCCCAGACAGGCCCGGCTGTCGCACCCACCTAGACCTCCCCGGCGAACCGTCCGCTCCGCTCGTACGACGCGAGCACTGTAATCGAACGGGGGTGGCGGGGCTCAGGGGACGAATCGGTGGCTTTCGGCCGTACCAGGTGAACGTTGCTCGTCGCAGGTCTTGGCGGGGGGCCGACCGGGGTCCCGGCGGGCAGCGACCAGTCGTCGTGGTGCGGTTCGTTGACGTGCTCTACTCCGCGGGAAGAGCCTTCTTCCTTGGCGATCAGGCCCTCGCACTGGGATGGCAGTCCCGGCGAGGGCCGATGCGTGTCTGGGGTCGCCGCGACCGACGCTGCACCGAAACGTTCGGTTCTTTCCCCGGTTCCTGGTCTTTGGCGTCGGGCGTCACCGGATCAGGTCCGGCCGCGACGCGGCGCCATTTCGGCCCACACGGTCTTGGCGCTGGGCGGCGCCTCCTCCACGCCCCAGTGCGCCGCGTATGCCGTCACGATGCGCAGCCCCCTGCCGGACTCCGTGACGTCACTCACCGGGTCCGGGACACGCGGGATCCGGTCACCCCGGGCGTCGGTCAGCTCGATACGCAGGGTGCCGTCGGGGCGCAGACGCAGACGCAGGCGGAAGTCCCGCCCGGGGACGCGGCCATGGAGTACGGCGTTGGAGGCCAGCTCCGCCACCACCTGCGCGGCGTCCTCGTACGGCTCGCCCCAGTCGGCGAGTTGGCGTTCCGCGAGGAGTCGGGCGAGACGGGCGCCCCGTCCGGTGGCCGAGAGCTGCACGGCGAATTCGTGGTTCACGTCACCCAGCGTGGCCGCACTTCCCTACGCTGAACAGTGACCGCAAAGACACAGACAGTGACTGTACGGGTGCGTGGGTGCACCGTACGGCTGGTACATCAGGAGGGGAAGGCGTGGAGGACGGGGAGGCCGAGGCCGTACTCAGGATGGTCGGCCGGCAGATCAAGGCGTGGCGGGAGCAGGCCGGCCTGAAGCAGGCGGAGTTGGCCGCGGCGATCGGGTACGGCGAGGAGATGGTGTCCTCCGTGGAGTGCGCGCGGCGAATCCCGAAGCCGGAGTTCCTCGACAAGGCGGACGAGGTTCTGGGGGCGGGCGGGAAGCTCGCTTCCATGAAGGAGGACGTGGAGCGGGCCCGGTATCCGAAGAAGGTCCGGGACTTGGCGAAGCTGGAGGGGGAGGCGGTGGAGCTGGGGGCGTACG
>NZ_DASQNH010000027.1:0-10147 GCF_035645055.1 Streptomyces sp. | reverse complement strand
GAAACGCCCGGTTACATTCCGAACCCGGAAGCTAAGCCTTACAGCGCCGATGGTACTGCAGGGGGGACCCTGTGGGAGAGTAGGACACCGCCGAACAATTTTTGGGAAAACCCCCGCATCGGAAGATGCGGGGGTTTTCTGCGTTTCAGGACGGTTTCACCAGGCCTGTGTCGTAGGCCAGGATCACCGCCTGGATGCGGCCCCGTGAGCCGGTTTTCGCGAGGACGCGGCTCACATGCGTTTTCACCGTCGATTCGGCCAGGTGCAGGCGGGTGGCTATTTCGGTGTTCGTCCAGCCCATGCCGATGACCGTGAGGATTTCTCGTTCCCGGTCCGTGAGCGGTGTCAGGCGGGGGTCTTCCGGGGCCGGGGCGGAGGGGCCCGGTGTCGTCGGCAGATGGTGGACGTAGGTGTCGAGGAGGCGGCGGGTCAGGCTGGGGGCCACGACCGCGTCTCCGGTCGCGACCGCGCGGATACCGGAGAGCAGTTCTTCCGGCTGGGCGTCCTTGACGAGGAAGCCGGAGGCTCCGGCGCGGAGGCCGGCGTAGGCGTACTCGTCGAGGTCGAAGGTGGTGAGGATCAGGACGCGGGTGCGGTCGCCTGTGGCGGTGATGCGGCGGGTGGCCTCGATGCCGTCGAGGCCGGGCATACGGACGTCCATCAGGACGACGTCGGGGTGCAGCTCCGCGGTCATGCGGACCGCCTCCGTGCCGTTCCCGGCCTCACCCAGGACCGTCATGTCGTCCTGGCTCTCCAGCAGCATGCGGAAGCCGAGGCGCTGGAGGGGCTGGTCGTCGGCGATGAGGACGGTCGTCACGGCGGGGGTTCCTCCGGGAGGTGGAGACGGACGCGCCAGCCCCGTTCGGGGCCCGGGCGGGGGCCGGCCTCAAGTGTGCCGCCGTAGAGGGCCGTTCGTTCGCGCATGCCGGGAATTCCGCGGCCGGCGCCGGTGCCGTCGAGGGGGCGGGCGCCATGGCCGGTGTCCGTGACGGTGACCGTGGCGGCGCCCTGGCCGTCGTAGGACAGCGCTATGTCGGCGGTGGCGCCGGGGCCCGCGTGTTTGAGGGTGTTGGTGAGGGCCTCCTGGACGACGCGGTAGACGGTGAGCTGGCGGCCCGGGCGGAGGTCCGGGGTGCCGTGGGTGGTGAGGCGGACGGGGAGGCCCGCCGTGCGGACGCCGTCGATCAGCTGGTCCAGGTCGGTGAGGGCCGGCTGGGGCGTGAGGCCGGCGTCCGGGTGCTGGTGGTCGTCGCGGAGGACGTCCAGGAGGCGGCGCAGTTCGGTGAGGGCCTGGCGGCTGGTGCCGGCGATGGCGTCCAGGGCCTGGGCGGCGCGGTGCGGGGATTTGGCGGCGGCGTAGCGGCCGCCGTCGGCCAGGCCGGTGATGACGGAGAGGTTGTGGCCGATGATGTCGTGCATCTCCCGGGCGATGCGGGCGCGTTCCGCGGCGGCTGCGAGGCGGGCCTGCTGGTCGCGTTCGGTCTCCAGGCGGCGGGCGCGGTCCTCCAGGGCCTCGGTGTAGTCGCGGCGGGTGCGGACCGCGATGCCCGCCAGGGCGGCCACGGCGATCGACATCAGTGGGGGAACGATCTCCTGGTTCCAGCCGTGCTGCGGGTGGCGGGCGGCGAGGACGAGGATCGGGGCGATGGACAGCGGGGCCGTCCAGGCCAGGGTGCGCAGGGGGAGGCGCAGGGCGATGTTGTAGACGACGACCAGCTGGAGCATGGCGGCCTGGAGGACGGTGCCGGTCCAGGCGTTGACCAGGGCGACCGGGGTCATGGCCAGCAGGACCGCGAGGGGGTGGCTGCGGCGCCGGAGGAGGGGGATGGAGAAGCCGAGGTTCAGGGCGATGACCAGCCAGTCGGGGGCCTCGGTGCCACGGGCGACGGCACGCCAGCCGCCGGTGGCGTAGTCGAGCAGGGCGATGCTGACGCAGAGGCCGGTCAGGTGGAGGTCCCAGGCCGACGGGTGGCGCCGGTCGAAGGCGCGCACCCGGGCGATGACGCGCTGGATGTGCTGGGTCAGGGGCTCGGGAGCCGGCTGCATGCCGTCCATGGTGCGGGGTGCGGGGCTCATACGTCCCGTCGCTTGAGGAAGACGGCCGCGGCGGTGAGGGTGGCCGCCGTCCACAGGGCGAGGGAGAGCAGGGCGGTGCCGGGGGAGGTCATGCCGGGCGTGGGGTCGGCGTGGGTGAGGGCTTCGAGGGCCTTGCCGGGGAAGTGGCGTACGGCGTCGTCGACGGCGTCGTAGGGGAGCATCCTCAGCACCTCGGGGAGGATCATGACGACGCCGATCAGGACGCCGACGCTGGTGGGGACGGAGCGGATCAGGGAGCCGAGGCCGGCCGCGAGGACGGCGACCAGGGCGAGTCCGGCGGCGTTGCCGACGAGGGCGCGCAGGATGCCCGGGTCACCGAGGGCGGCTTCCTTGTCGGTGCCGGTGAGGAGGGTCTGGACGAGGGGGAAGGTGAGCAGGTTGGTGGCGAGGGCGGTGAGGAAGCAGACCGTGCCGAGGATCGCCGCCTTGGACCAGAGGACGGGGAGGCGGGTGGGGACGGCTGTCATGGTGGAGCGGACCAGGCCGGTGGAGTGTTCCTCGGCGGTGGCGAGGATGCCGAGGACGCCGACGATGATCTGGCTGAACTGCATGCCGAGCAGGACGAGGAGGACGGTGTCCAGCTCGGTGGCGTCGCCGGACTCGTAGGAGCCGCCGATGGCGATGCCCGTGCCGAGGGTGAGGACGGGGATCAGGGCGAGGTTGAGCCAGGTGGAGCGGAGCGTCCACAGCTTGTGCCATTCGGAGTGCAGGACACGGGCGGGGGTGACGGCCAGGGCGGTCATGCCGGGGCTCCTTGCAGGGTCGCGGGGTATTCGACGGCGTCGCGGGTGAGGTCCATGAACGCCTCCTCCAGGGAGGCGGCGCGCGGGGTGAGTTCGTAGAGGGGGATGCCGTGCGCGGCGGCGGTGCGGCCGATGTGCTCGGCGTCGGTGCCGTGGATGTGGAGGGTGCCGGGGGTGTCGCTGGTGATGTCGACACCGGGCGTGGAGAGATGCCGTACGAGGGCGGGGGCCTCGGGGGTGACGACCTTGACGGTGCCTGCGCCGGAGTGGCGGACGAACTCGGTGACGGTGGTGTCGGCGAGGAGCCGGCCGCGGCCGATGATGATCAGGTGGTCGGCGGTCAGGGCCATCTCGCTCATCAGGTGGGAGGAGACCAGGACCGTGCGGCCTTCGGCGGCGAGGGACTTGAGGAGGGTGCGGATCCACAGGACGCCCTCGGGGTCGAGGCCGTTGACCGGTTCGTCGAGGATGAGCACATCCGGGTCGCCGAGCAGGGCGGCGGCGATACCGAGGCGTTGGCCCATGCCGAGGGAGAAGCCCTTGACGCGGCGGTTCGCGACGTCGGTGAGGCCGGTGAGGCCGAGGACGTGGGCGACGTGGCTGCGGGGGATGCCGTGGGTGAGGGCGAGGGCGGTCAGATGGTGGCGTGCGGTGCGGCCCGGGTGGACCGAGCGGGCTTCGAGGAGCGCGCCGACCTGGGTGAGTGGCGCCGGGTGGGCGGCGTAGGGGCGGCCGTTGAGGGTGGCGTGGCCGCGGGTGGGGGCGTCCAGGCCGAGCAGCATGCGCATGGTGGTGGACTTGCCGGCGCCGTTGGGGCCGAGGAAGCCGGTGACGGTGCCCGGGCGGACGGTGAAGGTCAGGCCGGAGACTGCGGTCCTGTCGCCGTAGCGTTTGGTGAGGTCCTGTGCCGTAATCATGCTTCGATGCTGGTCCGTGCGGGGGTGGCGGGCGTCGGACCGCGGACGGTATTCCGGGTGAGCGGCGTAGTACCCCGGTACTACGGTGGCCGGCATGAGTTCTGTCGTGGATGTCGGTGGGACGTTCGAGGTGCGCGCGGTGCGGGCCGAGGAGTGGCCCGAGGTGAAGGCGCTGCGGCTGGCCGCGCTGCGCGATCCGGTCGCGCACCTCGCCTTCCTGGACACGTACGAGGCCGCCGCCGCCCGTTCGGACTCCTACTGGCGGGAGCGCGCGGCGGGGGCGGCCGAGGGGGCGGCCGGCGCGCGGCAGGTCGTCGCCGTGGGGCCGGGCGGGGTGTGGGCGGGGACCGCGACCGTGCTGGTCGAGGAGGCCGGGACGACGGACTGGGCGGGGTTCCCGGTCGAGCGGCGGCAGGGGCATGTGGTCGGGGTGTTCGTCCGGCCCGAGTTCCGCGGGCGCGGGCTGACCGAGCGGATCTTCACCGCGGTGCTGGCCTGGTCGTGGGAGACCGGGGTGGAGCGGGTGCGGCTGATCGTGCACGAGGACAACGAGCGGGCGCAGGGCTTCTACCGCAAGGTGGGCTTCGCGCCGAGCGGGGCGGTGGTGCCGCTGGCCGGGCGGCCGGACGAGCGGGAGCTGGAGTTCGTCCTGGAGCGGCCCTCGGCCTGACCCGCCGGGCGGGCGGCTGCCCGCTGCCTCAGACCGGCAGTTCGGCGTGCGGCCAGCGGGTGCGGGCCTGTTCGCGGGAGCGGAGCAGGGCGAGGGTGGGCAGGCCCTGGTCCGCGCCGGAGGCCAGCAGGTCGGGGAGCTGGGGGAGGGGGGCCACCGCCGCGACGTCGTCGAGGACGAGGGTGAGTGGTGGGTCGAGCCGACCAGGGGATGACCGTTCGGCCATGCGCCGGCCGTGCTCGACCACGCTGGAGACGAGGGCCGTCAGGAGGGGCATCGCGCCCGGTTCGGTCCTGGGGTCCTCGATGGATTCACCCACCACGTAAAGCGTTCCCCCTTCGGCGATGAAGGAATCCAAGGTGAGCGCATCAGTTCGGTTTGGAGTGCATGCCTCGCGCACGTGGACCGTGGACAGTGCGGACAGGGCACGGCCGATCAGTTGCTGGGCCATGTCCCGGCGTTCGGGGTGCGCGGTCAGCGCGGATTCCAGTTCGCCGGCGGAGCCGGGCGCGGCCTTGGGGTGGGTGCGCAGGGTGCGCACGGCGTCCTGGATCTGGCTGCCCTGCGACCAGCGGTGCACATGGCGGATCGTACGGCCGTCCAGGGCGGCGGCGTGCAGACAGCAGCGCAGCAGTGTCTCGGCCGTGTCGCTCACCGCCTGGTCGATCCGGGCGGTGGGGCGGACGGGGGTGAGCAGCGCGGCGGCTCGCCGGGTCGCCGTCTGCTTGTCCTCGCAGCCCGCGGTCGGGGACCAGTGCAGGCGGGACGGGGTGTCGCAGAGGTGGTGGGGGTCGTAGAGGAGGACCGGGCCGAGTTTGGCGCGGGCGTCCTTGGTGTCGGACCAGACGCCCGGGTGGGAGGTGACGACGAGGACGGGGCCTTCGGCGTCGCGGACGGCCTGGGCGGCGGTGGAGTGGCGGATCTCCGGGGTGGCCAGGAGGAGACGGCCCCCGGTGGGGGAGGGGGAGCCGTGTCCCTGCGGGGCCCGTCCCTGCGAGTGCTGCTCGTGGGAGACCTGGGGGGCCTGCGGGTGCGGGGTGGCTGTCGGGGCCGTGGTGGCGGCGGTGTGGGCCGGGGCGGGTTCGGGCTGCCTGCGGGGTGTGGGCACCTCGTACGGGGATGCGGGTGCGGGGGCGGGCCGCGGGTCAGGCTCGGGTGCGGGGGCGGACCCGGTCGCCGGGGCGGTCCGGCGGCCCGCGCGCACCGCTCGCCAGCGAGCGACCGTGCCCAGCACGAACACGGTCAGCACGAGCAGCATCATCAGCTGCCCGATGAACAGCCCCCAGAACAGCCCGTACCGGGAGAGCTGCCCCGGCGGGGTGTCCGGCCAGGCGCCCGGGATGTCGTGCGGCTGGGCGATCAGGCTGCGCATGGCCAGCGGCGTGCGGGTGAAGGTGACGCTGTCCGGCCAGGCGCCGTGGGCGAACCAGGCGGCGAGCCCCGTGGCCGACCACACCAGCAGGGTCATGCCGAGCAGGAACGCGAGTATGCCGATGAGCAGGCCGTCGGGGATGCCGCCCTGGGTGTCCTGGCGGCGGCCTCGGTCGTCCGGTCTCATCTCACGCCACCGTGGACTCGGAGTCGCCGAGGTGCTGTTCGACGAAGGCCGCGGCCCGCTCCTCGGCTTCCAGTTCGGCGGCGCGCAGGGGGTCGTGGTCGAGGAAGTCGCTGACGGACTCGGTCATCGCGCGGTCGGTGAAGACGAGTGGGCGTTCGGTCTCGGTGACCAGGTGTTTGACGACCTGGACGTTGCCGTTGACGTCCCAGACGGCGATGCCCGGGGTGAGGGTGGGAATGATCTCGACGGCCCAGCGGGGCAGGCCGAGGACCCGGCCGGTGGCGCGGGCCTCGTCGGCCTTCTGGGCGTAGATCGTCCTCGTGGAGGCCATCTTGAGGATCGCCGCCGCCTCCTTCGCCGCCGCGCCGTCGACCACGTCGGACAGGTGGTGGACGACGGCGACGAAGGACAGGCCGAGCCGGCGGCCGAACTTCAGCAGCCGCTGGAACAGCTGGGCCACGAACGGGCTGTTGATGATGTGCCAGGCCTCCTCGACCAGGAAGATGCGCTTCTTCCGGTCGGGCCGGATCCAGGTGTGCTCCAGCCAGACGCCGACGATCGCCATGAGGATGGGCATGGCGATGGAGTTGCGGTCGATGTGGGACAGGTCGAAGACGATCAGCGGGGCGTCCAGGTCGATGCCGACCGTGGTCGGGCCGTCGAACATGCCGCACAGGTCACCGTCGACGAGCCGGTCGAGGACCAGCGCCACGTCCAGGCCCCACGCCCGTACATCGTCTATGTCGACGTTCATCGACTCCGCCGACTCCGGCTCGGGGTGCCGCAGCTGCTCGACGATGTCGGACAGGACGGGCTGGCGCTCGACGATGGTCTCGTTGACGTAGGCGTGCGCGACCTTGAGGGCGAAGCCGGAGCGCTCGTCGAGGCCGTGGCCCATGGCGACCTCGATGATGGTCCGCAGCAGCGCCAGCTGCCCGGTCGTGGTGATCGACGGGTCGAGCGGGTTGAGGCGGATGCCGTGGTCCCTGGCGGCCATCGGGTCCAGCCGGATGGGAGTTATCCCCAGTTCCTGCGCGATCAGGTTCCACTCGCCCACGCCGTCCTCGCCCTGCGCGTCCAGGACGACGACCTGGCGGTCCCGGAAGCGCAGCTGGCGCAGGACGTACGTCTTCTCCAGGGCCGACTTGCCGTTGCCGGACTCGCCGAGGACGAGCCAGTGCGGGGCGGGGAGCTGCTGGCCGTACAGCTGGAAGGGGTCGTAGATGTATCCCTTCCCGGAGTAGACCTCGCGGCCGATGATGACGCCCGAGTCGCCGAGGCCGGGCGCGGCCGTCGGCAGGTAGACGGCCTGGGCCTGGCCCGTGGAGGTGCGGACCGGGAGGCGGGTCGTCTCGACCTTCCCGAAGAGGAAGGACGTGAAGGCGTCGGTGAGGACGGACAGCGGGTCCCGCATCAGGTCCTACCTCCGAATGCCGGTGGCGAAGGGCAGCGTGTTCACAAAGGCGCGGTGGTGCTCGCGGTCGCACCATTCCAGCTTCAGATACGACTTTCCGGCCGACGCCCTTATCGTCCGCTTGTCGCGGGCCAGTGCCTCCGGATTACGCGAGGAGACGGTGATGTAGCCGACGAGATTCACCCCCGCGGCGCCACTCGCCAGATCCTCGCCGCGCTGGTCGAGGCGGTTGTGGGCGGCGATGTCGCGCGGGTCGACGGTGCGGTTCATCTTGGCGGCGCGGGACGCCTCCGCCTCGTCGTTGGTCTTCTCGGTGAGCATGCGTTCGATGGCGATCTCGGTGGGTTCGAGGTCCATCGTGACGGCGACGGTCCGGATGACGTCCGGGGTGTGGACCAGCAGCGGGGCCAGGAAGTTGACGCCGACGGGCGTCATCGGCCACTCCTTCACCCAGGCCGTGGCGTGGCACCACGGGGCGCGGGTGGAGGACTCGCGGGTCTTCGCCTGGAGGAACGTCGGCTCCATGGCGTCCAGCTCGGCCGGCCAGGCGTTGCGCTTCGTCATCGCCTGGATGTGGTCGATCGGGTGGTCCGGGTCGTACATGGAGTGGATGAGCGAGGCGAGCCGGCTCTGGCCGAGCGGCTGCCGGACGCGGATGTCGGCTTCCTGGAGACGGGAGCAGATGTCCGTCAGCTCCCTGGCCATGACGACGGCGAGGCCCGCGTCCCGGTCGGCCTTGCCGCCGTGCGGGCGGGCCGCGCGGGCCATGGCGTTCGCCTCGGCGGCCAGTTCGCGGGTGTAGTGCATACAGGCGACGAGATAGGCGCGGTGCTGCTCGCTGCTGGTCGACACCATCGACTGGAGCTGGTCGTACGACTGCTGGAGCCACGCCGGTGCCCGGTCGTCGCCGCGGACGGCGACGTCCTTGGCGTGGGCGTCCGGGTCGGCGGGCAGGGTGCGGGCGAGCATCTGGAGACGGGTGACGAAGCCGTCGCCGTTGGCGACGTGCTTGAGCAGCGTGCCGAAACGGTCCACCAGGGCTTCCTGGTCCTCCGAGTCGCGCAGGCCGACGCCCGGGCCCTCGATCTCGATGCAGGCGGTGACCGTCTTGCGGTCGGCGTGCAGCAGTACGGCGATCTCGTCCGGGCCGAAGGGCGCGGAGAGCCAGGTGATGCGGCCGATGCCGGGCGGCGGGCCGACCTCGATCTCCCGCCCGTCGAGCCGGGTGCCCGCCTCGATCGCGCCGGAACGGTAGGTGGCGCCCGAGCGGAGGGTGCGCTTGTAGCTTCGGTTGATCTCGAACCACTTGTAGAACGTGCGGTGCTTGTACGGCACGTAGACCGCCGCGATGGCGAGCAGCGGGAAGCCCATGAGCAGCAGGATCCGGAGGGACAGGACCGGAACGAGGAGCCCGCACATCATGCCGAGGAACGCGCCCGCGATGATCAGCGCGATCTCGCCGGTCTCGCGGTTGCGGCCGATGATCGCGCTCGGCCGGGCGCGGCCGATCAGATACGTACGGCGGGGCGTGACCGGATGAGACAGATGGGACTCGGTCGTCAACGCCCTTCACCTCCCGTGCGATTGGTGCTGCTGTTGCGGGTGTTGCTGGCGTGAGGCGTGTTCACCGGGCTGGACGAACGGGGCGGCGGCGCGGCGGAGGGGACAGATCCGCCGCCACCGGTCGAGGTGCGCGAGCTGTGCGCGGCCACGCCGCCGGCGGCGGTGTTGGCCGGACGGGGGGCGCTGGTGCCGGCGGACTGGCCGCCGTTGTTGTCCGCACGGGAACTGTGCGTCTTGATGCCCTGCGCGACGAGGGTGGCCGGGCTGCTGATCACCGCTGCCGCCTTGCCCTCGGCGGTCTGCATGATGCGGTTGTTGCGGGAACCGGCGATCTCGTCGCCGAAGCCCGGGACGAAACGGTAGATCATCGCCGAGGCGAAGATGGCGAGCAGGATGATCGCGAGGCCGGAGACGACCGCGGAGAAGGCGTCCGGGCCGTCGTCGGCGGAGAGCGCGCCCGCGAGGCCCAGGACGATCACGATCACCGGCTTGACGAGGATCACCGCGATCATGATGCCCGCCCAGCGGCGGACATGGCCCCACAGGTTCTTGTCGACCAGGCCGGCGTAGACGACCGTGCCGAGCAGGGCGCCCACGTAGAGCAGGGCGGCGCGGATGACGAGTTCCAGCCACAGGACGCCCGCGGCGAGGATGCTGACCAGGGAGACGACGATCAGCATGATCGGGCCGCCGCCGATGTCCTCGCCCTTCTCCAGGGCGCCGGAGAAGTTGCCGAAGAAGGTGTCGGTCTGGTCGCCGGTGGCTTTCGCGAGGACGTCCGTGATGCCGTCGGTGGCGCTCACCACCGTGTACAGGATCAGAGGGGTGAAGGCGGAGGCGAGGACGGTGAGCCAGAGGAAGCCGATCGCCTCCGAGATGGCGGTGGTCAGCGGTACGCCGCGGACGGCGCGCTTGGCGACCGCCAGCAGCCACAGGAGCAGCGTGAGGATCGTCGACGCCGCGAAGACCACCGCGTACTGCTGGAGGAACGTCGGGTTCGTGAAGTCGACGTTCGCGGTGTCCTTGACCGCCTCGCTGAGCTTGTCGATCGTCCAGGACGCGGCGTCGGCGCAGCCCTGGGCGAGGGAGGAGAGGGGGTCGAGGGTGGTGGTGGGGTCGAGGGTTTCCGGGCCGGAGCGGGAGCGGCTGCCGCTGCCTCGTTCGCAGTAGTCCTTGGCGGGGCCG
>NZ_DASQNH010000026.1:0-27018 GCF_035645055.1 Streptomyces sp. | reverse complement strand
ACCGAGCTGGGTCAGCCCGAGGTTGCCACCCTCACCGACGACCTTGCAGCGCAGCGCCGAGCCGTCGACGCGGATGGCGTCGTTGGCCTTGTCGCCCACGTCGGCATGGGTCTCCGAGGACGCCTTGACGTAGGTGCCGATGCCGCCGTTCCACAGCAGGTCGACTGGCGCCGTGAGGATGGCGCGCATCAGCTCGGCCGGCGTGAGGGCAGCGACGCCGTGACCGGAGAAGCGCGCCGGGTCGAGCCCGAGCGCCTCGCACACCTCCGGGGCGATCGGGACGGACTTCGCGGTGCGCGGGTAGACGCCGCCGCCGGGCGAGATCTTCGAGCGGTCGTAGTCGGCCCACGACGAGCGGGGCAGCGCGAAGAGCCGCTTGCGCTCGGCGTAGGAGGTCGCGGCGTCCGGCGTGGGGTCGAGGAAGATGTGCCGGTGGTCGAAGGCGGCCACGAGCCGGATGTGCTCGGAGAGCAGCATGCCGTTGCCGAAGACGTCACCGCTCATGTCGCCGATGCCCACGACGGTGAAGTCGTCGGCCTGCGTGTCGACCCCCATCTCGCGGAAGTGCCGCTTGACCGACTCCCACGCGCCACGGGCAGTGATCCCCATGGCCTTGTGGTCGTAGCCCGCCGAGCCGCCCGAGGCGAAGGCGTCGCCGAGCCAGAAGCCGTAGTCCTTGGCGACGCCGTTGGCGATGTCGGAGAAGGTCGCGGTGCCCTTGTCGGCGGCGACGACCAGGTAGGTGTCGTCCCCGTCGTGCCGGACGACGTCCGCCGGGGGCACGACCTCGCCGGCCACCATGTTGTCGGTGATGTCGAGCAGCGCCGAGATGAACGTCTTGTAGCTGGCGATGCCCTCGGCCATCCACGCGTCGCGGTCGACGGCCGGGTCCGGCAGCTGCTTGGCGACGAACCCGCCCTTGGCGCCGACGGGCACGATGACGGTGTTCTTCACCATCTGCGCCTTGACCAGGCCGAGGATCTCGGTGCGGAAGTCCTCGCGCCGGTCCGACCAGCGCAGACCGCCGCGCGCGACCTTGCCGAAGCGCAGGTGCACGCCCTCGACGCGCGGCGAGTACACCCAGATCTCGAACGCCGGGCGCGGGGCCGGCAGGTCCGGGATGGCCTGCGGGTCGAACTTCATCGACACGTAGTCGTGCGGGCGGCCGTCCTCGGTCTTCTGGAAGAAGTTGGTCCGCAGGGTCGCCTTGATGACGGTGAGGAAGGACCGCAGGATGCGGTCCTCGTCCAGGCTCGCCACCTGGTCGAGGGCCGCGTCCAGCTCCTCCAGGAGGGCGTCGACGATCTCGTGCCCGGCACGCTGCCGCTCCGGCGACATCCGCGCCTCGAACAGGGAGACCAGGAGCCGCGTGGTGTGGACGTTGTCGCGGAGGGTGTCCTCCATGTAGTCCTGGCTGAACGTGGAGCCCGCCTGCCGCAGGTACTTCGCGTACGCCCGCAGCACCATCGCCTGCCGCCAGGTCAGCCCGGCGGTCAGCACCAGCGCGTTGAAGCCGTCGTTCTCGGCCTGACCGGTCCAGGTGGCGGCGAAGGCGTCCTGGAAGCGCTCACGGGCGTCGTCGCTGGTGTACGCGCCGTCCGTGGCGCCGTTCTGCGCCTTGGGCATCCGCAGCCCGAAGTCGTAGATCCAGGCGACCCGGCGGTCGGCGCAGCGCAGCTCGTACGGCCGCTCGTCCATCACCTCGACGCCGAGCCGGTTGAGCACCGGCAGCACCTTGGACAGGGAGACGGCCTCGCCCGTGCGGTAGATCTTGAAGCGGCGCTCGTCCGGGCCCGCGCCCACCGGCTCGTACAGGCTGAGCCGGAAGTCCTGGTCCGCCTCCAGCCGTTCCAGGTGGGCCAGGTCCGCGACCGCGCTGCGCGGCGAGTGGTCGGCCTTGTAGCCCTCGGGGAAGGCGTCCGCGTAGCGGCGCGTCAGCTCCGCCGCGCGCTCCTCGCCGAACTCGGCGTTCAGCGCCTCCGCGAAGCCGTCGGCCCAGGAGCGGGCGGCGTCGACCAGCCGGGTCTCGATGCGCTCCTTGTCGGCGTCGGACAGCTCCGGCAGCTCGGTGCCCTGCGGCACACGGACCACGAAGTGCAGCCGGGACAGGATCGACTCGGTGTTCCAGGCGGTGAAGTCGACGCTGATGCCGCCGAGTTCCTCCTTGAGGATGTCGATGATCCGCAGCCGCACGCCGGTGGTGTAGCGGTCGCGCGGGAGGTAGACCAGCGCCGAGTAGTAGCGGCCGTACTCGTCCTGGCGCAGGTAGAGCCGCAGCCGGCGGCGCTCCTGGAGGTAGAGCACGGAGGTGACGATGGCGCGCAGCTCGTCGACGGGCGTCTGGAACAGCTCGTCGCGCGGGTACGTCTCCAGGATCTGCAGCAGGTCGCGCCCGTCATGGCTGTTGGGCGAGAACCCGGCGCCCTCCAGGACCGCTTCGACCTTGCGCCGGATCACCGGCACCCGGCGCACCGACTCGGTGTACGCGGCGGAGGAGAACAGGCCGAGGAAGCGCCGCTCACCGATGACGTTGCCGTCCGCGTCGAACTTCTTGACGCCGATGTAGTCCAGGTACGACGGCCGGTGCACGGTCGCGCGGCTGTTGGCCTTGGTCAGCACCAGCAGATTGTGCTCGCGCGCCTTGGCGCGGGCGTCGGCGGGCAGCCGTTCGAAGGACGGGCTGACCGGATGCTGGTCCTCGCCCGCGTGGTGCGGGTCGGAGCGCAGGATGCCGAGACCGGTGCCGGGGACGGCGGCCAGGGCGTCGTCGTCGCGCAGCTGATACTCGCGGTAGCCGAGGAAGGTGAAGTGGTCGTCGGCCAGCCAGCGCAGCAGCTCGCGGGCCTCCTCGACGTCCTGTACGGGCAGGTCGGCGGGGGCCGGCTCCTGGGACAGGCCGTCCGCGAGACGCACGGCCGCCTCGCGCATCTTGCCCCAGTCCTCGACGGCCTCGCGGACGTCGGACAGCACGCGCAGCAGGTCGGCGGTGATCTGCTTCAGGTCCGCGCGGTCGGTCTCGCGGTCGATCTCGACGTGGATCCAGGACTCGATGTGCGCGTCGTGCGGCAGCTCGCCGGCGGGCCGGGTGGTCAGCACCTCGATCAGCTTGCCGGCGACATCCCGGCGCACGGTGACCTGCGGGTGGATGACGGCATGGATGCCGCGGCCCTGCCGCGTCAGCTCATTGGTGACCGAGTCGACGAGGAACGGCATGTCATCGGTGACGACCTCGACCACGGAGTGGCTGCACGTCCAGCCGTTCTCCTCGACGGTCGGGGTGTGGACGCGCACGTTGGCCGTGCCCTGGGGGCGGTTCTCGGCCAGTCGGTAGTGGGAGTAGGCGGCTCCGAAGACGTCGACCGGGTCGCGGTCGGCGAGGTCCTCCGGGGCGGTGTGCAGGTAGTAGCGCTGGAGGAACGCGAGCACGGCCTCCCGGTCGGGGGTGCCGTGTTCCGTCGTCCCAGTCGGTAGGTGCCCCCCGACCGGGCTGTTCTCAGCTACCCGGGCGGCCCTGTCGAGCAGCTCGGCCTTGGCTTCGTCCAGCTTGGTCTGCATTGTCCTCTGGCTCCTGTCGCGCGCCGTTGCGTGACGTAGAAGGAAGTACGGTCTCTGCCCTTCCGGCGTGACGTCGAGACACGGGGTGTCCGGTCTGCTTCGACGCTATGCCGCAAGAGGAGATGAGCGGGGGGTTATCAGCCATTTCCGGCGCGTACGACGGACCCCCGAAGGGGGCCTCGGATTCCCCGGCCCGCCCGAGAAGACCAGCGACCGCCGCCCGGTCACGGATGTCATCCGTGCGTCCCGGGCGCAGGGCAGGGGCAACGCCGCCCCCGCGAACTATCGCGCTGATCACGCCACCAAGGCTATCGCTCCTTACCGGGGGCCCGTCATGAGCCGTATGTGTACAAAACAGGGACCAGAACTTTGACAGTCTGCACAGTCCGCCCCACGCAGCGCGGCAGCCGCATCCCGCGCGGCTGCGGGACCGCACCAATGTGACGCCCCCCCGGAAGGGGCTACGCGGCCATCACCAACCGCTGCGCCTCCGCGACCGCCTCCCCCAAGGTGTCCACCACCGGCACCCCCACCGCCTCCAGGCTCTTCCGGCTGTGCGACCCCCCGGCGTACAGCACCGCCCGCGCCCCCACATGCCCCGCGGCGACCGCGTCGTCCGCGGCGTCCCCGATCACCACCGTGCGCACGGGGTCCACCCCGCCCGCCCCGGCCAGCGCAGCGAGGTGCCGCACCATGTGCTCGGCCTTGCTCCCCCCGGAGGGCCCGGTACGCCCGTCGACGCGTACGAAGTGACTCTCGATCCCGAACTCCCGCACCAGCGGTACGAGCTCCTCGTGCCCGTACATGCTGAGGATCGACTGGCTGCGCCCCGCCGACCGCCACCCCGCCAGCAGCTCCACCGCCCCCTCGGTGAGCCCGCACCGCACCCGGTGCTCGGCGTAGTGCCGATGGAAGGTCCCGTCCATGACCTCCCACTCGGCCGCGGAGGGCAGCCGCCCGAGCAGCCGCTCGTAGAACTTCGGCACCGGCACGCAGTACAGCGCCCGGTACTGCTCCAGCGTGATCGGCTCGAGTCCCAGCTCGGCGAACGCCGCGTTCGTCGCCCCGATGATCGCGTCATTGTCGTGGAACAGCGTGCCGTTCCAGTCCCACACAATGTGCGCGGCTTCCGACTTCCCCATGCCCAGAACCGTACCCGCCGCCACCGACAATCAAGAGACGCCCAGGTGAGCGGGCTCAGCCCCCGAGCCCCACCAGATTCGGGATCTCCTGCGTGGCGTACCACAGCAGCTCGTGGTCCTCGGCCCCGTCCACCACGAACTGCGCGTCGTCGTCCCCGCCGTCCGCCGCCTCCAGCGCCTGCGCCGCCGCGGCCACGTCCGCCTCGGCGTCCCCGGCGTCGACGTGCACGGAGGCCGCCTTCGCCAGCGCCACCGGCCCGGCCACCCGCACTTCGCCGAGCGCCGCCGGGTCGAGCCCCCGGTCGGGGTCGGCCGTCGCCCCGCCGTCGGGTACGTCGACGGCGACGACGACTCGCCGGCGTGGTGCCCGCGCGTCCGCCGCGAGCAGCCGCAGCGAGGCCAGCGCGGCCCGGTTCAGCGCCGCGTACTCCAGTTCCTCGATGTCGTCGGAGAGGTACCACTCGCGCAACGCGGGCGTGACGGCGTACGCGACGAGCGGCCCGGCCCCGAGCTCTCCCGTCCTGTACGCCTCGGCGAGACCGGGGAGGGTCAGGGGGACGTAGACGCGCATGGCTGGCCGCTTCTTTCGTGGTCGGAGGGCCCCGCAAGGCTTCGGCGAGCCTTCAGGATACGTGCGGGCGTCCTCTTTCGGGCCCCTGCCCGCGCCTCGCGAGCCGTCCACCCGGCGCCCGGAAATTCACCCGCCCCACCTCGCCGACCAGGCCTTCCGCACCCGCGGACCATCCGGATAGGTGAACCGTCCGGCCGCCCGACCCGGTCCCGCGCCCTCCTTGCCGCCGCGCCCGCAGCCCCCGTACAAGATCACCACCAGCAAGTTACCGCCCGGTATTCTCCGGGCCCAGCGAACGGGGCTCCCATGAACAAGGTCATGACCAGGACCCAGCACCACCCCGCCACCCACCCCGGCACCCGCCCGCCGACCCGTCGTGACACCCGCCGCGACACCCGCCGCCCGGGCGGCGCTCCACCCCGCGTCCGGCACTCGCCCACGCCCCTCGACCGGACCGCGGACGGCCTTCACCCGGCCGCGCCCCCCACCTCGCCCGCACCCCTGCGCGTCCCGCCGCGGACCCCGCGCCGCCCCGTCCCGCAGCCCCGCCCCACGGACGTCTTCGCCGACCGCCTCCTGCTGGTCCTCAGCGGCCGGCGCCCGGTCCACTCGATGCTCGGGCACACGGTGGGACGCGCCTACGACGACCTCGCCCACCTCGCCGAGACCGGCCCCCTGCGCTCCCCCGGCCCGCGCCCCGTGGTCCGCGACGTCGGCTACTACGTCCCCCGCCCCGGCGCCTTCGAGGCCTTCGCCCGCATCGGCACCGGCGACCGGCTGCGCGCCATGGCCTTCCGCCTGGAGCTGGGCCGGGACCACCGCTGGCGCTGCACGGCGGTGGAACTGGACGGCCCCCGGCAACCCCGCGCAGACGACGACTGACGCAGGGACCGATCACGCCTGACGACGGACACGGCGAAGGGCCGGGCACCCACGTACGAACTGGATGACCCCGGCCCTTCAGGCAACTGCCGCTACGCCACCACGAGCGCTGCGGCCCCGTCACCTACTTCTTGCGGCGCCGCCCGCCCTTGGCCTGCTTGCGCCGCTCCGCGCGAGTGAGACCGTCGGCGGAGGAGCGCACCGGCTCGTCCTCGGCGAAGTCGCCTTCGATGGTGCCGCCCTCCCCGTCCACGGTCGGCGCGGTGAAGTGCAGGTTCCGCCGCTGCGGGGCCTCCAGGCCCTTGGCGCGGATCTCCGGACGGGAGGCGCCCGCCTGCGCCGGCACGGAGTCCTGCTTGGTCAGCTCCGGCTTGGCGTCCTCGACCGGGACCTCCTCGACCTGCTGCTCGACCTGGACCTCCAGGTTGAACAGGTAGCCGACGGACTCCTCCTTGATGCCGTCCATCATCGCGGTGAACATGTCGAAGCCCTCGCGCTGGTACTCGACCAGCGGGTCCTTCTGCGCCATCGCGCGCAGGCCGATGCCCTCCTGGAGATAGTCCATCTCGTAGAGGTGCTCGCGCCACTTGCGGTCCAGGACCGACAGCACGACCCGGCGCTCCAGCTCACGCATGATCTCGGAGCCGAGCTGCGCCTCCCGCGCCTCGTACTGCTCGTGGATGTCGTCCTTGATCGACTCGGCGATGAACTCGGCGGTCAGACCCGCGCGGTCACCGGCCGCCTCCTCCAGCTCCTCGATGGTGACCTTCACGGGGTAGAGCTGCTTGAACGCGCCCCACAGCCGGTCCAGGTCCCACTCCTCGGCGAAGCCCTCGGCGGTCTCCGCGGCGATGTAGGCGTCGATGGTGTCGTCCATGAAGTGCCGGATCTGGTCGTGCAGGTCCTCACCCTCCAGGACACGGCGCCGCTCGCCGTAGATGACCTCGCGCTGACGGTTGAGAACCTCGTCGTACTTCAGGACGTTCTTACGGGTCTCGAAGTTCTGCGTCTCGACCTGCGACTGGGCGGACGCGATCGCGCGGGTGACCATCTTGTTCTCGATCGGCACGTCGTCCGGCACATTCGCCATGGACATCACGCGTTCGACCATCTGGGCCTTGAACAGCCGCATCAGGTCGTCGCCGAGCGAGAGGTAGAAGCGGGACTCGCCGGGGTCGCCCTGACGGCCGGAACGACCGCGCAGCTGGTTGTCGATACGGCGGGACTCGTGCCGCTCGGTGCCGAGCACATAGAGGCCGCCGAGCCGCTCGACCTCTTCCTTCTCGGCCTTCACGGCCTGCTCGGCCCGCTTGAGCGCCTCGGGCAGGGCCGCGGCCCACTCCTCGATGTGCTCCTCGGGGTCGAGGCCGCGCTGGCGCAGCTCCGCCTCGGCGAGGTCCTCGGGGTTGCCGCCGAGCTTGATGTCCGTACCACGACCGGCCATGTTCGTGGCGACGGTCACGGCGCCCCTGCGGCCGGCCTGGGCGACGATCGACGCCTCACGGTCGTGCTGCTTGGCGTTCAGCACCTCGTGCTGGATGCCGCGCTTGCTCAGCTGCTGCGACAGGTACTCGGACTTCTCGACGGACGTCGTACCGACGAGGATCGGCTGCCCCTTGCGGTGCTTCTCCTCGATGTCGTCGACGACCGCGGCGAACTTCGCGACCTCGGTGCGGTAGATCAGGTCCGACTGGTCCTTGCGGACCATGGGACGGTTGGTCGGGATCGGGACCACGCCGAGCTTGTAGATCTGGTGGAACTCGGCGGCCTCGGTCATCGCCGTACCGGTCATGCCCGAGAGCTTGTTGTAGAGGCGGAAGAAGTTCTGGAGGGTGATCGTGGCGAGCGTCTGGTTCTCGTCCTTGATCGGCACCCCTTCCTTCGCCTCGATCGCCTGGTGCATGCCCTCGTTGTAGCGGCGGCCGGCGAGGATACGGCCGGTGTGCTCATCGACGATCATGACTTCGCCGTCGATGACGACGTAGTCCTTGTCCTTCTTGAAGAGTTCCTTGGCCTTGATCGCGTTGTTCAGGTAACCGACGAGCGGCGTGTTCACCGACTCGTACAGGTTGTCGATGCCCAGCCAGTCCTCGACCTTGCTGACGCCGGACTCGTGGATGGCGACCGTGCGCTTCTTCTCGTCGACCTCGTAGTCGCCGGTCTCCTCGATGCCCTTGAGCGGCTGGCCGGCCTCACCGCGCTTCAGACGGGTGACCAGCTTGGCGAAGTCGCCGTACCACTTGGTGGCCTGGTCGGCCGGACCGGAGATGATCAGCGGCGTACGAGCCTCGTCGATGAGAATCGAGTCGACCTCGTCGACAATGGCGAAGTTGTGCCCGCGCTGGACGAGTTCCTCCTTCGACCACGCCATGTTGTCGCGCAGGTAGTCGAAGCCGAATTCGTTGTTCGTGCCGTAGGTGATGTCGCACGCGTACTGCTCGCGGCGCTGGGCCGGCGTCATATTGGCGAGGATGCAGCCGACGGAAAGACCCAGGAACTTGTGGACGCGGCCCATCATCTCGGAGTCGCGCTCGGCCAGATAGTCGTTGACCGTGATCAGGTGGACGCCGTCACCGGACAGGGCGTTCAGATAAGCGGGCAGCGTGCCGACCAGGGTCTTGCCCTCACCGGTCTTCATCTCGGCCACATAGCCGAGGTGAAGGGCGGCACCACCCATCATCTGCACGTCGTAGTGCCGCTGCCCGAGGACGCGCTTGGCGGCCTCGCGCACGGTGGCAAAAGCCTCGGGGAGGAGATCGTCAAGACTCTCCCCATCGGCATACCGCTGCTTGTACTCATCGGTGAGGGCCCGCAGCTCGGCGTCGGAGAGGTCGACGAAGTCCTCTTCGATGGAGTTGACCTGGTCCGCGATGCGGTGCAGCTTGCGCAGGATCTTGCCTTCGCCTGCACGCATGAGCTTCGAGAGGACGGACACGGGGGTTGGTCTCCTTGCCGGTCGGGCCTGGGACGGTCGGTTTCCTTCTGACGTACTGAGCAACGGCCATCGTATGCGAGGACCCGGCCAGGCCGGGAGGCCCGCAGTGACGCCTGCTGTGACGCCTGCACAGGGGACAACGGCCGGAAGTCGCCGATGGTGCCGCACGCCCCCACCGAATTCCACGAATGGTGACCACACCATCACCCACGGAAACCCTCGAAGAGGAATGCCCTGGCCTCCCGGCCCCCGCCCCGCGCACAATCGGCCGATGGACCCCGTCACGATCCCCACCGCCCGCCTCCTGCTACGCACGGTCGGCCCGGACGACACGGACGCCGTGTACGCGGCCTGTCAGGACCCCGACATCCAACGCTGGACGGCGATCCCCTCCCCCTACCTCCCCGAACACGCGGAGGCCTTCACCACCCAGCAGGTACCCGACGGCTGGGCGGCCTCCTCCATGTTCACCTTCGGCGCCTTCCTCCCCGACGGGGACCTCGCCGGCATGCTCGGCATCACCATGCGCTCCCTCGGCACCGCCGAACTGGGCTTCTGGGCGACCAAGCGCCACCGCGGCAACGGCTACGTCACCGAAGCCACCCGCGCCCTCTCCCACTGGGCCTTCACCCGCATCCCCGTCGACCGCCTCGAATGGCGCGCCGAAGTGGGCAACACCGCCTCCCGCGCGGTGGCCGAACGAGCCGGCTTCACCGTCGAAGGCACCCTCCGCGCGGCCCTCAACAACAACGGCACCCGCCGCGACTGCTGGCTCGCCTCCCTCCTCCCCTCGGACCTGTCCCTCCCCTCAACGGCCCCCTACCTGCCACCCCGCCCCTGACCACCCCCCACAGCAACAAGGACGACCTCCAGACACCGCGACGGCGAAACCCCACCCCGCCCCAGGGCAAAAGCCCCCGAACCACAAGCAGCGAAGCCCCACCGGAGCGAAGCCCTCCCGGGGCACTGGGGGCGCCCCCCGCCGGTCCGCCCCGGGGGCAAGGCGGCCAACCCCGCCGAGCCGAAGCCCGGGGACGAAGCGGCGAAGCTCGGGCCAGCCGAAGCCCGGGGGCGAGCCGGAGCAGCGGGGCACAAGAGGCAAAGCCCCCGCCGGATCCAGGCCCAAGCGCCGAGTGCGCAGAGGACCAAGCAGCCCCGCCGGCTCCAGGTCCAAGCCCGGGGGGCAGGAGGGGGGCAAAGCCCCGCCGTGGCCCATGGACGGAGACCTGGAAGCACAGGGGGCAAAGCCCCGCCGGGGTAGCGGCGGAGCCCCCGGGGCGCAGGAGGCGAGACCGAGCCCGGGGGCGCTGGGGCCAGGGGCGAAGCCCCCCGCCGGCACAGCAGCGGAGCCCCCGCCGGCCGGAGACCAAGTCCCGGGGCGCAGAGGGCAAAGCCCCGCCGGGGCGGGGGCAGAGCCCCGGAAGCAGAAGGGGAAAGTCCCGCCGGGGTAGCGGCACAGCCCTCGGGGCGCAGGAGGCGAGACCAGGGGCGCAGGAGGCGAAGCCCCTGCGCGCCAGAGACCGAGCCCCCCCGGGGGCGCAGGGGGCGAAGCCCCCGCCGAGACCCCGGGGCGAAGCCCCCGCCGGGGTCGAAGGGGCGGAGCCCCTGGGGATGGGAATGGGTAAGGGCGGCGGGGGCGACCCTCCTCAACGCCCGCCCACAGCACCGCCACACCCACCCGGCCCACCCCGCCCACCCTCACCCCCACTCCTTCCCCTCCCCACACCCGCTGTCAGTCCCACCCCCTATCGTTCGACGGCATGACGACCCCGCGCCCCACAACCACCCTTTCCGCGGACGAAGCCCGCCGTATCGCCCTCCGCGCCCAGGGCCTCCTCGGCACGCCCAACCGCCGCGCCGGCGTCCGCGGCATACTCCGTCACCTCGGCGCGGTGCAGCTCGACACCATCTCGGTCCTGGCCCGCTCCCACGAACTGGTCCCCTACGCCCGCCTCGGCCCGGTGGGCCGCACCACGGTGGACGACGCCTACTGGAAGGACACCCACGCCTTCGAGTACTGGTCCCACGCCGCCTGCATCCTCCCCATCGAGGAATGGCCCCACTTCGCCTTCCGCCGCCGCGCCTACCGCAACCGCCCCCACTGGAACCACGAGCTCCCGGACGGCGCCTACGACCAGGTGATCAAGCAGCTTCGCGAGGAAGGCCCCCTGACGGCCACCGAGTTGGGCGGTGCGAAGAAGACCAGCGAGTGGTGGGACTGGTCCGGCACCAAGGTCGCCGCCGAACGCGCCCTGATGTACGGCGAGGTCGTCTGCGTGGAGCGCCGCGGCTGGAAGCGCGTCTACGACCTCGCGGAGCGCGCCATCCCATCCGATCTCCTCCACGACGACCTGGACGACCGGGAATGCCTCCGCCGCCTGGTCCGCCTGGCAGGCGAGGCCCTGGGCGTCGGCACGCGCGCGGACATCGCCGACTACCACCGCCTGAAGGGGGATCAGGTGGATGCGGTGATCGCCGACTCCGGCCTGGTACCGGTCACGGTGGAGGGCTGGGGCAAGCAGGCCTGGGCGGACCCGGCA
The DNA here is from genome assembly GCF_035645055.1 of Streptomyces sp. Lineage (GTDB taxonomy): Bacteria > Actinomycetota > Actinomycetes > Streptomycetales > Streptomycetaceae > Streptomyces. The sequence goes on along the minus strand of NZ_DASQNH010000026.1, from coordinate 15,393 downwards.
GCCCTGGAGACTCCCCCGCGCGGCCGCCACCGCACGACGCTGCTCTCCCCCTTCGACTCCCTGATCTGGGAGCGCGCCCGGACGGAGCGGATCTTCGGATTCACCCACCGCCTGGAGGCGTACGTCCCGAAGCAGAAGCGGGTCCACGGCTATTTCGCGATGCCGGTCCTGGCCGGCGGCCGGCTGGTCGGCCGCGTCGACCCGGCGCGCGAGGGCCGCACCCTGGTCGCCAAGCAGGTCACCCTGGACGGCCCGAAGGCGGTCCCGTCCGTGGCCCAAGCCCTGCTGGAGGCGGCAAGCTGGGTGAACTGCACGGACGTCCGCGTGGAACGGGTGGACGCCCCGGACCTACGCGCCCCCCTCATCGCGGAACTGACCCGAGCCCTGACCTGATCCGGCCTCTCCCAGCGGACCAGGACCACGACGGGCCCCGGCCCCGCCTCACCGAATCTCGAGGATCTTCTCCCGCATCGCGTACACCACCGCCTCCATCCTGGAGTGCAGCTGCAGCTTCTCCAGGATGTTGCGCACATGGTTCTTCACGGTGTTCTCGGAGATGAACAGCTCCTTGGCGATGTCCCGGTTGTTCATCCCGGTGGCCACGAGCTTGAGCACTTCCAGTTCCCGGTCGGTGAGCCGCGGCGCGGGCACCAGCCGGCGCTCGTCGGTCCGCTGGATCATCGACTTGAACTCGGTGAGCAGTTTCGACGCCATCGAGGGGCTGATCTGCGACTGCCCATCGGCGACCGCGCGAATGGCGGTGGCCACCTCGTCCGTCGAGATTTCCTTGAGCAGGTATCCCGTCGCACCCGCCTTGATCGCGTCGTAGAGATCGGCTTCCTCGTCGCTGATCGTCAGCATGATGATCTTGGCGCTGGGTGCCACCTCCTTGATCGAGGTGCACGCCTCGATCCCGCCCCGCTTCGGCATCCGTACGTCCATCAGCACGATGTCGGGCAGCAGGTCCGCGGCCTTCTCCACCGCCTCGGCGCCGTCCCCGGCCTCTCCGACGACCTGGATGTCCTCCTCGGCCGCGAGCACGATCTCCAGGCCGCGACGGAAGAGGGCGTGGTCGTCCACGACCAGGACGCGGATCGGCTCCTGGCGTGAGGAGCCCACGTCCGGGCCCATGCCGCGCGGGCCGTCACCGACGCCCTCGGCATGCATCGGTCCGAAGCTGTCCGCCATCGTTCCTCCCCCTGAAGGCTTAGGCCTGTGGTCCTGTGCCGTCGCCAACCCAAGGCAACAACCCACCCGTTGGGCCGTTGCGGCCATGATTTCATGCCCGGACGACACCGCGGTGACGAAGCGGTGGGCGAAGTGGTCGCACACCGGCGGCACACCGGTGCCCCTGGGGGCGCACACGCGCTCCAGGGGCACCGGATCAGCTGTTTCGCCCGGGATGGTCAGCCGCCCAGCGAACCGCCCGCCTCGGGCGAGGGCGGTTCGGTGATCATCGTGTCCGTCCGGAGATGGATCACGCCGTAGTCGTAAGCGTGCCGCCGGTAGACGACACTCGGCTCCTTCGTCTCGGAGTCGACGAAGAGGTAGAAGTCGTGCCCGACCAGCTCCATCTCGTAGAGCGCCTGGTCGAGGGTCATCGGGGCGGCGGCGTGCGTCTTCTCGCGGACGACGAGGGGGCCTTCGCCCTTGACCTCGAGGGAGCCGATCTTCTTGGTCGGCACGCCGTCCGGCTCGTCCGCTTCGAAGGGCTGGCCGTTGCCGTTGAGCGTGGCCGCATCCGGAACGTGGTCGGGGACCTCGGCTGCGGTGAGCCGACGGACACCGCGGCGCGTGTGCCGCTTGTCGTGCTGCCGGCGCAGCCGGGCGTCCAGCTTCTCCGCGGCGAGGTCGAGTGCCGCGTACGGATCGCTGGCCGCTGCCTCCGCCCTGATCACCGGGCCACGGGAGCGAAGCGTGATCTCCACTCGGTCGCACCGGTCGGCCTGTCGGGGGTTGGGCTCCTTGGACACCTCGACGTCGAGGCTGATCACCTTGCCATCGAGCTTCTGGATCTTCTCCAGCTTCAGCTTCTCGGCCACGTGCTTGCGGAACCGCTCGGGCACCTCTGTTTTGCGGCCCTTGACGACGATGTCCACGCAGAACTCCGTTCCCGGATCGCTCCGCTCAGCTGCGGAGCAACTCCCTTGTGCACCAGGTCCCGGTGAGCCCCGGGACCTCGGACTCGGTGACGTCCACCTCCTCCTCCCCCATGGGCGAGATCTGCTCCCCAGCCGACCGGGTGATTGCGGAAATCCCGCGGTACGGCATTCGGATATGAGAGGTGTGGCCTGCGGCTTTCCCTCACAACCGAACATATCTCGCCTGGACGGATGTCGTCACCCTCTACTGCGGCGTACCTCCATTCAGGTGAATTAACGCCCTCACTACCTGCAACGATGCAACCACGCAGTCAGTTCCGGTTTATTTCGAAGGAATCCGGCGTTGCCGCGATCACCGCCGCGCGGATCACGTCTCCGGCGCCGTTCGGCTCCGCCATTCCGGGGTCGACCCGCTCCCGGTCCGCGCTCCCTCCCTTTGCTCCAGCCGTCCGTGTCCCTGTCCTTTCCCGGCTTCCTCTCCCGTACACAGGCGACACACCTTCTTCTCCGAATGCCACGTCCCACCGTCCGAGTGCCACGTCCCGCGGGCACTCATGCCGGTCCGGCCCACCCGACGTAGCCGCCCGCGCCTGCCGCACCACGCGCGCCGCCTCCGCCAGTGACGCCCCGGTCGTCATCAGGTCGTCGACCAGCACCACCGGCCCGCCCGCCAGCAGCCGCGCTCCGCCGGGCACCACGGTCAGCGCGCCCGCCAGGTTCCGCAGCCGCTGCCCGGAGTCGAGCCCCGACTGGTCGGCGACCGCCCGCCGCTGCCGCAGCACGCAGAGCACCCGGGCCGGCGTCCCCGTCCGCCGCAGTTCCCCGGCCGCGGCGAGCGCGATCCGCCGCACCGGATCATGCCCTCGCGCCCGCACCGCCCCGCGTCCCGACGGAACGGGAACGAGCAGCACCGGCCCGCCGGAAACCCGGGACCCGCCCCGACCGGCCGAAGCACCGTCCCCGCTCCCCCACACCTCCCGCAGCCCCGCCCGCGCGGCTCCCGCCAAAGCCCCGCCGAGCGGCCCGGAGAGCGCCAGGGCACCCCGTTCCTTGTGGGCCAGCAGCACGGCCCGCACCTCGTCCCCGTACCGAGCCGCCGCGTGCACGACCGGCAGTCCCGGCGGCTCCGGCACCGGCCGCACCCGGCACGGCGCGTCCCCGCTCAGCGCGGCACGGCACCCCGGGCAGAGCACCGTACGCGCCCTGCCGCAGCCCCCGCACTCGGCCGGGAGCACCAGGTCGGTGAGGTCCTGCCACCACCCCCGCATGCGGATCACTCTGCCAACCCCGGCACAGACCGGCCACCCCTGTGGAAAACCCCCTGTGGACAACTCCACGCCCCATGAAACGGCCGTCACCCACCGGTGAAGGCCACCCGCTCGACCGCCCCGCCGCCCCCTCCAGCTCCCACCGCTCCACAGCAAAACGGCCGCCCCGCCGGGTCACCCCGCGCGAGAACGGCCGTCTGCCGAAGCCGGGCCGGGGCCCCTCGGCGAAAGCCGCGAGGCCACCCCCTGCCCGTCACCCCGGATAAACCGGCGCCGACCCCTCCTTGACCACCGTCTGCCACTGCGCCCCCGACGGCAGCCGCACGATCCCGTCGTCCGAGTACGCCACCAGCGGCAACCGCTCGTCCTCGGACGCGGCGATCTCCTTCACCCCGGTCAGGGCGTCCGGCGCGGGCCCCTTCGGCGTGGAGCCGTCGACCTGGACGTACCGCAACTGCAGCACACCCCCCTTCGCGCGCCCGACCACCACGAGCCGGTCGTCACCGCTCCACGACATGGTGGTGACTTCTTCCAGCTCGGGGGCGGCGTTGTGCAGTTCACGCACGGTGACCGCGGCCCGCTCGCCCACCTTCTCGTCGAGGTCGATCCGCCCGACGAGCAGGGACTGTTCGCCGTCCTTCTCCACGATGAGCGCGATCCGCACCCCGTCGGCGGCGACCCGCACCGATTTGATGCGCCCGTCCAGGGCGGGAGTCTCCACCTCCAGCGGCTCGTTCTTGCCCGCCTGGAGCAACAGCAGCCGCGCGTGCCCGGGGTCGCGGTCGGCGACCCACAGATTGCCCTGCGCGTCCCAGCTGGGCGTGGTCAGCCGGCCGTCCTCGGTCTTGCCCTGGCTGATCAGCACCGGCTCTCCGAGCGTGGCGCCGGGCTCCATCCGCGCGACGTACAACTCGCTGCCGTTCAGGCCGACTCCCGCCGCGGTTCGCTCGTCCCGGGACACGGCCACCGAGCGCAGGATCTTGGTGCCCTCGCCCAGCGGCCCCGGCACCGGCTCCGCGCCCGCGGTCTTGCTGCCGCTGCGGATCCGCACCACACGCTGCTCGTCGTCGAGGAAGTACAGGTACTCGGGGCTCCGTACCGGTCCGCGCGTGGCGACCGCCGTGGCCCCGTCCGTGTCGAGCGAGCACAACTCCGCGCCGCCCGCCCGCAACTCGACCTCGTCCACCGCGGGGGTGAGGTCCTGCAGGGTGAACAGCACCTGGGCCGCCATCTCGTTGCACTTGGCCAGCCCGACCCGGGCGGCCTTGTCGTTCAACGGCACGGTGAGCTTGTCGTTCTCATCGGGCGTCAGCGAGTCGCCGCCCTGCGCCAGCCGGGTCCCGGTGGGGAAACTGGACAGGACCGCGGGATCGAGCCAGCTGGTGGGCCCGTCGAGCAGCGACCGCACCACCTGTGTCGTGGGGTCCACCCGCTGACGCACATAGACCGGGTCGGCGACCGCGGCGAGCTGCGAGCTCGCGCCGGACGCGCTGTTCGCCGCCAGGTAGTACTTGTTGACGGACATGTAGTTCCGCTGGAAGTCCGACTGACCGAGCACGATCCCTTCCGGCAGCCGGTCGATGCGCCACTGCCCGCTCTTGTTGTCCCTCTTGAGCTGCACCTGCTGGCTGTAGTTCCCGCTCGTCGGCGCGTACGACTGCTCCACGTCCACGGTGGCGACCTTGACACCGGTCAGCCGGAACACGAACGTGTCGCGCTCCTCCTTGTTGACCGCCCAATCGACCTCGATGCCGGGCGCGTTGGCGAGCACCGTGGTGGACCGCTGCGGCTGCCAGGATTTCCTCGCCCGGTCGGTCAGATACTGCTTCGCCGTCTCGTAGTTGGGGTCGTCGCTGGTGAGGGCCTCCAGGAAGCCCTGCACGATCTGCGGCGGCAAGGCGTCCTCCGACGGAGGCACGGCGAACACCCGCACCTGTGTCTCCTGTCGCGGCGTGGACTCGACATCGCGCAGATCCCCGTGATCGGGCATCGAGGCGCACCCCGCCAGCAGGACGACACCACAGGCGATGTACGCCACCGCGCGCGCCGGCGTGCGCCGGGCGCCCCCCTCGCGGTCAGCGCCCACGACTTGCCTCCCCTTACTCATTCGACTCATCCGGCTCCACGTCCGACGGGCGCCGCGCGCCCGGACCGGGCGCCGTCTCGTCAGGTCGGCGCGCCCCGCCCACCGGCCGGGACACCACCCGCGCACCGTTGCCGGGCAACGCCGTCGGATCAGCTGTGGGCGCCACGGCGGCCAGCCGGGGGCCGATCGCGTCCAGCGGCCGCACGGGCCCGCCGGCCGTGGTCTGCGCGGGCACGGTGGCGCTCTTCTCGCCCCCGCGCGGCAGACCGGCGTCGTCGAGTCCGCGATTGCGCCGCGAGTCCTTCGGCTCCAGCGGTATCGGCGACCCCCGCAACGGCTCGTCCGCGGTCCGCGGCAGCGTCAGCCGGAACTGCGAGCCACCCCCCGGCTCACCCCACGCCTGCAGCCAGCCGCCGTGCAGCCGGGCGTCCTCCAGGGCGATGGAGAGCCCCAGGCCCGTACCGCCCGTCGTCCGCGCGCGTGCCGGGTCGGCCCGCCAGAAGCGGCTGAAGACCCGGGCCGCCTCGCCGGGCTTCAGCCCGACACCGTAGTCGCGTACGGCGACCGCGACCGCACCACCCGCCGCGGCGAGCTTGACCACGACGTCCTTGCCCTCGCCGTGCTCCACGGCGTTGACGACGAGGTTGCGCAGCACCCGCTCCACCCGCCGGGCGTCCGCCTCGGCCACGACCGGCTGCTGGTCGCCCGTGATCCGGATCCGCGTCCCCTTGCGCTCCGCCAGCGGCTCGGCCCCGCCGACGACCCGCCGGACGACCTCCCTGAGGTCTATCGGCTCGGCCTCCAGCGCCGCCGCACCGGCGTCGAAACGGCTGATCTCCAGCAGGTCCGCCAGCAACGACTCGAACCGGTCCAGCTGATCGGCGAGGAGTTCCGCCGACCGCGCGGTCACCGGGTCGAAGTCCTCCCGCGCCTCGTGGATGACATCGGCGGCCATCCGCACGGTGGTCAGCGGGGTGCGCAGCTCATGGGAGACGTCGGACACGAACCGCCGCTGCATCCGCGACAGGTCCTCCAGCTGCTGGATCTTCAGCTGAAGGTTCTGCGCCATCTTGTTGAAGGCCTCGCCGAGCCGCGCGATGTCGTCCTCGCCGGTGACCTTCATCCGCTCCTGGAGGCGCCCCGCCGACAGCCGCTCGGCGATCCCCGCGGCCATCCGCACGGGCGTGACCACCTGGCGCACCACCAGCCACGCGATCGCCCCGAGGAGGACGACGACGAACAGCCCCGCCGTCGCCAGCGTCCCCTTGACCAGGCTCAGCGACTTCTCCTCCTGCGTCAGCGGGAAGAGGTAGTACAGCTGGTACGGGTCGTTGTTCGGGTCGTTGACCTGCTTGCCGATGATCAGCGCGGGCTGGGACTCCTTGCCCGGCCCGTAGATGATGCGGGTGTAGCTCTGCCAGGCACCCGGATTGCCGGTGACCCGCTCCCGCAGGTCCTCCGGCACGCTCTTGTTCGGATTGACGCCGCCCGAGGCACGCGGGCCGCGCCCGCCCCCGGTGTCGTCCCCGGCGGGCAGCGTCACGACGTCGAAGGCGCCCTGGCCGCCACTGGACAGGGACGTGACGAGATCACTCATCCACTGGATGACGTTCTGCGAGGACTGCCCGTCCTCGTCGGCCGCGTCATCGACGGCGGCCCCGCTCGCCGCCTCCTCGGCCCGCTGCTTCGCCGCGGCGAACCCGCCCGTGGCCTGGCTCTGCGACGCCTTCACCTTGGCGTCCAGCAGACCGTTGCGCACCTGCCCGATGACCACGAAGCCCAGCAGCAGCACGACGCCCAGCGACATCAGCAGCGTCGTGACGACGACCTTCAGCTGGATGTTGCGGCGCCACAGCCGCATCACCGGCAACAGCGGCCGACGCACCCAGCGCATGAACAGACGGAGCACCGGGCTGCCCTGGACCCCGCCCCTGAGCAGCCCGTTGTCGAAGAACCTTGCCCAGCGGGAGCCCGCCGCCTTCCGGCCGACAGGCCGCCCCGCGCGGGTCCCGGACCGGCCGGGCGCCGAAGCGGCACTGTCCCCGGACATGTCAGCTCGGCCCGGCCTTGTAACCGACACCACGGACGGTCACCACGATCTCCGGCCGCTCCGGATCCCTCTCGACCTTGGAGCGCAGCCGCTGCACATGGACGTTGACCAGCCGCGTGTCCGCCGCGTGCCGGTACCCCCACACCTGCTCCAGCAGGACCTCACGCGTGAACACCTGCCACGGCTTGCGCGCGAGCGCCACCAGCAGATCGAACTCCAGCGGCGTCAGCGCGATCGACTGCCCGTCCCGCTTCACCGAGTGACCGGCGACATCGATGACCAGGTCACCGATGGCGAGCTGCTCCGGCGCCGGCTCCTCGGACCTGCGCAGCCGCGCCCGGATACGAGCCACCAGCTCCTTCGGCTTGAACGGCTTCACGATGTAGTCGTCCGCGCCCGACTCGAGACCCACGACGACATCAACGGTGTCGCTCTTCGCCGTGAGCATCACGATCGGCACCCCGGACTCAGCCCTGATCAGCCGGCACACCTCGATACCGTCCCGCCCGGGCAGCATCAGGTCCAGCAGCACCAGATCGGGCTTGCTCTCCCGGAAAGCGGCCAGCGCCTTGTCGCCGTCGGCTACGAAAGACGGCTCAAAACCTTCACCACGCAGCACAATGCCGAGCATCTCGGCCAGTGCGGTGTCGTCGTCGACGACAAGGACTCGTCCCTTCATAAACGACATCATCCCATTCTCATAACGGTGGCGAAGATCCAGGTGAGACAGCTCACTGACCAGTGACGATAGTCGTACACCGTCACTACTGTCTGCCCTGACCGGCGGACCCCCGGTCAGGCCCGGGCGCGCCCCGCCTTCCCGCACAGCTCGGCCAGCCCCTCGGCCGTCACGGGAGACACCGCCCCCTCCTCGGTGACGATCGCCGTCACCAGCTCGGGCGGAGTCACATCGAACGCCGGGTTGTACGCCTGCGTCCCCAGCGGCGCCACCGGAATGCCGCCCCCCGCTCCCGAGACCTGCACCTGCGGCGCCATCACCTCCGTCACCTCGTACCCCGGACGCTGCTCCACCTCGATCGACGCCCCGTCCACCGTGCCCAGGTCCACCGTCGTCACCGGCGCCACCACGATGAACGGCACATGGTGATACCGCGCGAGCACCGCCAGCGGATAGCTCCCCACCTTGTTCGCCACCGACCCGTCGGCCGCGATCCGATCGGCCCCGATCAGCACCGCGTCCACCTCACCGGCCGCGAACAGCGACCCCGCCGCGTTGTCGGTGAGCAGCGTGTACGCCATCCCGCTGCGCGCCGCCTCGTACGCCGTCAGCCGGGCCCCCTGCAGCAGCGGGCGCGTCTCGTCCACCCACAGCCGCCGCAGCCGCCCCTGCCGATGCGCCGCGAGCGCCACCGCGAACGCCGTCCCCTCCCCGCCCGACACCAGCGCCCCGGTGTTGCAGTGGGTGAGGATCCGATGGCCACCGCCGGACAGCAGCTCGTCCAGCAGCGCCAGCCCGTGCTCGGCCATTCGCGCACTCGCCTCGGCGTCCTCCCGGTGCAGCTGCCGCGCGGCCGCCAGCGCCGCCGCAGCGGCCTGCCCGGCGTCGCCGCCGCGGGCCAGAGCCGCGTGGTAGGCGTCCTGCGCCCGGCGCACCCCCAGGGAGAGGTTCACCGCGGTGGGCCGGGCGCCCGCCAGCGCCAGCGCGGCATCGTCCACGTCGAACCCGCGCGCGGCGGCGAGCGCGACGCCGTACGCTCCCGCGATCCCGAGCGCCGGCGCCCCGCGCACGGCGAGCGACCGGATCGCCTCCACCAGCGCGGGTGCGTCCGTGCAGACCAGTTCGACCTCCTCGCTCGGCAGCCGTGTCTGGTCCAGAAGGACCAGGACCGGACCCTCGGGTGGCTCCTCCCAACGCAGCACAGGTACCTCGGTCGCCCGCTTGTCCTCGCCGGTTCGCGCCTGCAGATCAGCCATGCCGTCAGTCTGCCCGCTATCCGGCGGACAATTGAAGGTGTGCCACCCCCGTCCCCACCGCGGCCGGCACCCCGCCGGCCACCCCATGGCACGATGGCTGCCAACCTGCCGCCGCGACCGCGGACGGGCACCGTGAAGGAGCGACGATGAACGACACTCCGGGCTGGGCCTCGCCCGGATCCTCCCCGTCCGACGGGCACGAACCCGGCACCTCCGGCCCCGGCGAGCCGGCCGACCGGCCGGACCCCGAGCAGCCCGCCCGGCAGCCGGGCTCGCAACCGCAGCCCCCCGGCGCGCAGTGGTCCCCCCAGCAGCCGCCACCCGCCCAGTGGTCCGCCCCCTCCGGCCGGACTCCCCCGCCGCCCGGCCCGGGCTGGGGCGCGCCTCCCCCCGGCGGCCCCGGCAACTGGCAGGGTCCCGGCGGCCACGGCGGCTGGGGAGCACCCTGGGGCGGCCCCCCGCCCGCGGCCAAGCCCGGCGTGATCCCGCTCCGCCCGCTCGGCGTCGGCGAGATCCTGGACGGCGCGGTGTCCACCATGCGCACCTACTGGCGCACGGTGCTCGGCATCTCGCTCACGGTCGCCATCGTCATCGAAGTCATCGTCGTCCTGCTCCAGGGCCTGGTGCTGAACGACTACGCCGACACCGACGCCCTCGGCGACCCCAGCGCCACCGCCGACGAGCTGGCCCGGGCCATGGGCGACACCATGCTGACCTCCGGCGTCCTCTTCGTGATCTCCCTGATCGGCACCGTCGCCGCGACCGCCCTTCTGACGACCGTCACCAGCCGCGCCGTGCTCGGCAAGCCGGTCACCACGGGCGAGGCCTGGCGCGACGCCCACCCCCAGATCGCCAAGCTGTTCGGCCTGATCTTCCTGCTGCTGCTCATCGCCGTCGGCGTCGCCCTCGCGGGCGCGCTCCCCGGCATCCTCGTGATCCTCGCCGGCGGCGGTGGCGGCGGCGCCGCGCTCGCCGTCTTCGGCAGCTTCGCCGGCGCCGCCGTCGCCCTGTGGCTGATGATCCGCTTCTCGCTGGCCTCTCCGTCCCTGATGCTGGAGAAGCAGAGCATCACCAAGGCGATGGGCCGGTCCGCGAAGCTGGTGCGCGGCTCCTGGTGGCGGGTCTTCGGCATCCAGCTGCTCGCCACGGTCATCGCGAACATCGTCGCGGCGATCGTCGTCATCCCGTTCACGTTCCTCGCCGCCGCGCTCAGCGGCGACGGCATCGGCGGCTTCGTCGACGGCACCGGCGACTTCGGCTGGATGTTCCTCGTCGTCAGCGGCATCGGATCGGTGATCGGCTCCATGATCACCTTCCCGATCACGGCCGGCGTCACCGTGCTCCTCTACATCGACCAGCGCATCCGCCGCGAGGCCCTCGACCTCGAACTGGCCCGCGCCGCCGGTGTCCAGGGCTACGGTCCCGCCGCCCCCGGCGCCCCCGGGAGCTGATGCGGTGAGCCTGACGGGGGCAGTCCTGTCAGCGGCGCCGGCCCTGCCCCGCGCCGCCGAAACGACCGTACGGACCTGGTTGCCCGGCGGCGACCCGGCCGTACGGCCGCCGCACCGCGTCCTGGCCGTCCTGTCGTCGTGGCGCTCCGGTGACGAACCGCCGGTGACCATCCCCCGCGACCCCGCGCGGGAGGCGGCTCGGCGCGAGCTGTCCAAGCGCGTGTACCACGAGGACGACCCCGGCTTCCTCCAGCGCGCCCTCAACGCCTTCTGGGACTGGGTCGACGAACTCCTCAGGGCCGCCTCCTCCGCCGCCCCCGGCGGAATGGCGGGCCTCGTCGTCCTCGTCCTCGCCGTCGTGGCCGTCCTCGCCGCCCTGTGGTGGCGCCTGGGAACCCCGCGCCGCCGTCCCACCTCCACCGCCGCCCTGTTCGACGACCGCCCCCGCAGCGCGGCCGAACACCGCGCCACCGCCGAGGCGCACGCCGCCCAGGGCCACTGGAACCAGGCCGTGCAGGAACGCATGCGGGCCATCGTCCGCTCCCTGGAGGAACGCGCCCTCCTCGACGCCCGCCCCGGCCGCACCGCCGACGAAGCCGCAGCCGAGGCCGGCCGCGCCCTGCCCTCCCACACCGGCCGCCTCCGCGCCGCCGCCCGCGACTTCGACGACGTCACATACGGCGGCCGGACGGCGATCGAGCCGACGTACCAGCGCATCGCCGGCCTCGACCGCGACCTGGAACACACCAAGCCCCAGCTCCCCAGCAGCAGCGACCACACCACGCCCCACCACACCGGCCAAGGGGCCGCCGGATGACCACCGAGGCCACACTCCCGGCCACGGCGGCCTCGCCCACCGCCCGCCAACTGTGGACGCGCGCACGAGGTGTCGCCCTCGCCGTCGCCCTGCTCCTGGTGGCCGCCGTGACGATCGCCCTCATCCGCTCCGACTCCCGGCACGGCACCCTCGATCCGCGCTCCGCCGACCCCCAGGGCAGCCGCGCCGTCGCCGAACTCCTCGCCGAGCGGGGCGTCTCCACCCGCGTGGTCACCACCCTCGACGAGGCCCGCGCCTCGGCAGCCCCCGACACCACTCTCCTGGTCGCCGTCCCCGATCTCCTGACAGCCGCTCAGCAGAACCGCCTGCACAGCGCCATCGCCGCAAACGACGGACGCACCGTCCTCGTCGCCGCCGGCAGCGCCTCCGTCGAACGACTCGCCCCCGGCGTCACCGCGGACCCCGCCACCAGCCCGGAGTCGACGCTCGCCCCCGACTGCGACCTGCCCGCCGCCCGCCGCGCCGGCACCGCCGACACGGGCGGCATCCGCTACACCACCACCCACCTCGACGCCGACCAGTGCTACCCCAGCGCACGCCTGGCCACCCTGGTCCGCGTACCGCACCCCTCCGGGAGCGGCGAGACCGTCGTTCTCGGCGCGCCCGACATCCTCCTCAACGAACGCCTCGACGAGCAGGGCAACGCCTCGCTCGCCCTCCAACTCCTCGGCTCCCGCCCCCATCTGGTCTGGTACCTCCCCTCGCTCGCCGACAGCTCCACCGACACCGGCGCCGACAGAGGCCTGCTGGAGGTGCTCCCCTCCGGCTGGCTCTGGGGCACGTTGCAGCTCTTCATCGCCGCGGCCCTCGCCGCCCTGTGGCGGGCACGCCGACTCGGCCCCCTCGTGCCCGAAAGACTCCCCGTCGCGATCCGCGCCTCCGAGACCGCCGAAGGCCGCGCCCGCCTCTACCGCGCAGCGAACGCCCGCGACCGCGCGGCCGCCGCTCTCCGCTCCACCACCCGCACCCGCCTCGCCCCCCTCGTAGGCGTCCCCGCGACCCAGGCGCACACGCCCGAAGCCCTGCTCCCCGCCCTGTCCACGCACCTCCACGGCGACGGACAGACCCTGCACTCCCTGCTCTTCGGCCCGCCGCCCAGCGACGACACGGCCCTCATCACACTCGCCGACCAACTCGACGCCCTCGAAAGAGAGGTACGCCGTCCATGATGGACCCGACCACTGACAACGCCGGGCACACCGGGGACCCGGGCAACGCCCGAGCCTCCCTCGAAGCCCTGCGCGCCGAGATCGCCAAGGCCGTGGTCGGCCAGGACCCCGCCGTGACCGGCCTCGTCGTCGCCCTCCTCTGCCGCGGACACGTCCTACTGGAAGGAGTCCCCGGGGTCGCCAAAACGTTGCTCGTCCGCGCCCTCGCATCCGCGCTCGAACTCGACACCAAGCGCGTCCAGTTCACCCCTGACCTGATGCCGAGCGACGTCACCGGCTCCCTCGTCTACGACGCCCGCACCGCCGAGTTCTCCTTCCAGCCCGGCCCGGTCTTCACCAACCTCCTCCTCGCCGACGAGATCAACCGCACGCCCCCGAAGACCCAGTCCTCCCTCCTCGAAGCCATGGAGGAACGCCAGGTCACCGTCGACGGCACCCCGCGCCCGCTCCCCGACCCGTTCCTGGTCGCCGCGACCCAGAACCCGGTCGAGTACGAGGGCACGTACCCCCTCCCCGAGGCTCAGCTGGACCGTTTCCTCCTCAAACTCACCATCCCCCTCCCCTCCCGCCAGGACGAGATCGACGTCCTCACCCGCCACGCCCAGGGCTTCAACCCGCGCGACCTCCGCGCCGCCGGCGTACGCCCGGTCGCCGGCCACGCCGACCTCGAAGCCGCCCGCGCGGCCGTCGCCAAGACCACCGTCTCCCCCGAGATCACCGCCTACGTCGTCGACATCTGCCGAGCCACCCGCGAATCGCCGTCGCTCACCCTCGGCGTCTCCCCGCGCGGCGCCACCGCCCTCCTCGCGACCTCCCGCGCCTGGGCCTGGCTGACCGGCCGCGACTACGTCATCCCCGACGACGTGAAGGCCCTCGCCCTGCCCACCCTGCGCCACCGTGTCCAGCTGCGCCCGGAGGCCGAAATGGAAGGCGTGACGGCCGACTCCGTCATCAACGCGATCCTCACCCACGTCCCCGTCCCCCGCTGATGGCACTCACCGGACGCGCCGCCCTCCTGGCGGCCCTCGGCTCGCTCCCTGTCGGCCTCTGGGATCCCAGCTGGACCGGCGTCCTGGCCGTCAACGGCTCCCTGGCCCTGGCCTGCGCCTGCGACTACGCCTTGGCCGCCCCGGTACGCCACCTGCGTCTGACCCGTTCCGGCGACACCTCCGCGCGCCTAGGCGACACCGCCGACGTCACCCTCACGGTCACCAACCCGTCCCGCCGCCCGCTCCGCGCCCACCTGCGAGACGCATGGCCGCCGAGCAGCTGGCAGCCCGGCACGGAAGCGGCCGCCTCCCGCCACCGCCTGATGGTCCCCGCGGGCGAACGCCGACGCGTCACCACCCGCCTGCGCCCCACCCGCCGCGGCGACCGCCGGGCGGACCGGGTGACCATCCGCTCCTACGGTCCACTGGGCCTGTTCGCCCGCCAGGGCACCCACAAGGTCCCCTGGACCGTACGCGTCCTGCCCCCCTTCACCAGCCGCAAGCACCTGCCCTCCAAGCTCGCCCGCCTCCGCGAACTCGACGGCCGCACCAGCGCCCTCATCCGCGGTGAAGGCACCGAGTTCGACAGCCTGCGCGAGTACGTCCCCGGCGACGACACCCGCTCGATCGACTGGCGCGCCACAGCCCGTCAGTCCACGGTCGCGGTCCGCACCTGGCGCCCCGAACGGGACCGGCACATCCTCCTGGTCCTCGACACCGGCCGTACCTCCGCGGGCCGCGTGGGCGACGCCCCACGCCTCGACGCCTCCATGGACGCGGCACTCCTCCTGGCGGCCCTCGCGTCCCGCGCCGGCGACCGGGTCGACCTCCTCGCCTACGACCGTGCCGTACGCGCGCTGGTCCAGGGCCGTACGGCGAACGACGTCCTCCCCGCGCTGGTCAACGCCATGGCGACCCTGGAACCCGAGCTGGTCGAGACCGACGCCCGAGGCCTCACGGCCACAGCACTCCGGACGGCCCCCCGCCGTTCCCTGATCGTGCTGCTGACCACCCTCGACGCGGCCCCGATGGAAGAAGGCCTGCTCCCGGTCCTGGCCCAACTGACCCAACGGCACACTGTCCTCGTGGCGTCAGTCGCGGACCCACACATCGCCGGCATGGCAAAGGCTCGCGGAAACACCGAGTCCGTCTACGAGGCCGCTGCCGCTGCCCAAGCCCAATCCGAACGCGACCGCATCGCCGAACAACTCCGCCGCCACGGCGTCACCGTCGTCGACGCGACACCGGACGCCCTCGCTCCAGCTCTGGCCGACGCTTACCTGGCCCTCAAAACGGCAGGCCGCCTATGAAAGCTCAGGGCCTTGGAAGCGGGCCCTGAGTTCACCACCATCCAACCCAGAAAACAGAAAACCCCCGCATCTTCCGATGCGGGGGTTTTCCCAAAAATTGTTCGGCGGTGTCCTACTCTCCCACAGGGTCCCCCCTGCAGTACCATCGGCGCTGTAAGGCTTAGCTTCCGGGTTCGGAATGTAACCGGGCGTTTC
>NZ_DASQNH010000025.1:0-118073 GCF_035645055.1 Streptomyces sp. | reverse complement strand
CGACGAGCTGACCCGCATCTGGCGGGAGACCGGCCTGTCGGTGCTGTTCGTGACGCACAACGTGCGCGAGGCGGTACGGCTCGCCCAGCGCGTGGTGCTGCTGTCCTCCCGCCCCGGCCGCATCGCCCGCCAGTGGACCGTCGGCCTGCCGCAGCCGCGCCGGCTGGAGGACACCGCGGTCGCCGAACTGTCCGCCGAGATCACCGAAGAACTGCGTGGGGAGATCCGCCGCCATGGCCAGCACTGACACGTCCGTCGACGCGCCCCACAAGGACGGGAGCGACCTGGCCGGCCTGGAGGCCGGGCTCGACGCCCTGGACTCGGTCGAGGTCAGCCGTACGCCGCTGCGCCAGACCCTGCTGCGCAAGATACTGCCGCCGGTCGTCGCGGTCACGCTCGTGCTGGTGGCCTGGCAACTGCTGGTATGGGCGAAGGTGGCACCCGACTACAAGCTGCCCTCCCCGGCCGCCGTGTGGGACGAGGTGGAGACCGCCTGGTTGCAGGGCACCCTGCTCGACTACATCTGGACCTCCGTCTCGCGCGGCCTGCTCGGCTTCCTGCTGGCGCTCGCCATCGGCACCCCGCTGGGCCTGCTGGTCGCCCAATTCGCCTTCGTCCGGGCGGCCATCGGCCCCATCCTGTCCGGGCTGCAGTCGCTGCCCTCGGTGGCGTGGGTGCCGCCGGCCGTGATCTGGCTGGGCCTGAACGACTCCATGATGTACGCCGTGATCCTGCTCGGCGCGGTCCCGTCCATCGCCAACGGCCTGGTCGCCGGCATCGACCAGATCCCGCCGCTGTTCCTGCGCGCCGGACGGACGCTGGGCGCGACCGGGCTGCAAGGGGCCTGGCACATCGTGCTGCCGGGCGCGCTGCCCGGCTATCTCGCCGGACTGAAGCAGGGCTGGGCCTTCTCCTGGCGGTCGCTGATGGCCGCCGAGATCATCGCCTCCTCCCCCGACCTCGGCGTCGGCCTCGGCCAGTTGCTGGAGAACGGGCGGAACAACGCCAGCATGTCCCAGGTCTTCCTGGCGATCTTCCTGATCCTGCTCGTGGGCATCGCCATCGATCTGCTGATCTTCAGCCCGCTGGAGCGGCGGGTGCTGCGCGGGCGGGGCCTGCTGGTGAAGAGCTGACGGCCCCGGCCCCGGTTGACGGCCGCCCCGGTGCCGACCGGGTCGGCCGTCTTGTGACACTGCTGTGACCGAGCAAGTGGTCTCCGCCACAGCTCAACGCTTCCGTGTCCTGGTGAGGTTGGCAGTCCGACCCCGAGCGAACCGGTTGCCCCGCGCACCGGGAAGGACGCGTCTTGATACGCCGCTACTGGGCGCCGCTGCTGGTGAACCTGCTGATCGGCATCCCCATGATCGCCGTGGTGCTGTGCGCCCGCTGGTACGCCGCCCACGGGCACTGCGACCTCGACGACCTCAGGCGGACGGATCTGGACGGATGCACATACGACCAGATCGAGAACAGCGGTCTGGTCCTGTGCGCGCTCGTGATGACCGGTCTGTTCGTCCTGCTGCTCGTCCTGATCGCCGACGTGTTCCTGCCGCGCAGCCGCCGGCGCCCGATCAGGCCGTGGCTGCTGACCCTGCCCGCCGTGCTGCTGCCGTACCTCCTGCTCTCCGCGGCGGCGGCATGACCCTGCTCCCGGTCTTCGTGGCGCTCGTCGTGGGCTGGGTCGCGCTGCGCGGATTCCTGACGTACCCCTTTCTGCCCGGCTGGACGAAGGCCGTCGCTCTCTGCTCTGCCCCGGTCGCCGCCCTCGCGTGGCTGGCCGTCATGACGGCGGACGACCCCTTCCTGTTCCCGGAGACCGCTCCGTGCCCCGCCGAGCCGCTGCGCGAGGGCTTCATCGGGAGCGGCGCCGTCCGGGGCGTCTCGACGGCGTTTCCTCCGCGGGCGTACTGCCTGTGGGAGGACGGCACCACCTACGACCTCGCCACGGGTGCCGTGACGGTGTTCTGGGGCTGCTTCTCGGTGACCGCCGTATCGCTGGCGCTCGGCCTGGGGCACGCCCTGCGCCGCCCCAGGGCGCTGCTCCAGCCCCCTCGGCGCGGCGCCGCCGTCATCACGCGTACCTGACCGTGGCGCGCTGGGTGCCGAGGCCGATGCCCCCGTCCGGGGTGCGGACGGACAGCTCCAGCACGTCTCGCGCCGGCGGTGACGGCGGGCGCCGCGCCGGCCCTGGAAGCGCTGCCGCACGCGCGGCCCGACCGCGACGACGCCGCCTCCGTGGATCTGGTCGCCCACGGACTGCTCCGGCGGTTCGGCGTCCGCGCCGAGGAGACGGCACGCATCTGCTCGCTCGGCCTGCCCGACCTCGGCCTGCCCGACCTCCTTCTCGTCGACGTCACCGCGGGCTGAGCCGACCTGTCGCCGTTCCGACAAGTCGACTTCGCGCGCGGGCGACGGCTTGCGGTGAGCCGTGCGCGGCGCGGTGCGGCGCGGTGCGCGTCAGGCGAACTGGCCGGGCCGGTAGTCGCCCGCGGGCTGCTGGACGATGACGTTCGCCCGGTTGAAGGCGTTGATGAGCGCGATCAGGGACACGAGCGCACCGAGCTGCTCCTCGTCGTAGTGCTTGGCGGCCTCGGCCCAGACCTCGTCCGAGACCCCGCCGGCCGCGTCGGCGATCCGGGTGGCTTCCTCCGTCAGCTCCAGCGCGGCACGCTCGGCCTCGGTGAAGACCGTGGCCTCCCGCCACGCGGCGACGAGGTGGAGCCGGACCGCCGACTCACCGGCGGCGGTGGCCTCCTTGGTGTGCATGTCGGTGCAGAAGCCGCACCCGTTGATCTGGCTCGCGCGAATCTTCACCAACTCCTGCGTCGCGGCGGGCAAGGACGACTCGGCGATGACCTGGCCCGCCGCGATGAAGTGCTTCAGGGCGCTGCTCGCGGTGGCGTTGGCGAAGATGTTCAAACGAGCGCTCATGGCGTTCTCCTCTGCGGTTCTCGATGACTGCACCCCTATGACGCAGCGGCCCGTCCGCGATGTGACAGCGGCGAATGTGACCTGCGTCTCCCGTGACGGGAAGAGGCGGCCTGCTCCCCGTCCCCGGCTGCGCGGCCACCGCCGCCCTCGGGATCGCTCTCGCGCAGGGCGCGCTCGCACTTTCGGCTGCCCGAACCAGCGCGACGACCTCGACCGTCAATCTGGCCTGCACCATCACCGACACGACCGGTCCTGCCCAGCGGGTCACCGTCGGCCCCCGACCGGCACCGCTCAGCATCACGGCGACGGCCGCGCCGACGTCGTCACCACCATCGGCCCTCGGCCTCCCAGAGCCCGCGCGTGACCCGGACGCGCGGGCTTTCACGCACGATAAGGTGATCACTGGTCTAGACATCTTGACGGAAGGTCGCCCGGTGGAGCCGACAGCACACACCCCAGCCGACGACAGCCTCCCGGTGGCCGTGATCGGCCTGGGCGGCATCGCACAGAAGGCGTATCTGCCCGTGCTGGGGGCGCTGCCGGGACTCGACCTGCGACTGATGACCCGGGATCCCGGGAAACTCGCCCGGATCGGCGAGGCCTACCGGGTCCGGCACCTGTTCACCGACCTGGACGCCGTCATCGCCTCCGGCGTCCGCGCGGCCTTCGTGCACACCCCCACCGAACACCATCACGCCACCGTCACCCGCCTCCTCGAAGCGGGCATCGACGTCCTCGTGGACAAGCCGCTGTCGTACTCCCTGGCCGAGAGCCGGCGGATGGCCGAACTGGCCCGGAAGCGCGGCCGGTCCCTCATGGTGGGCTTCAACCGCCGCTACGCCCCCGCCTACACCCAGGCACTCGACGGCCCGCGCGACCTCGTCGTGCTCCAGAAGGACCGGCACGCCGGCACCGGCGACGTCCGCACCATCGTGCTGGACGACTTCATCCACCTGGTCGACACCCTGCGCATGCTCGCCCCCCAGCAGGTCGATCTGGACGTGCACGGCAAGGTCGTGGACGGACGGCTGCACCACGTGGTCCTGCGGGCCGCGGCTCCCGGCTTCACCGGGCTGGCCGTCATGAACCGGTCCGGTGGTTCGGCGGGCGAGGTGCTGCAGACCGCGGGCGCCGACCGCCGCCGCGACGTCGTCAACCTGACCGACGTCACCCGGCACGACGGCGTGCCCGAGCTGCGGCGCGGGTCCGACTGGGAGCCCGTCGGACGGCGCCGCGGCTTCGAGGCCATGTGCCTGCGCTTCCTGGACGCCGTACGCGCGGGTGAACGGCTCGACGCGGGGGACGCGCTCGTCACCCACGAATGGTGCGAGGAGGTCGTCACCCGCCTGACGCCGTGACCGCATGTCCCTCGACGTCCGCGGCGACCCGGCAGTCGGCTCGCGGCGGGCCGGGGGCCGCCGGCACAGCCCTTTCCTCGTCCGCCAGGAGCTGTTTCCCGCCCTACGACCTCGTCGGGCGCCCTTGGTGGCCGCCGTACGCGACGGCCTCGCCCGCCTCCCGCCCGTCTCCCCGCCGGGCGACAGTCCGTGGAGGAATCACAGTGCCTGGCGTCCCGCCTTCTCCCACGGTCCGACCCCGAGCTTTCCGGTGGTTCCGAGGTCGAGGTGCGGGGTGACCATCACCGGGTCGGCCCCCTTCTTCGCCCGGACGCGCACGTGGGGCACGTTCACCGGCGTACCGAACTCGGTGGTGTTGCGCCAGACCAGACCTGCGGTCGCCGACTCGCCGGGCTGGAGCGTGACGGGCCGGGGCTGTTCGTCGGGCCCGGCCCCGGTGGTGATCTCGCCGCTGCCGTCGAGGATCTCGACGCCGTCGACGGGCTCGAGGTCATCGCCCAGGAGTTCCAGCAGCGGGTAGCCCTCGACGGTGTAGGCGCGCGTGCCGCAGTTGTCGAGGTGCAGGCCCACGACGCGCAGACCCATGGCCGCGTCGCCCTGGTCGGCGCTGATCCGGATCCCGGAGGCGGGGCACGTGTCGGGTTCGGCCGGCGCCTCGCCCGCGGGGACCTTGGTCACTTCGAGCACCTCGACCTGGGTCACCCGCGGCGCGGCGGGTGGCAGTTCCCCGGCTCGGACCGTGCCCCGCACGCTCTGTCCAGGGCCGACGTCGCGCACGGTCTCGGTCTGGCTGGTCACGGCTCCGCCGTCACCGCTCATGAAGGTGAAGACGACCGAGTAGGTCAGGGTCTCGGTGCCCTCGTTGGTGACCTCGTAGGCGGCGGAGACCCCCGAGTCCGCGCCCATGGTGAGCTTGTCGGCGGAGACGGAGTGGCTGCGGGTGGGCGAGGGGGAGGCCGACGGGAGGGTCAGGGAGATGATCCGTACGCCGTCCTTGCCCGGATCGTCGCTCCGCGTGCCGTGCTGCGACGTGGCCGTGGCGGCGTCGGTGCCCCCGGCACCCGCGCGCTCCGCCCCACAGGCCGTGAGCAGCAGCGCCGTCGCGGCGAGAGCCGACAGCAAGGGAACGGTCGCGGCGGAAGCCGGGCGGAGGCCGGCGGGTCTGCTCATCCGGTCATCTCATCAGGGTGTGTATCCGGTGGGTGCGACGGAGGTCACAGTTCCGGTCACAGGGGTGTCACAGGTGGGGCAGGGAGGAAGCGGGCAGACGCGGCTCAGATCACCGCGCCGGCGGGGCATGGCTGCGCGTCGCCAGGTGCATCGGCGCCCCCTCGTACTGCCACTCGCGCAGTACGTCCACCGTCTCGCTCAGCCCGCCGGCTTCCGGCTCGCTCCATACGATCGCCATACGTCCGATCACACACCACCGCGCGACAGCCCGCGCCCGGTTTCCAAGGAGCGGGCGGGCAGGCCGCCGGGCAGCGAAGGGGCGACAACCTGTGAGATGCCCCAGACTCTAAGAAAGGGGGGCGATCGTTCGCGCGTGAGGGGTCGGACCCATGCATGACGTACCGCTGTGGCTGTGGCTCGTGTTCGCTGTCGCCGTGCTGGTGTCCCTGGCGGTCGATCTTCTGGCGCACCGCCAGACGCACGTCATCGGCTTTCGCGAGGCCGCCGCCTGGAGCGGAGTCTGGGTGGGCCTGGCCGTGGCCTTCGGCGTCGCCGTCTTCCTCGTGGTCGGCACGACCGCCGGGGTGGAATACACCACTGCCTGGCTGCTGGAGAAGAGCCTGTCCGTGGACAACCTCTTCGTCTTCGCGCTGATCTTCGGCTACTTCAAGGTGCCCAGGGCCTACCAGCATCGGGTCCTGTTCCTCGGAGTCCTGGGCGCCCTTGTCTTCCGGGGCATCTTCCTCGCCGCCGGCGTAGCGGTCGTCAGCCGCTTCACCGCGGTGCTGTTCGTCTTCGCGGCCATCCTCTTCTACAGCACCTACAAGATCCTCAAAGAGGAGGACGACAGCTTCGACCCCGGCAAGAGCATCGCTGTCAAGCTGCTGCGCAAGATCATCCCTGTGCGGGACGAGTACGCCGGCGCCCACTTCTTCGTGAAAGAGTCCGGCAAACGCGTTGCCACCCCGCTGCTCGCCGTGGTCGCCGCGATCGAGGCCGCCGACCTCATCTTCGCCGTCGACAGCGTGCCCGCCGTCCTGGCCGTCAGCAGCGACGCCTTCATCGTCTACACCAGCAACGCCTTCGCCATTCTCGGTCTGCGTGCCCTCTACTTCATGCTCGCCGGCCTGCTCGACCGCTTCCACTACCTCAGCAAGGGCCTGGCACTCATCCTCGCCTTCATCGCCGTGAAGCTCATCCTCCAGGCGTCCCACAAAACGATCAGCACGGCCGTACCCGAGATCCCCTCGCCCCTCAGCCTTGCCGTCATCGTCACCGTGCTCGCCGTTTCCGTCGCGCTCAGCTTGCTGCGCCCACCCCCACATGACGCCGATGGCCCGCCCCTCGCGGGCGACCTGGGGTCCGCGGACCCGGCGACCGCGGCTGTCGATGCCCCTCGCGAACCCGGCCCGACGCGACCCGGTCCCGAGGGCACGACCGAGCCGCCCGACGGTGAGCGCAAGCCGAAATAGCCAAGCCAAAGCACTCCCAAAATGGGGTAAAACAGTCTTAAAGTGGCTGGTATGAACAGTGACCGGAAACGCCGGACGGGCCGAACGTCGGGACATGCCTGCCGCTCGTGCAAGCAGCCCGTCGACACCGTCGTGGAGCGGCACAAGACCATGGGCGTCTATGTCCCCGTGTGGACCGCGGGGCCCTGCCACAACCCCCAGTGCGAGCGGTATGTGCCGGAACAGGTGGAGATCCACACCAGACGTGCCGCCGCCTGGCACGACCTGACGGGATGGAAGTAGCCGCCTCAGGGTTCGACCACGAGGACGTACCGGATCGTGACGTCGCCGACGCGGCGTTCCGCCCGGCGTCCCACCCCGGCAGGGAGAAGCCGGCGCGAGCACCGCGCCCCGGTGCCGGTTTTCCCCCTTGCCCGGCCGGATGAGGAACTACAAGATCCTGCGGGACTGCCGGGAGCGCGGCGACGGCCTCCACCACGCCGTCCAGGCCGTCGCCCGCACGCGCAGCCTCTGCGAAGATCTCCCGGCGGCGCAGCAGCCGGTGCAACCGCTTCAGCACGCGGAACGTGGAGGCCTTCCGGTCCACCGTGCCCGTGTCCAGATGCGGGGCCGACAGCACCGGCCGCCGCCATGCCCCGACCAACGGGTCGGTGTCGATCTCACCCGGGGTGACCTTCGTACGACCCGGCAGCCCAGACAGGGACCGCAACGCGGCCAGCACCGGCAGCCCCTCCGGAGTCCCGCGGAAGTCCACCACAGTGGTCAGCGCCGCCAGCTTCGCCGTGCGCGCTCCACCCGCGGCGACGTCCAGCGAGCGCGGCCCCGCAGGGAGGCCGGCTCGACAGGCGGCGTGGCGGGCGGTTCGGGCCCGTCGACCGGCGCGCACGCCCCCCAGACAACGTTCACCTGGCCCGCCGCCGGACGAGCCGGCCGGGCCGTTCAGGGCCTGCGGCCGTGGAAGGTGCGGCGCAGGTCGCTCACCCAGGCGTCGGGGTTCTCCCAGGGGATGAAGTGGCCGCCGTGGTCGTGGGCGTTGACGTTGACGTGGTTGAACCAATCGGCCTGCGGGCCGGCCTTGAACGCCCGGACGCGCTCGTCGGCGGTGTGGATGCCGGGCGGGTTCTCGTACGTGACGAAGGTGAGGCCGACCGGGGCCTGCACGACCGGGGTGCGGTCGTGGGCGGGGGTCCAGGGGTAGCGGTTGGCGTTGGCGTAGTAACGCATCGACGTGGCAATGGAGTTGTTCACCCAGTAGATCGTGGCGTGGGTGAGCAGGTCGTCCTTGGTGAAGACGGACTCGAGGTCGCCGCCGTTGTCGCTCCAGGCGTTCCAGCGCTCCAGCAGCCAGGCCAGGAGGCCGGCGGGTGAGTCGCTCAGCCCGTGGGCCAGGGTGGCACCGTCGAGCATGTGCACGGCGAGGTGGGACGCCCAGCGGTGGTCCAGCTCGATGATGCGGGCGCGGACGTCGGCGGGCTGGTCGTCGGTGAGGGGCCGGTTCCGGGCGAAGTCCCAGGCGCGGGGGCCGGTGAAGAAGTCGAGCGGCAGCCCGGAGCCGATGTGGATGCCGTACAGCTCGTCGGCGTACTTGTGGCCGAGCTGGCTGGAGACGATCCCGCCGATGTCACAGCCTCCGGCGGCGTATTTCTCGTATCCCAGGGTCTCGGTCATCAGGCTGTGCCAGAGGTCGGAGACCTTCCAGAAGTTGACGTCCGGAAAGCCGGTGAGCGGGCCGGGGAAACCGAAGCCGGGCAGGGACGGCACGATGACGTCGAACGCGTCGGCGGGGTCACCGCCGAACGCGGCCGGGTCGGCGAGCGGGTCGATCACCTTCGACCAGTGCCAGAACGTCCACGGCCAGCCGTGGGTGAGGATCAACGGGATCGGGCGGGGACCGCGGCCGGGCTTGCGCATGAAGTGCACCGGGACACCGGCGACGCTCACCTGGTAGTGCTCGTGGGCGTTGATGGCGGCCTCGGTCTTGCGCCAGTCGTAGCCGTCCCGCCAGTAGGCGACCAGCTCACGCAGATAGCTGTCCGGGACGCCGTAGGACCAGTCCGCATTCCCCTCGTCCAGCGGCGGGCGGGTCAATGTGAGACGGGTGCGCAGGTCGTCGAGGACCTCGTCGGGCACATGGACAGGGGTGGGCTCCAGGGGGAAGGCGTGCGGGATGGTCATGCCGTGATTCCTTGTCAGGTAGGGGGAAGCGGCGCCGTCGGCCTGTTGGATGGTTACGCGGGACGAACCGGCCGGGGCGGCCGGGGCGGCCAGGTCGGCCAGGTCGGCCAGGCAACTGAGGCCCTCCTTTCGCCGCGACTCGACCATCTTGGCACCGGCGGGCGTGACGTGCGCCGGCACCGCCCGGCCGCCCGAGGGGGCGGTAACCGCACCGGTGAGTACGTGACCTCACTCTCCGGAACTTGTACGCGGACTGTCCCGTCTCCTTTCGGGGGGCACACGAGGACATGGCGCATCGAGAGACGACCGAAGCAGCCCGCACCGTTCTCCGGCTGCTCCAGGCCCGACGGCGAACGCGCCCACTGCACCTGCGGCAGCGGTATGCGGCCAGGCGGGTGGTCAGGGCACCGGTACCGCGTGAACTCGCGCGGAACCTCAACCCGGGTTCGCCCGTGCCGCGGCCCGGCCCTCAGCGCCCGCAACGGCGGGACCGTCAAGTCACCTGGGAGCGTGGAGCGGTGCGATGACCTGCCGTGCCCGGTTTG
Source organism: Streptomyces sp. (assembly GCF_035645055.1). GTDB lineage: Bacteria > Actinomycetota > Actinomycetes > Streptomycetales > Streptomycetaceae > Streptomyces. The sequence continues at coordinate 108,422 of NZ_DASQNH010000025.1, read as the reverse complement.
CTCGGTCCGGTCGAACCGGGTGCACCGCATTCACGAGCGGCGGCCGGCAGAACCAAGGAGATGCCACCGTCGGCCGGGGCAAACTCCCACTCCTCCGCGAACGCGTCCTCCTCACCGCCCTTGCCCGATGAGGTGTCGGTGGGCTGTCGTAGGGTCCGGTCCCATGACGACGACACTGATGACGTACGCAGGACCAGGTGAGCCCGATGCGCTGGTCACGCGCACGGGAGGTACACCGCTGGCCCCCGCGGGGGCGGCATGGCCCCGCTGTGCGACGTGCGATGGGCCGATGCAGTTCCTGGCCCAGATACTCCTCGATGGCCTGGGCCGCCCGGCCGGCGAAGCCGACACTCAGGCCGACCGCGTCATGGCGATTTTCATGTGCCAGAACGATCCCGGCTTGTGCGACGAGTGGAGCCCGACGGCCGGCGGCAACCGCGCCCTGCTCTACCCCTCTGACGCGCTGCGGCCGATGGCCGCACCCGTGCCGGACGGGGACGAGGACGTGCTCCGCCTCGGGGCGGTCAACGCCGTGACCCTGGTGTCCTCGCCTGCCGCCGACTACTCCGAAGCACGCGAGGAATGGGGTAACCGCAGCGGAAACAGCCCGCGGAATGTTCTGGGACAGCTCGGCGGACAGCCCGACTGGCTTCAAGGCGACGAGACACCCGCGTGCGCGACCTGCACTCAGCCCATGATCCTGGTCGCACAGCTTGAGGAGGGACCGGATCACACCACAGCAATGAACTTCGGCGGCGGCACGGCGTTCGCCTTCGCCTGCGGGCCCTGCGCCCAGGGCGCCTTCCTGTGGCAGTGCTGAACTTCAAGTCACGGCCCTTCCACAAGCCGCTGGACTGTCCGCCAGCGCGGGGCCTCGTCATCAGGGACGTCCGGGGAAGCGAAGTGAAACGGCACGCCAAGGCGGCCGGCCAGTGCCCGGCCTGCCTCGGCGGCGGCAACGCCAGGCGGAGAGCCGTCAGGGCGGTGGCAGACGGTCGCCAGGTGGCTCTCCCCGTCTGGGGCGTCCAGGACCGCGACCAGGAGCACGAACCAGCCGCGCACGGTATCGCCGTCCCAAAGTGCCTCCACCGCCGCCACCCTGCCCGGGAGAACCGCGGCGCGGGCCGCGAGTGAGGGAAGGTCGAGCGGATCGGGCGGTGTGCGCTGTACTCGGTCGCCGAGGGCTTCGTATCGCGCGTGGACCATCTGCTCGGCCTCGTGCAGGCCCACCCCCAACGGACGCAGTGCCTCCCAGACGGACCTGACCGCCGACAGCCGGCGATCCCGCAGCACGTCGGCGTCGACCTCCCGGCAGGTCTGTTCCGTCAGGTGGGCCCACCAGTCGCTCACCGGGCCACCAGCCGGGTTTTCAGGGCGCGCGTCACTGGCCCGAACATACGTCAGGGGCGTAGCCCGCCCAGTCGTCTCTTGTCGGAGCTGTCGGATCTCAGGCTCGGGCTGACTCTGCCGGGGATCTTCTGGCGGATCACCCGGTGCGTTGCTTCCGTGAGCCGGTGGCCCGCGGGCACCGGCTCACCTACGCCCACGACCCGTTCGTGGCCGGCCGGTGCGTTGTGACGGCGCGGACCAGGAGCGGCGGACCAGGAGCGGCAGAGGAAGCTCCGCCTGGACAGCACGCTGCACGTCACTGCGGCGATGGTGTCGGCATGCTGCTGACTTCACCGCCACACGCGGCGGCGTCCCAGCCGGCCGACGGCTGAGGCGCCACCCGTCGTCTCTGGTCTTTGGGCAGGTCGGCCCACAGACGTGCGGCCATCCCATCTGCCTCGTCCTGCGGTGTCCCCGCCTGGACCAGGATGATCCCGCGGGACTGGTCCGGGAACGTGACCTCCCGCATCTCCGTACCCAGCGGGCCCATCGGCTTGTCCGCCATGGCGGCCTCCCTTCGACGGCTGCCGCCCACGCTAAAGGGACGACACACAGAAGACGAGGACCCTCCGCCAGACGGACTACGACCCTGGTGTCACAGACAGCCCGGCCCCGACGACCGGGGCTGCGGGTCTGTGGCCCGCAGCCCAGTTCGCCGGGGAGACGGGCGATGACCGTGCGCGGGGACGGCTGGGACGGCGCGGCGCAGCAGGCCGACGTTGTCCGCTCTGCCGCTCCAAGCCGGGCCTGAGCGGCGAGACCCCCTAGGGGCGCCCACGCGCCGGGCTGATGCGGCTGTGGACGCGGAACCGGGCGGACGTGACGCCTGGAGCGAGGCGCAGGTCGACGGCGACAGGGCCGGCGAAGGTGTATCCGTGCTCGGCTGCATGACGGCACACCTGATGGACGAGGACGGGTGCCACGGGCACGGGGTTGTCGGAGAGCTGCCGATGGATGTCCGGGGGCAGTTCGATGACAAAGGCATTGGGCGCCACGATGTGCTGCCGGCCGAGAATCAGGGCGTTGTCGTCGCACTGTCGCAGGAGTATCGCCACGACCTCGACCGGCTGCTGCTTGGCCGGCAGCAGGTAGCCCCGCGCATTCGTCACCCAGCGCTCCATGACGCCTTCAATCGTGCGAAAGAGCTTCATCGGGGGCTCCTCCCCTCGCGTCTGTTGCGCAGGCTCACCCACGAGAGTGGTCTCACGTGAGGCGGCCCGCACGAAGCCGTGCCGCACCGGCTCGGCTACACCGTCCGAATCGACGTCATCCGCGTCGTCCTCGGCACCGCCACGTACCCCTACCGCCGGCCCAGGGCGCCGACAGCGTGACCTTCGCTGCTGCAGGGCCGATACTGCCTTGAACAGGAGCTGCAGTCGTCCCGCAACCAATCGCCCGCAGGGCCTGACATGCTGTCACCGAGGTCAGGGTCGGGTCGGCCTCAGTACCGTCAGGACCCGCCCCGGACCGTCACGGACCACCAGGACCAATGACTGGCCATACGCGCTCTGAACCGGATCAACGCAGGTCCAGGGCTCGCCTGCCTCATCCCTTCAGGAGGTACCCATGAGGATGCTCATCAACGTTCCGGAAACCGTTGTGTCCGACGCGCTGCGGGGGATGGCCGCAGCGCATCCCGAGCTGACCGTCGACGTGGAGAACCGGGTGATCGTGCGGCGGGACGCGCCGGTCGCCGGGAAGGTGGCGCTGGTGTCGGGCGGGGGCTCGGGACATGAGCCGCTGCACGGCGGGTTCGTGGGTCCCGGGATGCTGTCGGCGGCCTGTCCCGGGGAGGTGTTCACCTCGCCGGTGCCCGACCAGATGGTGCGGGCGGCGGCGGTCGTGGACAGCGGCGCGGGGGTGCTGTTCATCGTGAAGAACTACACCGGTGACGTGCTCAACTTCGACATGGCCGCGGAACTCGCCGAGGACGAGGGCATCCAGATCGCCAAGGTCCTGGTCAACGATGACGTGGCCGTCACCGACAGCCTCTACACGGCCGGCCGGCGCGGCACCGGTGCCACGCTGTTCGTGGAGAAGATCGCGGGAGCCGCCGCCGAGGAGGGTCAGCCGCTGGAGCGGGTGGAGGCGATCGCCCGGCAGGTCAACGACAGCTCCCGCACCTTCGGGGTGGCGCTCGGCGCCTGTACGACCCCCGCGAAGGGCAGCCCGACCTTCGATCTGCCGCCCGGTGAGCTGGAGTTGGGCATCGGCATCCACGGTGAGCCGGGCCGGGAGCGGCGGGCGATGATGACCTCGGGGGAGATCGCCGATGTCGCCGTGCACGCGGTCCTGGAGGACCTGGAGCCGCGCAATCCCGTGCTGGTGCTGGTCAACGGCATGGGTGCGACGCCGCTGCTGGAGCTGTACGGCTTCAACGCGGAGGTGCAGCGCGTGCTGGCCGAGCGCGGGGTCGCCGTGGCCCGTACGCTCGTCGGCAACTATGTGACCTCCCTTGACATGGCGGGCGCCTCCGTCACCCTGTGCCAGGTCGACGAGGAGCTGCTGCGGCTGTGGGACGCGCCGGTGCGCACACCGGGCCTGCGCTGGGGCATGTGACCCGGCGGCCGACGCGTTCATCCGACCTCTCACGCAAGGAGATCCCGTGCTCGACGCCGATTTCTTCCGCCGTTGGCTGACGGTGACCGCCGCGTCCGTGGACCGCGAGGCGGAGCGGCTCACGGCCCTCGACTCCCCCATCGGGGACGCCGACCACGGCAGCAATCTGCAACGCGGATTCGCCGCCGTCACCGCGGTGCTGGACAAGGAGGCCCCGGGCACGCCGGGGGCCGTGCTGATCCTGGCCGGACGGCAGCTGATCTCGACGGTCGGCGGGGCGTCCGGACCGCTGTACGGCACCCTGCTGCGGCGTACCGGCAAGGCGCTCGGGGACGCCTCCGAGGTGAGCGAGGAAGAGCTGGCCGGGGCGCTGCGGGTGGGGGTGGAGGCGGTCATGGCCCTGGGCGGTGCAGCGCCGGGCGACAAGACCATGATCGACGCGTTGCTGCCCGCGGTGGACGCGCTCGGCGACGGCTTCGGCGCGGCGCGGGCCGCCGCCGAGCAGGGCGCGCTCGCGACCACGCCGATGCAGGCCCGCAAGGGGCGGGCGAGTTACCTCGGCGAGCGGAGCATCGGCCACCAGGACCCGGGCGCCACCTCGGCGGCGCTGCTGGTCGCGGGACTCGCGGAGACGGCCGGTGAGTGACATGACGGACGAGAAGCTCGTGGGGATCGTGCTGGTGTCGCACAGCGCGCAGGTCGCCGCCTCCGTCGCCGACCTCGCGCGGGGGCTGGCCGGTGGCGGTACGGCGGTGCCCGTGGCCCCGGCGGGCGGCACGGAGGGCGGGGAGCTGGGCACGAGTGCGGAGCTGATCGCCGCGGCCGCCGCGTCGGTGGACCGGGGTGCCGGTGTCGCGGTGCTCACCGATCTGGGCAGTGCCGTGCTCACCGTGAAGGCGCTGCTCGCCGAGGGTGACGAACTGCCCGGCCACACCCGCCTGGTGGACGCCCCGTTCGTGGAGGGCGCCGTGGCGGCGGTCGTCACGGCCGCCACCGGAGCCGACTTGGACGCGGTGGCCGCCGCGGCGATGGAGGCGTACGACTACCGCAAGGTGTGAGCCCTGCGACGCGGCGGGCCGTACGTCCCGCGCGGCCCCGCCGCCCCGCCCTGGTGCTGTCCGTGGACGACGGCTGGTCGGCCGTCTGGGGTCCGGCCGGCACCGGACCGGGCGCCGGCCGGTCCGGTGCCGCATCAACCGCCGTTCACCCACTGCCGCGCCAGCCGCTCCCCCACCGCCACGGCGGCGGCGTGGCTCTCGACGGGGGACGCCTGGGAGTTCTTGAAGACGATGTAGGTGACGCCGGAGGCGGTTCCGCCGCTGCGCGGGTCGGGGTCGATGCCGAGCCCTTCGGCCGTGGCGTACGACGCCTCGCCGATGATGTGGCCGGGTCCGACGTCGCCGACGACCGCGTACCGCACCCGGTCGCGGTACACCACGGCCGCGACCGAGCCGCCGCGTACGCCGTGGGCGCGGTAGTCCCAGACGCGGCTCGGGGCCGGCACCACGACGTAGGGCAGCCGTTCGGCGTCCAGATGGCGGCCGTCGGACTGGGTCGAGGCCGTACTGGCGGAGAAGGACGGGTCGGTGCGGCGGTTGCAGTGGCGGCCGGGGCGGCCGTCGCAGTCGATGTCCATGTCCGCCTTCCAGAAGACGGCGTCGCGCGTGCCGCAGACCGGGATGCCGGCGGGTGCGCCGTCGTCGCCGCGGTAGCGCCCGCGGGAGACGGGAGCGCAGTCCCGCGCACGGGCCAGGAGGTCGGCGGCGCGTACGGCACCCTCGCGCGGGGCGGCCGGCTCGACGCGCGCCCGGGCCGGGGCGGCGACGGAGGGGGCGGCGGCGGGGACGGGGGCGGCAGGGGCGGCGGCGCCGACGGGAGGGGCAGGGGCGGGAGCGGCAGGGGCAGGGGCGGGGGCGGGGGCGCCGGGGAGCGTCGTCGGGGCGAGCAGGGCGGCGCTGGCCGCGACCAGCGTGAGCGACTGGACACGCACGATAGAGGGGCCTCTCGGGGGCGGCTGACGGGCACTCGGCCCCATCTGTGCCCCGGGGGAATCACGCGGCCACCCCGATGGGGCCGGACGGCGCAAGCGGCCAAGGCCGTACGGAGGCCGGGTGCCTGAGTGCCTGTCGGCTCCGGCCACCCGGCCGCCCGCACCGGCGCGGCACGGAAGGGCGACGACAGCGACCCGCGCCACGCCCGCGAACCGCCTAGCCCTCGGGGCGAGTTCGGCTGCGGGAGGGTTCAGCATACGCAACCCCGCGGAGGCGTCTCCAGCGCCCGCCCTCTTGATGTGATCGCATCACTGGCGTCATATTGGTCCGGACCATTCCTCGCCCCGTCCCCCCGGGAGGCCGAGTCGTGCGACGCGTTCCCCTGCCCGCGCTGCTGGTCTGCGGCACGCTGACGCTCGTGGTGTCCTGCGGCTGGCGCGGGGAGGACGCGGGCGGCCCGGCCCCCGGCGCGCCGACCGGCGTCACCGCGGCGGCCGGCAGCGCGACCAGCGTGCACGTGATGTGGAACGCCGTCTCCACCGAGGCGGGCGTCCGCGCCTACGAGGTGTATCGCGGCACCGCCAAGGTGCGCGAGGTGCCGGGATCCCGGCACATGGTCGACGTCACCCGGCTGCGGCCCTCCACCACCCATGTCTTCACCGTGCGCGCCCGGGACGCCGACGGACGGCTCGGACCGCCCAGCCGCGAGGTGCGGGCCACCACCCCCGCGGCCGTCGCCGCCGACCGCTCGGCACCCTCCCGGCCGGCCGGGTTGCGGGGACGGACGGCCGGGAGCCGGTCGGTGCAGCTCACCTGGGACGCGGCGAGGGACGACCGGCGGGTGACGTCGTACGACATCCACCAGGGCGGCACGAAGATCCACAGTGTCGGCGGGAGCCAGACCGGGACGGTCGTCACGGGGCTGCGGCCGGGCACCCGCTACTCCTTCACGGTCCGGGCCCGGGACGCGGCGGACAACGTCTCCCCGGCGAGCGCCGCCGTCCGGCTCACCACCGCCCCCGGTGACGACGACGGCCGCGGCACCGCGCCGACCGGTTTCCGGGCGACGGCCCGCGCCGAGGGCGGCGCCCACTACCTCGACCTGTCCTGGGTGCCGCCCCGCGCCGACGGAGTGATCACCGACTATCAGATCCACCTCGACGGACGGGCGGCCACCTCTCTGGTGTGGGGCGGGACCGCACCCCGCGAGAAGGCGACGTACAGCTTCTACCTCGGCCGCGAGGACGGCGTACGGCACCGGGTGCGCATCCGCGCCAAGCTGCCGGACGGCACGTGGGGCGGATTCTCGGCGGAGCGCACGGTCACGACGGGCGAGTGAGTCCGGGCACCGCACAGTCTTGGGGCCGGAGCGGCGCCGGCCCGCCCGTATTCCCTCGGACGGGCCCATTCGTCACCCGCATGCGGGCCGCCCGCATGCGGGACACGGCCGGGGGACGTTGGCTGACCCTGAGGCAGCACGGGCGTTCCCCGACCCAGGCGGCGCAAGGGATGTACCGCCAACCGTGCAGCCGGAGGACACTTCCATGCGCAATACTCAGCCACTTCACCGCTGCGGGCTGGCCGTGGCAGCCGCCGCCGCGCTGCCGCTCGGCCTCGCCGCCCAGCCGGCCGGCGCGGTCTCCGGGATCTCGGTGAGCACCAGCGGCTCCACCGTCTCGGTGACGACCAGCGCCTGCACCCAGGTCGGCGGCAGCTGGGGCAACGCCTCCCTGCTGACCAGCAGCCAGGCGAACTTCGCCCAGGGCCGTCAGGCGGCGCTGACCGGCACCGCCAGTCTGCAGTCCGCCGCCTGGTCCAACGTGAGTCCGGGGACGTACACGGTCGTCGTGGTGTGCTCCAACGGCAGCACCGCGGGCAGCCAATCCGTCATCGTCTCCTCGTCCGCGCCCCGCACCGCCTCCCCGACCGCCTCGCCCTCACGGGGTGTGATGGGCGGCGTGGGCGGCGGCACCAAGGACTTCGGCGCCGTCACCATGGTGGCGGGCGGTGTGCTGGTCGGCATCGGAGCCATCGCGGGCGGCTGGTTCCTGCGCCGCCGGGGCAAGCCCTACCGGCTCTGATCCGGGGGCGGTTCGGCCAACTCCGCCAGCGCGTGGGTCAGCCACTGGGTCCAGAAGGTCTCCAGGTCGATGCCCGCCCGCAGGACGAGGTGCCGCAGCCGGTCCTGGGTGCTGTCCCGGCCGGGCGGGAAGTCCCGCTTCTCGATCTCCCGGTACTCGGCCAGCTGGCGCCGGTGCAGCTCCAGATGGCGGCGCAGGTCCTCCTCCAGGCCCTCGGTGCCGACCACGGCTCCGGCGCGCAGCCGCAGCAGCAGCGTGTCGCGGTGCGGCTTGGGGTCCTGGGGCGCGGCGGTCCAGCGGGCGAGTTCGGCGCGGCCGGCGGGCAGCACCTCGTAGCTCTTCTTCTGCCCGCGGGCCGGCTGCTCGCTGGGCAGCGCCCGGATCAGGCCGGCGGCCTCCAGCCTTCCCAGCTCGCGATAGATCTGCTGGTGGGTCGCCGACCAGAAGTAGCCGATCGACTTGTCGAACCGGCGGGTCAGCTCCAGCCCCGAGGAGGGCTTTTCGAGCAGAGCGGTGAGGATCGCGTGCGGGAGTGACATGGGGGCCATCCTAGGGACGGCCCCCGGCCCGGCTCAGAGCGCCGCCGCGAGTTCGGTGCCCTGCTTGATGGCGCGCTTGGCGTCCAGCTCGGCCGCCACGTCGGCACCGCCGATGAGGTGGGCCGGGCGCCCGGCGGCGATCAGCGCCTCGTACAGGTCGCGGCGCGGCTCCTGGCCGGTGCACAGCACAACGGTGTCGACCTCCAGGACGGTGCTCTCCTCGCCCACGGTGATGTGCAGTCCGGCGTCGTCGATCCGGTCGTAGCGCACGCCGGGCACCATGGTGACGCCGCGGTGCTTCAGCTCGGTGCGGTGGATCCAGCCGGTGGTCTTGCCGAGGCCCGCGCCGACCTTGCTGGCCTTGCGCTGGAGCAGGTGGACGGTGCGCGGCGGGGCGGGCCGCTCGGGGGCGGCGAGGCCGCCGGGCGCCGCGTAGTCCATGTCGACGCCCCAGTGGCGGAAGTACGTCGCGGGGTCCTCGTGCGCCTTGTCGCCGCTGTCGGTGAGGTACTCGGCGACGTCGAAGCCGATGCCGCCGGCGCCGAGGACGGCGACGCGCTCGCCGACGGGGGCGCGGTCGCGCAGCACGTCGAGATAGCCGACGACGCTCGGGTGGTCGACGCCGGGGATGTCGGGGGTGCGCGGGGTGACGCCGGTGGCCACCACGACCTCGTCGTAGCCGGCGAGGTCCGCGGCGTCCACCCAGGTGTTCAGCCGTACGTCCACGCCGTGGGCGTCGAGCTGGTGGCGGAAGTAGCGCAGGGTCTCGTCGAACTCCTGCTTGCCGGGGACCTGGCGGGCCACGTTGAGCTGGCCGCCGATCTCGGCGGCGCCGTCGAACAGGGTGACCGCGTGTCCGCGTTCGGCCGCCGTGACCGCGCAGGCGAGGCCGGCCGGTCCGGCGCCGACGACGGCGACGCGCTTGCGCAGCCGGGTCGGGGAGAGCACCAGCTCGGTCTCGTGGCAGGCGCGCGGGTTGACCAGACAGGAGGTGATCTTGCCGCTGAAGGTGTGGTCCAGGCAGGCCTGGTTGCAGCCGATGCAGGTGTTGATGGCCTCGGGGGTGCCGGCGGCGGCCTTGTTCACGAACTCGGGGTCGGCGAGCATCGGGCGGGCCATGGAGACCATGTCGGCGGTGCCGTCGGCGAGCAGCTGCTCGGCGAGTTCGGGGGTGTTGATGCGGTTGGTGGTGACCAGCGGGACGGAGACCTCGCCCATCAGCCGCTTGGTCACCCAGGTGTAGGCGCCGCGCGGCACGGAGGTGGCGATGGTGGGGATGCGGGCCTCGTGCCAGCCGATGCCGGTGTTGATGATGGTCGCCCCGGCCTCCTCGACGGCCTTGGCGAGGGTGACCACCTCGTCCAGGGTGGAGCCGCCGGGCACCAGGTCCAGCATGGACAGCCGGTAGACGACGATGAAGTCCTCGCCGACCGCTTCGCGCACCCGGCGGACGATCTCCACGGGGAAGCGCATGCGGTTCTCGTAGGAGCCGCCCCAGCGGTCGGTGCGGTGGTTGGTGGGCGCGGCGATGAACTCGTTGATGAGGTAGCCCTCGGAGCCCATGATCTCGACGCCGTCGTAGCCTGCCCGGCGGGCCAGGCGGGCGGTGCGGGCGTAGTCGTCGATGGTCCGCTCGACCTCGGCGTCGGTCAGCTCGCGCGGCGGGAACGGGCTGATCGGGGCCTGGAGCGGGCTCGGGGCGACCAGGTCGCGGTGGTAGGCGTAGCGGCCGAAGTGGAGGATCTGGAGGGCGATCCGGCCGCCCTCGCGGTGCACGGCCTCGGTGATCACCCGGTGCTGCTCGGCCTCCGCGTCGGTGGTGAGCTTGGCGCCGCCCTCGTACGGCCGCCCCTCGTCGTTGGGCGCGATGCCGCCGGTGATGATCAGGCCCACTCCCCCGCGGGCGCGCTCGGCGTAGAAGGCCGCCATGCGCGCGAAGCCGCCCTCGGCCTCTTCCAGGCCGACGTGCATGGAGCCCATCAGGACGCGGTTGGGCAGGGTGGTGAAGCCCAGGTCGAGCGGGCTCAGCAGGTGCGGGTAACGGCTCATCGACGCCTCCGTGCGCGGTCTGGTGCCCTGTAGTTGTAGAGGACCGCTGACCGTTTGTGCAACTAGTTGCACAAGCGTGGGGGCAAGACGTGACGGGTCGCACAGACCGCCGGGCTACGGACTCCGCCCGGCCGCCGGGCCCGCCGGATACGGCTCGGGTCGCGCACCGGCTCCCGGGGGCGGGAGGCACGACTGGGGGCGGTCACCGATCGCTGCCGGTGACCGCCCCCGGGTCGCGTGGATCAGCGGCTTTCCAGAATCAGGCGCAGTTCGCGCTCCTGGTCGCCGGAGGCCGTGCTCTGGTCGTGGACCGAGAACAGCGAGTCGAGGGTCGCACGGAACCGGTCGATCGCCCAGTAGCCGCCCTGGACGTCGGCCGTGACCGGGGCCGAGAGCCGGGCGGGACGGGCGCCCTCGTGGGGCTCGGACACGTCGAAGGTGCCGAGCCAGACCATCGGACGCGTCTCGTGCCACTGCTCGGGGATGTCGTCCTCGCACCGGTCGGACGCGAAGCTCGCGCACAGGGTGTCGAAGACCACCCGGGCGTCTTCCTTGCTGCACCCGCTGATCTCAACGGAGACGGACTCCGGGTGCGACCGTTCGCCGTTCATGGTGACCGCTCCTCTCGTGGCAGTGCCGGGAATGCGCGAGTGCCCCGCGCGGCCGCCCGCACTCCTCACCTCAGGAAAGCACCCGCCCCGGCGGGGCACCACCGGCGGGATCTCATCGGTACGAACCCGCCCCATGTGGGTCATAACGCCCCTCTTGCACCACGCCCGGGTGATTCTTCCGGCCGGTCGGGCCATGTCGGGGGATGGTGGAGTAGGGCGAGGTGGCGTAAGAGAGATGGTTGAGCGCAGGACGAGACGGGGAGTCGGCACGGGGCGGGCGTGCCGAGGCGAAGGCGGTGCGTGGGATGAGTGCGACCGGGCCACCGGCGGCCGGCGGAGCCGGGTCGGACCATGATGCGGGACGCCCCAGCGGTCTGGAGCGCGCCACGGAACGCCCCAGCGGGCTGCTGGACGTGCTGGGCGTGGCCTCGGTCGTGCTCGACGCCGAGGGGCGCATCGTGCTGTGGAGCCCCCAGGCCGAGGAGCTGTTCGGCTATCCGGCCCACGAGGCGCTGGGCCGGTACGCGGCCCGACTGATGGTGCACGAGCAGCACCTCGAACTGGTGATCAAGCTGTTCGCGGACGTGGTGGCCACCGGCCGGGGCTGGGCAGGGGCCTTCCCGGTGCGGCACAAGGACGGCAGCACCCGGCTGGTGGAGTTCCGCAACATGCGGCTGCTGGACGACCGGGGCGACGTCTACGCCCTGGGGCTCGCCGCCGACCAGTCGACCGTGCGCCGGCTGGAGCGGGACGTGGCGCTGTCGTCCCGGATGGTGGCGCAGTCGCCGATCGGGCTGGCCGTGCTGGACACCGGGCTGCGCTATGTCTCCGTGAACCCGGCGCTGGAGCGGATCGACGGCCTGAGCGCCGAGCAGCACCTGGGCCGTACGGTGCCGGAGGTGCTGCCGAGGATGGACGCCGACGCGCTGGAGGCGGCGGCACGCCGCGTGATGGACACCGGGCGGTCGGTGGTCGACCGGCCCTCGGTCGGGCGGACCCCGGCCGATCCCGACGAGGACCACGTCTGGTCGGTCTCGCTGTACCGGCTGGAGGACGCGTTCGGCACCGTGCTGGGCGTGGCGCTGTCGGTGGTGGACGTCACCGAGCAGCACCGGGCGGGCGTGGAGGCGGAGACGGCCCGGCGCCGGCTCGCCCTGATCGCCGACGCGTCCGCGCGGATCGGCACCACCCTGGACCTGGAGCTGACCGCCCGCGAGCTGGCCGAGGTCGCGGTGCCGGAACTGGCCGACGTGGCCGCCGTGGATCTGCTGGCGGCGGTGGTGGAGGGGCGGCGCAGCAGCCTCGGCCCGGCCGAGGCCGCGGTGATCCGGGCCCTGGCGGTCCGCGCGGAGGGGTCACCGGAGGCACTGACGGCCGCCGACCCGCCGGGGCAGGTGGCCCGCTACGGGCCCGACCGGCTCGTCACCCAGTGCGTGCGCACGGGCCGGCCGGTGCTGGTGCCGCACGTCAAGGACGAGGACCTGCCCCGGATCGCGCGCTCGCCGGAGGCGGCCGTGCTGCTCGGCCGGGCGGGCGTCCACTCGTATCTGGCCGTGCCGCTGATCGCCCGGGGGGAGGTGCTGGGCGCCCTGGACCTGAAGCGGACCGGCAATCCGGTGCCGTTCGGCCAGGACGACCTGCTGCTGGCCCGGGAGCTGGCGGCCCGGGCGGCGGTGCAGATCGACAACGCCCGCTGGTACCAGAACGCCCGCGACACCGCCCTCACCCTCCAGCGCAGCCTGCTGCCCAGCCATCCGCCGGTCACCGGCGGCCTGGAGGTGGCCTCCCGCTACCAGCCCGCCGGGGCCACCACCGAGGTAGGCGGCGACTGGTTCGACGTGATCCCGCTGGACGACGGCAGGACGGCGCTGGTCGTCGGCGATGTGATGGGCAGTGGGATCAACGCCGCCGCGACCATGGGCCGGCTGCGCACCGCCACCAACACGCTCGCCGTGCTCGGCCTCGACCCGGCCCGGCTGCTGGAGCACCTGGACCGGATCACGGAGGGCCTGGACCACTCGATCGCCACCTGCCTGTACGCCGTCCACGATCCCCGGCGGCGGCAGTGCCGGATCGCCAACGCCGGGCATCTGCCGCCGGTCCGGGTGCGCTCCGGGCACGGGCCGGAGCTGCTCGACCTGCCCACCGGGGCGCCGCTGGGCGTGGGCGGCGTCGCTTTCTCGACCACGGAGTTCGACCTGGACCCGGGCGACCTGCTGGTGCTCTACACGGATGGCCTGGTCGAGACCCGCCGGCACTCCCTCGACGAACGTCTCGGCACCCTGCTGAGCCTGCTCGATGGCCCGGCCCGCCCGCTGGACGAGATCTGCGACCTGCTGCTGCGCACCCTGCACCACTCCGACAACCACGACGACGTCGCGGTCCTCATCGCCCGCGTACACGCCGGGACCTGAGTCCCCGTCAAACCGGGTCGCCCCTCCCCTGCCACGCCTTCGGAGGACACCGGACGGCCGGTGGAGGCGTCCAGCAGCAGCCGGTCGGCGAGCGGCCGGTCGAGCTTCACCGTGACGTCCTCGGCGGGCGACGGGGCGGCGCGGGGTCCGCGTCGGTGCGACGACCGGCGCGGACAGCACCACGCCGCCCGCCGTCCAGCACAGGGACGGCGGGCCCGTCGTCACAGCGGCCGTGGCCGGCGCCGACGGTGACGGACCGTCCTCCCCGGCGACTCCGGCGAGCCCGAGCAGCGGCCCCAGCTCGCCGGCCGGGGTGTCCCGGGCCGGCCCGGCCGGCGGCCCCGGCGGCTCGGACGGGCTGAGCGCGACCCGCTCCAGCGGAGTGCCGTAGCCCTCCGGGGCGAACAGCCAGGCGCGCCGAACGGTCGGCTACGGCTTCTTCACCGATGTGCTGCTGCCACGGCCTCGATCCGGCCCAGGCGGACCGGGTCACCGACGCGCTGCAGGGGTCAGGCCACGCCGATGACGACTTGGGCGTACAGCTCCTCGGAGACCGCCAGACGGGGCGTCAGGCCCGCCTCGGCGAACGCCTCCAGCGCCGCCGGGGCCTGGCGTTCGCTGGTCTCGGTGAGCAGGCAGCCACCGGGCGCCAGCCAGTGCGGGGCCTGGGCGGCGACCCGGCGGGCGATGTCGAGGCCGTCGGCGCCGCCGTCCAGGGCGGTCAGGGGCTCGTGGTCACGGGCCTCGGCGGGCAGCAGGCCGACCTCGCCGGTGGGCACGTACGGCACGTTGGCCGCGAGGATGTCGATCCGGCCACGCAGTGCCGCGGGCAGCGCCTCGAACAGGTCGCCCGCGTGCACCCGGCCGCCGGCGTCGGCGAGATTGCGGCGGGCGCAGCGCACCGCGACCGGGTCGATGTCGGCGGCGTGCAGTTCGACGGGGCCGAGCGCGTCGGCGAGGGCGGCGCCGACCGCGCCGGAGCCACAGCACAGATCGACGACGACCCGTGCCTCCGGGGCCTGGGCGAGGGCCTGTTCGACCAGGAACTCGGTGCGGCGGCGGGGGACGAAGACGCCGGGTTCGACGGTGATGCGCAGGCCCCGGAACTCGGCCCAGCCGAGGACGAGTTCCAGCGGCAGGCCGGCGACCCGGCGGTCCACCAGGACGGTCAGTTCGGCGGGGGTGCGGGCGGCGTCGAGCAGGAGATCGGCCTCGTCCTCGGCGAACACGCAGCCCGCGGCACGCAGGGCGTCGATGACGGACGCACGGGAGGAGAGGGACGGGAAGGAACGAGAAGCGGGCATGTACCCAGAGCCTTTCGGGGACCGAAGGGCGCCCTCGTGGTCAGTCGGGCCGGCGATCCGCGCCGGGGTGAGGTGAGGGCACCCGTGCCGTTGCAGCGGTCATGGGTCTCACCTCCCTGATCTGGCGCGGCCGGGTCCGTCCGCAGCCGACGGCAACCCTACCCCAGGGGGTCGAACGGTCAGACGCCGACCGCCTCTTCGGCCTCCTCCTCCGCCTCCTGGGGGGCCGGGGAGACCGGGGCGCTCCGGCCCCGCTCGTACGCGCCCGCGACCGCCGTGACGGCGAGGCCCGCCACCAGCCAGGCGACCAGCGTCCCCACGGTGCGGCCGAGTCCGTCGCCGCCGAAGTACAGCAGGCCGCGGGCGCCCTCCACGAACCCGGCACCGTTCCAGAGGGCGTGCAGGGTGCCGAAGAAGCCGTTCTGCAGCTCGGGCCGGAGCAGACCGCCGGAGCTGGTGAAGTTGAGCATGACGAAGAGCACCATCATGGCGAGCGTGGTCCAGCGCTTGAGGAAGGTGTGCAGTCCGACGCCGATCATGAGGATGCCCGCCGAGTAGAGCCAGGCCAGCCCCCAGATCCCGGTGAGGTCGTGGTGGGCGAGGTGGAAGACGGGCCCGGCGAGCAGCGCGCCGATGCCGCTGACGACGACGGAGACACCGAGGGTCAGCAGCGCGCGCAGCCGCATCGGGAGCGCGCCGCCCGCGCCGCCGAGGACCGCGACCGAGGCGTAGGAGCCGATGCTGACCGCGATCATCAGGAAGAACAGGCCCTGTCCGGTGGGGTCGTCGTCGACCGGCTTCACCACGTCGGTCACCTTCAGCGGGACGCCCTGGGCTTCTGCGACGGGGGTGAAGACCTTCTCGGCCGCCATGGCGCCCAGGTCGGAGGCGGCGGTGGCGACCAGGACCTCGGGCGCCCGCGTGCTCGGGACGTAGGCGCCGGTGATGTCCCGGGACCGGAGCAGGGCGACGGCCTGTTCCCGGTCGGGGACGGTCCGCACGTCGAGCGCGTCGCCCGCCCGGTCCTTGACCGACTGGGCGAAGACCTTGGCCTCGGCGCCGCTGCCGACGACGGCGACGGGCAGGTGGTTCGGTTCGGGGGTCACGAACGCCCCCATGTACGCGAGCCCCATGCCCACGCACATCAGCAGCGGCGTGACCAGGTGCGTGAGCACATGGCGCAGCGCGGGTGACCGCATCTTCGCATCCTCCTCCGGTTCGCCGACCCGGCCCGCAGAACCAGTTGGCATATACAACTTTCTGTTTGAGTTGTACTATACAACTAGATCTGGGAGGGAGGTCCCGTGACAGCAGCCGAGGCCGTGGAGGCCATCCAGCGCGAGATGACGGTCTTCGCCCGGCGCGCCCGCGCCTCGGCGGGGCGCATGCACCCGGAGCTGTCGCTCGTCTCGTACACCCTGCTCGGCCACCTGGAGGAGCGCGACGGCTGCCGTGCCACCGACCTGGCCGCGCACTACGCCCTGGACAAGTCCACCGTCAGCCGCCAGGTCGCCACCCTGGAGCGGGCCGGGCTGATCGAGCGGCGGCTCGCCCCGGACGACCACCGGGTGCAGGTACTGCATCTCACCGGTCCCGGGCGGCAGCTGCTCGCCCAGGTCACCGAGAGCCGCCGGGCGGCGTTCCGGGAGCGGCTGGCGGACTGGCCCGAGGAGGACCTGGCCCGCTTCGCCGGGTATCTGGTCCGCTACAACGCCTGGGCACCACCCGAGCCCGAGCCCGAGGACACCTGACCGGTGATCCCCCCGGGCGTCGGAGCACCCGTCACGGGCACGTACGGTTGAACCATGAACGTCACTCGAGGCTTCACCGGACGCCCGCGCGTCCACCGTCCGGGCCTGCCGCCCGGGCAGTACGACGCGGGCGACGACTGGCCCGTGCTGTCCGCCGAGGTCACCCCCGACCTGACCCCCGCCGACTGGACCTTCCGCGTCGACGGACTGGCCGAGGCGCCCCGCACCTGGAACTGGGAGCAGGCGCACGCGCTGCCCGGCTCGGTGTACGAGGGCGACATCCACTGCGTGACCAGCTGGTCGAAGTTCGGGGTGCGCTTCGGGGGCGTGTCGCTGGACGCGTTCCTGGACGCCGTGCGGCCCCTCCCGACCGCGACGCACGCGGTCGCCTACTCGCACACCGGGTACACCACCAACCTGCCGCTGACCGACCTGACCGGCGGGAAGGCGTGGATCGCCTTCACCTACGACGGGCAGCCGCTCGCCCCCGAGCACGGCGGCCCGGCGCGGCTGCTGGTGCCGCACCTGTACTTCTGGAAGAGCGCCAAGTGGATCGCGGGCCTGACCCTCCTCGACCACGACGAGCCCGGCTTCTGGGAGCAGAACGGCTATCACGCGCGGGGCAACCCGTGGGAGGAGCAGCGGTACTCCGGTGACTGAGACCTTCACTCCCCCGACCCGGTTCGCCATCCCCGGCCGGATCGCCGTGACCCACCGGGGCGCGAACGTCTGGCAGACCGCCACCCTCACCGAGATCCGGCGGGAGACTCCGCGCGCCGCCACCTACCGGTTCGCGGTGCCCGCCTGGGTGGGCCATGTCCCCGGCCAGCATCTGCAACTGCGGCTGACCGCCGAGGACGGCTACTCCGCCCAGCGCCACTACTCGCTGGCGTCCGCGCCCGACGACTCCGGGCACATCGAGCTGACCCTGGACCACGTCGAGGGCGGTGAGGTCTCCGGCTGGTTCCACGCCGAGGCCCGGCCCGGCGACCGCGTCGAGGTGCGCGGCCCGGTCAGCGGTTTCTTCGCGTGGCCCGGCGACCGGCCCGCGCTGCTGATCGGCGCCGGCTCCGGTGTCGTCCCGCTGATGTCGATGGTCCGGCACCACCGGGCGCGCGGGCTCGACGTGCCGCTGCGGCTGCTGGTGTCCGCGCGCAGCCCCGAGGAGCTGATCTACGCCCGGGAGTACGGCGCCGAGACCACCCCCGTGTTCACCCGGAGCGCCCCGCGGGGCACCCCGGTGGGCCGGATGACCGCCGCGCATCTGGAGCCCGTGCTGGCCGAGCGGCCGCCGGGTGGCTGGGAGGTCTACGTCTGCGGCTCCAACGCCTTCGCCGAGCACGCCTCCCGGCTGCTGGTGGCGGCCGGCCAGCCGGTGGACCGGATCCGGATCGAGCGCTTCGGCTGAGTCCCGCCCCCGCCCCTCCCCCTCTGCGTGAGCGAACTCCACCGGACGGGTACGAGGACGCACAGGGGTGCTCGCGCGCGAGGGCGGCGAGGAGGCGGCAGATGCGGACCCGGGTGCTCGGCTGGCGCTGGCGGCGCAATCCGCTGCGGCGCCGGTCGGACGTCGTGGAGGCGTGGACGGTGCTGGTCGTCGCCGTCCTGCTCGTGGTGGGCGCACCCTTGGCGGGAGCGGGCGCGGCCTGGTGGGCACATCAGGACGCCCGGGCGACGGCGGCCGAGCAGCGCGCGGAACGGCACCGGGTGCGGGCCGAGGTGGTCGACCACGGCCCCGACTCGATGTCCGCGCTGCAGGGCGGCCGTGCGTACGCGTACCGGGCGACCGTGCGCTGGACCGACCCCGGGGCCGGGGTACGGACGGCCGTAGCCCGGGTCCCCGCGGGCACCGAGCGGGGCGAGCGGGTCGACGTGTGGTTCGACGGCCGGGGCCGCACGGTGCCGGCACCGCCGGACGACAGCGTGATCTGGCAGCACTCCCTCGCCATGGGCGGCTGCGCGGCGGGCGTCACGGCCGGGACGGTGCTGCTCGGTCACACGCTGGTCCGCCGGGCCGCGCTCCGGCGCCGGCTCGCCGAGTGGGACCGGGAGTGGGCGCGCACCGAGCCGCAGTGGACCCGGCGGCGGGCCTGAGAAACCCCGTGACCAGCGAAGTCAACGTCATGTTCGACCTGTCGGACAGTGTCCGAGGCGTGGGCCGGGTCTGGCGAGCGAACGTGACGTGACCCTACGGTGTGATGGTCAACGGCCCTCTCCAGCGAAGGCGGTCCTCCATGGCCCTGTTCGACCTCCCGCTCGACGAACTGCGCGAGTACCGCAGCGACTCCACCGAGCCCGGGGACTTCGACGCCTTCTGGTCCAAGACCCTCCAGGAGGCGCGCGAGCACGACCTGGACGCCCGGTTCGAGCCCGTCGAGACGGGCCTGGCCACGGTGCGGGTGTACGACGTGACGTTCGCCGGATTCGGCGGCCACCCGGTGAAGGGCTGGCTGGTCCTGCCCGCCGCGGCCGAGGAGCCGCTGCCCCTGGTGGTGGAGTTCGTCGGCTACGGCGGCGGGCGCGGTCTGCCGCACGAGCATCTGCTGTGGGCCTCCACCGGCCGCGCGCACTTCGTGATGGACACCCGCGGCCAGGGCAGCGCCTGGGGCGGCGGGGGCGGCACCGCCGACCCGGTGGGCGGCGTCCCCGCCTACCCCGGGTTCATGACCCGCGGCATCGACGCGCCGGAGAACTACTACTACCGCCGGGTCTTCACGGACGCCGTGCGGGCCGTCGAGGCCGCCCGCTCGCACCCGCTGACCGACGCCTCCCGCACCGTCGTCCTCGGCGGCAGTCAGGGCGGCGGCATCGCCATCGCGATGGGCGGGCTGCTGCCGGATCTGGCGGCGGTCGCGCCGGACGTGCCGTTCCTGTGCGACTTCCCGCGCGCGACCACCATGACGGACCGCCACCCGTACCGGGAGATCGGCCTCTACCTCAAGACGCACCGCGGCCGCACCGAGGACGCCCTGCACACCCTGTCCTACTTCGACGGCGTGCACTTCGCCGCCCGCGGCCGGGCGCCGGCGCTGTTCTCGGCGGCACTGGAGGACCAGACCTGCCCGCCCTCGACGGTCTTCGCGGCGTTCAACGCCTGGGCGCACGAGGACAAGGCGATCGAGGTGTACGACTTCAACGACCACGAGGGCGGCGGGCCGTACCAGGAGCGGGCCAGGATCGGCTGGCTGCGGTCGTACGCCTGATCTCCCGGACGCCTCCCGCCCCGGACACCTCCTGCCGGGCCGCTGTCCAGGACACCTCCTCCCCTCCGGTCCGACCGGTCGGTACATTCGGCGGCGACTCGGCGCGCGCCGGGCGTTCCGACGGACGACGGACGACGGACGACGGAGGGTGCATGTCCTAGCACGGGTCCGCGGTCCACGGCCCCGGTCCGGCTACCACGCGCTGACCTACGGCCACTCGTCGGCGAGGTGGTGTGCCGGGTCTCCGGGCTGCGGCCGCGCGCCTTCCTGGAGCGGGAGGTGACCGGGCCGCTCGGCACCGACTTCACCATCGGCCCGCCGGAGCGGGAGGCAGGGCGCACCGCCCGGCTGGTGCGCGCGCCGACCGCACCGCCCGGCTGGTGCGCGCGCCGACCGCGCCGCGCGGCGAACGGGCGCCGGTCCTCGGCCGGTCGGCGCCCGCCGTGCTGGCGGCGCTGACCAACCCGGTGGTGGGCGCGCGGGAGGGCAACACGCCCGAGTGGCGGGCCGCCGAGATACCCGCGGTCAACGGCCACGGCACCGCCCGGGCGGTCGCGGCCTGTACGGGGTGCTGGCGGGGCGGGGCAGCCCCGGCGGGCGGCGCCTGCTGTCCGCCGCCGCGGCCGAGCGTGTACGCGAAGGGCAGGGCGCCTGGGACCTGGTGCTCGGCGCCGGGTCCGACCGGGACACCGAGGCCGGGCTCGGCTGTGGCTGAGCGGCGCGAACGGCTCGTACGGGCCGAACCCGCGCACCTTCGGCCATGACGGCTTCGGCGGCTCCTGCGGTCTCGCGGCCCGGGGGCGGGGGTATCGCCGGGTCATGTGATGAACCGCATGGGCCCGCGCATCGCGGACGACCCGCGGAAGATGGCCCCGGTGGAGGCTCCGTACAGCGCCAGGTGACGCCGCCCGAGGGGCGGTCCGGCGCCCCCCGAAGGGCGGACCGCGCGGTCCGGTTTCGGCCGAACCGCCGGGCCGCCCTTCCCTGCTGGTTTAGACCAATGCTAGATGTGGTGGCGCAATGAGCCCATGCGGCTACGGCACGTCACCAACAGGAGGGCGCGGCATGGCCCGCACCACCCCGCACAACCACCCGCAGACCGCCGGCCGGCCCGCCCACCGGTCCGACGACCAGCCCCTTTACTGGCGGATCGCCACCAAGTTGCTGGGCGAGCTGCGCGACGGCACCATCCCGCCCGGCGAACGGCTACCGGGAGAGCGGCAGTTGGCCGAATACTTCCGGGTCAGCCGGGAGACCGTACGGCAGGCGCTCGACGTCCTGCGCCGCGACGGCCTGGTCGCCACCGACCGGCGGGGCAGCCACGCGACCCTGCCCGGCCCCCCGGTCGAGCACCCGACCTCGCTCGCCTTCCCGGTCGGCGCCCGCCGCCCGGCCGACCCGCGCGCCGTCGACCGGGCCACCGTCGCCTGGGAGACCCCGCCGCCCGCGCACGCCGAGGCCCTGGGGCTGGCCCCGTACCGGCCCACCCTGGTGCACCGCTACGAGTCGGCAGGCGCCGACGGCCGGGGCCGGCGCACCGCGGTGACGTCCTTCTCGGCGGTGGCGCTCACCGAGGTAGAGGAGCTGGGCCGCTACCGCGACCGCGCCGACGGGACCTCCTCCGCACAGCTGCGGCGCGCCTACGACTGGATGCGCCGGTCCGGCCTGACGCTGCACCACCGGGACACCATCACCCGCCTCCCGGACACGCCGTCGGTCCGGGTGACCCGGCTCGTGCAGGACCAGTACGCCCGGCCGCTGGAGATCACCGACCTCCTCCTGGACGCCCAGCAGGACGCGCTCGTCTACGAGTTCACCCTCCCGGCGGCGGTCTGACCGGCGCCGCCGCGCGCTACGGGAGCCGCCGGGCCGCCACCGTCCGGACCCGTGGGCTCCCGTCCCGCCGGTACCCGAACTCCGGCAGGGCGTACAGCTCCACGGCGAAACCGGCCCGCTCCAGCTCCCGCCGCACCCGGCCGAGCCCGAAGGTCCGGTAGTACATCACGAACGGCGGCCGCCGGACGGCGTTGCGCACCCGCATCACGGCGTCGAAGCCCAGCAGCGTCCAGTAGGCCCGTGAACCGGGCCCGGGCGGGGCGACGACCGGGAAGGCGAACCGGCCGCCCGGCCGCAGCACACCGTGGACCTGCGCGAACAGGCCGGGCAGCTCCTCCGGCAGGAAGTGCCCGAACGCCCCGAAGCTGACCACGAGGTCGAAGGCGGGACCGAAGGGCAGCGCGCGGGCGTCCGCGTGGACCCAGGAGAGGCGCGGCCCGCCCCGCGGAGGGAGGACCCGCCGCCGGGCCACCGCCAGCATGCCCGCGCTGAGATCCACCCCGGTGACGCTCTGCGCGCACATCCGGGCCAGCACGCCGACGCCCGCGCCGGTGCCGCAGCACAGGTCGAGCCCCGTCCCGAAGGGGCCGATCGGGGCCAGTGCCGCGGCCACCGCGTCCAGGACGGAGTCCGGCGTGCGGAACGGGGTGTGGTCGAATTTCGGCGCGAGCAGGTCGTAGCCGCGCTCGACCGACGACAGCGCCTGGACGGCGAGTTCGCGCAGGCTGGGGCCTTCAGGACCGAACATCACCCCCAGCTTACGGCGGCGGCTTCACCCGGACAGGCCGGACAGGTCGCCGGGGCGGATCCGGTAGACCTGAAGGCGCAGGCCGTAGTACTTGGTCGTCTCGCCGACCCACTGCATGCCGAGGCGTTCCGCGGTGGCGACGGCCCGCTTGTTGGCGGGCCGGGCGACCGCGAACAGCTCGTCGGCGTCGTGGTCGAAAGCCCAGCCGATCAGCGCTCGGGCGGCCTCGACGGCGTACCCCTGGCCCCAGGCCTCGGGCGCCAGTTGCCAGCTGACCTCCAGATCGTCCTCGTAGGGCGGCAGCAGCCGGATACCGAGTCCGCCGACGACCGTGCCGTCGTCCCGGCGCTGCACCGCCCAGCGCCCCCGGGGCGGCACCAGGTTGGGCTGGCTCTCCCGCCAGGCCTGGAGCAGACAGCGCATGGCGGCGGCGTCCCGGACGCGCTCCATCGCGGGGGTCAGCCAGTGGGCGACGTCCGGCGAGCCGTAGATGTGGAGGGCGGCGTCGGCGTCGTCGACGGTCCAGTCACGGATGACCAGCCGGCCGGTGGTCAGCGGAGTGTCCATGGTCCGATGTGTACCGCGTCCACGGCACGGCCATCCCGCCGGGCGGGCGGGCGGGGCGGGCTGCGTGCAGTCACCCGGGGCGGAAGGGCCACGGCGGGAATGAGGGAGCGCGTCGGTGCGTTCTCTCGTACGGCACGCGCAGTAGGTGCTACAGTGCGATCGGTACATGTGTCACGCCCTGTCTTGGGCGCCGGTACCGGTTCTTCTCTCTCATCTCTTCTCTCACCTCGTCGCCGTACGGCTGTCGATCCGTACGCCGAGGTGTTCCCGCCGCCCGCGGGTGCGCTGTGCGCCCGTCTCCTCCGCGGCTTCTCCCCCTCCCCTTCCGCATGACCTCCGCCCGCGTCCTCGAAAGGACCGACCTCATGACCACCACTCTCGAACACCCTCTCCTCCAGCAGCGGTCCCCGGCCGCGCGAGCCGTCACCGGCGTCCTCGACGTCGACCCGGACGGGAAGGGCCGTCTGCGCGCCGAGCACTGTCTGCCCTCGCCCGCCGACCCGCAGGTACCGGCCGCGCTGATCCGCCGGCACGGACTGCGCAAGGGCGACCTCGTCGACGGCGTGAGCGACGCGCGGCGCACGCTGACCGGCGTCGAACGCGTCGGCGGCCGGGCGCCCGGCGCGCTGCGCGGCCGGCCCCACTTCCGGGAGCTCATCCCGCTGCACCCGCACCGGCGGCTGCGTCTGGAGCATCCGGCGGCCGGGCTCACCGGACGGCTCGCCGATCTGATGGCGCCGCTCGGCAAGGGGCAGCGCGGGCTCATCGTGGCCCCGCCCAAGTCCGGAAAGACCGTCCTGCTCCAGCAGACCGCCGCCGCGATCGCCGGGAACCACCCCGAGTGCCGGCTGATGGTCGTCCTGCTCGACGAACGCCCCGAGGAAGTCACCGACATGCGCCGCTCGGTGCGGGGCGAGGTGTACGCCTCGACGTTCGACCAGGCGCCCCGTCAGCACATCGCGCTGGCCGAACTGGTCGTGGAGCGGGCCAAGCGGCTCGTCGAACAGGGCCAGGACGTGGTGATCCTGCTCGACTCGCTGACCCGGCTGTGCCGGGCGTACAACAACGCGGCCTCCTCGGGCGGGCGCACGCTCAGCGGCGGTGTCGACGCGGCGGCCGTGCTCGGCCCCAAGCGGTTCTTCGGAGCCGCGCGGCAGACCGAGGAGGGCGGCTCGCTCACCATCCTCGCGACGGCGCTGGTGGAGACCGGCTCCCGGGCCGACGAGTACTTCTTCGAGGAACTCAAGAGCACCGGCAACATGGAGTTGCGCCTCAGCCGCGAGCTTGCCTCGCGCCGGCTCTTCCCGGCCGTCGACATCACCGCCTCCGGCACCCGCCGTGAGGAACTGCTCCTGACACCGGCCGAATCGGCCGCCGTCCGCGGTCTGCGCCGGGCGCTGCGGTCCCGGGACGCGGCGGCCGACCTGGAGACGCTGCTGCGGCGGATGCGCGAGACCCCGGACAACGCGACGTTCCTGCGGCGCGTCCAGCCGACCCTCCCGGCCGGGTGACGACCGCGTGTGGCATCCGGGTGCACGCGCTCCGGACAACGGCCCGGGCAGCGCGGCCCACGCCGGGGGCGTTCCTAGGTTGCTTGTATGACGATCGGATTCTCATCTCGGGTGACGGTGTCGACCTGCGGTTTCTGCCTGGTGGGCGTCCTCGCCGTGGCGCCGGCCGCGGTGGCCGCCCGCTCCGGCACCGACCCCGGCGCGCCGGTCGGACCGGCGGCGGCCCCCCGGCCGTCGCTGCTGTACCGGCCCGGAACCCACGTCCGCCCGCGCGCCGGGGCCCCGAAGCTCCCGGACGTCTCCGCCCGGTCCTGGCTGGTCGCCGACGCCCGCACCGGCGACGTGCTGGCCGCGCACGACGCACACCGCAAACTGCCGCCGGCGAGCACTCTGAAGACCCTGTTCGCGCTCACCGTGCTGCCGACGCTGCCCGGCGGCATCCGGCACCGGGTCGAACCGAGGGAACTCAAGGGCATCGGGTCGGGCAGCAGCCTGGTCGGCGTAGCCGAGGGCCGCACCTACCGGGTCACCGATCTGTGGCGCGGCGTCTTCCTCAGCTCCGGCAACGACGCCGTACGGGTGCTCGCCGCGCTCAACGGGGGCTGGCGGGCCACCGCCCAGCGGATGCAGGCGAAGGCGCGCTCGCTGGGCGCGCTCGACACGCGGGTGGTGTCACCCGACGGGTACGACGCGCCGGGCCAGGTGTCCTCGGCGTACGACCTGGCGGTGTTCGGGCGGGCCGGGCTGCGCAGCGCGGAGTTCGCGCGGTACTGCGGCACGGTCGAGGCCGGCTTTCCGGGGCGCGGCGGATGGGTGTACCCGATCCGGAACACCAACCGGCTGCTGACCGGCGCCGACGGCGTCGAGCGGTACCGGGGGCTGATCGGCGTCAAGAACGGCTACACCAGCCGCGCGGGCCACACCCTCGTCGCAGCGGCCCGCAAGGGCGGGCGGACCCTCGTGGTGACGGTGATGAATCCGCGCGAGGGCGGCGGGTTCGCCGTCTACGAGGAGGCCCGCTCGCTGCTCGACTGGGGGTTCGGCGCGGCCGGCCGGGTCGAACCGGTGGGGTCGCTGGACGCCCTGCGGGCCCGGCCGCGGCCGGGCCCCGACCCGGTACCGGCCGCCGTGGCCGTCGCCGCCCCCGATCCCGGGCCCGGCTGGGCGGAGACGGCGGCGATCGCGGCCGCCGCGGGGCTGGGCGCCGGGGCGGTCACGCTGGCGTTGCGGTCCCGGGCCGTCCGGGCCCGTACGGTGCGGGGATGACCGGCCGGCAGCCGGGGCGGCAGCCCGAGGGCGGGTCAGGCACGCGCCCGTCCGGCGCGGTCCAGCACCGCGAACGACGGCTGTGGCCGTACGAGATGGCGCACCCAGGTCTCGCGAGCCGCGCGCGCCGGGACGTGGCCGACGGGCCGGCCCGCGGCCGGGGGTGTGCTCCAGAACCCGGTGGAAGGCCGGGTGTTCGCCAGGGAAGGCGCAGGTCAGACGGTGAGTGAGCCGTTGCCCGCGACCACCTCCGGCCGCAGCAGCGCGGTCAGCCTCTCCTGCGGCAGCAGTCCCTTCTCCAGGACCAGTTCGGCCACGCCCCGGCCGGTGGCCAGGGCCTCCTTGGCGATGTCGGTGGCGGCCGTGTACCCGATGTGCGGGTTCAGGGCGGTGACCAGGCCGATGCTGTTCTCCACGCTCGCGCGCAGCACCTCGGTGTTGGCGGTGATGCCTGCCACGCAGCGCTCGGCGAGGGTGACGCAGGCGTTGCGCAGGTGGGTGATGCTCTCCGAGAGGGAGTGCAGGATGATCGGTTCGAAGGCGTTCAGCTGGAGCTGGCCGGCCTCCGCCGCCATGGTGATGGTGACGTCGTTGCCGATCACCTCGAAGGCGACCTGGTTGACGACCTCCGGGATCACCGGGTTGACCTTGCCCGGCATGATGGACGAACCGGCCTGCACCGGGGGGAGGTTGATCTCGCCGAGGCCCGCGCGCGGGCCGGAGGAGAGCAGGCGCAGGTCGTTGCAGCTCTTGGAGAGCTTGACGGCGATCCGCTTGAGCACGCCGGACATCTGGACGAAGGCGCCGCAGTCCTGGGTGGCCTCGACCAGGTTGGCGGCGGTGACCAGGGGGAGGCCGGTGATGTCGGAGAGGTGGCGGCGGGCCGCCTCGGCGTAGCCCCTCGGCGCGTTGAGGCCGGTGCCGATGGCGGTGGCCCCCAGGTTGATCTCGTGGATCAGCTCGACCGCCTCGGCCAGGCGGCTGCGGTCCTCGTCGAGCATGACGGCGTACGCCGAGAACTCCTGGCCGAGCGTCATCGGTACGGCGTCCTGGAGCTGGGTGCGGCCCATCTTCAGTACGTCGCGGAACTCCACCGCCTTGCGGGCGAACGCGTCCTGAAGCACCGACATCGCCTTGAGCAGGCCGCGTACCGCGAACACCGTCGCGATCTTGACGGCGGTCGGGTACACGTCGTTGGTGGACTGGCCGAGGTTCACGTCCTCGTTGGGGTGCAGGTACGCGTACTGGCCCTTCTCGTGGCCCAGCAGCTCCAGCGCCCGGTTGGCCACGACCTCGTTGGCGTTCATGTTGGTCGACGTGCCGGCGCCCCCCTGCACCACGTCCACCACGAACTGGTCGTGCAGCTCTCCGGCCCGGATCTCGCGGCAGGCCGTGACGATCGCGGCCGCCTTCTTCGGGTCCAGCAGACCCAGCTCCTCGTTGGCGCGAGCGGCGGCCTCCTTCACCGCGGCCAGGGCGGTGATCAGATGGGGATAGGCGGAGATCGGGGTGCCGGTGATGGCGAAGTTCTCGGTCGCGCGCAGGGTGTGGACGCCCCAGTAGGCGTCGGCGGGGACGTCGCGGTCGCCGAGGAGGTCGTGTTCGCTGCGGGTGGCGGCGGTCATGGGTGCGGGGCCTCTTTCAGAGGGTGGGGTGAGGTGAGGTGGGGGTGGCCGTGGCCGGTGGGCTGCCTGCGGCGGCCTGCGCGGGTGTGCTGTGGCGTGCGTTGCGCCGGGGGCGGGTGGAAGGTCGGGGCCGCGGCGGGGGTGTCCGTCCTCGGTCCGGCGGCTCGGTGGGACGTCATGTCGCCCTGGGTTGCCGCCGGCCGCTGGGGGCGGACACCCCCCGCAGCGTCCCCTGCTCGCCGTGCGCAGCTGCCGGCCGTCCCGCCTCGTCCTGGGTGGGTCAGGCCGCGTGGGCCAAGGGGTCCAGGGCCCGGGCCGGGCGGATCTCGCCTACGGGGGTGCCGCCGCCGAGCAGGGGTTCGCCGGCGAACTCGGTGAGGCGGGTGGGGTCGACGCCGGCGCGGGCGAGGGCCGCGGCGGCTACGGGGATGCGGGCGCGGTTCGCCCCGTCGGCGATCTTGACGGCGATCGCGCGGCCGTCGGGCAGCGCCGCGACCTGGACGCCCTCGAAGCCGTCCTTGGCGAGCAGGCCGGGGACGGCCCGCATCAGGGCGGCCACGTCACGGCCGGAGCCGGAGGCCAGCTCGGCGTGGTCGCGCACGGCGTCGGCGACGCGCGCCTCGGGCGTGCCGGGGGCGGCGGTGGTGAGGCGGGCGGCGGCGCGGGCGAGGCCGTGCAGGGACAGGGCGAAGAGCGGTGCGCCGCAGCCGTCGACCGTCACCGCGGCGATCTGCTGGCCGGTCAGGTCCTCCACTGTCTCGGCGATCGCCTGCTGGAGGGGGTGAGCCGGGTCGAGGTAGTCGTCCAGCGACCAGCCGTTGAGCGTGCAGGTGTAGAGCATGGCCGCGTGCTTGCCGGAGCAGTTCTGGGCGAGCCGGGACGGGAGCCGGCCCTCGCGCACCCAGGTGTCCCGGACCGTCGGGTCGAACGGCATGTCGGGCGTGTTGCGCAGATCGTCCTCGGTGAGCCCGGCCAGTTCCAGGATGCGGCGGGTGCCGGCGAGGTGACGTTCCTCGCCGGAGTGGCTGGCGGCGGTGAGTGAGAGCAGTTCGCCGTCGAGCGGCAGACCTGCCCGGACCATGGCGACGGCCTGGACCGGCTTGATGGCGGAACGGGGATAGAAGGCCGCCTCGATGTCGCCGAGCTGGAAGGCGACGCCTCCGTCGGTGCCGAGGACGACTACGGAGCCGTAGTGGATGCCCTCCACCATCCCCCCGCGGACGAGGTGGGCGACTGGGGCGTGGAGGGGCTCACGGACCTGGGGTGCGTCCGCAACGGAACTGCTGTACATCACTGCCTGGTTCTTCGGTGGGTGGGCGTCGGCCGGGGCGTGGTTCACACGTCGGCCTTGGTCGGGTTTCCGATGCGGCCGCGGATGGCGTACCAGCCGGCGACCAGGGCGGCGACGATCAGCGGCAGGCACAGCACGGTGGTGCGTCCGGCGCCGCCGTCGGCGTACATGAGGACCAGGACGGAGGCGAGGAACGCCAGCGTCACGATCTCGGTCCAGGGGGAGCCCGGCAGCCGGTAGCCGGGGCGGTCGAGTTCGCCGTTCCGGGTCTTCCGCCAGAACAGCAGGTGGCAGACCATGATCATGCCCCAGGTGGCGAGGATGCCGAGCGCGGCGAAGTTCAGCACGATCTCGAACGCCTCGGCGGGGACGACGAAGTTGAGGCCGACGCCGAGCACGCAGACGCCGCTGGTGAGGAGGATGCCGCCGTAGGGGACCTGGCTGCGGCTCATGGCGCCGGTGAACTGCGGGGCGGAGCCGTGCACGGCCATGGAGCGCAGGATGCGGCCGGTGGAGTAGAGGCCGGAGTTGAGGGAGGACATCGCCGCGGTGAGCACGACGAGGTTCATGATGCCGCCGGCGGCGGGGATGCCGATGTTGGAGAGCACGGTGACGAAGGGGCTCTCCCCCGCCTTGTACGACGACCAGGGCAGCAGCATCGAGAGGAGCACGACCGAGCCGACGTAGAACAGGCCCACGCGCCACATGATCGAGTTGATCGCCTTCGGCATGATCTTCTCGGGGTTCTCGGTCTCGCCCGCGGCGACGCCGACCAGTTCGACGGAGGCGTAGGCGAAGACGACGCCCTGGATGATCAGCAGCATGGGCAGCAGGCCGTTGGGGAAGACGCCGCCGTTGTCGGTGATCAGCGACGGGCCGGGGGTGCGGCCGTCGACGGGGTGCTGGGTGACCAGCAGGAAGATGCCGATGCAGAGGAAGACGACGAGCGCGCCGACCTTGACGATGGCGAACCAGAACTCCAGTTCGCCGAAGATCTTCACCGAGATCAGATTCACCGTGAGCACGACGGCGAGCGCGATGAGCGCCAGCGCCCACTGGGGGATGTCGGAGAACATGCCCCAGTAGTGGGTGTAGGTGGCGACCGCGGTGATGTCGGCGATGCCGGTGGTGGCCCAGTTGAGGAAGTACATCCAGCCCGCGGTGTAGGCGCCCTTCTCACCCATGAACTCGCGGGCGTACGAGACGAAGGCGCCGGAGGAGGGGCGGTAGAGCACGAGTTCGCCGAGGGCGCGTACGACGAGGAAGGCGAAGACGCCGCAGACGGCGTAGGCGATGAAGAGGGAGGGGCCCGCGTCGGCGAGGCGGCCGCCGGCGCCGAGGAAGAGGCCGGTGCCGATGGCTCCGCCGATGGCGATCATGTTGACGTGCCGGGACTTGAGAGACTTGCTGTAGCCCTCGTCTCCGGCGTCGACATGGCCGGAACGTTTCTGCACGTCCTTGCGCAGGGACTGCTCGCTCACGCCGCGGGTCCGCCTTCCGTGGGGGTGTCCGTGCGCGTGGGGCGCACGATGTCGGTCAGGGTGGTCTCCACTCGGTCGAGGTGGTGCGACATCGCCTCGACCGCGTCGTGCTCCGAACCGTCGATCAGCGCCTCGACGATCGCCCGGTGCTCCCGGTTGGACTGCTCGCGCCTGCCGCCCAGCTCGTTCAGGAACGCGGACTGGCGGGCGAGGGCGTCCCGGATCTCCTCGATCACCCGGCGGAACACCGGGTTCTGGGCGGCCTCGGCCACGGCCAGGTGGAAGAGGGTGTCCATCGCCACCCACGCCGTGGTGTCGGTCTCCCGTTCCATGCGGTCGAGGAGATGGGCCAGGTGGTCGAGGTTCTCGGGGGTGCGGCGCAGGGCCGCGTACCCGGCGACCGGGATCTCGACGTGGCGGCGCACCTCCAGCAGGTCGCTGGCCGCGTAGTCGCCGAAGGTGGGGTCCTCGACGCTGTGGGCGACCACGAAGGTGCCCTTGCCGGTCTTGGCCACGGTCAGCCCGAGTGCCTGGAGAGCCCGCAGCGCCTCGCGCAGCACGGGCCGGGAGACCTCGAGGGTCCGGCACAGCTCGGCCTCGGAGGGCAGCTTGTCACCGATCGCGTACTCGCCGCGCTCGATGGCGCCGCGAAGGTGGCCGAGCACCGCTTCCATGGCGCTGACGCGCCGCGGGCCACGCCCGGCTGTCTGGCTGTCTGACAGGTTCACGGAGGACGATCCTGCGGGGACCTCGGCGCGCTGTCAAGGTGAGGGAAAGAAGAAATTCATGCCGGGTGTTCCGTGGAAGAATACTTTTCGACGCCGCGGCGGTACGCCCGGTTCCGCCGGCCACGCCCCGGCAGGTCGACCGCCAGCCGTGCCACGGCAGCCGCCGGTTCGGTCAGCCGCGCCACCGGGCAGCCGGTCCCGCCGCCGTGAGTGTGGGGGCACTCGCGTCCGGTGTCGCGTCGTGCAGCGCTTCTCCCTGTCGTGCAGCGCTTCTCCCTGTTGTGGTGGGCTCACCCTGTTGTGGTGGGCTCACCCCGTCGTGGTGGGCGTCCGTTCACGCGCACAGCGCCTCGGCCAGCGCGAACCCCCCGAACGCGGCCCCGAGTCCGGCCGCCACGCTGCCCACCGCGTTGGCCGCGGCGGGCAGCCGGGCCCCGGACTCGGCGAGCCGCAGGGTCTCGTAGGAGAAGGTCGAGTACGTGGTCAGGGCGCCGCACAGGCCGGTGCCGAGGAACAGCCGGAGGGCGGAGTCGGCGGCTCCGGCGGCGGTCGCACCGGTCAGCAGGCCGAGGGCCAGGCAGCCGGTGACGTTGACGGCGAAGGTGCCCCAGGGGAAGACGGAGTCGCGGCGGGACTGCACCGCGCGGTCGGTGAGATAGCGCAGCGGGGCGCCGATCATGCCGCCGACGACGACCAGCAGCCAGTTCACGGTGTCTCCCTGCGAGGGGTGGGCCGCACGATCTCGCACGCGTCGAGGGTCACCAGCCCGTCGCCGACCAGCTCGTCCAGCTCCGGCAGGAAGGCCCGTACGCGATCCTCGGTGTCCACGATCACGACGGCGACGGGCAGGTCCTCGCTGAGCGACAGCAGCCGGGAGGTGTGCACCACGGAGGAGGCGCCGAAGCCCTCGACGCCGCGGAAGACGCTGGCGCCGGCGAGGCCCGCCACGTGCGCCCGGTGCACGATCTCCGTGTACCGGGGCCGGTGGTGCCAGGTGTCGCTCTCGCCGACGAGAACGGTCAGCCGCAGGGCGCGGCCGGTCGGTCGGGTCATCGCTGCCTCCGGAGCAGAAGCCGTCGGGTCCCGGTGGCGGCCAGCCAGACGGCGGCGAGGGCCGCGCACAGCGTCGCTGCGAGGTAGGCGGCCGCCGTGCCGGGGCGGCCGGCCTCGACCAGCCGCTGGATGTCGACGGCGTATGTCGAGAAGGTGGTGAACCCGCCGAGCACCCCGGTGCCGAAGAACGGGCGGAGCAGCGGGTGGGCGGGGCGGCCCTCGGTGACGGCCACCAGGAAGACCCCGATCACCGCGCAGCCGACGACGTTGACCCAGAAGGTCGCCCAGGGGAAGCCGTCCGGGGCGGCGGGCCACCCCAGGGAGGCCGCGTAACGGGCGGTGGCGCCGATGCCGCCGCCGAGCGCGATCACGGCGACGACCGGCGCCTGGGCGCGCCGGGCGGAGCGCCGCCGTACGGGGGCGCGCGTTGCGGCGTCGTCGGTGTCCGGGACTGTCATGGCCGTGCTTCTCCTACTCGCCTGGACCCGGCATGCGGGCGCCGCCCTCGCAAGTAGGGACCGTTGGCGGCCTGGCCGCCGCGGTTCGATGACGGCGGGCCCCACCGCCGCGCCGCGAGGTGATAGCGGCCGGCCAACAGCGTAACTCCGGGCCGGTACCCGGTCACGTCGGGGCCCGTGCCGCGCAGACGGCGACACCTCGTTCCCGGACGCTGCCCGGCACCGGCACCTCCCCGGTGCGGCAGACGCTGGTCGCCCACGCGGAAGCCGGAACGGCGGCGGGTGAGGTGGTGCGCGCTCGCGCACGTACGGCGATCCGCGCGGCGCGGTGTTCGGCGGGTGCGGCGCGGTGCGGCAGGCCGAGGGGCGGGACGCGGCCGCCCCCGGCACCGGGCAGGGCCCGGCCGTCCGTGTCCAGGATCACCGGCCGGCTGGAGCGCCACCTCGGCGGCCGTGCCCCGTCCGCGCGGGCGACGCCGCGTCGCCCGCGGCCGCTACCAGCCCTTTTCGAACATCCGCGCCACCTCCGCGACGCGCACCTCGTCGCGCCGGTAGTGGACCCGGCCGTCGATCCGGCGGGAGCGGAGCAGGCCGAGGGCGGTGAGGAGGGCGAGATGGGTGTCGGTGACCGGGCCGGGGAGACCCAGTTTGGCGGCCACCGCGTCGCCCGGGACGCCGTCCGCGAGGAGGTCGGTGCCGTGGCGCGGCGGGAAGTGGGCGGCCGGGTCCTTGAGCCATTCCAGGATGCGCAGCCGGGTGTCGTGGGCGGGAGTCCTCAGCATGTGTCCCCCTCGGTCGGGCCCCTCACTGGTCCGTTTTCCCTGCGTGGCGGGGTGTGAGACATCGCTTCCCGGACGTGTCGCCGTCCTGTCCGGCATCGGACGGCCTTCGACCCCGGTGCGGGGCAACGCGCGAGGGCCCGGCCGCGGAGGTGCGCACTCACGCGGCCGGGCCCTCGGGACCGTGGGGCGGCGGTGGCCGAACCGATTCAGTGCACGCCGGCCGTGCGGGTCAGCGGTGGCTGAACCACGCCATCGCCGGGAGCGCCCGGTCGTCGTAGCCGAACAGGGCCTGGTTCTCCCAGCCGTTCCCGGAGGACGGGTCGGTGGGGTCCCAGCCGTTGCCGGTCACGGCCGTCCAGGTGGCCTCCCAGTAGAAGACGCCGAGGCCACGGCCGTTCGGTACGGCCTCCACGATGCTCGCGATGTCGTTCATCCACCTGGTCTGCCCGGCGGTGGTGGCCGGGTAGCCGGAGACCAGCTCGCCGGGGAGGTCGATGATGTTCTCGTGCGCGTCCTCGCTGTCGAGCCGGAAGGGGTAGGCCGTCTCGGCGACGAAGACCGGCTTGCCGTAGCGGGCGGCCGCGTCGTCCAGGGTGGTCTGGAAGTCGTACAGCGAGCCGTGCCAGTAGCCGTAGTACGACAGGCCGATGGCGTCGAACTTCACGCCGTTGGCCAGTGCCGAGTCGAACCACCAGCGGGTGCCGGTCAGGTCGCCGCCCTTCGCGAGGTGCAGAGCGACAGGGGTGGACGAGCTGACCGCCTTGACCGCGTCGTAGCCGGAGTTGAGCAGTCCGGCCAGCTGCGGCCAGTTGCTGGTGGAGCCCTCGCTCCAGAGCATGCCGCCGTTGATCTCGTTGCCGACCTGGACCATGTCGGCGGTGGTGCCCTGGGCCTTCAGCGCGCTCAGCACGTCGTACGTGTGGTGGTACACGTCCGTCTTCAGCTGGCTGTAGGAGTGGCCCGCCCACGCGGCCGGCTTGGACTGGGCGCCCGGGTCGGCCCAGGTGTCCGAGTAGTGGAAGTCGACGAGCAGCTTCATGCCCTGCGCCTTGATCCGCTTGGCCATGGCGAGTACGCGGGTCTTGTTGTTGTAGCCGTCGGCGGGATTCACCCAGACCTTCAGCCGGGCATAGTTCATGCCCGCGGACTTCATGACGGCGAGCGGGTCGGCGGTGGAGCCCGAACTCGTCCGGTACGCGCCGCCCTTGGCCTCGCTCTTGGGCAGGGAGGACACGTCGGCGCCGTGGATCGTGGTGCCGGACGTGCCCGAGGTGAACGTCAGGTCGTCGACGTTGATCCAGTTGCCCGCGTTGGCGTCGCTGTTGACGCTGATCGTGCACTGGTTGGTGGTCACGTCGACCGGCACGACGATCCGGATCCAGCCGCTCGCGGAGACCGGGAGGTCGGTGCGCTGTTCGGCGCCGCCGCAGTTCTTCAGGGCTATGTACGCCGCGTTCTGGCCGCCGCCGGAGCGGACCCAGGCGGTCAGCTTGTACGTGCCGTTGGTGAGGCCGGAGAGGTACTGGTACGTCTCCACCTTGTACGCGGTGGACGCCCAGTGGCTCAGCCGGTAGCTCCCGCCGTGGCCCCCGGCCTCGGTGAAGGAGGCGCCTGTCGAGCCGTACTCGGACCAGCCGGCGGGTGTGCCCGTGCCGGCGCCGCCGGACTCGAATCCGCCGTTGGTGAGGGTGCTCGCCGCCTCCGCGGTCTGCGCCGGGAGGGCGGTGAGGGCGAGCCCCGCGGTGAGCGGCAGCAGCAGGGCTCTGAGGGTGCGTCTGGGATGGAACATCGTTGTCCGTCGTCCCTTCGACGTAACGGGGATGGGGAACCTCCGCTGTCTCGGGCAGCTGCCCGGGGATGCTGGAGGCGGCCCCTCCGCCCGCGGCTCGTAGGGCTCGCGCGGGCGGAGGGGAGTCGGTCGGTCCTGGGGCCGGGTTGGCCCGGGGCCGGGCCAGGCCTGGGGGCCGGGTCGGTCCTGGAGGCCGGGTTCAGCCGTCGAGCCGGACGACCCGTACGGCTCCCGCGGGGATCTCGACGCCGCCCGCGGCGCGTTCACCCGTCAGCAGCTCGGTGCCGGGCGCGTCCAGCGGCACCTTGGCGTCGGTGCCGGTGTGGTTGAGGGCGAACAGATAGGTGCCCGACTCGCCGGCGCGCAGCACTACTTCGACGTCGCGTGGCAGTTCGGTGCGCGGGGCGAGACCCGCGTCCTCGGCGGCCCGGGCGAGCACCGCGTCCAGGCCCTCGGTGGCGAGGCGGGTGGAGACGTACCAGGCGGTGCCCTCCCCGAGGCGGTGCCGGGTGACGGCGGGGCGGCCGGCGGTGAGGCCGTCGGCGTAGGTCCACACGGTCTCGGCGCCGCGCGGCACCACGAACTCCGTCCACACGTCGGCGCCCAGCTCGGGGACGCCGCCGGGGCCGGTGATGCGGACCGTCTCGCCCTTCAGCAGCGGGGAGAACTCCTCGACGGTCAGGCCGAGGACATCGCGCAGCGCGCCGGGGTAGGCGCCCTCGTGGACGGCGTCGTGCTCGTCGACGATGCCGGAGAAGTACGAGACCAGCAGGGTGCCGCCGTTCTCGACGTAACCCTTCAGATTGCGCCCCGCGGCCTCGGTCATCAGATACAGCGCGGGCACCACGACCAGCGGGTAGGCCGACAGGTCGGCCTCCGGGTGGGCGAAGTCGACGGTGAGGTGGCGGTCGTAGAGCGCCTCGTAGAAGCTGTCGGCGCGCTCGCGGGCGTCGTGGTCCTCACTGGGCCGCCAGTCGAGGTTCTGCGCCCACCAGGAGTGCCAGTCCCAGAGCACGGCCACGTCGGCGCGGGTGCGGGTGCCGCGGATCTCCTCCAACGCGTCCAGTGACGCGCCGAGTCCGACGACCTCGCGCCAGACGCGGGTGTCGGTGCCGCCGTGCGGGACCATCGCCGAATGGAACTTCTCGGCGCCGCGCCGGGACTGCCGCCACTGGAAGAACATGGCGCCCTCGGAGCCGCGCGCCACATGGGCGAGGGAGTTGCGGGCCATCTGGCCGGGGGCCTTGGCGGGGTTGCGGGCCTGCCAGTTCACCCCCGAGGTGGAGTGCTCCAGGAGCAGCCAGGGGGCGCCGCCGGCCACCGAGCGGGTGAGGTCGGCGGCCATGGCGAGGTTGACGTGGGTGCGGCGGCCGTCGGTGATGAGGTAGTGGTCATTGGTGACGAGGTCGACCTCGCGGCCCCAGGCCCAGTAGTCGAGGGAGTCGCACTGGCTGAGCGCGGTCATGAAGTTGGTGGTCACCGGGACGCCGGGCGAGAGGCGGTGCAGGATGTCCCGCTCCGCCACGAAGTTCTCGCGGATGGTGGCGTCGGCGAACCGCTTGTAGTCCAGGGCCTGTGCCGGATTGCCGACGGTGGGGGTCACGCGCGGCGGGTTGATCTGCTCCAGATCGGTGTAGTGCTGGCCCCAGAAGGCGGTGCCCCAGGCCTCGTTGACCGCCTCGACCGTGCCGTAGGTGTCCGCCAGCCAGCGGCGGAAGTGGGCGGCGCAGGAGTCGCAGTAACAGGCGGAGACCGGGACCCCGTACTCGTTGTGGACGTGCCACATCGCGAGGGCGGGGTGGTCGCCGTAGCGCTCGGCCAGCTTGGTGGTGATGTGCGCGGCGGCGGCCCGGTAGTCGGCGTTGCTGTGGCAGATGGCACCCCGGGAGCCGAACTCGTAGCGGGTGCCGTCGGCGGTCACCGGGAGCGCCTCGGGGTGCTCGCGGTAGAACCAGACCGGGGGCACCACGGTGGGGGTGCCGAGGTCGACGCGGACGCCGTGCTCGTGCAGCAGGTCCAGGAGCCGGTCCAGCCAGCCGAAGTCGTACTCCCCGGGCGCGGGCTCCAGCAGCGCCCAGGAGAAGATCCCGACACTCACCATGGAGACGCCGGCCTCCCGCATCAGCCGGACATCCTCCTGCCAGACGCTTTCCGGCCACTGCTCGGGGTTGTAGTCCCCACCGAAGGCGAGCCTGGTGAGGCCCCTGGGGGTGGTCTCCGGCATGGATGTCTCCCGAGTAATCGATCATTTGGGAACGTGCACACACAACGGTGGCGGTACAGGCCCAACATAACCGCACAGCAACAACCATTGACAAGTGTCCGGGATGTTTCTCTACTGTGAACGCTCACAGAAGCATGGCAGGTCCTCGCGACGGGCGAGGGCCCCAGGTCAGGGGAGATATCCATGCCGATCACGAAGCGCCGGCGGCTTTTCAGAGGCGCGGCGACCGCCGTTGCCCTCACCCTCGGCACCACCGCCCTCGCCGCGTGCGGCTCCGAGGACGGCGACGGCGAGGCCGGGGCGGGGCCGGTCTCGCTCACGTACTGGACCTGGACGCCCGGCATGGACAAGGTCGTCGACCTGTGGAACAAGGGCCCGGGCAAGAAGGACCGGATCACCGTCACGGTGAAGAAGCAGGCCTCCGGGGACACGCTGGTCACCAAGATCCTCACCGCGCACAAGGCGGGCCAGGCGCCCGACCTGGTGCAGGCCGAGTACCAGGCGCTGCCCACCCTGGTCAGCAATGACGCGCTCGCCGACATATCGGACGAGGTCGGCGGGGTGAAGGAGAAGTTCGCCGAGGGCGTCTGGCAGCAGACCACGCTGGGCACGGACGCGGTCTACGCGGTCCCGCAGGACATCGGCCCGATGATGTTCTACTACCGCGAGGACCTGTTCGAGCAGTACGGCCTGAAGGTCCCGACCACCTGGGACCAGTTCGCCGAGACCGCCCGGGCGCTGAAGAAGAAGGCCCCGGACAAGGACCTCACCACCTTCTCCGCCAACGACTCCGGCCTCTTCGCGGGCCTCGCCCAGCAGGCCGGAGCGAAGTGGTGGACCACTCGGGGCGAGCAGTGGAAGGTCGGCATCAACGACCCGGCGACCCGGAAGGTCGCCACGTTCTGGGGTGACCTCGTCGAGGAGGGCGCCATCGACAACCAGCCGATGTACACCCCGGCCTGGAACAAGGCGCTCAACACCGGCAAGCAGATCGCCTGGGTCAGCGCCGTGTGGGCCCCGGGCACGCTGACCACCGCCGCGCCCGACACCAAGGGCAAGTGGGCCATGGCCCCGCTCCCCCAGTGGTCCGCCGACGAGAACGTCACCGGCAGCTGGGGCGGCTCCTCCACCGCCGTCACCACCGACTCCAGGAACAAGGAGGCCGCCGCCAAGTTCGCCGCCTGGCTGAACACCGACGGCGCGGCGCTGAACGCGCTGGCCAAGGAGAGCGGCATCTACCCGGCCTCCACGGCGGCTCAGCTCAGCGGCGCCTTCACCGAGTCACCGGAGTACTTCTCGAACCAGGCCGACTTCTACACCAAGGCCGCCGAGATCGCGCAGACCACCGCGCCGTCCGCCTGGGGCCCGAACGTGAACGTCGCCTACACCGCCTTCAAGGACGCCTTCGGCGCCGCCGCCAAGAACAAGTCGGACTTCACGGCCGCCCTGGACACCATGCAGGAGGCCACCGTCGCCGACATGAAGAAGCAGGGCTTCGAGGTTTCCGAGTGACGACCGCACGCCGGAGGTCGTACGGGGTCAAGGGAGCCCCGTACGGCTTCCTCCTCCCCGCGACGATCCTGTTCGCCCTGTTCTTCGCGCTGCCCATCGGCTACGCGGTCTGGCTCAGCTTCCGCAAGGTGAAGGTCTCGGGCCTGGGCCTCGGTTCCGGCGCCCGCCGCGAGGTGTGGGCGGGCCTGGAGAACTACACCGCCGCCCTCACCGACAGCGAACTGCTCGACGGCGCGCTGCGCGTCCTCGGCTACGGCTGCATCGTCGTCCCCGTCATGCTGGGCCTCGCGCTGCTGTTCGCGCTGATGCTCGACTCCGAGAAGGTGCGGCTCGCCCCCTTCACCCGGCTCGCGATCTTCCTGCCGTACGCCGTCCCCGGTGTGGTCGCGGCGCTGCTGTGGGGCTTCCTGTACCTGCCGGACGTCAGCCCGTTCTACTTCGTCCTCGACAAGCTCGGCCTGCCGCAGCCCGACCTGCTGGACGGCGGTCCGCTCTACCTCGCCCTCTCGAACATCGCGGTCTGGGGCGGCACCGGCTTCAACATGATCGTCATCTACACCTCGCTGCGGTCCATCCCGGCCGAGGTCTACGAGGCGGCGAAGCTGGACGGCGCCACCCCGCTGCAGACCGCGCTGCGGATCAAGATCCCGATGGTGGCGCCCTCGCTGGTGCTGACCTTCTTCTTCTCGATCATCGCGACGCTCCAGGTGTTCAGCGAGCCGACCACCCTCAAGCCCCTCACCAACTCCGTGTCCACGACGTGGAGTCCGCTGATGAAGGTGTACCAGGACGCCTTCGGCAAGGGTGACATCTACGCGGCGGCCGCCCAGGCCACGATCATCGCCCTGGCCACGCTGCTGCTGTCCTTCGGCTTCCTGCGGGCCGCGAACCGTCGTCGGGAACAGGAGGCGGCACGATGAGCACGCTGGCCATCCGCAAGACCGAGCCCGCCGCGGGCACCACCCCCGGCACCGCCCAGGGTCCGCCGCTGCGCCGCCGGATCGCCCTGATCCCCACCGTGACGCTGCTGCTCGGCGCGCTGTACTGCCTGCTGCCGGTGGCGTGGGTGGTGATCGCCTCCACCAAGTCCGGCAGCGAGCTGTTCTCCACGTTCACCTTCCTGCCGGGCACCGGCTTCGCCGAGAACCTCTCCGACCTGAACGCCTACCGCGACGGCGTGTACTGGCAGTGGATGGGCAACTCCGCCCTCTACGCGATCCTCGGCGCCCTGCTGTCCACGGCGGTGTCGTCCTTCGCGGGCTACGCGCTGGCGACGTACCGCTTCCGCGGGCGCGAGACGATGTTCAACGTGCTGCTCGCAGGTGTGCTGATGCCGCCGGTGATCCTGGCGATCCCGCAGTACCTGCTGCTGGCGGAGGCCGACCTGACGGACTCCTACCTGTCCGTGCTGCTGCCGCAGATCCTCTCGCCGTACGGCGTCTACCTCTCCCGGATCTACGCGGCCGCCGCCGTGCCGGCCGACGTGGTGGAGGCCGGGCGGATGGACGGCGCGAGCGAGTGGCGGATCTTCACCCGGATCGCGCTGCCGATGATGGTGCCCGGTCTGGTGACGGTCTTCCTGTTCCAGTTCGTGGCCATCTGGAACAACTTCCTGCTGCCGTACATCATGCTCAGCGACGACGAGAAGTTCCCGATCACGCTCGGCCTGCACACGCTGCTGGAGCAGGGCGCGAACACGCCCGCGCTGTACACCCTGGTGATCACCGGCGCGTTCCTCGCGGTGCTCCCGCTGGTGGCGCTGTTCCTGGTCATCCAGCGGTTCTGGAGCCTGGATCTGCTGTCCGGGGCCGTAAAGTCATGACCATGAGCCATACGGGGGGTCGGCGCAAACCGCCGACGATTCACGATGTGGCGCGCGAGGCCGGTGTCTCGCGCGGCACCGTCTCGCGCGTGCTCAACGGCGGGCACTACGTCAGCCCGGCCGCGCAGGAAGCGGTCAACGCCGCGATCCGCCGGACGGGATACGTCGTGAACCGGCACGCGCGCTCCCTGATCACCGGTCGTTCGGACTCCGTCGGCTTCCTGCTGACGGAGCCCCAGGAGCGGTTCTTCGAGGATCCGAACTTCAACGTCCTGCTGCGCGGCTGCACCCAGGCGCTGGCCGCGCACGACATCCCGCTGCTGCTGATGCTCGCGGGTACGGAGGACGAGCGGCGGCGCATCACGCGGTACATCACCGCCGGGCACGTCGACGGGGTGCTGCTGGTCTCCAGCCACTCCGGCGACCCGGTCGCACAGGAGCTGCGCGAGGCGGGCGTCCCGCTGGTCGCCTGCGGCAAGCCGATCGGACTGGGCAAGGTGAGCTATGTGGCCGCCGACGACCGGGACGGCGCCCGGGACATGGTCCGCCATCTGCTCTCGCTCGGGCGGCGCCGGATCGGCGTGGTCACCGGCCCGCTGGACACACCCGGCGGTGTGGAGCGGCTGGCCGGTTACAAGGAGGTGCTGGGCGAGGCGGGCCTGCCGGTCGACGACGCTCTCATCGTCTCCGGCGACTACAGCCGGGCCAGCGGCGAGGCGGGCGCCGAGCGGCTGCTCGCCCGGGCCCCCGACGTGGACGCGGTGTTCGTCGCCTCCGACCTGATGGCGCAGGGCGTGCTCACCGCGCTCCAGCGCGCCGGGCGCCGGGTGCCGCAGGACGTGGCGGTCGGCGGCTTCGACGACTCCCCCGCCGCGGTGGCCGCGAGCCCCGAGCTGACGACGATACGGCAGCCCTGGGACCGGATCAGCGCCGAGATGGTGCGGGTCCTGCTGGCCCAGATAGGGGGCGAGGACCCGGCCGCGGTGATCCTTCCGACGGAGCTGGTGAAGCGGGAGTCGACCTGACCCGTCCGGCGGCGGGCGCCGCGCCGGTCACGACGAACCCCGGCACGGCCGTGCACACCCGGTCCCGGCCGGCCCGAGCGCGCTGCCCGGCGGTCCAGCCGGCGGCGCGTTCGTCGTCCACGGCACCCGGCCGCGCCGCCGTCCGGGCCGGCACTCCAGCACCTCCCGTGCCCCGGGCAGCCGGTCGGCGAGGTCGATACGGGCGGGGCGGTTGCGCCGGGCGGTCGCTGAGCCCGTGCGGCCTCGACGCCTCTCCGCCCTAGGACCAAGGCCCGAGGGCGGCTCCGACCGTGGGCCGCCGACGGCGGGCCCTCGGCCGCCTAGGGTGAGGCGCATGTCCGAAACGACGCCATTAGTGGATCTCGACGCCTACTTCCGCAGGATCGGCTGGGAGGGGCCGCGCCGCGCCGACACGGCGACGCTGCGGGGGCTGCATCTGGCCCATGCCCGGTCCGTTCCGTTCGAGAATCTGGAGGCCCTGCG
This sequence comes from Streptomyces sp., assembly GCF_035645055.1. Taxonomy (GTDB): domain Bacteria; phylum Actinomycetota; class Actinomycetes; order Streptomycetales; family Streptomycetaceae; genus Streptomyces. Next base: position 66,330 of record NZ_DASQNH010000025.1, on the reverse strand, counting down.
GCTCAGGGCTCCGTCCCTGGCCCCGGACGATCTCATGGCCAAGCTGGTGCACAGCAGGCGCGGGGGCTACTGCCACGAGCAGAACCTGCTGTTCTCGTACGTCCTGGAAGCGCTCGGTTTCCGGGTGACCCGGCTCGTCGCGCGGGTCGTCCTGGGCGCCGACCGTATCGAGAGCCGCCCGCGCGGCCACATGATCCTGCTCGTCACCGCCGCGGACGATCCACGGCCGTATCTCGCCGACGTGGGGTACGGGGCCGCCGGGGCACTGCTGGAGGCGGTGCCGCTGGTCTCCGGGACCGAACTCCACGACGCGGGGCGCCGCCACCGGTTCGTCCACGCGCCGCACAGCGGGCCGTCGGAGCTGTGGGTGCTGGAGGCGTACGACCGGGTCGGGGACGAGTGGGTGGCGCAGTACGTGTTCACCCTGGAGCCGTTCGAACTGTGCGACTACGAGGTGCTCAACTGGGAGGTGGCGACGAACCCCCGGTCACCGTTCACCCGCCGTCTGTTCGCCCAGCGGACCACGTCCGACGGGCATCTCCTGCTGGAAGGCCGGCTCCTCACCGAGACCGGTGCCGACGGCACGGTGCGCAAGCGCGAGCTGGCCGGTGAGGCCGAGGTGCGCCAGGTGCTGGACGCTGATTTCGGCATCACCGTGCCGGACGGGATGACGCTCTCGCTCTGATCCCGGGCGCCGCCGTCAGGGGCGGGCGAGGAGGGTACGCACCCCGGCCGAGGTCAGGGTCAGCCCGTGGGCGGAGCTGGCGTCGATGGTGAGCGACAGGTCGTCGGAGGGCCACTGCGCGGCCAGCACGCCCAGCGGGACCAGGCGGTAGCGGGAGACGAAGGGCAGCAGCCCGGCCATCTCCAGCTCGGAGGTGAAGACGGGCACGACCGGCACCCCGTCCGGCTGCTCCAGGACGGGCAGCGCCACGGCGGTGGGATCGGTCGCGTCCTCCTCCGGGACGTCGTCGGGCACGGGGACGAGCACATCGCTGTGGGCGAGGGTGTCCAGCGCGGCGGTGTCCTCGGTGTCCCGGGCGAGCGCGTCGAGCGCCTGCTGGGCGGGGTTGGTGCCGTTGCCGGCGGGTGTGTCCATGGCGGGTTCCCCAGGTAGCTGCGGTCGTACACCGGCGTCCGGCCAAGATCGGTCGGGCGGGTGTTCCTCGCGTACCCGAAGCCGCCCGGACCATGCGCGCCCGCGCCCCTGCGTCGCACAAACCGAGCGGCCCGGACCGGTGGGCCGAGACGGCTCACCGGTCCGGGCCGGAGCCCATCAGGCCAGGTCGAAGCGGTCCAGCTCCATGACCTTGACCCACGCGGCGACGAAGTCCTTGACGAACTTCTCCTTCGCGTCGTCGGCGGCGTAGACCTCGGCGAGCGCGCGCAGCTCGGAGTTCGAGCCGAAGACCAGGTCGGCACGGCTGCCGGCCCACTTCAGCTCACCGGTGGCGGCGTCACGGCCCTCGAAGGCGGTCTGGTCCTCGGAGGTCGACTTCCAGGTCGTGCCCAGGTCGAGCAGGTTGACGAAGAAGTCGTTGGTCAGCGCGCCCGGGGTCGTGGTGAAGACGCCGAGCTGCGACTGCTGGTGGTTGGCGTCGAGCACGCGCAGGCCACCGACGAGCACGGTCATCTCGGGGGCGCTCAGGGTGAGCAGGTTGGCCCGGTCGAGCAGCAGGTATTCGGCCGGGAGGCGGTTGCCCTTGCCCAGGTAGTTGCGGAAGCCGTCGGCCGTGGGCTCCAGCGCGGCGAAGGACTCGACGTCGGTGTGCTCCTCGGTCGCGTCGACGCGGCCCGGGGTGAAGGGCACCTCGATGTCGAACCCGGCGTCCTTGGCGGCCCTCTCGATCGCGGCGCAGCCGCCGAGGACGATCAGGTCGGCGAGGGAGACCTTGCGGGGGCCGGTGTTCCACTCCTGCTGGACGGTCTCCAGGGTGCGCAGGACGACCGCGAGCTGGTCGGGGTCGTTGACCTCCCAGTTGCGCTGCGGCTCCAGGCGGATGCGGGCGCCGTTGGCGCCGCCGCGCTTGTCGCTGCCGCGGAACGTGGAGGCCGACGCCCAGGCGGTGGCGACCAGCTGGGAGACGCTGAGGCCCGAGTCGAGCAGCTTGGCCTTCAGGGCCGCGACGTCGGCGGCGTCGATGAGCTCGCCCTCGCGCTCCGGCAGCGGGTCCTGCCACAGCAGGGTCTCCTCCGGGACCTCCGGGCCGAGGTACAGCGACTTCGGGCCCATGTCGCGGTGGGTCAGCTTGTACCAGGCGCGGGCGAAGGCGTCGGCGAACTGGTCGGGGTTCTCCAGGAAGCGGCGGGAGATCTGCTCGTAGACCGGGTCGAAGCGCAGCGCCAGGTCGGTGGTGAGCATGCCCGGCGCGATCTTCTTCTGCGGGTCGTGGGCGGAGGGGACGGTGCCCTCGCCCGCGCCGCCCTTCGGCCGCCACTGCTTGGCGCCGGCCGGGGACTCGGTCAGCTCCCACTCGAAGCTGAAGAGGTTCCAGAAGAAGTTGTTGCTCCACTTGGTGGGCGAGCTGGTCCAGGTGACCTCCAGACCGGAGGTGATGGTGTCCGCGCCCTTGCCGGTGCCGTAGGTGTTCTTCCAGCCGAGGCCCTGCTCCTCCATGGTGGCGGCCTCGGGGTCGGCGCCGACGTGGTCGGCGGGGCCGGCACCGTGGGTCTTGCCGAAGGTGTGGCCGCCTGCGATGAGGGCGACGGTCTCCTCGTCGTTCATCGCCATGCGGCGGAAGGTCTCACGGATGTCGCGGGCCGCGGCCAGCGGGTCGGGGTTGCCGCCGGGGCCCTCGGGGTTGACGTAGATGAGGCCCATCTGGACGGCGCCGAGCGGGTTCTCCAGCTCGCGGTCGCCGGTGTAGCGCCGGTCGTCGAGCCAGGTGGTCTCGGGGCCCCAGTAGACGTCCTCCTCCGGCTCCCAGACGTCCTCGCGGCCACCGGCGAAGCCGAAGGTCTTGAAGCCCATGGTCTCCAGGGCGACGTTGCCGGCGAGGATCATCAGGTCGGCCCAGGAAAGGCTCTGGCCGTACTTCTTCTTGACCGGCCACAGCAGGCGGCGGGCCTTGTCGAGGTTGGCGTTGTCCGGCCAGCTGTTCAGCGGGGCGAAGCGCTGCTGGCCGGCGCCGGCGCCGCCGCGGCCGTCGCTGATCCGGTAGGTGCCCGCGCTGTGCCAGGCCATGCGGATGATGAACGGCCCGTAGTGGCCGAAGTCGGCCGGCCACCAGTCCTGGGAGGTGGTCAGCACCTCGGCGATGTCCCGTTTCACGGCCGGGAGGTCGAGGCTCTTGAAGGCTTCGGCGTAGTCGAAGTCCTCGCCGAGCGGGTTCGCCACGGCGGGGTTCTTCGCGAGGATCTTCAGGTTGAGGCGCTCCGGCCACCACTGGCGGTTGCCACCGCCCTGGGTGGGGTGCGGGGCCCGCCCGTGCGCGACCGGACAGCCACCGGTTCCCTCCGTCTTCGGGTCGGTGACGATCGCATCGGGGTTCTCAGCCATGGGAAACCTTCCGGACTAGTGATCACGGTGCTCAGGAACTGCTGGTGGTGGAACAGCCGGGGCACAGACCCCAGTAGATGACCTCGGCCTCGTCGACGAGGAAGCCGCGGTCGTCCGAGGCGGTGAGGCAGGGGGCGTGGCCGACCGCGCAGTCGACGTCGGCGACGACGCCGCACGAGCGGCACACGAGGTGGTGGTGGTTGTCCCCGACGCGGCCCTCGTAGAGGGTCGGGCTGCCCGGGGGTTCGATACGGCGGACGAGTCCTGCCGCGGCCAGCGCGTGCAGCGCCTCGTACACGGCCGGGAGGGAGATGTGGCCCACGCGCTCGCGGACGCCGGAGGCGATGGCCTCGGCGTCGAGGTGGTCACCGGCCCGCACGGTTTCGAGCAGCGCGACACGGGCGGCCGTCACCCGCAGGCCGGCTCCCCGCAGTTCGTCGGCGGTGGTCGGGGTCCCGGGTGCGGTCATGCGGTCAACCTACCGCCTAAACACGAACAATTAAAGAAAACAATGCGTTCAAGTTGGGTGGCCGTGGGAAGCCACCCCGGCGGCGCCGGGGTGGCGCGGGGACGGCCTGGTCAGAGCGGTGCGGGCGGGAGCGTCAGCCGCTGTGGACGCTCACCTCGTGGAGCGAGTAGCCCCAGTCGGTGCCCCGGGCCAGGCCCTGGACGCGGACATACCGGGCGGGAATCGGCGTGAACCGCGCGGTGTCCAGCCCGCCGTCACCGGCCGTGGTGGACCACGCGGCCCGCCAGGTCTCGCCGTCGGCGGACAGCTCGACGCGGTACGCCTTCGCGTAGGCGCGTTCCCAGTCGAGGGTGACGCGGCCGACGAGGTGGGTGGCGCCCAGGTCGAGACGGAGCCACTGGGCGTCGCTCCACTCGCTGGCCCAGCGGGTGTCCCGGGCGCCGTCGACGGCCCGGCCGGGCGCGAAGCCGGTGAAGGGGTTCCACCACTCGGTGGAGCTGGCGGTGGCCGTGGCGCCCGCGGCCAGGTTGGTCTCCGCGCGGTGCCGTTCGGTGCCGCCCCAGGTGCCGAGGTAGGACTCGGCGCCGCGGAACAGGTCGTCGACGACGTCCTGGCCGCCGACCAGCCGGATGTCCTCGATCCAGTCGGGGACGAGCCCGTAGTGGGCGGCGCCGTCGGTGTTCAGGTCCCAGGTGCGCTCGCCGGTGGTCTGCCGGTCGATGAGGGAGCCGCCGTCGACGCTGCGGAACGGGTAGCGGACCGGGTTGCCGGTGCCCGTGCCGCGCGGGCCGGGCCAGCCGCCGACGCCGTTCATGTCGGTGCCGTAGCCGTAGCCGACGCCGTACTTGTCGCGCAGCGCGTCGGTGCGCTCCGCCTCCGCGGTGAAGCCCTCGGAGCCGTGCATGTACTGGGCGACGAAGCCGCCGAGGCGGTAGACCCGCTCGGTCCAGTTCAGGTCCATCCAGCTGTGCGAGGAGAGCACGCCGGGGTAGGACTCGGCCTCGAAGATGTCGAGCACCCGGCCGGTGGCCTTGACGCTCATGTGGTCGATCTCCAGCATCATCTTGCGCTGCATCATGCCGCGCACGGCGTACTCGCCGAGTGCGGTCAGCCCGCGCGCGTTGCAGCGGGCGTCCGCGGCGTACGACGGGACGGACACGCCCGCCGGCAGCCGCTTCTCGGCCCCGGGGGCGGCGGCGAGGCCGATGGGGTTGTCGGCCTGCGGGCCCGCGCACTTCTCGGTCTTCCAGAACGTGCCGGTGGACAGGAACTGCCCGACGTTGATCGCGGTGCCGAGCGCACCCGAGTCGAAGCGGACGCCGCACAGCGCGTTGTCGAACTTGTGGCACAGGAACATGCTGCGCACGCCGAGCGCGTACAGCTCGTCCAGCCCCTTGTCGATGTCCTCCTTGTCGCACTGCGGCACGTCCAGGACCTGCTTGCAGCCGAACGGCTCGGAGGTCTCCACGCCCAGAATGACGGCCAGCTTGCCCTGCTCGATCACCCGGCGGGCCTGCGCGCTGTCGGTGACGATCCGGAACCAGCCCTTGCCGGGGCCGCCGTACATCCGGTCGACGTAGGCCTGGAGGTCGTACGTCAGCTTCGCCTGGAGCCGGATCGACGTCATCTCGTCGCAGCTGCGGTCCTTGAAGAAGTACACCGAGCAGATCACGCCGTTGGTGACGAGGTCGTTGACCATCACCCGCTGGCCGCCGCGCCAGGCCCGCTCCACCCAGGCGTAGTAGTTCTGCTGGTGGGTGAGCGAGTCGTGCGCGGGCCAGTCCTCGAACGTGGGCCAGCCGACCGGGTCGTGCTTGCCGTCACCGCCGTTGGTGATGAAGTCGAAGATCGCGAGGGAGCCGTCGGGGTAGTGCTCGGGGCAGTCCTTGAGGGCGTCGGCGATGCCCGCCTCGGAGAAGGTCCTGCCGCAGATGAGACGTCCGCCGAAGGCCTCGTTGGAGAACAGGTGGTTGTGCGCGTCGACGAATCCGCGCACCTCTCCCTTGCCGTCGGCGCCGGTGAACGGTTCGCCGGTGACGTTGATCTGCGAGTCGGGCGCGGGGCGCGCGGCAGGGTTCCACCAGTCGTCGCCCGCGGCGGAGGTGGGTGCGGGGCCGAGGGCCAGGGCGAGGACCAGGAGGAGCAGCGTCACCACGGTGACGTGTTTCCGGCTGCGGTACGAGCGTCGCGCCATGGCCACTCCTCGGATTGTCATGCCCACGCAAGGGATCCGAAGAGAATCGCGACCGGCGGCGCAGGAGTCAAGAAGCCCACCGGCGCCCAAGGGAAACGGGTCCTCCAGGATGCTCGCGCACCCCGGCTGCTCGCGTCCCCCGGCCGGGAGTCCGCCGCGCCTTGGCGCACCAGTCCGCCAGGCCCGGCGGAATGCGCTCGGTCTCCCGGCCCTCCATGATGCGCCTCGGGATTCGAGCACGACAGGCCTCAAGCAGCCATGCGAGTCCAGAAGTTGCGCATACGCGGCAGCGGCGGATCGTCCGACGGGCAGGCCGTACCGGGCGTAAAGCGACCGGAGATTGGAAAGGGGGCTATACGGCAAAGCTCGGGAGTGGTGGGGGCGTGCCCGGGATGCCGGGTCTGACGTGCGGGTGGAGGGGCGGGCATGGGCGGGCATCCCTTGTTTCTGGAACCGCGGCTGGGTCCACGCCTCGGCTCGCTGCTGGCGTCCCCCGACGTCCTGCACCCGCTGGTCGACGCGCTCGGCTCGCCGCTGAACGTGGTGATCCCCGAGCAGATCGCCGCGAACGCCGAGCGCTTCCGCGCGGTGTACGCCGGTCACCATCTGTCCGGCCAGGTGTACTTCGCCCACAAGGCCAACCGGTCCAGCGCCCTGCTGCGCCGGCTGGCCGCCACCGACGCCGGGGTGGACGTCGCGTCGCTGGGCGAGTTGCAGCACGCGCTCGGCGCCGGATTCACGCCCGACCGCGTCCTCGCCACCGGCCCGAAGAACCCCGAGTTCCTGTGGCTGGCCGCCCGCACGTCCGTCACCGTCAGCGTCGACAGCCGGGAGGAGCTGGAGCAACTGGCCGCGGTGGTGCGGCATTTCACTCTGCCCCGGGTGCGTGTGCTGCTGCGATTATCCGGGTTCGAGGCGGCGGGCGTCCGGGTGCTGAGCCGCCGCAGCCGGTTCGGTACGCCCGTGCGGGACTGCGAGCCGCTGCTGGACGCGGTCGAGCGGCATCAGGACGCGGTCGAGCTGATCGGGGTGGCCTACCATCTGGACACCACGAGCCTCGACGAGAAGGCGACCGCGCTCGAAGGCTGCCTGCGGGCGCTGGAGGAGGCGCGCCGGAGAGGGCTGCGGCCCCGGGCCGTCGACATCGGCGGCGGATTCGGGCTCGGCTATCTCGCCGACGGTGAGCAGTGGGAGCGTTACACCAGCGCGCTCACCGACGCCGTGCTGGGCAACCGGCCACCGCTGACCTGGGGCGGACACGGCTACGGGCTGCGCAACGAAGGCGGCACGCTGCGCGGTTCCCTCGGGCTGTACCCCGCCCACCGGCCGGTCTCCGGCGCGCGCTACCTCGACGAGCTGCTCGCGCGTCCCTCGCCGTCCCTGGGCGGCCGGCCGCTGGGCGAGCTGCTGGTGGAGCATCTTTACGACCTGTACACCGAGCCCGGCCGGGCCCTGCTGGACCAGTGCGGGCTGACCCTGGCGAAGGTACTGGAGGTGCGCGAGCAGGAGCCCGGCGGCGAACTGCTGGTACGGCTGGCGGCGAAGGCCCCGGACGTGGCCCTGGAGGAGCACGGCGTCCTGATGGACCCCGTCGTCGTCCCCCGCGCCCGACGGCCTCCGGCACCCGCCGGCGGAGGCGGACCGGTCGCCGTCCACCTCTTCGGCAGCCTGTGCCTGGAGGCCGACCTGATCACCCGCCGCACGGTGTTCCTGCCGGGCCGGCCCGAACCGGGTGACCTGATGGCCTTCGTGAACACCGCCGGCTACTGCATGGACTTCCACGCCACAGCCGCCCAGCGGCAGCCCGTCGCCCGCAAGGTCGCCGCCTGGCAGGAGGCCGGCGCGTGGCGCTGGTGCCTGGACGATCAGTACTGGCCGACCACCTCCGTGGGGGGAGCACAGTGAGGTACGACAGCATCACCGAGGCCATCGGCAACACCCCGCTGGTGCGCATCGACCCGTCCGTGCACGGTCTGCGCCGCATCGACCTGTACGCCAAGCTGGAGCTGCTCAACCCGTTCGGCTCGGTGAAGGACCGGGCCGCCTGGAACATGGCCCGCCCGCACCTGGCCACGGCCGCCGCGCGGGGCAGCCAGGTCGTCGAACTGTCCAGCGGCAACACGGCGAAGGCGCTGGCCGTGCTCGCGGGCATGCACGGCCTGGCCTTCAAGAGCGTCACCAACCGGATGCGGGTGCCCGAGATCAAGGATCTGCTGCTGTTGCTCGGGGCGGAGATCGAGGAGCTGCCGGGCCAGAGCGAGTGCCTGGACCCGACCGCCACCGACGACCCGCTGACCCTGTTCCACCGGACGATCTCCGAGCAGGGCAGCGCGTATCTCCACACGGACCAGTACTTCAACCCGCGCAACACCGAGGCCCATCTGACCGGCACCGGGCCGGAGATCGTCAAGGATCTGGACGGCCGCGCCCCGGACTGGTTCGTGGCCTGTGTGGGCACCGCCGGGTCGTCCACCGGTGTCGCGCGCGTACTGCGGGAGAACGACCCCGCCGTGCGGGTCCTCGGTCTGGTGGCGGCCAAGTCCGACTTCATCCCCGGCATCCGCACCCTCGACGAGGCCCACGAGGTGGGCCTGTTCGACCCCGCCACGTACGACACGATCGAGGCGGTCGGCTCGGACGAGGCGATCGAGGGGATGCTCACCCTCAACCGCCGGTGCGGCATCCTGGCCGGGCCCACCGGCGGGGCCGCCTACTTCGGCGCGGTGCGGCGGCTGCGCGTCGTCGACGCCGAGCTGACCGGGGGGCAGGAGCGGCAGACGGCGGTGTTCATCGTCTGCGACCGGGTCGAGAGCTATCTCGGCTACGTACGGCAGCGGCGCCCGGACCTGTTCGGGCGCCCGGCGCGGGCGAACTCGCCGGCCGATCTGACCGAACAGGAGATCCGTACGGCCCCGTCCGTCGCAGTCGCGGACGCCCAGGCCTGGATCGGCACCGGCCGGCCGCTGGTGGTCGACCTGCGCAGCCCGTTCGCGTACGCCGCGCTGCACATCGACGGCTCGGTGAACATCGTCGACGAGGTCTTCGAGGAACTGCTCCGCGGCGGACTGCCCTTCAGCCGCAGCCGCCCGGTCCTGCTGGCCTGCCCGGTCGGCGAGAAGTCCGCCCGCTACGCCGCGCTGCTCACCCGGATGGGACACCCGGACGTGCGCAGTCTGGCCGGCGGCATCATCGCCTGGCGGGACGCGGGCGCGCCCCTGGTGCGGGACTGACCGCCATGACCGCATCCCACCTGCGCGCCCAGGGCACCGCCGCGCTCACGGAGCTGGCGCAGTGGCAGCGCGCGCTGCGCGGCCAGTTCCCCATCATCACCGGCCATCCGGATCTCGCCTACCTGGACAGCGCCGCCACCGCCCAGAAGCCCCGGGCGGTGCTCGACGCCGTCCAGACCTACCTCACCACGACCAACGCCAACGCCGGACGCGGCACCTACCCCTGGGCGAACCGGAGCACCGCCCTGATCGAGGAGGCCCGCGAACGGGTCAGACGGTTCCTGGGCGACCCGGCCCCGGACGGCTCGGCCGTCCACTTCACCAGCGGCACCACCGAGGGACTGCGCGCGCTCGCCCGTGACTGGCTGCCCTCGTTCCTCTCCGACGGGGACGAGATCGTCGTCCCCGTCGCCGACCACCGGGCGAACATCGAGCCGTGGCTGGAGGCCCAGCGGCTGCTGGCCGGCCAGGGCGTGCGCGTCCGGGTCCGGCCGATGCCCTACCAGCCCGGCTCCGGCGACTACGACCACACCGCGCTCGCCGAACTGGCCGGGCCGCGTACCCGGTTCGTCGCCGTCACCCACGTCCACCACGTGTACGGCGGCGACATGAACATCGACCGGATCCGCCGGGCGGTCGGCCCGGACGCGGTCATCTGCCTGGACGCGGCCCAGAGCGTCGGCCATGTGCCGGTGTCGGTGGCCGGTCCGGAGGTCGACTTCGTCGTCTTCTCCGGGCACAAGGCGATGGCCCTGCCGGGGACGGGTGCCGTCTGGGCCCGCCAGGCGCGCGGACCGGCGTTCACCCCCGGCGGCTGGTCCGGCACTCCCAACACCGTCGGCATCGCCTCCCTGACCGCGGCCCTGGACTGGCTGGACGCCGCGGGCGTCGACCGGATCGAACGGTGGACGGTCGCCTTGGCGGCCCGCCTCACCGACGGACTGCGCCGGCTGGACGCGTACGAGATCCTGGGCTGCCAGACCAGTCTCGCCGCCGACTCGTCCGTCCAGCAGCGCCGGGGCATCGTCACCTTCCGGCACCGCGCCGTCGACTCCGGCGACCTCGGGTTCATCCTCTTCAGCGAAGGGTTCATGGTCCGCTCCGACCAGCACTGCCAGGGCGGCGCGGGCGAGCCGACGGGCTCGGTACGGGTGAGTCTGCACGTCTACAACGACGTGGCGGAGATCGACCGGCTGCTGTCCGTCCTGGCTTCACTGGCGTGAGTGACGCGCGGCGCCGCGGAGGCATAATGGGAACCGTTTTCACCTGTAGACTCGTGGTACGGACGGGACATCGGGTGCGAGACGGTGAGGTGGCACGACCCCATGGGACTGAGCCTGGCGACGGCGGAACGATGGGTGGAGCGCTGGGAGCGCCAGCAGCAGCGGTACGCCATCGACCGCGAGGAGCGCTTCACCGTCATCGCCGACGTCGTCGAGCACATCACCGCCGGCCGGCCGGGCCGCCCGCTCGTCGTCGACCTCGGCTGCGGCCCCGGCTCGCTGGCCGCCCGGCTGGCCCGCCGGCTGCCGTCCGCCGAGATCGTCGGGGTCGACCGGGACCCGCTGCTGCTGGAGCTGGCCAGGACCCACCACGCGGACGCCGCCCGGTACGTCGACGCGGAGATCGACGCACCGGGCTGGACCGAGGCCCTGGGCCTCGACCGCCCGCTGGACGCGGCCGTGTCCACGACCGCCCTGCACTATCTGCCCCCGGACGCGCTGCGGCGCACCTACCGGCGGCTCGCCGGACTCCTGCGGCCCGGCGGTGTCCTCGTCAACGGCGACCACCTGCCGCACGAGGATCCCGCCCTCGCCGCCATCGCCGACCGGGTCGGCAGCCGGCACGCCGAGCGGCAGCGGGCCTGGCCCGAGGAGGACTGGACGTCCTGGTGGACGGCGGTCGCCGAGGAACCCGAACTGGCCGACCTCCTCACCGAACGCCGCGCCCGCGAACCCTCCGCCGGCACCCCCGAGCCCGCGCCCCTCTCCCTCGCCGCGCACGTCCGGCTGCTGCGGGAGGCGGGGTTCCGGCAGGCGGGCGCGGTCTGGCAGTACGGCGACAGCCACGTGGTCGTCGCGATCCGCTGACTCAGGGCCGCCCGGACAGGGAGCACAGGGTCAGCAGGTCCGCGGCGTCCGCCCCGGCGGGCCGGGCGACCGTGCGGGAGGCAGGCGGCCGCTGGCCCGCCGCGAGCCAGTTCTCCAGCGCGGTGAACGCCGAGCGGTGACAGGGGGTGAGCGGGCGCAGCCGGTCCGGGAAGGCGTCGACGAGCCCGTCGGTGTGGGTGCCGCCCTCGATCCGGTAGTAGCGGTGCGCGTGGCCCCGCCCGGCGTCCTCCACCATGCGGGCGTAGACGTCCGAGTCCCGGCCGATCGGGAGCAGGACGTCGAGGGTCCCGTGCAGGGTGATCAGCGGCTTGCCGATCCGCCCGGTGAGCGCGATCTTCTCCACGGCCCGCCGGACCTCGTCGGGCCGCGCCGTGTAGTCGTAGTCGGCGTCGCAGCCCGGGGTGCCCGGCGCGCAGTACGGCGTTCCGGCCTCGGCTGTCCCGTCGTAGCCGGGGTCGAGTTCCTCACGGTGGATACGCTGGGTCAGGTCCCAGTAGACCTGGTGGTGGTACGGCCAGAGGAACTCCGAGCCGGCCGGGAATCCGGCGGCGTGCAGCGCGGCCCGCGCCCGCTCGGCGTCCGCGCCGCCCGCGGCGTACCGGGGGTAGGCGCGCAGCGCCGGCGGCAGGAAGTGCAGCAGCGTGGGGCCGTCGGCGCGCCAGAGGGTGCCCTCCCAGTCCACGCCGCCGTCGTACAGCCCGGGGTGGTTCTCCAGCTGCCAGCGCACCAGGTAGCCGCCGTTGGACATCCCGGTCGCCAGCGTGCGGGACGGCGGGCGCAGATAGCGCTGGGTGACCGCCGCGCGGGCGGCCCTGGTGAGCTGGGTGAGCCGCTGGTTCCACTCGGCGATGGCGTCGCCCGGTGCGCTGCCGTCCCGGTGGAAGGCGAGCCCGGTGTTGCCCTTGTCGGTGGCGGCGTACGCGTAACCGCGGGAGAGGACCCAGTCGGCGATGGCCCGGTCGTTGGCGAACTGCTCGCGGTTGCCGGGCGTACCGGCGACCACCAGTCCGCCGTTCCAGCGGTCCGGGAGGCGGAGGACGAACTGGGCGTCGTGGTTCCAGCCGTGGTTGGTGTTGGTGGTGGAGGTGTCGGGGAAGTAGCCGTCGATCTGGATGCCGGGGACCCCGCTCGGCACCGTCAGGTCCTTCGGGGTGAGCCCGGCCCAGTCGGCGGGGTCCGTGTGGCCGGAGGCGACCGTCCCGGCCGTGGTCAGCTCCGTCAGACAGGCCGCCCGCTGACGTTCGGCGCCGGGCACGCGCACGTGTGCCTGGCGGGCGCAGTGGCCCCTGGCGTCGGCGGACGCGGACGCCGTGGTGACTGCCGCTGTCGCCGGGACTGTCGCCGTCGCCGTCGCCGGTGAGGAGGTGAGGGCGAGCGCGGCCAGAGCGAGGGCGGCCGGGACGGCCCGTGGCCAAAAGCCTGGTGCGGAGCGGCGGGTGGGACGCATCAGCTGCCTCCGGGGTCGAGTGCGGGGATGCGCGGAGGTTAGGCGGCCGGCAGTGGGTGTGACCATGGCGGGCCGGCACACAGGACTTCCTCTCGACCTGGGTTGCGGACCTATGCCTTGGCCGCTCGGCCGCCCCGATGATGCCCCCACCCATCCCCCAGGAGCAGGAGGCAGTCGCCATGAGAGAGCCGAGAGAGCCGAGAGAGCCGCACTCCGCCGGGCGGAGCCGCCGGGTCAGGCGAGGCATCCGCCGTTGGATCGCCGCCGCGGCGGGCGCCCTCGCCCTCACGGCAGGTCTGGTGGCCGTGGGCCCGCCCGCCGCCGCCGCGGGCCTGACCCAGGTCACCGGTTTCGGCACCAACCCCGGCAACCTCGCCATGTACAGCTACGTCCCCGACGCCCTGCCCTCCGGCGCCCCGCTCGTGGTCGCCCTGCACGGCTGCACGCAGAGCGCGAGCGACTACTACACCCACTCGGGCTGGCCGAAGCTCGCCGACCGCCTCGGCTTCGCGGTGGTCTTCCCCCAGACGAACGGTGCGAACAACGCCAACTCCTGCTTCAACTGGTTCGAGCCGGGCGACAGCAGGCGCGGCAGCGGCGAGGCCCTGTCGATCAGGCAGATGGTCGACAAGGCGGTCACGCAGTACGGCAGCGACACCCGGCGCGTCTACGTCACGGGCCTGTCCGCCGGTGGCGGCATGACGGCGAACCTGCTCGCCGCGTACCCCGATGTCTTCGCGGGCGGATCCATCGCCTCCGGGCTGCCCGCCCACTGCGCCGGCAGTGTGACCGCGGCGTACACCTGCATGTACAGCCCGCCGGACAGGACCCCGGCCCAGTGGGGCGACCTGGTGCGCGCCGCCGCCCCCGCCGGCACCGCCTCGTGGCCCCGGGTGGCGGTCTGGCAGGGCTCCGCCGACACCACGGTCCGGCCCGCCAACGCGACCGAACTGCGCGACCAGTGGACGAACGTGTGGGGCGTCGAACAGACCCCCTCCCGCACCCTGAGCCTCACCGGGGGCACCACGCTCAGCGTCTACGACGACGCCTCCGGCAGGCCCGCGGTCGAGGTCTACTCGGTCTCCGGTATGGCGCACGGGCTCGCGGTGGACCCCGGCAGCGGTGCCGAGCAGTGCGGCAGCACCGGCACGTACTACCTCGACACCATCTGCTCCGGCTACCACACCGCCCGGTTCTGGGGCCTGGACGGCGGGGGCGGGGATCCCGGAACGCTGCCCGCCCCCACGGGGCTGACCGTCACCGGAACCACCGGCACGACCGTCGCCCTGCGCTGGAACGCGGTCGCCGGGGCGGACTCCTACCAGGTCTTCCGCGGTGGTACGAAGGTGGCGGGCACCGCGTCCACCGCCCACACCGACACGGGCCTGGCCACCGGCACGGCCTACCGCTACACCGTGACCGCCGTCGACTCCACCGGTCGTGCGGGCGCGGCCTCCGCCGCGGTGACCGCGACCACCACGGGTTTCACCCCCACCTGCCACACGGCGAGCACCTACGACCACACGGTCGCCGGGCGGGCCTACGCGAGCGGCGGCCGTGCCTACGCCCAGGGCTCCGACCAGTACCTGGGCCTGTGGAACACGTTCACCGTCCAGACGCTGAAGCAGACCTCGCCGGGCTACTACGTGATCACCGGCTGCTGATCCCCGCGACGGGACGTCACTCCCTGCGCAGGATCAGGCGCCCATGCTGGAAACGCTCGTTCTCGAGGGGTTGCCGCAGCATGCGGCCCAGCTCCTGGAACCCGGCGTCCTTCGCCAGGCCCGCCAGCTGGTCGACCGGCCAGCGGTGGGCGGTGGTGACCGCGTGGTCGAAGGGCGTCAGGGGCTCTCCCCCGGACTCGAAGAACCCGAGGAGAAGGTGGCCGCCGGGGGCCAGCGCCCGGTGGAACTCCGCCAGATACACGGGCACGTCGGCGGGGGCGGCGTGGATGATCGAATACCAGGCGACGATGCCTCCGAGGGTGCCGTCGGCGACGTCGAGTGCGGCCATGGACCCGACGGAGAACCGCAGATCCGGGTAGAGCGCGCGAGCGTGCTCGATCAGCGCTTCCGACAGGTCGACCCCGAAGACGTCGAGGCCCAGGTCGCGCAGATGGGCTGCCACATACCCGGGTCCGCAGCCCAGGTCCCCCACCGGGCCGGCCCCGGTCTGGCGGACGAGGCCGGCGAACGCCTCGATGATGGAGCGATCGAGGGGAAGGCGGGCCAGGCCGTCCCGCACCAGGGCGACGTACTGGGGCGCGATGGCGTCGTACGCCTGGGCCGTGGTGTTCAGTTGAGACGTGTCGATGGTGTGCAAGCCAGTTCTCCTGGTCGGTGGCCGGTCGGTCAGCGGCGGGCGGCGCGGCGCTGGGGCGGCGTGATGCGCACGGGCTTCGCCACGGGCGCGTTCTGTATGTCGTCGAGCTGGGCGGTGATCGTGGCGCGCAGGTCGTCGTAGTCGCCGAAGGAGTGGTCGTGGAACAGGGTGTAGCCCGACCACATCAGGTTGGCGCACACCCGTGCGGGCACCCGGCCGGTGCGGGCGCCCATGCCGACCAGGGCCACCGACTCGATGCTGCCGGGCGCTTCGCTGTTCTGCCGGTGGATCGCCTGGAACGCGGCGGCGCTGGCCAGGGCCACGTTCAGGGTCTCGCTCACGTTCTGCGAGGACTGCTCCATCGTCGGCGTGGAGATCAGGACTTCGGGTTCACCGCCCCGGACGGGACGCAGACCGCGCTGCCCACCGGGAGACTTCCGCCGAACCGGTCGCGGATCGCCCGCTGCACCCGCAGCTGGATGCCCGCTCCGAGGTACCGCGTGACGGCCGCGTCCACGCCACCGTCCATCCGTCCGCGGGAGTTGGTCGGACTGACCCAGGCGTCGGCCTTCTCGTCGAGGATCGACCCCTTGCGGATCTCGATCTCGGGGTGGTCGGCGAACGCCGCCCGCCAGGCCTCCACCACACTCGCGTCGATGTCGGTCAGCACGACCCTCAGCGGCGACTGCACGCGGTTCACGGTCACGGTCCACTCCCATCGGCACACGGATCTTCCACCGCTCCGGACGCTACCGCCCCCCACTGACAACGCCGTTGGGAAGATCGCGTTGTCAGAGAAGACCGAGCGCGGCGGGCTGTGCACGGTGCGGCTGACCGAACTGGAGGAGGATCCTCTCGTGTCCTGAGCACGGCCCGGGGGCCTCACCGCCAGTCGCCGGCCACCCCGGCCAGCAGGCGCGGATGGGCGGCCCCGTCACACTCCACGATCACGTCGGTGGTGAACAGACGATCGGTGACGGCCGAGATACCAGCCGCTCACGAAGACGGCGTACAGGACGGCGGCGGCGCCGAGGCGACGGGGGGTTATCCAGTTCAGCACCCAACCAGTTTTCCAGGGTGCCGGGTTGGCGGTGGAGGCGGCAGCCGATCAGTTCTCCTGGAGGACGGAGAGCACGTTCCCGGCGGGGTCGGTGAACCAGGCGATCGCCGCGGGGCCCTCGTCGCCCCGGACGATGCCCTTCTCGTCGTGCTCGAATCCGGGGTAGCGCTCCAGGGTCACGCCTCGTCGTTCCAGCTCACCGACGGTGGCGTCGATGTCGTCCACGGGGAAGTTGAGGATGGTGAACGTCGCGGGGGCGTGCGTTTCCTTGGGGTAGACGAAGATCCGCGCGCCGCTGCCGAGCCTGATGATCAGCATCCGCATGGCCCCCTGCCCGGTCTCCTCCACCTCGAGACCGAGCGTCTCACCGTAGAACCTGCGGGCCGCGGCGAGGTCGTCGACCGAGAAGCCGCTGAACGCCTGCGATTGTCCGAGCATGCCGTGTGTCTCCTTCACGGGTGAGCCGTCCGACACCCCAGGCCACACCACCCGCCCCTCGGTCCCGCCCCACGCCACGCGGGCGGCGTCCGGATGGTCGTGTCCCCTTCACCCGCAGGAAGCGGTCCGGGAACCGTGGTCCGGAACCGGCAGGTCCGGGTACTCGGCGCGGCATGATGAGACGAGCGGTGTGGCAGGGACTGGTCGCCGGTACGGCCGGTGTGGCGGTGATGACGCTCGGCGAGAAGGCGGAGCAGCGGCTGACCGGGCGGCCCGATTCGCACGTCCCGGCGCGGACGCTGGAGCGCCTGGCCGGACTGCCCGAGCGCCCGGGACGCCAGCCGGTGGCGGTGAACTGGGCCATGCACGTCGGCCAGGGCGCCCTGCTCGGTGTCCTGCGGTCGGTCATGGCGCACGCCGGTCTGCGCGGCGCGTGGGCATCGGCGCAGTTCGCGGTCGTACGGCTGACCAATGACCAGATCCTGGAGAACGCGACCGGCGTCGGCGCCCCGCCCCCGACCTGGCCGCGCGCCGAGCTGATGGCCGACCTGCTGCACAAGACGGTGTACGCGTTCGCCACCGGCGCCGTCGCGGACGCGCTGGCCGCCCGCGACGGTCCAGGACCCGGCCAACGGCACGCGGGCCGGAGCCCGGGCCGCCGCGCCGGCGCGGGGCCGCCGCCGCGTGATCAGGCCTGGGGTCGCTGAACGCGCAGACCGGTCCCGTAGCCGCGTCGTGTCACGGCGCGGGTCTGCCGGCGTCCCGTGGCGGCGTACCACTGGACGGCCAGCGCCGCCGCGAGCAGGAGTTCCGCGGCGTCACCGCCGTAGTACATGATCTGCGCGCCGGTGTGCAGATCGTCGGCGGTGAAGGCGGTGCCCGGCGGGCCCGCGGCGTACAGGCCCTTGGCCAGGGCCGCATGGGCGGCCCCGGCGACGAGCAGCGTTCCGGCGCGCACCGGCAGGCTCCGGCGCCGGCGCACGGGATCCAGCTGGCAGACGGCGAAGCCGAACAGCAGTCCCGCGCCCACCATGTGCAGGTGGACGAGGACGTCGAGCGGCGGGTGGCGGTGGGTGACGGACATCAGACCGGTCCGGTACAGGGCCCACACGCCCCCGATGTGCAGGGCCGCGGCGAGCGGGGGCAGCAGCAGCCATCCGGCGATCCTGGAGTGCGCCACGCTCAGCAGGCCGCGCCGGGGACCGCCGGGCGGCAGGGTGCGCAGCGTCAGCGTGAGGGGCCGGGCCATGACGAGCAGGACCGGCGCTGCCATGCCGACGAACAGATGACGGACCGAGTGCTCGGTGAAGGGGCCGCCTGGCAGCGGCCCGCACCACCCCCAGAGCAGCAGCGCCACACCGGCGCCGAACGCGCCGTCCCGCCGCCCGGGCCAGCCGTCGCCACGGCGCCGCAGACGCCCCGCGGCCAGCGCGTACGCCACTCCGGCCAGGAGACCCACGAGGGCGACCACCGGTCCGAGGGGCGGAGGGTGGCCGGCCGTCACGGTGTCCGCGGGCCCCGCCGTGCGGCCCGGGCGGACAGTCCCGCGCCGATGAGGAGCAGGACGAGGCCGGCCAGGTTCCAGGCCCAGTCGTACGGGGTCACGTCGACGCCGTAGCGGATCTGGTGCAGGCGCAGCAGCTTGTGGTCGACGATCCCGTCGAAGACCTGGAAGGCGCCGAGGCCGAGGAAGAGCCCGGCCCAGGCGTGTGCCGGAGACAGGGCGTGCCGTCGGCGCAGGTCCGCGAAGAGGACGAACCCGGCGACCAGTCCCAGCAGTTCCGCGGTGTGCAGCAGGCCGTCCGACAGCAGTGCCACCCCGTCGGAGGACCGGTCGTAGAAGTGGTGCCAGTGGAGGATCTGATGGAACACGATCTCGTCGATCGCGGCCATGACCGCTGCGCCGATCAGAGCGCAAACGGCCAGTGACCGCCGAGGCCCGGTCGCGCCCCCGGCGCGCGCCCACTGTTCATCCATGCCCCAACGCCTTTCCCCTCTCCTGCCGCGTCATGCTCGTGACGAGGGCTCACGGCCCGGTTCCGGCCAGCGGCCGGCGCGGTGTCAGGCCGCCACCGTCTTCTTCCGGGGGCGGCCGGGGCGCTCGGCGCGTCCCGTTCGGGCGAGGGCGTCGATCAGTCGCTCCCGGCTCATCTTCGACCGGCCGGCGACATTCAGATCGGTCGCCCGCCGGTACAGCTCGGCCTTGCTGAGCTTGCGCAGCTCGGACTCGGCGGCCACGCCCTCGCTCTTCGGCGCCTTCTTACTCGCCGCGCCCGCCTTGCCCCCGCCCTCCCTGCCCGCCTTGCCCCCCTTGCCCCCGCCCGCCTTGCCCGCCTTGCCCGCCTTGCCCCCGCCCTCTTTCGCGGTGCCGCGGGCGCGGTCGATACTGCCCTGGAGGACTTCCATCAGGTCCATGACGTCGGTCGCCGGTGGTGCCTGCTCGGCGGGCGTGATCTCCTGGCCCTCGGCCTTCGCCCGCACCAGCTCCCGTACCTTCTCCTGGTAGGTGTCGTGGTAGCGGGACGGCTCCCAGGGTCCGCTGAGCGCGTCGACCAGTCGCAGCGCCATGTCCAGCTCCTTGCCGCGCTCGGCGCGCGCCGAGGGCAGCTCGGGCAGTTCCCTGCCCGGGTCGCGGACCTCGTCGGCCCAGTGCAGGGTCTGCAGGACGAGCAGCTCCTCCTCCGCCCGCAGGGCGGTCAGATACTGCCGGCCGCGCATCACGAGCGTGGCGATCCCGACCTTGCCGGACTCGGCCAGCGCCGCGCGCAGCAGCTCGTACACCTTCTGGTACTGCTCGCCGCGCGGGGCGACGTAGTAGGTGCGGGCGAAGTAGACCGGCTCGACCTCGTCCAGGTCGACGAAGTCGGAGATCTCGATGGTCCGGGAGCGGCCCGGCGCGATCTCGTCGAGTTCGTCGGGCTCGACGAGGACGTACTCGCCCTCCCCCACCTCGAAGCCCTTGACGATGTCCCCGGCGGAGACTTCCTCACCGGTGCGCTCGTTGACCCGGCGGTTGCGGATGCGGTCGGAGGTGCCGCGCTGGAGCTGGTGGAAGTGGACGGTGTGGTCCTCGGTCGCCGTGTACAGGCCGACCGGCACGCTGACCAGTCCGAAGGTGATCACGCCGGTCCACATCGCCCGGGCCATCGGCGCCGCTCCTCGGTCCCTGGACCACCCCGGCATGGGTGCTCCCTGCCCTTGACGCTGGCACCGTCGCGCCCGGGACGCGCGCCGGGCGATCCACATGGAGCACACCCCGGCCGCGGGGGCGGCGCGGACCGGCCGCCCCGGCCAGAGGTCGGGCACGCTCTCCCAGTTCTCCACGCCGAGCTTCTCGGCTTCCTGATCGAGCGTGCGCGCCGCGAGTCCGCCGAGCGCCCCTCGCGGAGTGCTTCAGGCCGCGAGCAGCTGGTGCACGAGGGTGCCGGCGGCCCACTCCCGCCACTCCTCGGGTGTCCAGCCCCGCTCGTGCACCAGGAGCACATAGGTCTCCGGGGCGAGGACGGCGAGGGCGATGTCGGCGGCGCGGTCCGGGGCCAGGCCGGGCCGCAGCGCCGACTTCGCCTCCAGCGCTTCGGCGAAGCGGAGCTGCACGGTGCGGCGCTGTTCGATATTGGTGTGCCACAGCTCGGCCAGCTCCGGATCGTTCGCCGCGGCCGACCGGACCACCTCCAGCAGCGGGGCGACCCGTGCCAGGATCCGCGCGGCGCCGGCCGCCTGTAGCCGCACCTGCTCGACGGCGGGCGCGGCCAGCGCCTCGGCGACCCAGGGGCGGTCGAGTGTCGCGACGGGCTCGGTGTCGCCGGCGATCTCGATGTCGATGAGCTCGGAGAGGATCGCCCGCTTGGTGGCGAAGGTGAAGTACAGCGTCTGCACCGCCATCCCGGCGCGGTCCGCGATCGCCTTCATGGTCGTCGCCGTGTAGCCGTGCGCGGTGAACAGGTCCCGCGCCGCGCCCAGCATGCGGGCCCGGTTCGCCGCGGTCCTGGCGCGCCGCGTCCCGGTGGTCTTCCCCGAGTCCATCTGCCGTCCGTTCCTCTCCGACCGGTCACCGACGACCGTCGACCGTCACCGACAGGTCACCACCGACTGGGCACCCCAGCCGCTGCTCACCCCGGCGACTGGTCACCGACTCTAGTCATGTGGCCGGCGCAGTGGGACGGTCACCTCCCCCGTGCCCTCGGCGCTCGCGCCGCCGGCGACGCGCACGGTGAAGGGCCGGTCGGTGCCCTCCGCGGTGACGCGCAGGACGTCGCCCTCCCGCCGTACGCGGAACACGGCGGCCTCCGCGCCGGTCAGGTCCGGTACGCCGACCCGGCGGGCGTACTCCGCCGAGGCGGGCGGGTGGACGAGCAGGGCCGGGTGGTCCAGCCAGTCGCCGTCGGGCCGCCGTTCGTCGCCGGCCAGCGGCAGCACGGCGCCCTCGCGGACGTACAGCGGCAGGCTGTCGTAGCCGTGCCGTTCGGTGCGCCACGCCGGTCCCGTGACCCGTTCGCCGGTCAGCAGGTGGGTCCAGGTGCCCTCGGGTAGATAGACCTCGACCTCGCCGTCCTCGGAGAACACCGGCGCGACCAGGAGGTCGGGGCCGAGCAGGTACTGGCGGTCGAGCGGGCGGCACGCGGGGTCGTGCGGGAACTCCAGGACCATGGGCCGCATCACCGGGACGCCGGTGCGGTGGGCTTCCGCGGCGGCGCCGTACAGGTAGGGCATCAGACGGTGCTTGAGCCGGGTGAACCGCCGGGCGACGTCGACGGCCTCCTCACCGAACTCCCACGGCACCCGGTACGACGACGAACCGTGCAGACGGCTGTGGGAGGACAGCAGGCCGAAGGCCAGCCAGCGCTTGAAGACCGACGGGTCGGGCGTGCCCTCGAAGCCGCCGATGTCGTGGCTCCAGAACCCGAAGCCGCTCAGCGACAGGGACAGGCCGCCCCGCAGCGACTCGGCCATGGCCTCGAAGGACGACCAGCAGTCGCCGCCCCAGTGCACGGGGTACTGCTGCCCGCCCGCGGTCGCGGAGCGGGCGAAGAGCACGGCCTCGCCCGGCCCGCGTTCCTCGGCGAGGAGTTCGAACACGGTCTGGTTGTAGAGGTGGGTGTAGTAGTTGTGCATCCGCTCCGGGTCCGAGCCGTCGTGCCAGACCACGTCGGTCGGGATCCGCTCGCCGAAGTCCGTCTTGAAGCAGTCCACGCCCTGGTCGAGGAGCGGCTTCAGCTTCGACTGGAACCAGGCGCGGGCGTCGGGGCTGGTGAAGTCGACCAACCCCATGCCGGCCTGCCACAGGTCCCACTGCCAGACGTCGCCGTCGGGCCGGCGCAGCAGGTGCCCGAGCGCGGCGGCCTCGTCGAACAGCGGGGATTTCTGTGCGATGTACGGATTGATCCAGGCGCTGACCTTCAGCCCCTTGGCCTTGAGCCGGGCGAGCATGCCCTCCGGGTCGGGAAACACCTCGGGGTCCCACTGGAAGTCGCACCACTGGTACTCGCGCATCCAGAAGCAGTCGAAGTGGAAGACGGAGAGCGGGATGCCGCGCTCGGCCATGCCGTCGACGAACGACATCACGGTCGGCTCGTCGTAGTCCGTGGTGAAGGACGTGGTGAGCCACAGGCCGAAGGACCAGGCGGGCGGCAGCGCCGGGCGGCCGGTGAGGGCGGTGTAGCGGGTGAGGACGTCCTTCGGGGTGGGGCCCGCGACGACGTAGTACTCCAGCGTCTGGTCCACGACGCTGAACTGCACCTGCCCGACGGACTCGGAGCCGACCTCGAAGGAGACGGCGCCGGGGTGGTTGACGAAGACGCCGTAGCCACGGGAGGAGAGGTAGAAGGGGATGTTCTTGTAGGCCTGCTCACTGCTGGTGCCGCCGTCGGCCTGCCAGATGTCGACGGTCTGGCCGTTCTTGACGAACGGGGTGAAGCGCTCGCCGAGCCCGTAGATCTGCTCGCCGACGCCAAGCGCGAGCTGGGCGAGGACATGGTGCGCGCCGTCGTCGGTGACGGCGAAGGCGGTGCCCTTGCGGCCGGACCGGGTCACCTCCCGTCCGTCCGGGGCGTGGAAGGTCAGGGCCCACGGGGCGGCCCGGTCCAGGCGCAGGGTCAGCGGCCCGCTGGTCAGTTCGGTGACGGTGCCGTCCCGGCGGACCTCGCCCGCTCCGCCGGTCTCGGCCGCGAGGGCGAAGTCCGGTCCCGGGCGCAGCGGGCCGGCGTGATGGGTGAGGCGCACACCGATGACGCCCTCGGCGGGCGAGAAGCAGTCGACGGTGAGCAGCGGCGCGTTGAGCGTGTCCCCTCGGTGCCTCACCCGCTGCGTGGAGGCATGGGCGGTGAAGCGCTTCGATTCGACGCGCACATCGCGCACCTCGGTGGCGTATGCGACCTGGACGCCGTCACGGATGCGCCAGAACCCGTTGGTGAACTTCATGGTCTTCCTCGGGGGAGCGGGGCTGTTCGGCGGGGACTGCGGAGACTGTCGCCCGGGGAGTCGGATCGTACACAGAGCCAGCGCGGGCTGCCGGGCGTTCGGCCAACAAATGCTCACTGAACAGGCCCTTTCTTCATGCACCATGGATCGGCCCCCACTGGGCGCTCAGAAGAAGTCGTGTACGGGTCTAGCGGGACGCCGATCGATTGACGTATTAGTCATCTGGCCGAACAAAAGCCCCGGCGGGGAGGCCGGGCCATCCGACAGCAAGGGCCGCAGCATGTCGAAGCGCTTCAACCACCGCCGGGCCGTGGTGCCGCTCGTCGCCGTCTCCGTCCTCGTCGCCGCGCTGGCCGGATGCGGCCGGCAGCGTGACGGCGACGTCTACACCGTGCTGAACTCCTCGACCGACGAGACCTACCACCGCTGGGACGCGCAGGCGATGGACCGCTGCGGGGAGCGGCTGGGCGTCACCATCGAGCAGCAGAGCGTCCCGGCCGCGCAGGTGATGACGAAGGCGCTGCGCATGGCGTCCTCGAAGTCGCTGCCCGACATCGTCCAGTTCGACGCCTCCGAGATGCCGACGTTCGCCGAGGCGGGCGGCCTGATCGACCTGGAGACCCTCGGCCTGAGCACCCGGGACATACCCGGGGGCATCGTCGACTTCGGTTCCTACGAGGGCACGTACTACGGTGCGGCCCGCTCCGTGAACACCCTCGCGCTGTTCTACGACCGGGACGTCCTCGACGCGGCCGGCGTGGCGGTCCCCACCACCTGGGACGAGCTGCGGGAGGCCGCGCGGAAGCTCACCCGGGGCAAGCGGTACGGGCTGGCGCTCAGCGCGGGCGGCGCCGAGGACGGCGTCTTCCAGTTCACGCCGTTCATGTGGTCCAACGGCGGCGACGAGACCCGGCTGGACGGCCCGCGGGTCGTCGAGGCGCTCGACTACTGGAAGGCCCTGCTGGCCGACGGCTCGCTGTCGAAGTCGACGGTCAACTGGACACAGGCGGACGTCAACGACCAGTTCATGGCGGGCAACGCGGCCATGATGATCAACGGTCCGTGGCAGGTGGAGACCCTCAACACCAAGAAGTCGCTGCGCTGGGGCATCGCGCGGATCCCGGTGCCGAAGACGGGCGGGGACTCGGTCGCCCCGCTCGGCGGTGCCGTGCTCACCGTGCCCCGCACCGGCGAGGCGGAGCGGGAGAGGACGGCGGGCCGGATCGTCGCCTGCCTGGCCGGCCAGATGGAGCAGCTGACCTACGCGCTGAACAGCTGGATGGTCCCCGCCCACGCCGGGGCCGCCGCCGTGTGGCGCGAGCGGGTGCCCGAACTGCGGGCACTGGCCGACCAGGTGGCCACCGCCCGGTCCCGTACCGCCAAGCTCGGCGCCGGCTGGCCGAGCGTGTCGCTCGCGCTCCAGAGCGCCTTCCAGTCCGCCCTGACCGGCGAGTCCAGCGAGGCCGCCCTGAAACGCGCCCAGCAGCGGGCCACGAGCGGAAACTGAGGTACGCGACGTGACCACGTCCACCGTCACCGCTCAGGCGCCGGGGAAAGCCTCCGGGCGGGCCGCCGGGCCGGGCCCGGCCCGGCTGCGCCGCCGCCGCACGCTGGCCCAGTGGGGCTTCGTCGCCCCCGCCGTCGTCTTCATGGCCCTGTTCTTCGGCTACCCGCTCGTCCGCAACGTGGTGATGAGCTTCCAGCGCTACACGCCGAGGACGTTCTTCACCGGCGAGGCTCCCTTCAACGGGGTCGACAACTGGTCGGCCGTCTTCCAGGACGCCCTGTTCGGCAAGGCGCTGTGGCACACCCTCGTGTTCACCGCCGGCTCGCTGCTCGGCCAGTTCTGCCTCGGCCTGGCGCTCGCGGTGTTCTTCAGCCGCCGTTTCCCGCTGAACGGCATCCTGCGGTCGCTGATCCTGCTGCCCTGGCTGGTGCCCATGGTGGTGTCCGGCATCGTGTGGCGGCGCATCCTCGACCAGGACACGGGCGTGCTGAACGCGTTTCTGGACACGCTCGGCCTCGGCGGCCACACCCCCTGGCTGACCAGCCCCGGCATGGCCCTGCTGTCGGTGATCCTGGTCAACATCTGGATCGGCGTCCCGTTCAACATGGTCATCCTCTACGGCGGCCTCCAGGAGATCCCCCGGGAGCTGTACGAGGCGGCCGCCCTGGACGGCGCCTCCGCCTGGCGGACCTTCCGCTCCCTCACCCTGCCGATGCTCAAGCCGGTGATCACGGTCGTCCTCGTGCTGGGCTTCATGTCGACGGTGAAGATCCTCGATCTGATCCTCGCGCTCACCGACGGCGGCCCCGCCGACGCCACCCAGACCCTGGGCACCCTGACCTACCAGAACTCCTTCGTCCGGCTGGACTTCGGCGCGGGCGCGGTCGTCGGCAACGTACTCATCCTGGTCTCCGCGGTGTTCGCGGTGCTCTACCTGCGGGCCAACCGCACCGAGGGGAAGTGACCTCCGTGACCTCTCGCACGCCCACGCCGGCCAGGCGCCGCTGGGGATCCACCGTCGCCGGGGTGCTCATCCTGTGCGTGATGCTCTTCCCGCTGTACTGGATGCTCAACACCGCTCTCCAGCCCGCCTCGGGGCTGCTCCAGGTCGACCCGGTGCCGAGCGGCCTGGACCTGTCCGGGTTCTCCAGGGCCCTCACCGACCAGGGCGGTCACCTGCTGACCTCGCTGCTCGTCTCGCTCGGCGCGGTCGCCGTCTGCCTGGCGATCGCCGCCCCCGCGGCCTACGGGCTGGCCCGGTTCGGGCTGCGCGGCTCGCGGACGATCGTGTTCGGCACGCTGATCACCCAGATGGTGCCGGGCATCGTCATCGCCAACGCGCTCTACAACTCCTACGTCGATCTCGGTCTGGTCAACTCCTACCTCGGCCTGATGCTGGCGGACGCCTCCCTCGGGATCCCGTTCTCGATCGTGCTGATGCGCTCCTTCATGCTGTCGGTCCCGGGCGAGGTGATCGAGGCGGCGCAGATCGACGGGGCCGGGCCGGTGCGGACGTTCGTGCGGGTGGTGCTGCCGATGAGCCGCAACTCGCTGATCACCTCCGGTCTGTTCGCCTTCCTGTTCTCATGGAGCGACTTCATGTTCGCGCTCACCCTGAACACCACCGACGAGGTCAAGCCGATCACGCTCGGCATCTACCAGTACATCGGCGCGCACGTCGGCGACTGGGGCTCGGTGATGGCCGCGTCCGTCCTGTCCGCGGTGCCCGCGGCGATCCTGCTGGTCCTCGCCCAGAGGTACATCGCCGCCGGCATCACCGGCGGTTCCGTGAAGTGACCCGCCCGGCGCGTTCATCAAGTTCAGCGAGGGGGAGAAATCAGCCGCCTCTTCTCGTACGTTTGTTATGCGGTAAATGCCCTGCGTGTTTCATAGCGGCGCGGTCCGCGGTGCGCGACCATACGAACCGCGGCCCTGTGAACTCCGACACCGCACCATTCCACGCAGCAGACAGGAAGAAGGACGGGCATGTCCGGCAGCGAAAGCGAGAACCCAGCAATCCCCTCCCCGACGCCCGCGCCGACTCGGCGGCCGCGGTCGAACCGGGACTGGTGGCCGAATCAGCTGGACCTCCAGATCCTCCACCAGCACTCGCCCCGCGCCAACCCGATGGAAGAGGACTACGACTACGCGAAGGAGTTCGCGACCCTCGACGTCGAGGCGCTGAAGCGCGACGTCTTCGAGGTGATGACCACATCCCAGGACTGGTGGCCCGCCGACTACGGCCACTACGGGCCGCTCTTCATCCGGATGAGCTGGCATGCCGCGGGTACGTACCGCATCGCGGACGGCCGGGGCGGCGGCGGCAGCGGCGCCCAGCGCTTCGCCCCCCTCAACAGCTGGCCGGACAACGCGAGCCTCGACAAGGCGCGCCGGCTGCTCTGGCCGGTCAAGCAGAAGTACGGCCGGAAGATCTCCTGGGCCGATCTTCTGGTTTTCGCCGGAAACTGCGCCATGGAATCCATGGGATTCAAGACGTTCGGGTTCGGATTCGGGCGGGAGGACATCTGGGAACCCGAGGAGATCTTCTGGGGTCCCGAGGACACCTGGCTCGGGGATGAGCGTTACAGCGGCGACCGGGAACTCACCGGTCCTTTCGCCGCCGTGCAGATGGGACTGATCTACGTCAATCCGGAGGGCCCCAACGGAAATCCGGATCCGATGGCCGCCGCGCGGGACATTCGCGAGACATTCGGCCGTATGGCGATGAACGACGAGGAGACGGTCGCGCTCATCGTCGGCGGCCACACCTTCGGCAAGTGCCATGGCGCGGTCGACCCCAGCTACATCGGCCCGGAACCCGAGGCCGCCCCCATCGAACAGCAGGGTTTCGGCTGGCGGAACACCTACGGCAGCGGCAAGGGTCCCGACGCGCTGACCAGCGGGCTGGAGGGCGCGTGGACCTCCGCGCCGACGCGGTGGGACAACGGCTACCTGGACAATCTGTTCGGGTACGAGTGGGAGCTGACGAGGAGCCCCGCAGGCGCCCACCAGTGGACCCCCACGGACCCCGCGGCCCGCGAGACCGTGCCCGACGCCCATGACCCGGCGAAGCGGCACGCGCCCATGATGCTGACGACGGACCTCGCGCTGCGGGTGGACCCGATCTACGGGCCGATCGCGAAGCGCTTCCACGAGAACCCGGACGAGCTGGCGCTGGCGTTCGCCAAGGCCTGGTACAAGCTGCTGCACCGCGACATGGGCCCCCTCTCGCGCTACCTCGGCCCGTGGGTCCCCGAGCCTCAGCTGTGGCAGGACCCCGTTCCGGCGGTCGATCACGAGCTGGTCGGGGACGAGGACATCGCCGCCCTCAAGAGCACGGTCCTCGCCTCGGGACTGTCGCTCTCCCAGCTGGTCACCACCGCCTGGGCGGCGGCGGCGAGCTTCCGCGGCACCGACAAACGCGGCGGCGCCAACGGGGCCCGGATCCGGCTCGCGCCGCAGAAGGACTGGGAGCTCAACGCCGTCCCCGAGGTGGCCGGGACACTGCGGACGCTGGAGGGGATCCAGCAGGACTTCAACCGCTCCCAGAGCGGCGGAACGCGGGTGTCCCTCGCCGACCTGATCGTCCTCGGCGGGTGCGCGGCCGTCGAGCAGGCCGCGCGCGACGCCGGGCACGCCGTCACGGTCCCGTTCGCCCCGGGGCGTACGGACGCCTCGCAGGAGCAGACGGACGCGGACACCTTCGCCGTCCTGGAACCCAAGGCGGACGCGTTCCGCAACTACCTGCGGGCGGGCGAGAAGCTGTCGCCGGAGACCCTGATGCTGGACCGCGCGAACATGCTGACCCTGACCGCGCCCGAGATGACGGTGCTGGTCGGCGGCATGCGGGCCCTGAACACCGGCTTCCAGGGGTCCGCGCACGGCATGTTCACGCACCGGCCGGGAGCCCTGACCAACGACTTCTTCGTCAACCTGCTCGACATGGGCACCGAGTGGAAGGCGTCGGCCTCGGACGAGAACGTCTACGAGGGCCGGGATCGCGCCACCGGCGAGGTGAAGTGGACCGCCACCGCCGTCGACCTCGTCTTCGGTGCGCACGCCCAGCTGCGTGCCGTCTCGGAGGTCTACGCGGCCCACGACGCGGGTGAGAAGTTCGTCCGTGACTTCGTGGCCGCGTGGGACAAGGTGATGAACCTCGACCGCTTCGACCTCCGTTGAGCCCGGTGTCCCGGCCGGTCGCGCACGGCCGGCCGGGACGTTCGGCAGGGCGCTCGGCCGGGCGCTCGGCCGGGCACTCGGCCGGAGGGTGCCGTCACGCCTTCTGCGGTTGCAGGTAGCGCGCCAGCAGGTCGTCCAGGCTCACCATGCCGGTGAGCCGGCCGGAGTCGTCGCGGACCACGGCGAGCGAGGCACGGCGCCGGCGCAGCACGTCGATGGCGTCGGCGACCGTGGCGTCCCCGGTCAGCTCGGGGACCGGGCGGGCCAGGGAACGGGCGCTGGTGGTCCGTCCCCGCGCGCGGGCGACCAGGGCGTCGCGGGCGTGCACCGAGCCGAGGACGGTGCCGTGTTCGCGGACCGGCAGCCGGGTGCGGTCGCCGGCCGCGGCCCGCCGCAGGATCTCGTCGGCGTCGGCGCCGCCGTCGACCCAGGCGATCTCCGCGGCCGGCACCAGCAGGTCGCGCACCGGGGTCTCCGGCTCGGTCAGCGAACGCGTCAGCAGCCCCGAGTCCGTCTCGCTGATCAGGCCGAGCCGTTCGGACTCCGCCACCAGGTGGGTGAGCTGCTCACGGTTGTGGACCGCGGCCAGCTCGTCGCGCGGGGTGACCCGGCACAGCCGTACCAGTGCGTTGCTCAGCCGGTTCAGCACCCGGATCAGCGGCCCCACGGCCGTGACCACGGCCCTGAACGGCGGGGACAGCAGCATCGCCGAGCGCTCCGGGTGGGCGATGGCCCACGACTTGGGGGCCATCTCGCCGACCACCATGTGCAGGAACACCACGACGATCATGGCGACGGCGAACGCCACACCGTAGCTCACGGCGCCGGGCAGCCCCAGCCGGTGCAGCAGCGGATCGAGTTCATGGGAGATCGCGGGCTTGGACACCGAGCCGAGGCCCAGGGTGCAGACGGTGATCCCCAGCTGGGCGCCGGCCAGCATCAGCGACAGCTCGCGCATGCCGGCCAGGGCCGCCCCGGCGCCGCGCCGCCCCTCGGCCGCCGCCTTCTCCATGCGGTGCCGTTTGGCGGCGACCAGCGCGAACTCGGCCGCCACGAAGAACCCGCTGCCGATCAGCAGCAGCACGGTCACGAAGACCGCCGTCGGGAAGCTCATGCGGTGTCCTCCGGCTGCCCGGCGAGCCGCTCGATCCCGACCCGCTCCGGCACATGCCGGTCGAGGGTGCGGACGTCGATGACCGCGCCGCCGCCCCCGGGCAGTTCCACGGTGATCCGGTCGCCGATGGCCGGGAAGCGGCCGAGCCGGTCGACGATCAGGCCGGCCACGGTGTCGTAGTCCTCCTCCTCGGGCAGCTCGACGCCGGTGGCGTCGGCCACCTCGTCCAGCCGGCGGCCGGCGTCCACCAGCCAGCCGTGGCCGTCCGCGACGGCGACCTCGGTGACGGTGTCGGACTCGTCGGCGATGTCCCCCACCAGTTCCTCCGCGATGTCCTCGTAGGTGACGATGCCGGCGACTCCGCCGTGCTCGTCGAGGACCACGGCGAACTCGTCGTCGCGTTCCCGCATCCGCCGCACGGCGTCCGGCAGCGGCAGTGTGTCCGGCAGCAGCAGGGGCCGCCGGGCGACCGTGCCCGCCGTCGTCCCCGCGAGCCGGGCGGCGGGCAGCGCCATCAGCTCCCGGACGCCGAGTACACCGGCGACGTCGTCGGGGTGGTCACCGAGGACGGGGTAGTTCGAGTGGCCGTGCCTGCCGATGAGGCCGACCGCATCGGCGGCGGTGGCGTCCTTGCGGACGAACACCGCGTCGACGCGCGGCACCATCACCTCGTCCAGGGTCCGGTCGGAGAACTCCAGGGCGTGGTCGAGCAGGTCGGCGGTCCCGCGCGGCAGGTGTCCCTGCTCGTGGGACTCGCCGATCAGATGGCCCAGCTCCTCCAGGGTGGCGCCGTGGTGCAGTTCCTCCACCGGCTCGATGCCGGCCTTGCGCAGCAGCCTGTTCGCCGCCCCGTCGAAGATCCGTACGACCGGGCCGACGACCTTCAGATACGCCAGCGTGGAGCCGGCCAGGGAGCGTGCCAGCCGCTCCGGGACGGCGATGGCGATGTTCTTCGGGGCCAGTTCGCCCAGCACCATCTGCACAGCCGTCGCCAGCACGAAGGCCAGCACGACCGAGATCCCGGTGACGGCGCCCTCGGGGATGCCGGAACCGGACAGCAGGGGCCTGAGCAGCGCCGACACGGACGGTTCGGCGATGAAGCCGACGACGAGGCCGGTCACCGTGATGCCGAGCTGCGCGCCGGAGAGCATGAACGACAGCCGCTCCAGCACCTTCAGGGCGCGGGCGGCCTTGTGGTCCCCCGCCTGCGCGGCCCGGGCGAGCGCCAGCCGGTCGACGGAGACGTACGCGAATTCCTGGGCGACGAAGTAGCCGGTACCCGCGGTCAGCACGAACACGGCCAGCACGCCCAGCCAGGCCTCCACGGCACTCATCGAGCACCACCCCGCCCTGTGCCGTGCTCAGGGGATTTCCGGCGGGATGGTCGGGGACTGTGCCCCGAGGGGTCCGTCGATCTGGCGGACAAGCAGCGACTCCTCGTCTTGGTATGTATCCGGACAACGATTCCGGCCGAAACCTTGTTCCCGGCCGGGAACGGCCCGCCGGTGCCGGTGCGGCGGTCACGCGGAGGACGGAGCCGCCGGTCCGACCAGCTCGTCCAGGACGTCCTCCATCGTCACGAAACCGATCACCCTGCCGTTCACGCCGACCACGGCGGCGAGATGGCTGCCGTCGGCACGCAGGGCGGTGAGGGTGTCGTCCAGCGGCGTGTCGATCCGGACGCGGGTGACCCGGTGCAGGGCCGTGCGCGGGAACGGCCGGTCGCGGTCGGTGACACCGAGGGTGTCCTTGATGTGCAGATAGCCCAGGAGGGTGCCGTCCGGGCCGGTGACCGGGAAGCGGGAGAACCCCGCCTCGGCGGCCGTCCGCTCCAGCCGCGCCGGGGTGATCGACGCGTCCACGGTCCGCATCTGCCGCGCGGGGACCAGGATCTCGCCGACCGGCCGGGTGCCCAGTTCCAGCGCGTCGCGCAGCCGCTCGCCGTCGGCGGGCGTCAGCAGCCCGGCCTCGCTGGCGTCGACGACCATGCGGGCGAGCTGGTCGTCGGTGAAGGCGGAGGCGACCTCGTCCTTCGGCTCGACGCGCAGCAGCCGCAGCAGGGCGTTGGCGAAGGCGTTGACACCGAAGACGACCGGCCGGAGCGCGCGGGTGAGCCCCACCAGCGGCGGGCCGAGCAGCAGCGCGGTGGCCACCGGGGCGGCGAGCGCGATGTTCTTGGGGACCATCTCGCCGATCAGCATGTGCAGATACGTGGCGAGGGCCAGCGCGATGACGAACGCGACCGGGTGGACCAGGCCGTGCGGGAGGTGGACCGCCGCGAAGGCGGGTTCGAGCAGGTGGGCGATGGCGGGTTCGGCGACCGCGCCGAGCACCAGTGAGGAGGCGGTGATGCCGAGCTGGGCGGTCGCCATCATCGCGGAGAGGTGCTGAAGGCCCCACAGGGTCATCCGGGCCCGCTTGTTGCCGGTCTGGGCGCGGGGCTCGATCTGGCTGCGGCGGACCGAGATCAGGGCGAACTCGGCGCCGACGAAGAAGGCGTTGGTGAGCAGCGTCAGGGCGCCGATGGCGAGCTGTACGGCGGTCATCGGGCGTCCTCCGCGAGGCGGGCGGTGCGGGCGGCGGCGGCCGGTGCGGTGATCCGTATCCGGTCGGCGCGGTGGTGGTCGACCTCCAGGACCTCCAGCTGCCAGCCGTCGAACTCGCAGGTGTCGCCCTTGACGGGGATGCGCGCGAGGTGGGTGGCGATGAGGCCGGCCACGGTCTCGTAGGGGCCTTCGGGGGCGGTGAGGCCCGTCTCGGCGAGCTGGTCGAGGCGTACGCTGCCGTCGGCCTCCCACACCTCCCGGCCGTCGCCGGTGCGCGGCGCGGGCAGCAGATCGGGCGTCTGGACGGGGTCGTGCTCGTCGCGGACCTCGCCGACGACCTCCTCGACGATGTCCTCCACCGTCGCCACACCTGCCGTGCCGCCGTACTCGTCGATGACCACGGCCATGGTGCGGCTGGCGCGCAGCCGCTCCAGCAGGCGGTCGGCGGGCAGGCTGTCGGGCACCAGCAACGGCTCGGTGGTCAGCGCCGTGACCGGGGTGAGGGCCCGCTGCCGCGGAGGGAGGGCGAGGACGTCACGGATGTGCACGCTGCCCACGACCTCGTCGAGGCTGTGGCGGTAGACGGGGAAGCGGGACAGGCCGGTGGCGTGGGTGAGGTTGGCGGCGTCGGCGGCCGTCGCGTGCACTTCGAGGGCTTTGACGTCCACCCGCGGGGTCATGACGTTCTGCGCCGTCAGCTCGCTCAGGTGCAGGGTGCGTACGAACAGCTCGGCGGAGTCCGGCTCCAGGGCGCCCTCGGCGGCCGAGTGGCGGGCGAGCGCGACCAGTTCCTCGGGGGTGCGGGCGGAGGCCAGCTCCTCGGCGGGTTCCAGGCCGAAGCGGCGGACGAAACGGTTCGCCGTGCTGTTGAGATGGCGGATGAACGGGCCGAACGCCGCGGTGAAGCCGCGCTGCGGGCCCGCCACCACCTTGGCGACGGCCAGCGGCCGGGAGATCGCCCAGTTCTTCGGCACCAGCTCGCCGACCACCATCAGCACGACGGTGGACACCAGCACACCCAGCACGGTCGCCACCGGCGGGGCCGCACCGCCCAGGCCGAGCGCCCGCAGCGGGCCGCGCAGCAGCGCCGCGAGGGACGGCTCGGCGAGCATGCCGATCACCAGCGAGGTGACGGTGATGCCGAGCTGGGCGCCGGACAGCTGGAGGGTCAGCCGGCGGACGGCCCGCAGGGCGCCGTCGGCGCCGCGTTCCCCGGCCTCGGCAGCCCGTTCGAGGTCGGCGCGCTCGACGGTGGTCAGCGAGAACTCGGCCGCGACGAACACCGCGCAGGCCAGGGTGAGCAGCAGGGCCAGCAGGAGCAGCAGGATCTCGGTCACCGTGCCACCCCCGCTCCCTCACCCGGATGAGGCCCGCACGGGACGGCACGGCTGGTACTGGGAGGCTCACCCATCGGG
Source organism: Streptomyces sp. (assembly GCF_035645055.1). GTDB lineage: Bacteria > Actinomycetota > Actinomycetes > Streptomycetales > Streptomycetaceae > Streptomyces. The sequence goes on along the minus strand of NZ_DASQNH010000025.1, from coordinate 32,382 downwards.
AACCTTCGCTCCTTCTCTTCGGGACGTGGGGGAAACAGGATCGCCTGCTTCTACATCCACTGTAAAGGACTGATAGTTCCTACATCGCTGTAGAAGTGATTGCCGAGGCCGGCTCGCTCCGAAGGGGATGTCATGGCCCTGTGGGACCGCCTCAAGGAATCCGCGTCGCGGACGCGGACCCAGCTGACGGCGAGGAAGAACGAGCTGACCAGTGGCGCGAGCTGACCAGTGGCGCGTTCCGCGACGCGAGCATGGCGATGTGCGCGCTGGTCGCCGCCGCCGCCGACGGCACGGCCGATCCGTCCGAACGGCAACGCGTGGCCCATCTCATCGCCGCCAACGACGTGCTGCGGCGCCGACGGCGACTTCGACGCGGACAGGCGGGCCGTCGTCCGCGAGGCGTGCTACGCGCTCGGCCCGCCGCCGCACGAGTCCGGCCTCCGGGGGTCAGGGCCGGCGGGCGCCCGCCCTCAGAGCGGGGTCGCCGCGTGCAGGATGAGGGCGAGGGTCACCGCCGCGTTGGCGGAGGACATCGCGGACACGGCGGTACCCACGGCCGCCGTCCACGCCGCCAGGCCCACCGCGGTGAACGCCGAGGGCCAGTTCCGCGCGGCGGGCGCGGGGCCGAGCAGGGCCGCGACCCGGCGCGGCACCGGCCCGGACGCGGCGAAGCCCGCGAGCGTCGGCAGAGGCGTCCCCCAGGAGACCAGCGCCGCCTTGCCGATCGCGCGGGCCACCACCCGGCGGTCGCCGACGGCGCGGGCCGCTTCCTCGTCCGCCCAGCGCTCCGCCGTGTACGACACCGCCGTACGCAGCGGCCGCAGGAACGGGTTGGCCCGCGCGGCCAGCTGCACCACCAGCAGGAACCGGTGGTGCCGGGCCGACAGATGGGCCCGCTCGTGCGCGAACAGGGCGCGCCGCTCGGCCGGTCGGAGGCCGGCAAGCAGCCCCGTGGTGACGACGACACGACCGGCCCGGCCGCGGGCGCCGCCGCCGGGCAGGGCGTAGGCGTAGGGCGTGCCGTCGGGCAGGACGGCGACCCGGGTGCCGGGGAGACCGGCGAGCGCGCGGTGGGCGCGGCGCCGTACGGCCCGGTGCCGCCACAGCAGTCTGCCGCAGGCCACGGCGACGGCCAGCAGCGCGGGAACGGCCAGCTTCCCGGCCACCTCGTCCTGCGGGACGGCCGCACGCACCTCGGGGTGCGACCACCCGTCCGGCAGCGGGTTGCCCGGCAGCTGCGCGGTGCCGGCCACCACCAGCAGCCCGAGGCAGACCGTGCTGCACAGCGCCATCACGCCGGCCACGCCCGTCACCAGCCGGGTGGCGACGCGCGGATGCAGGTGCTGCTCGGCGAGCCGGGCGATCGGCCAGGCCGTCAACGGCAGGATGAGCGGCAGAAAGACGAACACCCCCATGCGGTCTCAGTCTTCCCCTTCGCCCGCTGCTCCCGCTTCTTCCCCGCCCGCCTCCGCCGCCGGGGCGTCGCCCTTCGCGCGGTCCAGCAGGTCGCGCAGCATCCGCTCGTCGTCCGCGTCCAGCCCGGTGACAAAGCTGGCCAGCACCGCCTCACGGTCGCTCTCGGAGTCCAGCACCTTGCGCATCCTGCGGGCGGCGAGCCCGGCCTCGTCCGCCGCGGGCGTCCAGGCGAAGGACCGGCCGGCCCGTTCGCGGGTGACCGCTCCCTTGGCCATCAGCCGGGTCAGGATCGTGACGACCGTGGTGTAGGCGAGCCCTCCGCCGAGCCGTTCCTGCACCCAGCCCGCCGTGGCGGGGCCGTCCGCCGCACGCAGGGCGGACAGGACCTGTGCCTCCAGCTCGCCCTGCCCCCGCCGCCGGGGGCGCCGCTGATCCGTCACGCCCTGTCTCCCTTCCGCCGCCTCCTGGGTCACGAGCGGTACATCGTAAACCGCGAGGCAGGAGCCACTGTCCGGGATTTCTACAGTGCTGTAGCTTGCCTTCGGGGGTCCGCGTCGCGGGCCCGGACCGCACCCGCTGAAAAGGGAACGCAGTGTTCGGACTGAGTGAGCTGGCCGTCGTCCTCATCGTCGTCATAGCCGTGATCGCCGCGAGGAAGGGCCCGGAGCTGGCCCGGTCGGCCGGCAAGGCGGCGCGCATCCTCAAGGCGGAGGGCAGGGCGGTGAAGGACGGCCGGGAGCCGGCCGCACCCCGGGTGATCCGCGGCGAGACGGAGACTCCCGCACCGCCGCACCGGCCGCAGGACTGAGCACCCGCCCCGCCTCACCGGCGCGGGACTGAGCACCCGCCCCGCCGCACCCGCCGCAGGACTGAGCACCCGCCCCGCCGGGCCCCCTCCAGTCCCCTGCTCCTGACCGCGCGCCGCTCCCCGACCGCTGCCGGCGGGTGATCCGGCCAAGGGGGCGGCCGGGCCGTGGCCTAGGCTCGGGTCGTATGCAGGTGGTTGCGGTTCTCGCGCTCGACGGGGTGTCGGCCTTCGATCTGGCCATCCCCTGCCAGGTGTTCGCGTTCGCCACCCGGGACGACGGGACACCGGCCTACGAACTGCGGGTGTGCGCCGACCGGGCGGTGCCGGCCATGGCCGGACCGGCCCAGCCCTTCGACATCTCCTCCCCGTACGGCTGGGACGACGCCCTGGACGCGGCCACCGTCATCGTGCCCGGCATCCCCCACGACCATGTCCCCGATCCGCGGGCCGTCCAGTTGCTGAGGGAGGCGGCGGCCCGCGGCGCCCGCATCGCCTCCATCTGCACCGGCGCCTTCGCCCTCGGCCACGCCGGACTCCTGGAGGGCCGCCGCGCGACCACCCACTGGCGGTTCGCGGACCAGCTGGCCGAACGGTTCCCCGGAACGCGCGTCGACCCGTCCGTGCTCTACGTCGACGAGGGTCAGGTGCTCACCTCGGCCGGGATCGCCGCCGGCCTCGACCTGTGCCTGCACATGGTCCGCCGCGACCACGGCGCGGCGGTCGCCGCGAAGGTCGCGCGGATGCTGGTGATGCCGCCGCAACGGACCGGCGGCCAGGCCCAGTTCATCGAGTACCGGGCGCCCGAGGACGACTCCGCCGACCTCGGTGACACCTTGCAGTGGATGCGCGGCAAGCTGAACGAGCCGCTGAGTCTCGCCGACATCGCCGCCCACGCGATGATGAGCCGCCGCAGCCTGTCCCGGCACTTCCGGGCCCAGACGGGTACGACCCCGCTGCGCTGGCTGCTCGCCCAGCGCGTCCAGCGTGCCAGGGAGCTTCTGGAGACGACGGAGCTGCCGCTGACGAAGGTGGCCGACGAGACCGGGTTCGGCTCGGTCGAGGCGCTGCGCCACCACTTCACCCGGCAGGTCGGCACCACCCCGTCCGCCTACCGGGACACCTTCCGTATGTGAGCCGTGAGTTGCGCCTCCGAGGGCTGGCCGCATCTTGCGCGTCATAGGCACGCGCGCCGGTGTCGTCGGTCACCGGCCGCCGGAAGACTGAACGCGTTCCCGCTTCCGCCGGCCGCCGGACACCGTGCTGCCCCGTCCATCCGGAGACCCCCATGTCCACCCAGCCCACGGGCGCCGCCCCGCTCCCGCACACCGGCAACCGGACCGGGCGCCCGCTGCGCGTCCACACCGTGCTCTACGACGGCGTCGAGGAGCAGGACTTCGCCGGTCATGTCGAGGTGCTCGGCATCGCCGGCGAGGACCTCGTCACGCAGTCCTTCGTACACGTCGAAGGGGTGCGCCGGGTGCGGACGGCAGCCGGCATGGAGATCCTGTGCCGGGACGCCTGGTCGCCCCGCTCGGCCGACGTGATCATCGTGCCCGGCGCGGGGTACGGCGACGGCTCCGGTCTGCAACGCGAGATCGCGCGTGGCATCCTGCCCCGCGCCCTCAAGGCGGCCCCGAGGAAGGGCCTCGTCCTGGGCGCGGTGTGCACGGGCACCATGCTGCTGTCCGCCGCCGGACTGACGGCCGGACGCCGGTGCACCACCCACCACATCGCCCAGGACGATCTGCGGCGGGAGGGCGGACACGTGGTCGGCGGCCGGGTGGTCGACGACGGCGACCTCGTCACCTGCGGTGGCGTCACCTCCGGCATCGACCTCGGTATCTGGCTGCTCGAACGGTTCCTCGGCCCGGACACGGCCGTCTTCGCCGAGGAGGTCCTGGAGTACGAGCGCCGGGGCACCGTCAACACGCGCTGACGACACGGGCGTTCCCCCCTCTGACGGAACGACGCGACCGTACCCACCGCCTCCGGCACCGCTCCCCCGCGGCAGCCCCGACCTCGAACGGCTCAGCGATGACCACCTACGGCATACTCCTCTTCGACACCGCGGAGGAACTCGACTTCGCGGGCCCCTGGGAAGTCTTCACCACCTCCGCGGCGCTGCGCGACGGCGCCGACACCGCGCTGCTTCTCGCCGAACGGCCCGGCCCGGTGCGCTGCGCCAACGGCATGCGCGTGCTGCCGGACCGTACGCTCGACGACCACCCGCCGCTCGATGTCGTGCTCGTCCCCGGTGGTTCCGGGGCCCGGGAGGCCGAGCCGCACAACCCGCGCGTCACCGGATGGCTCGCCGAGCGGGCCGCGCGGGCCCAGTGGGTGGTCGGTGTCTGCACCGGCGCCTTCCTGCTGCACGCCGCCGGACCGGCGCGCGGCCGCCGGGTGGCCACCCACTGGCAGTACGAGGCGGCCCTGGCGGCACGCGGGGACGTGACCGTCGTCTCCGAGGCCCGGTACGTCGTCGACGACCGGCTCCTCACCAGCCAGGGTGTCTCCGCCGGGATCGACAGCGCACTCTGGCTCGTCGGCCGTCTGCACGGCCGTGACCACGCACGCGCCGTGCGCCGCGAACTCCAGTACGACCCGGCGCCCCCGTATCTCGCCGACGAGCCCCTCGTCGGCTGACCCGCGCGGGCCGCCTGGCCCCAGGCGCCCGCATCGCCCCTGCCCCCCACCCAGCGAAAGAGACGATCCGTGAAACGACGCACCCTCCTGCGCGGCGCGACCGCTCTCGGTGCCGCCGGCCTGGCCGTCGGCACCGCCCCGCACAGTGCCGCCGCTGCCCCTTCGCCGCGCGGCGGCGGCAAACCCTTCCGCGTGCACGTCGTCCTCTTCGACGGCGTCGAGGAACTCGACTTCTCCGCCCCCTACGAGGTGTTCGCCGCCTCCGACTACTTCACCGGCCGTTCCGTGGACGTGCGCTACGTCGCCCTCGACGGCCCGCGCACCGTCAAGGCCGCCTTCGGCACCACCCTCCGCGTCGACCACGCCTGGGCACCGGAGCAGGCGGACCTCCTCGTCGTCCCGGGCGGCGGCTACGCCCGCCGCGAGGATCCCGGCGTCTGGGCCGAGATCCGGCGGGGTGCGCTGCCCCGGGCGCTGGCCGAGGCCCCTCGCCCGGGCCTCACCATCAGCGCCCTGTGCACCGGGGTGATGCTCCTCTCCGCCGCCGGCCTGACCCGGGGCCGGCCCTGCACCACCCACCACCGGGCGCGGCCGGACCTCGAAGAGCAGGGCGGGCTCCTGAAGAACGCCCGCGTCGTCGACGACGGCGACCTGGTCACCGCCGGAGGCGTCACCTCCGGCCTGGACCTCGCCCTGTGGCTGGCCCGCCGCGAGCTGGGCGTCGACACCGCGCTCGGCCTGGAGGCCATGCTGGAGTACGAGGCTCGCGGCACGGTGTGGACGGCCCGCCCGCGTCCGGCCTGACGGCCGCCGCCCGGGCCCCGCGAGGAGCCCGGGCGGCGCTTGCGCGTGTCGCGGTTCAGGGGGTGTAGACGGTGGGTCGCGGTGCGGTGGGCATGCCGCTGCCGATGAAGAAGCCGGGGTGCGGGGGCTGGTTGTAGGCGGTGTTCTGCCAGGCGAGGGCGGTGCGGTACTGGGTGTCGTGGAGCAGGGTGGTGATCCTGGTGCCGGTCTGGTGGGGCGTCGCGTAGATGCGCAGGGCGCGGTTGTCGCTGGTCCGCCAGACGACCTCCTCACGCCAGTCGCCGAGGATGTCCCCGGAGAGGGCGGGCGTGGCCTTGGTGCCGTTGCCGGAGGAGACGCCGGAGCCGGTGAGCAGGCGGGTGTCGCCGGAGGTGCCGTACTTGTCGATGCGGGTGGCGTCGAGGAGTTCGCGGACCGTGTCGCCGTCCCACCAGGACAGGAAGTTGACGCTGGAGGGCTCCCGGCCGAGGGAGGCGCCGGTCGCGGAGCGCAGCGTGGTGTCGGCGGCCGACCACGCCTCGGCTCCCGCGCTGCCGGCGTAGACGTCGGCGGCGACGCCGCGGCCGTTGTCGGAACCCGAGGCGGTCTGCCACAGGATCTGCCCGGTGCGCGCGTCGGCCATCCAGGAGCCGGGCTTGCTCGAGTCCTCCGAGACCTTGAAGTACTCCAGGCCCGCGCGGGAGGGGTTGAGGTCGCCGACGTGGCCCGCGTCGCCGTGGCCCAGCCGGGTGGTCCACAGGCCGGCGCCGTTGTCGTCGACGGTCATCGCGCCGTAGACGATCTCGTCCCTGCCGTCACCGTCCACGTCCGCGATCGACAGACTGTGGTTGCCCTGCCCGTCGTAGCCCTTTCCCGCGTTGGTCGAGGAGCTGGTGTCGAAGGTCCAGCGGCGGGTGAACTGACCGCCCCGCCAGTCCCAGGCGGCGATGACCGTGCGGGTGTAGTAGCCGCGCGCCATGATCAGGGAGGGGCGGGCGCCGTCCAGGTAGGCGGTGCCGGCGAGGAAGCGGTCGACGCGGTTGCCGTAGGAGTCGCCCCAGGAGGAGACGGTGCCGCGGGCGGGGACGTAGTCGACGGTGCCCATCGCCCTGCCGGTCTGGCCGTTGAACATGGTCAGGTACTCGGGGCCGGACAGGATGTATCCGCTGGAGTTGCGGTGGTCGGCCGACGAGCTGCCGATCACCGCGCCCGTGCCGTCGCGGGTGCCGTCGGCGGTCTTCATGGCGACCTCGGCCTTGCCGTCGCCGTCGTAGTCGTACACCTGGAACTGCGTGTAGTGCGCGCCGGAGCGGATGTTGCGGCCCAGGTCGATCCGCCACAGCCGGGTGCCGTCGAGCTTGACGCCGTCGACGACGGTGTTGCCGGTGTACCCCGACTGCGAGTTGTCCTTGGCGTTGGTGGGCTGCCACTTCAGGACCAGGTCGAGTCTGCCGTCGCCGTCGAGGTCGCCGACGCTGGCGTCGTTGGCCTCGTAGGTGTACGCCACGCCGTCCGGGGTGGTACCGCCGGACGGCGGGGATATCGGCACATCGAGGTATCCGGACCGGAACTGCAGCGCCTGCCCGGAAGCGGGCTGCTCGGTGCCGTTCACCACCGCGCGCACCGTGTACTCCGCCGAGTCCGCGGCGCCGGAGTCGAAGTAGTTGGTCGCGCCGGTCAGCGGCGAGGAGTTGAGCTTGCTGGTGCCCCGGTAGACGTTGAACGCCACGTTGTCCGGGTCGGTGGCCAGCCACCGCCAGGACACCAGGTTGCCGCTGCTGGTGTGGACGCTGGTCAGTCCCCGGTCGAGACGTTCGACCTGCTTGGCGGTCGCGGCGTTCGCGGTGTCCGGCAGTCCGACGAGCGTGGAGACGGCCAGCGCGGCGGCGGCCGTGACGCCGCCGATCAGCCGGCTTCTCGCCTTCCGGACGCGTGGCGTGGTGCGGGGGTGTGCGTCGGTCACGATGACCTCCGGTGCGTGGGGGTGAGCGACCACGGCGTGTCTGGGCAGGGTGCGGGTGCCGGTGCGCTCAGGTGAGTGTGGGAACGCTCCCACGGCGTGGAGGGTAGGAGGCGGCTGTTGCGCCGTCAAGGATCCTGTCGCAATCGGATGTTCGGCAATGTGCGGATCCGTTGCTTCGCCTCGGAGTCGATTCGCGTGGCCAGTTGCCCGGCCGCCCAGCTCCCTGCGCACACGTCGAAGCACTCCGAGAAGCGCTGCGGGCCTCGGTCTGGGCTCGCCCACCAGTTCGCCGGTCATCTGGCCGCTCCACGGACTCACCGACGCAGCGAGCCGGGTGAGGCCGCACATGCCCGCCGAAGCCGGCTCAGGCGGCCCGCACTTCGGCAAAGCCGGTCGTCCACCCCGTATCGGTTGTTGCACGCAGCACGGCGACGTAACATGCGCTGTCGCTGTTTAGTCATTACACGTCGCTGCTGCGGCTGATGACACGGGAGGGTCGATGGTCGCGGACATGGTCAGGACCTGGGTGGCGGGCTGGGCTGTATCGCGTCGGACGCCGCCGCCGGTCGACAAGCCCTGGGGGTTCTACATCTCAGTGGCCGACAACCCCGACGAAGTCGGGCGGCATGTCCTGCCCGAGGCTGACGAGGCGCTGATCCGCAGCGCCGCTGCCTCGGTGACCGTACCGCGGACCTGGATGAAGATGCCCGCGGAGCCGGAGGAGATCGAGCCCTGGCTGCTTCCGGGCTGGGTGGTGGCCTACGAAGAGACCGGGCATCTGATGGCAACCGACTTCACGGCCACGAACCCGGTCGAGCCCGGGGGATACACCGTGGCCGTGGAAGCCGTTGGAGCCGTCATCCACGTGCGGGTGCTGGACGCGGCGGGCGAGCAGGCGGCCAAAGGCCAGATGGCGCTGCTCGGGCACGCCGCGGTCGTGGACCGGGTGCTGACCGAGGATGCCCATCGGCGGCGTGGACTGGGGCAGTTGGTGATGCGCACGCTCGCCGACCGCGCCCTGGAGGAGGGCGCGGGCCTCGGCGTCCTCGGCGCCACTGACGCCGGGCGCGCGCTGTACGAGACGCTGGGCTGGAAGAAGCACGCCACCCTGGCCGAATGCGTCTACCGGCCCTGACGCCCGGAGCGTCAGCCGCACAGCGCCCCCTGCTCCGGATCTCCTCCGGCGATGACAGCGGACCGCGCCGTCCGCCGAGCCGCTCGAACGGCTCTCCGCCATCGGCATGCGCTGGGCATGACCACGGACAGACAGGCAGCGGGGCCGGCAGGGGCACCCGTCCGCCCTGCCGCGGAACAGTCCGTGGGCTCCGGCGACCGCAACGCCGCCAGCGGCTGCCGCCCGCTTCCGCGAAGCTGCGCTGAGCAGGGACGATTGGTCTCCGTGCGCCTCATCCGCGCCCCGGCGTGCAACTCCCTCACCCATTGGAGTGACAGAAATCGGGCGCGGCAGCGGGCAGGATCCGTATGCACGCAGCCGCTCACACTGGCCGCCGCCGACTCTCACCTCTCCACCGTGGGCCATCGGCCTGTGGTTCAACGGCTTCACTGCCGCGCCCCGAATGGAGCACCGCTGTGCCCTTGAGCGTCGAACCGATCGAAGCCGAGAGGGCCGTCGCCGACGCGCTCGGGTCCCACCTCGTCGGCCATCGGGAAGTGGAGGGCACGTCAGGAGGGCGCCACAGTGGTGGTCGCCCGACGAGACCCCGGCGACAGGACTGCGGTGTCCGCGTCGGGACCCACACTGCCGGCAGCCGCGACCGCATACGGCCACTGGCGGTCGGGGTGGGGTTGCCGCGTCCATCGTCGCCTTGTCCGCGAAGCGGTCGGCCGCCAGTGGCCCACCGTCCTCGCACCACCCTTCTACCGAGCTGACCTCGGCCGGGGCGGCCGCCACTGTGCCGGTGGGCCGTTTGGCCGGACCGGACCGGCAGGCCGCCATGGCCCCACCCGGCCCGCACGGCCGCACGCCGGCCCCGTTCTGTCTTCGGTCCGCCCGAAGCCGCTCCCGCCGGCCCCCCGACCCATGTGGTTTCCCGCCCGCCGCACGCGCGTACGCAGTGACTCAAGGACGCCACCATGACGGACACACCCCTGACCGCTCCCACCGGTTCACCCGACGCCCACGCCTCCGCGGCTCACTCTCCCTCCCCTCGCTCCGACGTGGCAGCCGATGCCGCCGTTCCCTCCACGCCCGTGAACGAGCGGGAGAAGATCGCGATCGTCGGGATCGGTTGTCGGTTACCCGGCGGAGCGTGCGACCACCGCGCGTTCTGGCAGAACCTGGTCGACGGCAAGGACTGCATCACGCCGACCCCGTCCAGCCGTTACGACACGCTGTCCCTCGGCAGCCGTGACGCGGCCAGGCCGGGCCGGCTGGTAGGTGGCCGGGGCGGCTATATCGACGGCTTCGACGAGTTCGACCCGGCGTTCTTCGGCATCAGTGGCCGGGAGGCCGACCACATGGACCCGCAGCAGCGCAAGCTGCTGGAGGTGGCTTGGGAAGCGCTGGAGGACGGGGGGCAGAAGCCCGCCGAGCTGGCCGGCCGCCAAGTGGGCGTCTACGTGGGCGCGTTCACCCTCGACTACAAGATCGTCCAGTTCTCGGACCTGTCCTTCGAGACGCTGGCCGCTCACACCGCCACCGGCACCATGATGACGATGGTGTCGAACCGCATCTCGCACTGCTTCGACTTCCGCGGACCCAGCATCTCCCTGGACACCGCCTGCTCATCCTCCCTGGTGGCCGTCCATCTCGCGGTACAGAGCCTGTTGCGCGGCGAGACGGAACTGGCGCTGGCCGGCGGCACGTTGCTGCACATCGCGCCGCAGTACACCATCGCCGAGACCAAGGGCGGCTTCCTCTCCCCGCGGGGGCGCTCGCGCACCTTCGACGCCTCCGCCGACGGCTACGTACGGGCCGAGGGCGTCGCGGTGGTCGCGCTCAAGCGGCTTTCCGACGCGCTGCGCGACGGGGACCCGGTGCACGCCGTCATCATCGGCAGCGGCGTCAACCAGGACGGCCGTACCAACGGCATCACCGTGCCCAACCGGGACGCCCAGGTGTCGCTGATCGAGCGCGTCTGCGCCGAGGCCGGGATCGTCCCCGGCAGCCTTCAGTACGTCGAGGCCCACGGCACTTCCACCCCGGTCGGGGACCCGGTCGAGGCCACCGCGCTGGGCCTGGCTCTGGCGGTGGGCCGCCGGCCCGGCGACAAGTGCTACGTGGGGTCGGTCAAGACCAACATCGGGCACACCGAAGCGGCCTCCGGACTGGCCGGCCTGATCAAGTCCGCCCTTGCGCTCAAGCACCGGCTGATCCCGCCCCACATCAACCTGGAGCGGCTCAACCCGGCGATCGACCGGGCCTCCCTGCCGTACGAGATTCCGACGCAGCCCACGCCATGGCCGGCCCACGAGGGTCCCGCCCGGGCCGGGGTCAACTCCTTCGGGTTCGGCGGGACCAACGCGCACGTCCTGCTGGAGGCCGCTCCCGAGCCGGAGGCGACCGCTGCGGCCGGCCCCGCGCCGGACTGGACGGTCCTGCCGCTCACCGCACGGCACGACGCGGGTCTGCCCGAGCTGGCCGCCGGCATCCGGGCCGAACTGGCCGGCGTGCGGGGCGGGAGCCCGGCACGTCCGGCCGACCTCGGTCACACCCTGGCGCACCGCCGCCAGCACCACGCGACCCGGCTCGCGGTGGTCTACGACAGCCGCGAGGCCACCGCCCGCGCCTCGCTGGACGAGGCGCTCGCCGCGTACCTCGACGGTGAGCCGCACCCCCGGGTGCTGACCGGCCGACGCCGCGAGCACCGGGACCGGCGGCTGGTCTGGGTCTTCACCGGCATGGGCCCCCAGTGGTGGGCGATGGGCCGCCGGCTCCTGGCCACCGAGCCCGTCTACCGAGAGACCGTCGAGCGCTGCTCGCAGCACATCGCCGAACTCACCGGCTGGTCGCTGCTGGACGAACTGGCAGCCGACGAGGCGCACTCCCGCATGTCCGAGACCTGGCTGGCCCAGCCTGCCAACTTCGCCGTGCAGGTGGCCCTTGCCGCGCTCTGGCGCAGCCGGGGCGTGCGTCCGGACGCGGTGGTCGGCCACTCCACTGGAGAGGTGGCCGCCTTCCATGAGGCCGGTGTCTACGACCTGGCGGACGCGGTCAAGGTGGTGGTGCACCGTAGCCGGCTCCAGCAGCGGCTGGCGGGCACCGGCGGCATGCTGGCCGTCGGTCTCACCGAGGCCCGGGCGCTGCGCAGGCTGCGCCCGTACCGTGACGCGGTGTCCGTGGCCGCGGTGAACGGCCCTGGCTCGCTCACGCTCTCCGGCGATGAGGCCGCTCTGGCGGAACTCGCCGCGCAACTCACCGCCGAGGAGGTCTTCACCCGCAGGCTGGCCGTCGAAGTGCCGTACCACAGCCCCCGGATGGAGGTCATCAAGGACGAGTTGCTGGAGTCGCTGGCCGGGCTCAAGGCACGGCAGGCCGAGGTGCCGGTCTACCTCACTGGCCGCGAGGGCACCGCGCACGGCACCGAGCTGGACGCCGGCTACTGGTGGCAGAACGTCCGGGACACGGTGCGCTTCCGGCAGGCTGTGGAACGGCTGGGCGATGACGGTTACGGCGTGTTCCTGGAGATCGGTCCGCACCCGGTGCTGGGACGTTCCGTCCACGAGGTGATGGAGGCTCGTCCCGACGCGGCGAACCGGCCGCAGGTGTGCACTCTGCCGTCGATCCGCCGTCAGGAGGACGAGCAGGTCACCTTCACCACCTCACTCGCCGCGTTGTACACCCTCGGTGTGGAGGTCGACTGGCCGGTGCTCCAGCCCACCGGCCGCCCGGTGCCTCTGCCGCGCTATCCCTTCCGGCGGGAGAGGCACTGGGTCGAGCCCCGGCCGGTGGAGCAGATCCGGCTGGGGCACGTGGACCATCCGCTGCTCGGCCGTCGGCTGGCCAGTGCCGAACCGGCCTGGGAGGCGCGGCTGGACGTCGAGACACTGCCGTTCCTGGAGGATCACCGAATTCAGGGGAGCGTGCTCTTCCCGGCCGCCGGGTACCTTGAGATGGCCGTGCAGGCGGTGCGCGCACTGACCGGCGGCACCGACGCCACGCTGAGCGACATCGAGCTGCGCAAGGCGCTGTTCCTGCCCGACGGCCAGAGCCGCGCCGTCCAGTTCACGTTCTCGGCCGAGCACGGCGGCTTCACCGTCGCCACTCGCGCCGGGGACGGAAACGAGCCGACGGTACACGCCGTCGGCAGCGTGCGGCCCGGTCAGCGCCGCCGCCCCGGCCGCCCACTGGACGCGGCGGCGGTCCAGGACCGCTGTGGACGCCATCTGTCCGGGCCGGACTGCTACGCCGCCCTGGCCTCCCTCGGGTATCACTACGGTCCGGCGTTCCAGGGGATCGACGAGGTCTGGGTGGGCCCCCGTGAGGCGCTGGCGCGCGTCCGGCCGACGGCCGCGGTCGCCGGGCAGGGCGTCGGCCATCATGTCCATCCGGTGATGATGGACTCCTTCTTCCAGACACTTCTGACGCCGGGGCTGTCGGAGGAGGCCCGCGCAGGCACCGGCATCCGGCTGCCCGTCGCCATCGCGGAGGTCCGGCTGGACGCCGTCGGTGACCGCCCCGTCTGGGTGCACGCGACCGTGACCGGGGACGACGGCGAGCTGCTCGGTGACATCGCCGTGTACGACGAGGAGGGTACGGCCCTCGGCGTGATCACCGGCTTCCGCGCCGCCGACGTGGATCGGGCCGCCGCTTCCGTGGGCCTGGCCACGATCGACGGGTGGCTCACCGAGACGACGTGGAAGGAGCTGCCGGAGGCACCCGAGGCCCCGGACGGGCCGGACGGGCACCCCGACCAGTGGCTGCTGTTCGCGGACGGCGGGGGTGTCGCCGAGGCACTGGCCGAACGGATCACCGCGCGCGGGGGCGGTTGCCAGTCCGTCCGGCCCGGTGCCGGCTACCGGCCGGCCGCGGGCGGCCGCCCGGCGACCGTGGAACCCGGTTCCGCCGACGACCTCGCCCGCTTGCTGGCCGACCGGCGTGCCGCCGGCGCCCCCGAACCGGCTGCCGTCGTGCACCTGTGGAACCTGGACCGGCCGGAACTGGCCGGCGCCGACCACGCCGCCGTGGCGGGCCACACGGGCCGCGGCGGCCACAGCCTGGTCGCTCTGGCCGCCCTGCTCCCGGCGCAACTGCCCGGCGCCCGGCTGCACATCGTCACCCGGGCGGCGCAGGCCACCGCTCCGGGTGAGCCGGTCGAACCACTCGGCGCGCCCGCGTGGGGCATCGGCCGGGTACTGCGCCACCAGGAGCTGCCCGGCCATCCGGGAAAGCTGGTCGACCTCGCTCCGACGGCGGCGCCCGCCGGTGAGGAGGCGGACGCGCTGCTGCGCGAGTTCTCGCTGGCCGACGAGGACGAGATCGCGCTACGCCCGGGTCGTCGGCTGACCAGCCGGCTGCGTCCGGCCGAGGGCCTGAGCCGACCGCTGCCGCCGCGCCTGCGACAGGACGGCGCCTATCTGGTGACCGGCGCGTTCGGCGCGCTGGGGCGGCTGCTCTGCCGCACCCTGGCCCGGCGTGGTGCCCGGCGGCTGATCCTGGTCGGCCGCACACCGTTGCCCGCACGCGAGCAGTGGCACGACCTCGCCCCGGAGAGCCCCCCGGAGCGCAACGCCGCCTTTCTGCGCGAGCTGGAGGCACTCGGCGCCGAGCCGGTCCCCGTGGCACTGGACATCACCGACGAGACGGCGCTGGCCGCCTGGCTGGCCGAGTACCGGCGGCTCGGCCACCCGCCCGTCCGCGGCGTCTTCCACCTGGCCGGCCAGGTCCGCGACACGCTGGCCGCGGACATGGACCGCGAGGCGTTCGACGCCGTCCACGGGCCCAAGGTGCTGGGTGCCTTCGCCCTGCACCGGCAACTGGCCGGCGAACCGCTCGACCACTTCGTCCTCTTCGCCTCGATCGCCTCGCTGCTGACCACCGCCGGACAGACCAACTACGCCGCCGGCAACGCGTTCCTGGACGCCCTGGCCCACCACCGCAGGGCGCTCGGCCTGCCCGCGCTCAGTCTGGACTGGGGCCCCTGGGCCACCGGCATGGTCGAGGAACTCGGCCTGGTCGACCACTACCGGAACAACCGTGGCATGAACTCGCTCACCCCGGAGGCCGGGATGGCGGTGCTGGAGCGGGTGATCGGCCAGGACCGAGCGCAACTGCTGGTGGCCACCGTGGTGGACTGGCCGGTCTTCCTCTCCTGGTACCCGGCCCCACCGCCGCTCGTCGCCGACCTGGCCGAGACCGCGGGGCGGGACGACTCCTCGCCGGCCGGGCGGGGCGGCATGCTGGAGGCGCTGCGGCAGTCGGACGAGGCGGACCGGCCGAAACAGCTCACGGAATGGTTCACGGCGCTGGCCGCGGCCGTGCTCAAGGTGCCGGCGGAGCAGATCGCACCGGACGTCGGGCTGGGCGGGCTCGGCCTGGACTCACTGCTGGCAATGGAGCTGCGGGCCCGGATCGCCACGGAGTCGGGCGCCACCCTGCCCCTGGTGGCGCTGCTGAGCAACGCGCCGGTGAGCGAACTGGCCGCCCGCCTCTACGAGTCGCTGGCCGGACGGATCGACGCGGGAGCGGCCGACGTCGACACGGCGGCGATCGAACGGTACGAGGACGAGTCGGCGTATCCGCTGACGCAGAACCAGAAGGCGCTGTGGTTCCTGAAGCAGCTCAACCCGGACGGTTTCGCCTACAACATCGGCGGGGCGGTGGAGGTGCGGGTCGAGCTGAAGCCGGAGCTGATGGCCGCCGCCTTCCGGACGGTGGTCGAGCGCCACCCGAGCCTGCGGGCCTCGTTCGTACGGGAGCGCGGCGGGCCGGTGCAGCGGATCCCGGCCGAGGTGGAACCGGACTTCGCGGTCCTCGACGTCGAGCAGCTCTCGTGGGACGAGATCCACGAGATGATCGTCCGCGAGTACCGCCGGCCCTACGACCTGGAGCGCGATCCGCTGGTACGGCTGCGGCTGTTCCGGCGCGGGCCCGCACGCTGGGTCATCATGAAAGCCGTCCACCACATCATCTCGGACGCGATCTCCACCTTCACCTTCATCGAGGAGCTCCTGGAGGTCTACGAAGCGCTGCGCCGGGGCCGGGTACCGCAGCTGCCCCCGGTCACCGCGCGGTACCTGGACTTCCTCAACCGCCAGAACGCGTTCCTGGCGGGCCGCGAGGCATCCGCGATGCTGGAGTACTGGCGGTCGCATCTGCCGACCGATGTGCCGGTGCTCGCCCTGCCCACCGACAAGCCGCGCCCCGCCGTCCAGACGCACAACGGCGCCTCCGAGTTCTTCGTCCTGGACGAGGAGCTGAGTGCCCGCGTGCGCGCGCTGGCCGCCGAGCACGACGCCACCGTCTTCATGGTCCTGCTCAGCGCCTACTACCTGCTGCTGCACGCCTACGCGGGCCAGGACGACATCATCGTGGGCAGTCCGGTGACCGGGCGCACGGACGAGGAGTTCGCCGGCGTCTACGGCTACTTCGTGAACCCGCTGCCGCTGCATGTCTCCCTGTCCGGCGCGCCGACCGTCGCCGAGTTGCTGGACCGAGTGCGGACCACGGTGCTGGGCGGACTGGACAACCAGGAGTACCCGTTCGTGCTGCTGGTGGAGGAGCTGGGCCTCCAGCACGATCCCAGTCGCTCCGCGGTGTTCCAGGCGATGTTCATCCTGCTCCACCACAAGGTGGCCACCGAGAAGTACGGCTACCGCTTGGACTACATCGAACTGCCGGAGGAGGAGGGGCAGTTCGACCTCACCTTGTCGGCCTACGAGGACGAGGCGGACCGGAGGTTCCACTGCGTCCTGAAGTACAACACCGACCTCTTCCACGCCGGGACGGCCGCCCGGATGGCCCGCCACTACGTCACCCTGCTGAACGGTTTGACCACAGCCGGGCCGGAGCGGCCGGCCACCACGCTGGAGCTGCTGGGGCCGGAGGAACGCGCCCTGGTCCTGCGCCAATGGAGCGGCACGGACCGCCGGGTCCCGCACGACGGCGTGGTGCACGAACTGATCCTGCGCGCGGCGGCCGCCCACCCGGACGCGCTCGCGGTGGCGGCCCCCGCCGAGTCCGGTCCGACCGTCCGGCTGGCCTACGGCGACCTGGCCGAGCGGTCCCGGCGGGCCGCGGCCCGGCTCCGTGCGCTGGGCGCCGGACCCGGAACGGTGGTGGCGCTCTGCCTGGAGAAGTCGCCGGAGCTGGTCGTCGCTCTGCTGGCGGTGCTCCGTACAGGCGCCGCATACCTCCCGCTGGACCCCGGCCACCCGGTGGGACGCCTGGCGGACATGGTGGAGCGCGCCGGTGCCGCGCTGCTGGTCTGCGACGACCGGGACCGGTTCGAACCGCTGCCCGCCCGGCCGGTCACCGTCGCCGAGCTCGGCTCCGCCGGCGAAGAGGAGTTCACGGACGTGCCGGTCGGCCATGACGACACGGCGTACGTCATCTGCACCTCCGGCTCCACCGGCCGCCCCAAGGCCGTCCGGGTCACCCATGGCAATCTGGCCTCCGCCTGCCACGCCTGGCGGGCCGAGTACCGGCTCGGTACCGACGTACGGGTGCACCTGCAGATGGCGAACCCCTCGTTCGACGTCTTCACCGGGGACGTGGTCCGCGCGCTGTGCTCGGGCGGTGCCCTGGTGCTGGTCGGCCGGGAGCTGCTGTGCGACCCCGCCCGTCTGCACGAGGTGATGCGCGCCGAACGCGTGGACGCCGCCGAGTTCGTCCCGGCGGTGGTGCGCACGCTCGCCGACCACTGTGAACGGACAGGTCTCGACCTCGCGTTCATGCGCCTGCTGGTGGTGGGCTCGGACGTGTGGAAGGTCGAGGAGTACGAGCGGTTGCGCGCCCTGTGCGGGCCGGGGACGAGACTGGTCAACTCCTACGGCCTCACCGAGGCCACCATCGACAGTGCCTTCTTCGATGGCCCGACGGACGGGCTGGAGCCGAGCCGGCCGGTGCCGGTCGGACGGCCGTTTCCGAACACCGCCCTCTACATCCTGGACAGGCAGGGACGGCCGGTTCCGCCCGGGGTGACCGGGGAACTGTGGATCGGCGGCTCGGGCGTGTCCCCGGGCTACCTCGGTGAACCGGAGCACACCGCCCGCCGGTTCACCACGCGCCCGCTCGGCGGCTCCGACGGCACCGAGCCGGTCCGGGTCTACCGCACCGGCGACCTGGCCCACTGGGATGCCGACGGCCGGGTGCATCTGCTGGGGCGGGCCGACTCGCAGATCAAGGTGCGCGGCCACCGGATCGAGTTGGGGGAGATCGAGTCGCGGCTGTCCGAGCGGCCCGAGGTGGCGCAGACGGTGGTCACGGTCCGTCCCGACCGTGGTGGCGATCCGGTGCTGTGCGCCTACTGCGTCCCGGCGCCCGGGCGGACAGTGAACCGGGGCGAACTGCGCCGCCATCTGGCCGGCTGCCTGCCGACCTTCATGATCCCGACCTGTTTCACCGAGTTGCCGGAACTGCCCCTCACCGCCAACGGCAAGGTGGACACCGCGGCACTGCCCGAACCCCGGGCGGACGCCGACGGGGCGGAGGCAGAGCCGCCCGTGACGCTGTACGAGGTCCGGATGGCCGAGCACTGGCGGGCCCTCATCGGCATCGAGGAGCCCGGCATCCAGCACGACTTCTTCGAGTGCGGCGGCTCCTCGATCAAGCTGATCGAGCTGATCCACGAGCTCCAGGCGGAGTTCGCCGTCGACATCCCGGTGAGCAGGCTTTTCAGGACCACCACCCTGCACGGGATGGCGAAGACCGTCGAGCACATCGTCACCGGCCGGATCGAGGGCTCCCTTCCGTATCTCACGTTCCACCCGGAACAGCCGCGGACGGTCTTCTGCTTCCCTCCGGCCGGCGGCCACGGACTCGTCTATCGACAGTTCGCCACGCACCTGCCGGACTACCGGATCGTCGCGTTCAACCACCTGTCGGGAGACGACAGGACGGAGCGCTACGCCGACCTCGTGGAGTCACTCCAGACCGAGGGCCCGTGCACCCTGCTCGGTTACTCGCTCGGCGGCAACCTCGCCTTCGAGGTGGCCAAGCAACTGGAACTGCGCGGACGCAAGGTGTCACACGTGGTCATCCTGGACTCGTACCGCATCTCCGAGTCCTTCCGCCTCACCGAGGAACACCTGGCGGACTTCGAGCGCGAGCTCGGGGAGCATCTGCGCCGGCACACCGGGTCGGCGACGGTGGCCGAGGAGACCCTCGACCAGGCCAGGGACTACATCGACTTCTGCGGCCGCACCCCGAACACCGGGACGGTCGCGGCCCCGGTCTGGGTCATCTCCGACGAGACCAAGGCGGACCTCCACGCGGCCGGGCTGGGCGGCTCCTGGCACGGCAGCTCCACGACGCGCACGACAGTCCTGCGGGGCTCCGGCGCGCACGCCGACATGCTCGATCAGGGGCACCTCGAACACAACGCCGGACTGGTGCGCGCGCTAGTGGATGACTCCCCCACCGCACCCGTGTGACGTCCGCGCGCCCCGCGGGACCCGACTCGACAGGAAGGCGAATCTGGACATGGACACGCAGCGGGAGCCGCTTCCGTATCTCGTGGAACCGGCCCCGGGATTCGGCCCCCACCCCGCGTACGAGGAGCTGCGTGAGCAGCCGCCGGCCCGGGTGCGGATGCCGTACGGGCAGGAAGCCTGGCTGGCCACCCGGTACACCGACGTCAGGACGGTCCTGTCGGATCCCCGCTTCAGCCTGGCCGAGACGGCGGCGCGGGACAAACCACGAGTGCGGCAGGAAACCGCCGGCAGCTGCGGGTTGTTCACTCTGGACCCGCCCGAGCACACCCGGCTCCGGCGCGTACTGGCCAGGCACTTCGGCGCTCGCCGGATCGAGCAACTGCGCGAGAGGGCGGAGGAGATCGCCGAGGAGCTGCTCGACCGGATCGTGGAGTCGGGGTCACCGGCCGATCTCGTCGGCCGGTTCGCCGTCCCCCTCTCGACGACCATCGCGGGCGAGGTGCTCGGTGTGCCTCGTGAGGACCACCACCGGCTGTGGACCTGGGCGGAGCGCAGACTGGCCGGCACAGCGACGGAGAAGGAACTGCGGTCACAGGCCGAGGAGTACTCCTCCTGCGTGACCGGGCTGTTCGAACTGCGCCGCCTGCACCCGGGCGACGACGTGCTCAGCTGCCTGCTGCGGGCCCACGACGACGGCGTGATCACGAAGGGAGAGGTGTCGGCGCTCGCGGAGGACGTCCTCGTCGCGGGGTTCGTGACGGTCGCGTACCAGACCGCTGGTTCCTTCTACCACCTGCTGGTCGATCCGAGTCGGCTGGAGCGGTTGCGCGACCGGCCGGAACTGCTCGAGACAGCCGTCGAGGAGCTGGTGCGCTACGTACCGCTCAACAACTTCATCCTGCCCCGCTACGCCCTGGAGGACATCGAGCTGGGCGGGGTGCTGGTCCGGGCCGGCGAGCCGGTGCTGGTGGCCCTCGCCTCCGCCAACCGGGATCCCGTGGTGTTCGCGGGCCCCGACGACCTCGTCCTCGACCGCGCGGCCTGCCCTCATGTCGGTTTCGGGCACGGCCCGCACTACTGCCTCGGAGCCCCCCTGGCGCGGCTGGAGCTGCGCGTGGCCCTCGAGACGGTGGTGCGACGCCTGCCCGGACTCAGACTCGCCGTCGCCGAGGAGCACCTGCGCTGGAAGACCGGGGGCGCCGTCAACGGCCTCCACGCCCTGCCCGTCGCATTCGAGGCCGCGGGCGGCGCCCCTGCCCGGGAACGTTCGGGACGACAGGTGGCATCCGCCGACGGCAGCGAGACGGGAGGGCACACCAATGGCGCATGACACCCGTCCGGACACACTCGCGCGGAACCAGCCGCTCGCCTTTCCCTTCGGACCGGGCCGCGGGCTGGAACCCCACCCCGCGTACGCGCGGCTGCGCGAGCAGCCCGTCGCCCGGGTGCGGCTGCCCCACGGGCAGGACGCCTGGCTGGCCACCCGGTACACCGACGTCAGGACGGTGCTGTCGGACCCCCGTTTCAGCCTGGCCGAAGCCGTGGGCCGGGACCGGCCCCGGACGGAGGCGAACGACTGGGACCAGGTCGGCCTGATGTCCCTGGACCCGCCCGGGCACACGCGGCTGCGCTCCCTGATGACCAGGGAGTTCAGCGCCCGCCGGATCGGCCGGCTGACCGCCCGCGTCCGCCGTGCCGCCGAGCAGCTCCTCGACCACGTCGTGGCATCGGGGCCCCGGGCCGACCTGGTCGGGCAGTTCGCCGTCCCCCTGCCGTTGACCCTCAACTGCGAGCTGTTCGGGGTCCCGCCCGAACACAGTCGATTCCGCGACTGGGTGGAGCGCATCGTGTTCGCCTCCACCGTGGAGGAACTCACGGCACAGACGGACGAGTGGGCCGGAAGGGTCGCCGAACTGCTCGACCTGCGCCGCGCGAACTTGGGTGAGGATCCGCTCAGTTCACTGCTGCGGGCCCATGACCGGGACCGGACGATCACCGAAGAGGAGCTCCTGGCACTCGTCACCGATCTCGTCGCCGCCGGCTTCGTCACCGTCACCGGCCAGATCGCGGCCTCCCTCTACCACCTGCTGACCCGCCCCGAGGCCCTCGTGCGGCTGTCCGAGCGGCCGGAGCAGGTCCCGGCGGCCGTCGAGGAACTCCTGCGGTACGTCGATCTCCTCGATTTCACCGCCCCGCGCTATGCGACGCAGGACGTCGAGCTGGGCGGGGTCCTCGTCCGCGCCGGCGAACCCGTCATCACCTCGCTGGCGGCCGCCAACCGGGACGCCGCGGTCTTCCCCCACGCCGACGACCTCGTTCTCGACCGCGCCGGGGCCCCTCACCTCGGTTTCGGGCACGGTGTGCATTTCTGCCTCGGCGCGCACCTGGCGCGGCTGGAACTGCGAACGGCCCTCGAAGCGGCACTGCGTCGCCTGCCAGGGCTCCGGCTCGCCGTACCGGAGGAGGACCTGCGCTGGCGGACGGGGGGCATCGCGAACGGCCTCCATGAGCTGCCCGTCCTCTTCGACGCGCACCGTGCGCCTGTCGCTGGGGAAGGCGGACCGCGGTGACGGCACATGGCACCGAGCCGGACTGGGCCCGCCGGACGCGTACTGCCGGCAGCAGACCGCGGATCCTCATCATCGGGGCGGGAGTCGCGGGCCTGTCGACCGGCTGCTACGCGCAGATGAGCGGGATGCGGACCCGCATCCTGGAGAAGCACGTCCTGCCCGGCGGCTGCTGCACGGCCTGGTCGCGCGACGGCTACGTGTTCGACTACTGCATCGAGTGGCTGATCGGTACGGGGACGGGCAACGACGCGGCCAGGATCTGGCGTGAGCTGGGGGCCCTGGACGGCAAGACGGTCCGGAACTTCGAGATGTTCAACAGGGTGGTCGACGAGGACGGCCGCTCGGTGACGTTCTACAACGACCCCGACCGGCTGGAGCGGCACCTCCTGGAGATCTCCCCCGCCGACGCACGGCTGATCCGGTCCTTCTGCCGCGATCTGCGGCGGTTCACCGGCATCAACCTGTACCCGTTTCTCACGGCGCCGCCACTGCGGACGGCACGCGATCGGCTCAGCCTGCTGCGCACTGTCCTGCCCGCTTTCCTGCTGTTCTGGCGCACCGCGGCGACCCCGATGGAGTCCTTCTCGGCGAAGTTCCAGGATCCGCTGCTGCGGCGGGCGTTCCCCTTCATCTTCTTCCAGGACCACGAAGTCTTCCCGCTGCTCCCCTACTTGTTCAACATGGCCAGCGCCTTTCACGGCAACGCCGGTTTCCCGCAGGGGGGATCACTGGGCCTGTCCCGCTCCATCGAGGAGCGGTACACCTCACTGGGCGGACGGATCGACTACCGGGCGCGGGTGCGGCGCATCCTCGTCGAGGACGACCGAGCGATCGGCGTGGAGCTCAAGGACGGGAGACGCTACTACGCCGATCACGTCGTCGCGGCGTGCGACGGCCGCACCACGATCCACGGACTGCTGGACGGGCGGTACACCAGCCCCGTCGTCGACACCCTCTACACCGAACTGCTGCATGATCCGAAACTCGTGTACCCGGGAGTGGTCTCCGCCTTCGTGGGGGTGCGCGGCGACGCCGACCCCGCTGCTCCGCACAGCACCACCTACCTGCTGTCGCGGCAGGACAGCGCCGAGTTGCCGGCCGTACGGCAGAACAGCCTGGTCGTGCAGGAGCGATCCCTGTACTGCGACACCTTCGCGCCGTCCGGCAAATCGGTGGTCCACTGCACCTACTTCAGCGACTTCCCCTACTGGAAGGAGCTGCGCAGTACCGACCGCAAGGAGTACCGGGCACGCAAGGGTCAGGTCGCCGACTTCGTGGAGCGCTTCCTGGAACGTCACCGTCCGGGCATCGGCGGCCGGATCGAGGCGATCGACGTGGCCTCTCCGGTCACGACCCTGCGCTACACCGGAAACCACAACGGCAGCATCCTCGCCTGGAAGTCCTTCACCGCGGCCGAGAAGCTGTCGAACAAGCTGGTCAGCAGGGACCGCATGCGCCTGCCGGGCCTGCGCGGCTTCTCCATGGCCGGCCAGTGGGTCGGCGGCGGCGGTCTGATCCGCGCCGCGGCCTCGGGCCGTTTCGCCGTCCAGTACCTGTGCCAGGAGTTCGGGCTGGAGTTCACGGCCTGGGACAGCCCCGGCGGCGAGCCCTGGCACCGCGGCAAACTCGGCCACCTGCCCCAACTGGACGCCTGGCAGGCGGGCCCGTCGTCCCGGAACCGTGGACAGAGCTGAGGAGGCACCGGCGATGCCATCGTCACAGCGAACCAGAGAGTCGATGATCATCATCGGTGGCGGCCTCGGCGGCCTGTCCACCGGCTGCTACGCCCAGATGAACGGCTACCGGTCCCGGATCTTCGAGATGCACGAGATCCCCGGAGGCTGCTGCACCGCCTGGGACCGCGGTGACTTCACCTTCGACTGCTGTGTGAGCTGGCTGCTCGGGAACGGACCCGGCAATGAGATGCACCAGATCTGGCTCGAACTCGGCGCTCTGCAGGGCAAGGAGATGCGGCACTTCGACGTCTTCAACATCGTGCGCGGCAGGGACGGTCGGGCGGTGTACTTCTACTCCGATCCCGACCGGCTGCAGGACCACCTGCTCTCCCTCTCGCCGGCCGACGCCCGGCTGATCCGGGACTTCTGCGGCGGCCTGCGCCGGTTCCGCGCATGCCTGGTCAGATACCCGTTCCTCAAACCCGTGGGCCTGATGGGGCGGGCCGAGCGCTGGCGCATGCTGGCATCCTTCCTCCCCCACTTCAACATCATCCGCAAGTCGATGGCGACGCTGATGACGGACTACTCGGCACGGTTCAAGGACGCTCTGCTGCGCGAGGCGTTCAACTACATCCTCTACGAGAAGCACCCCGCGTTCCCCGTGCTGCCGTTCTACTTCCAGCTCGCCGCGCACGCCAGCCTCTCCGCGGGCGTACCCGAAGGCGGTTCCCTGGGGCTGGCCGAATCGGTCGAACGACGCTACCGGCGCCTCGGCGGGGAGGTGACCTGCAACGCGAAGGTCGAGGAAATCATGGTCGAGAACGACCGCGCGGTGGGGGTGCGGCTCAGTGACGGACGGGAGTACCGCGCGGACATCGTGGTCTCGGCCTGTGACGGCCGAACGACGACCATGAAGCTGCTGGGCGGCCGCTACCTGGACGACACGTACCGAAAGCTGTACACACAGACCATTCAGGAGCCGGGCATGGTCTTCCCCGGTTACGTCATGATGTTCCTCGGGCTCCGCCCCGCCTTCTCGCGGGGCGAGCCGTGCACCACCTACCTCCTGGACGAGGACATGGCGGCGCGACTGCCGGGCCTGCGGCACCCCAGCGTGAACGTGCAGTTCCGCAGCACGCACTTTCCGGAGCTGTCCCCCGCGGGGGCGACCGTCGTCTACGCCACCTACTTCTCCGACACCGCCCCCTGGCGCGCCCTGAACGCCGGGCACCCGGAACAGCGCACCCGCTCCCACCGGGGCAGGACGGTGCATACCCGCCCGCTGCCGCACGGGCGTGAGTACTACGCGGCCAAGCGCCAGGTCCGTGAGGCCCTGGTGGGATTCCTGGACAGGCGTTTCCCCGGGCTGCGGGAGGCGATCGTGGTCCGCGACCTGTCCACCCCGCTCACCCAGGTGCGCTACACCGCCAACCACGACGGGACGGTGCTCGGCTGGCAGCCCTTCGTCGCGAGTGGCGAGACGGTGGAGGAGCAGGTCAAGAGATACGGCCCGGCGCTTCCGGGCCTCAAGGACTTCTACCTCTCCGGTGTGTGGGCCACCACCGGCGGCCTCATCCGGGCCGCCGCGGCCGGTCGCCACGTCATGCAGTTCGTCTGCCGCGACGACGGCCGGGAATTCACCGCCGGCATCGACGACAGCGCACCGCCGCCCACACACGTCGTCATCCCCGTGGGCAAGTAACCACCGGCCCACGGTCCCCTGTCACATCTGAACACAGAGAGGACTCACGCATGAGGATCGAGACATGGGTCGTACGGGAACACGCCGAGGGCGTGCCCGACGTCGGCAGGGTCTACGAGAAGGTGGTCGACGATGTCGACATCGAACTCGCCGACGACGAGATGCTCCTCAGGACCCGCTACGTCTCCCTCGACCCCTTCCTCAACGGCCTCACCCAGGTGACGCCGCTCGGCGGTCACGCTCCCGGACTGTCAATCATGGAAGTGCTCGAGGCCGGGCCGGACGCCGCCTTCCGCCCCGGAGACCTGGTGGAAGGGTTCGGCGGCTGGCGCACCCACCTCGTCAGCGACGGCAAGCCCTACGTCTGGGACACGGGATCGTTCCTCTTCGACGTCACCCCCTTCCGCAAGCTCTCCCCGGAGCACTACGACGCCCGGCTGCCGATCACCACGGCACTGGGCGTCATGGGAGTTCCGGGACTGACCGCCTGGGGGACGATGACGAAGTTCTTCACCGTCGAACCCGGCGACACGGTCCTGATCAGCGGTGCGACCGGGGCCATCGGATCACTGGTCGGCCAGCTGGCCAAGCGCGCCGGCGCCCGTGTGCTCGGCACCACCAGCACGCCTGCGAAGAGGGCGTATCTCGACGAACTCGGCTTCGACCAGGCGCTGCTGTACCGGCACGGCGACGACATCGACACGATCCTCCCGGCCCTGCGCAAGGCCGCGCCTGACGGCGTGGACAAGTACTTCGACAACATGGGCGGCGCCATCACCGACGCGGTCTTCACCATGCTCAATCGGTACAGCCAAGTGGCGGTGTCGTGGCAGTGGGCCACCACGGTCGGTGGGGACCGGACAGGGCCACGGCTGCTGGAGCAGATCATGCGTCCACGCACCACCATCCGCGGCATCTACGCCCAGGACTGGTACACCGACGAGGACTTCACCGCCCTCCACGACGATCTGGGGGGCATGGTCCGGCGCGGAGAGATCGGTTACGACGAGACCGTGCACCACGGCTTCGACCGCATTCCGCTGGCCTATCAGGGCTTGTACGAGAACAAGGCAGAAAGCCGCGGGAAGCTGATCGTCGAGGTATGACCGTTAGTACGGAGCGCCCCGTCCTCGACGGCAAGGGCAATATCTCCACCGGTTCCGGACCCGACGAGCAAGCCCCGGGATGTTCCGTTCTGTGCCGCCGTCCCGAAGCATGGCGCACACCCCACCAAAGCACATGATGCCCGGGCCCCCGGCGGGCCGGGCGTCAGCCCGGGCGGGGACCGGTCTCGGAGTCGTTGGGGTCGACACCGGTGAACGCGGTGTCGTCCTTCGTCCCCGAGGGGCGTCCGGAGCGGCCCTTGCGGCCGGTGTCCCGCATGCCCTTCTCCGGCTTGCCGCCGTACTCCTCACCCGGCGCGGTGCCGCTCTCGACCTCGTCGCCGGGCACGGAGGTGCGCTCCTCCTTGGAGATCTTGCGGCCCGGGCCGGGTGACGGGGCGTCCTGTGCGCGGAAGGAGCGGCGGGCGCTCGGGTTCTCCTGCTGTCGGGTCTCGTCGACGTCGGGAGACCAGCCGTGGTGCTCGGTCCCCTCGTGCCGGCTCACCCCCTGGCCCCGTGACGGCTTCGATGACTTCTGTTCCTTGGGCATGCGCCGACCTGCCTGTCCGCTGTGGTGGAGGCACGTCCTCCCGTGCCGTGGCAGTAAGAATTCTTCCACTCCCCCACAAAATCGGCATATCAACAGGTCCGGAGGCGTGCAGTCACGGGCTGTCCATGCCGACCATGTGGCACGAACCGCGACCCTTACGAGTGATGCGCGGGATTCGTGTCGACGGCCGGGCGAGCCGGTGCCGGACCATCTCAGGCAGCCGGTTCGCGTCACCACCGACCGCCGCACCCTGGGAGGGTCGCCATGCGCATCCTGCTCGTCGCCAGCGCCTACAACAGTCTCACGCAGCGCCTGCACGCCGAGCTGCGCGAGCGGGGGCACACCGTCGCCGTCGAGGTCACACCCCACGGCAGCGACGTACGTGCCGCCGTCGACCGGCACACGCCCGAGCTGGTGGTGGCACCCATGCTGAAGGCGGTCGTACCGCGTGAGGTGTGGACGGCCAGGACATGCCTGATCGTGCACCCGGGGCCCGTGGGCGACCGGGGGCCGTCTTCCCTGGACTGGGCCGTCCGCGAGGGCGCCGGCGAGTGGGGCGTCACCGTGCTCCAGGCGGAAGAGGAGATGGACGCCGGGCCCGTCTGGGCGACGGCGACGTTCCCCGTCCCGCCGGTGGCCAAGAGCGATCTGTACCGCAA
The DNA here is from genome assembly GCF_035645055.1 of Streptomyces sp. Lineage (GTDB taxonomy): Bacteria > Actinomycetota > Actinomycetes > Streptomycetales > Streptomycetaceae > Streptomyces. The sequence continues at coordinate 4,956 of NZ_DASQNH010000025.1, read as the reverse complement.
CGAGCTGGCCGACGCCGCCGTCGACGCGGTGCTCCTGGCGGTCGAACGCTTCGCCTCCGGCCAGTACGTTCCTCTCGACCAGGGCACACTGCCCAGGATGGCGGGCGCGCGCACCAGGCCCCCGATGCGCCAGGCGGACCGCCGTATCGCATGGGCCGACGACACCACCGACACGGTGCTGCGCACGCTGCGTGCCGCCGACTCGCAGCCCGGTGTCCTGGACGACCTCCTCGGCGGGCAGTGGTTCCTCCATGGCGGCCACCCCGAGCACGGGCTGCGCGGCCGCCCCGGCGAGCTGCTGGCCACCCGGGCGGGCGCGATCTGCCGCGCCACCGCCGACGGGGCGGTGTGGGTTCCCGAGTTGCGGGCGCGCACCGGACCCGGCGCTCCGCGCGCCTGCAAGCTGCCCGCCACCCTCGCGCTGAAGGGGTGCCCGGAACTGCCGGACCTGCCCGAGCTGCCCGCCCCGGCTCTCCTGGCCGCCGACGACGACAGCACCTGGTCGGACATCCGGTACCGGGAGGACGGCCCGGTGGGTGTGCTCTCGTTCTCCTTCCCGGGCGGCGCGATGTCCACCGAGCACTGCCGGCGCCTGCTGGACGCCTACCGGGCGGCGTGCGCCCGGCCCACCACCGTGCTGGTCCTGGGTGGCGGCCGGGACTTCTTCTCCAACGGCATCCACTTGGGGGTCATCGAGGCCGCGACCGATCCGGCGGCCGAGTCATGGGCCAACATCAACGCCATGAACGACCTGGTGGAGGCGGTCCTCACCACCACCGACCGCCTCGTCGTCAGCGCGATCGGCGGCAACGCCGCCGCCGGGGGCGTCATGCTGGCCCTGGCCGCCGACGAGGTGTGGTGCCGCTCCGGCTCGGTGCTCAACCCGCACTACCGGCGTATGGGGCTGTACGGCTCGGAGTACTGGACCTACAGCCTGCCCCGCCGGGTGGGGGCCGCCATGGCCGAGCAGCTCACCGAGGAGGCGCTTCCGGTCACCGCCGCCCGCGCCCGGGACATCGGCCTGATCGACCGGGTGGTCGAGTGCGCCCCGTCGTGCTTCACCGCCGAAGTCACCGGACTGGCCGCACACCTCGCCGCCTCCGCGCGGGCCCAGACGCGCCTCGCCGCGAAGAAGGCGGAGAGCGAACAACGGGAGGCCGTCACCCCATTGGCTGACGTCCGTGAGCGGGAACTGGCACGTATGCGGGAGATCTTCCAGAACCCCGCCGCCCCCTACCACGCACTGCGCAGGGCGTTCGTCCGCAAGGAACCGGTCGCCGCCGATCGAGCCGCCGCAGATGCGAGGAGCGCCCCGCTGGCGGACTCTTAGCCCGGTAAAGGATTGTTCCAGCGGTTTTGCCGTTTTCCTCCCCGAGGAGGGCTTCGATGAACACAGCGTCGCCGACCACCGTCGAACAGGCGGGCACCCCCGACTCGCCCGGTACCGAAGAGAAGCCGATCCACATCCTCTGGATCAACGCCGGGCTGAGCTGCGACGGTGACTCGGTCGCCCTCACGGCCGCCATGCAGCCCAGCATCGAGGAGATCGCCCTCGGGGCCCTGCCCGGCCTGCCGAAGATCGCCGTGCACTGGCCGCTGATCGACTTCGAGTGCGGGCCGGTGGACGGCGCGGACACGTTCATCGAGTGGTTCTTCAAGGGTGAGCGGGGCGAGATCGACCCGTTCGTCCTGGTGATCGAGGGGTCCATCCCCAACGAGGCGATCAAGCAGGAGGGCTACTGGTGCGGATTCGGGGACGACCCGGACACCGGCCAGCCCATCACCACCAGCGAGTGGATCGACCGGCTGGCCCCCAAGGCCCTCGCCGTGGTGGCGATCGGCACCTGCGCCACCTACGGCGGCATCCACGCCATGGCAGGGAACCCCACCGGCGCGATGGGCGTGCCCGACTACCTGGGCTGGGACTGGAAGTCGCAGGCGGGCATCCCCATCGTCTGTGTGCCGGGCTGCCCCATCCAGCCGGACAACTTCGCCGAGACCCTGACCTACCTGCTCTACCAGGCGGCGGGGTCGGCGCCGATGATCCCGCTGGACGACAAGCTCCGCCCCACCTGGCTCTTCGGAGCCACGGTCCACGAGGGCTGCGACCGGGCCGGCTACTACGAACAGGGCCAGTTCGCGCTGCAGTACGACTCGCCCAAGTGCCTGGTGAAGCTCGGCTGCTGGGGTCCGGTCGTCAAGTGCAACGTGCCCAAGCGCGGCTGGATGAACGGCATCGGCGGCTGTCCCAACGTGGGTGGCATCTGCATCGCGTGCACCATGCCCGGCTTCCCCGACAAGTTCATGCCGTTCATGGACGAACCTCCTGGCGGAAAGCTCTCCAGCACCGCCAGCGGAGCCTACGGCGCGGTGATCCGGCGGCTGCGGACGATCACCGCCAGGACGGTGGACAAGGAGCCCAAGTGGCGGCACACGGGCCGGGAGATCACCACCGGCTACCGGCCGCCATGGTGACCACGCCCGGCCCGGCAGCAGCTCCGGACCTCCCGGGCCGCTCGAAGACCCGTTCCACACCCCGCTCGAAGACCTGACCGAAGGGCATCACAGACACCATGGCGACCTCGACGACGTCCGGTGACGGCACCGGACTGGTGGAGATGGCTTGGGACCCGATCACGCGGATCGTGGGCAGCCTCGGCATCCACACGAAAATCGATTTCAAGCAGAAGCGGGTCGCCGAGTGCTACAGCACCTCGTCGGTCTTCCGCGGCTACAGCGTCTTCATGCGGGGCAAGGACCCGCGCGACGCGCACTTCATCACCAGCCGCATCTGCGGCATCTGCGGCGACAACCACGCCACCTGCTCGGTGTACACGCAGAACATGGCGTACGGGGTGAAGCCGCCGCACCTCGCCGAGTGGATCATCAACTGCGGCGAGTCCGCCGAGTTCATGTTCGACCACAACATCTTCCAGGAGAACCTGGTCGGGGTCGACTACTGCGAGAAGATGGTCCGCGAGACCAATCCGGGGGTGCTCGAACTCGCCGAGCGCACCGAGGCGCCGCACGCCGCCGAGCACGGCTACCGCACCATCGCCGACATCATGCGCTCGCTCAACCCCCTGGAGGGCGAGTTCTATCGCGAGGCCCTCTCGGTCAGCCGGTACACCCGGGAGATGTTCTGTCTGATGGAGGGCCGCCATGTGCACCCCTCCACCCTGTACCCGGGCGGCGTCGGCACCATCGGCTCCGTCCAGCTCTTCACGGACTACATGACCCGGCTCATGCGGTACGTGGAGTTCATGAAGCGGGTCGTGCCCCTGCACGACGACCTGTTCGACTTCTTCTACGAGGCGCTGCCCGGCTACGAGGAGGTCGGCCGCCGGCGCGTGCTGCTCGGCTGCTGGGGAGCGTTCAACGACCCCGAGTACTGCGACTTCACGTATGCCAACATGTCGGACTGGGGCCGGCGGATGCTCGTCACCCCCGGTGTGATCGTGGACGGCAAGCTGGTCACCAACGACCTCACCGAGATCAACCTCGGCATCCGGATCCTGCTCGGCAGCTCCTACTACGAGGACTGGGCGGGCCGGGAGCAGTTCGTCACCCACGACCCGCTCGGCAACCCGGTCGATCCCCGCCACCCTTGGAACCAGCACACCATCCCGGCACCGCAGAAGCGGGACTTCGACGACAAGTACAGCTGGGTGATGTCGCCGCGCTGGTTCGACGGCAAGGACTACCTGCCGCTGGACACGGGCGGCGGCCCCATCGCCCGTCTGTGGTCGACCGCTCTGTCCGGACTCGTCGACATCGGGTACGTGAAGGCCACCGGCCACAGCGTCGTCATCAACCTGCCCCGCACGCTCACCAAGCCGGAGACCACCTTCGAGTGGAAGATCCCCCGCTGGAGCAACGCGCTGGAGCGCAACCGAGCCCGCACCTACTTCCAGGCGTACGCCGCCGCCGTGGCGCTGCACTCCGCGGAGATGGGCCTCGCGGAGGTGCGCGCCGGGCGTACCCAGACCTGGGAGAAGTTCGAGGTTCCGGACGAGTCCATCGGGGTCGGTTTCACCGAGGCGGTACGCGGTGTCCTGTCGCACCACATGGTCATCCGGGACGGCAAGATCGCCAACTACCACCCGTACCCGCCGACGCCCTGGAACGCCTCCACCCGCGACACCTACGGGACACCCGGACCGTACGAGGACGCCGTGCAGAACACGCCCATCTTCGAGGAGAACCCGCCGGAGAACTTCAAGGGCATCGACATCATGCGCGCCGTGCGCAGCTTCGACCCGTGTCTGCCCTGCGGTGTGCACATGTACGTCGGTGACGGCAGGACCGTGAAGTCCATGCACGTCCCCACCGGCCTGAGCGGTCTGTCCGGATGAGCGGCGGTACCGACACGGGCGTCGCGCCCGGTGCGCCCCCGGCGTCCGGCGCGATGACCGCGGACACGGCCGGCCGGCTGGTCGAGGAGGTCCTCGACCGGCTGGCGGACTCCGGCGACCGCGCGGCGTGCGAGGCCGCCGAGGAACTCGTGCGGGTCCTCATGGAGTTCTACGGAGCCGGTCTGGCCCGCGCGGTCGAGCTGATCGGACGTCACCCCGACGCCACGGCCGGCGACACCCTCGCCGCGCTGCTCGGGGACGAGCTCGTCGCGGGTCTGCTGGTCCTGCACGGGCTGCACCCGGACGACGTGCCCCGGCGCATCGACCGGGCGCTGGCCGGCCTCCCCCACCCGGTCGAGAGCGCCGGCTTCGACGCCGCGACCGGCGTGCTGCGCCTGCGGCTCACCGGGGCGGCGGGCTGCGGCTGCGCCGGCACCCGGGAGGGCATCGAACAGGCGGCGCGCGACGCCCTCGCGTGCTTCGCGCCCGAGGTGACGGCGGTGGAACTCCAGGAGGCCGCCCGGGAGCCGGCCCTCCTTCAGATCGGGGCCGGCCCGCCGCGCGCCGCAGACGGCGGCCGCTCACCGGCCGCGGCGCCGTG
>NZ_DASQNH010000024.1:0-39299 GCF_035645055.1 Streptomyces sp. | reverse complement strand
ACGGCGGCGCTGCTGGCGGTCGCCCTGTCGGCCGAACCGCCGAAGGACTAGGGCCGCGCCGGCCCCGGCTCCCTCCCGGCGCCGCGGAAGGGGGAGGCCGGGGCCCGGAGGACCGGCCCCGCCGCGGATCGTGCTTCCGCCTGTGAGGCGGTGACGCCTAAAGTGAGCGTCCACCGACAACCAGGGGGGTACAGGATGTCCTATCCGAACCAGCCGTACCAGCCGCATCAGCAGCCGCCGAACCCCTCCAACACGCTCAGCGTGGTCGGGATCGTGCTCGGCTGCGTGGCGTTCCTCTTCTGCCCGCCGCTCTTCGGCATCGCGGGGATCATCTGCGGCGTGGTCGCGAAGTCCAAGGGCGAACGGCTCGCCCCGACCGCCATCGGGCTCTCCATCGCGGGTCTGATCGGCGGAATGATCCTCGGCTTCGTCCTCTTCCAGGGCATGTACGGCCTCTGACGGCACCGCGCGCCGCCTTCCGGCCCGTTCCGCCGGGGACGTCCTCGCGCCCCGGGATCCGGACCGTCCGCCCTTCTTCCGCCCCGGGGGGAGGGGCGCACGTGTGACGTGTGCCCCTCCCCCCGGGGCGCCCCTTGCGCTCCATCAGTTACCGGCCGGTAGCATTGTGGTGGGAAGAACGTCGTGTTCGGCGACCGCACTTCCCCGGGGGACGCACCCCCGGACCCCTGGCCGCACCTGGAGGAGAGCCAACGTGCCTCGTACCGCTAGGGACGTCGTCTTCGTCGACGGCGTTCGCACCCCGTTCGGCAAGGCGGGCCCGAAGGGCATCTACCACGAGACCCGTGCCGACGACCTCGTCGTGAAGGCGATCCGGGAGCTGCTGCGCCGCAACCCCGGCCTGGACCCGAAGAAGATCGACGAGGTCGCCATCGCCGCGACCACGCAGATCGGCGACCAGGGCCTCACCATCGGCCGCACGGCCGGCATCCTCGCGGGCCTGCCGCAGTCCGTCCCCGGTTACTCCATCGACCGCATGTGCGCGGGCGCCCTGACGGCCGTCACCACGGTCGCCGGCTCCGTCGCCTTCGGCGCCTACGACATCGCCATCGCGGGCGGCGTCGAGCACATGGGCCGCCACCCGATGGGCGAGGGCGTCGACCCCAACCCGCGGTTCGTGAGCGAGAAGCTGGTCGACGAGTCGGCGCTGTTCATGGGCATGACCGCCGAGAACCTGCACGACCGCTACCCGCAGATCACCAAGCTGCGCGCCGACGAGTACGCGGTGCGCTCGCAGGAGAAGGCCGCCAAGGCGTACGCCAACGGCAAGATCCAGGCCGACCTGGTACCGATCTCGGTGCGCCGCACCAACGCCGAGGCCGGCGAGACGGGCTGGGGTCTGGTCACCGCCGACGAGCCGATGCGCCCGGGCACCACGCTGGAGAACCTGGCCGGCCTGAAGACGCCGTTCCGCGTCCACGGCCGGGTCACCGCGGGTAACGCGGCCGGTCTCAACGACGGCGCCACCGCCTCGCTGATCGCCTCCGAGGAGTTCGCCCGCGCCAACGACCTCCCGGTCAAGATGCGCCTGGTCTCCTACTCCTTCGCGGGTGTCGAGCCGGAGGTCATGGGCTACGGCCCGATCCCGGCCACCGAGAAGGCCCTCGCCCAGGCCGGCCTGTCGATCTCCGACATCGGCCTGTTCGAGATCAACGAGGCCTTCGCCGTCCAGGTCCTGGCCTTCCTCGACCACTACGGCATCGCCGACGACGACGAGCGCGTCAACCAGTACGGCGGGGCCATCGCCTTCGGCCACCCGCTGGCCTCCTCCGGCGTCCGTCTGATGACGCAACTGGCCCGCCAGTTCGAGGAGCAGCCGCACGTCCGCTACGGCCTGACCACCATGTGCGTGGGCTTCGGCATGGGCGCGACGGTCATCTGGGAGAACCCGAACTTCGAGGGGGACAAGTGAGCACCACCGCTGAGCTGCTGAAGGGTGCGGCCGAGCTGTTCCCGGACGAGGTCGTCACGCAGGCGCACGTACGCCACTTCGACCTGCCCCTGGGCGCCGGGCGCTTCGCCCTGATCACCCTCGACAACGGGCACGACCACACCAAGCCGACCACCTTCGGGCCCCAGTCGCTGGCGAACCTCAACGCCGCCCTCGACCAGGTGGAGAAGGAGGCCGCGGACGGCGAGATCGTCGGCGTCGGCCTCACCGGCAAGCCGTTCATCTTCGCCGTCGGCGCCGACCTCAAGGGCGTCGAGCTGCTGAAGGAGTGGGACCACGCCTACGCCATCGGCAAGGGCGGCCACGACGTCTTCAAGCGGCTGTCCGGCCTCGCCGTGCCGACGTTCGCCTACTACAACGGCGCCGCGATGGGCGGTGGCGTCGAGGCCGGCCTGCACTGCACCTACCGCACGGTGTCCGCGGCCGTCCCGGCGTTCTCCCTGCCCGAGGTCTTCCTCGGTCTGGTCCCCGGCTGGGGCGGCTGCACCCTGCTGCCGAACCTGATCGGCGCCGACAAGGCCGTCTCGGTGATCATCGAGAACAGCCTCAACCAGAACAAGCAGCTCAAGGGCAAGCAGGTCTACGAGCTGGGCATCGCCGACGCGATCTTCGAGGGTGCCGACTTCCTGGAGCAGTCGCTCATCTGGACCGCGTCCGTCCTCAAGGGCGAGATCGTCGTCGAGCGCCCGGCGATCGACCGCGGCGAGGCCTGGGACCAGGCCGTCGCCAAGGGCCGCTTCATCGCGGACTCGAAGGTGCACGGCGCGGCCCCGGCCGCCTACCGCGCCCTCGACATCATCGCCGCCGCCAAGAACGGCGACCTCCAGCAGGGTTACGACGCCGAGGACAAGGCGCTCGCCGACCTGATCATGGGCGGTGAACTGCGCGCCGGCATCTACGCGTTCAACCTGGTGCAGAAGCGCGGCAAGCGTCCGGCCGGCGCGCCCGACAAGAACCTGGCGCGTCCGGTGACGAAGGTGGGCGTCGTGGGCGCGGGCCTGATGGCCTCGCAGCTCGCCCTGCTCTTCCTGCGCCGCCTGGAGGTGCCGGTCGTACTGACCGACATCGACCAGGAGCGCGTCGACAAGGGTGTGGGCTACGTCCACGGCGAGATCGACAAGCTGCTCGGCAAGGGCCGTATCAACCAGGACAAGGCCAACCGCCTCAAGGCGCTGGTGACCGGCGTCCTGGACAAGGCCGAGGGCTTCGCGGACGCGGACTTCATCATCGAGGCCGTGTTCGAGGAGATGGGCGTCAAGCAGACGGTGTTCGCGGAGGTCGAGGCGGTCGCCCCGGCGCACGCGATCCTCGCCACCAACACCTCCTCGCTGTCGGTCTCCGAGATGGCGTCGAAGCTGAGGCACCCCGAGCGGGTCGTCGGCTTCCACTTCTTCAACCCGGTCGCCGTGCTGCCGCTGCTGGAGATCGTCCGCGGCGAGCAGACCGACGACGCCTCGCTGGCCACGGCCTTCGCCGTCGCCAAGAAGCTCAAGAAGACCGCGGTCCTCACCAAGGACGCCCCGGCGTTCGTCGTGAACCGCATCCTGACCCGCTTCATGGGCGAGATCCAGAACGTCATCGACGAGGGCACCCCGGTCGCCGTCGCCGAGAAGGCGGTCGAGCCGCTGGGTCTGCCGATGTCCCCGCTGGTCCTGCTGGAGCTGGTCGGCCCGGCCATCGGTCTGCACGTCTCCGAGACGCTGAACAAGGCGTTCCCGGACCGCTTCAAGGTCTCCCCGAACCTGAAGGCGGTCGTCGAGGCGGGCAAGCGCGGCTTCTACGTCTACGACAGCGGCAAGCCCGAGCTGGACCCGGAGGTCGCCGCCCTCCTCAAGCAGGGCGATGTCGTCCTGACCGAGGAGCAGGTGCGCGCCCGCGTCCTGGACGCCGTAGCCCAGGAGATCGGGCTCATGCTCGACGAGGGCGTCGTCGCCGAGGCCCAGGACATCGACCTGTGCCTGATCACCGGCGCCGGCTGGCCCTTCCACCTGGGCGGCATCACGCCGTACCTGGACCGTGAGGGTGTCTCCGAGCGGGTGAACGGCAAGCGGTTCCTGGCGCAGGGCGTGGCGAGCGTCCCGGCGTAACCCCGCCGTCCCCGGCTCAACTCCGGTGCCCCGCACGCCCGTCGGTGTGCGGGGCACCGGTTTGCCGTCCTGACGGCGGCCGTGCGAGCCTGAGGTGTCCTCTCGTGGAAAGGCCCGGTCATGACGCGCGGCATGATGCTCGGCATGGTGCTCGGTGACGTCTCCTCGCGCGCTTCGACGCGGGTGGGGTAGCACGGGCCCGTCTTCCCCTCTTCCCCCGCTCCTCGTCGCAGCGCTCTTCGTGCCCCCGCACGTTCGAACACGAGGAGTACGTGGTGTCTGCCACGATCCACTGGACCGAGTCCCGCACCTGCCGCCAGGCCCGCTGGCACTCCGAGAGCGCCGCTCCCCCGCCCCGGCGCGTCGTCGTCGCCGACGACCGGATGCGAGCGGCCACCGCCCACCGACTGGCCTGTGAGGGCACGGCGTTGCTGTGGCGGGGCGACTTCTTCCAGGCCCGCCAGATGCTGGCCGCGCTGGGCCGCCGCGTCGACCGCAAGGCGCCCGGCCCGGCCGGCGACCCGGCCGCCGCCTTCCGGTCGCACCGCCGCTTCCGCGGCCACCGCGCCCGGGTGCTGGGCAGGCTGCTGGTGCGACTGGAGGACGACCACACGCTCGCGTTGCGCAGGGCGCCCGATGTGCGCCGGGCGTGCGCGGAAGCGTACGGCCCGCCGCGCGGCCCCATGGTGGTCGCGCTGACGGAGCTGCTGGGCGTCGTCGGCGCCCACGAGTGGCGGCGCAAGGGCGTGCCGGTTCCGGCGCTGGACGCCCGTGTCCACCCGCACTACGGGGTGTTCTCGCCGGTCCGCGGCGAGTACGTCGATCTCGTCGCGCGCGCCCCGCTGCCGCCGCGGACGGACCGCCGCACCGCCTTCGACCTCGGCACGGGGACCGGCGTGCTCGCCGCGCTCCTCGCCCGGCGCGGAGCCGGCCGGGTGCTGGCCGGCGACATCAGCCCGCGCGCCCTCGCCTGCGCCCGTGACAACGTCCGCCGGCTGGGCCTGGACGGGCGGGTCACGGTCGTCGGCCCCTGTCTGTACCCGGAGGGCCGCGCGGGTCTCGTCGTCTGCAACCCGCCCTGGCTCCCCGCCCGTCCGGTCTCCGCCGTCGAACAGGGCGTCTACGACCCGGACGGTGCCATGCTGCGCGGCTTCCTCGACGGGCTGGCCGGCCGGCTCGAACCGGGCGGCGAGGGCTGGCTGATCCTCTCGGACCTCGCCGAGCGCCTGGGGCTGCGGGCACCCGGCGAACTGCCCCGGCTGATCGAGGCGGCGGGCCTGCGGGTCGTGGACCGGCTCGACACCAGGCCCCGGCATCCCCGGGCCCGGGACACCACCGATCCCCTGCACGCCGCCCGGGCCGCGGAGGTCACCTCGCTGTGGCGGCTGGGCGCGGTCACCCGCTGAGTCAGACCGTCCGCCAGGCCTCCAGGGCCAGCCCCGGCTCGTCCTTGCCCCGGGTCACCCGCAGGGTGCCGTCCGGGGTGAGGGTCGCCGCGACGACCCGGCCCGTGGCGTCCTGGGCGAGGGCCACCCGCGTGCCCTCGGGCAGCTCGGGACCGGACTCCGTCCACCACAGGCCGGCCGTCTCCTGCTCGGTCGGGTACGCGGCGAACGCGACCCGGCCGGAGGCGGAGCGCTGCGCGAGGAGCGTGCAGTCGTGGCCGTCGATGTCGCAGCGCAGCACGGTCACCGGGCCGGGGCCGGCCGAGGGGAGCAGGGCCCTGGGCTCGGCGTCGGGCCGCCAGGCGTACAGCGTGCCCTCGGGGTCGGCGTAGAAGAGGGTGGTGTGCTCCTTGGAGGTGGGCAGCGCGGCCAGGGTGCCCGGCTCGATCGTGACGGGCAGCGGATCGGCCGCCACCGGGCGCCTGCCCGGCTCCCGCTGGAACCAGCGCAGGATGCCGGTGGGGTTGGCGGCGTACACCTCGATACGGCCCGACTCCCCGGTCACCGCGAGGAGTTCCCGCACCTTGGAGCCGCGCAGGTCGTGCCAGGCGTTGAGGCCGCCGCGCTCCTTCTGGTTGCGCATGGACACGCCCTGGCCGCGGTTGCGGACGAAGAGATGCGCCCGCCCCTCGACGTCGACGGCCACGACGGGATCGCCGGTGCGGTCGGCCTGCTTGTTGGGGTGCCCGAAGGGCGTCCAGTCGAGCGGGGCGAGCAGCGGCCGGAAGTGGGTGGAGTGCACCAGTTCGGCCTCACCGGCTCGGGTGGGCCGCCAGGCGACCAGGTGGGCGTAGCCGTCGGGGCCCTGCCCCACCCCGAATCCGGCGTGCAGCCCCTGGTCGCCACCGGCCTTGCGGGGGCTCTCCCAGGGGCCGCCGGGGACGCGCTCGGCCCGGTACAGGACCGCGTCGTCCGTCGGCAGGTAGACACCGAGCCGGCCGTCCCGGCCGCGTATGAGCCAGTTGCCCTTCACTGTACGGACCATCGACACGGGCCCCACTCTAGCCAGGGACCCGGGCCCGCCGCGTGCGGGGGCCGTGGGAGCCTGACGTCATGAGTGAGGCGCTGCTGGTGATCGTCGATGCCGCGAACGTCGTCGGGTCGGTGCCGGACGGGTGGTGGCGGGACCGGCGGGGAGCGGCGGAGCGGCTGCGCGACCGGCTCGCCGCGGACGGGGTGCCCGGGTGTCCGGGGCCCGTCGAGATCGTGCTGGTGGTGGAAGGGGCGGCCCGGGGCGTCGGCTCCGTGCCGGGGGTGCGGGTGGAGTCCGCGCCCGGCAGCGGCGACGACCGCGTGGCGGAGCTGGTCGCGGCGGCCGGCGAGCGGCCGTGCCTGGTCGTCACGGCCGACCGGGAACTGCGCCGCCGGGTGAGGGACCTGGGGGCGGAGGTCGCGGGGCCGCGGACGGTGCGCCGGGAGGGGTGAAGCGGGCCGACCGTACGGAGGGCTCAGCGGATCCGGGTGTAGAGCACCGCCCCGTCCACCGTGCCCGCCGGCCGGTAGCGGGCCGCGAGCAGCCCGCGCAGGGTCGGCAGCCGTTCGGGGGCGTACGGCTTGCCCCGGGAGTCGTCGACGATGAGGACCGGTGCCTCGGCCAGTTCCCGCCGGAACACCGTCCAGGCGCCGTCCACGGCGTACCGCTCGCCGACCCCGGAGCCGTCGCGCCCGCCGCTGTAGTTGGTGAGCAGTCCGGCGGTCAGATAGCGGCTGGCGGGGGCGCGGCGGGCGAGCCAGTACGTCTCCGGGTGCATGCCCCAGATCAGCACGCGGTCGCCGGGGGCGGTGCGGCGGGCGGTGGCCTCGGCGAGGCGCTCGGCGTGGGCGAGTTCGGTGCGCGGCGCGGCCAGGCCCCAGGCGAGGAAGACGGCGCACGCGCAGCCGGAGACGAGGACCGCTCGGGCCGGCCGCGCCCGGGGCGGGGCGTGCAGGGCGGCGGTGGCCAGCAGAACGAGCGGGGGCAGGAGTTGCAGGTAGTAGTGGCCGAAGAAGTGGAAGCCGGCCAGGACCGCGCCCGCCGACCCGGCCAGCCACAGCCACAGGTCGACGGACCCGGTGCGCGGCGCCCGGACGACGGGGACCAGCAGGCCCGCGCAGGCCCCCGCCAGGATCGCCGCGTTGGCCAGCGCGCGGGTCAGGGCGTGCAGCGGGGAGCCGCTGAAGGCGGCGTAGGCCGTGGATCCGGTGACGGTCCAGAACAGGAACCCGGCCGGGTCGGTGAGCAGGGCGGCCGCCAGCACGGGCAGGGCCGCCCCGGCGGCCAGGCGCGGCAGCCCGGTGCGGGCGGCGCCCGAGGTGACGCACAGCCAGGCCACCGGCAGCAGCACCGCCCCGCCGGTCTGCTTGGCGAGGACGGCGCAGGCGACGGCGACACCCGCCGCGGTCCAGCGGCGCCGGTCTGCGCACCACATCGCGGCGGCGGTGCCGGGCAGTATGAACACCTCGAACCCGGCGGCCTGCGCGTCCTCGGGGTTGAGGCCGACGGAGACCAGCAGATGGAGCACTCCGGCGGTGCGGCCCGCGCGGTCGCCCCAGCGGCGCCGGGCGAGCGAGGCCAGCAGGACGGCGGTGAGCAGCTGGGCGAGGATCGCGAGCACCCGGACGGCGGTGAGCGAGCCGGAGCCGGTGACCGCGAAGGCGGCCTCGTACAGCCAGGGCACCAGCGGGGGTTTGCGGTCCACGACCGTCTCGTAGAGCTGTCCGCCGTGCGCCAGTATCCGCGCCTGGACGGCGAGATAGCCCTCGTCGGGGTTCCACAGCGGCCGGGCGAAGGAGGGCAGGCGGGTGAGGCAGGCGAGCAGGGCGAGCACCGGAAGCAGCCGCCGCCAGTAGCCGCGGTCCGCGCGCGGCGCCGTGACGGCCGGTGCGGGAGCGAGCAGCGCTGCGTGCATGCGCCGTACGCTATCCGGCCCCGCATCTCCCGACGAAGCAGGACATACGGGGCCGGAGGGCGGCGAGGTCGACAACGTGCCGCAGTCGGTGCCGGCGGCTACCGCTCCGGGTGCGGGCCGCCTTCGACGACGTCGTCCACCGTGGTCTCCTGGCGCCGGCCGAGCCGGCTGTGCGAGCGGCCGTACAGGAAGTAGACGACGAAACCCGCAGCCATCCAGATGGCGAACCGGATCCAGGTCTCGGCGGGCAGGTTGAGCATCAGCCACAGCGAGGCGCACACGGACAGGATCGGGATGACCGGCACCCACGGGGTCTTGAAGGAGCGGTGCAGGTCGGGGCGGGTGCGGCGGAGGATGATCACGCCGATGGCCACGACCACGAAGGCGAACAGGGTGCCGATGTTGACCAGTGCGGCCAGTTCCGTGAGCGGGGTGAAGCCCGCGAGGATCGCGATCACCACGCCGAGCAGGATGGTCGGCCGGTGCGGGGTCCTGAACTTGGGGTGGACGCGGGAGAAGAACCGGGGCAGCAGTCCGTCGCGGCTCATCGCGAAGAACACCCGCGTCTGGCCGAGCAGCAGGATCATGCAGACCGTGGTCAGGCCGACGGCCGCGCCGAAGCTGATGAAGCCCGCGTACCAGGGGTGCCCGGTGGCCTTGAAGGCGTCCGCGAGCGGGGCGTCGACGGAGAGTTCGCTGTAGTGCTGCATGCCGGTGACGACGATCGAGACGAGGACGTACAGCGTGGTGCAGATCAGCAGCGAACCGAGGATGCCGCGTGGCATGTCGCGCTGCGGGTTCCTGGTCTCCTCGGCGGCGGTGGCCACCACGTCGAAGCCGATGAAGGCGAAGAACACGACGGAGGCCGCGGTGAAGATGCCCATCACGCCGAAGTTGGAGGGCGCCCAGCCGAACATGAGCTGGATCAGCGGAGACTGGAGACTGTCACCGGCCGGCACGGGCTGCGCCTTCGGGACGAACGGGTCGTAGTTGGCGCCCTTGATGAAGAAGGCGCCCGCGATGATCACGACGAGGACGACGGTCACCTTGATGGCGACGACGACGGAGGTGACCCGCGCGGACAGCTTCATGCCCACCACCAGGATCGCGGTGAGCACCAGGACCAGGACGGCGGCGAGGATGTCGAAACCGAAGCCGTCCGCGCCCTCCCGGCTGCCGAGGGCCGCGGGCATCTGCCAGCCCGCGTTGCCCATCAGCGACTGGATGTAGCCCGACCAGCCGACGGCCACTACCGCCGTGCCGAGCGCGAACTCCAGGACCAGGTCCCAGCCGATGATCCAGGCGGGCAGTTCGCCGAGAGAGGCGTACGAGAACGTGTAAGCGGAGCCCGCGACCGGGACCGTGGAGGCGAACTCGGCGTAGCAGAGCGCGGCGAGCGCGCAGGCGACACCGGCCGCGACGAACGCCAGGGCCACCGCGGGTCCGGCGTTGTTCTTGGCGACGGTGCCGGTCAGCACGAAGATGCCGGTGCCGATGATGACACCGACGCCGAAGACCGTCAGGTCCAGGGCCGAGAGTGATTTCTTGAGGGCGTGCTCCGGTTCCTCGGTATCGAGGATGGACTGCTCGACCTTCTTGGTCCGGAAGAGGGTGCTGCTCATCGGGCGTACCTCCCACGCTTGTCGTCCTCGACATGATCGAGAGGGGGCGGGTTGCGTATGCCCCGACGCGGGCAGTTTCACGCGAATGGGCCGGTTTCACCACTCTTGGCAGTGGTGGAACCGGCCCATACGGCGGTACGGGGGTACGGAGGTCAGTCCCGGGCGGCCTCGACCTCGTCGGCCGCGGCGCGCTCGTACTTGCCGTCCAGCTTGGACACCAGGCCGGTGACCTGGCGGGCGATGTCCGGCGCGGTCAGGCCGATCTCCGCCATCACCTCGGCGCGCGAGGCGTGATCGAGGAAGCGCGGCGGGATGCCGAAGACGCGCAGCGGCACGTCGACGCCCGCGTCCCGCAGGGCCTGGGCGATCGCGGAGCCGACACCGCCGACCCGGCTGTTGTCCTCGACGGTGACGACGACCCGGTGCCGCTCGGCGAGCGGGGCCATGGCCTCGTCGACGGGCTTGACCCAGCGCGGGTCGACGACGGTGGTGGAGATGCCCTGCCGGTCGAGGAGAGAGGCGATCTCCAGGCACATCGGCGCGAGCGCGCCGACGGAGACCAGCAGCACGTCCGGACGGTCCGTGCCCGCCTCGCGCAGCACGTCCATGCCGCCGACCCGGCCCACGGCCGGTACGGCCGGGCCGACGGCGCCCTTGGAGAAGCGCACCACGGTCGGCGCGTCGTCGACCTGGACGGCCTCGCGCAGCTGGGCGCGGACCTGGTCGGCGTCGCGCGGGGCGGCCAGCCGCAGGCCGGGGACGACCTGGAGGATCGACATGTCCCACATGCCGTTGTGGGAGGCGCCGTCGGTGCCGGTGATCCCGGCCCGGTCCAGCACGAACGTCACCCCGCACTTGTGCAGGGCCACATCCATGAGCACCTGGTCGAAGGCGCGGTTGAGGAAGGTGGCGTACACCGCGAAGACCGGATGCAGCCCGCCGGTGGCCAGGCCCGCGGCGGAGACGGCGCCGTGCTGCTCGGCGATGCCGACGTCGTAGACCCGCTCCGGGAAGCGCTTGGCGAACTTGTCCAGGCCGACCGGCTGGAGCATGGCCGCGGTGATGGCGACGATGTCCTTCCGCTCCTCGCCGAGCTTGACCATCTCCTCGCCGAAGACGGAGGTCCAGTCGGCGCCGGAGGAGGCGATCGGCAGGCCCGTGTCGGGGTGGATCTTGCCGACGGCGTGGAAGCGGTCCGCCTCGTCCTGGAGGGCGGGCTGGTAGCCGCGGCCCTTCTCGGTGAGGCAGTGCACGATGACGGGGCCGCCGAAGCGCTTGGCGCGGGCCAGCGCGGACTCCAGCGCCTCGATGTCGTGGCCGTCGATCGGACCGACGTACTTCAGGCCCAGGTCCTCGAACATGCCCTGCGGGGCGATGAAGTCCTTCAGGCCCTTCTTGGCACCGTGCAGCGTCTCGTACAGCGGCTTGCCGACGACGGGGGTGCGGTCGAGGATCTCCTTGGTGCGGGCCAGGAAGCGCTCGTAGCCGTCGGTGGTGCGCAGGGTGGCGAGGTGGTTGGCGAGGCCGCCGATGGTCGGCGCGTAGGAACGCTCGTTGTCGTTGACGACGATGACCAGCGGGCGGTCCTTGGCCTCGGCGATGTTGTTCAGCGCCTCCCAGGCCATCCCGCCGGTCAGCGCGCCGTCACCGATGACGGCGACGACGTGGTCGTCGCGTTCGAGCAGCTGGTTGGCCTTCGCCAGACCGTCGGCCCAGCCGAGCACCGTGGAGGCGTGGCTGTTCTCGATCACGTCGTGCTCGGACTCGGCCTGCGAGGGGTAGCCGGACAGGCCGCCCTTCATCTTCAGCTTCGAGAAGTCCTGCCGGCCGGTGAGCAGCTTGTGCACGTAGGACTGGTGACCGGTGTCCCACAGCACCTTGTCCTTCGGCGACTCGAAGACACGGTGCAGGGCGATGGTCAGCTCCACCACGCCGAGGTTCGGGCCGAGGTGGCCGCCGGTCTTGGAGACCGCGTCGACGAGGAAGGTCCGGATCTCCCCGGCCAGCTGGTCCAGCTCCTCCAGGCTGAGCCGGTCAAGATCGCGCGGTCCCCTGATGCGGGTCAGCAGCGGCACCCGTGCCTCCTTGCAGTAGAGCTGTCGAGCTGTTGCCGGGCTCGTCGAGTCTAATGTTCCTCCCGGCACGCCTGTGCCCGGCACCGTCATTGGCGCCGGGCACAGGTTCACAGGGGGACGGCATCCCCCTCAGGGCGCTACGCGCGGCCTGCGGTCTTCTGCGTCTTCCGCGTGATCGAGTCGATCACGACCGTGGTCAGCAGCACACCCGCGGTGATCATGTACTTCACCGGCTCGGCGATGGACTCCAGCTGGAGGCCGTACTGGATGGAGACGATCACCAGGACACCCAGCAGGGCGTTCCAGGTGCGGCCCCGGCCGCCGAACAGCGACGTACCGCCGATCACCGCCGCCGCGATGGCGTTCATCAGCAGGTCACCGGTACCGGCGCTCTGGTTGGCCGAGGCGATCTTGGAGGCCAGGAAGAGGCCGCCGATCGCCGCGAAGCCGCCGGAGATCGCGAAGACCGAGATCCGCACCGCGGTGACGTTGATACCGGCACGCCGGGACGCCTCGACGCTGCCGCCGAGGGCGAAGACCTTGCGGCCGTAGGAGGTGCGCCGCAGCACGAAGTCCGTGGCGACCAGGAACACCAGGAAGATCACCGTGGCGAGCGGCAGGCCCTTGTACTGGTTGTACATGAACGCCGCGGCGAAGGAGATCACGGCGAGCAGCGCGGTGCGCAGGATCGTCTCGTTCAGCGGCCGGGACGGGATGCCCGCGGCCTCGCGCCGCCGGTTGCCCAGGAACGAGGTGATGAAGAAGACCGCGGTCACCACGGCGGCCAGGCCGTACGCGGCGGCGATGTCCGTGAAGAAGTACGTGGTCAGCTGGCCGATGAAGCCCTCGCTGTCGAGGTTGATCGTGCCGTTCTCGCCCAGTGTCTGGAGCATGAAGCCCAGCCAGAAGAGCAGACCGGCCAGCGTGACCGCGAAGGCGGGGGCGCCCAGCACCGCGAAGAAGAAGCCGTGCGCGGCGCCGATGGCGGCGCCCGCGGCGATCGCGAAGAGCACCGCGATCCACTCCGGCCAGCCCTGGTTGACCGCGAGGACGGCCGCGATGGCGCTGGCCGCGCCACTGACCGAGCCGACGGACAGGTCGATCTCGCCGAGCAGCAGCACGAAGACGATGCCGACGGAGATCATGCCGGTGCCGACCATCGTGACGGTGATGTCGCTGATGTTCTGCGCGGACAGGAACGCCGAGTTCAGGCTCTGGAAGATCACGCAGATGATCACCAGGCCGACGATGACCGGGAGGGAGCCCAGCTCACCGGCGCGCATCTTGCGCTTGAACTCGGTCCAGTAGCCGAGCAGGCCTTCCTCGCGGACGAGGAGGCGGGGGTCGACGGCGGTGACGGCCGCGGCGGCCGCCTCCGGGTTCTCCACGGCGTGCTCGTCCTTCGTGGCCGCGGTGGTGGAGGTCTTGTCGGTGCTCACTTGGAAACCTCCCCGTTGGTGCGTGCCGCACGGCGGGTCACGGCGTTGTCGGTGGCGCCGGTGATGGCGGAGATGATCTCCTCCTGCGAGGTCGTCTTGACCTCGAAGACGCCGTTGTTGCGGCCGAGGCGCAGCACCGCCACCTTGTCGGCGACGGCCTTGACATCGGCCATGTTGTGGCTGATCAGGATGACGGCGTGGCCGCGCTCCCGCAGCCGCTCGACCAGGTCGAGCACCTGGGCGGTCTGCTCCACGCCGAGGGCGGCGGTGGGCTCGTCGAGGATGACCAGCTTGGGCTCGCCCAGCATCGAGCGGGCGATGGCCACGGTCTGGCGCTGACCGCCGGAGAGCGAGGCGATCGGGATCCGCACACTGGGGATGCGGATCGACAGGGTCGTGAGCAGTTCGCGGGCGCGACGCTCCATCTCGACCTCGTCGAGCACGCCCCACTTCCTCAGCTCACGGCCGAGGAAGAGGTTGCCGACCACGTCGATGTTGTCGCACAGCGCGAGGTCCTGGTAGACCGTCGCGATGCCCAGGGCCTGGGCGTCGTGCGGCTTGTTGATCGATACGGGCTTGCCTTCCCATTCGATGACGCCCTCATCGATGGGGTGCACGCCGGCGATCGTCTTGACCAGCGTGGACTTTCCGGCACCGTTGTCGCCGACCAGGGCGACCACTTCACCGGCGTGGATCTCGAGCTCTACGTCGGTGAGCGCCTGAACGGCACCGAACCGCTTGGAGACCCCGCGCAACGCCAGCACGGGCGTAGCGGACACGTGAACCATCTCCTTCGCCGCCTGACCCGGCGGGAGGTTGTGCAGAAGTTTGGGGGGTTGCGGGGACCGGGCCCCGGCGGGTGTTCCGACCGGCGCCCCGCACGAGCTTGCGGGGCTTTGACAAGCGAGGCGCCGGCGGAGCCTCGGGACGGCCGTCCCGTACGGGAGCGGCGGGGGGCCTGCTCCCGTACCTACGAGGGGACCGGGGGCCGTTTACTTGATGCCGAGCTTGGTGCAGGCGGCCTTGTACTTGGCCGTGCAGATCTCGTCGGCGGTGTAGACGCCGTCCTTGATGACGGTGTCGTTGATGTTCTCCTGGGTCAGCGAGGTGACGTCGACCAGGACGGACGGGACGTCCTTGGCGCTGTCGCTGGAGACCTTGTCCTTGGCGATGGAGCCCAGGTCCTCGCCCTTGGCGAGCGCGACGGCCATCTGCGCGGCGGCCTCGGCCTCGGGCGCGTACGGCTTGTAGACGCTCATGAACTGCTCACCGGCGACGATCCGCTGCACGGCGGCCAGCTCGGCGTCCTGGCCGGTGACCGGGACCTTGATGCCTGCGGCCTTCAGGGCGGTGATGATGCCGCCGGCCATGCCGTCGTTGGCGGAGTAGACGCCGACGATGTTGTTCTTGCCGAGCGCGGAGATGGCCGCCTCCATGTTGGAGTTGGCGTTCTCCGGCTTCCACTCCTTGGTGTCGTACTCCTTGCCGATCTTCACCTTGCCGTCGAGGGCGGAGTGCGCGCCCTCCTTGAACTGGGCGGCGTTCGGGTCGGTGACGGAGCCGTTCATCATGACGATCTGGCCGTCCTTGGCCTTGGCGCCCAGCTCCTTCAGCAGCGCCTCGCCCTGGGTCTTGCCGACCTGGACGTTGTCGAACGACGTGTAGGCGCTGATCGGGCCCTCGGCCAGGCGGTCGTAGGCGACGACCTTGATGCCGTTGTCCACGGCCTTCTGGACGGAGTTCTTGATCGCCTTCGCGTCCACCGCGTCCAGGATCAGCACGTCCACCTTGTTGGTGATCATCGTGTCGACCTGCTGCGCCTGCAGGTTGGCGTCCTGCTTGGCGTTGTTGTACTCGATGGTCGCCTTGTTGTTCGTCAGCTCCTTGATCTTCTTCTCGATCAGGGGCCGGTCGAACTTCTCGTACCGGGCGGTCTGGTTCTCCGGCAGGAGCAGACCGATCTTGATGTCATCGCCCTTGGCGGGGGCGGAACCGGCGGTGTCCTTCTCGCCACCGGCCTCCTCGGCGCTGCCACAGGCGGCGAGAGAGACGGCCATCGCACCCGCGGCGATGGCTACGGCGGCACGACGCATACGCGTGTTCACTTCAGAAACCTCCCTGACGAGGCCGCGTCGTTGCGGCCGAGGTGGCTGGAAGTCAACTCGGCCGCACGTGCGACGTCAAGAAGTAAATCCTTAACGGGTTGGCAACGGTGCCATCCGTTCTCTAAGTGAAGGCAGGGGTGGCAGCCGGGAGGGCGCCTGACACGCTTCCGTCCAAAAGGGTCGAGTCACCCATCTCGCTGAGCGCGAGAGCGAGCGCCCCGAGCACCTCCGCGCGACCACCAAGTGCCCCTGGGAGAACGGAGAGTTGACGCGCCGCGCTGGGGATGGCGTAGCGGCCGACGGACTCCCTGATCGGCCCGAGCACCAGCTCCCCGGCCTCGGCGAGATCACCGCCGAGGACGACCCGGCTCGGGTTCAGAAGGTTGCAGAGGTTGGCGACTCCACTGCCGACGTGACGGCCGACGTCGGCGATCACCCGACGGCAGCCCGGGTCTCCGTCCCGCGCCAGCCGAACCACGCCCTCCATGGTCAGATCCGTGCCGTGGCTGGACTGGAGAAGCGGCAGCACATAGCGCGCGGCCGCGAAGGTCTCCAGGCAGCCCCGGTTTCCGCAGCGGCAGACGGGGCCGGATTCATCAAGTGTAATATGCCCGATTTCTCCCGCTGTGCCGCCGGGCCCGCGGTAGATCTTCCCGTCGATCACCAGGCCCGCGCCGACACCGCTGGACACCTTGATGTACGCCAGGTCCCGCACGCCCTTGCCGCTGCCCCAGACCAGCTCGCCGAGGGCGCCCAGGTTGGCGTCGTTGTCCACGTACACGGGCACCCCGAGCCGCCCCCGCAGCTCCTCGGCGGGCCGCGCGCCGGTCCAGCCCGGCAGAATGGCGGTCGAACCCAGCTGGCCGGACTCCACGTCGATGGGGCCGGGCACGCCGAGACCCACTCCGGCGATCTTCGTACGGTCCACGCCGGTCGCCGCGATCAGCCGGTTGACCAGCTCTTCCGCCCGGTCGAAGCCCTGCGCGGCGGAGGCGTCCACATCCAGCGGCTCGGCCTCCTCGGCCAGCACCTGATGGGCGAGGTTGCCGACGGCCACCCGCAGATGGGTGTGGCCGAAGTCCACGCCGATCACGATGCCGGCGTCCCCGCTCAGACTGACGCTGCGGGCCCGCCGGCCGCCCGCCGAAGTGGGCGTGACCTCGACGGTCCCGCCCTCCTTCAACTCCCGGACGATGTTCGAGACGGTGGCCGCGGACAGGCCCGTGGTCCTCGCGATCTCCGCCTGGGTGAGGGATCCCGCCAGCCGCACGGCACGTACGACCCGCTCCAGGTTGGCTCGGTGCAGCGACGACTGCGACCCCGGAGTCTCCACGACGACCTCCCGCGCGCGGGACCGCATCGATGAGGCCCCGTCTATGTCCAACTAGTGAACTCTAAGCTGAGCTGTCCGGGGCACCTCCCGTCAAGAGGTTGAACAGTTTCCGGGAGCAGGCACACACAGGCGCGCGCCGCCCCCGGCAACGGGAACGGCGCGCGTCCGGGCGCTCGCGGAGCGCTACGAGCAGGTCGCCTACTTCAGGGTCGCCGAGGTGAGTCCGGCCTGCACCTGGCGCTGGAAGGACAGATAGACCACCAGCATCGGGATCATCGCGATCGTCACGCCCGCGAACAGCACCGGCAGGTCGGAGGCGTATCCCTGCTGCTGCTGGAGCTGGATCAGACCCTGGGTGAGCACATAGCGCTCGGGGTCGTCACCGCTCTGCGGCTGCATCAGGACCGTGGGCAGGATGAACTGGTTCCACTGCCCCAGCGTGTTGAAGATCCCCACGCTGATCAGGCCCGGCTTCGCCATCGGCAGCATGACCTGGAAGAAGGTCCGGGTGTGCGAGGCCCCGTCCAGGATCGCCGCCTCGAAGACCGCCGTCGGCAGGGTCCGGAAGAAGGCGTGCATGAAGAAGACGGTGAACGGCATGGAATAGGCGACGTACACCAGGATCAGGCCCTGGTAGGTGTTCAGCATGTCCAGCCGTTTGACCATGAAGAACAGCGGGACCAGGGCCAGGAACACCGGGAACATCGCGCCCGCGACGAAGAAGTAGTAGAGGAAGCGGTTGCCCCAGAACTGGTAGCGGGCCAGGACGTAGGCGGCCATCGAACCGAACAGCATCGTCAGCGGCACCGAGAAGACGAGCACGATGACGGTGTTGAGGAAGTAGTCGCCGATGCCCTTCTCCCAGGCCCGGGTGAAGACCTCGAACGTCCAGTTCTCGGGCCATCCGAAGGCCGAGCCGGCGATCTGGGCGTCGGTCTTGAAGGCGCTGAGCACCAGCCACAGCAGCGGCAGGACGATCATCAGGGCCCAGAGGGCGAGGAAGCCGTGCGAGAAGGCGTTCAGGGTGACGCCCTCGCCGCGCCGCTCGCCCGCCTTCGGCGGGACCTTCGCCGGGACCCGCCCGGCGGGGGGCGGCGCGGTTTCCTTCAGGGGTGCGCTCATGTCATCTCTCCCGCTCAGAACTCGATGCGCTCGCGGCGGGTGGCGCGCAGCATGACCACGGACAGGATCAGGGTGAGGAGCAGCATGATCACGCCCATGGCGCAGGCGTAGCCGCTCTTGCCGTAGTAGAGGAAGTTCCGCATCATCACGGTCGCCATGACCTCGCTGTGATGGTCCGGGCCGCCGCCGAACTCGCCGGAGGTCATCGTCGAGACGAGGATGAACATGTCCATCGCCGCGATGCCGAGGTAGACCCAGGCCGTCTGCACGGAGTCCCACAGCAGCGGCAGGGTGATGCGGAAGAAGGACTGGCCGCGGCTCGCGCCGTCGATGAGCGCGGCCTCGTAGATGTCCTTCGGGATGGACTGCATGGCGGCGGAGAACAGCACCAGGTAGAAGCCGACGCCGTGCCAGACGACGACCACGATCAGCGCCCACAGCACGAAGTCGGGTTCGTTCAGCCACTCCACCGGCCGGTCGGCGTCGACCAGGCCGAGCTTGACCAGCGCGCCGTTGAGCATGCCGCCGCCGTCGCTGCGGTAGACCGCGCGGAACAGCACGGCGAGGATCGCCAGCGACAGGACCTGCGGGAAGAAGTAGACGACCCGGTAGAACTTGGAGCCGGCGACTCCGGACACCCCGCCGGCCCGGCCGCGGCCGCCCGCGTTCAGCATGAACGCGAAGAACAGGGCGAGCAGAATGGTGATCACCGGGATGAACACCAGGAACAGGATGTTGTGCCAGATGGCTCCCATGAAGATGTCGTCCTGGAACAGCGCCTTGTAGTTGTCCAGGCCGACGAAACTGAAGGTCTGCGACTGGCCCTTCCAGTCGGTCAGCGAATAGCCGAACGTCTGGATGTAAGGCCAGATGACGAAGATCAGATAAAGCGCCACGGGAACGAGAAGAAACCCCGCGACGAACCGGTACTGCCCCTTACGCATACAACCTGCCCCTGCTGTCCCCGCCAAAGGGGTGCGGGGAACTGCGCGACAGGCCCGGACGGACCCGCGCCCCGCAGATCACCGCACCCCGACGACGCATCCCGGAAAACGCTATTCGCGACGGTTGTTCTTCGACGCCGGATCCTTCGCGGCCTTGTCCACGGCCGCCTGCGCCCGCTTCAGCCACTCCCTGGGCTGGATGCGCCGGGCCATCAGCTCGTTGGAGGCGTTCTGGATGGCGGTGTCCATCTCGCTGTACCACTCGGTGTACAGGAAGCGGAAGGTGTTGTCGCCGGCCGCCTTGGAGGCCTCGACGGTGGACTGCGTTCCCGGTCGCAACCGCACACTCGGGTCCACGCCGTCCTTCAGGATGGTCAGCGAGTTCGCCTCCTTGGCGAACAGCGTCGACCACTCCCGGGAGAGCATCATCCGCACGAACTCCTTGGCCGCGGGCAGGTTCTTGGCCTTGGCCGGGATGATGAAGGGCTCGCCGGAGCCGGCCCGGATCGCCTCGAACGGCATCTCGCTGCCCTCCAGCAGCGGCATCGGCAGGAACTTCATGTCGAAGTCCGGCGGCGTCTGCTTCAGCTGCTCGTTCTCCAGCCAGGAGCCGGAGGTGATGAAGGCGGCCTTGTACTGGTTCCAGCGGGTCTGCGACTCGGTGTGGTCGAGGCCGTTCGTCCCGGGCATCAGATAACCCTTCTCGACGACCTCGTAGACGGCCTCGACGGCCGCCTGCGCCGCGTCGGAGCCGGCGAACGCCTTGGGGTCGAGGTTGTCGATCGCCTTCATGGCGTCCAGGCCGCCCTTCTTGGCGATCAGGTCCATGATGGCGACGTTGATGTAGTACGGGTACTTGCCCTGGTGGGCGAGGCCGCCGATGCCCTGGGACTTGGCGTCCTTGCAGATGGCCAGGAAATCGTCCCAGGTCTTGGGCACCTCCCAGCCCTTCTCCTTGAAGAGCTTGCCGGAGTACCACAGGCCCCACACCGTGTAGATGTAGTTGAGGGCGACGACCTTGCCCTCCTGCAGGCCCGGGTCGAGGGTGCCGGGGATGACGGTGTCGCGGACCTTCTTCGACGGGTCGTCGACGCTCGGCGCGTCCAGCACCTCGGCCAGGTCGAGGAGCTGGCCATTGCGGTAGAGGACGTCGATCTTGATCTTCTGGGCGCCGGAGTTGTCCACGATGTCGGGCGGGTTGCCGGCATTGAAGCGCGGCTGGAGCTTGCCGGTGATCTCCTGGGTGCCGGTGTGGGTGGAGGTGACACCCCACTTCTTCTGGAAGGCGGCCTCCCAGGCCTTGGCGTAGTCGTCGCCGTAACCGCCCTTGAAGATGACGACGTCGAGCTTGGTGCCCTTCTTGACGCCGAAGGGGTTGTCCTTGGACGTCTCGCCCTGGGTGTCGTCGTTCGACTCGCCGCCACCGCCGCCGCTCGCGCAGGCGGAGAGGAAACCCATGGCGGGTACCGAGACCAGCCCGAGCGCGGCGGACCGCTTGATCAGCGCGCGCCGGTCCACGCCGTCGGTTCCGTGGTGCGCGGCCGGGTTCGCAGCGCTGTTCCCGGCGCCGTTCTCGGCGGAAGTGGATCCCATGCTCAAGTCCTCGCCTTCTTCCAGGACTCAGGCGGTGAACCGGATCCTCCCCGGCACCGCGGTGGGGTCAAGCAGGGTCGTACAAGAAGTCGTACAAGGATGTGCGGTTCAGGTGAATCGCCGACAGGTATAGTCCACTTCCCGCCAAGGGAGCAAGATCGAATGCAAGGTTGGCGGTTTGTCTTTTCCGAGTTGAGACCTCACGGAAATATGAGCCCGCCGACGGCGTGCCCGCCGTAAAAATCCGGGCCACCGGGCTCGAATGGCGCAGTCAACACCCTTGACAGCACTGACCACTTGCGTCACAACTGACCTTGCGGCGCGAATGTGACAACGTTGTCCGATGGCGCAGGGAGGGTGCTCAGGCATGCGACACAGATATCGCCACCGATGGAGTACGGCGGTCGTCTCGGCGGCCGCCTTCGCTTTGGCCGCCGGCTCGCCCGGCGCGGCGGTGGCCCTGCCCACCGCGCCCGAGGCCGCCGACCGCGAGTTCGCCTCCTCCTTCGAGGCGGAGGACCCGGCACCGGACTGGCTGAACACCGTGGAGACCGACCCCGACGGCACCCGGCGCGCCTCGGGCGTCGACGGCGGCTACCGCGGCGGCATCCCGGGCAATGTCACCGACCGGGTCACCGGGGTACGGGCCAGCGGGGAGAACAGCGGCGCCGGCGAGGTGAAGGAGAATCTGGCCGACGGCGAGCCGAGCACCAAGTGGCTGGTCTTCGCGCCCACCGGATGGGCCGAGTTCGACCTGGACGAGCCGGTGCGGCTGGTGACGTACGCGCTCACGTCCGCGAACGACGCCGCCGGGCGCGACCCCGCGGACTGGACCCTGTGGGGCTCCGCGGACGGCAAGGACTGGAAGACCCTGGACACCCGCACCGGCGAGTCCTTCACCGAGCGCTTCCAGACCAAGTCGTACGACCTGGCGGCGCCCGCCGAGTACCGGCACTTCCGGCTCGACATCACCAGGAACAACGGCGCCGGTCTGCTCCAGCTCGCCGATGTGCAGTTCTCCACCGGCGGCGGCACCGGACCGGTCCCCGAGGACATGCTCTCCCTGGTCGACCGCGGCCCGAGCGGCTCCCCCACCGCCAAGGCGGGCGCCGGTTTCACCGGCAGGCGCGCCCTGCGGTACGCCGGCCGGCACACCGCCGACGGGCGGGGCTACGCGTACAACAAGGTCTTCGACGTCGACGTGGCCGTCACCCGCGACACCCGGCTGTCGTACCGGATCTTCCCGTCGATGGCCGACGGCGACCTCGACTACGCCGCCACCCACGCCGCCGTCGACCTGGCCTTCACCGACGGCACCTACCTCAGCGACCTGGGCGCCACCGACCAGCACGGCTTCCCGCTCTCGCCGCGAGGGCAGGGCGCGGCCAAGGCGCTCTACGTCAACCAGTGGAACCACGTGGCCGCGCGGATCGGCTCGGTGGCGGCCGGGAGGACCGTCGACCGCATCCTGGTGGCGTACGACGCGCCGAAGGGACCGGCCCGCTTCCGCGGCTGGGTGGACGACGTGACGCTGGAGACGGCCGCACCCGAGCGGCCCAGGGCGCATCTGTCCGACTACGCGGTGACCACCCGCGGCACGAACTCCAGCGGCGGCTTCTCGCGGGGCAACAACTTCCCCGCGACCGCCGTGCCGCACGGCTTCAACTTCTGGACACCGGTCACCAACGCGGGTTCGCTGAGCTGGCTCTACGACTACGCGCGCGCGAACAACGCGGACAATCTGCCCACCCTCCAGGCGTTCAGCGCCAGTCATGAGCCGAGCCCGTGGATGGGCGACCGGCAGACCTTCCAGGTGATGCCGTCCGCCGCCGCCGGGGCCCCCGACACCGGTCGCACGGCCCGCGCGCTGCCCTTCCGGCACGAGAACGAGACCGCCCGGCCGCACTACTACGGCGTCCGGTTCGAGAACGGCCTCAAGGCCGAGATGACCCCCACGGACCACGCGGCGGTGCTGCGCTTCACCTACCCCGGCGACGACGCGAGTGTGGTCTTCGACAACGTGACGGACCAGGCGGGCCTGACCCTCGACCCGGCCGCCGGAACGGTCACCGGCTACTCGGACGTGAAGTCCGGCCTGTCGACCGGCGCGACCCGCCTCTTCGTGTACGGCGTCTTCGACAGGCCGGTGACGGACAGCGCGGTGAGCGGCGTCAAGGGCTATCTGCGGTTCGCCGCGGGCGCCGACCGCACGGTCACCCTGCGCCTGGCCACCTCCCTGATCGGCGTCGAGCAGGCGAGGGACAACCTGCGCCAGGAGATCCCGGACGGCACCTCCTTCGAGGAGGTGAGGGCACGCGCCCAGCGCCAGTGGGACCGGCTGCTCGGGAAGGTGGAGGTCGAGGGCGCCACCCCGGACCAGCTGACCACGCTCTACTCCAGCCTGTACCGCCTGTACCTCTACCCCAACTCCGGGCACGAGAAGGTCGGTTCGACGTACAAGTACGCCTCCCCCTTCTCCCCCATGCCGGGCCCCGACACCCCCACCCGCACCGGGGCGAAGATCGTCGACGGCAAGGTGTACGTCAACAACGGCTTCTGGGACACCTACCGGACGACGTGGCCCGCGTACTCCCTGCTGACCCCGTCCAGGGCGGGCGAGCTGGTCGACGGGTTCGTGCAGCACTACAAGGACGGCGGCTGGACCTCCCGCTGGTCCTCCCCCGGCTACGCCGACCTGATGACCGGCACCTCCTCGGACGTGGCCTTCGCCGACGCCCACGTCAAGGGCGTGGACTTCGACGCGGAGACGGCGTACGACGCGGCCCTGAAGAACGCGACGGTGGTGCCGCCCGCCTCGGGCGTCGGCCGCAAGGGCATGGCCACCTCGCCCTTCCTCGGCTACACCTCCACCGAGACCCACGAGGGCCTTTCCTGGGCGCTGGAGGGCTACCTCAACGACTACGGCATCGCGCGGATGGGCCGGGCGCTGTACCGCGAGACCGGCGAGCGGCGCTACCGGGAGGAGTCGGAGTACTTCCTGGACCGGGCCCGCGGCTATGTCCACCTCTTCGACGCGCGGGCCGGCTTCTTCCAGGGCAAGGACGCGAAGGGCGGCTGGCGGGTGCCCTCGGAGTCGTACGACCCGCGGGTCTGGGGCCACGACTACACCGAGACCAACGGCTGGGGCTACGCCTTCACCGCCCCGCAGGACAGCCGGGGCCTGGCCAACCTGTACGGCGGCCGGCGGGGCCTCGCCGAGAAGCTGGACGCGTACTTCGCCACCCCGGAGACCGCCTCCCCGGAGTTCGTGGGCTCGTACGGCGGGGTCATCCACGAGATGACGGAGGCCCGCGACGTCCGGATGGGCATGTACGGCCACTCCAACCAGGTCGCCCACCACGCCCTCTACATGTACGACGCGGCCGGGCAGCCCTGGAAGGCGCAGGCGAAGGTCCGCGAGGTGCTGTCCCGGCTGTACGTCGGCAGCGAGATCGGCCAGGGCTACCACGGCGACGAGGACAACGGCGAGCAGTCCGCCTGGTACCTCTTCTCCGCCCTCGGCTTCTACCCGCTGGTCATGGGCAGCGGCGAGTACGCCATCGGCTCACCGCTGTTCACCAAGGCGACGGTCCATCTGGAGAACGGGCGGGACCTGGTGGTCGAGGCGCCCCGGAACAGCGCGCGGAACGTCTACGTCCAGGGCGTGAGGCTCAACGGACAGCGCTGGCACTCCACCTCGCTCCCCCACCAGCTCATCGCCCGGGGCGGCGTCCTGGAGTTCGAGATGGGGCCGAGGCCGTCGCCCTGGGGCACCGGGAAACACGCGGCGCCCGTGTCGATCACCCGGGACGACGAGGTGCCGGCTCCGCCCACGGACACCCTGCGGCCCGGCGGCCCGCTGTTCGACGACACCTCGGCGACGGAGGCGGCCGTGACGACGGTGGAGCTGCCGTTCGACGGGCGGGGCGAACCCGTGCGGTACACCCTCACCTCCCCCGCCGACCGCGCGAAGGCGCCGGCCGGGTGGACCCTCCAGGGCTCGCCCGACGGCACGACCTGGCGGACCCTGGACGAACGCTCCGGGGAGTCGTTCCGCTGGGACCGCCAGACCCGTGCGTTCTCGCTGGACGCCCGGCGCGCCTATCCGCACTACCGGCTGGTGCTGGACGGCGAGTCGACGCTGGCGGAGGTGGAGCTGCTGGGCCGACAGGTCAGGGGGTGAGCCGGACCGGCAGCTCGAAGAGGTCGTTCTGGGTCACCACCGGCTTGTTGCGCAGGGCCGACGCGGGGACCGCGAGGTCGAGGCCGGGGAAGCGGGTGTACAGCGCGGGGAGCGCCACGCCCGCCTCCAGCCGGGACAGCGCCGCCCCGGGGCACACATGCGGGCCGTGACCGAACGAGATGTGCCGGGTCGGGGTCTCGCGGGTGACGTCGAAGTCGCCCGCCGTCGGCCCGTGCGCCAGCTCGTCGCGGCCTATCGCGCCGTAGGACACGATGAGCGCGTCCCCGGCGGGGAGCACCTTGTCCCCGACGGGGACGTCCTCGGTCGCGAACCTGATCAGCACGTGCGAGGTCGGGGTCGACCAGCGCAGCGTCTCCTCGATCACCGCCTGCCAGGGCACCTCGCCGGACAGCACCAGCGCCCGCTGCCCGGGGTGCGTGGAGAGGTTGACGACCGCGTTGACGATGAGGGAGATCGTGGTCTCGTGCCCGGCCGCGACCATCAGCTGGAGGGTGGAGACGATCTCCTCGTCGGTCAGCCGGTCGCCGTCCTCGGAGGCCAGGAGGAGCGCGCTGGTCAGATCGTCGCCGGGCGCCGTCCGCTTCGCCGCGACCGTCTCGGCCATGATTTCCGCCAGCTCCGTCAGGGTGGCGACCACCTCGTCCGGCGGGGTCTGGGTCGAGAAGAACTTCTCGAACAGCACCTTCAGCCGGGGCAGCCGGGCCTCGTCGATGCCCATCAGGTCCGCCACGACATACATGGGCAGCGGGTAGGCGAAGGCCGCCTTGAGGTCCACCACGCCGCCGTCCGCCGGCAGCGCGTCCAGCAGCCGCCCGGTCAGCTCCTCGATACGGCCGCGCATCTCCTCCACCCGCCGCGGCGTGAGGGCCTGGGCGACCAGGGTCCGCAGCCTCCGGTGGTCGGCGCCGTCCACGGTCAGCATCGAGCGGCCCGGGTTCACCAGGCCGATCAGCGGCCAGTCCGCCGGGATCTCGCCCCGCCGCCAGGCGCCCCACCGGTTGATGTCCTTCACCAGCCGGGGGTCGGTCAGCAGCGCCTTCGCCTCCGCGTGCCGGGTCACGGCCCACACGGGGACACCGCCGGGCAGCTCGACCGCCGCGAGCGGCCCCGCCGCGCGCAGCTTCGCGCTCTCGCCGTCCAGGTCGGTGACGAAGGGGTCCAGGGGGATGCGTACGTGTGCGGTGCCGGACGTCATGGTCTGTTGCCTCCCAGGGCAGGGGTGGGGGTGAACCGCACGGGCAGCTCCGTCAGTCCGCGCAGCCAGGGCGAGGGACGACGGGTCAGGGAGTCGGCCGGGACCGCCAGGTCGATGTCGGGCAACCGGTCGAGGACCACTTCGATGGCCGTCCGGGCGATCACCTCGGCGATCTCCTGCGCGGGGAACGGGCAGCGGTGGTCGCCGTGGCCGAACGAGAAGTGCGCACTGTTGCCGCCGGTGAACGCGGCGGCGTCGGTACGCACCTGCGGGTCGGCGTTGGCCGCCTGGAGGCCGAGCAGGACCAGGTCGCCCGCGCGGATGTGGCGCCCGCCGAGCTGGGTGTCGCGCGCCGCCCAGCGGCCGGCCACGTTCTGCGTCGGGGTGTCCTCCCACAGCACTTCGTTCATCGCCTCGGCGACACTGTGGCGCCCGCCGAACAGAGAGGCCGCGAACCGGTCGTCGGTGAGCATCAGGCGCAGCGAGTTGCCGATCCAGTCGGCGGTCGGCTGGTGTCCGGCGGCCGTCATCACCATGAGGTCCTGCATGATCTCCTCCTCGGTGAAGCCGCTCGGGTCGGCCAGCATCCGGGAGACCACGTCGTCGGCGGGCGCCGCGCGGCGTCGCGCCACCAGATCGGCCATCGACGTGGCGAGGTGCCGCTGCCCGTCCAGGGCTCGCTCGCGCCCGTCGATCATGTCGTTGAGCGCGGTGACGAGCCCGGTGCCCTCCTCGTCGGAGAAGCCGTACAGCCGGGCCAGCACCCGTACCGGCAGCAGCATGGCGTAC
This sequence comes from Streptomyces sp., assembly GCF_035645055.1. Taxonomy (GTDB): domain Bacteria; phylum Actinomycetota; class Actinomycetes; order Streptomycetales; family Streptomycetaceae; genus Streptomyces. The sequence continues at coordinate 12,489 of NZ_DASQNH010000024.1, read as the reverse complement.
TGCCCTACGAGGTCCGCCGTGCCGGTGGTGCAGACGGCGTCGATCAGCTCGTCGGCGAACCGCTCGCAGTGGTGGCGCAGCAGCGCCGGCTCCACGCCCTCCAGAGCCTTGGCGATCATCCCCGCGCGCTGGTGGTGCCGTTCGCCGACGGTGTAGAGGACGGACGGCTGGTCACGGCCGATCATCGGCAGCAGCGGCCAGTCGTCGGGGATGCTCTCCCACTGGTTCCACAGGCCCGAGTCGCGGCTGTAGAGGACCGGATCGCCCGTCACCTGGTGCAGTTCGCGGTAGCCGAGCACCAGCCAGGCCGGTACTCCGCCGTCCAGCAGGACGGGGGCGACGGGACCGTGGTCACGGCGCATCTCCCGGTACAGCCGGGCCGGTTCGGTCTGGAAGCGGGAGCCGCTGAGCGGAACGGCTTCGGTGGTCACACGGTCTCCCGGAGGGACGAGTCGGTGCGAGCGGACCGGTCGCCCAGGTGCCGCTGGATGTGCTGGACCAGGGTGATCAGCACCTGCTTGCTGGATGCGCGGGAGCGGGCGTCGCAGTCGACGATCGGCACATGCGGATCGAGGTCGAGGGCGTCCCGTACGTCCTCGGGGGCGTGCCGGGGGCCGCCGAAGTCGTTGCAGGCCACGATGAACGGGGTGCCGTGCCGCTCCAGGCGGTCGATGGCGTACCAGGAGTCCTCGATCCGCCGGGCGTCGAGCAGCACGACCGCGCCGAGCGTGCCGGAGAACAGCCGGTCCCACAGGAACCAGAAGCGCTCCTGCCCCGGTGCCCCGAACAGGTAGAGCACATTGCGCGCGTCGAGCGTGATGCGGCCGAAGTCGAAGGCCACGGTGGTCGCGGTCTTCCCGCGCACCTCGCTGACGTCGTCGACCGTCTCCGAGGCCCGGGTCATCGTCTCCTCCGTGTTGAGGGGACGGATCTCGCTGACGGACCGGACCATGGTCGTCTTTCCGACGCCGAAACCGCCCACGATGACGATCTTCAGACCGTTGTCGGCGGAGGCACCCAGCGGGGTGCGCGCGTCAGAGGCTGCGGAGTCCAACGAGCACCTGCTCCAGGATGTCGGGGTCGGGAAGGGCGGACGTACGGGGGTGACGGGCGCTGACGCGTCCCACGGCGAGGAGGTCGGACAGCAGGATCTTGGTGATGCTCACCGGCAGCCCCAGCTCCGCGGCGACCTCCACCACCGCGATGGGCGCCTGCGCCATCCGCAGGATCGCCGCGTGCTCCGACTGCATGCCGGGGGCCGGTTCGCTCTCCGCCACCACGAGGGTGACCAGGTCGAACGGGCTGTCCGGGCCGGAGCGGGTGCGGCCCCCGGTCAGGGTGTAGAGGCGGTCGGGCGTGTCATCCCTGCCGGGCCGCCTCATGAGGTGCGCGGCTGGGCCGTCAGGTGCTCGCCCAGCTGCTCCACCAGCTCGCTCATGTTGTGCCCCACCAGGCCCGGCTCGGCGTCCTCGGTGGTGACGACGGCGAGGTGGGCGCCTTCCCCCGCCTCGACGATGAAGAGGGTGCCGCCGTAGAACTCGGTCATCGACGAGCGCACACCGCCGCTGCCGTCGCCGAACTCCATCGACGCGCCGTGCGACAGCGACTGGATGCCGGCCGCGATCGCGGCGAGCTGGTCCGCCTGGTCGACCGTCAGCTCCGGCGTGCGGCACAGCTTGAGCCCGTCACGGGAGAGCACCAGCGCGTGCCGCGCGCCCGGCGTGCGCTCCAGGAGCCCTTCGATGAGCCAGGTGAGCTTCTCGTCGACGGTGGTCGTGCCGGTCATGAGGTGGTGTCGCCTTCCGGGTGCGAGGGGGTCGGTACGTCGGGGGACGTCTCGGGGGAACGGGTGCGCGCGGCGGGATCGTCGAGCGGCGCGGGCAGCGAGTGGCGGCCGGAGCTCCCGGCACCGGCGCCCACCGGCGGGACGTGACCGCCGGTGGTGTCGGCGCCGGGGGGTTCCGGTCGGGCGTGACCGCCGGGCGTCTCGGCGTCGCCGGGGGCGGAGAGGGCGTGACCGCCGGGCGTCTCCGCGCCGGGGCGCACCGGCAGGGCATGCCCGCCGGTGGTCTCGGCGTCGCGGGAGGCCGGCCGGGCGTGGCCGCCCGTCGTCCCGGTACCGGGGCGTACCGGCAGGGCGTGGCCGCCCGTCGTCTCCGAGGAGGACTCCACCGCGCGGACCGCGCGGCGGAAGTCGCCGAAGCGGGTGGCCCTGGCCTTCAGGTCGCCGGCGGCCTCGTCGGGGCGGGGCGCGTCGGCGCGGGAGGTGGTGCGGACGCGCTCGGCGGCGGCCAGGGTGCGGCCGCGGCGGCGCTTCGGCAGCCCGCCGGACGCGTGCGCGGCAGGCTCCCGCTCGCCCTGCTCGTGGACCGGGGCGGCCTCGGCGGGCCGCGGGGCGGGGACGGGACGGGGGCGGGCCTCTCCGCTCGGCCGGGGGGCGGCGGGGGCCTCGGTGAGGATGTCCTGCGGGAGGAGGACGAGGACGCCGGTGCCGCCGCGCGCCGAGGGCCGGAACGAGACCTTCAGCCCGTGCTTGCGGGCGAGGCGGCCCACCACGGCGAGACCCAGCCGGGTGCCGGTGAGTCCGCCCAGCTCGGTCACGTCACCGGAGACGGCCCGCTCCGCGCGGCGCAGCTGGAGGTCGCTCATGACGAGGCCGCTGTCCTCCACGGAGACGATGACCCCGGCGGGGACCTCCTCGACGTAGACATGGACCTCGGCGCTGGGCGGGGAGAAGTTCGCGGCGTTGTCGAGCAGTTCGGCCAGGGCGTGCATGACGCCTTCCGCGGCGTGCCCGGCCACCGCCGTGCTGCTGGCCGCGTGCAGCCGGACGCGCTGGTAGCCGCTGATCCGGCCCATCGCGCCGCGCAGGATGGACTCCATCGGAATGGGGCGCGCCCAGCGGCGGCCGGAGCGGGCTCCGGTGAGCACGGCGATGGAGTCGGCGAGCCGACCGGCCTGCGCGGTGCGGTGGTCCAGGTGCAGCAGGTCCGCCAGGACGTCCTCGTCGCTGTGGCGTTCCTCCATGGCCCGCAGGTCGGCGAGGGTGCCGGTGGCGAGTGCCTGCATGCGGGCGGCGGCGTTGGCGGTGGCGGCGATGGCCGCGGCCCGCTCGGCGGCGGCGCGCTCGGCCTGGGTGGACAGCCGCCGCACCTCCTGTTCCAGCCGGGCGCGTTCGGCGGTGTGCTCCTGGGCCAGCCGGTCCCGTTCGCGGGCGAACTCGTCGAGGAGGCGGGCGCGTTCGTGGGCCGCGGCGTCCGTCAGCCGCTGGTGCTCCTGTCGCCACTGCGCGGTGAGCGCCTCGCGTTCGCCGGCGAGACGGGCCGCTTCGGCGCGCGCCGAGTGCAGTCGGGCACGCGTCGCCCTCGCGGTGCGCAGCCCGTGCGCGGCGACGGTGACGGCGGCGCACAGCAGGGCGGCACCGCCACCGGCGCCCCAGCCGAGGGGACCGCGTGTGGCGGGAGGTGCCACGGACACCGCCCATCCGACGGCGAGGGCCGACACGGCCGCTGCCGTCAGGGCGATGAGGAAGAGAGGTCGCACGGCAGGTCGGTCGCCCGGTCGGGCTTGCGCGGTCATCAATCAGGTCCTCGGGCTGCCGCGTCGAGTGCGGCCTTGGTGTCGTCCAGGGGAACGTGTGTGTATTTGCGCAGTTGAGTGTTATCGCTGATCAACCGACGGTCACTATACGAGAGTTCGTGACCGAAAGGACACGGGTCTTGCCCTTGATTTACCGCACAGGGGAGAGCGGGGCGGGAGCCGCACCCGGGCGGGTTCCGGTCCACCGGGGTGGGAGCGCTCCCACCCCGCTCCGCACCGGAAGCTAGCGGCAACGCCGCCCGTTTGTAAACGGGGCGGCCGGGCGGCGCCCACGGCGAAGGGCCGCGCCCCCGCACGGGGACGCGGCCCTCGGCCGCCGAGCCGTATCCGCTTACTTGCGGATCAGGCTGCGCAGCACGTACTGCATGATGCCGCCGTTGCGGTAGTAGTCCGCCTCACCGGGGGTGTCGATGCGGACGACCGCGTCGAACTCGACACCGGTGTCGGTGGTGACCTTCACCGTGCGCGGCGTGGTGCCCTCGTTCAGCTCGGTGACGCCCGAGATGGAGAAGGTCTCCTCGCCGGTCAGACCGAGCGACTGGGCGGACGCGCCCTCCGGGAACTGGAGCGGCAGCACGCCCATGCCGATGAGGTTCGAGCGGTGGATGCGCTCGTACGACTCGGCGATGACGGCCTTGACGCCGAGCAGCGCGGTGCCCTTGGCCGCCCAGTCGCGGGACGAGCCGGAGCCGTACTCCTTGCCGGCCAGGACGACCAGCGGGATGCCCTGCTCGATGTAGTTGCGGGAGGCGTCGTAGATGAAGGCGACCGGGCCGCCGTCCTGCGTGAAGTCGCGGGTGTAGCCGCCCTCGGTGCCCGGCGCGATCTGGTTGCGCAGGCGGATGTTGGCGAACGTGCCGCGGATCATGACCTCGTGGTTGCCTCGGCGGGAGCCGTAGGAGTTGAAGTCACGACGCTCCACACCGTGCTCGGTGAGGTACTTGCCGGCCGGGGTGTCGGCCTTGATGGCGCCGGCCGGGGAGATGTGGTCGGTGGTGACCGAGTCGCCCAGCTTGGCGAGGACGCGGGCGCCGGTGATGTCCTGGACCGGGGCCGGCTCCATCTCCATGCCCTCGAAGTACGGGGGCTTGCGGACGTAGGTGGACTGCGGGTCCCACTCGAAGGTGTTGCCGGTCGGGATCGGCAGCGCCTGCCACTGGGCGTCGCCCGCGAAGACGTCCTGGTACGACTTGGCGAACATGTCCTCGCCGATGGCGTTGGCGACGACGTCGTTGACCTCGGCCTCCGACGGCCAGATGTCCTTGAGGTAGACCGGGTTGCCGTCCTGGTCGGTGCCCAGGGCGTCCTTGGTGATGTCCACCTTCATGGAGCCCGCGATGGCGTACGCGACGACCAGCGGCGGGGACGCCAGGTAGTTCATCTTGACGTCGGGGTTGATCCGGCCCTCGAAGTTCCGGTTGCCGGAGAGGACCGAGGTGACCGCGAGGTCGTGGTCGTTGACGGCCTTGGACACCTCCTCCGGCAGCGGGCCGGAGTTGCCGATGCAGGTGGTGCAGCCGTAGCCGACGAGGTTGAAGCCGACCTTGTCCAGGTACGGGGTCAGCCCGGCCTTGTCGAAGTAGTCCGTCACGACCTTCGAACCCGGGGCGAGGGTGGTCTTGACCCACGGCTTGCGGGTCAGGCCCTTCTCGACCGCCTTCTTGGCCACCAGGGCGGCGGCGACCATGACGTACGGGTTGGAGGTGTTGGTGCAGGAGGTGATCGCGGCGACCGTCACGGCACCGTGGTCGATCTCGTACGTCGAGCCGTCGGGGGCGGTGACCGGGACCGGCTTCGACGGGGCGCCGTTGGGGGTGTTGGCCGGGGCGTCGGAGGCCGGGAAGGACTCCTTGCCCGCCTCGTCCACGTCGTCCACGTAGTTGCGGACGTCCTGGGCGAACTGCTGGGCGGCGTTGGCGAGGACGATGCGGTCCTGCGGGCGCTTCGGGCCGGCGATCGACGGGACGACCGTGGAGAGGTCCAGCTCCAGCTTCTCGGAGAAGTCCGGCTCGGCGGCCGGGTCCAGCCAGAGGCCCTGCTCCTTGGCGTACGCCTCGACCAGCGCGACCTGCTGCTCGGAGCGGCCGGTGAGCTTGAGGTACTTCAGGGTCTCGCCGTCGATCGGGAAGATCGCGGCGGTGGAGCCGAACTCGGGCGACATGTTGCCGATGGTGGCGCGGTTCGCGAGGGAGGTGGCGGCGACGCCCTCACCGTAGAACTCGACGAACTTGCCGACGACACCGTGCTTGCGCAGCATCTCGGTGATGGTGAGCACCAGGTCGGTGGCGGTGGTGCCGGCGGGCAGCTCACCGGTGAGCTTGAAGCCGACGACGCGCGGGATCAGCATGGAGACCGGCTGGCCGAGCATGGCGGCCTCGGCCTCGATGCCGCCGACGCCCCAGCCGAGGACGCCGAGACCGTTGACCATGGTGGTGTGCGAGTCGGTGCCGACCAGGGTGTCGGGGTACGCCTGACCGCCCCGGACCATGACCGTGCGCGCCAGGTGCTCGATGTTCACCTGGTGGACGATGCCGGTGCCCGGCGGGACGACCTTGAACTCGTCGAACGCGGTCTGGCCCCAGCGCAGGAACTGGTAGCGCTCCTTGTTGCGGCCGTACTCCAGCTCGACGTTCTGCGCGAAGGCCTCGTTGGTGCCGAACTTGTCGGCGATGACGGAGTGGTCGATGACCAGCTCGGCCGGGGCCAGCGGGTTGATCTTCGCCGGGTCGCCGCCCAGCTCCTTGACGGCCTCGCGCATGGTGGCGAGGTCGACGACACAGGGCACGCCGGTGAAGTCCTGCATGATCACGCGGGCCGGCGTGAACTGGATCTCCTGCGACGGCTGGGCCTGGGAGTCCCAGTTGCCGAGGGCGCGGATGTGGTCGGCGGTGATGTTCGCGCCGTCCTCGGTGCGGAGCAGGTTCTCCAGCAGGACCTTCAGGCTGTAAGGCAGCCGGGCGGAGCCCTCGACCTTGTCAAGCCGGAAGATCTCGTACGACTCGTCGCCCACCTGCAGCGTGCTGCGGGCGTCGAAGCTGTTCGCCGACACGACAGTCTCCTTCATTGATGTGCGCGTACCACCGCATCCTGCCGCCACGCGAGCTTGGCCGATCCGCTGAGGTAAGGCTAAGTTAGGTAACCCTTACTGAGGTGGCCGGCTGCGGTACGCCTCGGCAGATATCTCGATGTCGAGATAACTCTAGTACATGAGGGCGTGATGGTCATGCCCCGGCCCGGCGTGGTGCGCGCGATGGGCCCCGCCGCGCCCGCGCGCGGCCATCAGCCGACCGGAACGGGGTAACCGAAGGGCAGACAACCGACCCCACGGGAGGCGGCCATGCCCCTGACGTTCCGCAAGAGCTTCAGGATCCTGCCCGGCGTACGGCTGAACATCAGCCGTCACTCCTGGTCCATCACCACGGGTGGCCGGCACGGCCCGCGGCACACCCACAGCAGCACCGGACGTCATACGACATCGGTTGATTTGCCCGGACCTTTCGGGTGGCGTCGTACGCGTTCCACCAGGCGTCATTGACGGTCCGTCACTCGAACGGACCCCCCGGGATGTGCCATCTCATATCTGAGATAGCCTCAACCCCATGGCAGACGACTACCTCGTACGCATCGGCAAGCTCATCCGTGACGCCCGGCAGCACCGTGGCTGGACGCAGTCGCAGCTTGCCGAGGCGCTCGGCACCTCCCAGAGCGCCGTGAATCGCATCGAGCGCGGCAACCAGAACATCAGCCTTGAGATGATCGCCCGAATCGGTGAAGCCCTGGACAGCGAAATCGTCTCCTTGGGCTACGCGGGCCCGATGCACCTCAGGGTGGTGGGCGGCCGTCGGCTGTCCGGCGCCATCGATGTGAAGACCAGCAAGAACGCGTGCGTGGCCCTGCTGTGCGCCTCACTGCTCAACCAGGGGCGCACGGTGCTGCGCCGGGTCGCCCGCATCGAGGAGGTGTACCGCCTGCTGGAGGTGCTGAACTCCATCGGCGTCCGCACCCGCTGGATCAACAACGGCGTCGACCTGGAGATCGTCCCGCCGGCCGACCTCGACCTGGACTCCATCGACGCGGAGGCGGCCCGCCGCACCCGCTCGATCATCATGTTCCTCGGCCCGCTGCTGCACCGCATGGACCGCTTCAAGCTGCCCTACGCCGGCGGCTGCGACCTCGGCACCCGGACCATCGAACCCCACATGATCGCGCTGCGCCGGTTCGGCCTGGACATCGCCGCCACCGAGGGCCAGTACCACGCCGTGGTGGACCGGGGCGTGAGCCCCGACCGTCCGATCGTGCTGACCGAGCGCGGCGACACCGTGACCGAGAACGCGCTGCTCGCCGCCGCCCGGCACGACGGCGTCACGGTCATCCGCAACGCCTCCTCCAACTACATGGTCCAGGACCTGTGCTTCTTCCTGGAGGCGCTGGGCGTGAAGGTGGAGGGCATCGGCACCACCACGCTCACCGTGCACGGCATGCCGCGGATCGACGTGGACGTCGACTACTCGCCCTCCGAGGACCCGGTCGAGGCGATGAGCCTGCTCGCCGCCGCGGTGGTCACGGAATCCGAACTGACGGTGCGCCGCGTCCCCATCGAGTTCCTGGAGATCGAGCTGGCGGTCCTGGAGGAGATGGGCCTCGACCACGACCGCACGCCCGAGTACTTCGCGGACAACGGCCGCACCCGCCTGGTGGACCTCACCGTGCGCCCCTCCAAGCTGGAGGCGCCCATCGACAAGATCCACCCCATGCCGTTCCCCGGCCTGAACATCGACAACGTCCCATTCTTCGCGGCCATCGCGGCCACCGCGCAGGGCAAGACGCTGATCCACGACTGGGTCTACGACAACCGCGCCATCTACCTGACCGACCTCAACCGCCTCGGCGGGCGCCTCCAACTCCTCGACCCCCACCGGGTCCTGGTCGAGGGCCCGACCCGCTGGCGCGCCGCCGAGATGATGTGCCCGCCGGCCCTGCGGCCCGCGGTGGTCGTCCTCCTCGCGATGATGGCGGCCGAGGGCACGTCCGTACTGCGCAACGTGTACGTCATCAACCGCGGTTACGAAGACCTCGCCGAGCGGCTGAACTCGATCGGGGCACAGATCGAGATCTTCCGGGACATCTGAACGACGGATGCCGCCGCACCCTGTCCGACCCGCATGAATGTGGATCTGCAGGGGGGTGCGGCGGCACCTCTGGGACTTCTCCGGGACTGTGGTCCGGGGGCGGGCTGTTTCCCGGATCGGGTGGCTGTCGATACGAGGGTGAGGCACTGAGCAGGCGTGTCCCGGCCGCGCCGACCGGGCCCTACGCAGCGGTGTCCTGTGCCGTCTGCCCGTGCGGCACCGGGCACCCCCTGGCCGCCCTGACGGCCGCGACCGCGGTCGGCGTGCCGGCGGCGCCCCTGGGCCTCCTGCTCACCCCGCTCGTCGTGGCCCCGCCGTCCGGCCTCCCCGGTCCGCATCCGAACCGGGGAAGGACATCGCCCGTCGGGTCGACCAAGCGGCCATGCCGACACCCGGGTGACGTCGCCGACGCTGCCTCGGCTGTCGGCCGGTGAGACCGGTTCTGCCTGCCTCGCTGTCGCTCAGGCGTCGATGATGACGGGGATGATCAAGGGCTTGCGGCGGTGGGTGCGGAACGCCCAGTTCGCCACGGCGCGGGCGATGAGCTGTTCGAGCTGGTGCGCGTCCCCGACGCCTTCCTGGGCCGCGGTGGCCAGGGTCTTCTCGATGACGGGGATGACCGGCTCGAAGGTGGTGTCGTCGTGGACGAAGCCGCGCGCCAGGAAGTCGGGGGCCTCGGCGAGGGCGCCGGTGTCCGCGTCGACGATCGCCACCACCGTGACGACGCCTTCCTCCGCGAGGGTGAGGCGGTCCTTGAGGGACGCTTCGGTGGCGCCGCCGACTTCCATACCGTCCACGTAGACGTTGCCGGCGGGGACCTTGCCGGTGATGGACGCGCGCCCGTCGACGAGGTCGACGACGACACCGTCCTCGGCGATGACGACCCGGTCGGGGTCGACGCCGGTGCGGATGGCGAGGTCGCCGTTGGCCCGCAGGTGGCGCCATTCGCCGTGCACGGGCATGACGTTGCGGGGTTTGACGATGTTGTAGCAGTAGACGAGTTCGCCGGCGCTGGCGTGACCGGAGACGTGCACCTTGGCGTTGCCCTTGTGGACCACGTGGGCGCCCCACCGGGTGAGCCCGTTGATCACCCGGTAGATGGCGTTCTCGTTGCCCGGGATGAGGGAGCTGGCGAGCAGGACGGTGTCGCCCTTGCCGATGCGGATCATGTGGTCGCGGTTGGCCATCCGTGACAGCGCGGCCATCGGTTCGCCCTGGGAGCCGGTGCACACCAGAGTGATCTTGTGGTCCGGGAGCTTCTCCAGCTCCTTCGTGCTCACGACCAGACCGGACGGGACCTTCAGATAGCCCAGGTCACGGGCGATGCCCATGTTGCGGACCATGGACCGGCCGACGAAGGCGGCCTTGCGGCCGTGCTGGTGGGCGGCGTCCAGGACCTGCTGGATGCGGTGCACATGGCTGGCGAAGCTGGAGACGATGACGCGGCGCGGCGCGGTGCGCATCACCTGCTCGATCGCCGGGTTCAGCTCACGCTCGGAGGTGGTGAAGCCGGGTACTTCGGCGTTGGTGGAGTCGGTGAGGAACAGGTCGACGCCCTCCTCGCCGAGGCGGGCGAAGGCGCGCAGATCGGTGATGCGGTCGTCGAGGGGGAACTGGTCCATCTTGAAGTCGCCGGTGTGCAGCACCAGCCCGGCGCCGGTGCGGATCGCGACCGCGAGGCTGTCCGGGATGGAGTGGTTGACCGCCACGAACTCGCAGTCGAAGGGGCCGAAGCGCCGCCGGTCGCTCTCCCGTACCCGCACGGTGCGCGGCCGGATGCCGTGTTCCTTGAGTTTGGCCTCCAGGAACGCCAGCGTCAGCTTGGAGCCGACGACGGGAATGTCGGAGCGCTCGCGCAGCAGGTAGGGCACACCGCCGATGTGGTCCTCGTGGCCGTGGGTGAGCACCACGGCCACGATGTCGTCCAGCCGGTCCCGGATCGAGGTGAAGTCCGGCAGGATCACGTCCACACCGGGCTGGGTCTCCTCGGGGAACAGCACCCCGCAGTCGACGATGAGCAGCTTTCCGGCATGCTCGAAGACGGTCATGTTGCGACCGATTTCACCAAGGCCGCCCAGGGCGACGACCCGTAGCCCTCCCTCGGGCAGGGGCGGGGCGGCTGACAGCTCGGGGTGCGGATGACTCATACCTTGACGTTACCCGGAGAGTGGGACGGGATGATCCATTGCCTGTGCGATCTCTTCTCCCGACGGAGCGGGACACTCGCAGCGGGTGCCCCGGGACGATTGGAGTACGCCGACGGCCGGCCGGGACAGGGACCGGTGAAGGTGGTACCGCCTTCCGTGGGTGAGCCGTACGCCCGGTGTGCCGGCGGAGATCTCGTGCCCCTTGTCGTGGTGACCGGCCTTCGCGGCCTCCTGGGGCGCCTCGGCGCTGGTCCACTCGGTGTACAGCCGAACCCGGACGCAGCAGCCCCAGTGGGTGGCAGGTCACCGGCACCTGCGCCCTCCTGATGGCCGACCAGGGCCGTCCGGTGGTGCCGGTTCGGCGGTACGAGACCGACCTCCGGGAACGCCGGTACGGGCAGGCTCCTAGCATGATCGGATGGTTGCCGAAGATGCCCAGAAGTCCAGGACGGGACGGAAAGCCGTAGCCGGGGACGCCGTAGCCGGTCTCCCCGGCGGTTCACACCGTGGCCATGCCGAGGAGAAGCCTCACCCCGTTGACGACCTGGTCGAGTGGGCTGCCGACCTCGTGGAGCCGGTCAAGCCGAAGCTGCGTGGCTGGCTCCATGCGGCGATGGTCCCCGCCTCGTTGAGCGCCGGCATCGTTCTGATCTGCCTGGCCCGGACCCAGCAGGCGGCCCTGGCGTGCACCGTGTACTCCGTCACCGCCTGGCTGCTGTTCGGGACGAGCGCCGTCTACCACCTGGGTACCTGGGGGCCGCTGGGCGAGGCTGTTCTGCGTCGCCTCGACCACGCCAACATCTTCCTGATCATCGCCGGAACCTGCACCCCTCTGGCCGTGCTCCTCCTCCCCGCTGACCGGCGAGCCCTGCTGCTGTGGGTCGTATGGGCGGGTGCGCTGGCCGGTATCGCCTTCCGTGTCCTGTGGGTCAAAGCTCCCCGTTGGCTGTACACCCCCTGCTACCTGGCCCTGGGGTGGGCACCGGTGCGTTACCTGCCCGACTTCCTGCACACCGGCGGAGCGGCCGTAGTCACTCTGGTAGTGACCGGCGGTCTCCTCTACAGCGCGGGCGCGGTGGTCTACGCCGTCCAACGCCCGGACCCCTCGCCCCGCTGGTTCGGGTTCCACGAGGTGTTCCACACCCTGACCGTGGCGGCCTTCACCGCGCACTACATCGCCATTTCACTCGCCGCCTACTGACCACAACAGCAAGCGCCCGCACTCCTGCGCACGGTGCTCTCACCGCACCCGCAACCCGATCAGCGGCAGTGGTGAGGAGGGCGAAATCTCACCCGGACCTGCGGGAGACGAGCGAAATGCCAGGGGAACCCGTTCGGCCACGAGGACCATCCCTGCGCACCGCATCGCGACGGTTCTATGCGGGCGTGCTGGTTGTGGACTGTTGCAGGGGTGCGCGGCGGGCTGCGGCGGGGCGGCGTCGGCCGCGGGAGGTGGTGCCGCGCTTCTTGGGGGGTGACGACGCTGCCGGACTCGCCCGCGCGGGCGGTGCGGCCGCCGCGGTGGAGGTAGTCCTTGTGGTCGGTGGGCGGGTCGACGTTGACGACGAGGTCGAGGTGGTCGACGTGGATGCCGCGTGCCGCGACGTTGGTGG
>NZ_DASQNH010000023.1:0-92061 GCF_035645055.1 Streptomyces sp. | reverse complement strand
CGCCCTCGGACTTCTTGTACTCGCCGAGGACCGTCGCCGGGGTCGTCAGCTTGTGGGGGCCGTCGTCGGCGACGTCCGAGTTGCCGCCGCTGCCGCCGGCGAGGAGGAAGTACGCGCCGACCGCGATGGCCGCGACGACCGCGACCGCGCCGATGACCAGGCCGGTCTTCTTCTTGCCGCCGGACGGGACGGGGGGCTGGGGTGCACCGTAGGGGGCCTGGCCGTACGGGGGCTGCTGCGGCGGGACGCCCTGCGGGGCCTGCTGCGGGTAGCCGTAGGCCGGTTGCGGCTGGCCGGGGGTCTGCTGGGGGTAGCCGTAGCCGGGCTGGGGTGCCTGCGGCTGCTGGCCGTAGGGGCCCGGCTGACCGTACGGCCCGGGCTGCTGGGGCTGCCCGCCGTACGGGCCCGGCTGGTTGTAGCTCATTACTGGGTTCCCCTCCAGATGCTTATGCGTACCTGACATCCTGGCGCAGGTGGCGGGAACCCACCGCATCGGGGTGCGCACTGTTACGAAGGAATCGGGTTTCGGGACCTGCCCGTGACACCCCTAAACTGAGCCCGTGACCGAGAACACTCAGCAGCAGCCGCCAGCGACCACCACCGAACTGCCGACCCAGTACACGCCGGCCGAGGTAGAGGGGAAGCTGTACGAGCGCTGGGTAGAGCGGGGTTACTTCGAGGCGGACGCCAAGAGTGAGAAGCCGCCGTTCACCGTCGTCATCCCGCCGCCGAACGTCACCGGCAGCCTGCACCTCGGGCACGCGTTCGAGCACACGCTCATCGACGCCCTGACCCGCCGCAAGCGGATGCAGGGCTACGAGACGCTGTGGCAGCCGGGCATGGACCACGCCGGCATCGCCACCCAGAACGTCGTCGAGCGGGAGCTGGCGAAGGAGGGCAAGTCCCGGCACGACCTCGGCCGTGAGGCCTTCGTCGAGCGCGTCTGGCAGTGGAAGGCCGAGTCCGGCGGGCAGATCTCCGGGCAGATGAAGCGCCTCGGTGACGGCGTCGCGTGGTCGCGCGAGCGGTTCACCATGGACGAGGGGCTGTCCCAGGCCGTCCAGACCATCTTCAAGCGGCTCTACGACGACGAGCTGATCTACCGCGCCGAGCGCATCATCAACTGGTGCCCCCGCTGTCTGACCGCGATCTCCGACATCGAGGTCGAGTACCAGGACGACGACGGCGAGCTGGTCTCCATGAAGTACGGCGAGGGCGACGACACCATCGTCGTCGCCACCACCCGTGCCGAGACCATGCTCGGTGACACCGCCGTCGCCGTGCACCCGGACGACGAGCGGTACCGGCACCTCATCGGCAAGCTCATCAAGCTGCCGCTCACCGACCGCTCCATCCCGGTCGTCGCCGACACCCACGTGGACCCCGAGTTCGGCACCGGCGCCGTCAAGGTGACCCCGGCCCACGACCCGAACGACTTCGAGATCGGCCAGCGGCACGATCTGCCGTCCATCACCGTCATGGACGAGCACGCCGTCATCACCGCCCACGGCCCCTTCCAGGGCCTGGACCGGCTGGAGGCCCGCTCAGCCATCGTCGCCGCGCTGCGCGCCGAGGGCCGGATCGTGGCCGAGAAGCGGCCGTACGTCCACTCGGTGGGCCACTGCTCGCGCTGCAAGACGACGATCGAGCCGCGCCTGTCGATGCAGTGGTGGGTCAAGGTCGGCCCGCTGGCGAAGGCCGCCGGCGACGCCGTCCGCGACGGCAAGGTCAAGATCCACCCGCAGGAGATGGAGAAGCGGTACTTCGACTGGGTGGACAACCTGCACGACTGGTGCATCTCGCGCCAGCTGTGGTGGGGCCACCGTATCCCGGTCTGGTACGGCCCGGACGGCGAGGTCGTCTGCGTCGGACCGGACGAGGAGCCGCCGTCCGGCGAGGGCTGGCGCCAGGACTCCGACGTCCTGGACACCTGGTTCTCCTCCGGCCTGTGGCCGTTCTCCACGCTCGGCTGGCCGGAGCAGACCGACTCGCTCGCGAAGTTCTACCCGAACTCCGTCCTGGTCACCGGCTACGACATCCTCTTCTTCTGGGTCGCCCGGATGATGATGTTCGGCCTCTACGCGATGGACGGCACCCCGCCGTTCCACACCATCGCGCTGCACGGCATGGTCCGTGACCAGAACGGCAAGAAGATGTCGAAGTCCTTCGGGAACGTCGTCAACCCGCTGGACTGGATGGACAAGTACGGCTCCGACGCGCTCCGCTTCACCCTCGCGCGCGGCGCCAACCCGGGCGTGGACGTCCCGATCGGCGAGGACTGGGTCCAGGGCTCCCGCAACTTCGCCAACAAGATCTGGAACGCCACCCGCTTCGCGCTGATGAACGGCGCGACGGTCGAGGGCCCGCTGCCGGACGCGTCGAAGATGTCCTCGACGGACCGGTGGATCCTGTCCCGGCTGAACTCCGTGGTCGCCGAGGTGGACGCGTACTACGAGGACTACCAGTTCGCGAAGCTCTCCGACGCGCTGTTCCACTTCGCCTGGGACGAGGTCTTCGACTGGTACGTCGAGCTGTCCAAGACCACCTTCCAGGCGGGCGGCGAGCCGGCCGAGGTCAGCAAGCGGGTCCTCGGCGAGGTGCTCGACGTCACCCTGCGGCTCCTCCACCCGGTGGTGCCGTTCGTGACGGAGACCCTGTGGACCACGCTGACCGGTGGCGAGTCGGTCGTCATCGCCGAGTGGCCGGAGGCTGTGTTCGTTCCCGGTGCCGACGCGCCGGGCGGCTTCCGTGACGCGGACGCCGAGCGGGAGATCGCGACCCTCCAGTCCGTCATCACCGAGGTCCGCCGCTTCCGCGCCGACCAGGGCCTCCAGCCCGGCCAGCGGGTCCCGGCCCGCCTCGCCCTCGACGGCACGGCCCTCGCGCCGCACGAGGCCGCCATCCGCCAGCTGCTGCGCCTTCAGCCGGAGGGCGAGAGCTTCTCGGCGACGGCGACCCTGCCGGTGGCGGGCGTCGAGGTCGCGCTGGACCTGTCGGGCGTGATCGACGTGGCGGCGGAGCGCAAGCGGCTCGCCAAGGACCTCGCCGCCGCCGAGAAGGAGAAGGCGCAGGCCAAGGCCAAGCTCGGCAACGAGGCGTTCCTCGGCAAGGCGCCGGAGCCGGTGGTGGAGAAGATCCGCACGCGGCTCGCCAAGGCCGAGGAGGACATCGCCCGGATCACCGCCCAGCTGGAGAAGCTGCCGCCGGCGTAAGGGTTCGCAGGGAGGCGAAGGCCCTCGGTGCTGGAAAGCGCCGGGGGCCTTCCCCTGCCCGGAGGGGCGCGGGAACCGCGCGAGCAGGCACGGACCGCCCGCGGCCGAACGACAGGAGAAGCCACCCCCACCTTTGTCACCGCCGCTCCGTAGACTGGCCCCGTGAGCGACATCCCCGGCACCAGCGACCAGAGCGACCAGCCCGACCCCCTCGACTCCTTCGACGAGATCATCGAGGCGGAGACCGAGCGCGACCCCGACCTCGCGGTGATCGAGGCCGGCAGCCGCACCCTGCGCACCCAGGGCGGCCCGCCGCAGGCGGACGTGCCCGCCCGGCCGGAGGACCCGGAGGTCGACAAGGCGCTGCGCGAGGTCGAGGCGGAGCTGGCGACCCGCTGGGGTGAGACCAAGCTGGAGCCGTCGGTCTCCCGGATCGCCGCGCTGATGGACGTGCTGGGTGACCCGCAGCGGTCGTATCCCTCGATCCACATCACGGGGACGAACGGCAAGACGTCGACGGCCCGCATGATCGAGGCCCTGCTCGGCGCCTTCGAGCTGCGTACCGGCCGGTACACGAGTCCGCACGTACAGTCGATCACCGAGCGGATCAGCCTGGACGGCGCACCGATCTCGGCGGAGCGGTTCATCGAGACGTACCAGGACATCAAGCCGTACGTGGAGATGGTCGACGGCTCGCAGGACTACCGGCTGTCGTTCTTCGAGGTGCTGACGGGCATGGCGTACGCCGCGTTCGCGGACGCGCCGGTGGACGTGGCGGTCGTCGAGGTCGGCATGGGCGGTTCCTGGGACGCCACCAACGTCATCGACGGCGATGTCGCCGTGGTCACCCCGATCGACCTGGACCACACGGACCGGCTGGGCGACACGCCCGCCGCGATCGCCGGTGAGAAGTCGGGGATCATCAAGCAGGACGCGACCGTGATCCTGGCGCAGCAGCCGGTGGACGCGGCGCAGGTGCTGCTGAAGAAGGCCGTCGAGGTGGATGCCACGGTGGCCCGGGAGGGCCTGGAGTTCGGCGTGGTGGCCCGGCAGGTGGCCGTCGGCGGGCAGCTGCTGACGCTGCGCGGGCTGGGCGGCGAGTACACCGAGGTGTATCTGCCCCTGCACGGCGCGCACCAGGCGCACAACGCGGCCGTGGCGCTGGCCGCGGTGGAGGCGTTCTTCGGCGTCGGTTCGCAGCGCCCCGAGCCGCTGGACATCGACACGGTCCGCAAGGCGTTCGCGGCGGTCTCCTCGCCGGGCCGCCTCGAGGTCGTACGGCGGTCGCCGACCGTGGTGCTGGACGCCGCGCACAATCCGGCGGGCGCGCGGGTGACGGCCGAGGCGGTCGGGGAGGCGTTCCAGTTCAGCCGGCTGATCGGTGTGGTGGGCGCGAGCGGTGACAAGAACGTGCGCGGGCTGCTGGAGGCGTTCGAGCCGGTCTTCGCCGAGGTCGTCGTGACGCAGAACTCCAGCCATCGCGCGATGGACGCCGACGAGCTGGCCGCGGTCGCGGTGGAGGTGTTCGGCGAGGAGCGGGTGCAGGTGGAGCCGCGGCTGCCGGACGCGCTGGAGGCGGCGATCACGCTGGCCGAGGAGGAGGGCGAGTTCGCGGGCGGTGGCGTGCTGGTCACGGGGTCCGTGATCACCGTGGGCGAGGCCCGGCTGCTGCTGGGGAAGGGCTGAGTTCCGTGCGTACGCTGTGTGCTTCGACGCTGATCGGCGAGTTCTTCATCATCGGTTTCGCGGGGCTGGTCGCGATGAAGGATCCCGACCTGTCCATGTCGACGGTGTGGACGGTCAGCGGGATCGCGATGTTCCTGTGCCTGGTGCTGTGCGGGATGGTGACCCGGCCGGGCGGGGTCGCTCTCGGGTGGGCGCTGCAGATCGCGCTGATCGCCTCCGGGTTCGTGGTGCCGACGATGTTCTTCATGGGCGTGCTGTTCGCGGCGCTGTGGTGGGCGTCGGTGCATTTCGGGAGAAAGGTGGACGAGGCGAAGGCCCGATTTGCGGCGCAGGCGGATTCTTCTCAAGCTGACGCTGCGTAACAGCGCCTCGGGGTCGCCCTGTAGCCTCGACCCACCCCGCAGAACTTGATTCAAAGGAGTCCGTCGTGACCCAGCGCACCCTCGTCCTCCTCAAGCCCGACGCCGTTCGTCGTGGTTTGACCGGCGAGATCATCAGCCGTATCGAGCGGAAGGCCGGCTGGCAGATCACCGCGCTGGAGCTGCGCACCCTGGACCAGGAGACGCTGGAGCAGCACTACGGCGAGCACAAGGGCAAGCCGTTCTACGAGCCGCTGGTCGCCTTCATGTCCTCCGGTCCGGTCGTGGCGATGATCGTCGAGGGTGAGCGGGTCGTCGAGGGCGTGCGGCAGCTGGCCGGCCCGACCGATCCGATCGCCGCCGCGCCGGGCTCCATCCGTGGGGACTACGGCGTCATCGTCCGCGAGAACCTGATCCACGCCTCCGACTCCGAGGAGTCCGCCGAGCGCGAGGTCAAGATCTTCTTCCCGGGCCGCGCCTGACCCCGCGGCCGGACCCTGCCCGGTTGCGAAAGTTCCAGGGAGTTTCCTGAAAGGGTGTCAGTTCGCCCGGCATGACGATCCAGCCACGGCCGTACGTTTTCGGCCGTGGCTTGGCATATGCCGTGGCGATCGGGGGAACGGTTGCCCCCGTTGGACCGTCTCCACAAGCGAGGCGGCGCGCCATCTGCTGACAATGGCGGAGACCCTCGCGCAGTTGCCGTGCAGGCGCGTCTACGATGGAAGCCTTCACGTCACAGCACCCACCACGCCGACCTGACAAGCCCTCAAAAGCTCCGTGGGAAGGCCAGACGAATCCTGATGGGGAACTCAATGTCGTTCATCGGCCGTGACATGGCTGTCGACCTCGGGACCGCCAACACGCTGGTGTACGTCAGGGGTCGCGGGATCGTACTCAACGAGCCGTCCGTCGTCGCGATCAACACCAACACCGGTGGCATCCTCGCGGTCGGTGCCGAAGCGAAGAAGATGATCGGGCGGACGCCGGGCAACATCGTCGCCGTGCGCCCCCTGAAGGACGGCGTGATCGCCGACTTCGAGATCACCGAGCGCATGCTCCGCTACTTCATTCTGAAGATCCACAAGCGGAGGTATCTGGCTCGGCCGCGCGTCGTCGTCTGTGTGCCCTCCGGCATCACCGGCGTCGAGCGTCGCGCCGTCATCGAGGCGTCGTCCCAGGCCGGCGCCCGCCAGGTGCACATCATCGAGGAGCCCATGGCCGCCGCCATCGGCTCCGGCCTGCCGGTCCACGAGGCCACGGGCAACATGGTGGTGGACATCGGCGGAGGCACGACGGAGGTCGCGGTCATCTCGCTCGGTGGCATCGTCACCGCCCAGTCCATCCGCGTCGCGGGCGACGAGCTGGACAACGCGATCATCCAGCACATCAAGAAGGAGTACTCGCTCCTGCTGGGTGAGCGCACGGCCGAGCAGATCAAGATCACGATCGGTTCGGCGTACGACCTGGACACCGACGAGCACACCGAAATTCGTGGCCGGGACCTCGTCTCCGGGCTGCCCAAGACCGTCGTCATCTCCGCCGCGGAGGTGCGCAAGGCGATCGAGGAGCCGGTCAACGCGATCGTCGACGCCGTGAAGACCACCCTCGACAAGTGCCCGCCGGAGCTGTCCGGCGACATCATGGACCGCGGAATCGTTCTGACCGGCGGCGGCGCGCTGCTGCGCGGTCTGGACGAGCGGCTGCGGCGCGAGACGGGCATGCCGATCCACATCGCCGAGGACCCGCTGGACAGCGTGGCGCTCGGCTCCGGCAAGTGCGTCGAGGAGTTCGAGGCCCTGCAGCAGGTGCTCGACGCCCAGCCGCGCCGATGACCCGCCATGGCGCCGCTGACACGCCATGACGATTCCGCCGTACGAGACGATCCCCTCCCGTGCGGCGGATCGTTGGCATAGCGGCATAAGCTCACCCACCAGTTCCTGTTACCCACCAGTTCCTGTTACCCACCAGGTCCTGGACATCAGTTCCTACCCACCGGTTCCGACGAGGAAGGGCACGGCCGCCGCACGTGAGGGACACACGAGAGAGCCGGCTGCTCCTGGTGCTGCTGATCGCCATCGCGTTCGCACTGATCACGGTGGACATCCGCGGCGGGGAGGACTCACCGGTCGACGGTGCCCGGCGCGCCGCGGCCTCGGTCTTCGGCCCGATCGAGAACGGAGTGGCGTCCGCGGTCGACCCGGTCGGCAACGCGATCGCGGCCGTCCGCGACTCCGGCGAGCGGCACGACCGGATGGCCGAGCTGGAGCGCGAGAACGCGGCGCTGAAGGCGAAGCTCGGCAGCGACGACCGCAACCGCAGCAGACTCCAGCAGCTCGACAAGCTGCTGAAGATCGCCGGCGCGGGCCAGTACGGCATCAAGGGCGCCGAGGTCATCGCCATCGGAGCGGCGCAGGGCTTCTCCTGGACCATCACCATCGACGTCGGCGCGAACGACGGCATCAAGCGCGACATGACCGTCCTCAACGGCGACGGGCTGGTCGGCCGCGTCACCACCGTCGGCCCGAACACCTCCACCGTGCTGCTCGCCAGCGACCCGGACTTCACCGTCGGCACCCGCATGGAGGGCAGCGACGAGCTGGGCTTCGCCTCCGGCCAGGGCGACCGCCCGCTGCGCGTGGAACTCCTCAACGGCAAGGCGCAGATCAAGAAGGGCGACCGCCTGGTCACCTTCGGCTCGCAGGCCGACAAGCCGTTCGTGCCGGGCGTCCCCGTCGGCGTGGTCTCCCGGGTCGACCCCTCCGGCGGCGACCTGACCCGCACCCTCTACGTCACGCCGTTCGCCAGCTTCACCAAGCTCGACGTCGTCGGCGTCGTCGTCCAGACACCCGCGAAGGACCCGCGCGACACGGTCCTGCCGGACAAGCCCAGGCCGACCCCGAGGCCCACCGTGACGGTGACGGTCACCCCGTCCGCCGGGGCACCCGCCGACGGCGGGTTCCAGCAGCAAGAGCAAGACCAGTAGGGGGAGCTGACCTGTCATGCGCTTCAACCGGATCCTGCTCTCCTCCGCCCTGGTGGTCGTCGCCCTGGTTCTCCAGGTCAGCGTCCTCGCGCGGCTGCACCTCCCGGGCGCCGTCCCGGACCTGCTGCTGCTCACCGTGCTGGGCCTGGCGCTGGTCTACGGCCACGTCGGCGGCGCGCTCGTCGGCTTCGGCGCCGGACTGCTCGCCGACCTCGCCCCGCCCGCCGACCACGCCGCCGGCCGCTACGCGCTGGTGCTGTGCGTCGTCGGCTACCTCGCCGGGCTGGTCAAGCCGGAGAACGGCCGGCTGAAGTCGGCCACCGCCCCGCTGGCCGTGGTCGCCGCCGCCGCGATCGGCACGACCCTGCTGTACGCCGGGGTCGGCGCCCTCGTCGGCGACACCGCCGCCCGCCATGTCGGCCTCGGCAGCCTGCTGTTCACCGCCGTCCTCTACGACCTGCTGCTCGCGCCCTTCGTCGTCCCCGGCATCATGGCGCTCGCCCGCCGCGCGGAGAACGACCCGCTCGCCGAGACCGGCCCCGCCGCCCAGGGCACCGACATCTCCGCCGGCTGGCTCGCCTCCGGCACCGGGCTGCGCATCGGAGGACAGCGGAGCGGCCTGAGAGTGAAGGTCGCCCGGGCCCGCACCGCCCGCGCCGGGCGCATCAAGGGGGTCAAGCGGCTGTGAATCCGGCGGAGTTCACCACAACGGGTGAATCTACGAGGAACCGCAGGTCACGATCCCTTCGTTTCTCACTCGTCATCGCCTCACCCCCCATCGCCTCACCCCCCATCGCCTCACCCCCCATCGCTTCACTCCTTTCCGCCTCACCCGCACCCGTCAGCACCGACCCGTCCGCGCACTGAGAGGGGGAGCAGCCGCAGTGACCAACATCCCCGAGACCGGACGGACGCCACGCGTCCAGATCCGGCTCATCGTCATCCAGGTCCTCGTCCTCTCCCTGCTCGGCACCCTCGGCGGCCGGCTCTGGTATCTCCAGATCCGCCAGGGTTCGGAGTACGCGAAGGAGGCCTCCGGCAACCACGTCCAGCAGGTCGTCCAGCCCGCCGTGCGCGGCTCCATCCTGGACGCCCGCGGCGTGCCCCTCGCCGACAACGAGACCCGGCTGGTGGTCTCCGCATCCCGCACCGAGCTGATGAAGATGAAGGACGACGGCGAGGCCGTCCTCACCAAGCTCGCGGGCGTGCTCGGGATGACGCCCAAGGAGGTCAAGGAGAAGGTCCGGCTCTGCGACGCCGAGACCCCCCAGCCCTGCTGGAACGGCTCGCCGTACCAGCCGATCCCCATCACCGACGAGGCCACCCCCCGCCAGGCCCTGCAGATCCGCGAGCGCGCCGAGGACTTCCCCGGCATCACCGCCGAACCACAGGCCGTGCGCCGCTACCCGAGCCCCGGCAAGGCCAACACCGCCCAGGTGCTCGGCTACCTCTCCCCGGTCACCGACGAGGAGATCCAGCAGGCGCAGGACACCGACTCGCCGTTCCTGCGCTCCGACCAGGTGGGCCGCTCCGGCCTGGAGCGGCAGTACGACAAGGCCCTGCGCGGCAAGGCCGGCGTCACCCGCTACGAGGTCGACAACCTCGGCCGGGTCATCGGCCAGGCCGAGTCCGACGCCGCCCAGCCCGGCTCCAACCTCGTCACCAGCATCGACGCCCGCGTCCAGCGCGTCGCGGAGTACGAGCTGAACGAGGCGATGAAGGAGGCCCGCAAGGCCTGGGACCGCAACACCCAGGAGCGGTACAAGGCCGACGCCGGCGCGGTCGTGGTGATGGAGGCGAAGACCGGCCGGATCGTCGCCATGGCCTCCAACCCGACGTACGACCCCAACGCCTGGGTCGGCGGCATCTCCGCCAAGGATTACAAGAAGCTCACCGGCAAGTCCTCCAACTACCCCCTGCTCAACCGGGCCATACAGGGTCAGGCCGCCCCCGGCTCCATCTTCAAGGTGGTCTCCACGGCCGCCGCGGTGCAGGCGGGCTACGACTTCGACGGCCGCTACGAGTGCTCCAGCGCGTACTCGGTCGGCGGCCAGGTCTTCAAGAACTTCGAGTCGCAGAACCACGGCGCGATCGACCTCGGCCGCGCCCTGGAGGTCTCCTGCGACACCGTCTACTACCGCCTCGCGCACAGCGAGTGGAAGAAGGACGGTGGCATCGCTCCCAAGGGCAAGCCCAACGACTGGTTCTACAAGGCCGCCCACCAGTTCGGCCTCGGCAAGGAGACCGGCATCGACCTGCCCAACGAGGTCACCGGCCGGGTCCCGGACCGCGAGTGGAAGCAGCGGTACTGGGAGGCCAACAAGGACGCCTGGTGCCGCACCGGCAAGAAGGACGGCGACTACGTCGAGCGGATCTCCTACGAGAACTGCCTCGAAGGCAACAAGATGCGCGCCGGTGACGAGATCAACTACTCCATCGGGCAGGGCGACACCCTGGTGACCCCGATCCAGATGGCCACCATCTACGCGGCCATCTCCAACGGCGGCACCCTCTACACCCCGACCGTCGGCAAGGCCGTCATCAGCCCCGACGGCAAGAAGGTCACGGAGATCGAGCCGAAGGCGCACGGCAGGCTCCCGGTGAGCGGGCAGACCCTCGCCCAGATGGACGAGGCCCTGGCCGGCGTCGCCACCCGGGGTACCGCCGCCTGGCGGTTCGGCGGCTGGCCGCAGGACGAGATCCCGATGCACGCCAAGACCGGCACCGCCGAGGTCTACGGCAAGCAGACCACCTCCTGGTTCGCCACCTACACCGACGACTACGCGATCGTGATGACCATCTCCCAGGGTGGTACGGGCTCCGGCGCCTCCGGCCCCGCCGTCCGCAACATCTACGACGCGCTGTACGGCGTCTCCGACGACGGCTCCATCGACAAGAAGAACGCCCTGCTGCCCGCCCCGCAGAAGGACCTGCCGAAGATCCAGACCGACGGCTCCATCATCGCGCCCAAGCTCCCCAAGGACGTGGCGAAGGAACAGCAGGCCAAGCAGAAGGCCCCCGAGGACGCGGCGGAGCAGCAGCAGGCCGCGGCGGCGACCGTGCCCTCGCCGGAGACCGGCAACCGCCAGACGCGCCGGCGCGGCAGAACCGGCCGGCCCCGGGGCGGCCGTGGTCAGGGCAGCTGTCGGGCGAGCCGCCAGGGAAGCCGACGTCACGGAAGCCGGAGGACCCAGTCATGACCGGCGTCAACAGCTTCCAGGTCTCCGGATACGGCCCCGAGCGCGCCGGGTGGACGCGACTGTTCGCCCGCGACTCGATGGCCCGCCGCCTCGACTGGCCGATACTGCTGGCGGCGCTCGCGCTGTCGCTGATCGGCTCGGTGCTGGTGTTCTCGGCGACCCGCAACCGCACCGACATCAACCAGGGCGACCCGTACTTCTTCTTCCTCCGGCACCTGCTGAACACCGGGATCGGTTTCGCCCTGATGGTCGGCACCGTCTGGCTCGGCCACCGCACCCTGCGCACCGCCGTGCCGATCCTCTACGGCGCCTCGGTCTTCCTGATCCTCATGGTGCTCACCCCGCTGGGCTCCACCGTCAACGGCGCCCACTCCTGGATCGTGATCGGCGGCGGCTTCTCGCTCCAGCCCTCGGAGTTCGTGAAGGTCACGATCATCCTGGGCATGGCGATGCTGCTGGCGGCCCGGGTGGACGCGGGTGACAAGCCGTACCCGGACCACCGCACCGTCCTCCAGGCCCTGGGCCTGGCCGCCGTGCCCGCGCTGATCGTGATGCTCATGCCCGACCTCGGCTCGGTCATGGTGATGGTGGTGATCGTGCTGGGCGTGCTGCTCGCCTCCGGCGCCTCCAACCGCTGGATCTTCGGGCTGATCGGCACCGGCACCGCCGGGGCGCTCGCCGTGTGGCAGCTGGGCATCCTGGACGAGTACCAGATCAACCGCTTCGCCGCCTTCGCCAACCCCGAGCTGGACCCGGCCGGCGTCGGCTACAACACCAATCAGGCCCGCATCGCCATCGGCTCCGGCGGGCTGACCGGCTCCGGGCTGTTCCAGGGCTCGCAGACCACCGGCCAGTTCGTGCCGGAGCAGCAGACCGACTTCGTCTTCACCGTGGCGGGGGAGGAGCTGGGCTTCGTCGGCGGCGGACTCATCATCGTGCTGCTCGGCGTGGTGCTGTGGCGGGCCTGCCGGATCGCCCGGGAGACCAGTGACCTGTACGGCACGATCGTGGCCGCCGGGATCGTGGCCTGGTTCGCCTTCCAGTCCTTCGAGAACATCGGCATGACCCTCGGCATCATGCCGGTCACGGGTCTGCCGCTGCCCTTCGTGTCGTACGGCGGATCCTCGATGTTCGCGGTCTGGGTGGCGGTCGGGCTGTTGCAGTCGATCCGGGTGCAGCGGCCGATGTCGGCGTGAGGTTCTCCCGGCGCCGGCTCCAAGGCGCCCTGCCGTGCGCTCCCGGCTCGCACTAGATTCGGTCCATGGCGGATACCAAGCGTGAGATCGAGCGCAAGTACACGTCCGACGACAGCGGGCTGCCCGACCTGACCGGCGTCGCCGGTGCGGCGGCCGTCCTCGACCAGGGTGTCGCCGACCTGGACGCGACCTACTACGACACCGCCGACGAGCGGCTGGCGGCGGCATCGATCACCCTGCGCCGCCGCACCGGCGGGTCCGACGCCGGGTGGCACCTCAAGCTCCCGGTCGCCGACGGGGAGCGCGACGAGATCCGTGAACCGCTGTCCGACCGCGTGCCGTCAACGCTGGGCGCGCTCCTGCGCTCCCGGGTGCGCGACGCCGAGCTGGCGCCCGTGATGCGTCTGCGCTCGACGCGTGACGTGCGCCATCTGGTGGACGCCGACGGAAACCTGCTCGCCGAGGTCAGCGTGGACGCCGTGCGGGCCGAGCGGCTCAGCGGGGGCGGCGGGACGGCGGAGTGGACCGAGATCGAGGTGGAGCTGGCCGACGGCGGTGACCCGGCGCTCCTCGACAAGGTCGAGAAGCGGCTGCGCAAGGCCGGTGTGCGCCCCGCCGAGTTCCCGTCGAAGCTGGCGCGGGCACTGTCCGAGACCGGCGGAAAGGGGCAACCCCGCAGGGACGACCGGGCCGAGCCGGTCACCGCCGGCGACCATGTGCTGGCGTACGTGCGAGCGCAGCGGGACGCGATGGTCGACCTCGATCCGGCCGTGCGCCGGGACCTGGCGGACTCGGTGCACCGCATGCGGGTCGCGACCCGGCGGATGCGCAGCGCGTTCAGGGCGTACCGCACGGTTCTCGACCGCACCGTCACCGACCCGATCCGTGCCGAGCTGAAGTGGCTGGCGGGCGAGCTGGGTGAGAGCCGCGACCACGAGGTGCTGGCCGAACGGATCAGCGCTGCCGTCGGCGAACTGCCGCCCGACCTGGTCGTGGGGCCGGTCCGCGACCGGATGCGCGCCTGGTCGGAGGCGAAGAGCGGGGACGCGCGACGGCGGATCATCGACGTGCTGAACGGGCAGCGCTATCTCGCGCTGCTGACCTCACTGGACGCCCTGCTGGCCGACCCGCCGCTGCGGGCGGCGGCGGCCGGGAAGCCGTCGAAGGTGTTCCCGAAAGCCGTGGACAAGGCCAATGACGTCGTGGCCGGACTGGTCGAGCGGGCCCTCGACACCCCGCCCGGGCGGGACCGCGACGTGGCGCTGCACGAGGCGCGCAAGAAGGCCAAGCGGGCGAGGTACGCGGCGGAGGTGGCGGCTCCCGCGCTCGGCGAGCCGGTGTCGAAGCCGATGAAGTCCATGAAGGACCTGCAGAAACTGCTCGGTGAACACCAGGACAGCGTGATGAGCCGGGAGGCGCTGAAGGAGCTGGCCCGGCAGGCGCACGAGGCGGGGGAGAACTCCTTCACCTACGGCCTGCTCCACGCCAGGGAGGAGCGGCGGGCGGCCGAGACGGAGGAGGCCCTTCCGCGGGCGTGGGCGGTGGCCCGGCGGAAGGCGTCCGTCTGAGGCGTCCGTCCGAGGCGTGCGGGGCACCGCGCGCGGCGCGTTACGCTTGATGGTCACCCCTGCCAGCTCCGCCAGCTCACAAAGGTAACGTCGCGATGTCTGTCGACTCGGTCTTCCCGCAGCTCGAAGCTCTGCTCCCGCATGTGCAGAAGCCGATCCAGTACGTCGGCGGAGAGCTCAACTCCACGGTCAAGCCGTGGGAGTCCTGCGACGTCCGCTGGGCGCTCATGTACCCGGACGCGTACGAGGTCGGTCTGCCCAACCAGGGCGTCCAGATCCTCTACGAGGTGCTGAACGAGCAGGACGGCGTCCTCGCCGAGCGCACGTACAGCGTGTGGCCGGACCTCGAGGCGCTGATGCGGGAGCACGGCGTCCCGCAGTTCACCGTGGACAGCCACCGGCCGGTCAAGGCCTTCGACGTGCTCGGCGTCAGCTTCTCCACCGAGCTGGGCTACACCAACCTGCTGACCGCGCTGGACCTGGCCGGGATCCCGCTGGAGGCCGCGGACCGGGGGCTCGACGACCCGATCGTGCTGGCGGGCGGGCACGCGGCGTTCAACCCGGAGCCGATCGCCGACTTCATCGACGCGGCGGTCATCGGCGACGGCGAGCAGGCCGTGCTCGACATGACGAAGATCATCCGCGAGTGGAAGGCGGAGGGCCGCCCCGGCGGCCGCGAGGAGGTGCTGCTGCGGCTGGCGAAGACCGGCGCGGTGTACATCCCCGGCTTCTACGACGTGGAGTACCTGCCGGACGGCCGCATCGCCCGGGTCGTGCCGAACCGCAGCGGCGTGCCGTGGCGGGTGTCCAAGCACACCGTCATGGACCTCGACGAGTGGCCCTACCCCAAGCAGCCCCTCGTCCCGCTCGCGGAGACCGTCCACGAGCGGATGTCGGTGGAGATCTTCCGCGGCTGCACCCGCGGCTGCCGCTTCTGCCAGGCCGGCATGATCACCCGCCCGGTGCGCGAGCGGTCCATCACCGGCATCGGCGACATGGTGGAGAAGGGCCTGAAGGCGACCGGCTTCGAGGAGGTCGGCCTGCTCTCGCTGTCCTCGGCGGACCACAGTGAGATCGGCGACCTCGCCAAGGGCCTCGCGGACCGCTACGAGGAGGACAAGATCGGTCTCTCCCTCCCGTCGACCCGCGTGGACGCCTTCAACATCGACCTGGCCAACGAGCTGACCAGGAACGGCCGCCGCTCCGGCCTGACCTTCGCCCCCGAGGGCGGCTCCGAGCGCATCCGCAAGGTCATCAACAAGATGGTCTCGGAGGACGACCTGATCCGGACCGTCGCCACGGCCTACGGCAACGGCTGGCGCCAGGTGAAGCTGTACTTCATGTGCGGCCTGCCCACCGAGACCGACGAGGACGTCCTCCAGATCGCCGACATGGCGACGAAGGTCATCGCCAAGGGCCGCGAGGTCTCCCGCTCCAACGACATCCGCTGCACGGTGTCGATCGGCGGGTTCGTCCCCAAGCCCCACACCCCCTTCCAGTGGGCCCCGCAGCTCTCCGCCGAGGAGACCGACGCCCGCCTGGAGAAGCTGCGCGACAAGATCCGCGGCGACAAGAAGTACGGCCGCTCCATCGGCTTCCGCTACCACGACGGCAAGCCCGGCATCGTCGAGGGCCTGCTCTCCCGCGGCGACCGCCGCATCGGCGCCGTCATCCGCGCGGTCTACGAGGACGGCGGCCGCTTCGACGGCTGGCGCGAGCACTTCTCGTACGACCGCTGGATGCAGTGCGCGGAGAAGGCCCTCGCCCCGTACGGCGTGGACGTCGACTGGTACACCACCCGCGAGCGCACCTACGAGGAGGTCCTGCCCTGGGACCACCTCGACTCCGGCCTCGACAAGGACTGGCTCTGGGAGGACTGGCAGGACGCCCTCGACGAGACCGAGGTCGAGGACTGCCGCTGGACCCCGTGCTTCGACTGCGGCGTCTGCCCCGCCATGGACACCCACATCCAGATCGGCCCGACGGGCAAGAAGTTGCTGCCGCTGACGGTCGTGAAGTAGCCGCACCGGCCGCGTAACACCTTGGTGACGCGAGGGCCCCCGCCGCAACGGCGGGGGCCCTCGGCGTGTCCTGGACGGTATGGATCTGGAAAAGCCGCAGGCCGATCGGCAGCGGGACCCGGAAGTCCGGGAGCCCGAGGGGTGCCTCGTCGTCGCGATCCGGCTGCCCGTGCGGATCATCGCGCTGGTCGTCGTGCTGCCCGTGCGGATGCTGTGGGACGCGCTGGTCGTCGTCGGGCGGATCGTGCGGGACACCGTGCTGCGGCCGTTCGGGCGGGCGCTGGCGTGGCTCGGCAAGGCGCTGTTCGTCTGGCCGCTCGTGGCGCTGTGGCGCTGGGTGCTCGTACCGGTCGGGCGGGCGCTCGGCTGGCTGGTGAAGTGGCTGGTCGTGGTGCCCGCGGTGTGGCTGTACCGGCATGTGCTGACACCGGCCGGGCACGCAACCGCCTGGGTCGCGCGCGGCATCCGGGCGGCGCTGACCTGGATCTACGAGCGGCTGCTCACACCGGTCGGGCACGGGTTCCGGTGGCTGACGCGGTACCTGGTCGTCGTGCCCGTGGTGTGGGTGTACCGGTGGGTGCTCGCGCCGGCCGGGCGGGCCGTCGCCTGGACGGTGTACTGGACCGGCCGGGTGCTGTTCGTGCTGCCGGTGCTCGCCGTGTGGCGGTGGATCCTCGTGCCCACCGGGCGGGTGCTCGCGGTCGTCGGACGCGAGGTCTGGACCGCCCTCGGGCACGCCTGGCGGGTCACCGGGCATCTCTCGCTCGCCGTCGGCCGGTTCCTCGGCACCCTCTTCCGGTGGGTCTTCGTCGAGCCGGTGCGCTGGGTCTACCGCACGGTGCTCACGCCGGTCGGGCACGCGGTGCGCGACGCCGTGCTGCGGCCCGTCACGGAGGCCGGCCGTGCCGTGGGCCGGGCCACCCGGCGGGCGCTGACCTCCGTCCGCGAGAGCGTGCGGCAGGCGCGGTACGACGTCCGGCGGATGCTGTTCGGAGAGCCCCGGGAGCGGGTCGCGATGGCCCGGCGGGAACCTGCGGGTGGGGAAACGCGTACTCTAGAAAAAAGGGTCCGGCGTGAGGTTTCCCCGCCGACGCGGGGGTGACCCCCACTGGAGGACGCTGGGAAGGCGTCAGCCGGAATGCTCCCCGCCCTGCGGGGATAGCGCCACGGACCGCTGTACGCAAGGAGAGGTTCCCCTGGGCAAGCGACAGCCCGAAGGCCCGCCGCCCGCACCCGCGGTGCAGCGCATCCGACTGCGCTACACCAAGCGCGGCCGCCTGAGGTTCACCAGCCACCGCGACTTCCAGCGCGCCTTCGAGCGTGCGCTGCGCCGCGCCGACGTACCCATGGCGTACTCGGCCGGGTTCACGCCGCACCCGAAGGTGTCGTACGCCAATGCCGCACCCACCGGCACGGGCAGTGAGGCGGAGTACCTGGAGATCGCGCTCACCGCACCGCGCGACCCCCAGCGGCTGCGGGAACTGCTCGACGAGTCACTGCCCCCCGGGCTCGACATCGTCGACGCGGTCGAGGCACGGACGTCCGGTCTCGCCGACCGGCTGACGGCTTCCGTCTGGGAGCTGCGGCTGGAGGGGGTCGAGCCGGCCGACGCGGCCCGCGCTGTGGCGGCGTTCAACGCGGCCGAGGCGGTCGAGGTGCAGCGTCTGACCAAGAACGGGATGCGCACCTTCGACGCCCGGCCAGCCGTCGCGAGCCTGGAAAGCCTCGACGGAACGGAAACGCACAGTTCGCCGGCTGATAGGCCGACCGACCAGCCCTGTGCGATACTGCGGCTGGTTGTTCGGCACGTGACGCCTGCCGTACGACCCGACGACGTCCTGTCCGGTCTCCGCGCCGTGGCCGACCTGGCGCCGCCGGTCCCCGCTGCGGTGACCAGGCTGGCGCAGGGGCTGTTCGATGAAGAGACCGGCACGGTGACCGACCCGCTCGCGCCCGACCGCGAGGCAGCGACGGCCCTCTCAACGGCCGCTCCCGCTGCCGCTGCGACGGCGCCGACGCCGGAAGGTCCCGCGTAGGGACGGACGTCGTAGCGCCGCCCTCGTACTCGGGAGCCACCTGGGTCGGGCAGCGCACCGACCAGAAGACTTTCGCCAGGCCGTACGCATTCGGCGTACGGAACCGGCGAGACAGGACACAGAGAGCTCCCGTGCGGCGCCCGCGCCCCGGACGGCGGCAGTCGCGCATCGCGCGAGCCGCGGACGTCACCGGCACACCGCCGGACCAGGTGCGGCGCCCGGGAGCCTGACGGGAGAAACGCCCGCATGCTCGAACCGACCGAACCCACGCAGGGTTCCGAACCGAACAACACTCCCAGCGACACCCTGCCGCCGCGTCGCCGGCGCCGTGCCGCGTCCCGCCCGGCGGGTCCGCCCGTCGCCGCTTCCGACGCCCCGGCCGAGACCGTCGCGCCGGCCATACCGGCCGCCGAGCCCGCCGACCTCGCGTCCGCCGACGTCGAGGACGTCGAGGCGACGGAGGACGCCGTCGTGGCCCCGGCCGCCGAGGAGGCCCCCGCCGCTCCCGCCCGCCCGCGTCGGCGTGCGACGCGCCGGGCGTCCGCGCCCGCCGGGTCCCCGTCCGGCGCGGAGCCCGTCGAGACCGTGGTGCCGGCGACCGCCGCTCCGGCCGAGGCCGAGGCGCCCGCCGTGGCGGAGCCGCAGCCTGCCGCAGCCGAGGCGGAGGAGGCCGCGCCGCGGCGTACCCGCCGCCGTGCCACCCGCCGGGTGTCGGCACCCACAGAGGCCTCGGAGGCCGCTGAGGCCGTGGCGACGCCCTCGGCTGCCGGCGGCGGTGAGCAGGAGGCCGCAGCCACCGCGGATACGGCGCAGGACGCCGAGCCCGCCGCTCCCGCCGCTCGTCCCCGTCGGCGTGCCACTCGTCGCGCTTCCGCGCCCGCCGGTGCGCCGGCCGCCGCGGAGGTCGTCGAGGCCGCCGCGCCGCAGGTGAGCGCCGAGCCGGAGCCGGCCGCCGAGGCCCCCGCCGCTGCCGTGGAGACGCCCGCCGAGGCCGCGGAAGCACCCGCCGCCGAGGAAGCCGCGCCGCGGCGCGCCCGTCGGCGTGCCACCCGCCGGGTGTCCGCGCCCGCCGAGGCCGCCGGTACCGAGGCCCCCGCCGCGGCGAAGGCCGCCGACGAGCAGGCCCCCGAGGCCGCGCCCGCCGCCGAGTCGAAGCCCGCCCAGGCCGCCCAGGCGTCCCCGGCCGAGGCCCCCGCAGCCGAGCAGCCCGAGGACACCGCCGCCCCGCGCCGCCGCCGTCGTGTCGAGCGCAAGGCCGCCACCGGGTTCACCGCGCCCGCGCAGCCCGCCGCCTCCGAGGCGCCGAAGCGCCCGGCGCGTCCCGCCGTGGCCGTGTTCCAGCCGCCGGTGTTCACCGAGCCGAGGTTCCAGACGCCGGAGCGGGCCGCGGCCGAGGCCGCCGCCGGGACGGTGGAGGACACCGAGGAGACGCCCGAGACCGGCGAGATCATCCGGGTGGAGGAGTTCACCGCCGAGCAGACCGGCTCGCGGCGCCGTCGCCGCCGCCGGGGTGCCGCGGCCGAGGAGAGCGAACCGCAGGCCGTCGAGGCCCCCGCCGAGGAGGACGAGGCCGAGGACGAGGCCGCCGAGGAGTCCGTCGACGGTGAGGACACCGAGGAGACCGGCTCACGGCGCCGTCGCCGTCGCGGTGGCCGGCGTCGTCGCCGGGGCGAGTCCGCCGAGGGCGAAGCCGGTGAGTTCGGCGAGGGCGAGGCCGAGGAGGTCGCCGCCGCGCAGGCCGCGCAGGACGCCGAGGACACCGCCGAGCAGGTGGAGGAAGACGCCGAGGACGCCGCCGACGACGGGTACGAGGCCGAGCAGGGCCGTGACGGTTCGACCGCGGGCAGCCGTCGCCGTCGCCGCCGCCGCCGCCGTGCCGGGGACGCCGCCGTGGACGTCGAGCCCGGTGAGGGCGACCCGGAGCGCACGGTCGTCAAGGTCCGCGAGCCGCGCAAGGCCGCCGAGCGCGAGCCGTCCGACGAGGTGCAGTCCATCAAGGGCTCGACCCGTCTGGAGGCGAAGAAGCAGCGCCGTCGCGAGGGCCGTGAGCAGGGCCGCCGCCGCGTCCCGATCATCACCGAGGCCGAGTTCCTGGCCCGCCGGGAGGCCGTCGAGCGCGTCATGGTCGTGCGTCAGCACGGCGACCGTACGCAGATCGGCGTCCTGGAGGACGGCGTGCTCGTCGAGCACTACGTCAACAAGGAGCAGTCGACCTCGTACGTCGGCAACGTCTACCTCGGCAAGGTGCAGAACGTGCTGCCGTCGATGGAGGCCGCCTTCATCGACATCGGCAAGGGCCGCAACGCGGTGCTGTACGCCGGCGAGGTCAACTTCGAGGCGCTGGGCATGGCCAACGGCCCGCGCCGCATCGAGTCCGCGCTGAAGTCCGGGCAGTCGGTCCTGGTGCAGGTCACCAAGGACCCGATCGGGCACAAGGGTGCCCGTCTGACCAGCCAGGTCTCGCTGCCGGGCCGCTACCTGGTGTACGTGCCCGAGGGCTCGATGACCGGCATCAGCCGCAAGCTTCCCGACACCGAGCGGGCCCGGCTGAAGACCATCCTCAAGAAGATCGTCCCCGAGGACGCGGGCGTCATCGTGCGCACCGCCGCCGAGGGCGCGAGCGAGGACGAGCTGCGCCGGGACGTCGAGCGGCTGCAGCAGCAGTGGGAGGACATCCAGAAGAAGGCCAAGAGCGGCAACGCGCCGACTCTGCTGTACGGCGAGCCGGACATGACCGTCCGCGTCGTGCGCGACATCTTCAACGAGGACTTCACCAAGGTCGTCGTCAGCGGCGACGAGGCGTGGCAGACCATCCACGGGTACGTCTCGAACGTCGCGCCCGACCTGGCCGAGCGGCTGTCCAGGTGGACCAGCGAGGTCGACGTCTTCGCCACGTACCGGATCGACGAGCAGCTCGCCAAGGCGCTGGACCGCAAGGTCTGGCTGCCCAGCGGCGGTTCGCTGGTGATCGACCGGACCGAGGCGATGGTCGTCATCGACGTCAACACCGGCAAGTTCACCGGCCAGGGCGGCAACCTGGAGGAGACGGTCACCAGGAACAACCTGGAGGCGGCCGAGGAGATCGTGCGCCAGCTGCGGCTGCGCGACCTCGGCGGCATCATCGTGATCGACTTCATCGACATGGTGCTGGAGTCCAACCGGGACCTGGTGCTGCGCCGCCTGCTGGAGTGCCTGGGCCGGGACCGTACGAAGCACCAGGTCGCCGAGGTGACCTCGCTGGGCCTGGTCCAGATGACCCGCAAGCGGGTCGGTCAGGGCCTGCTGGAGTCGTTCTCCGAGACCTGCGTCCACTGCAACGGCCGCGGTGTCATCGTCCACATGGAGCAGCCGACCGCCGCCGGTGGCGGCGGCAAGCGCAAGAAGCGCGCCCGCGCCGGTGCCGCCGAGCTGCCGCACGAGCACGAGCACGAGGCCGTGGCCGAGCCCGTCGAGACGGCGGAGCAGGAGGCGGAGGCCGAGACCGAGACGCTGGCCGAGGTCGCGGCGGAGGCCGCCGAGCCGGTCGCGCTGCCCGCGCCGGACTTCGCGCCGGACGAGGAGCTGTACAGCAGCGTCGCCGAGGCCGAGGCCGCGGTGTCGCGCCGGGGCCGCCGCCGTGCGAGCCGCCGGGTGTCCGCCCCGGCGGGCGCGCCGAAGGCGGAGACCGCCGGTGCGCCCACGGCTCAGGACGTGACCGCCGAGCAGGAGTCCGCGCGCCCGGTGCAGCCGGAGTCGGCCGCCGAGGCGCACGCCGAGCCGGTGGCCGTCGAGGACCCGGTCGTCGAGGCGCCCGCCGCCGAGGCACCGGCCGTCGCCGAGGCTCCCGTGGCCGAGGAGGTCGCGCCCAAGGGCCGTACGCGCCGTCGGGCCACCCGCCGGGTGTCCGCGCCGGCCGGTTCGCCCGCGGCGGCGGAGGCGGCCGTGGTGACCGTCCCGGAGTCCGCTCCGGAGGCCGCGCCGGCCGCTGAGGCTCCCGCCGAGCCCGCCGCCGAGGCGCCTGCCGAGGCGCCCGCCGAGAGCGCCGCGCCGGCCCGTCCGCGCCGCCGTGCGGTGCGCAAGGCCACCGCGCCGACCGCGCCCGAGGAGGCGGCCGTCGTGGTCGTCCCGGCGGCGCCGGCCGAGGCGTCGGTCGCCGAGCGGGCCGCGGAGGAGGCCGAGCAGGCGCTGGTGGAGGCCAAGGAAGCCGCCGCGGCGGCCGCGGAGGGCGCCGAGCCCGCCGAGGTGACCGAGGCGGAGGCCGAGGCCGCGCCGGCGAAGAAGACGGCCCGTAAGACGGCCAAGAAGGCGACGGCGAAGAAGGCCGCCACCAAGACGGCCGTGGCCAAGAAGACGGCCGCGGCGAAGAAGACGACGGCCAAGAAGACCGCCGCGAAGAAGACGACGGCCAAGAAGGCGGCGACGAAGTCGACCGCCAAGAAGGCCGCGTCGAAGAAGACG
This sequence comes from Streptomyces sp., assembly GCF_035645055.1. Classification (GTDB taxonomy): domain Bacteria; phylum Actinomycetota; class Actinomycetes; order Streptomycetales; family Streptomycetaceae; genus Streptomyces. The sequence goes on along the minus strand of NZ_DASQNH010000023.1, from coordinate 69,363 downwards.
GCGGCGGCCGAGCAGCAGGCGGCGCCGTCCGTCTCGGCCTCCACCGACGAGGGCTGACGCCCGCGGCTGTGCGGCCGGTCACGTGCGGGACACGTGACCGGCCGCACACCACCGGGGCCCGGTTTGACCCTCCAGGCCGCGGCCCCGTAACCTTGACCGTCGGCGTGTCCATTGACCACGCCACATCCCCGTAAACCTCTTCCTTCCGGGCACGGGCCGTGACCGGGAGAGGCTGCTCGCGCGCGGGTCGCGCCGGGCGGCTGGCCTGCGGGGGTGCCGTTCTCCGAGCGAAAGAGAGATCCGCGTGTACGCCATCGTGCGCAGCGGTGGTCGCCAGCACAAGGTTGCTGTCGGCGACATCGTTGAGGTTGACAAGATTTCCACTGCCAAGGTTGGCGACACGGTCGAGCTCTCGACCCTGCTCGTTGTCGACGGCGACGCTGTGACCAGCGACCCGTGGGTGCTGGCCGGCATCAAGGTCCAGGCCGAGGTCGTGGACCACCACAAGGGGCAGAAGATCGACATTCTGCGCTACAAGAACAAGACCGGCTACCGCCGTCGTCAGGGCCACCGCCAGCAGTACACGGCGATCAAGGTCACTGAGATCCCCACGGCTGCGAAGTAAGGGACTGAGGAGACATGGCACACAAGAAGGGCGCATCGTCCACTCGGAACGGTCGCGACTCGAATGCCCAGCGGCTCGGCGTGAAGCGCTTCGGCGGTCAGGTCGTCAACGCGGGTGAGATCCTGGTTCGCCAGCGCGGCACCCACTTCCACCCGGGCGCCGGTGTCGGCCGCGGCGGCGACGACACGCTGTTCGCGCTGCAGGCCGGTTCGGTGCAGTTCGGCACCCACCGTGGCCGCAAGGTCGTGAACATCGTTCCGGTCGCCTGAATCGCCTGATTCAGCACCGAACGCTTCGCGAGGCGGACCTCACTTCCCGGGCGGGAAGCGGGTCCGCCTTTCGCGTGTTGACACAAAGACATACGCGTAACGGCACGACAAAACGTACTTTTCTGGAGGCACTGAACCATGACCACCTTCGTGGACCGCGTCGAACTGCACGTCGCCGCGGGTAGCGGAGGTCACGGCTGTGCCTCCGTCCACCGGGAGAAGTTCAAGCCGCTCGGCGGCCCGGACGGCGGCAACGGCGGACGCGGCGGCGATGTCATCCTCACCGTCGACCAGTCCGTGACCACGCTGCTCGAGTACCACCACTCCCCGCACCGCAAGGCCACCAACGGCAAGCCCGGCGAGGGCGGCAACCGCTCCGGCAAGGACGGCCAGGACCTGGTCCTGCCCGTGCCGGACGGCACCGTCGTGCTGGACAAGGCGGGCAACGTCCTCGCGGACCTGGTCGGCCACGGCACCTCCTACGTCGCCGCGCAGGGCGGCCGCGGCGGCCTCGGCAACGCGGCCCTCGCCTCCGCCCGCCGCAAGGCGCCCGGCTTCGCGCTCCTGGGCGAGCCCGGCGACCTGCGGGACATCGTCCTGGAGCTGAAGACCGTCGCCGACGTGGCGCTGGTCGGCTACCCCAGCGCAGGCAAGTCCTCGCTGATCTCCGTGCTCTCCGCCGCCAAGCCGAAGATCGCGGACTATCCGTTCACCACGCTGGTGCCGAACCTCGGGGTCGTCACCGCGGGCTCGACCGTCTACACCATCGCCGACGTGCCGGGTCTCATCCCCGGCGCCAGCCAGGGCAAGGGCCTCGGCCTGGAGTTCCTGCGGCACGTGGAGCGGTGCAGCGTGCTGGTGCACGTGCTGGACACCGCGACCCTGGAGTCGGACCGCGACCCCGTCTCCGACCTCGACATCATCGAGGAGGAGCTGCGGCAGTACGGCGGGCTCGACAACCGGCCGCGGATCGTGGTGCTCAACAAGGTCGACGTGCCGGACGGCAAGGACCTCGCCGAGATGGTGCGGCCGGACCTGGAGGCGCGTGGCTATCGCGTCTTCGAGGTGTCGGCGGTGGCGCACATCGGGCTGAGGGAGCTGTCGTTCGCCCTCGCCGACCTGGTGGGCCGGGCGCGCGCCGCCAAGCCGAAGGAGGAGGCGACCCGGATCGTCATCCGCCCGAAGGCTGTGGACGACGCGGGCTTCACCGTCACCCGCGAGGAGGCCGGCGGCGAACCGCTGTTCCGGGTGCGCGGCGAGAAGCCGGAGCGCTGGGTGCGGCAGACCGACTTCAACAACGACGAGGCCGTCGGCTACCTCGCCGACCGGCTCAACCGCCTCGGCGTCGAGGAGGAGCTGATGAAGGCGGGCGCCCGCGCGGGCGACGGCGTGGCCATCGGCCCCGAGGAGAACGCGGTCGTCTTCGACTGGGAGCCGTCCGTCATGGCCGGTGCCGAGATGCTGGGCCGGCGCGGTGAGGACCACCGCCTGGAGGAGCAGCGGCCCGCGGCGCAGCGGCGACGCGACCGGCAGGCCGAACGGGACGACGCGCAGCGGGAGTTCGACGACTTCGAGCCTTTCTAGGCGTCCCGCCTCCGACGGGCCCTGTGCCAGGCCCGCCGCGGTGAAGGCAGTTTCTTCGCCGCGGCGGGTTTTCTCTTGTCTCTCTCCTTGGCATCCGGCCCGGCAGCCATGGATCCGCGAGGACGCCGTGCCCGCGCCGTGGAGGGCGGCCGGCGGGGAAACGTGGCGTGCCGGCCGGCTGAGCCCGCCCGCGTCGACGGTCCGCAGCGTGGAACGAAGGCGCGCGGCACCCCCGCCTTCCCGTAGATTGCCTGGTGGGGGAGTGACTCGACGCGAGGGGACAGGCAGCAAGGTGGCAGGGGCAAGGCAGGCCGTGCGCGAGGCCCGCAGGATCGTCGTCAAGGTGGGTTCGTCGTCGCTGACCACCGCTTCCGGGGGGCTGGACGCCGACCGCGTCGACGCGCTGGTCGACGTCCTGGCGAAGGTGCGCAGCGGAGGGGAGAAGGAGATCGTGCTGGTCTCCTCGGGTGCCATCGCGGCGGGGCTCGCCCCGCTGGGCCTGCGCCGCCGGCCCAAGGACCTGGCCCGCCAGCAGGCCGCCGCCAGCGTCGGCCAGGGCCTCCTGGTGGCCCGTTACACCGCCTCCTTCGCCCGCTACGGCGTCCGCGTCGGCCAGGTGCTGCTCACCTCGGACGACATGAGCCGCCGCGCCCACCACCGCAACGCCTCGCGCACCCTCGACAAGCTGCTGGCGATGGGCGCGTTCCCGATCGTCAACGAGAACGACACGGTCGCCACCGACGAGATCCGCTTCGGCGACAACGACCGGCTCGCCGCCCTCGTCGCCCACCTCGTCCACGCCGACCTCCTCGTGCTGCTCTCGGACGTGGACGGCGTCTACGACGGCGACCCGAGCAAGCCGGGCACCTCGCGGATCGCGGAGGTGCGCGGGCCCGGGGACCTGGCGCACGTCGAAATCGGCAGCGCCGGGAAGGCCGGGGTCGGCACCGGCGGCATGGTCACCAAGGTCGAGGCCGCCCGGATCGCCGCCGCCGCGGGCATCCCGGTGGTGCTGACCAGCGCGATCCACGCGGCCGACGCCCTCACCGGCCAGGACACCGGCACGTACTTCCACCGCACCGGCAAGCGCTCCGCCGACCGGCTGCTGTGGCTCCAGCACGCCTCCACCCCGCAGGGCGCGCTGACCCTGGACGACGGGGCGGTGCGGGCCGTCGTGGAGCGCCGCAAGTCGCTGCTGCCCGCCGGGATCGCCGCGGTCGAGGGCGAGTTCAGCGCGGGCGACCCGGTCGAGCTGCGCGACGGCACCGGGCGGGCGGTGGCCCGGGGGCTCGTCAGCTTCGACGCCAAGGAGATCCCCCGGCTGATCGGCCGGTCGACCCGGGAACTGGCCCGCGAGCTGGGTCCGGGATACGAACGCGAGGTCGTACACAGGGACGACCTGGTGCTCCTGCACCCGTAAGAGCGTCCGTAGAGACGCGTGAAGACATCCGTTCGCACACCCGGATTGCGGTGAATCGTCCGCCTCGGGTGGTGGACGTTCCGCAAAAGTGCCACACGATCATCCGCAGGCTGCTCAACTTTGTCTCGAAGGCACTCGAAGGCACAGATCCGCAGGCGCGAAGGAGGCCGTCGTGCGACGACTACGCCCTGGGGTGACGGCGTCCCGCGGTGGTGCCGGCTCCCGTGCGGCCGGTGCGGACCGGACTCCGCTGACCAGCGTGGCGGCCGGGGACCGTTTCGAGGGCGAGGAGCCCGCCGACCTGCCCAGGCTCTGGCACGTCACCCTCAGCGTCTCCGGCGCGGCCGCCCCGCTGCCGGAGCTGCGGCGCGCCCTGGAACAGCTCGCCCACGACCATCCCTTCCTGCTGACCAGCAGATACGCCAGCGACCACGCCGAGATCCGCTACTGGGAAGAGGCCCGCGACCTGCACGACGCGGCGGCCGTGGCACTGCGCCTGTGGGGCGAGCACCGGCAGACCGCCGGGCTGCCGCCCTGGGAGATCGTCGGCCTGGAGGTCATCGACCGGGCCACCTACCACCAGCGGATCGCCGAGGGCTACGGACCGCCCCCGGCGAGCCCGGTCGGAGTTCACCCGTTCTGAGCCGGTTCGGCCCTGCCGCAGAGCACGTCTCAGGGTGGCTTCGCTCCCGTCTCGGGGTGTGGAACGAACACCGGACCGACCCGTTCGGCGCACTACCCTTCCCTCATGACCACGCTCTCGCCGTACGACTCGATGTCCCCGGTCACCCGGGCCGCCTACCGTGCCAAGGCAGCCGCCGCCGACCTCGCGCCGCTGCCGCGGTCCGTGAAGGACGACGCGCTGCTCGCCATCGCGGACGCGCTGGAGGTCCGCACCAGTGAGATCGTCGAGGCCAACGCCAAGGACGTGGCCAAGGCGCGGGAGAACGGCATCAGCGAGGGCATGATCGACCGCCTCACCCTCACCCCGGAGCGGGTCCGCGCCATCGCCTCCGACGTGCGCGACGTGGCCGCGCTGCCCGACCCGGTCGGCGAGGTGGTGCGCGGCGGCACCCTGCCCAACGGCATCGACGTGCGCCAGATCCGGGTGCCGCTCGGCGTCGTCGGGATCATCTACGAGGGCCGGCCCAACGTGACGGTCGACGCCGCCGCCCTCTGCCTGAAGTCCGGCAACGCGGTCCTGCTGCGCGGCTCCTCCTCGGCGTACCAGTCGAACACCGCGCTGGTCCGCGTGCTGCGCGACGCCGTGGGCGGCGCGGGGCTGCCCGCCGACGCCATCCAGCTCGTGCCCGGCGAGAGCCGCGACAGCGTGCGCGAGCTGATGCGCGCCCGCGGCCTGGTCGACGTGCTCATCCCGCGCGGCGGCGCCTCGCTGATCAGCACGGTCGTCCAGGAGTCCACCGTCCCGGTGATCGAGACCGGCACCGGCAACTGCCACGTCTACGTCGACGCCCAGGCCGACCTCGACATGGCCGTCGAGATCCTGATCAACTCCAAGGCCCAGCGGGTCGGCGTCTGCAACGCCGCCGAGACCCTGCTGGTCCACCAGGACATCGCCGCCGAGTTCCTGCCGCGCGCCCTGGACGCCCTCGCGGACGCCGGGGTGACCGTGCACGCCGACGAGCGCGTGATGGCGTACGCCAAGGACTCCAAGGCCACCGTCGTGGAGGCCACGCCGGACGACTGGGAGACCGAGTACCTGTCGTACGACATCGCCGCGGCGGTCGTCGAATCGCTCGACAAGGCCGTGGAGCACATCCGGCTGTGGACCTCCGGCCACACCGAGGCCATCGTCACCACCTCGCAGCAGGCCGCGCGCCGGTTCACCCAGCTGGTCGACTCCACCACCGTCGCCGTGAACGCCTCCACCCGGTTCACCGACGGCGGACAGTTCGGCTTCGGCGCCGAGATCGGCATCTCCACGCAGAAGCTGCACGCCCGCGGCCCGATGGGGCTGCCCGAGCTGACCAGCACCAAGTACATCGTCACCGGCGACGGGCACGTACGGCGCTGAGGCGCACGACCCCGGCGCGCTCATCCGAGCGTGCGGATGAATATCTCTGCCGTCTGCCCAAATCGACCCCCCAGGTCTACTCTGGATGAGTGCCGGAGGACGTGGGGGGTTCGCCGTTCCGTGACGGCTGGGAGCCCGACGACGACCACGACCGCGGGGTGTCGGACGAAGAGTTCGCCTCCGTGGTCTTCGACGAGGCCTTCGTGCGCGCGGCCGTGGTGCACGAGCCGACCGCCGTGGAGCGCCTCCTCGCCGCGGCGCAGGCCAGAGCCGAGGCCTCCGAGGCGGAGGCCCGCCGCGCCCACACCCGCGGCGAACGCTACGACGACGGATACGGCGGCGACGGGCCGGGGGCTTTCGGCCATGATCCGGACTACGACATCCTGGACGACCCCGACATCCTCGACGGTCCGCCCCCCGGCGGCTACGGCAAGCACGGCCGCTGGCACCGCCCCGTCGCCTGGGTGCTGGCCCTGGTGATGGGTGTCGGCATGGTCGCCCTGGCCTTCGCCGCCGTCTACCGGGGCGCCGCCTCGGGCCGGCAGGACCAGGTGCCGCCGCCCGCCTCGACCGGTGTGGAGCAGGGTGGCGCGGCGAGCCCCTCGGCCTCCGCGGACCACTCCAGGCCGGCGGTCTCGGCGGTCCCGCGCAGCCCCTGACAGGCGCCCCCGGCTGTCTGCCCGCAGGGCCCGTGACAAGCCCGGCGCAGATGGCTTCCGGCCTGGTGAGCACCTGTCAGAAGTTGTCCGGGGACGGTGCGTTTGCCGGGCCGTCGCGAGACCTACCCTGAAGATATGGGCGGGCCTGGAGACCCACCCGAGGGGACGCCCGACGGGGTCCCCAACGGTGCGGAAGACGAGTACCGATCCGTCGTGTTCGACGAGTCGTTCGTCCGCGCTGCCCGCCTCCAGGAGTACTCCGCGCGCGAGCGCCTGGCCGACCACGCGCCCGCCGTGCGCCGCCGCACCTCGGCGCACCGCGGCCTGTCCCGCCAGGCCCTGGTCCTGGTCCTGTTGATCGCCGTCGCCTTCGGCGCCGCGATCTACATGGGCGTACGCCACCCCGCCCAGTCCGCGCACACCGGGCAGCCCGCCGTGGAACCGCTGCGGATGACCGTCATCCCGCTCGCGCCCCGGGGGCCCGTCCCCGGCACCCGCGACCTCGAACGTCTGTACGCCGAAAGCCCGGCCGCCCAGTTCCGCATCGGCGCCGAGGGCATCCCGCTGCCCGCCGCCCGGCGCACCGCCCACTTCTCCGACGGCCAGGTGCTCACCGCCCTCAGCACGGCCAAGGACTACGTCGTCCGCTCCTCGCTCTACCCCGAGGTGCTCTCCGGCGGGCAGGTCCGCCCGGTGCGGGTGCTCCTCGACCCGGACCAGCTCGACCAGTTCGACCGCAGCTTCGACCAGCCCACGGCGGACGGGCAGCACTTCGCGACCGGCTGGCTGGTCCGCTTCGACCCGGCCGCCGCCGAACTCGCCGACCCCAGGATCCGCGTCCGCGGCAGCCTGCACGCCGAGGAGACCGACGCGTCCACCCTGGAGGTCACCGCGGACCACACCTTCGTGTACGCGCTGCGGCCGGCCGGGGCCGACGGCGCCGCCGAGGCGTCGCTGTTCACCGTCCGCCGCGAGCTGCACTTCCGCTTCGACCGGGACGACCTGCGGCTGCACCAGACCCAGGTGGTCGGCTCGCAGCTCCAGGCCGGGCCGCTGTCCTGCGCCGAGGACACCGCGGCCCGGCTGCACCCGCTGCTCGCCGGCCAGACCGCCCGGGCAGGGGGCCCGGCCGGCTCCGACCCGTACGCCTCCGAGGGCGCCACGGCGCTGTGCGGGACGCTGGCGGACAGCGCCCAGCCGAGGGTCTAGGGCGTGGCCTTCCCGTTCTCGCCGGTGCCCGTCTCGCCGGTGTCCTTCTCACCGGTCCCCTTGTTCGGGCCGTGCGCCCCCTCCGCCCCGTCCGCCCCCCGCGCCCCGTCCGCTGTCTCCCAGGGCCGGTCCCCGCGCGGCGCGCCGGTGAAGCCGCCCCAGCCGCGGCGGACCCGGCCGCCCAGGTCTCCGGCGCCTTCGGCGAGGTCCGTGACCAGCTTCATCAGCGGGTCCCGCGAGCCGCGCACCTCCGAGGCGTAGGCCGCCGCCGAGTCGCGCAGCGACTCCGAGACCTTGGTCTCCCGGTCCTCGCCGCGCTTCGGGTAGTGGCCGTCCATGAGCCGCTGGTAGTCGCGGGTGGCCGCCCACTTCTTCAGCTCGGCCGCGCGGACCGTGGCGAAGGGATGGGAGCGCGGCAGCACGTTGAGGATCTTCAGCACCGAGTCGCGCAGGTCCCCGCCCGCCTCGTACTCCTCGGCCTGCTCCAGGAACGCGTCCACGTTCATCTCGTGCAGATGGTTGCCGCCCGCCAGCTTCATCAGACCGCGCAGCGAGGCCTGCAGGTCCTGTCCGGCCAGCAGGCCCGCGCGGTCGGCGGACAGCTCCGACTTGCGGAACCACTCGCGCAGCGCGGTCACGATCGCCATGACCGCGACATTGCCGAGGGGTATCCAGGCCACCCGGAGGGCGAGGTTGGTCAGGAACAGCAGGATCGTGCGGTAGACGGAGTGGCCGGACAGGGCGTGGCCGACCTCGTGGCCGATCACCGCCCGCATCTCCTCCTCGTCCAGCAGTTCGACCAGGCCGGTGGTGACCACGATGATCGGCTCGTCCATGCCGACGCACATCGCGTTCGGCTGCGGGTCCTGCTGCACGTACATCGGCGGGACCTTGTCCAGGTCGAGGATGGAGCAGGCGTCCAGCAGCAGGGTGTGCAGATGCGGGAACTGCCGGTCCGAGACGCGCACCGAGTCGGACAGGAACAGCAGCCGCAGGCTCCGCTCGGGCAGCAGCCCGCTGAGCGTCTTGAAGACGGTGTCGAAGCCGCTGAGACGGCGCAGCGCGACGAGGGCGGAGCGATCGGCCGGGTGCTCCCAGGCGCGCGAGGAGATCTCCGGGAAACGCCGGCGCCGCCTGCCGGGCAGGCGCTCGGAACCGGTCTGCGGATGGTCGTAGGACATCGGGTCCCCCAGGTGCGTCGGTGTGGCGGTCCGGACGCCGTGCCCGGACCGCTGCCGGTCCGTGCCCCCGAGGCAAGGCCCAGCCTAGGCGGAGTTACCGTGGACGGGCAGCACAGCGAAGGAGTCCCACGTCATGGAGCACCACGCCGCGTCCGTCTGGCTCATGGCCGCCGCCGAGGAGCCGGGGGGCGGGAACCTCCTCCGGATTCTGCTGGTCGTGATGCTGGTGGGCTGTGCGCTGACCGCCTGGCTCCTGCTCCGGGGGTACAGGCGGAAGGACGACTGATCGCGCCCGAAGGTTGCCCGGCGGAGGAGTCGGGGTGATCGCCGCGGAGTCGCCCGCTTACGATGGGCCGACATCTTCATCCCGCCCACACGCGATAGGTCCTGACGACGATGAGCCTCCACACCACCGCCGCCCAGCTGGTCACCCTCGCCTCCGAGGGCGGGGAACACGGCGGCAACCACCAAAGCCTCAGCCCGCTGCTCACCGGTGGCGGCGCCTTCGTCATCCTGATGCTGCTGCTGTGGGTGACCACCCGCTTCAACCGCGACCGCTGAGCCGGGGCGACGACTCCGGCCGTCAAGGTCCACCGACCGGGCCGGTAGGGTCTGCACGCATGGGAGAGCAGGACATGCCTACCGGTCCGGTGAACGACACGCCGCGGGACGCGAGCGGCCGCGGCAAGCGCCGCCTCGGTGTCATGGGCGGTACGTTCGACCCGATCCACCACGGCCACCTGGTGGCCGCGAGCGAGGTCGCCGCGGCGTTCCACCTCGACGAGGTCGTCTTCGTGCCGACCGGCGAGCCGTGGCAGAAGAGCCACCGCACCGTCTCCCCGGCCGAGGACCGCTATCTGATGACGGTCATCGCGACCGCCGAGAACCCCCAGTTCTCGGTCAGCCGTATCGACATCGACCGCGGTGGGCCCACCTACACCGTGGACACCCTGCGCGACCTGCGCGCGCTCAACCCGGACACGGACCTGTTCTTCATCACCGGCGCCGACGCCCTCGCCCAGATCCTCACCTGGCGGGACACGGAGGAGCTGTTCTCCCTGGCGCACTTCATCGGGGTCACCCGCCCGGGACATCACCTGAACGACCCCGGACTCCCGGAGGGCATCGTCTCGCTCGTCGAGGTCCCGGCCCTCGCCATCTCGTCCACGGACTGCCGTGCGCGAGTCGCCAAGGGCGACCCCATCTGGTATCTGGTGCCGGACGGAGTCGTGCGTTACATCACCAAGCGCGAGCTGTACCGCGGCGAGTGAGCCGAGAGGGGCACCGGTGAACGACCGATACGACGCGGGCTACGGGGACGACGGCCAGTACGAGCAGCAGTACGAGCTGGCCGGCTACGACGAGTACGGCCGGCCCGTGTACCAGCAGGTGCGGCAGCAGCCGTCCCAGCAGCCGTACGACCCCTACGGGCAGCAGCAGGCCGCCCCACAGGACCCCCAGGCCCCTCAGGGCCACGGGTACGACCCGTACACCACCGGCCAGCAGCCGCCCGACCCCTCGTACGACCCCTCGTACGACCCCTACGGGACGGGCCAGCAGCCCCCGCCGCCGTCGTACGGCTCCTACGACACGTCCTACGGCTCGTACGACGGCTACGACGGCTACGACGCCTACGGGCAGCAGGCCCCCGCCCCGCAGTCCCGCGTCGCCGAGCAGACCGCCTACATCCCGCAGCAGGTCCGGCCGGCCGTGGCCGAGGATGCCCCTGCGCGGGACGACGCGCAGGGGGACGATGCGCAGGGGGACGACGCGCGGCGCGACGACCGCGACTACCGCACCGAGCAGTTCGCGTTCGTCGAAGAGCCCGACGGCGACTCCGAGGACGTCATCGACTGGCTGGCGTTCACCGAGAACCGCACCGAGCGCCGCGAGGAGGCCCGCCGCCGCGCCCGCAGCCGGCTGATCGCCCTGGTCGTCGTCCTCGCCCTGGTCGCGGCCGGCGGCGTCGGCTGGCTCTGGTACGCCGGGAAGCTGCCCGGCCTGTCCTCCTCCGACGACAAGACCGGCACCGGCGTCGCCGCGGGCGCCCAGAAGCGGGACGTGATCGTCGTCCATCTGCACGACACCAAGGGCGGCGGCACCTCCACCGCCCTGCTGGTCGACAACACCACCACCCAGCAGGGCACCACCGTCCTGCTGCCCAACTCCCTCGCCCTGACCGGCGACGACGGCACCACCACCACCCTCGCCGAGTCCGTCGAGGACGACGGCTCCTCCGGCACCCGTGAGGCCCTGGACACCGTCCTCGGCACCTCCATCCAGGGCACCTGGCGGCTCGACACCCCCTACCTGCAGAACCTCGTCGACCTCGTCGGCAACATCGAGATCGACACCGACACCGACGTGCCCGACCCGGCCGCGAAGAAGAAGGGCCAGTCGCCGCTGGTCAGCCAGGGCGAGAAGCAGACCCTCAGCGGCAAGATGGCCGTCGCCTACGCCACCTACCGCGCTCCCGGCGAGGCGCCGAACGCCCAGCTGGAGCGGTTCGGGCAGGTCATGCAGGGGGTGCTGCGCAAGATGTCCTCGGACCCCGGGGCCGCGACGACCACCGTGCAGACACTGGCCCAGATCCTCGATCCGTCGCTCACCGACAAGGATCTCGGCACCTTCCTCGCCGCCCTGTCCGACCTCGCCAAGAGCGGCGACTACAGGACCGCCCTGCTGCCCGTCCAGGACGACGGCGCCCTGACCGCCGAGGCCGGCGACAGCGTGGTCAAGGACATCCTCGGCGGCACCGCGAAGAGCCCCGACCAGGACGCGGCGGTGCGGGTGTCGGTGCGCAACGCCAGCGGGGTGCAGGACAACACCGAGAAGGCCCGCGTGGTGCTCCTCAACGGAGGTTTCACCTTCCTGGAGGGTGGCACGGCGTCCGCCGAGAGCGCGTCGGAGGTGGTGTACACCGACCCGGCCGACCAGCAGAACGCCACCGAGGTCGCCAAGACCCTGGGTCTGCCCGCGAGCGCGGTCACCAAGGGCGAGGTGACCGCCAACGCCGACGTGACGGTCGTCCTCGGCCAGGACTACGAACCGTAGCCACCGGCGGGCCCCGCGTAATGCCGTGGGGCCCCCGTCGGCGGTCGTGAGACCCTGGGAGGCAAACGACCGCCGACGGAAAGCCTTGTAGTGACCGCGACCGACCGCTCTCTCGAACTGATCACCACCGCCGCGCAGGCCGCGGCCGACAAGCTCGCCCACGACGTCATCGCCTACGACGTCAGCGACGTGCTGTCGATCACGGACGCCTTCCTGCTGGCGTCCGCCCCCAACGACCGCCAGGTCAAGTCGATCGTCGACGAGATCGAGGAACGGCTCCTGAAGGAACTCGGCGCCAAGCCGGTCCGCCGTGAGGGCGACCGCGAGTCCCGCTGGATCCTGCTCGACTACGTCGACATCGTCGTCCACGTCCAGCACAGCGAGGAGCGCGTCTTCTACGCCCTGGAGCGGCTGTGGAAGGACTGCCCCGAGATCGACCTGCCCGAGGACGCCCGCGCGACCCGCGGCAAGGCCGAGGAGCACGCCAAGCTCCAGGCCGCCGAGGAGGCGACGGAGGCGGGCGGTGAGTGGCGGTGAGCGCCACCGGTGAGGTGACCGCCGGGAAGCAGGGCCGGGGCCGCCGCGTCATCCTGTGGCGGCACGGGCAGACCGCGTGGAACGTGGAGCGCCGCTTCCAGGGCACCACGGACGTCGAGCTGACCGGGACCGGCGTCGCCCAGGCCCGCCGCGCCGCCCGGCTGCTGGCCTCCCTGGGCCCCGACGCGATCGTCGCCTCCGACCTGTCGCGGGCCGCGAACACGGCCGCCGAGCTGGCCGCGCTCACCGGTCTGGACGTGACCCTCGACGAGAGCCTGCGGGAGACCTACGCGGGCGTCTGGCAGGGACTGACGCACGACGAGATCATCGCCCGGCACGGCGAGGAGTACGCCGCCTGGAAGCGCGGCGAGCCGGTACGCCGCGGCGGCGGCGAACTGGAGACCGAGGTCGCCGACCGCGCGGCCCCCGTGGTGCTGCGGCACGCCGAGAAGCTGCCCGACGACGGCACGCTCGTCGTGGTGAGCCACGGCGGCACGATCCGGACCACCATCGGCCGGCTGCTCGGTCTGGAGGCCCGCCACTGGGAGAGCCTGGGCGGCCTGTCCAACTGCTGCTGGTCCGTCCTCGGTGAGGGCGCCCGCGGCTGGCGGCTGCTCGAGCACAACGCCGGCACGCTGCCGGAACCGGTCCTCGGAGACGACGACTGACCGGGGCCACGGCCCCTGGGACCCGGATTTCACTTTCCGGCAGGTCGCAGGCTAAAGTTCTTCTTGTTCGCCCGGCTGACGAGCAGGGCGAGACACCATGCGGCTCCGCCGCATGGAACAAGGGGCTATAGCTCAGTTGGTAGAGCGCCTGCATGGCATGCAGGAGGTCAGGAGTTCAATTCTCCTTAGCTCCACAGGACGAATCCCGTCCCCTCCGGGGGGCGGGATTTTTTCGTCCCGCGCTCTTGAACACCTGCGACGCGAGTGGCGTATACCTCTGTGGAGCCCGGTCCGGCCGGTGCCGTGTCCGGACTGGTACGCAGGCGTCGCTGACCGTGTCGGCCCGGTCGTGGCAGAATCAAACGGCCGGAAGGGGGCGCGGCCCGACGGGAGGGAGTAGCGATGCCTTCGAGCATCACTGAGGAGGACGGCCACCTCCTCGGCGAAGCAGCGTTGATACGGCACACGGCCACCCGGCTCAGCTGCCCTTCCTGTGGTTCCGCGCACGTGGCCCAAGTGCTCGGCGACAACGGCGGAATCTCCTACGTGTGCACGGCCTGCGGCCACAGCTGGAGCTGATCGATGGGTGCCCACAGGCGGAAGTGCGACTGGTGCGGCAGCGGTACGCCGATCGTCCGGGACATGGAACCGGTGAACCCCGACTACCAGTACTGGTGCGAGGAATGCGCGCGGGCGCTGATCATAAAAGGCGACCCCATCGAGACGTACCGCGAGCTGGAGGGTGAGCCGATCTACGGCCGCCTCCTGGAGGAGCACTGCACCCTCAAACGGTTCTACTCGTTCGTGACGGCCTGAGCGCGGCGCGCGGCAGGCACAGCAGGAAGGCGCAGCCCGCCCCCGCGTAGAGCCCGGAGAGCAGCAACTCGGCGGCACTCTGGCGCAGTTCGGGCCGCCCGTCGCCGTGCGGCACCCACCACAGGGCGTACGAGCAGAAGACCAGCAGGGTGCCCGCGGCGCCCGCGCGGTGGCCGCGGGCGCCGAGCAGCAGCACCAGGGGCACGCACCACAACCAGTGGTGCGACCAGGACACCGGGCTGATCAGCAGCGCCGTCACCGCGCACCCGAGCACCGCCCACGCGCGGTGCCCGCGCAGCTCCGCGGCGACCGCTGCGGCGAGCCCGGCGGTGCCGACGAGCGCGGCCGCCACCACCCAGGCGGCCCCCGGCTCCGGGGTGTGCAGCGCCCGGGCCAGCACGCCGCGCAGGGCCTGGTTCGCGGTCTCCTCCGCGTGGCCGACCCGTCCCGCGCGAAAGACCATGCAGCTCCAGAACCGCCAGGAGTCGTACGGCAGGACGGCCGCCGCGAGCAGGGTGGCGCCGGCGAACGCGATCGCCGCCCCGCGCGCGTGGCGCAGCCAGGGAGCGCCGGTGCCGCCCGCGCGGTGTGCGACGACGCCGGTGGCGAGCAGGAACACCGCGAACAGCGCGGGCGTCAGCTTCACCGCCGCCGCGAGCCCGATGCCGAGCCCGGCCAGGCGGTCACCGGGGCGGCGGGTGAGGTCCCACAGGACCAGCACGGCCAGCAGCAGGTTGATCTGGCCGTACCGCAGCGTCGTCCACACCGGCTCGCACCACACGGCCGCCGCCGTGACCCACCAGACGGTGTCCACGCGCGTGTGCCCGGCGAGCCGCAGCGACAGCCGGACGAAGACGACCAGCAGGGCGAGGTTCGCGGCCGTCGCCAGGGTGCGCAGACCCGCGGTGTCCAGCAGCGTCAGCGGGGTGAACAGCAGCGCCGCGAAGGGCGGGTAGGTGGTGGGCAGTTGCGCCGTCGTGGCCCGCAGGGCGTAGAGATCGCCGCCCGCGCGGACGGTCGCGCCCTCCGCGCGGTACACCATCAGGTCGATCATCGACACCTGCGCGGCCCGCTGCGCGATCCAGAACGCCGCGAAGGAGAACAGGCACATCCCGAGGGCGGTCGGCACACGACGGTGGACTCCGGAGAACGCGATCACGGTCACGGAGGCCGACCATAGCGCTCATATTCGGGCAGAACGGAAACGATTTGGTGTTCCGCCGGGGGGACCGTGTAATGTTCTCTGTGTCGCCGCGAGGGAAACCCGCAAGGGAAACGAAGCGGACGGCACACCGCAAGGGGCTATAGCTCAGTTGGTAGAGCGCCTGCATGGCATGCAGGAGGTCAGGAGTTCAATTCTCCTTAGCTCCACAGCAGATCCCCGGATCCTCTCGGATCCGGGGATCTTTTCGTATGTCCCGCCTCTTTTCTCAGCGGCCGAGCGCGCGCCGCCCGCGCCCCTGGGACAGCACCGGCAGATTGCGCGCGGCGGGCTGGGAGCGGGTGTCCTCCTCGATCCGCAGGGCGAGCGCCGGGCAGCGGCGCACCGCGCGCAGCGCCTTCGCCTCGGCGTAGCGGGGCACGGCCGCCTGGGCGACGGTCGGGAAGCCGTCGGCGCCCAGCTCGAAGACCTCCGGGAGGATGTCGGCGCACAGGCCGTGTCCCCGGCACAGCGTCCAGTCGACGTAGATCTTCTGGCGGCTGGGGCCGTTCTCCTCGGCCGTGCCGCCGCCCGGGACGCCCGTCGGGCCCCTGCCACCCTCGAAGAGCGGCAGAACGCCCTCCACGGGCCGTCCGCAGCCGCTGCCGAGGACATGGGCGGCGAGGTCGTCGGTGAACGCCTTGAGGGTCGACTCCAGGAACATCGCGGAGCCGTCCGGGTGGGAGCAGGCGCCGCGCCGCTTGACGTTCTTGGCGACCTGCTTCAGCGCTTCCAGGGCGGCCGGCCCGCCGCCGTTGAGGATGTCCTCCAAGCCGCGCGCGGCGGCCGGCAGGCCCAGGTAGCAGGGGCCGCACTGGCCCGCGCTCTCCTCGGCCAGCCACTGCGCCACCCGCAGCGACTCGCCCAGCGGGCAGGTCTCCTGGGTGATCGGCAGGATCGCCCCCGCACCCAGCGAACCGCCCACCGCGTCCAGCGAGTTGCGCGAGACGATCGCCTCGTTCACCGTCGCCGCGTCGATCCATTTGCCGTGGTAGCCGCCGGTCAGCACGCCCTGCGGGAGCGGCGGGGCGCCGGCCAGCTGCAGGACGTAGCGCAGCGGCACCCCGGTGGGAACCTCGATGACCATGGGGCGGGCGACCGCCCCGGAGACGGTGAGCAGCACGGTGCCCGGCTCGTCGTACAGCCCGGTATTGCCGTACCGCTCCGGGCCGATCCGCGCGGCGATCGCCAGCTGGGCGAACGTCTCGGCGTTCGACAGCAGGGTCGGGGCGCCGCCGACACCGCTGACCGAGGCGCTGATCTTGCGGCCGGGCGGGATCGCCGGGCCGCCGTCGATCGAGCGGATCAGGGAGGCGGCGGCGCCGGTGACCATGCGGACGGGATTGCGCTGCACGCGCGCGCGGAGCGCCGATCTTCGCCCGTTGCTCAGGCCGCGCTCGGCGAGCGCGGCCTCCATGGAGCGCTGGGTGGACTCCCGGGTGACCCCCACCACGAGCGTGCGGGCACCCAGGGCCTCGGCGCACAGCAGCGCGCCGTCCAGGATCAGATGCGGGGCACGGTTGATCAGCACCGTGTCCTTGCGGCAGGCGGGTTCGTCCTCGCTTCCGTTGATCACCACCACCGGCCGTACGCCGCGGCGGATCGCCGATTCGGCGACCGACCGCAGTTTCTTGTGGAAGGGGAAGCCCGCGCCGCCGCGGCCCCTGAGATTGATGCGTTCGGCGAGCTGTGCGAGCTGCTCGCCGCCCATGGGTTCGAGCGGCCCGTGCACCTTCAGGTGCATGGGCAGATCGAGTCTTTCGACAAGGTCGAAGCCCGACGTGAGCTGAGGAAGTCCGACCACGCGGACTTCGGGTACGTCGGGCAGGGCCTCGTTCACTTAAAGCCTCCGGAAGGCATGTTCCAAGGTTCGCCCGAACCCGGTGCGTCGAAGTCGTAGGACGCACCGGGCAGTGTTTCCGTGGCGGGACCGCTGTTGTCGTACGTGTCGTTCGGGTTGTACGTGCCGTAGAGGGTGTTCGACTCAACCGTGTCGAACATCTCGGTGCGGCCGTAGGCGCCGGTGCCCGGATTGTCATAGGGCGGGATGGTGTATCCGGTGTCCTGGAGGGGGTCGTACGCCGACGGGGGCGCCTCCCCGACCGGCGGCGGCGACGGGATCGGCCAGGAGGTGTCCACGCGGGGCAGCGAAGCGGTGTCCATCCGGGGGAGCGACTCGGTGGGCTGGGCGTCCGGGACGGGGTGCTGGGACCGGCGGGGACGGGACACCGCACGGTAGGCGGCGGCGAAGCCGGCGGCGGGCTCGGCGGGGCGCTCGCGGTCCCCGCGCGGGACGTCGTAGCCGGGCAGGGGGGAGGGCTCGGCGCCCGCCCGCGCGCGGGCGGCGTCCAGGTCCTCGCGGCCCGGCCGCTCCCCGCCGCCGAGCAGCGCGATGAGCCGGTCGGCGACCTCGCGCTTGACCGGGCGGGGCGCCGACCGCAGCGCCAGCGCCGCGATGACGGCGACCAGCGACAGGCCGTAGAGGAACACGAAGACCGGCTTGGCCTGGCGCCCCGCGAACAGGCCGTGCAGCAGCGCCGCGCACCAGGCCGGGTAGGCCAGCATGTGCATGGTCCGCCAGCGGGCGGCGACCGGTGCCGGGGAGGCGAAGGCCCCGCGCAGGGCGCCGGTGATGCCCACGAAGACCATGAGCAGCCCGGCCAGGGAGCCCAGTCCGATCAGCCCGGCGCTGCCGGTGACGCCGAGCGAGAAGGGGAGCACGGCGGCGATCGGCTCGACGTGGTCGAGGGCCAGCTTGGTGGTGACGTGCAGCAGCAGGAACGCGATCGCGGCGACCGCCGTCGCCCGGTGCACCGCCTGCCCGACGATCCGCTGGCGCGCGTTGAGCAGGATCCGGTCCTGGGCCACCAGGCCCCAGATCACCGAGCAGGACAACGAGACCAGGCTCAGCACGCCCGCGCCGAAGTCGAGGAACTCGCGGAACGTGTCACCTCCGGCCAGCACGAGCACGGGTATGAGGACCAGCACGGCAGCCGTCGCCGCACCGTAGGCCGACCGGCCGGGTGGGACGAGCGAGCTGTTTTTACGACGAGAGGTCATGGGGGCAACTCCGAGCGGTTCGGGAAAGCGGTCCCGGGCCGCACTCTAGGTCGCGCCATACCCATGAGTGCGAGGTTTGAGTTATTGCGCTGTTATCAAACGACTATCTGGTTGTTGTGATGCCCTTTAGAGGTTGTTACGCGAAGTAATCATGATCGCGGTTCACGTTCTGAACGTCGTCGCGGCCCGGTCGAGGGCTGCGGTACCCTGGCGCCATGCGTGCCGTACGCCTTCTGCTTAGCGGGCCGCGCTGATCAGTCCCGGCCACCGGACGAGTCGAGTGGCCGGAATCGGCGCGGCGTCCCCTCCTGTGCGAGGGGATTTTTCGTTTCTCGACAAGCCGCAGGCAGAGACGATCGATGGAGCTTTGAGGATCATGAGCGAGACGAACCCCGCTGCCACCGCCGAGGTGGCCGCGCCGCACCGCTACACGGCCGCCCTGGCCGCGGAGATCGAGGCACGCTGGCAGGACGTCTGGGACGCTGCAGGCACGTACGCGGCGCCGAACCCCACGGGCGACCTGGCGGGCGATCCGGGACTGGTCGCCAAGCCCAAGAAGTTCATCATGGACATGTTCCCGTACCCCTCCGGTGCGGGCCTCCACGTCGGCCACCCGCTGGGTTACATCGCCACCGACGTCTTCGCGCGCTTCCAGCGCATGACCGGCCACAACGTCCTGCACACCCTGGGCTTCGACGCCTTCGGCCTGCCCGCAGAGCAGTACGCCGTGCAGACCGGCACGCACCCGCGCGTGTCCACCGAGGCCAACATCGAGAACATGAAGGCCCAGCTGCGGCGGCTGGGCCTGGGCCACGACAAGCGCCGGTCGTTCGCCACGATCGACCCGGACTACTACAAGTGGACCCAGTGGATCTTCCTGCAGATCTTCAACTCCTGGTACGACGACGAGGCCAAGAAGGCCCGCCCGATCTCCGAGCTGATCGCCCAGTTCGAGTCCGGTGAGCGCGAGGTGCCCGGCGGACGCTCCTGGAACGAGCTGAACGCCGTGGAGAAGGCCGACGTCCTGGGCCAGTACCGGCTGGCGTACGCCTCCGACGCGCCGGTCAACTGGTGCCCCGGCCTGGGCACTGTGCTGGCCAACGAGGAGGTCACCGCCGACGGGCGCTCCGAGCGCGGCAACTACCCGGTCTTCAAGGCCAAGCTGCGCCAGTGGAACATGCGCATCACCGCCTACGCCGACCGGCTGCTGGAGGATCTGGACGCGCTGGACTGGCCCGAGGCCATCAAGCTCCAGCAGCGCAACTGGATCGGCCGCTCCGAGGGCGCCCGCGTCGACTTCCCCGTCGGCGACGACCGCATCACCGTCTTCACCACCCGCCAGGACACCCTGTTCGGCGCCACCTACATGGTGCTGGCCCCCGAGCACCCGCTGGTCGACACGATCACCCCGGGCGCCTGGCCGGAGGGCACGCACGAGGTGTGGACCGGCGGCCACGCCGGCCCCGCCGAGGCCGTCGCCGCCTACCGCGCGCAGGCCGCGTCCAAGTCCGACGTCGAGCGGCAGGCCGACGCCAAGGAGAAGACCGGCGTCTTCACCGGCGCGTACGCCACCAACCCGGTCACCGGCGAGCGGATCCCCGTCTTCATCGCCGACTACGTCCTGATGGGCTACGGCACCGGCGCCATCATGGCCGTCCCGGCGCACGACACCCGCGACTTCGCCTTCGCGCGCGCCTTCGAGCTGCCGATGCGCTGCGTGGTCGAGCCCTCGGACGACCGCGGCACCGACCCGTCCACCTGGGACGACGCCTTCGCCTCGTACGACGCGAAGATCGTGAACTCCACCGGCGAGGACGTCTCCCTGGACGGCCTGGGCGTCGTCGAGGCCAAGGCGCGCATCACCGAGTGGCTGGAGTCCAAGGGCATCGGCGAGGGCACCGTCAACTTCCGGCTGCGCGACTGGCTCTTCAGCCGCCAGCGCTACTGGGGCGAGCCCTTCCCGATCGTCTACGACGAGGACGGCGTCGCCCACGCGCTGCCCGAGTCGATGCTGCCGCTGGAGCTGCCGGAGGTCGAGGACTACAGCCCGCGCACCTTCGACCCGGACGACGCGGACACCCAGCCCGAGACGCCGCTGTCGCGCAACGAGGACTGGGTCAACGTCACCCTCGACCTGGGCGACGGCCCCAAGACGTACCGCCGCGAGACCAACACCATGCCCAACTGGGCCGGTTCCTGCTGGTACGAGCTGCGCTACCTGGACCCGCACAACAGCGAGAAGCTGGTCGACCCGGAGATCGAGCAGTACTGGATGGGCCCGCGCGAGGGCCGGCCGCACGGCGGTGTCGACCTGTACGTCGGCGGCGCCGAGCACGCCGTGCTGCACCTGCTGTACGCCCGTTTCTGGTCCAAGGTCCTGTACGACCTGGGGCACGTCTCCTCCGCGGAGCCGTTCCACAAGCTGTTCAACCAGGGCATGATCCAGGCCTACGTCTACCGCGACAGCCGGGGCATCGCCGTCCCCGCCGCCGAGGTGGAGGAGCGCGACGGCGCCTACTGGTACCAGGGCGAGAAGGTCACCCGCCTGCTGGGCAAGATGGGCAAGTCCCTGAAGAACGCCGTCACTCCGGACGAGATCTGCGCCGAGTACGGCGCCGACACCCTGAGGCTGTACGAGATGGCCATGGGCCCGCTGGACGTCTCCCGGCCGTGGGACACGCGCGCGGTGGTCGGCCAGTTCCGGCTGCTCCAGCGGCTGTGGCGCAACATCGTCGACGAGGCGACCGGTGAGGTCACCGTCACCGACGCCGAGCCCGACGAGGACACGCTGCGCGCCCTGCACAAGGCGATCGACGGCGTGCGCGGCGACCTGGAGGGCATGCGGTTCAACACCGCCATCGCCAAGGTCACCGAGCTGAACAACCACCTGACCAAGGCGGGCGGTCCCGTGCCGCGCCCGGTCGCCGAGGCGCTGGTGCTGCTGGTCGCGCCGCTGGCCCCGCACATCGCCGAGGAACTGTGGCGCAAGCTGGGCCACCCGGACTCCGTCGTCCACCAGGACTTCCCCGTCGCCGACCCGGCCTACGTCGTGGACGAGACCGTCACCTGCGTCGTCCAGATCAAGGGCAAGGTCAAGGCGCGCCTGGAGGTCGCCCCCGGCATCTCCGAGGACGAGCTGGAGAAGGTCGCGCTGGCCGACGAGAAGGTCGTCGCGGCACTGGACGGGGCCGGGATCCGCAAGGTCATCGTGCGGGCGCCGAAGCTGGTGAACATCGTTCCGGCGTAAGCGGAACGTAAGCGGAACGTGAGCGGGGCGTGAGCCCCGGGCCGCCCCCTAGGGGGTGTGCTCGGGGTTCGCTGCGGGCAGGTTCGGGGTTGTCGTGGAACTCCCGGCCTGCCCGATGCGTTTACCGTGGAAGAGCGGCGCGGCGGATGCCGCGGCGGGCCGAGGGCCCGATCGGCCGGAGGAGGAGCGCAGTGGAAGCGATCGCGGTGGTGGCCCTGCTCTTCGTGCTCTTCGTCGCACTCGGCGCCTATGCCACGGTGAAGGTCGTCGGCGCCGCCAAGCGCGGCGTGGACCGCACGATCACCCAGGCCCGCCGCACGGTCGAGGACCACACCCTGCGCGCCAAGTCCTTCGTCCAGCCCGGCCCGGCCGGCGAGATCGCCCAGCTGCGGCTCCGGCTGCGCACCTCGATGCGGGCCACCCAGGACGCGCTCCACGCAGGCGCCGCCGAGGACGAGTCCTTGAAGGAATCGCTCGCCCTCTTCCAGCGGCTCAGTGCCCACGGGCACGAACTGGACGCCGACCTGCGCCGCCTGGAGGCCGAGCCGGACCGGGCCTCGCTCACCGAGCGGCTGCCCGGCCTGCGGGAACGCACCGAGCGCATCACGCGCTCGGCGGACTCCCTGCGCTGGGCCGCCCGCGATCGCGCCCACCGCTTCGCCGACGACGACCTGGACACGCTCAGCGCCCAGATCGACGTCGAGGCCGGTGCGTTGCGGCACTGGACGACCGAGGATCCCGCGGGGTCCTCCGCTTCCTCCGCCGCCACGCCGCCGCCCTGGCCGGAAGCCCCCGCCGCCGACGCCGCCGCGGCAGCGCACCAGCAGACCTGGCCGGACACCCCGCAGGCGCGGACCACCGAAGAGCCGGCGCGCCCCGCCATCACCCCGCCCGACCCGCGCCCGGCCTACCCGTGGCAGAAGAAGCCGCGCCCCGAGAGCACCACCTGAACCCGCCTGCCCGGTCCTCGTTCCGGTGCGGGTGAGCGGGCTGGGCTGCCGTCCGGACGCTACGCCAGGTAACCTCCAGCTCATGTCCCGCCATGTCGCGATCGTCACCGATTCAACGGCCTACCTGCCGCCGCGGACGATGGAGCGCCACGGCATCACAGCGGTGCCCCTGACCGTCGTCCTCGGCGACCGGGCATTCGAAGAGGGCACCGAGATCTCGACCCGCTCCCTGGCCCAGGCGCTCCAGAAGCGACGCCCCGTCACCACCTCGCGCCCCAGCCCCCACTTGTTCGCGGAGACCTATCGCAAGGTCGCCGAGTCGGGCGCCACCGGGGTCGTCTCCCTCCATCTGTCCGCCGAGCTGTCCGGCACCTACGACGCGGCGGTGCTCGCGGCGAGGGAGGCGCCGGTGCCGGTGCGGGTGGTGGACACCGGCATGATCGCGATGGCGCTCGGCTTCTGCGCGGTGGCGGCGGCCGAGGCGGCGGAGACGGGCGGTTCCGTGGACGAGGCCGTCACGGCGGCGGAGAAGCGGGCCGCAGGCACCTCCGCGTACTTCTACGTCGACACCCTGGAGTACCTGCGTCGCGGCGGCCGGATCGGTACGGCCCAGGCGCTGTTCGGCTCCGCGCTCGCGGTGAAGCCGCTGCTCCAGTTGCACGGGGGCCGGATCGAGCCGCTGGAGAAGGTGCGCACGGCGTCCAGGGCGATCGCCCGGCTGGAGGAGATCGTCGCCGAGCGGGCGGGGGCCGCGCCGGTCGACATCGCCGTCCACCATCTCGCGGCGGCGGACCGCGCCTCGGCCCTGGCGGAGCGGCTGCGGGCCCGGGTGCCCGGGCTGGGCGAGCTGCATGTGAGCGAGGTCGGGGCGGTGATCGGGGCGCATACGGGGCCCGGGCTGCTGGGGGTCGTGGTCGCCTCACGGTGAGGTTCTGCCGGGGATTCAGCCTTATGGGTGACGGAGTTATCCACAACTGCGTGGTTTTCCCCGGGAATCGAGCAAGATCATCACGAGGGTGCCGGTCTGTTCCATCCTCGTCACATGGCACTTCGAGCACACACACGCATCACGTCCGCCACCAGCGGCCCCGGCCGGGGCCCGGCCTCGGACGGCCGCACCCGTCGTCGCCGTGCGCCGCTGCGCGGCAGGCCGGTTCGGCAACGGCACACGTCCGCCGATGAACTGCGGCGACGCGCGCGGTTGTTGTTCGGCGAGTCGGGGGCTGGGCCGCCGACACCGGACGAGGCAGGCGCTGCGGCGTACGAGGACGACCGGGAGCGGGAGCAGGAGCGGGAGCGGGCGCAGGCACAGGAGTCCGGTGAGGCGGGGGCCTGGCGGGGCCGGGCCCGGCTCGCCGTGCGGGAGCGGATGCCGGTGTGGTTGCAGGCCCGGGTAGGGCTGGAACGGCGCAGCGTGCTGGCGCTGACCGTCCTGCTCGTGGTGGCCGCCGGATTCGCCGTGCAGCACTTCTGGAGCGGGCGGACCGAGACCGTGCGGGCGCCGGAAGTGGTCGAGGCGGCACCGCACGCCGAGGCGGCGGCGCCGCACGCGGAAGCAGCGGGTGACCCGGCCGGGACCGCCGGACCGGCGAGCACGCCGGGCGCCGAGATCGTGGTGGACGTCAGCGGGAAGGTGCGGGAACCCGGGATCCACCGGCTGCCGGCGGGGGCGCGGGTGGTGGACGCGCTGGAGGCGGCGGGCGGCGTACGGCCGGGCACGGACCTCGACGGGCTCAACCGGGCGCGGTTCCTCGTGGACGGGGAGCAGGTGGTCGTCGGCGGGCCCGCTCCCGCTCCCGTTCCGGCTCCGGGGTCCGCCGGAGGAGCTCTCGGCGCGGCACCGGCGGGGCCCGTCTCCCTCAACACGGCCACCGTGGAACAGCTCGACACCCTGCCCGGCGTCGGACCGGTGCTCGCCCAGCACATCATCGACTACCGCACCCGGCACGGCGGCTTCCGCTCGGTGGACGAACTGCGCGAGGTCAACGGCATCGGCGAGCGACGCTTCGCCGACCTGCGGGATCTCGTACGGCCATGAGGGGCGGGGAGGAAGGTTCGACTGCGGGCCGGGGTGAGGAGGCTGCGCCGGGGCTCGGCCGGAGTGAGGAGGCGCCGGCGGGTCTCGACCGGGGTGAAGAAGGGGCCCCGGCGGGGCTCGGCCGGTCTGAGGACGGCACGGGCCGGTCCGGGCGGTCGGCGGTGCACGCGGCGTCCGGCAAGCGGCTGGGTGACGCGCATCCACGGCAGGAGGGGCCGGCC
The DNA here is from genome assembly GCF_035645055.1 of Streptomyces sp. Lineage (GTDB taxonomy): Bacteria > Actinomycetota > Actinomycetes > Streptomycetales > Streptomycetaceae > Streptomyces. The sequence continues at coordinate 44,589 of NZ_DASQNH010000023.1, read as the reverse complement.
GATCTGCGCCTTGTCGCACCGGCGCTCGCCGCCTGGGTGACGGCGGCTCTCATGCTGGGCGCGTCGCCCGGATGGGCCGTCGGGGTGGTGGCGGTGTGCTCGGCCGGGGCGGTCGCCCTGCTGTGGGCGGCGCGCCGAACGGGCCGCCCGGCCCGCGGCTCACCGGACGGCGCCGGGGCCCGAGTGCCGGTGGCCGGGCCTCGGGCGGGGGCCGCTGGGCCCCGGGCGCCTCGAGCACCCCGGGTGCCCCGGACACCCTCGATGGCCCGGACACCCCGGATGTCCCGGGAACGGATCGCCTGGCTTCGGGTGCCCGTGGCCGCCGTTCTGGTCTGTGTCGCCGCGGCCGCTGCCTCCGCCGGGCTGCACGGTGCGGATCTGCGTCGGGGGCCGGTGCCGGGGCTGGCAAGGGAGTACGCCACGGTGACCGCGGAGGTCGCGATCACCGGGGATCCGCGGCTGACCCGGCCGCGGGTCACCGGTGATCACCTCGCCCGGGTGTCCGTGCTGCTGCGGGGAGAGGTCCGCGCGGTGCTGGAGCGGCCTGCCGCCGGGGCGGCGCGGACGGTGACCCGGGCGCCGGTGCTGGTGATCGTCGACGTGGGGCCCGGGGCCGGGCGGTCGTCGTGGCTCGGACTGCTGCCCTCCACGCGGCTGCGGGTGACGGGCCGGCTGGCGCCCGCCATGGTCGGCGGGGACCGGATCGCGGCCGTTCTGCGGGTCCGGGACCGGGCGGGACCGGAGGTGGTGGGGCAGCCCACCGAGGCCCAGCGGTTCGCCGGGCGGTTGCGGGCCGGGCTGCGGGAGGCCACCGACGGTCTGCCCGCGGACGCGCGCGCCCTGCTCCCGGGCCTGGTCGTGGGGGACACCTCGCGGATCGGGCCCGACCTGGACGCGGCCTTCAAGGAGACCGACCTCGCCCACACGCTCGCCGTGTCCGGCAGCAACCTCACCATCGTCCTCGCCCTGCTCCTCGGCCCGCCCGGACTGGCCCAGCGGGCCGAGCGGCGCGGCCTGGCCCCGCGGCTCGGTGTCTCCCTGCGGGGAACCGCGCTGCTCGGCGGGGTGCTCACCCTGGGGTTCGTCGTGGTGTGCCGCCCGGACCCGAGTGTGCTGCGGGCCGCCGCCTGCGGGGCGGTCACGCTGCTCGCCCTGGCCACCGGACGCCGCAGGTCCCTGATCCCGGCCCTGGCGACGGCGGTGCTGCTGCTGGTGCTGTACGACCCGTGGCTGTCACGGAGTTACGGCTTCCTGCTCTCCGTGCTGGCCACCGGGGCGCTGCTGACGCTCGCGCCGAGGTGGAGCGCGGCGCTGCGCGGGCGCGGGCTGCCGCCGCGGCCGGCGGAGGCGCTGGCTGCCGCCGCGGCGGCGCAGGCCGTGTGCGCGCCGGTCGTGGTGGTGCTGTCGGCACGGGTGAGTCTGGTGGCGGTGCCGTGCAATCTGCTCGCGGAGTGCGCGCTGGCCCCGGCGACGGTGCTGGGGTTCGCCGCGCTCGCGGCGGCGCCGGTGGCGATGCCGGTGGCGGAGGCGCTGGCGTGGTGCGCGGGCTGGCCCGCCGGGTGGATCGCGGGCATCGCGCGCACCGGGGCGGCACTGCCCGGGGCGGGCGTGGACTGGCCGGGAAGCTGGGCGGGGGCGGGGCTGCTGCTGTGTGTCACGGTGACCGTGGTGGTGGCCGGGCGGCGGTTGCTGCGACATCCCTGGCTTGTCGTGGCCGGCGGGCTGCTGCTGGTGCTGGCGGTGGTGCAGCCGCCCCCGCTGACCCGGGTGATCACCGGCTGGCCGCCGCCGGGCTGGCGGCTCGTGCTGTGCGACGTGGGACAGGGCGACGCGACGGTGCTGGCGGCGGGCGAGGGCACCGGCGTGGTGGTGGACGCGGGGCCGGACCCGGTGCTCGTGGACCGCTGCCTGCGCGGGCTGGGCATCACCAGGATCCCGCTCGTCGTGCTCACCCACTTCCACGCCGACCATGTCGCCGGACTGCCCGGAGTGCTGCGGGGGCGCAGGGTGGGGGCCATCCAGACGACGGGGTACGAAGAGCCCGCGGAGCAGGCGGAGTTCGTCCGGCGCGAGGCGGCCGCGCGGGGCGTCCCGGTGACGCGGGCGGTCGCCGGGGAGCGGCGGCGCACCGGCGGCCTCTCCTGGCAGGTGCTGTGGCCGCCTTCGGGGTCGCCGCAATCGGGGGCGCCGCTTTCGGGACCGGTGCCGGAGGGGCCGAACGACGCCAGCGTCGCCCTGCTCGTCCGGTCGGCGGGGCTGCGGATGCTGCTGCTCGGTGACCTCGAACCCCCGGCTCAGCGGGCGCTGTTGCGGACGCCGGCGGCGGCGCTGATCGGCCGGGTGGACGTCCTCAAGGTCGCCCACCACGGCTCCGCCTACCAGGACCCGGAGCTGATCCGCCGGACGGCGCCGCGCCTGGCGCTGATCTCCGCGGGCGAGGACAACCCGTACGGGCATCCGGCACCCGGCACCCTCACGGCGCTGCGCGCCGGGGGCGCGGCGGTGCTGCGGACGGACCGGGACGGGACGGTCGCGGTGATAGGCGGGGATCGTCCCGGTCGTGGCGAGATACGGGTGGCGCGAGACTGAGGGCATGAACCCGAGCGAGGTTGACGCGTATCTCGGCCGCCTGGGCGCCGCCCGTCCGGCCCGGCCCACCCTCGGCGCGCTGCGCGAGCTGCACCTGCGCCATCTGCGGACGGTGCCCTTCGAAAACCTGTCGATCCACCTCGGCGAGGCGGTCGTGCTCGACGAGAAACGGCTGCTGGACAAGGTGGTGGGCGCGCGGCGGGGCGGGTTCTGCTACGAACTGAACGGCGCTTTCGCCGCGTTGCTGGACGCGCTCGGGTTCGAGGTGACGCCGCTGGCGGCGCGGGTGTACGGCCCGGAGGGGCGGCCGGGGGTCCCGTACGACCACATGGCGCTGCGGGTGCGGACGGTGGACGCGGGGGAATGGCTGGCCGACGTGGGATTCGGGGCGCACAGCCACTATCCGCTGTCGTGGCGGGACCGCGGGGAGCAGGCCGATCCGGCGGGCTCGTTCCGGATCGTCGAGGCGGGGCCGGACGCGGCGGGGGCCCGGGGAGGCAGCGGTACGGCGGACGCGGTCGACCTCGACCTGCTGAAGGACGGCGAGCGGGAGTACCGGCTGGAGACCCGGCCCCGGGTGCTCGCCGACTTCGTGACCGGGGCCTGGTGGCACAGCACCTCCCCGGAGTCGCACTTCACGCGGTCACTGGTGTGCTCCCGGGTCACCGGGGACGGCGGGCGGATCACGCTCAGCGGACGCAGGCTGAAGGTGACGGCGGCGGACGGGACGCGGGAGGAACACGAGTACGGCGAGGGGGAGGACGAGGCGGTGCTGGCGGTGTACCGGGAGCGGTTCGGGATCGAGCTGGGCCGGGTTCCGGTGGTGGGTAAAGCAGACGGGAGGGACTGATTCCGTCCGTATCCCGTGAACTGTCCCTGTGTTGCCCGAAAGCCACACAAGTGATCGAATGGATCTTCGGTAACGAGTGACGTCAAGGCGCGCAGAGGTGTCGTGGATGATCGGCCGCTGGCTGGGAAGCCGGAGGAACCGGATACAACGGATGAGCCCCCTGGCGGCGGTGCGGACCCCGGCTCGGGCGGGTGCGCTCAGCTGCCGGGTGCTCGATCCGGTCCATGAGCCCGTGCGGCACGCGGAGGTCGTGGTCAGCGACCACATGGGGCGCAGGGTGGTCAGCGGGGGCACGGATCCCTTCGGTTCGTTCGTGACGGTGGTGCCGGCGGGGGAGTACCGGCTGGCGGTGTCGGCCGAGGGGTACGCCCCGTACCGGGCGGCCATGACCGTGGAGGAGGGCGCGCTCGCCTCGCCCGGCGACGTGACGCTCCAGTCGGCCGAGCCGCCGGAGCTGCCGGCGCCGGGGGACTGGGACATCGAGCCGACGCACTCCTCGATCGGTTTCACCGCCCGGCACATCGGGCTGGCGCGGATCCACGGGCGGTTCAACACGTTCGCCGGGGTGATACGGATCGCCGACCCCGTGGAGCGGTCGCAGCTGCACGTGGTGATCGGGGCGGCGTCGATCGACACCAAGGTGCGGATGCGGGACGACCATCTGCGGTCGGCGGACTTCCTCGATGTGGAGCGCTTTCCGACGATCGAGTTCTACGGCGACCGGTTCGTGCACAAGGGCGGCAGCCGGTGGGCCGTGACCGGGGCGCTGTCGCTGCACGGGGTGACGCGGACGGTGACGCTGGACACCGAGTACCTGGGGCTGGGCAACGGCATGGAGGGAGAGGTCCGGGCCGCCTGCCGGGCGACCACCGAGCTGCACCGCGACGACTTCACCGTGAGCTGGCAGACCGTGCTGGCGCGAGGGATCGCCGTGGTGGGACCGAGCATCCGGATCGATCTCGACGTGCAGGTCGTGCCCAAGGCGGCCGGTGAGATCGCGGCCTAGGGTGTCTCGTCGGTCAGGCCGGATCAGGGGCCGGGCGCACCGCGAGCCCGCCGTGATCGGCGAGACACCCCCTACCAGGGAGTCTTCTCCCGGCCGTGGCGGAGAATGGTGCCGTGAGTGATGTGAGACATGTGCTGGTGCTGCCCGACCGTGACGCCGCGGAGGAGGCGGCCGAGGCGCTGGGGGAGCGGTTCGGCGTCGACGAGGAGCCGCGGCTGGTGCGGGACGCGCTGGCGGGGGAGGACGACGCCGAGGACGCGCAGTGGCTGGTGGTGCTGCGGGACGAGGCCGCGGTGCTCGACCCGGGGGAGCTGGACGAGTTCGCCGGGGAGTGGGACGGCTGGCGCGAGGAGCCGTAGGGGCACGGTGCCTCGGGCCGTGCCGGCCCGTCGCTCGAACCACGGGCCGTGGCCGGCCGGTCGCGCGGTTCCCCGCGCCCCTGAGGCGGGGACAGCCACCGGCGTCCGGGCAGCCGGACCGGGCGCGCCCCCCTGTCAGTGGGCCGTGCCATGCTTGTCCCGATGGCCAGGAAAACCGCGAATGACGACCCTCTCGCCCCGGTGACGCTTGCCGTGGGCCAGGAGGACCTGCTGCTCGACCGTGCCGTGCGGGAGGTGGTGGCCGCCGCCAAGGCCGCCGACGCCGACACGGACGTACGTGACCTGACCTCCGATCAGCTGCAGCCCGGCACCCTCGCCGAGCTGACCAGCCCGTCGCTCTTCGCGGAGCGCAAGGTCGTGGTCGTACGCAACGCGCAGGACCTGTCCGCGGACACGGTCAAGGACGTGAAGGCCTACCTCGGCGCACCCGCCGAGGAGATCACCCTGGTGCTGCTGCACGCGGGCGGCGCCAAGGGCAAGGGGCTGCTGGACGCCGCGCGCAAGGCGGGGGCGCGGGAGGTGGCCTGCCCGAAGATGACGAAGCCGGCGGACCGGCTGGCGTTCGTGCGGCAGGAGTTCCGGGCGACCGGGCGGTCCGCGACGCCCGAGGCCTGCCAAACGCTCGTCGACGCGATCGGCAGCGATCTGCGGGAGCTGGCGTCCGCCGTCTCGCAGCTGGTCGCCGACGTGGAGGGGACCATCGACGAGGCCGTCGTCGGGCGGTACTACACCGGCCGCGCCGAGGCCTCCAGCTTCACCGTCGCCGACCGGGCGGTGGAGGGCCGGGCGGCCGAGGCGCTGGAGGCCCTGCGCTGGTCGCTGGCGACCGGTGTCGCCCCCGTGCTGATCACGAGCGCGCTCGCCCAGGGCGTGCGGGCGATCGGCAAGCTGTCCTCCGCGCGTGGCGGCCGGCCCGCCGATCTGGCGCGGGAGCTGGGCATGCCGCCGTGGAAGATCGACCGGGTCCGGCAGCAGATGCGGGGCTGGACGCCGGACGGGGTCGCCGTCGCGCTGCGGGCGGTGGCCGAGGCGGACGCCGGAGTGAAGGGCGGCGGGGACGATCCCGAGTACGCGCTGGAGAAGGCCGTCGTCATCATCGCCCGGGCCGCGCGGTCCAGGGGGCGGGCGTAGGAAGAGCGGAGGAGAATCGGGCGTATCAGCCGCACATCGCCGGACGACGGAGAGGTGGCGATCGCCATGGCTGAACACCCGCACGCCCAACTCGTACGCAAGGGGTACGAAGCCTTCACCCGAGGTGACATGGACACCCTGCGCGAGCTGATGACCTCGGACTGTACCCATCATGTGCCCGGGAGCCACCCGCTGTCCGGTGACTTCAAGGGGCAGGACGCGATCATCGACATGTATCGGCGGATGAACGAGGAGACCGGCGGGAACATGCAGGTCGACCTGCGCGGCGTCGCCGTGGACGGCCGCGGCCACGCGGTCGGCATGATGCGCTTCACGGCGGACCGCAACGGCAAGCACATCGACGACGATGGCGCCCTCGTCTTCCGGATCGTCGGCGACAAGATGAGCGACATCGACGAGTGCGTCCAGGACATCGACGCGAACAACGACTTCTGGTCGTGACACCTCGGGCATGACCGAAGGCCCCGCGGCCCGCCCTGGGGAAGGGCGAGGCGACGGGGCCTTCGGATGAAGCCGCTGAGTCCGTTCCCGCGTGGCGAACGCAGGCCGCGAACGGACTCGGGGTGCCGGTCGGGAGCGGATGAGAGAGGGCCCGCTCGGGTCCTACCGGCGATCAGACCAGATAAGGGGTTCAGCCCTTGAGGGACGTGACCTTCGCAGCCAGCGCCGACTTCTTGTTGGCGGCCTGGTTCTTGTGGATGACGCCCTTGGAGACGGCCTTGTCGAGCTGACGCGCGGCAGCGCGCTGGTACTCGGTGGCCTTCTCGACGTCACCCGCGGCAGCGGCCTCACGGGCCTTGCGGATCGCGGTCTTCAGGGAGGACTTGACGGCCTTGTTGCGCAGCCGGGCCTTCTCGTTGGTCTTGATCCGCTTGATCTGGGACTTGATGTTCGCCACGAATGAGCCTTTTCAGGTTCAGGCACGGGTCGAAAGGGATCCCAGCGGATCCCGCGTCCCGTACCAGGTGATTTCTTGGGGTTGTGCCTCGCGCTGAGAGGGCATGAGACACAGCCCCCTACACTACCAGCGGCCCATCCGACGGCCCAAACCGGTCGCCGCGCCGCACCCGTGGGACCATGGAAGCTACGTATCGATCCGACCCGAGGCATAAGGCGCCTCAAGAGACAGGACCCTGCGTGCCCGCGACCCCTAACAATGTGCCCGAGCCGAGCCGTACCGACCCGGCTCTGATCCGCAATTTCTGCATCATCGCGCACATCGACCACGGCAAGTCCACGCTCGCCGACCGGATGCTCCAGCTGACCGGTGTGGTCGAGCAGCGGCAGATGCGCGCCCAGTACCTCGATCGTATGGACATCGAGCGCGAGCGCGGCATCACGATCAAGTCCCAGGCGGTGCGTCTGCCGTGGGCCCCGACCCACGACAAGAGCGACACGCACATCCTCAACATGATCGACACGCCGGGGCACGTCGACTTCACCTACGAGGTCTCGCGGTCGCTCGCCGCGTGCGAGGGGACCATCCTCCTCGTCGACGCCGCCCAGGGCATCGAGGCCCAGACCCTCGCCAACCTCTACCTGGCGATGGAGAACGACCTCACGATCATCCCCGTGCTGAACAAGATCGACCTGCCGGCGGCGCAGCCCGAGAAGTTCGCCGAGGAGCTGGCGAACCTGGTCGGCTGCGACCCGAGCGATGTGCTGAAGGTCTCCGCGAAGACCGGGCTCGGGGTGGAGGCGCTGCTCGACAAGGTCGTCGCCGAGATCCCGCCGCCGGTCGGCGTCAAGGACGCCCCCGCCCGCGCGATGATCTTCGACTCGGTCTACGACTCCTACCGGGGCGTCGTGACGTACGTGCGTGTCATCGACGGCCAGCTCAACAAGCGTGAGCGCATCCGGATGATGTCCACGGGCGCCACCCACGAGCTGCTGGAGATCGGCACCAACTCGCCGGAGATGCTGTCCGCCGACGGCCTCGGTGTCGGCGAGGTGGGCTATCTGATCACCGGTGTGAAGGACGTCCGCCAGTCCAAGGTCGGTGACACCGTCACCAGCCAGCACAAGGGGGCCACGGAGGCGCTGGGCGGCTACAAGGACCCGAAGCCGATGGTCTTCTCGGGTCTGTATCCGCTGGACGGCTCGGACTACCCCGAGCTGCGCGAGGCCCTGGACAAGCTCCAGCTCAACGACGCCGCGCTGGTGTACGAGCCGGAGACGTCCGCGGCCCTCGGCTTCGGTTTCCGCGTCGGCTTCCTCGGCCTGCTCCACCTGGACGTGATCCGCGAGCGCCTGGAGCGCGAGTTCGGGCTCGACCTGATCGCCACCGCGCCCAACGTGGTCTACCGCGTGGTGATGGAGGACCGCAGCGAGCACATCGTCACCAACCCGAGCGAGTTCCCCGAGGGGAAGATCAGCGAGGTGTACGAGCCGGTCGTGCGCGCCACCATCCTGGCGCCGACCGAGTTCATCGGCTCGATCATGGAGCTGTGCCAGACCCGGCGCGGCACCCTGCTCGGCATGGACTACCTCTCCGAGGACCGCGTCGAGATCCGCTACACCCTTCCGCTCGCCGAGATCGTCTTCGACTTCTTCGACCAGCTGAAGTCGAAGACGCGCGGTTACGCGTCCCTGGACTACGAGCCCACCGGTGAGCAGACCTCCAGCCTGGTCAAGGTCGACATCCTGCTGCACGGCGACAAGGTGGACGCCTTCTCGGCGATCACCCACAAGGACGCCGCGTACGCGTACGGCGTGCGGCTGGTCGCCAAGCTGCGCGAGCTCATCCCGCGGCAGGCCTTCGAGGTGCCGATCCAGGCCGCCATCGGCTCCCGGGTGATCGCCCGCGAGACCATCCGCGCCATCCGCAAGGACGTCCTCGCCAAGTGCTACGGCGGTGACATCTCCCGTAAGCGGAAGCTGCTCGAGAAGCAGAAGGAAGGCAAGAAGCGGATGAAGATGGTGGGTTCCGTGGAGGTTCCGCAGGAAGCCTTCATCGCGGTGCTCTCCAGCGACGACGGCGCGGGATCGGCCAAGGGCAAGAAGTAGCCGCGGATCCCACTACCGGTCACTGCCGGTAGTCGGCAAAAGGGACACCTCGGGGCCCGTCGTGCGAAAGCGCGGCGGGCCCTTCGCCGTGGCCTGGGTATCTCTCAGGTGGAAGTGACATGAAGTGAGTGGGCGCGGAGTCTTACGCAGCGGGCGGTCGGGCTCTAACCTGTCCCTGCTCGATAGTTACTCGCGAGTTAAACAACGCCTCGCGAGTGGAGACAAGCCGCACCGCCGCGGGCCCCCGGAGGATGTCGTGACCGACACACAGAACCTGATCGAGAACCGTCCGCCGTCCGTCGCGGGCCTCTTCCTGGAGCGCGTGGCCGCCACCCCGGACGCCGAGGCCTACCGCTACCCGGTGCCGTCGGCCTCCGGCGGCCCCGACGAGTGGAAGCCGCTGAGCTGGGCGCAGGCCGCCGAGCGGGTGCACGCCATCGCGGCCGGGCTGATCGAGCTGGGCGTCCAGCCGGAGCAGCGCGTCGCGCTCGCCTCCGCCACCCGGATCGAGTGGATCCTCGCCGACCTCGGCATCATGTGCGCGGGCGCGGCGACCACCACCATCTACCCGCAGACCAACGCCGACGAGTCGGCGTTCATCCTCTCCGACTCCGGCAGCCGGGTGCTGATCGCGGAGAACGCCGAGCAGCTGGCCAAGGCACGGGAGAAGCGCGCCGGGCTGCCCGAGCTGACGCATGTCGTGGTCATCGACGGCACCGGCGTGGAGACCGGCGACTGGGTGCTCACCCTGGACGAACTCCAGGCCCGCGGCGCGGCCCGGCTGGAGAAGGACCCCGAGCTGATCAGGCAGCGGGTCGGCGCGATCAAGCGGGAGCAGCTGGCCACCCTCATCTACACCTCCGGCACCACCGGCCGCCCCAAGGGCGTGCGCCTGCCGCACGACAACTGGTCGTACATGGCGAAGGCGATCGCCGCGACCGGCCTGGTCGGCCCCGACGACGTCCAGTACCTGTGGCTGCCGCTCGCCCACGTCTTCGGCAAGGTGCTGACCTCCGGGCAGATCGAGGTCGGCCACGTCACCGCCGTCGACGGCCGGGTCGACAAGATCATCGAGAATCTGCCGGTCGTCCAGCCCACGTACATGGCGGCCGTGCCCCGCATCTTCGAGAAGGTCTACAACGGCGTCGTCGCCAAGGCCCGGGCCGGCGGCCCCGCCAAGTACAAGATCTTCCAGTGGGCCGCCGAGGTCGCCCGCGAGTACGCCAAGGTCACCCAGGACAACTTCCGCCGCACCGGCACCGCCTCCGCCCCCTTCGGCCTGTCCGCCAAGCACAAGGTCGCCGACAAGCTCGTCTACGCCAAGCTGCGCGAGGCCTTCGGCGGACGGCTGCGGGCCTGCGTCTCCGGCTCGGTCGCCCTCGCCCCCGAGATCGGCTACTTCTTCTCCGGCGCCGGCATCCACATCCTCGAGGGCTACGGCCTCACCGAGTCCTCCGCCGCCTCCTTCGTCAACCCCGGCGAGGCCTACCGCACCGGCACGGTCGGCAAGCCGCTGCCCGGCACCGAGGTGCGCATCGCCGAGGACGGCGAGATCCTGCTGCGCGGCCCCGGCATCATGGCCGGCTACCACGGTCTGCCCGACAAGACCGCCGAGGTGCTGGAGCCGGACGGCTGGTTCCACACCGGCGACATCGGCGAGCTGTCCAACGACGGCTACCTGCGGATCACCGACCGCAAGAAGGACCTGTTCAAGACCTCGGGCGGCAAGTACATCGCGCCGACCGAGATCGAGGGCTCCTTCAAGGCGGTCTGCCCGTTCGTCTCCAACATCCTCGTCCACGGCGCCGACCGGAACTACTGCACCGCGCTCATCGCCCTCGACGAGGCCGCGCTCCTCGGCTGGGCGAAGGAGAACGGCCTGGAGGGCAAGTCGTACGCCGAGGTGGTCGCCGCGCCCGCCACCGTGGAGATGGTCGACGGATACGTCCAGCAGCTCAACGCCGGGCTCCAGCGCTGGCAGACCATCAAGAAGTTCCGGCTGCTGCCGCGCGACCTCGACATCGAGCACGGCGAGATCACCCCGAGCCTGAAGCTGAAGCGGCCGGTCGTCGAGCGGGAGTACAAGCACCTGATCGAGGAGATGTACGAGGGGGCGATCGAGAAGTAGCGGTCCCCGTTCCGCCGGCTCGCCGCCCGGGAAAGGCGCCTGAGCCAGCGGCATAGTTCAGATGCTCGAATCCGGACCCCAACCGGTCCGGATTCGGCCATGTGCGGAGCATGGTCCTCACTCAACACGGCCCACTTCGGTAACTCGGCGCGGTCGGCCGGGGTCGGTCTGTCACCCTGTCGGCACAACACCGTCCCACTGCCCGGGGAGCTGGAGATGGGGGCCATACCGACACAGCGGGAGTCTCCGACGTACCCGGAGAGCGACCCCGTCAGCGCGCCCGCGCGGCCGCAGGCGCGCACCACCCTCACCGGGGGCCCGCTCGCCCCGGGCGCCGCCCGCCGGCTGCTGCGCACGGCCCTGCGCGAGTGGGGCGACCTCGGGCTGCCCGGCGCCGACCGGGTCGCCGAGGACGCGGCGGTCGTCGTCAGCGAACTGGTCACCAACGCGGTCGTGCACGCCGGCACCGACGTGGAACTGGCCTGCCGGCTGGAGCCGGACACCGGCGCGCTCGTCATCGAGGTCTGCGACCGCCACCCCTCCCGCGCCCCGCGCGACACCGCCGGCGAACCGGCCCACGGCACCCCGGAGTACGGCCGTGGCCTGCGCCTCGTGTCCGCCCTCTCCGAGTCCTGGGGCGTCACCTACCGCCGGGGCGCCAAGACGGTGTGGGCGCGGGTGACCGGCGACGAGCACCCGCGGCACGAGGACCCGGGCGAGTCCCTGTCCGTCGCCGGACTGCTCGCCCCCGAGCGGCGGCGGGCCGAGCGGGACGGCGAATGGCTGGGGCGCGGCGCCCTGTCCTTCCTCGCCGAGGCGTCCGACCTGCTCGCCGGGCAGCTCGACGAGGACCTGGTCGCCGCGCTCACCGGCCAGCTGCTCGTGCCGCGGCTCGCCGACTGGTGCGCGATCTGGCTGGAGGACGAGGCGATGGGCCGCGCCCGCCGCCCCGACGGCGGCCTCGGCACGCCCGGCCCCCGCCTGGCCCGCGTCTGGCACGCCAGCGAGGACCACATGGAGGAGCTGCGCCGCGCCCTGGAGAAGGAGCCGCCCGGCACGGCGGAGGAGACGGAGAACGGCGGGCCGGTGCCCTACCCCTGGCCGGGGGAGGCCGGCTCTCCTGCCGCTTCCGGGACCCCCGCCGCCCCCGGCACCGCCATGGCCTTCCGGCTGGTCGCCGGCGGGCGCCCGCTCGGGACGCTGGTCATCGGGCGGTCCGGGGTCACGCGGCTGCCCGGCGAGGTGACCGGTCTGGTGGAGGATCTGGGCCGCAGGGTCGCGCTGGCCATCGGGGCGGCCCGGCAGTACGCCCGCCAGGTCACCATCAGCTCCGTCCTCCAGCGCGGGCTGCTGCCCGGCACGGTCCCCGAGGTCCCCGGGCTGCGCAGCGCCCTGGTGCACGAGCCGTGCGACGTCGGCGGGCCCAGCGGCGACTTCTACGACCTCTTCCCGGCCGGCGACGGCCGCTGGTGCTTCGCCGTCGGCGACGTGCAGGGCAAGGGACCCGAAGCCGCCGTCGTCATCGGCCTGGCCCGCCCCTGGCTGCGGCTGCTGGCCCGCGAGGGCTACCGTGTCGCCGACGTCCTCGACCGCCTCAACCAGCTCCTCCTCGACGACGCCACCGAGGCCGCCGACGCCGCCGCCCGCGCCCTGGCGGGCCCCGTAGCCCCCGGCGACGGCCCGCAGACCCGCTTCCTCTCCCTCCTCTACGGCGAGCTGGCCCCCTTCGACGGCGGCGTCCGCTGCACCCTCGCCGCCGCCGGCCACCCCCTCCCGCTGCTCCTCGGCCCCGACGGCGACGTCCGTACCGTCGCCCGTCCGCAGACCCTGCTCGGCGTCGTCGAGGACGAGACCTACACCAGCGAGACCTTCGCACTGCGCCCCGGTGACAGCCTCCTCTGCGTCACCGACGGGGTCACCGAGCGCCGCTGCGGCTCCCGGCAGTTCGACGACGGCGACGGGCTGGCGGCGGCGCTGGCCGGCTGCGCGGGCCTGAGCGCGGAGCTGATCGCCGAGCGGATCCGGCGGCAGGTGCACGAGTTCGGCGGCAGCCCGCCCGAGGACGATCTCGCCCTGCTGGTCCTCCAGGCCGAGCGGCCGTCGTAGCGCGTTCAGGAGTCGGGACGGGAGTGCGGGACAATGGAGGACATGCCTTCCGCACTCCCCGACGGCGAGCCCGTCCCCGCCGACGGCGCGCTGCCCGCGTCCGCGCTCGCCGGGGCGGCCGGCCGCCCCCTCGGGTTCTATCTGCACGTCCCGTACTGCGCGACCCGCTGCGGCTACTGCGACTTCAACACCTACACCGCCACCGAGCTGCGCGGCACCGGCGGCGTCCTCGCCTCCCGGGACAACTACGCCGACACCCTGACCGACGAGATCCGCCTCGCCCGCAAGGTCCTCGGCGACGACCCGCGCGAGGTCCGCACGGTCTTCGTCGGCGGCGGTACGCCCACCCTGCTGGCCGCCGGTGATCTCGTACGGATGCTGGGAGCGATCCGCGAGGAGTTCGGGCTCGCGGCCGACGCCGAGGTCACGACGGAGGCGAACCCGGAGTCGGTGGACCCCGCCTACCTCGCCGAGCTGCGGGAGGGCGGCTTCAACCGGATCTCCTTCGGCATGCAGAGCGCGCGGCGGCACGTGCTGAAGGTCCTCGACCGCACGCACACCCCGGGGCGCCCCGAGGCATGCGTCGCGGAGGCCCGCGCGGCGGGCTTCGAGCACGTCAACCTCGACCTGATCTACGGCACGCCCGGTGAGTCCGACGACGACTGGCGCGCCTCCCTGGACGCGGCCCTCGGCGCGGGGCCCGACCACATCTCGGCGTACGCCCTGATCGTCGAGGAGGGCACCCAGCTCGCGCGGCGGATCCGCCGGGGCGAGGTCCCCATGACCGACGACGACGTGCACGCCGACCGCTACCTGATCGCCGAGGAGCGGCTCTCCGCGGCGGGCTACGACTGGTACGAGGTGTCCAACTGGGCCACCGCGGAAGCCGGGCGCTGCCTGCACAACGAGCTGTACTGGCGAGGCGCCGACTGGTGGGGCGCGGGCCCCGGCGCCCACTCGCACGTCGGCGGAGTGCGCTGGTGGAACGTGAAGCACCCGGGCGCCTACGCGGCGGCCCTGGCGGAGGGCCGCTCTCCGGGCGCCGGTCGCGAACTGCTCTCGGACGAGGACCGGCGGGTCGAGCGCATCCTGCTGGAGCTGCGTCTGCGCGAGGGCGTGCCGCTGGCCCTCCTCCGCGAGGAGGGCCTGAAGGCCGCCCGCCGCGCGTTGTCCGGGGGACTGCTCCAGGAGGGGCCGTACGAGCGGGGGCAGGCGGTCCTGACGCTGCGGGGGCGGCTGCTGGCGGACGCGGTGGTGCGGGACCTGGTGGACTAGGGCCTGGCCGCCCGCGGCTAGGCGGTGACGAAGTCGATCAGCTCCTCCACCCTCCCCAGCAGCTCCGGCTCCAGGTCCTTGTAGGAGCCGACCCGCTTCAGGATCGCCTGCCACACCGCGCCGGTGTTCTCCGCCGGCCAGCCCAGGGCCCGGCACACCCCCGTCTTCCAGTCCTGGCCCTTGGGCACCTCCGGCCAGGCCGGGATGCCCAGGGCCGACGGCTTCACCGCCTGCCAGATGTCGATGTACGGGTGGCCGACGACCAGGGCGTGGTCGCTGGTCACGGCCTGCGCGATGCGCCACTCCTTGGTGCCCGGTACCAGATGGTCCACGAGGACGCCCAGTCTCGCGTCCGGGCCCGGGGCGAAGTCGGCCACGATCGAGGGGAGGTCGTCGACGCCCTCCAGGTACTCCACGACGACGCCCTCGATGCGCAGGTCGTCGCCCCACACCTTCTCGACCAGCTCGGCGTCGTGGCGGCCCTCGACGTAGATGCGGCCGGCGCGCGCCACGCGCGCGCGGGCGCCGGGGACGGCGACCGAGCCGGAGGCGGTGCGAGCGGGCCGCACGGGCCCCGACGCCGGCGGCCGTACGAGGGTCACCACCCTGCCCTCCAGCAGGAAGCCGCGCGGTTCCATCGGAAACACCCGGTGCTTGCCGAAGCGGTCCTCCAGCGTCACCGTGCCCGCCTCGCAGCGGACGACCGCGCCGCAGAACCCGGTCCCCGCCTCCTCGACCACCAGGCCGGGCTCCGCCGGGACCTCCGGGACGGGCCGGGGCTTCTTCCAGGGCGGGGTCAGGTCCGGAGAGTACTGGCGCATTCGAATGACGATATGGACAGCCGCGGACGGGTTCAGCCCGACACGCCGAAGCGGGCCGCCAGGACGTCGCGCTGGCGGCGCACGAAGGCGGCGTCGACCACCGCGCCGTGGCCGGGGACGTAGAGCGCGTCCTCGCCGCCGAGGGACAGCAGGCGGTCCAGCGCGTCCGGCCAGCGGGACGGGACGGCGTCGGGGCCCGCCTGCGGCTCGCCGGACTCCTCGACCAGGTCACCGCAGAAGACCACCTCCGTCGCGCCGGGGACGAGGACGGCGAGATCGTGGGCGGTGTGGCCGGGGCCGACGTTCGCGAGCAGCACCTGGCAGCCGCCGCCCAGGTCGAGGGTCCACTCGCCGGAGACGTGGTGACGCGGCGCGACCAGGGTGTCCGCCGCCTCGCCCGCCGTCGTCTCGTCCAGGCCGTTGCGGATCGCGTCCGTCCGCAGGTCCTCCCGGGCCCGCCGGGAGGTGAGCGCCGCGTCCACGCCGACCGCGCCGTAGACCTCCGCGCCCGCGAGCGCCGCCGCCCCGAAGACATGGTCGAAGTGGGGGTGGGTGAGCGCGACATGGGTCACACGGTGCCCGGAGAGTTCCTCGGCCTCGGCGCGCAGCCGGGCGCCCTCCGCGAGCCCCGAACCCGCGTCGATCAGCAGCGCCGTGCCCTCGCCGAGGACCAGTCCGGCCGTGCAGTCCCAGCCCGGCAGGCGGCACCGGCCGACCCCGGTCGCCAGCCGTTCCCACCCCAGCTCTTCCCAAGTCACCGTCATACCGCGACGCTAACCGTGACGCCCCCGGGCGCACGACCGCGCGGGACCGGCCTTGCCCGGGGCGTACCCGACGGCCGTACACTGGGCCGGTAAGGCTGGCACTCGTATGGGGTGAGTGCCAGGGGGAGCGCCAAGGGGACGGACCGCTGGAGGTGTGCGCGGATGCTCAGTGAACGACGGCTTCAGGTACTGCGCGCCATCGTCCAGGACTACGTCGGAACCGAGGAGCCGGTCGGCTCCAAGGCGCTCACCGAGCGGCACAACCTCGGCGTCTCGCCGGCCACGGTCCGCAACGACATGGCCGCCCTGGAGGACGAGGGGTACATCGCCCAGCCGCACACCAGCGCCGGGCGGATCCCCACCGACAAGGGCTACCGGCTCTTCGTCGACAAGCTCGCCGAGGTCAAGCCGCTCACCGCGCCCGAGCGGCGCGCGATCCAGAACTTCCTCGACGGCGCCGTCGACCTCGACGACGTCGTGGCCCGCACGGTGCGGCTGCTCGCGCAGCTGACCAGGCAGGTCGCGGTCGTGCAGTATCCCTCGCTGACCCGGTCCACGGTGCGGCACGTGGAGCTGCTGTCGATGGCACCCGCGCGGGTGATGCTGGTCCTGATCACCGACACCGGACGGGTCGAGCAGCGGATGATCGACTGCCCGGCGCCGTTCGGCGAGACGTCCCTGGCGGATCTGCGGGCGCGGCTGAACAGCCGGGTCGCCGGACGCCGTTTCACGGATGTGCCGCAACTGGTGCAGGATCTCCCCGAGGGCTTCGAGGCGGAGGATCGCGGCACCGTCCAGACGGTGCTCTCCACCCTGCTGGAGACGCTGGTCGAGCGGACCGAGGAGCGGTTGATGATCGGCGGCACCGCCAATCTGACCCGCTTCGGACATGACTTCCCCCTCACCATCCGGCCCGTCCTGGAGGCGCTGGAGGAGCAGGTGGTACTCCTCAAGCTGCTGGGCGAGGCGAAGGATTCGGGCATGACCGTGCGCATCGGTCACGAGAACGCCCATGAGGGACTCAACTCCACGTCGGTGGTGTCGGTCGGCTACGGTTCGGGCGGCGAGGCAGTCGCCAAGCTGGGCGTGGTCGGACCGACCCGCATGGATTACCCGGGAACGATGGGAGCGGTACGAGCGGTGGCACGGTACGTCGGACAGATCCTGGCGGAGTCGTAAGTGGCCACGGACTATTACGCCGTTCTCGGCGTGCGCCGCGACGCGTCGCAGGAAGAGATCAAGAAGGCCTTCCGGCGGCTCGCCCGCGAGCTGCACCCGGATGTCAACCCCGATCCGAAGACCCAGGAGCGGTTCAAGGAGATCAACGCCGCGTACGAGGTGTTGTCGGACCCGCAGAAGAAGCAGGTCTACGACCTCGGCGGTGACCCCCTGTCGCAGAGCGGCGGCGCGGGCGCCGGCGGCTTCGGCGCGGGCGGCTTCGGGAACTTCTCCGACATCATGGACGCGTTCTTCGGCACGGCGTCGCAGCGCGGGCCGCGCTCGCGCACCCGCCGGGGCCAGGACGCGATGATCCGGATCGAGATCGAACTCGACGAGGCGGCCTTCGGCACCACCAAGGACATCCAGGTGGACACCGCGATCGTCTGCGCCACGTGCAGCGGCGAGGGCGCGGCGCCGGGCACCTCGGCGCAGACGTGTGACATGTGCCGCGGCCGGGGTGAGGTCTCGCAGGTCACCCGGTCCTTCCTGGGTCAGGTCATGACCTCGCGGCCGTGCCCGCAGTGCCAGGGCTTCGGCACGGTCGTGCCGAACCCCTGCCCGGAGTGCGCCGGTGACGGCCGGGTCCGCTCCCGCCGCACCCTGACGGTGAAGATCCCGGCCGGTGTCGACAACGGCACCCGGATCCAGCTCGCGGGCGAGGGCGAGGTCGGCCCCGGTGGCGGTCCCGCCGGCGACCTGTACGTGGAGATCCACGAACTCCCGCACCCGATGTTCCAGCGGCGCGGCGACGACCTGCACTGCACGGTCACGATCCCGATGACGGCGGCGGCCCTCGGCACCAAGGTGCCGCTGGAGACGCTGGACGGCATGGAGGAGGTCGACATCCGCCCGGGCACCCAGTCCGGCCAGTCGATCCCGATGCACGGCCGGGGCGTCACGCATCTGCGCGGCGGCGGCCGGGGCGACCTGATCGTCCACGTCGAGGTCCAGACCCCGACCAAGCTGGACCCGGAGCAGGAGCGCCTGCTGCGCGAGCTGGCCAAGCTGCGCGGCGAGGAGCGCCCGCAGGGACAGTTCCAGCCGGGGCAGCAGGGGTTGTTCTCGCGGTTGAAGGACGCGTTCAACGGGCGCTGATCCGAGCGCTGCCGGGTGGGGTGCCGGTGGTCTGTGCCAGTCCGGCGCCCGGATTCGGACTTGTTCGGAGGACGTGACACCATGCCGTCATGTCCTCCGCACTGACCGATCTCTTCCCCCACCCGATCGTGCAGGCCCCCATGGCGGGCGGCGTCTCCGTGCCCCAGCTCGCCGCCGCCGTTTCCGAGGCCGGGGGGCTCGGATTCCTGGCCGCCGGGTACAAGACGGCCGACGGCATGTACCAGGAGATCAAGCAACTGCGGGGGCTGACGAGCCGCCCCTTCGGCGTGAACCTGTTCATGCCGCAGCCGGACTACGCCGAGCCCGCCGCCGTCGACGTCTACGCCCATCAGCTGGCCGGCGAGGCCGCCTGGTACGAGACCGAGCTGGGCGACCCGGACAACGGCCGGGACGACGGGTACGACGCCAAGCTCGCGGTGCTGCTCGACAACCCGGTGCCGGTCGTCTCCTTCCACTTCGGCGTGCCGAGCCGGGATGCCCTCGACGCCCTGCGCCGTGCCGGAACCTTCACGCTGGTCACCGCCACCACCGCCGACGAGGCCCGCGCCGTCGAGCAGGCGGGGGCGGACGCGGTGATCGTGCAGGGCGTGGAGGCCGGCGGACACCAGGGCACCCACCGGGACATCCCCGAGAACGACGGCTCCGGCATCGGGCTGCTCTCCCTGATCGCCCAGGTCCGCGAGGCGGTACGGCTGCCCCTGGTCGCCGCCGGCGGCATCATGCGCGGCAGCCAGATCGCCGCCGTCCTCGCCGCGGGCGCGAGCGCCGCCCAGCTCGGCACCGCCTTCCTCGCCACCCCCGAGTCGGGCGCCCAGGCCGTGCACAAGCAGGCGCTGACCAACCCCCTGTTCAGCCGCACCGAACTCACCCGCGCCTTCTCCGGCCGCCCGGCGCGCGGCCTGGTCAACCGGTTCATGCGCGAGCACGGCCGGTACGCCCCCGCCGCCTACCCGGAGATCCACCACCTCACCTCGCCGCTGCGCAAGGCCGCCGCGAAGGCCGGTGACGCGCAGGGCATGGCGCTGTGGGCCGGGCAGGGCCACCGGATGGCCCGCGAGCTGCCCGCCGGGCAGCTGGTGGAGGTGCTGGTGGCCGAACTGGCGGCCGCGCGGACCGCGTCGTCGGGAGGCGGCCCGCGATGACGGCACCGGTGTTCGTGGTCGAGCACTTCGACGCCGGGCGCGGCGGGCGTTACGTCGTGGACGGCCCCGAGGGGCGGCACGCCGTCTCGGTGAAGCGGCTGCGCCCCGGCGAGGACGTCATCCTCACCGACGGGGCGGGCCGCTGGGCGCACTGCGTGGTGCTCGGCACCGAGGGCAAGGACCGGCTGATCGTCCAGCTGGACTCCTCCTCCGAGGAGCCCCCCGAGCAGCCCCGCATCACCGTCGTCCAGGCCCTGCCCAAGGGCGACCGCGGGGAACTGGCCGTCGAGACCATGACCGAGGTCGGCGTCGACGCGATCGTGCCGTGGCAGGCCGCCCGCTGCATCACCCAGTGGAAGGGCGACCGGGGTCTGAAGTCCCTCGCCAAGTGGCGGGCCACCGCCCGCGAGGCGGGCAAGCAGTCCCGCCGGGTCCGCTTCCCCGAGGTGGCGGACCTGGCGTCGACCAAGCAGGTCGCCGCGCTGCTCGCGAAGGCCGACTTCGCCGCCGTACTGCACTCGGACTTCGACTACGGCAGCGAGCCGCTGGCCACCGCCGAACTGCCCACCGAGGGCGAGATCGTGCTGGTCGTCGGCCCCGAAGGGGGCGTCGCCTCCGACGAGCTGGCGCTGTTCCGGGAGGCCGGCGCCAAGGCCTGCGTCCTCGGCCGCTCCGTGCTGCGCACCTCCACCGCCGGTACGGCCGCCGCCGCCCTGCTCCTCGGCCGCACCGGCCGCTGGGACTGACGCCCGACGGCTACCGCGGGCGGCCGGCGCCGATCGCCCGCAGCAGCTCCCAGCCGTCCAGCTCCCGGTCGCGGGGCGGCAGCCCGCGCCGGGCCGCCTCGTCGACGAGCGCGCGCACGCTGCCCGGCTCGTTCAGGTTGAGGTGGTTGCCGTGCTCGTCGATCACGTAGTCGCCGGGCTGGTAGCCGCCCTCGACCGGCCGGCCGGGCCCCTCCCGGAAGACGATCCGCGTGCACGTCCCGTCCCGGTGCAGGCTGACCACCTCCTCGCACGGCCGCCCGTCGCCGTGCCGGTGCCGGACGCTCCACAGGTAGGTGGTCGTCGCGTCCACCACGAGCCGTCGCGGGCTGCCCTTCTTGCGCATCACGCCAGGCTAGGGGCCAAGCCCCGCTCGGGCGCCGGAATTTCGGCGGGCACACGTGGCCGTATGCGCTCTACCGCGGCCCGCGAGACGGTGGCAGCATGCCCTTTCATGGGGGTGTTGAGGCGGATTTGGGATCGGCCGGGACGGCGGATGACCGGCGTCGCGGCGTTCGCGGTGGTGGCCGTGGGCGGGGTGGTGGCGTGTGAGCCGGGCGGGCTCAGCTCGGCGACGGTGGCGTACACCACCGACGAGACGGTGACCCGGGAGCTGGAGCGGCAGAAGGCGGACGTGCGGTGGCTGACCTGCACCGCGAGCTTCGGGGACGACGGCCGCTCGACACCGGCCGCGAGCGAGGACCCCGTCGCCGACGTGGACTGCGAGGGCGAGACCTCCGACGGCAAGGAGATCACCGTCGACGGCAAGGTGACGCGCGCGGTCAACGGCCGGTGCATCCGCGGTGACATCGTCGCGAAGGTCGACGGCAAGGAGTGGTTCCGCGTCCAGGGCCTCGGCGACTGCGACGCCCCGAGCACGCCGCCCGTGAACCAGCCGCCCGGCGGCCAGCCCGGCCCGGAGGTCACGGTGACCGTCACCAAGACCCTCTGGTGCCAGCGCGATCCCCAGTGCTGGCCCCAAGGGAAGTGATCGGAACCGCTGTTCAGGGAGGCCGCCCCTGCATAGGGTGATCGGGTGACACAGTCCACGCCGGGGTATCTCCGATTTCCGCATCCGCACGGCGAGTTGGTGGCCTTCACCGCCGAGGACGACGTGTGGCTCGCCCCGCTCGACGGCGGTCGGGCCTGGCGGGTCAGCGCCGACAACGTGCCGGTGACCCTGCCGCGCATCTCGCCCGACGGCACCACCGTCGCCTGGACCTCCACGCGTGACGGCGCACCCGAGGTGCACATCGCGCCGGTCGACGGCGGCCCGTCCCGACGGCTCACCCACTGGGGGAGTTGGCGCACCCAGGTGGGCGGCTGGACCGCCGACGGCCAGGTCCTCGCCCTCACCGCCCACGGCCAGGCGTCCTCGCGCCGCAGCTGGGCGCACGCGGTCCCGCTGGACGGCGGCCCGGCCACCCGGCTGCCGTACGGCCCCGTCGGCGGTGTCGCCCACGGCCCGCACACGGTGCTGCTGTCGGCGCCGATGGGCCGTGAGGCCGCCTGGTGGAAGCGGTACCGGGGCGGTACGGCGGGCAAGTTGTGGATCGACCGCGACGGTGGCGGTGAATTCGTACGGCTCCACGAGGAGCTGGACGGGAACATCGAGTACCCGTTCTGGGTCGGGGAGAGGATCGCGTTCCTCTCCGACCACGAGGGGACCGGAGCGCTCTACTCCTCCCTCGCCGACGGCTCCGACCTGCGCCGCCACACGCCCCTCGACGGCTTCTACGCCCGGCACGCGGCCGGCGACGCCACCCGCGTCGTCTACTCCTCCGCCGGTGAACTGTGGGTCCTGGACGACCTCGACGGCGCCGAGCCCCGCCGCCTCGACATCCGGCTCGGCGGCCAGCGCACCGACCGCCAGCCCTTTCAGGTCGACGCCGCCCGCTGGTTCGGCGCCGCCGCGCCCGACCACACCGCGCGCGCCAGCGCGGTCGCGGTGCGCGGCACCGTGCACTGGGTCACCCACCGCTCCGGCCCCGCTCGCGCCCTCGCCGCCACACCCGGCGTCCGGGCCCGGCTGCCGCGCACCTTCCGGGTGGAGGGTGAGGAGTGGGCGGTATGGGTGACGGACGCCGAGGGCGAGGACGCCCTGGAGTTCGCGCCCGCCACCGGCCTCGCGCCCGGCGCCACCCCGCGCCGGCTCGCCGCCGGCCGGCTCGGCCGGGTGCTGGACCTCGCGATGGCCCCCGACGGCAGCCGGGCGGCGGTCGCCACGCACGACGGGCGGGTGCTGCTCGTGGAGCGGGAGACCGGCGACGTCCGCGAGGTCGACCGCAGCGAGCACGGCGACGCCTCCGGCCTGGCGTTCTCGCCGGACTCGGCGTGGCTGGCCTGGTCGCACCCCGGCCCCAGCCCGCTCTGCCAGATCAGGCTGGCCCACACCACCGATCTGACGGTCACCGAGGCGACCCCGCTCCGCTTCCAGGACTACGCGCCCGCCTTCACCCACGACGGCAAGCACCTCGCGTTCCTCTCCACCCGCTCCTTCGACCCGGTCTACGACGAGCACGTCTTCGACCTCGCGTTCGTCACCGGCGACCGGCCGCATCTGATCACCCTGGCCGCGACCACGCCCTCCCCGTTCGGGCCGCAGCGGCACGGGCGGCCCTTCGAGGCGCCGGACAAGGACGAGACCCCGGACAGCGAGGGCACCCCGGCCACCCGGATCGACCTCGACGGGCTGGCCGACCGGATCGTCGCGTTCCCGGTGGAGGCCGGCCGGTACTCCAGCCTGCGCGCCGCCAAGGACGGCGTGCTGTGGCTGCGCCACCCCGTGCAGGGCGTCCTCGGCGTCTCCCGGGCCACCCCGGACGACCCCGCCCCGCACAGCGAGCTGGAGCGCTACGACCTCGCCCAGCAGCGCCTGGAACACCTCGCCGCCGACGCCGACCACTTCGAGGTCAGCGGCGACGGCAAGCGGGTGCTGCTGTGGACCGACGGACGGCTGAAGGTCGTACCCAGCGACCGGCGCGCGTCCGGTGACGACGACAGCGACACCAACGTCACCGTCGACCTGTCCCGGGTCCGCCAGACGATCGACCCGGCCGCCGAGTGGCGGCAGATGTTCGACGAGACCGGCCGGATCATGCGCGACCACTTCTGGCGGCCGGACATGAACGGCGTCGACTGGGAAGGCGTCCTCGACCGCTACCGGCCCGTCGTCGACCGGGTCGCCACCCACGACGACCTCGTCGACCTGCTGTGGGAGGTGCAGGGCGAACTGGGCACCTCGCACGCCTACGTCATCCCGCGCGGCGGCCACGGGCACGGCGTCCGGCAGGGGCTGCTCGGCGCGGACCTCTCCCGGCACCCGGACGGCACCTGGCGCATCGACCGGGTGCTGCCCTCCGAGACCTCCGACCCCGAGGCCCGCTCCCCGCTGGCCGCGCCCGGAGTGGCGGTGCGCGCCGGGGACGCGATCGTCGCCGTCGGCGGGCAGCCGGTGGACCCGGTGACCGGGCCGGGTCCGCTGCTCGTCGGCACGGCCGGCAAGCCCGTGGAGCTGACCGTGTCGCCGGCCGGCGGGGGCGAGGTGCGGCACACCGTGGTCGTGCCGGTCGCCGACGAGGAGCCGCTGCGGTACCACGCGTGGGTCGCCGGCCGGCGGGCGTACGTGCGCGAGCGGTCCGGCGGGCGGCTCGGCTATCTGCACGTGCCGGACATGCAGGCGCCCGGCTGGGCGCAGATCCACCGGGACCTGCGGGTGGAGGTCGCTCGTGAGGGGCTGATCGTGGACGTCCGGGAGAACCGGGGCGGGCACACCTCCCAGCTCGTCGTCGAGAAACTGGCCCGGCGGATCGTCGGCTGGGCCGTGCCGCGCGGAATGCGGCCGTACAGCTATCCCGAGGACGCGCCGCGCGGACCCGTCGTGGCCGTCGCCAACGAGTTCTCCGGGTCCGACGGGGACATCGTCAACGCGGCGATCAAGGCGCTCGGGCTCGGGCCGGTGGTCGGCACGCGCACCTGGGGCGGCGTCATCGGCATCGACAGCCGTTATCGGCTGGTCGACGGCACGCTCGTCACCCAGCCCAAGTACGCGTTCTGGCTGGAGGGTTACGGCTGGGGCGTGGAGAACCACGGCGTGGATCCGGACGTGGAGGTCGTCCAGCGTCCCCAGGACCACGCGGCCGGCCGCGACGCGCAGTTGGACGAGGCGATCCGCCTGGCCCTGGAGGCCCTGGAGTCGACCCCGGCGAAGGTGCCGCCCGCGGTTCCGTGACCGGAGCGGGGGCTGGGCGGGCCCGCGGCCGGAGCGGACTCGGGTGCCCGTACCCGCCTGAGGGGCGCGGGGAACTGCGCGATCAACCAGGGACCACCGGCACCCGGCGGCGATACGATGCCCCCGCAGACGATCAACCACCCAACCCCCGGAGGGACAATGTCAGGGGAACCGCAGGACGACTGCCTGTTCTGCAAGATCGTCGCGGGCCAGATCCCGGCGACGATCGTCCGCGAGTCCGACACGACCGTCGCCTTCCGGGACATCAACCCCAAGGCGCCCACCCACGTCCTGGTCATCCCCAAGGCGCACTACGCGAACGCCGCCGAACTCGCCGCCGGTGCCCCGGACGTCGCCGCCGACGTGCTGCGGGAGACCCAGGCGGTCGCCGACGACGAGAAGCTGGACAGCTACCGCATCGTCTTCAACACCGGCAGCGGCGCCGGCCAGACCGTCTGGCACGCCCACGCGCACGTGCTCGGCGGCCGTGGCCTCGAGTGGCCTCCCGGGTAGGCGGCACAGCATCGTGTCCGTCCGTGAATTGGTGGTCCTGGGCACCGCCAGCCAGGTCCCGACCCGGCACCGCAACCACAACGGCTATCTGCTGCGCTGGGACGGCGAGGGCATCCTCTTCGACCCGGGCGAGGGCACCCAGCGTCAGATGCTGCGCGCCGGTGTCGCCGCCCACGACCTCCACCGGATCTGCGTCACGCACTTCCACGGGGACCACTCGCTGGGCCTGCCGGGCGTGATCCAGCGGATCAACCTGGACCAGGTGCCGCACCCGGTCACCGCGCACTACCCGCGCTCCGGGCAGCGCTTCTTCGACCGGCTGCGGTACGCCACCGCCTACCGGGAGACGGTCCGGCTGACCGAGGCGCCGGTCGACGCGGACGGCACGCTCGCCCGCACCCCCTCCTACGCTCTGGAGGCCCGCAGACTGTCCCACCCCGTCGAGTCGTACGGCTACCGGCTGGTCGAGCCGGACGGGCGCCGGATGCTGCCCGAGCTGCTGGCCGGACACGGCATCACCGGCCCGGACGTCGGCCGCATCCAGCGGGAGGGCGCGCTCGGCGGGGTCACCCTGGCGGACGTCAGCGTGGTGCGCCGCGGGCAGCGGTTCGCGTTCGTCATGGACACCCGGCTGTGCGACGGGGTGTACGCGCTGGCGGACGGCTGCGACATGCTCGTGATCGAGTCGACCTTCCTCGACGAGGACGAGCATCTCGCCGTCGAGCACGGCCATCTGACCGCCGGCCAGGCCGCGCGGGTCGCCAGGGCAAGTGACGTGCGCCATCTCGTCCTGACCCACTTCAGCCAGCGCTACACCGACCCCGAGGAGTTCGAGCGCCAGGCGCGGGCCGCCGGGTTCGAGGGCGAGCTGACGGTGGCGTACGACCTGCTGCGCGTACCGCTCCCGAAACGCAGGTGACCGGGGCGTACGATTCCCTGATGCCCCTCCCCAAAGCAGAACTGCACCTGCACATCGAAGGCACGCTGGAGCCGGAGCTGGCGTTCGAGCTGGCCGCCCGCAACGGGGTGACGCTGCCGTACGCGACCACGGACGCGTTGCGCGAGGCGTACCGCTTCGAGGACCTCCAGTCCTTCCTGGACCTGTACTACGAGCTGATGGCCGTCCTGTGCACCGAGCGTGACTTCGAGGACCTGGCCGACGCCTACCTCGCCCGCGCCGCCGCGCAGGGCGTCCGGCACGCGGAGATCTTCTTCGACCCGCAGGCCCATCTCGCCCGGGGCGTGGCGATGGGCACGGTCGTCGAGGGCCTGTGGCGGGCGCTCGCCCGCAGCGAGGCCGACCACGGGGTCTCCACCAGGCTCATCATGTGCTTCCTGCGCGACGAGTCGGCCGAGTCGGCCCTCGCCACCCTGGAGCTGGCCAAGCCGTACCTGGACCGGATCACCGGCATCGGACTGGACTCCGCCGAGGTCGGGCATCCGCCGGTGAAGTTCCGCGAGGTCTACGAGGCCGCCGCCGCGCTCGGGCTGCGCCGCGTCGCGCACGCGGGCGAGGAGGGGCCGCCGGAGTACATCACCGAGTCCCTGGACCTGCTCGGCGTCGAGCGCGTCGACCACGGCCTGCGCTGCATGGAGGACCCCGCGCTGGTCGAGCGGCTGGTGCGGGAGCGGATCCCGCTCACCCTGTGCCCGCTGTCCAACGTCCGGCTGCGCGCGGTGGACACCCTGGCCGACCATCCGCTGCCCGCGATGCTCGACGCCGGGCTGCTGTGCACGGTCAACTCGGACGACCCGGCCTACTTCGGCGGCTACGCGGGCGACAACTTCGACGCCGTGCGCCGCGCACTCGGCCTGACCGACGAACGGCTGCGGGAACTGGCCCGCAACTCCTTCCTCGCCTCCTTCCTGGAGGACGACGAGGAGCGGCGGGCGCGCTACCTCGCCGAGGTGGCGGCCTACGACTTCGCGTAGACCGCGGGTCTCAGCCGGGCCCCGGCGCGGCCGTCGCCTGCCGGGGTCCCGCCGTGTCGTAGGCGGCCCGCTCGGCGGGGACGGCGGGGGTGTCCACGGGGATCTCCACGACCGGGATCTCCACGACCGGGGCCTCGGCCCGGATCTCCACGACCCGGATGCCCGCCGCCGCGGTCCGCCGCCGGCCCGCGCGCACGGCCACCGCCGTCATCGGGACGGCGACCACGAGCAGCCCGGCGGCCAGCACCAGCCCCATGCCCGGGAAGCCCGCACGCTCCGACAGCAGGCTGCCGGTCAGCGGGCCCGCCGCCGTGCCCAGCGAGGACGCCGAGCCGACCAGCACCGCCCAGCGCCCGCGCGGGTCGAGGGAGGCGGCCAGGCCGATGACGTACGACAGCACCACCGGGTACAAGGCGTTCCAGGCGATCTCGCCCGCCGCGAAGACGGGCAGGGTGGTCGCGGAGGCGCTGAGCGCGATGCACCCGGCGATCAGCACGGTCCCGGCGCCGATCGGCACCGCCGGCCCGAGCCGCGCCCCGAGCGCCCCGGCGCCGAGCACTCCCAGCAGCCCCGCGCCGAGGGCGACGGCGAAGACGACGCCGACGGCCGCCTCGGTCAGGTGCGCCTGGGTCAGCCCGATCCGGCCGCTGACGCCCCACAGGGCGTTCTGGGCGAGCGACCAGAACGGCATGGCGGCGGCGAGGAGCAGCCCGGCGCGCAGGTGGGGGAGCCGGGCCCGGTCCTCCCGGACGACGGGAGCGGCCGGAGACCGTACGGGCAGCCTGCCGGTCAGCGGCCATACGGCCAGGGCGGTCAGCGCGATCGCGGCGAGCGGCAGCCCGTGCCCGGGGCCGAGGTGCGGGACCGTCAGATACAGCGCGCCCGCCAGCGCGGAGACGCCGAGCAGGCCGGCCGTGGAGGCGCGGTGCGGGTCCCGCTGGGCGGCGATGCCGGACGCGGCGACCGCGGTGACCGTGCCCGAGCCGAACCCGCCGAGCACCGCACCCGCGACGACAGCGGGGACGGTGGTGGTGAGCGCGGCGCCGCCGTAACCGAGGGCGGTGACGGCGAGCCCGGCGCGGGCCAGCGGCCGGGCCCCGAACCGCTCCACCCGGGCGGCCAGCAGGAAGCCCGCCGACGCCGAACCGAGGAGCAGCGCGCTGCCGGCGGCGCCCGCCTGAGTGGCGGTCAGCGGCAGGCCCGCGTCCAGGCGGCCGACGGTCGTCGGCAGCAGGTACGGCGCGAGGTACCCGGCCGCGAACAGGGCGACGAGGGGCCAGGGCAGGGTGGTGCGGGGGGAGGACACGGGCGTTCCCGGGGCATGCGGAAGAAGCTCAGAAAGGGGGGAGGGGCGCAGGCCGTCGACGGACAGGAACGAGCGCGCGGGCAATTTGTATCAAGCACGCGTGACCCGAAGAAGCGCGGGGGGTGTGATCCGAGTCACTGTCTGGTTTGGGGTTGGGGAAAGCGGGTAGACACGCCCGGTTCCGCAGGTGAACGGGCGACCGCGCGGACGTCCCCCAGCGCCAGTGCGCCGCACCCCCGGCCGCCGGTGCCGTCGCCTCGATCTTCATCCCGGTCTCGCGCATCACGGCCACGATCCGCTCCTCGTGCTCCGGCGCCGGCCCGGCCACCGGCACCGAGCCTGATCGTGTCCTGGGCGGGGGAGTCGTACCGCAGCGCGAACCCGAACCCGGCGATCCCGGGCACGCCTTCCTCCCGGTCGATCGAGTGTCCGCGCCCGCACCTCGGCGAGGTCGGCGGCCAGGGACTCCCGGGTGGTGCGGGTGCGGGCGTCAGGGCCCGGTACGGCTCCTGCGGGAGCGGGTCGTCGGGGCGTTCGGCCGGCAGCGCCTTGCCGGGGCGCCCATGTGCGCGGGGAGCCGGCGTCCGGCCCGGCCGGCCTCGGCGTGGAGCTGGACCGCGACCGGCCGGCCTTCCTGCACGCGCGCTGGGCGCGCGACGACGGCGCGCTGCGGGACCGGGACGACGCGGCGGCGATAGGGGGCGCGGAGCCGGGGCGGGAGGCACCGCGCACGCCCCGCTGGTAGGGGGGAGGGGGAGAGCGCGGGGCACTTGACTTGGTCGAGTAGTCCCAGGGTGAGCGCGAGTGCGCTGTCCGTGCCGTGGTGCACACTGGCCTGAACCGCACCACGTTCAGGGAGTGCACCGTGAACGCGTCCGCCGCCTCCGCCGTGTCGACCCTGGCCCACGGGAAGGGCCGCGCGGCCCAGGTCGACCCCCTCGCCGCGCTCCGCGCCGCCGGCGACCCGCCCTGGGACGTCTATCTCACCGGCACGGTCTTCCTCGACATCATCTTCACCGGCCTCGACTCCGCGCCGGTGCGCGGCACCGAGTCCTGGGCGCGCGGCATGGGGTCCAGCCCGGGCGGCGTGGCGAACATGGCGACGGCCCTGGCGCGGCTCGGCCTGCACACGTCCCTCGCCGCCGCCTTCGGCGACGACCACTACGGCGACTACTGCTGGGACGCGCTGGAGCAGGGCGAGGGCATCGACCTCACCGCCTCCCGCCGGGTCCCCGGATGGCACTCCCCGGTCACCGTCTCCATGGCGTACGAGGGCGAACGCACGATGGTGTCCCACGGCCACGAGCCGCCCCCGGAGGAACCGGCCCCCGACTGCCCGCCGCGCGCGCGTGCCGCCGTGGCGTCGCTGGTGCCCGGCACCTCCGCGCCCTGGGTCGCTCAGGCCGCCGCGCACGGCACCCGGATCTTCGCCGACGTCGGCTGGGACGACACCGGCGCCTGGGATCTGGCCGGGCTGCCCGACCTCGCGCACTGCGAGGCCTTCCTGCCCAACGCCGAGGAGGCGATGCGCTACACCGGCGCGACCTGCCCGCGCGCCGCCGCGCACGCGCTGACCGCGTTCGTGCCGCTGGCCGTCGTCACCCTCGGCGCGGAGGGCGCGTACGCCGTGGACCGGCGCACCGGCGAGACCGCCGAGGTCCCCGCCATCGAGGTCGAGGCGCTGGATCCGACCGGCGCCGGAGACGTCTTCGTGGCCGGATTCGTCGCCGGCACCCTCGCCGGCTGGCGGCTCGCCGACCGCCTCGCCTTCGCCGGGCTGACCGCCGCCCTCTCCGTCCAGGAGTTCGGCGGTTCCCTCTCCGCGCCCGGCTGGTCCGAGATCGCCACGTGGTGGCGCGAGGTCCGCTCCCTCGACGGTCAGGACCCCGCCGCACTGGAGCGGTACGCGTTCCTCGCCGACCTGGTCCCGGAGCAGTGCGCCCGCCCGTGGCCGCTGCGCCGGGCGGTGCCGACCATCGGGTTCCGCAGACCGGCGTGAGAGTGCGGTCACCTTCCGGTGCCGGGCGGCATGAATCCAGCCCGCCCGGCGATTTGCCCAGGAGACCGTTCGAAAAGCCCTACGGCTGGGTCAGCGCGGCGTCGTACCCTTGGAATCGCGAGGCCGCCCTCAGCTACGCGGCCGTGATGAGGAGGAACCGCAGGCCTTCAGCGCCGGCCCATGACTCAGACACCCACAGCTCACACCCCCGCGCAGGGGCAGGCGAGAGCACAGTTCACCGTCCCCGCCCAGCACCCCATGGTGACCGTGCTGGGATCCGGCGACGCCCTGCTGCGCGTGATCGAGAAGGCCTTCCCGGCGGCCGACATCCACGTCCGGGGCAATGAGATCAGCGCGGTCGGCGACTCCCGAGATGTCGCCCTGATTTCCCGCGTGTTCGACGAGATGATGCTGGTGCTCCGCACCGGGCAGCCGATGACGGAGGACGCAGTGGAACGCTCGATCGCCATGCTCAAGGCGAGCGAGAACGGGGAGAGCGACGGCCTGGAGACCCCGGCCCAGGTGCTGACGCAGAACATCCTGTCCTCGCGTGGCCGTACGATCCGCCCCAAGACGCTCAACCAGAAGCGGTACGTCGACGCGATCGACAAGCACACGATCGTCTTCGGCATCGGCCCGGCCGGTACCGGCAAGACGTATCTGGCGATGGCGAAGGCGGTGCAGGCCCTGCAGTCCAAGCAGGTCAACCGCATCATCCTGACCCGCCCCGCGGTGGAGGCCGGCGAGCGCCTGGGCTTCCTGCCGGGCACGCTCTACGAGAAGATCGACCCCTATCTGCGCCCGCTCTACGACGCGCTGCACGACATGCTCGACCCCGACTCCATCCCCCGTCTGATGGCGGCCGGGACGATCGAGGTCGCGCCGCTGGCGTACATGCGCGGCCGTACCCTCAACGACGCCTTCATCATCCTGGACGAGGCCCAGAACACGAGCCCCGAGCAGATGAAGATGTTCCTCACCCGCCTCGGCTTCGACTCGAAGATCGTGATCACGGGTGATGTGACCCAGGTCGACCTGCCCGACGGCACCAAGTCCGGTCTCCGTCAGGTCCAGGACATCCTGGAGGGCGTCGAGGACGTCCACTTCTCCCGGCTGTCCTCGCACGACGTCGTCCGGCACAAGCTGGTGGGCCGTATCGTCGACGCGTACGAGCAGTACGACAGCAAGCACGGCACGGAGAACGGCGGGCACAAGAGCCGTGGCAAGTCCGCCGCCTCCGCCGCCAAGGGCTCCAAGGGGAAGTAGACCAGCACGACCATGTCGATCGACGTCAACAACGAATCCGGAACCGAGGTCGACGAGCAGGCGATCCTCGACATCGCCCGCTACGCGCTCGCGAGGATGCGCATCCACCCGCTCTCCGAACTCTCGGTGATCGTCGTGGACGCCGATGCCATGGAGCAGCTGCACATCCAGTGGATGGACCTGCCGGGGCCCACGGACGTCATGTCCTTCCCGATGGACGAACTGCGTCCGCCGTCGAAGGACGACGACGAGCCCCCGCAGGGCCTCCTCGGCGACATCGTGCTGTGCCCCGAGGTCGCCGCCCGGCAGGGCGCCGAGGCGCCCACCCAGCACTCCATGGACGAGGAGCTCCAGCTGCTCACCGTCCACGGAGTGCTGCACCTGCTCGGCTATGACCACGAGGAACCCGACGAGAAGGCCGAGATGTTCGGCCTTCAGGCCGCCATCGTGGACGGCTGGCGTGCGGAGAAGGGCCTGACCGGCCCGTCCCCGGCCCCGACCGTGTCATGAGCCTCCCGCTCGTCTCCGGCGCGATCGCCCTGGTGATCGTGGCCTGGCTCGCCGCCTGCGCCGAGGCGGGCCTGGCCCGCGTCTCCAGCTTCCGCGCCGAGGAAGCCGTACGCTCCGGGCGGCGCGGCAGCGACAAGCTCGCCCAGGTCGCCGCCGACCCCACCCGCTACCTCAACGTGGCGCTGCTGGTCCGGGTCGCCTGCGAGATGGCCGCCGCCGCGCTGATCACCTACGGGTGCCTGCGCGAGTTCGACAGCGTCACCCAGGCCCTGGTCATCGCCATCGCGGTGACGGTCCTGCTGTCGTACGTCGCCGTCGGGGTCTCGCCCCGCACCATCGGCCGCCAGCACCCCGTGCACACGGCGACCGCGGCGGCGTACGTCCTGCTGCCGCTGGCCCGGGTGATGGGCCCGATCCCGTGGCTGCTGATCCTCATCGGCAACGCGCTCACCCCCGGCAAGGGCTTCCGGCACGGCCCGTTCGCCTCCGAGGCGGAGCTGCGGGCGCTGGTCGACTACGCGGAGCGGGAGTCGCTGATCGAGGACGAGGAGCGCCGCATGGTGCACTCGGTCTTCGAGCTGGGCGACACCCTGGTGCGCGAGGTGATGGTGCCGCGCACCGACCTCGTCGTCATCGAGCGCTTCAAGACCATCCGCCAGGCCCTCACCCTCGCCCTGCGCTCCGGCTTCTCCCGGATCCCGGTGACCGGCGAGAGCGAGGACGACATCGTCGGGATCGTCTACCTCAAGGACCTGGCCCGCAAGACGCACATCAACCGGGACGCGGAGAGCGAGCTGGTGTCCACGGCGATGCGGCCGGCGTTCTTCGTCCCCGACACCAAGAACGCGGGCGACCTCCTGCGGGAGATGCAGAAGGAACGCAACCACGTCGCCGTCGTCATCGACGAGTACGGCGGCACGGCCGGCGTCGTCACCATCGAGGACATCCTGGAGGAGATCGTCGGCGAGATCACCGACGAGTACGACCGGGAACTGCCGCCCGTGGAGGAGCTGGGCGAGGACCGCCACCGGGTCACCGCCCGCCTCGACATCACGGACCTCGGCGAGCTGTACGGCCTCGACGAGTACGACGACGAGGACGTGGAGACCGTCGGCGGCCTGCTGGCCAAGGCGCTCGGCCGGGTCCCGATCGCCGGGGCGTCCGCCGTGGTGCCGCTGCCCGACGGCCGCGAGCTGCGGCTGACCGCGGAGGCCGCCGCCGGCCGCCGGAACAAGATCGTCACGGTGCTGGTCGAGCCGGTGCCCCCGGCCGAGGCGGCCGAGGAGGAGAAGCCGGAGTGACCCCTCAGGAGCTGCGCGCCCTGTGCCTGTCGTTCAACGCGGCCGTCGAGGACTTCCCGTTCAACCCGGAGACCTCGGTCTTCAAGGTGCACGGCAAGCTCTTCGCGCTCACCGCCCTGGACGCGCGGCCCCTGAAGGTCAACCTCAAGTGCGACCCGGACGACGCCCTCCGGCTGCGCACCGCGTACCCGGGCCTGATCGTCCCCGGCCGGCACATGAACAAGCGTCACTGGAACACGGTCACCGCCGACGCCGAACTCCCGGACCGCCTGGTCCGGGAGCTGGTCGAGGACTCGTACGACCTGGTCGTGGCGGGCTTGCCGCGCACCGCCCGGCTGCGTCTGGCCACGCTGAACTGGACGTCCTCCTCCTGGAAGTGATCGCTGAGCGCCGGATTCTCCAGGGAGTCGACCGCCCAGCCCGGGGAGTTCTTCATGTCGCCCGCGCCCAGCCCGTCGAGAAGACTCCGGGCGTGGTCGCTGGTGATCGAGCAGGACTGCCCCTCGACCTCGGTGTCGCCGAGGGTGTTGTTGCCGACCACTTCGCCCGAGACCGGATCGTCCACGAAGGATTGTGGACAGCCGATGGCGGTCACCGTGTCGGCGGCCTTCAGCACGGATTCCCCGTCGACGACACGGGCGTTGGTGAGGATGTGTCCTTCGACGGCGTTGTAGACGAACCCGGTGCCTGTGCCACCGGCCTCCCCCAGGATGTGCACCATGGCCGGAGCCGCCTTCTCGAAGAGCTCCTGTGGGGACGGATCGTCAGCCGGCAGGCTGTGGGCGGACGTCGTGCCCAGGGCCGGCGGGAGAACCGAGGCGCACGCCACAGCGGATTTCGCTCGCACACTCATCAGACGCCGTCCTTCGCAGGCGTTGCCTGTTCCACTGCGGGTCCGCCGTCCGGCCCTGTCCTGCGCGAGCCCGCGCGCAGCCCCAGCCCCGTCAGCACCGCCGCCACCAGCACGATCCCCGCGTCCAGCGCGATCACCGTGCGGACCCCGGAGAGCAGGTCGTCCCCGGTCGTGGCGAGCACGCCCAGCAGCGGGATGCCGACGGTGAGGCCGACCTGCTGGGTGGAGGTGACCAGGCCGGTGGCCAGGCCCTGCTCCCGGTCGGGGACCCCGGAGGTCACGGTGAGGCCGTAGGAGATGATCGCGCCCAGGTGGCACATGCTCGCCAGGGAGACGGCGGCCGTGGCGAGCCACACGGACCAGCCGCCGTCGCCCAGGCCGAGCAGCGCGGCGACCAGCACGCCCTGCCCGGCGAGGGAGACGACCAGGGTGCGGCGGGCCCCGAGGCGGGCGATCACCTTCGGGGTGTACGAGCCCGCCACCACCGACAGCACGCCCTGCACACCGAAGACCAGCCCGGTCTCGAAGGCGGACAGCCGCAGGACCTCCTGGAGGTACAGGGTCAGCACGAAGACGACCGTCGACATCATCGAGAAGGTGACCAGGCCGCCCAGGTTCCCCCAGGCGACGGTGCGGCGGCGCAGCATGGGCAGGGAGACCAGCGGTGCGTCGGCGCGGGACTCGACGATCACGAACGCGGTGAGCAGGACCAGCCCCGCGACCAGGCTCGTCAGGACGTCCGCGCCGCCGAAGCCGTGCTCGGCGGCCGTCGTCAGGGCGTAGATCAGGGCGAGCAGACCGCCGGTGACGGTGACCGCGCCGGGCACGTCCAGGCGGGGCCGCTCCGGGGTGCGGGACTCCGGCAGCAGGGCGGGCGCCAGCGGCAGTACGACGAGGGCGCACAGGGCGAGCAGGCCCATCGTGGAGCGCCAGCCGAGCAGATCGGTCAGCACGCCGCCCGCCACCATGCCGATGGTGAAGCCCAGCGACATCAGGGTGCCGGAGATGCCGAGGGCGCGGTCGCGGGCCGGGCCCTCCGCGAAGGTGGTCGTCAGCAGGGACATGCCGGCCGGCACGATCATCGCCGCGCCCAGTCCCTGCATCGCCCTCCCGGCCAGGAAGGACGCGGGGTTCCAGGCGACGGTGGCGAGCACCGAGGCCGCGGCGAACAGGGCGAGGCCGGTGAGGAACAGCTTTCTGCGGCCGTACAGGTCGCCGATCCGGCCGAACAACAGCAGGAATCCGCCGGACGGCAGCGCGAACGCGGTCACCGCCCACTGCAGCGCGGACGGGCTCATGCCCAGATCGGCGCCGAGCACCGGCAGGGCCACGTTCAGCACGGAGAAGTCGAGCGCGACCATGAACTGGGCCGCGCAGAGCACGAAAAGGATGAGTCTGTCACGTGCCGACAGCCGTGCGCTGCCGGCTGCTTGGCCGGCTGCTTGGCCGGCGGACGGACCGGTGGACGGACCGGTGGACGGACTGGTGGACGGTGTGGTGTCGATCGCCATGTGCATGAGCCTGCGGTGATCGGAATACCGCTGGGGAGTCGGTGCTTATGGTGGTGGTGGCACCACCAGCAACGGCCAGGGGGACGAGGGGGATTCGTACGTGTCGGTGGACGCGTTGAACAGGCATCGGCGGCGTGAGCTGCGGGAGTTCCTGATGAGCCGTCGGGCCCGGGTGACCCCGGCCGAGGCCGGCCTGCCGGACGGCGGCGCCCGGCGCCGTACGCCCGGACTGCGGCGCGAGGAGGTCGCCGTGCTCGCCGGCGTGGGCGCCTCCTGGTACCAGTGGCTGGAGCAGGGCCGGGACATCTCCGTCTCGCCCCAGGTCCTCGACGCGGTGGCCCGGGTGCTGCGGCTGAGCAACGCCGAACGCCGGCACCTCTACGTCCTCGCCGGACTCAACCCGCCCCCGCCCGAAGTCGCCCCGGAGAAGCGGGACCGGTGCGACGGGCTGCGGCGGCTGATCGACACCTGGATGCCGTATCCGGCGCACATCATGGACATGTACTACAACTGCGTCATGTACAACGAGGCCGCCGCGACGGTGCTCGGCATGGGTCCCGGCCAGACGCAGAACTGCGTCGTCGACTTCTTCACCGACCCCATGTACCGCTCCCGCTCCCGCAGTTGGGAGCGCAACGCGCGCACGGTCGTCGCCCAGTTCCGGGCCGCCTGCTCGGCCTGCCCCGACGACGAGGGGTTCCAGGAGGTGCTGGCGCGAGTGAAGGAGGCCAGCCCCGAGTTCACCCGGCTGTGGGAGGAGCGGGACATCGAGGACGCCGGGCAGATCCGCAAGGAGCTGGACCACCCGGTGGTCGGTCTGCTGGTCGTGGAGTCCACGGCGATGAAGGTCCCGGCCCGGCCCGATCTGACCATCGTGCTGCACACCCCGCTGGACGAGGCGAACACCGCGGCCAAGCTGGAGTGGCTGGCCTCGCCGGAGGGCCGGCGCGGGGCGATGTACCCCGTGGCGGGCTGATCGTCGTACGGATACGTATCCTCAAGCCATGACCGACATCAGCGCGCTCGACCCCGAGGACCGCAAGATCGTCACGCTGGCCCGTTCCGCGCGGGCCCGCAACGGTGTGCCCGAGGGGGCAGCCGTACGCGACGAGACGGGGCGCACGTATGCCGCCGGGACCGTGGACCTGGACTCGCTGAAGCTGAGTGCCCTGCGGACGGCGGTGGCGATGGCGGTGGCGTCCGGGGCCAAGTCGCTGGAGGCCGCGGCCGTCGTGACGGAAGCGGAGTCGGTGTCCGACGCGGACCGGGCGG
Source organism: Streptomyces sp. (assembly GCF_035645055.1). Lineage (GTDB taxonomy): Bacteria > Actinomycetota > Actinomycetes > Streptomycetales > Streptomycetaceae > Streptomyces. The sequence goes on along the minus strand of NZ_DASQNH010000023.1, from coordinate 7,575 downwards.
CCGTCCGGGACCTGGGCGGCCCGGAGACTCCGGTACTGGTGGCCGGGCCGGACGGGGAGGTCCGCGCCACGGTGACGGCGGGCTGACACCCCCCGGGGCACCCGCACACGGCGGCAGGGAGCCCGAGGCCATGGGAAGGACACGCACCGCGGGGGCGGCCGCGCTGACGGCCGGGACCCTCGCGGTCACCGGACCGGCCCTCGCGCCGGCCGCCGCGGCCGTGACACCCGGACCGGCGACCATCACCGGCGACTGCCGCAGGCGCCGGGCCCCTTCGTCTTCGGCTGACGCGCGAGCGCCGGACGGCTACAGAGCGTCCGGCCCGCGCTCGCCCGTACGCACCCGGACGACGGTCTCCACCGGCAGCGCCCACACCTTGCCGTCACCGATCTTCCCGGTCTGCGCGGCCTTCACGATCGCGTCGATGACGGCGTCGCGGTCGGCGTCCTCCACGACCACCTCGATACGGACCTTCGGCACCAGGTCGACCTGGTACTCGGCGCCCCGGTAGACCTCGGTGTGGCCGCGCTGACGGCCGTAGCCGCTGGCCTCGCTCACGGTCATCCCGTGCACACCCAGCTCCTGGAGAGCGGTCTTGACCTCGTCGAGGCGGTACGGCTTGACGATCGCGGTGATGAGCTTCATGCCTGCGGCTTGACCTTCTGCGCAAGGGAGACGGGGGAGGAGGTGACCGGGCCGCCGTGGCCGCCCGGGACCCCGTGATCGTAGGCGGTCTCGGCGTGCACCGTAAGGTCCAGGCCGGTGTGCTCCTGCTCCTCGCTCGCCCGGAAGCCCAGCGCCTTGTCGATGAGCTTCCCGATGCCGTACGTCACCAGGAAGGCGTACGCCCCCACGGCGGCCACGGCCACCAGCTGCCTGCCCAGCTGCCCGAGTCCGCCGCCGTACAGCAGACCCTCGGCGCCACCGGTCATCGACTCCACCGCGAAGACACCGATCAGCAGGGTGCCGATGACCCCGCCGACCAGGTGCACGCCGACGACGTCCAGGGAGTCGTCGTAGTTCAGCCTGAACTTCCAGCTCACCGCGTAGGAGCAGACGACACCGGCGGCCAGGCCCACGGCCAGCGCCCCGAGCAGGGACACCGACCCGCAGGACGGCGTGATCGCCACCAGACCCGCCACCACGCCGGAGGCCGCGCCCAGGGTCGTCGCGTGACCGTCCCGCTTCTGCTCCACGAAGAGCCAGCCCAGCAGGCCGGTGCAGCCGGCGGCGAGGGTGTTGAGGAACGCGGCGGCGGCGAGGCCGTTCGCGCCGAGCGCCGACCCCGCGTTGAAGCCGAACCAGCCGAACCACAGCAGACCGGCGCCGAGCATGACCATGGGCAGGTTGTGCGGGCGCATGGATTCCTTCTTGAAGCCCAGCCGCGGGCCGAGCACCAGGCACAGGGCCAGACCGGACGCGCCGGAGGTGATCTCGACGGGCAGCCCGCCCGCGAAGTCCAGCGCTCCGAGCCGGTCGAGGATCCAGCCGCCGGGGCCCCACGTCCAGTGGGCGACCGGAACGTATACGAGCAGCGTCCAGACGGGCACGAACACCAGCCACGCCCCGAACTTCGCCCGGTCGGCGATCGCGCCGCTGATCAGGGCCGCGGTGATGACCGCGAAGGTGAGCTGGAAGGTGGCGAAGAGCAGGGTGGGGACGGTGCCCCGCACGCTGTCCGGGCCCAGGTCCGCCATGCCGAGGTGGTCGAGACCGCCGATCAGCCCGCCCGCGGTGTCCTCGCCGAACGCGAGGGAGTAGCCGGCCGCCAGCCAGACCACGGTGACCAGGGCGATCGAGACGAAGCTCATCATCAGCATGTTGAGGACGCTCTTCGTGCGGACCATGCCGCCGTAGAAGAGGGCCAGGCCCGGCGTCATCAGCAGGACGAGGGCGGTGGCGGCGAGCAGCCAGGCGGTGTCGCCGGTGTCGACGCGGTCTGCGGCAAGGGGCACGGTCGTCACGTGGTCTCCAACGGATGCGGGTTGCGTCAGAGGTTCACGGGTGCGCGTTTCCGGTGGCGCACGGCGGTGTTTCCGTGACGTTTCGTTGCGTGAGGGTTTCCGGAAGCTCACGCGGAGGGGCCTGCGCGGCCGGCTGTGCGGCGGTGGCTCGTCGATCAGGGACAATGGGCGCCATGAGCGTTCGCAGCCAGTCATCCGAACAGCCGGCCGAGGAACTCCACCGGGCCGGTTTCGCGTGCTTCGTGGGTCGCCCCAACGCGGGCAAGTCCACCCTCACGAACGCTCTGGTCGGGCAGAAGGTGGCGATCACCGCCGACCAGCCGCAGACGACCCGGCACACCGTACGAGGAATCGTGCACCGTCCGGACGCCCAGCTGATCCTGGTGGACACCCCCGGTCTCCACAAGCCGCGCACGCTGCTGGGCGAACGGCTGAACGACGTCGTACGGACCACCTGGGCCGAGGTCGACGTCATCGGTTTCTGTCTGCCGGCGAACGAGAAGATCGGCCCCGGTGACCGCTTCATCGCGAAGGAGCTGGCGGGGATCAAGAAGTCCCCGAAGGTCGCCATCGTCACGAAGACGGACCTCGTCGACTCCAAGTCCCTCGCCGAGCAGTTGATCGCGATCGACCAGCTGGGCAAGGAGCTGGGCATCGAGTGGGCGCAGATCGTCCCGGTGTCGGCGACCGCGAACAAGCAGGTGGACCTGCTGGCGGACCTGCTGATCCCGATGCTGCCCGAGGGTCCCCCCCTCTACCCCGAGGGCGACCTCACCGACGAGCCCGAGCAGGTCATGATCGCGGAGCTGATCCGCGAGGCGGCCCTGGAAGGCGTCCGCGACGAGCTGCCGCACTCCATCGCGGTGGTCGTCGAGGAGATGCTGCCCCGCGAGGACCGACCCGCCGACAAGCCCCTGCTGGACATCCATGCCAACGTCTACATCGAGCGCCCCAGCCAGAAGGGCATCATCATCGGCCCCAAGGGCAAGCGCCTGAAGGAGGTCGGCATCAAGTCCCGCAAGCAGATCGAGGCCCTGCTCGGCACGCCGGTCTTCCTGGATCTGCACGTGAAGGTCGCGAAGGACTGGCAGCGGGACCCGAAGCAGCTGCGCAAGCTGGGCTTCTGAGTCTCACCGCTGCGCCCTCAGCACCTCACGGAACCAGCGGTACGACGCCTTGGGGGTGCGGGTCAGGGTCTCGTAGTCCACGTGGACCAGCCCGAAGCGGCGGGCGTACCCCTCCGCCCACTCGAAGTTGTCGAGCAAAGACCACACGAAGTAGCCGCGTACGTCCACGCCCGCCGTGATCGCCCGGTGCAGGGCCCGGATGTGGCCGTCGAGGTAGGCGATGCGGTCCCGGTCGTCGAGCCCGTCGTACGAGCAGCCGTTCTCGGTGATGATCACCGGCGGGAGCCGGGCGCCGTAGCGGTCCCGGAAGCCGGTCAGCACCTCGGTCAGCCCCTCCGGGACCACCGGCCAGCCGAAGTCGGTCAGCGGGTGCCCCTCGATCTCCCGGACCGAGAAGGGGAGTCCGGCGGGCATCCGCACCCCGCCGATGTCGGATCCGGTGTCCTGCGGGGCGCCCACCCTGGTCGGCGCGTAGTAGTTGACGCCGTACCAGTCGACCGGCTCGGCGATCACCTTCAGGTCGGCGTCGACGTCTCCCGGCATCAGCTCGCCGAGCCCGGCGGGATAGGCGCCGAGCAGGAGGGGGTCGGCGAACAGGCGGTTCAGCAGGACGTCGTAGAAGTCCGCCGCGGCCACGTCCGCGCCGTCCTCGGACGCGGCCCACACCGGTCCGTGCGAGTTGGCGATCCCGATGCCCGCGGCGCCGGCCGCGCGCAGGGCGCGGACCGCGAGCCCGTGGGCGAGCAGCTGGTGGTGGGCGACCGGCAGCGCGTCGAACAGCAGCCGCCGCCCCGGGGCGTGGATGCCGAGGGCGTGACCGAGCAGGGTGTGCTCGGCGGGCTCGTTGAGGGTGATCCATGTCGTGACGCGGTCGCCGAGGCGGGCGGCGACGGCCGAGACGTACTCGGCGAAGCGGGTGGCCGTGTCCCGTTCCAGCCAGTCCATGCCGAGCGGCAGGTCCCAGTGGAACAGCGTCGGGACCGGGCGGACGCCCGCCGCGCACAGGTCGTCCACGAGACGGTCGTAGAAGTCCAGGCCCTGCCGGGTCCGCACGCGCGGCCAGGAGACCGAGAAGCGGTACGCGTCCACGCCGAGGCCGGCGAGGAGGGCGACGTCCTCGCGGTGGCGGTGGAAGTGGTCGCAGGCCACCGCCGCCGTCGAGCCGTCCCGCACCCGCCCCGGCTCGGCGGTGAACGCGTCCCACACGGACGGCTCGCGCTCCGCGACGGCCCCCTCGATCTGGTGGGCCGAGGTCGACACGCCCCACAGGAACCCCGGGGGGAACCGGGGTATCGGGGGCGTCGGGGCTGTCGGGGTCGTCGCCCTGGTCACGCGCCCTCCTTGAGGACGCGCGTGACCAGCGCCCGCAGGTCGTCCGGCAGCCGGGGGTCGCTCGCGTAGACCGTCCGGCCGTCCACCGTGATCTCGTAGCCGAAGCCGTCCGGCACACCCGCCGGGCGGGTGCCCTGCCCGGCGGCCAGCGCCCGCTCGGCCAGGGCCCGCCACTCGGCGGCGTCGGGGCGGCCCGAGGTGTCGATCTCGGCGTGCCGCTCGATGCCCGCGAAGCCGCCCGTGCGTCTCACCTGAATTCGCATGGGTCCCTGTCTAGTACGGAACCGCCGGAAGTCACAGGGTGCGCACCCCGACCTGACCCCAGGCCTTGCGGACCGCCTCGTGCTCGTCGCCGCCGTCGCCGTACCGCTCCCGCGCGGCCTTGACGGTGAGCGTGGCGAAGTCGGTGAACCGGGCCCGCTCGGACAGCTCGCCGCCGGTCAGGACGTCGTACCAGATCTGGCCCGCCTTCTCCCAGGCGTAACCGCCGAGGGCGGTGGCCGCCAGGTGGAACGCGCGGTTGGGGATCCCCGAGTTGATGTGCACACCGCCGTTGTCGCGGCCGGTGCGGACGTAGTCCTCCATCGTCGCGGGCTGCGGGTCCTTGCCGAGGACGTCGTCGTCGTACGCGGTGCCGGGAGCCTTCATCGAGCGCAGCGCCACCCCGGTGACGCCCGGTGCGAGCAGTCCCGCGCCGATCAGCCAGTCGGCCTCGCCGGCGGTCTGGCCGAGCGTGTACTGCTTGATCAGCGAGCCGAAGACGTCGGACATCGACTCGTTGAGGGCGCCCGGCTGGCCGTAATAGGTGAGGTTCGCCGTGTACTGGGTGACGCCGTGGGCGAGTTCATGGCCGATGACGTCGATCGGGAGGGTGAAGTCGAGGAAGACCTCGCCGTCGCCGTCGCCGAACACCATCTGCTCGCCGTTCCAGAAGGCGTTGCCGTAGTTCTCGTCGTAGTGGACCGTGGCGTCCAGGGGCAGGCCGTCGCCGTCGATCGAGTGGCGGCCGTAGATCTTGAGGAACAGCTCGAAGGTGGCGCCGAGGCCGGCGTAGGCGCGGTTGACCGTGGCGTCCCGGCCCGGCTCGTCGCCCTCGCCGCGGACCTTGGTGCCGGGCAGCTCCGTCCGGTGGCCGGCGTCGTAGATCGTGCGCAGTGGCTGGTCGGAGGGGGCCTTGGCCCGCGGCGCGGCGGCGAGACGGAACTCGGTGGTGACCCGGCGGCGGCCACGCAGCTCGCTGTCGCGCATCAGGGTGCGGCGGGCGTGGTCGGCGACGGCGGGGTTGTCGGCCTGGGCCAGCTTGTCGAGGAGGTGGGGCGGGACGACGGTGCAGAAGACGGCGGTCATGACCGCACGATCGCACTGTGTGAGCATCTTGTCACGAGATGCAATCATGATCGGTGAAATCTGGGGATGCGGGGCGCGCGGAGCGGTTTGTCCATGCTAGGCAGCTGTCCGTTTTGTGGGGTTTGTCGCAGGGTTCCCCGGGACCCTGCGGGAGGGGCGGTCCCGCATACTGAAACGGACCGGCGTGTCCCGGAAGCGCTCGGTAGCATGCTGCGCATCATGCGTTTCGGGCTGCTTCTTCTTAGCTGCCGCGGCGAGGGCCTGTAGTCCAGGTCGACTCCCTCCCCGCGGAGCTTCGCGTTGCCGTCGGCCGTCCTCGCCGGACACCCCTAGGAGCCCCCGCATCATGGCCAATCGCCAGCAGCCCAGTTCCATGCCGATCCACAAGTACGGCCGCTACGAGCAGGTCGACATTCCGGACCGCACCTGGCCGAACCAGCGGATCACCCAGGCCCCCCGCTGGCTCTCCACCGATCTGCGCGACGGCAACCAGGCGCTGATCGACCCCATGTCCCCGGCACGCAAGCGGGCCATGTTCGATCTGCTGGTCAAGATGGGCTACAAGGAGATCGAGGTCGGCTTCCCGGCCTCCGGGCAGACCGACTTCGACTTCGTGCGCTCGATCATCGAGGAGCCCGGCGCCATCCCGGAGGACGTGACGATCTCCGTCCTCACCCAGGCCCGCGAGGATCTGATCGAGCGGACGGTGGAGTCCCTCAAGGGCGCCCGTCGCGCGACCGTGCACCTGTACAACGCCACCGCGCCCGTCTTCCGGCGGGTCGTCTTCCGGGGCTCGAGGGACGACATCAAGCAGATCGCCGTGGACGGCACGCGGCTGGTCATGGAGTACGCCGAGAAGCTGCTGGGCCCGGAGACCGAGTTCGGCTTCCAGTACAGCCCGGAGATCTTCACCGACACCGAGCTGGACTTCGCGCTGGAGGTCTGCGAGGGCGTCATGGACGTCTGGCAGCCCGGCCCGGACCGCGAGATCATCCTGAACCTGCCGGCCACCGTGGAGCGCTCCACCCCGTCCACGCACGCGGACCGCTTCGAGTGGATGCACCGCAACCTGTCCCGCCGCGAGTTCGTCTGCCTGTCCGTGCACCCGCACAACGACCGGGGCACGGCCGTGGCCGCCGCCGAGCTGGCGCTGATGGCCGGCGCCGACCGCGTCGAGGGCTGCCTGTTCGGGCAGGGCGAGCGCACCGGCAACGTCGACCTGGCCACCCTGGGCATGAACCTGTTCTCGCAGGGCGTCGACCCGCAGATCGACTTCTCCGACATCGACGAGATCCGTCGTACGTGGGAGTACTGCAACCAGATGGAGGTCCACCCGCGCCACCCGTACGTGGGCGACCTGGTCTACACGTCCTTCTCCGGCTCCCACCAGGACGCCATCAAGAAGGGCTTCGACGCGATGGAGGCCGACGCGGCGGCCAGGGGGGTCACCGTCGACGACATCGAGTGGGCCGTGCCGTACCTGCCGATCGACCCGAAGGACGTCGGCCGCTCCTACGAGGCGGTCATCCGGGTCAACTCGCAGTCGGGCAAGGGCGGTATCGCGTACGTCCTGAAGAACGACCACAAGCTGGACCTGCCGCGCCGGATGCAGATCGAGTTCTCCAGGATCATCCAGGCGAAGACCGACGCCGAGGGCGGCGAGGTCACCCCCGCCGACATCTGGGCCGTCTTCCAGGACGAGTACCTGCCCAACCCGGACAACCCCTGGGGCCGCATCCAGGTCGCCGGCGGCCAGAGCACCACCGACCACGACGGCGTGGACACCCTCACCGTCCAGGCCACGG
>NZ_DASQNH010000022.1:0-8852 GCF_035645055.1 Streptomyces sp. | reverse complement strand
CGGTTGAGGTCGATGGTGACGGAGGACCGGCTGTGGACGGTCACCCCGCGCGCGTACGTCGTACCGCCGATCGACAGGCCCTGCCGCTGCCACACCCAGCCGCTCTCGCCGATCCGCATCTCGGGCCCGGTGCCGTCGCCGCTGACGTCGTACGCCAGCTCGTTCCACTGGTAGATCACCGGCGCGGGCGGTGGAGTGGGCGTCGGAGTCGGGCTGGGCGCGGGCGGGGGAGTCGGGGTCGGGGTGGGTGTCGGGCTCGGCTCGGGCGTGGGGGTCGGCGTCGGCGTGGGCGTCGGGGTGGGGCTCGGCACCGGTGACGGGGCGGCCACGGGCGCGATGACCGTGGGCCGCGGTGCGGGCCTCTTCGGTGACGGGGCCGGGGACGGCGGCTCCGGCTGGGGCGTCGGCGCGGACACGGGCGGCTTCGCCACCGGCTTCTTGGGCGTGCTGTCGTCGCCCACGAGCGCGAGCGCGACGGCCGCGGCGGCCACCGCCACCACCCCGGCGGCGACACCGGCCCTCACCGGCGCCCCCACCCCTTCGGTGGCGGCACCACCCGTGCCGGCCCCGCCCGCGCCGCCGGACGTGCCGCCCGCCGCGGCGGCGGCACCCGCCGCCCCGGCCCCGGCGCCGCCCGCGATGAGTCCGGCCGCCTTGGCGTACCCGGCCGCGCCGAACCAGCCGATGACGGCCACCGGCACCACGGCGGGGATCCCGCTGGCGACCTCTTCGATCTGGCTGGCCGCCAGCCGGCACTTGGCGCACTCCTCCAGGTGCTTGCGCAGGCCGCGCTCCGCGCGGGTGCGCAGTTTGCGGCGGGCGTAGGTGCCGAGCTGGTCGGCGTAGCGGGCGCACTCCTCGTCGGTGGCGAGGGTGGTGCTGACATGGGCCTGGAGATAGGCCTGCCTGAGGCCTTCGCGGGCGCGGCTGGCGAGCACCCGCGTGCCGTTGGCGTCGAGCCCGAAGAGTGTGGCCACCTCGCTCGGCGACTCGTCCTCGACCTCGGTGTGCCACAGCACGGCCTGCCAGCGCTCGGGCAGCGAACGGAACGCCCGCATGGCCAGCGACTGCTCGGCCTCGTGCATGGCCCGTACGTCGGCGCCCAGGTCGGCGCCCAGACCGAGGCCCGATCCGAAGGAGCCGAGCGACGACGTCGTGCCGGACACCTCGGACATCCGCGCGGCCTGGGAGGCGAACAGCGCGAAGTCGTCGACGAGCTGCTCGCGCCTGGCGGAGCCGGTCCAGTTCGCGGCCACGCGGCGGACGCCGGTCAGCAGATAGGCGCGTACGGCGTGTTCGGGCCCGGAGCCGCCGCGCACCGCCTGGAGCATCCGGGCGAAGACCTCGGCGGTGAGGTCGTCGGCGGTGTGGGCGTCACGGCAGCAGGTGCGCGCGTAGCGGCGGACGGCGTCCGCGTGGCGCCGGTACAGCTCCTCGTACGCCGTGTCGTCACCGGACCGCATCCGGTCGATGAGTCCGGCGTCGGAGGGCGGCAGTTCGCGCGGTGGCGACAGGATCCCGCTGTCGTCGCGCCGGCCGCGCTGCGCCGGTACCGATCGCTCCGGGGGGAGGCCCGTCGACGGGCGGCCGGATGCCGGGTGGCCGGACACCGGATGGCGGGGTGCCGGGTGGCCGGCGCGTCCGCCCTGGCTGGGCACCTGGAGTGGAACCGGACCGTCGGCTTCCGGTTCACCGTCGCCCAGTGACTCGTCCCGCCCGTCGACGCTCATCGCGGAAAGCCCCCGCCGCCAGCCCAACCCGTCCCGACCACCGGGTCAGAGTGCCACACCGGTTTTCGGCCGTAGCCCGGTAGGACGAGCCGTCCACTCGTCCGAGGGGACTCACCGCGGCGCGGTACTGGCCCTCACCCGTTGGGGGAGGCCTCAACGGCGCCCACGGAGGCGACGTCGGCATAGCACCGGTGATGCCGCGAGATGCCCGCAGACAGGAGCGTGGGAGGACGAGGAGGGGCGCGGGCACCACGGCGCCCACGCCCCCCATCACCCCATCGAGCCACTGAAGGCGGCCGTCACACCGGCCGCGACCGCAGCCCCTCCAGCAGGATGTCGAGCAGCCGCGCCGAGGCCGCCGCCTGCTGCGCCGCGTCCGGCAGCGAGGGCGCCGCCGTCGCGATCACCAGCAGGACGTCCGACACCGACACGTCCGGCCGCAACTCGCCCGCCGCGCGGGCCCGCTCCACGAGCTGGCCCACCACGTCGAGCAGCGCCGCCGCGCCCGCGTCGTCCCCGACGGCCGAGTGCTCCGGCACCAGCCGCAGCTCGCCGCCGCCGGGCTGGGTCCGCTGCTGCGGAACCCGCGCCTCGTCCGGCCCCGCGCCGCCGTCCTCGGCGACGCCGACCCGCAGCACCTGCGGCGGCAGCAGCCGCCCGGCGCCCGAGGCCACCGACGTCCGCAGGAAGCGGGACAGCGCCGACCACGGCTCGTCCTCCTGCCCGAGCGCCGCCCGCGCCTGGTCGGTCAGCCGGGAGGTCTCCTCCTCGGCTATCCGCCGGACCAGGACGTCCTTGCTCGGGAAGCGCCGGTACACCGTGCCGACGCCGACCCGGGCGCGCCGCGCCACGTCCTCCATCGGCGCGCCGTACCCCAGCTCGCCGAAGACCTCGCGCGCCGCGCGCAGTACGTGCTCCAGATTGCGCTGTGCGTCCACGCGCAGCGGTGTGGTCCGCGCACCGTCCCCGCGTCCGTTGCCCACCGCCGCGCCGACCGCGCCGCCGGATGCGATGGCCGACGCGGAAGACCAACGAGAGTCCTGAATGTGCATAAGAAATCCCCCGGTAATGACGTCTCCCCCCGGAGACTCTCCCCGCCATTGGTTGCCGGAGCGGCGGGTGGAACCGGCTCGTGTCGTGAGCCAGCCGGTCGAGCCCGCCCGTCGCGGACCCGAGAGGCAGCATCCCCCTGCACCCCGTCGAAAGACGAACATAGTTGAGAGACCGTCAATTCAGAAGGGGCAGGTTCCGCACGGAGCGCCCCCCGATCGGAGTACGGGCCGTATACGTCCCGATTGCACCCCCATATGTCACCCGGCTTACGCCCCCTGACCTGCGGTGCTTCCGCGTACGCCGGTGATTCGGCCAACCGGGGCGTACCAGTCGTGCGGTCACACAAATTGCCGGGGCTGTGGACAAACGCAGGCGCCGGGTGCGTCATGGGATGGTGAAGGAACGTGCGCGCATTCTCGTTGTCGGCGGCGGCTACGTCGGGATGTACACGGCCCTGCGCCTCCAGCGTCAGCTGAGAGCTGAACTGAGGCGGGGCGAGGCGGAGATCACGGTCGTCACCCCTGAGCCGTACATGACGTATCAGCCGTTCCTCCCCGAAGCGGCCGCCGGTTCCATCTCCCCGCGGCATGTCGTCGTACCGCTGCGCCGTGTCCTGCCGCACTGCCGGGTCATCGTCGGCGAGGCGCGGTCCATCCGGCACGCCGAGCGCACCGCCACCGTCACCACCCTCGCCACCGAGGAACAGGACGCACCCCCCGAGGAGCTGTCCTACGACGAACTCGTCCTCGCCCCCGGCTCCGTCTCGCGCACCCTCCCCGTCCCCGGCCTCGCCGACCACGGCATCGGCTTCAAGACCGTCGAGGAGGCCATCGGGCTGCGCAACCACGTCATCGAGCAGATGGACATCGCCTCCTCCACCCGCGACCCCGCGATCCGCGACGCCGCCCTCACCTTCGTCTTCGTCGGCGGCGGCTACGCCGGCGTGGAGGCGCTCGGCGAGCTGGAGGACATGGCCCGCTACACAGCGCGGTACTACCACAACCTCACACCCGACGACCTGAAGTGGATCCTCGTCGAAGCCTCGGACCGCATCCTGCCGGAGGTCGGCGAGGAGATGGGCCGCTACACGGTCACCGAACTGCGCCGCCGCAACATCCAGGTCCTCCTCGGCACCCGCCTGGAGTCCTGCGCCGACCGGGTCGCCGTCCTCAGCGACGGGCAGCGGTTCCCCACCCGTACGGTCGTCTGGACGGCCGGCGTCAAACCGCATCCGATCCTCGACGCCACCGACCTGCCCCGCACCGAGCGCGGCAGGCTGCGCTGCACCGCCGAGCTGACCGTCGAGGGGCACGCGCACGCGTGGGCCGCGGGCGACGCCGCCGCCGTTCCCGACGTCACCGCCGCGCCCGGCACCGAATGCGCCCCCAACGCCCAGCACGCCGTCCGCCAGGCCAGGGTCCTCGGCGACAACATCGCGCGCTCCCTGCGCGGCGAACCCCTGCGGCCGTACTCCCACAAGTACGCCGGCTCCGTCGCCTCCCTCGGCCTCCACAAGGGCGTCGCCCAGGTCTACGGGCGCAAGCTGAAGGGCTACCCCGCGTGGTTCATGCACCGCGCCTACCACCTCAGCCGCGTCCCCACCTTCAACCGCAAGGCGCGCGTCCTGGCCGAATGGACCCTCGCGGGCCTCTTCAAACGGGAGATCGTCTCGCTCGGATCACTCGAACACCCCCGAGCGGAGTTCGAACTCGCGGCCGGGGGAAAACCTCCGTACGACCCGAAGGGGTCGTCCTGACCGAAGCGAGGAACTCCGCGGGCCACCGGGGCGTCTGACGGATGTCGGTCCGGTCGGTCACACTGCCAGACTGGTCCACGCCGACGGAGCGGGCCCCCGCCCGCCCTGCCCGCCGAACCCACGAGGCTTTCCCAAGTGCTGCACTTCCCGGGGGCGGTGGCCCCCCGCGGTCACCACCGCGCCGCCCCCAAAGGACCGCGCCGGGCCCGGAGCCGGCCGACGACGACTACACGAGGCAAGGATTCGTGAACTTCACGCGCTGGAGCGCCCGGCTCCCCGGAACGCAGCGCCGCGCCGCAGCGCGGACCGAACCCACGGTCGCCCCGGACCGGCGGAGCGAGGGCCGAGGCGAGGGCTCCGTCCCCGCGGCCCGCGCCGAGCACCTCACCGACGAGCCGCCGCCCGTCCCCGCCGTCGACGAGCTGCCGGTGCGCGAGGTGCTGGACCGGGTGCCCGCCCTGGTCGCCCTGGTCCACGGCACCGACCACCGGCTGGCCTACGTCAACGAGGCCTACGCCGCCGCCTTCGGCAGCCGCCCGCCCGGCGAACCCGCCCGCGACGCCCTGCCCGAGCTGCGGGAACTGGGCCTGCTGCCGCTGCTCGACCAGGTCCTGCGCAGCGGCAAGCCCCGCACCCTGAAGTCCCGCAAGGCCGTCGACGGCCGCTCCTACACCTTCACCTGCACCCCGGCGGTCCGCGAGGGCGACCACAGCGGCGGTGGCGTGCTCGTCTTCGCCACCGACGTCACCGACCACGCCGAGGCCGCCGAACGGCTGCGCGCCAGCGAACGCCGCCAGCGCGAGACCGCCGTCACCCTCCAGCGCTCCCTGCTCCCCCAGGAACTCGAAGAACCGGACGACCTGCGCATCGCGGCCACCTACCACCCGGGCGGCACCGAGGCGGCCGTCGGCGGCGACTGGTACGACGTGATCACCCTGGGCGGCGGCCGCACCGCCCTCGTCATCGGCGATGTCATGGGCCGTGGTGTCCGCGCGGCGGCCGTCATGGGCCAGCTCCGCACGGCGGTGCGCGCCTACGCCCGCCTGGACCTGCCCCCGCACGAGGTCCTGCAACTCCTCGACGGCCTCGCCACCGAGATCGACGCCAACCAGATCGCCACCTGCGTCTACGCAGTCCACGACCCCAACGACGGACGGCTGGTGTACGCCTCCGCCGGCCATCTGCCCATCCTCGTCCGCGACGAGAACGGCACCGTCCAGCGCGCCGACGAGCCCACCGGCCCGCCGCTGGGCACGGGCGGCTGGATGCACGCCTCCGGCTCCATCGCCCTGGGCCCCGGCTCCACCGCCGTCCTCTATACGGACGGACTGGTCGAGCGCCGCGACGCGGACCTGGACGAGGGCATCGCCGCCCTGGAACACGCCCTGGCCGGCGCCACCGGCACCCCCCAGGTCGTCTGCGACCGCCTGGTCCGCTCGGCCGGCGTCACCGCCGACCACGACGACGACGTCGCCGTCCTCGTCCTCCAGCACCCGGCCCGCACCGGCCCCGCCGCAGAGCTGTTCCGCAACGCCGCCCTGGAACTCCTCGGCGGAGTCGAGGCGGCCCCGCGCGCGCGGGCCTTCGCCTCCGGTGTCCTCACCAGCTGGCGCTTCCCGGCGGACCTGCACGACCTGGGCGTCCTGGCCGCCAGCGAACTGGTCGCCAACTCGCTTCAGCACGGCACCCCGCCCATGCGTCTGCGCCTGCGCCGCACCGACCGCCGCCTGATCATCGAGGTCACCGACGGCGACGACCACCTCCCCCGCCGCCGCCGCGCGGAGCCCGGCGACGAGTCGGGGCGCGGCATCGCCATCGTCGCGACCATCGCCTCGAACTGGGGATGCCGCCGGGCCCCGGGCGGCGGCAAGGCCGTGTGGTGCGAGTTCGCGCTGCCCAGGGGGTGAGGGGGACTCATCCCCTGGGCAGGAGTCAAGCCTCGGCCGACACCGGCTCCGCCACCGAGCCGGCCCGCGCGACGACCCGGCTCCGGGCGAGGTACGGGTGGTCCTGGGCCTCGGTCAGACGCCGGCCCAGGCGTATCGCCAGGACGCTGATGCCGAGCGAGAACAGCAGGAACGTCACGATGTACGGCGCGTGCAGCGAGGCGCCCATGGGACCGCCCACCGCCGGGCCGACCGCCAGGGCGAGCTGCTTCACCAGGGCGAACGCCGAGTTGTACTGCCCGGCCATGCCCTCCGGCGCCAGATCGGCGACCAGCGGCGCCACGGTCGGCGACAGCATCGCCTCACCGAGCCCGAACAGCGCGTACGTCGAGACGAAGGCGGCCGTGGCCATCTCCTGGCTGCCGTGCCCCAGCCCGGCGTACCCGGCCGCGAGCCAGGCCACGGCCCAGATCAGCCCGACACATGCGATCACCCGGGAACGCCGCCGCCGCTCCACGAACCGCAGCACGGCGAACTGGGCCACGACGATCACCGCCGTGTTCGCGGCCAGCGCCGTCCCCAGCGCGGACGTCGATATCCCGGCGGCCTCCACGCCGTACGCGCTCAGCCCCGACTCGAACTGCCCGTAGCAGGCGAAGAACAGCACGAAGCCGAGCACGGACAGCTGCACCATCGCGCGGTTGCCCATCAACTGCTTCCAGCCGCCCTTGGCGGACTGCGCCGGAGCGCCCTCGATCCGCGGCGAGTGCGGCATCCGCACCGACGCCATCACCGCGACCAGCAACAGGAACATCGCCGCCTCGATCGCGAACAGCAGAGTGAAGGAGGAGACCCGCGTGGTGTCGACGAGGTGGCCGCCGATCAGACCGCCGACACCCAGACCCAGGTTCTGCAGGAAGAACTGCATCGCGAACGCCCGCGACCGCGTCTCCGCCGACGAGCAGTCCACGATCATCGTCGCCAGCGCCGGCTGCATCACGGCCTGCCCGGCACCCAGCAGCGCCGCCGCCAGCAGCACGGTGACCGCGCCGCCCGCGAGCCCCAGGCCCAGCGCACCGACGGCGGCCGTGACCAGGGCGGTCTGCAGCACCGGAAGCGGGCCCCGCCGCACGATCGCCCGGCCGGCGAACGGCAGCACGATCAGCGCGGCCACAGCGAACACGGCGAGGACCAGCCCCGCCGTCACCGCACCGAGTCCCCGCACCTGCGCCACATAGACGTACAGGTAGGGGACGGTGAAGCCGAGCCCGAACGCGCTGAGTGCGTTGCCCACGTGGATCCGGCGCATCGCAGCGCCCATCGCCCTGGTCACGTTCACCTCTCTCAGACAGCAGGAACAAGTTAGGAGTGAAGACTTCGACTCTAAACTTCGAAGCTAAAGAGTACATGTCGAAGGACTTCGACGCCAAGCGGTTCCGTGCGATACTTCGGCCCATGGGTGACACCCCCGGCGTCAGTGAGCCGACCCTCGAAGAGCAGATCGCCGCCTACCAGCGCGAGTTCCAGGACCTCGACCCCCAGGTCGAGAAGATCGTTTCGGCCCTGTCCCGGCTGAACCGCCGTATGAACGTCGCCTACGGCCGCCAGACCGCCGCCCTCGGCATCAGCAACGCCGAGTGGGAGGTCCTCAAGGCCCTCGTCCTGTCCGGCGCGCCCTACCGCATGGGTCCCAGCGACCTCGCCAAGCGCCTCGGCCTCACCCCGGCCGCGATGACCCACCGGATCGACCGCATGGTCGCCGAGGGGCTGGTCACCCGGGAGCGGGACGAGAACAACCGCGTGCGGGTGATCGTGGAGCTGACCACGGAGGGCCGCGAGAAGTGGCTGGAGGCCATGCGCCTCGCCACCGTCTTCGAGGAGGACCTGCTCCAGGACCTCACCCCCGCGGAGCGTGCCGTCCTCGGCGAAGTCCTGACCCGGCTGCTGCGCCGGGTGGAGCACGCCCAGCCGGACGCCGGCGGACGCCTCTCCGACCTGGACTGACGCGGTCGCCGAGCCGCTCAAAAAGATCTTGACAGGGGCCACTTGACACCCTTCTGTCGGATCCGTAGAGTTCTTCGGGTTGTCGCGGAGCCGGAACGGTTCTGCGACGGCACCTTCCGCCGCGCAAGCGGCACCTCAAACCAGCAAGATCTCCCGACGGGTTGATTTCGGCGTGCCTGAATTCAATTCGATTCGGGACTCGGCGGCCCGATTGGGAATCGCCGAGAGGATCCGCTAAAGTTTGAGACGTCGGAACGGCCCAAGGGCCGCGAGGACAACCCACTCTGACTGGGAGTCAGGCCCGAAAGGATCTGATAGAGTCGGAACCGCCGGAAAGGGAAACGCGAGAGCGGGAACCTGGAAAGCACCGAGGAAATCGGATCGAGAAAAGATCTGATAGAGTCGGAAACGCAAGACCGAAGG
>NZ_DASQNH010000021.1:0-208370 GCF_035645055.1 Streptomyces sp. | reverse complement strand
CACGCCGCACGGTCGTGGCATGTCACGCGCCCTTGCGGCGAGGTCCCCGGCAGCCGGAGCCACCTGCTTCGAGGCGTCACCTGCCCGCCGTTGCCCTTGAGCGCCCTCATGCCCTCTTCCTCGCCCGCCCACGACCGGACGGCGGGCGACACCGACCGTGCGGGGCGGACTGCCCGCCGTCCTGTCGATGACCGGCAGCTGCCTGCCTGTGCTCGGTGGTGCCTCGGGGCGATCGGCTGGCGGGCGCCCTCAGGTACCCGTTTCACGCGCGCCGGGCCGGTCGGAAGGTCCTATTCATCGCCTGGGACCGGTCCGTCCTGTCCATGCCGGGCAGAGGCGTCGGTGAGGTCGGCACCCGTGTCGGCGTCCCGCCCGGTCTCGTTGAGGCCGTGCCAGTCCAGGCACATGACGGTCGCGTCGTCCTCCAGGTGTCCCTGGTTGGCGTCGACGACTGCCGTGATGAGGGCGCGGGCGGCTTCGCGGGGATGCAGCGCGCGGGTGCGGACGATCAGGTCCTGCAGGCCGACGCTGCCGGCGTTGCGTTCCAGCATGCCGTCCGTCAGCATCACCAGCCGGTCACCCGGCCGCAGGTCCAGCGGCTGGACCCGGTAGGTGTGGGGCACCTGGAAGCCGAACGGCAGATCGATCCGCGGGGTGAGCTGCCGCACCTGTCCGTCACGCATCACCAGCGGCCAGGGGTGCCCGGCGTTGATGAACTCCGTCCCGCCGTCGACCAGGCTGATGCGCAGCACTTGCCCGGTGACGTAGCCCTCGCTGTGTTCACGCATGGCCTGGTCGGCCTGCCGGGCCTGCTCGGCGAGGTCGGCGCCCGCCCGCCGGGCCCGGCGCAGGGCGCCCACGGCAAGGGTGGCCAGGAGCGCCGCGTCGACGTCGTGGCCCATGGCGTCGGTGACGGAGAGCTGGACCGCGTCCCGGTCGATCGTGTAGTCGAAGGTGTCACCCCCGACGTGGTCGGCGGGCTCCAACGCCCCGGCGACCGCGAACTGCGCCGCCTCGCACGCCAGCGACGCCGGCAGCAGCCGGTGCTGGATCTCCGCCGCCAGGCTCAGCGGCTTGGTACGGCGGCCCCACTGATAGACGTCGGTGAAGGACCGGTTCGCGATGACGATGTACGCCAGGGCGTGCGCGGCCTCACTGATTTCCCCCATCACCACGGCGTCCGGTGCCGCGGGCAGGAAAAGTTCCAGAAGTCCGATGGCGTCCCCGCGGTTGGTCACCGGGGCGACGACCCGTACCCGCGTCTCCTCGCCCGTGCGCTCCACGCCCGGCCGCTGGGTGCGGATCACGTCGTCGTACAGGGTGCCTCGCAGCGTGATACGCCGGGCGGGCTCATCGGTCTCGACGCTTCCCGCAGCCCCCAGCCGTACGACCGAGCCGCCGGTGAAGTCGGTGAGCAGGAACGACACGGACACGGCCCCGAGATGCTCCTTGAGCATGCGTGCGACCACGTCCAGGGACTCCACAGGCGCTGCAGTCTCCGCCGCCGCCAGCACCCCTGCCAGGGTCATCACCCCGATCCGGCCACTTCCGTTCTGCGCAGAAGGGCTCGTCGGCCCGCCGTCCCTTCCCGGCTCACCTCCGCTCACCCCGACTCCCTGCTGCTCGATGCTGCTCCGAGGCCCGTCCAGGAGGGCGACGAGGCCGGTGCCGGGCCGGGTGCCGACAGTCCTATTGCACCACGGTCACCACAGCGGATGCGTGGAAGCGTGCCAACAGACGGGGCCGGCCCGGGTCGCCGGTGCTGCCTTGCGGTGTGCGGCGCTCAGGCGCGGGGCTTCTTCGAGCTGGTCTTCGAGGATGACGACCCGGCACGCCACCTCGGCGGCCTTCCCTGGTCGACGAGTGCACGTGTGCGAATCGGGACACTTGTCAGGATCGGGCTTCTCGATCACCGGGTCTCTGGCGTCCCGGTCGTCCCGGCCCATGGCGCCAGTCCGCGCCGGCGTGCCACCGGAGGTGTCACCAAAGCTGGTGCGGGCACGCTGAGAAGTGCCCTCTTCGGGTACACCGCCGTGTGAAGGGACACCAAGGATGATCCAGAGTGCGGATATCCGTGAGTGGCGTACCCGCGACGTCATCGACGCGGGGGGCCGCAAGATCGGCACGCTGGAGGCCGTCTACGTGGACACCAGCACCGACGAGCCCGCCATGGTCACCGTCCAGGTCGGGCTGCCCACCCGCCGCCACCTGGTCTTCGTCCCGCTGAACGGCGCGGTCGTGGGGCCGGGCTACGTCAGGGTCGACTACGACCGGTCGCTGGTGAAGAAGAGCCCGGGGATCGGCACCGACGACGTGCTGCCCGTCGAGGACGAGGCGGCGGTGTTCGCGCACTACGGCCTGCCGTACCAGCCCGGCGCGAACGGTGAGCGCCAGCTCGCCCGCCGCTGACCGGCCCCTACCGAATCGAAGAGGTGCCTTACGCCATGACGCTCTTTCTGCTCCTCGTCATCGCGGCAATCGTGCTGGGCATCGTCGGTGTCCTCGCCGAAGGACTGTTCTACCTGCTCATCATCGGGATCGTGGTGCTCGCCGCGGCCCTGGTGTACCTGGGCATGCACATTCGAGGCTCCGGACGGCACCAGCGCACGCTGCGCTGAGACGTCGCGAGGCTGCCGAGAGACTGGCGTCGCCGGCGGAGCATTCCTGGGCGCCGTTCCCGACCCGTCAGCCCCGCTGGCCTGCCTGCTGCAGGATCGACTGGCTGCGATCACGCCGTCCATGACCGGCGACGGGTCCCAGCACCGTGGGTCCGGGAGCCGTCTTGGTCAGGGGGATCCGTGTCCGAAGGCGTCGGGGTCGTCGGGCAGGGCGATGCGGGCGGTGATGCGTTTGCCGACGGGTTCCCTCTGGACTTCGAAGCCCTGGGACACGGCCATGACAATCTCCAGGCCGTGCTGGCCCACCCGGCCAGGATCGGCGACCCGGGCCACCGGCAGCACCGGATCGCTGTCCCACACCATGACCTCCACCAGATCCCCGGCGATCCGCAGTTCCATCAGCACCGGCCCAGGGGCGTACTTGCGGGCGTTGGTGACCAGCTCGCTGACCACCAGCTGCGTGAGCTCCATGGCACGGGCCGACACCGGCAGGCCGTGCTCGGTCTGCACCCGGCTGAGAAAGGCCACGGCGCGATGACGTGCCGCGGCGATGGACGAGCCGTCGTCCTCCAGAGCTACGGTCTCTCGTAAGGGGCTGGTATTGCCGGGCATGATCCCTTCGCCGTCCGGGGCCGACTCCACTGGGTTCACTGCCGTTCCCGTGTTCCCCGCCTGCGGCTACCCGCAAGGCCGTCCCGTATGTCTCCCACGGCGAAGTGCGGGCGGAACCGTCTGGATGCACGCTGGTCGAGGCTGCGCGTGGCAGGGCGCGACCCGTCGTCGGACTCATGGTCAGAGCGCACCAGGAGCTGCGGGTGTGGGTGGGGGCACCGCAGGCGGCGCCGGGGACGTGCTGCATCACCCGTCAGGAGGTGAGGGCGTGGCGGAGAGTGGGGTAGCAGGGGATGATGTCGTCCAGGCCGACGAGCCGGACGATGCGCAGCGCGCAGTCGGTGAGGCCGGCCAGGCGCAGCCAGCCGCCGGAACGCCGTGCGGCGTGGTGGGCGGTGATGAAGGCGCTGATGCCGCTGGAGTCGATGAAGGTGACGGCGCTGAGGTCGATCACGGTGCGGGCCGCGGCCGCGCCGCGGGGGAAGAGCAGGACGTCGCTGAGGTGGGCCGTGTTGTTGTGGTCGATGTCGCCGCCCAGCGTGACCACGCTGATGTCCTCGGAGGCCGTGGCCTGCCCGGGCGGCAGCGGACGGCGGAGTGGTACTCCATGGTCAAAGGGCACGGAAGCCTTCGGTGAGCTGTCGAAGATGTCCCGGCCACCGCGCGCTGTACGGGCACGACCGGCGGACTCCTACTGAGGATAGGCGCATCCTTCCGGCATCGGACCGGGGCGTGGACGATGGGAAAGGTCCCCGCTGCTCAGTGAGCGCGGGGACCCCGGGGATCTGCCGCATCGGGCACCGGGCGGGGTCGGTGCGGCCTTGTGCCTCTGTTCTCACGGTTGCGTTGTCAGCTCCTGCGGGGCACGTGACGCGGCGTGTCAGCGGGACTCGTCGTAGGGCTCCCGGCTGCCGGACTTGGCCAGGCCCCGGCTGATCATGTAACCGACGGTGAGGATGACGATGTACAGCCATGCCTTGTCGGCGCGGAAGTAGTCGGCGTGGCCTTCGTCGTCCCCCACCACCATGGAGGCGATCAGCACCGCGATGACCGCGGCGATGTACACGAAGAACTCGGTGGTCTTGAAGGCGGCCTTCGTTTCGGTCGACAGCCGGCGCGGCCGGTGAGCGGCCGCATCGGCTCCCGTGGGCTGGCCTGCGCCGCCGACCGGGTTCACAGCGCTCATGAGAAGGGCACCTCTCTCATCGTGGGGAGCAACCTGAGGCTCTCTCCCGGGTTGGGGAAGCGTCAAGATCAACGCTGCGGCTACCGAGTTGCCCGCACGCCGCGCACTAAACGGCACATCAACCCATGACCACGACAAAAGGGACAGATTCACCCGGTTGGCGTACGTCCGGCGGCGGGCCGCGACTGCGCGGGACCGTGATCAGAGCGGGCGTGTGTTTCCCGGGCTTCCGCGACGGTGCCGCAAACGGGCAGGACGGCATCTGTGCCGGTCACTGCCGGCATGCGGTCATCTGCGCGAGGCCGACCAGAGCGAATGGTCCTCGTGGCCGCCCTCCTCCTCGCCGCCCTGCGCTGGTCACGGCACTCCCGCCGGCAGCCCCCGCGCTGACACGGCCCGGCAGCCGACGCACGGAACCGGGCGGGCGAGGGACGGTGCGGGCGGTTCTCCCCGGAGTGGACTCCACCCGAAGTCGCCGTCACGCAGCCCCGTTCGGGGGGTTCGAGGAGTAGGCTGAAGATTACCGAGGATTCTTCGAACACCGGTGTCCGTGCCCGTGTCGTTTTCGGCGATCGAATACACCGGGCCGGTCGCTGTCGGCCCGGGGCAGGGTCCGCGTCATGACTGCGACCGCCTCCCGCCCGACGACATCCGAAGACCGGCTCTTCCCGCCCCCTCCGCGCCTCTCGCTCGCACCCGCCGGTTCCGCACCGGCCTTGCTGGACGGCGCCTGGTGGCCGCGCTCGCTCGACCTCGCGGCCGAACTGCCCGCCCTGGTGGCCGTGCTCGATCCGCTGTGGGGACGGATCACCCGGGTCACCGTGCATCCCGCCCAGTGGCCGGTCGTGCCGCGCAAGGTGCCAGTCGCCGGGCATGTGGTGAATGTCGGCTGGTTCAGGGCCGAGCAGGACCCGCACGAGGTGATGCTGCTCTCGTACGACGTGGGCCGCTGGAACCTGCTGGTGGTGCCGTCGCGGACATCTCCCGCC
Source organism: Streptomyces sp. (assembly GCF_035645055.1). Lineage (GTDB taxonomy): Bacteria > Actinomycetota > Actinomycetes > Streptomycetales > Streptomycetaceae > Streptomyces. The sequence goes on along the minus strand of NZ_DASQNH010000021.1, from coordinate 202,965 downwards.
TCGGCCGCGTGGCTGATGGCCGCCGCGAGCGACCCGCAGCGCGCCGCTACCGGGAGCGAGTTGACGCGGGAGGCGGCGCGTTCGCGGACCGTCGCCGAGACCGACCTGGGCGTGGAAGCGGTCCGGGACTCCGAGGGAGGGCGCGTGCCCCGCGGTCCGGCAGCGCCTTCACGGAGCCGAGTGGTCACCGCCGGGTGACGACGGGCCGGACGTGGAGGAGGTGAGGACCATGGAGACCCTCGTGGTGGTGGTCGCGTTGCTGGCGGTGATCGCTCTGGGCGCGTTCCTCATCCACCGGCTCAACTCGCAGCACGGCGACCGCGGTGGTGCCGCCTTCCACTACGGTCCCTTCGGCTCCGTCCTGCGGGGCCCGGCGCCGCCCGCCGGCCGGAAGGCCCGTGGCCGGGCGGCCGGAGCGAGTGATGCCGACCCACGCCGGGACCACCACGACGGCGGACGCGGACGGATGCGTCTTCGCCGCCGTACCCGCAAGAGTTCTGCGTAAGCCCGGCCGGTCCCGCCGGGAATCCGGACGACAGGCGCCACCCGTCCCGGCGCGCGCCGGCGCTCCCGGGGACGACGGAATCTGCCCTGCGGAGCCCACCGTGACCACGGGGGCCCGGCCTCGCCTCCCGCGCGGTATCTCCCGCGGACCCTCCGAACGAGGAGCCATGCCCCCTCCCGAACTGAATGCCCACCGCCAGGACCGTGGCCTCCGAATGCGCGTCGCCCTCGTGGGGGAGGCCGACCCGGCCACCGCCCCACCGCCGCTCACCTCGCTGGAGCGGGGCCTCCAGGAGGGCACCCGCACCGTCGCCGCCGATCTCACCGCTGCCACATTCTGTGACGTGAGCGGGCCGGACGTCTTCCTCGCCGTGCCAGACCTCACCACGGAGGCCGGGATGACCCTGCGCCTGCACCGACCGCCGCAATGCCTGACCCGCGTCATCGACATCACCGGCTCCGGCTTTCCGCGGCCCGCCCTCCTCCCCGTCCGCACAGCGGCGCCTGCTCCGGCTGCCGCGGGCGGTGTGCTGTGAGCCGCCCGTCCGGGCGTGGACAGTGGCCGCCGGACGAGGCAGGCGCACACAGGCCCGCGGACGCCGTACGTCTGCGCCGGCTGGACCGCTGGCAGGCCGAGACCCTGCGGGAGGACCTGGCCGATCTGTACGTGGAGTCCTCGCGGGCACAGCCCGGTGCGGAGTACCGCGGCAGGGAGGAGTTTCTCCGCAGGCTCACGGGAGACATCCGGCGGCCCGGGTTCGCCCTGCTGGTCGCGGAGGACACGGCCTTCACCGGATGCGCCTACGGATCCCCCGTAGGGCGTGAGGGGACGTGGTGGCGGGGATTCGAAGGGATCCTCCCGCAGAGCGTCGAGCAACTCACCGCGTCCGGACACGTCTTCTCGATCACCGAAACCCTGGTGCACCCGTACACGGAGGACCGGGGCGGCGTGGCCCGCAGGCTCCAGGAGCGACTGCTCGCCGACCACCATGCCTCGCTCGGGGCAACCCTGGTGAGCGAGACCGACGCGGTGACCCTCGACACCTTCCGGTCCTGGGGGTGGCAGGACATCGGCAGGGTCCTCCGGTCGCCGAACCCGTCGTCGGCACTTCGGCCGGTGGACCCCGTGCCGCTGCGGGCCCTGATCCTCGCCCTCGGACCGCGTACGGCCGCCGGTCCGGGCGGGCTCGCACACGAGAACCGCACCCAGCGGCCCCGTTGACGGAGGCGGTGACGTGGCGCCGCGCGGCCCACGCCACCGTCCCGGCCTGCGCCCGTCGTCCGTGCCGGCGGGCAGGAAAAGGGTCGTGGCGTGCCGACGGACAGGGAGGGCGGCGGCGGATGCCGCCGTCGAGCGCCGGCCGAACCAGGCCGGGCACGGCCTTGTCGTGGTCACCCGCTCTGCCCGACCGCACCCGGCGACGGACTGCGTCACCCGGCGACACTGGCCAGGGCCGCCGGAGGCGACGGTCGCCAGGGCCGCCGGAGGCGACGGTCGCCGGCCTGCCCGAGGGATGCCACCGAGGCGCTCGCCCGCCGCGTCACCCAACCGCTCGGATCGCCTCGCCGACCTGATGGCAGACCGTGGCGCCGCACGTCGCCCCATGCCGTGCACCGCCCTGAACCCCGACGTGACCTGGGGCTTTCCCGCCCCTGTGTCACAATGCCGTCCGCCTTCCTGCCAGCCCCGTGAGAGGGGCTTCCGCGAGACGTGAGAGGGTCTGGGGCGTGAGTGAGACACCGTCGAACACCCTGCAATACCGCTTTGACGGGCCAGAAGAGGCTCCCGTCCTGATCTTGGGTCCCTCCATGGGTACCACATGGCACATGTGGGACCGGCAGGTCCCGGAGCTGACCAAGCAGTGGCGCGTCTTCCGGTTCGACCTGCCGGGCCACGGCGGCGCCCCCGCCTACCCCGCCGGCTCCGTCAGCGAGCTCACCGCCCGGCTCCTCACCACACTCGACGGCCTCGGCGTCCAGCGCTTCGGCTACGCGGGCTGCGCGCTCGGCGGCGCCATCGGCGTGGAGCTGGCCCTGCGCCACCCGGAGCGCCTGGCCTCCCTGGTGCTGATCGCGGCCTCCCCCCGGTTCGGCACGGCGGACGAGTTCCGCCAGCGCGGGGTGATCGTCCGGACGAACGGTCTGGACCCGATCGCCCGCACCGCGCCCGACCGCTGGTTCACCACCGGCTTCGCCGCCGCGCAGCCCGCGATCACCGACTGGGCGGTGCAGATGGTGCGCACCACCGACCCCGGCTGCTACATCGCCGCCTGCGAGGCGCTGGCCACCTTCGACGTGCGGCCCGAGCTGGGCCGGGTGGGCGTGCCGACCCTCGTCCTGGTCGGCTCGGAGGACCAGGTCACCGGCCCCGCGGAGGCCCGCACCCTGGTCGCCGGGATCCCGGACGCCCGGCTCGCGGTCGTCCCCGGCGCCTCCCACCTGGTGCCGGTGGAGCAGCCCGCCGCGGTCACGGACCTGCTGGTGACCCACTTCTCCACCGCCTGGCAGCCGCTCGTCGACCCGGGCACCGGCCAGATCGCCATCGCGGCCGCGCCGGTCAAGCCGGTCCTCGCCGCCGTGCCCCCGCAGACCGCGCCGACCGCGCCGATCGCCGAGATCGCCCCGCCGGCCGCCCAGCCGCAGGCCGTCGTGGGCCGGCCGGACCCGTACGACGCCGGGATCAAGGTGCGCCGCGAGGTCCTCGGCGACGCGCACGTCGACCAGGCGCTGGCGCGGGCGGACGAGTTCTCCGGGGAGTTCCAGGAGTTCGTCACCCGCTACGCCTGGGGCGAGATCTGGGACCGCCCCGGCCTGGACCGGCGCACCCGCAGCTGCATCACCCTCACCGCCCTGGTCGCCGGCGGCCACCTGGACGAGCTGGCCTTCCACACCCGCGCCGCGCTGCGCAACGGCCTGACCCCGGCCGAGATCAAGGAGGTGCTGCTGCACGCCGCCGTCTACTGCGGCGTACCGGCGGCGAACAGCGCGTTCAAGGTGGCGCAGGAGGTCATCCGGGCGGAGACCACCCCCCAGGAGTGACCACCCGTTCCCGCCGGGCGGCAGGATGGCTCCATGAAGCTGAAGCTCACGAAGAAGTCGCACGCCTGCGTCCGCCTGGAGAAGGACGGGCGGACGCTCGTCCTCGACCCCGGCGGGTTCACCGAGGCGGACGCCACCGTCGGCGCGGACGCCATCCTCGTCACGCACGAGCACCCCGACCACTTCGACGAGGGCCGGCTGCGGGCCGGGATGGAGGCCAATCCGGCCGCCGAGATCTGGACCCTGAAGTCGGTCGCGGAGAAGATCTCGGCGGCGTTCCCCGGGCGGGTGCACACCGTCGGCCACGGCGACACCTTCACGGCCGCGGGCTTCGACGTGCAGGTGCACGGCGAGCTGCACGCGGTGATCCACCCGGACATCCCGCGCATCACCAACGTCGGCTATCTGATCGACGGCGGGAAGGTCTTCCACCCCGGGGACGCCCTCACCGTCCCCGGCCGGCCGGTGGAGACGCTGATGCTGCCGGTGATGGCCCCGTGGAGCAAGATCTCGGAGGTCATCGACTACGTCCGTGAGGTCCGGCCGCAGCGCGCCTACGACATCCACGACGCGCTCCTCACCGACCTCGCCCGCCCGATCTACGACCGTCAGATCGGCGCCCTGGGCGGCTCGGAGCACCTGCGGCTGGCGCCGGGCGAGTCCGCCGACGTGTGAGGCAGTCCGGGCGGGACCGCGTTGTCAGTGGCGCCGGGTAGGTTGTGGGGCATGCGCATCGCGACCTGGAACGTGAACTCGATCACCGCCCGCCTCCCGAGGCTGCTGGCCTGGCTGGAGAGCAGCGGCACCGATGTGCTCTGCCTCCAGGAGGCCAAGGTCGCCGAGGAGCAGTTCCCGTTCGACCAGCTGCGCGACCTCGGCTACGAGGCGGCGGTGCACGCCACGGGCCGCTGGAACGGCGTGGCGGTGCTCTCCCGCGTCGGCATCGAGGACGTGGTCAAGGGGCTGCCCGGCGACCCCGGCTTCGACGGCGCGGTGGAGCCCCGCGCCATCTCCGCGACCTGCGGCCCGGTCCGCGTCTGGTCGGTGTACGTGCCGAACGGCCGCGAGGTGGGGCACCCGCACTACGCGTACAAGCTGCAGTGGTTCGAGGCCCTGAAGGCCGCCGTCGCGGGCGACGCGGCAGGCGGCCGCCCGTTCGCCGTGCTGGGCGACTACAACGTGGCCCCGACCGACGACGACGTCTTCGACCCGGCCGCCTTCGAGGGCTCCACCCATGTCACCCCGGCCGAGCGGGCGGCCCTCGCCTCCCTGCGCGAGGCGGGCCTGGACGACGTGGTGCCGCGCCCCCTGAAGTACGACCACCCCTTCACCTACTGGGACTACCGCCAGCTCTGCTTCCCCAAGAACCGCGGCATGCGCATCGACCTGGTCTACGGCAACCAGCCGTTCGCCAAGGCCGTCAAGGACGCGTACGTCGACCGCGAGGAGCGCAAGGGCAAGGGTGCCTCGGACCACGCGCCGGTCGTCGTGGACCTGGACGTGTAGTCGTCCCCGCCCGGCCCGGTCGCCGCGGCCGCACGCTCACAGCAGCCGCAGGTCCACCGACTCGGCCAGAGCCGCGAGCCCGGCGTCGCCCGGGTGCAGATGGTCCCCGCTGTCGTAGGCGGGGAGCATCCGGGACGGGTTCGCCGGGTCCCGGATCACCGCGTCGAAGTCCAGCACTCCGTCGAACACCCCGGCGCCGCGGATCCAGTCGTTGATCGCCGCCCGCTCGGCGTCGACGGCGGGCGTGCAGTGGACCTCGCCCCCGCAGGGCAGGATCGTCGCCGCCAGCACCCGCAGCCCGCGCGCGTGCGCCCGGCCGGCGATCTCCCGCAGCCCGGCGGTCACCGCGGCCGCGGTGGCGCCCGTGCGCACGTCGTTGACGCCCTCGAAGACGATCAGTGTCCGCGCCGAGGCCTGGGCGAGCACGTCCCGGTCGAGCCGGTGCAGGGCGCTCACCCCGCCGGAGTCGGTGGAGACCCCGTCGCCCGGGTAGCGGTCGGTGACCACGCGGTTCGCCGAGATGCCCTGGTTGAGCACCCCGTAGCGGGGCACCTCGTGCTGGGCCAGCAGCCGCCGGGCCAGCACGTCCGGCCAGCGCCGGTTGGTGTCCACCGTCGACCTGGCCCCGTCGGTGATCGAGTCGCCCAGCACCACGACGGAACCCGGCCCGCCGCCCACGTCCACCCCGGTCAGCAGCGGCCAGCTGGGCAGGACCGTGGTGTAGGCGGTCGCCGTCCCGTCGGCCGCGTGGTCGCCCGGCTCACTGAGGTACGACCGCTGGAGCGCGAGCCGGTGCACGGGCGCCGCCGGGACCGTGCCGGGGAGGTGGAAGCTGACCAGCAGATCGCTGTCCGGCGGCACCTCGAAGCCGACCGGGTCGCTGTAGGCCTGCGCGCCCGCGGGGATCTCCGCGCCCGCCCGGCCCCCGAACGTCAGCCGCACCGGTGTGCCGCGCGCCGCCGCGCCCTTCCCCCGCAGGGCGACCGTGGCGGAGCCGATCCGTACCGGCGTGGCGGCGAAGGTGTTGTCGAAGCGCAGCCGTACCCGGGGCCCGCCCGCCGAGGTGTGCACCACCAGCCGCAGCGTGCGGTCGGTCCACGGGCCGACGCTCGGATACCCGGAGGTCGCCGCCGCCCAGCTGCCGGTCCAGCCCGTGGTGCCCGCCCGCACCGACACCGCGAACACATGCAGTCCGGCCGCGCGCGGCAGCCGCACCGAGGTGACCGCGCGGCCCGGCACGACCGGCACGGTGACGACGTACAGCCGGGCCTTCCCGGCGAGTCGGCCGTCGGGGGTGTTGATGTGCGGCAGGGCCACCGCCTTGGTGGCGAGCGGGCCCCGGCGCCAGTCGGGGGCGGTCAGCAGGTACGGGGAGGCGGAGCCGTCGGCGTACCCGACCGTGCCGGAGCCGGTCACGTCCTGTCCGGCGGTGCCCGCGACCAGGAAGGCGAGGGCGTCGCCGCGGCCGCGCACCCGTACCGTCTGCCCGTCGGCGACGACGTTGTCCGGCTCGCCGGCGGTCCGCTTCGGCCAGGTGAGCCGGGCGCCCTGCACGGTCAGGACACGGCCGGGGGTCCAGCCGGCCGCGGCGAGGTCCCGAGCGGACAGGGAGGCGCCGGAGCCGTCGAAGTCCGCCTCGGCGGGGCGGGCGTCGTCGCTGACGGCGGTGTTGTCGAACAACTGGGTGATCGGCCGGGGCTCGGTCGGCCGCTCGACGCCGGTCCGGGCGGCGGCGCCCGTCGGGAGGACGGACGCGCACAGCAGGAGGACGACCGCGAGCCCTCGCACGCCTCGACGCACCAACCGGACCTCCCGACACAAGCGACACCAGCACCGCTGGTGAAGCTAGAGAGGGTCCCGGTGGCCGTCAACGAACAGGGCGCGAACTCGGCGTGAAACCGCCCGGACGCGTGGCCGGGATCCTCCGCGTGCCCTGTGGTGCGCTCGCCGGTACGAATGTCAGGCTGGAACTATGAACATCCCTTTCCTGGGCGGTCGGCGCGCCACGCGGGAGGCCGTCGATCCCGCGGGCATCGCCGGGCTCCTGGCCGAATGCGAGCTGCTGCGGTCCCAGGCGGGCGAGGCGGGGGTCCGGCTGGACGACACGGCGGCCTCCCTGGAGGCGCTGGACCAGCTGCCGCCGCGCTGGCGGGACGACGCGGAGACGCTGCTCCGGCTGGGCAACGACGCGGGGCTGTATCTGGGCACCGTGGTGGTGCGGACCGTGCCCGGCGCCGCCTGGGGGATCCGCTCGGACGGCCAGCCGGTCATCCTGCTCACCTCCGGGCGCGAGGTCGACGTGGTGGCCGCCGGCCAGGAGTGGGCGGCCTGCGGGGTGCCGGAACTGTCCCAGCTGTACGCGGAGATCGCGGAGTCCTGACGCGGAGTCCTGCGGCGGAGGCCTGAAGCGGAGAGTCGAAGAACGGATCGACGGGCGAGTTGGTGTAAATACGGCTAATGCCCGGAAAGTGCGTGTCGCGTCCGCACTCCCTTCCGGGGTGGATAGCTTGCGGCAACCACGAGACAGCCGAAAGTGGGTAGCGCTGAGCATGGTCGCCGATCCGTTGATCGAGCTGCGGAACGTCAACAAGTTCATGGCCGATGGCCGCATCGTGGAGGACCGCGCGCCCGACGATGTCTTCACCGCTCCCCGCGGCGAGCGCGCCCGCGATTTCCTCTCAGAGATCCTCCACCACTGAGCGGGGAGCGCCGCCCATGTTCCCCGCCACCCGTGTGCCCGGCGCCCGGTGGACACCCCGTCGGTCCGGGGGCATCCACCGGGTGGCCATGACCGGCCCCTCGGATCTCGACTACGATGTGCCGTTCATCCCCGTGGCGAGGATGCTCTCGCCGATCTGCGTCGGGATGCGCGGACCGTAGGGGGCAGCAGTACCCGGAGCCGAGCCGTCCGGCCGCGGCCGCCGATCACTGCTCGCGCAGCGGAATCGACACGTACGACGGGTCGTTCGCGGGCGAGGAGAAGGTCAGCCGTGCGCCGGACGGGTTGTGCTCGATGTAGAGCGGGTCGACCGTGTCGGCCACCAGGGCGAGCCGATGCCCTGCCGGGACGTCGTAGGCCGTGGAGAACAGTTCCAGGTCGACGCCGAACGGCTTTCCGGGCGTCTGCCCGTGGAAGGTGTACGGCGCGCTGCTGACCAGCTTGCCGAGGCCGAGCGGGCCCACGTCGTACAGGTACGCGACGAGGGTCCCGCTCTCCTTGGTCGGGGTGACCGTGGTGTGCAGCCGCGCGGTGCCGCGTATCCGCTGGGCGGTGGGGTACTTCCCGGACTGCCAGACGGCGGCCCAGCGGCGGGGGAGCAGGGGGATCGAGGCGACCGGGGGGAGCCGGGCGATCTGGTCCAGCACGCTGGACAGCAGGACGATCCCGCCGTCCGCGCCGGAGTTGACGTTCGCGGCGATGGTGGTGGTGCCGCCGAGGGTGATCTTCCGCTCGGTCGCGGCGACCGACTTCCAGTCGGGGTAACTTTCGTAGCCGCCGCCGGAACGGGACTTGAGCCGCACGGGCCGCTCGCGGTCGACGCCGTTGTCCTCGCCCTTGAGGTGGTGGTCGAACCAGCGCGCGGTGTCGGTCCACACGTCGCTGGGCAGTCCGAGCAAGCCGGTCGCCTCGGCGGTCGCGTGGTCGCCGGGCCGCAGCTGGAGCCGCTTCGGGCCGGTCAGCTTCTCGTAGAAGTCGACGTACTGGTTGGGCGGGAAGACGGTGTCGCCCCAGGCGTTGGCGAGCATGACCGCCGTGCCGTGGTCGTTGATCCGGTCGACGTACGCGGCGGGGGAGCGCCGCTTCCCCCAGGCGAGCATCTCGTCCTCCTTGTCCAGGTCGGAGGCGAAGAAGTGGCGGAAGATCTGCTGGAGTTCGGCGCTGGGGCGGCCGGTGAGCCCGCCCGCGCCCTGGAGCAGGGCGGCGGCCTGGACGTGCTGGGTGCGGCCGGAGTAGATGGAGTCGATCAGGTCGGCCCAGCCGCTGAGCGCGGCGACCGCCTTGACCCGCTCGTCGTGCGCGGCGGTGAGCAGGCTGATGCCGGCGCCGTAGGAGACGCCCGCCATGCCGACCTTGCCCGGGTCGGCCGGGGTGTGGGCCAAGGCCCAGTCGATGACGCGGGACGCGTCCGCCATGTCAGGTGGGCCGGCGACTTCGATATGGCCGCCGGACTGCCAGAACCCGCGCACGTTGTAGGTGACGACCACATACCCGGAGTCGGCCAGCTGCTGAGCCTGCGCCAGATACTCGATCTGTGGCGTGGCCCAGCTCGTGGGCAGCACGATCAGCGGGTAGCGGCGCGAGCCGTCGGTGCCGCCCGGGGTGACGACGTTCGCCTTGAGCGGCGTACCGCCGTCACCGGTGATGTCGACGAACCGCACGCTCGGGGGCGCGGCGTGGGCGGTGGGGGCGGTGGTGAGGGCGCCGGCGGCGACCAGGGTCGCGGAGACGGCACCCACGGCGGTCGTGCGCAGGGCCCGGCGATGAGGTCTCACGGGTCACTCCTTACTCGTGTCAAGAAAAGTGACCCGACGGTAACCTCAGATCCTCACCGGCAAGAACCCGTCGGTAAGTTACGTGAAAGTAACAGTCATTGAAGGGCGGACGGCCTCGGCGCCGTCGGCAGTGGCGCCCGCGCCGTCCGGGTCACGTCGGCCACCAGCTCCACCACATCCGGCCCGTACGCCTGCGAGTTGACCACCTTCAGCAGCAGTACGAAGGAGCCCGTGCGGTACTTGCGGGACAGCCGCTCGTGATGGCGGGCGACATAGCGGGTCGCGGCCTGGTTGGTGATGGCGGTCTGGCCGCAGAAGAGGAACACCGGCCGGTCGCCATGGCTGTGGTCGACGGTGAGCCGGGCGAGCAGAACGTACTCGGCGCGGCCCAGGTCCAGGCCGTAGCGCTCCGAGCCGATCTGGAAGGCGCCGCGCTCCGGGCCCGGCTCGGCGTCGGCGTTCACCCGCACGCCGGGCAGCAGCGACGACAGGTGCGCGGCCATCCGGCGGTTGGAGGCCGGGCCGCCCACGCAGAACTCGGTGCGCTCTCCGAAGCCCTGACGGGCCGTGTCGTGCGGCAGCACCTGGGCGTGCGCCCGGCAGTCCTTGATCAGCGCGGCGAGTTCCAGCAGCGCGAACACGTCGTAGCGCATCACCGACAGATCGGGCCCGGCGGCGCCCCGGTTGACCACCAGCAGAGCCTCCGAGTCGTCCGGCAGCCCGAAGAACGCCTGCTTGCGGCGCAGTCGGCGCTTCCAGAGGTACGTACGGGTGAACCAGCCCAGCGCGGCGCTGATGCCGGTCGCCAGTACACCGAGGACGATGTTGCGCACGTCGTCGTTCATGGCCGGGCATCGTAGCGGGGTGCTCCTGACGTGCCCATGGTCATGGACTACGCTGCCCGAACGGCCTTTCTCTGGAGGTGGGATGCGTCGTCCTGTCGCACGGAAGCTGTCCGTCCTCGCGGTCTCGGCCGCGGTGGTGTCGGTGGGGGCCGCCGCGCCACCCGCCGCCCCGCCCACCCCACCCGGGAAGGTCCCGGTCGCCGCCGGCTGGGGCGGCGCCGTCGCCAGCGTCGACCCGGACGCCTCCGCCGCCGGTATCGAGGTGCTGAGGAACGGCGGCAACGCGGTGGACGCGGCCGTCGCCACCGCCGCCGCCCTCGGCGTCACCGAGCCCTACTCCGCGGGCATCGGCGGAGGCGGCTACTTCGTCTACTACGACGCCCGCTCCCGCACCGTGCACACCGTCGACGGCCGCGAGACCGCCCCGCTCACCGCCGACTCCGGCCTCTTCCTGGAGAACGGCAAGCCGATCCCCTTCGCCGAGGCCGTCAGCAGCGGCCTCGCCGTCGGCACCCCCGGCACACCCGCCACCTGGCGCACCGCCCTCGACAAGTGGGGCAGCAAGCGGCTCGGCGCCCTGCTGAAGCCCGCCGTACGGCTGGCCCGCGACGGCTTCACCGTCGACCCCACCTTCCGCGCCCAGACCGCCGCCAACGAGACCCGGTTCCGTCACTTCCCTGACACCGCCGAGCTGTTCCTGCCGGGCGGCCGGCTCCCGGTCGTCGGCTCGACCTTCAAGAACCCCGACCTGGCCCGCACCTACGAGGAACTGGCCCGCAAGGGCGTCGGCGCGCTCTACCGCGGCGACCTCGCCGAGGACATCGCCGACACGGTGAACAAGCCGCCCGTCGACCCGGCCTCGGGCTGGAACGCCCGTCCCGGCGACCTGTCCGAGAAGGACCTGGCCGCGTACCGCGTCAAGCTCCAGGCGCCCAGCCGGACCTCGTACCGCGGACTCGACGTCTACTCCATGGCACCCTCCTCCTCCGGCGGCACCACGGTCGGCGAAGCCCTCAACATCCTGGAGCGCACCGACCTGTCGAAGGCGAGCGAGGCGCGGTACCTGCACCGGTACATCGAGGCCAGCCGGATCGCCTTCGCCGACCGCGGGCGCTGGGTCGGCGACCCCGCCTTCGAGGACGTACCGACGAAGGAACTGCTCTCGCAGCGGTACGCCGACAGCCGGGCCTGCCTCATCAAGGACGACGCGGTGCTCACCAGCCCGCTCGCCCCCGGCGACCCGCGTCGGCCGGCGGCCTGCGGCACCGGCGGCACGGCGGTGCCCACGACGTACGAGGGCGAGGACACCACCCATCTGACGGTCGCCGACAAGTGGGGCAACGTCGTCGCCTACACCCTCACCATCGAGCAGACCGGCGGCAGCGGCATCACCGTGCCCGGCCGCGGCTTCCTGCTCAACAACGAGCTGACCGACTTCTCCTTCGCGCCCGCCGACCCGGCCGTGCACGACCCCAACCTGCCCGGACCGGGCAAACGGCCCCGCTCGTCCATGTCGCCGACCATCGTGCTGGACCGGCACGACAGGCCGGTGGTGGCCCTCGGCTCGCCCGGCGGCTCCACCATCATCACCACCGTGCTGCAGACCCTGACCGGGTTCCTCGACCGCGGCCTGCCGCTCGTCGACGCCATCGCCGCACCGCGCGCCAGCCAGCGCAACGCCGCCCAGACCGAACTCGAACCCGGCCTCTACGACAGCCGGCTGCGGGCCGAACTGGAGAGCATCGGGCACTCCTTCCGCCTCAACCCGGAGATCGGCGCGGCCACCGGCGTCCAGCGGCTGCCCGGCGGCAAGTGGCTGGCGGCGGCCGAGACGGTACGGCGGGGCGGTGGCTCGGCGATGGTCGTCCGGCCCGCGCGCTAGAGCGTACCGAGCGGGCGAGGGCGGAAAAGGGACTGACAGATCGTCTCCGCAACGATTACGATGACGGCGATGATCACCTTCTCCTCGTGTGGATTGGGGGAATCGTTCGCGTCAGGTGAGTGCTGATGGCACATCACATCGCGAACGACATTCCGCCCCGCCTGCTGATGTGGCAGCGCGTACGTGAGTACGCCGTGCCACCGTCCATGATCGAGACCGCGACCGCACGCCGTGCGGCCGGTGACTGGGCGGGGGCCTGCGCCGCCGCCCGCATCGACGTCGACCTCGATCTGCGCGCCGTGCGCCACCGCCACGGCACCGACCTCGTACGCCGCCTCCGCGCGGACCTGCGCCGGCTCGCGCCGGATCTGCTGCGCTGGCACATGCCCCGGATCGCCCCCGACGGACGGCTCCGGCCCGGTCTCACCCTCACGCTGGCCCGATACCGCACCCTCGGCCCCACCCCGCTCGAACTGGTGGTGCGGACACCGCCCGCCCGGGCGGACGCCGGACAGCGGATGTCCCTCGCCCTCTGGGAGGGCTCCCGCGGCGACGCCCCACGGCACCACCCGCACCCGCATCCCGACCGGCGTTTCCGGCTCGACCTGCACCGGCACCTCTGGGACGCCGCGCGCGGCGGCGAACTGGCCCGGCGCTGCGAGGCGCACGAAACACCGCGCACGGCGCCGCCCGACCCGCCCCCGGAGCCCGGCCCGCCGGACCGGCCCGACGCATACGACGCCCCCTGGGCGGTCGGGCGCTGGGCCGCCGAGGCGGAACTGCTGCTGCGGGCCGAGGGCCGGCACCGAGGGGCGTTCACCGTACGGCTCGGTGCCCGCAGCCGCGCCGTGCTCGAACTCGTCGCTCCCGACGACAGCCATGCCCCCACGCTCCGGCCGCCGCGGGAGGCGCTGCCACCGCAGGAGGCCGCGGCACTTCCCGTGCTGCCGGAGGCGGCCGCCCGCGTCCTGCCGGATCTGGAACTGCTGCGGGCCGGGCTGGTCCCGGCCGGGCGGCTGCACCCGCTCGTCGCCGCGGCCCTCCCGGTGTGCGGCCCGGCGCCGGTGGCCGGCCCGGCCGCCGAGACGCGGGACCCGCACCGGGTGGAATGCCGGGGCGAGATCCACCGGATCGCCCTGCGGGACGGGGTGCTCACGGCGGTCGACCACGACCCGGCCCAACTGCGCCGGGAGGAACTGCTGGTGGCGCTCGGCGGCCCGGCCCTGCCCTGTCTGCGGGCCATCGACGCGGTGCACCGCGAACCGGAGGCCCTGCCCGCCGTCCGGGAGCGGCTCCGCCACGGTGACGTCACCGGGGCACTGGCCGTGGTCGAGGGGCTGCTCGGCCCCGCGGCGGTGCTGCGCGACGGACCGCTCCGGGACGAACTGGAGTCGGCCGCGGCGCGCCGCCTCGACCACGGGCTCTTCCGCTCCGGGCTGGTCGCCGTGCACCCCGCCGCCCGCGCCGCCGAGGGCGGGACCGCGGCGGACGGGGAGCACGCCGAGGCGGATTACCGCCCGCGATTCGACCGCCGTACGCCGCTCGCGATGCGCCGCAAGCGCGCCGGACGGGGACGGCCCCGCACCGGCCTGACCTGCTGACCACCGCGCGACTCCCCACCCGGTCCGGGCGTTCCGGCGCCGCACGCCCTCATGACCCCCGGGACGGACCGTCCTGTTCCGTTCCGTTCCCTTCTCCCACCCCAGGTGATGCCCATGACCTCCAGCACCCTGCTGCCCCCGTCCGCACCCGCCGCCGGCCCGTCCGGGCCCACCGCCGCGGACCCGTCCGTCTCCACCGCCGCCGACGCGCGCCGGACCGGCGTCCAGCTCGCCCTCGCCGACGACCTCCTCGGCCTCCTGCGGTCGACCACCACCGAGCCGCGCCCCGACGAGCAGCTCGAAGCGCTCACCCTGGCCGTCGCCGCCGACCTGCCCGTGCTGCTCTGGGGCGAGCCGGGCATCGGCAAGACCGCGGCCCTCACCCAGCTCGCCGCCTCCCTCGGCCTGCCGCTGACCACCGTGATCGCCAGCGTCCACGAGCCCACCGACTTCTCCGGGCTGCCCGTCGTGGGCGACGACCCGGAGGTGCGCGGAGTACCGATGGCGCCGCCGCAGTGGGCCGTGGAACTGGTGCGCGCCGGACGGGGACTGCTCTTCCTGGACGAGCTGTCCACCGCCACCCCGGCCGTCCAGGCGGCACTCCTGCGGGTGGTCCTGGAGCGGAGGGTCGGGGCGCTGCGACTGCCGCCCGGGGTGCGGATCGTGGCCGCCGCCAATCCGCGCGCGTCCGCGGCGGACGGATGGGAGCTGAGCCCGCCGCTGGCCAACCGGTTCGTGCACCTGTACTGGGTGCACGACCGGGACGTGGTGGTGCGCGGACTGGGCGGGGTGTGGCCTCGCGCCCAGCTGCCCCTGCTGGCCCCGGAGCGGCTGCCGGAGGCGGTGGCCTTCGCCCGGCGCGCGGTCTGCGGCTTCCTGGAGGTCCGGCCCACGCTGATCCACCGGCTGCCCAGCACCGAGACGCGGCGCGGCGGCGCCTGGCCCTCGCCCCGCAGCTGGGAGGCCGCGCTGACCCTGCTCGCCTTCGGCACGGCGGCCTCCGTCTCCCGCGAGGTGCTGGCGCTGCTGGTGCGGGGCGCGGTGGGCGACGGTCCGGGACTCGAACTCCTCGCCCATCTGGACCGCATGGACCTGCCGGACCCGGAGTCGCTGCTCGCCGACCCGGCCGCCGCGGAACTCCCCGAGCGGGGTGATCTGCGGCAGGCGGCGCTGGACGCGGTGGTCGCCGCCGTGGGGGCCCGCCCGGAACGGGAGCGGTGGGAGGCGGCCTGGGCGGTCCTGGTGCGGGCGCTGGAGACCGGCGCCCCGGACCTGCTGGTCGCCCCGGCCGGCACACTGGCCGCACTGCGACGCGACGACTGGGAGGTGCCGGGGGCGGTGGAGCGGCTGACCGAGGTGATCGGTCTCGCCCGCCGCGCGGACCGGTCGGTGCAGCGGGCCACGGCGCCCCGGCCCGGGCGGCCGGCCGACGCCGCGACCGGGGCACACCGATGAGGGGGGCCGCGCGGGGCCCGGTACCGGGCCCTGTGCCCCCGCCCGCGCCGCCCCGCCCGGTGCCGCGTCCCCTGCCGGCGCCCAGGCCGCCCCGCCCTGCGCGGGCCGCGCCGCCGGAGTCACCGGTGCGGTCCGGAGAACCGGCCGGGGCGCCCGTCCTTCGGCTCGACCGGGAGAAGCTGCTGGCCGCCCGGCTGCACGCGGTGAAGGTCCGACCGTATCTGGCCGAAGCGCTGTTCGCGCTGCATGTCGTGGAGGACCGGTCGGTGCCGACGATGGCGGTGGACGCGTACTGGCGCTGCTACGTCTCGCCCGCCTTCGTGGCCCGCACCCCCGTCGAGGAACTGGCGGGCGTATGGGTGCACGAGGTGTCCCATCTCCTCCGGGACCACCACGGACGGGGCGAGCGGTACGCGAAGGAGCACGAGGAACACGGCCCGGGGCAGCCGCTGCGGCGGAACATCGCCGCCGACTTCGAGATCAACGACGACATCTACGGCGACGGCCTGCCCCGGCCCGCCGGGGCGGTCCTGCCGTCGCTGCTGCGGCTGCCCGACGGGCTGCTGATGGAGGAGTACCTGCGGACGGCGTCGATGTCCGCCCTCGCCACCGAACTGGCCTGGCTGGACTGCGGCAGCGGCGCCGACGGGCGGGAGCGGCCCTGGGAACTGGGGCCCGACGGAGCCCACGGGCTCAGCAGGCAGCAGCGTGACGCGGTCCGCTTCCGGGTGGCGGAGGGGATCAAGGGCAGGCCCGGCGACGCAACCGAGGGGTGGCGCCGCTGGGCCGAGGAGGCGTTCCATCCGCCGCAGCCGTGGCGGCAGTTGCTGGGCGCGGCGGTCCGCTCGGCGGCGGGCGCCCCGGGGGCGGGCGAGAACCACAGCTACCGGCGTCCGTCCCGGCGCTCGGCGAGCGTCCCCGGAGTGGTGCTGCCGAGCCTGCGCCGTACGCCGCCCCGGGTCTGCGTGGTGATCGACACCTCCGGGTCGGTGAGCGACGCCGAGCTGGGCAGCGCGCTGCTGGAGGTGGCGGCGATCTCCCGGGCGGTGGGCGGGCGGCGCGACCTCGTCTCGGTGATCTCCTGCGACGCGGCGGCCGGGATCGCCGTTCCGATCTGCCGCGCCGAGAACATCGAACTGGTCGGCGGCGGAGGCACGGACCTGCGCTCCGGGTTCGAGCGGGCCCTCCGCTCCCGGCCACGCCCGGACGTCATCGTCGCCCTCACGGACGGCCAGACACCGTGGCCGCCCGCCCAGCCGCCCTGCCGCACCGTCGTCGGTCTCTTCCCCCGCCCGGCCCGCCCCGTGTACGAGGACGACCCGGACTACGTCCCGGACAGCCCGCCGGCCTGGGCGCGGGTGGTCACCATCGGCTGAGGGCCGCGCGGCACGTCGCCGCAGCGGCGCGTGGGGAGGGCGCACGGGTGCCTTCACGCCAAGCGGGGGCGGACCGCGCGGGGTGCTCATGGCACGTGACCGGACTAGCCGACCGGGGCGCGCTCCGGACGGAAGGCGAGGCGGTCGTCCGAGACGTCCACGGTGACCCGGTCGCCTTCCCTGACCCGGCCGTCCAAGAGCAGCCGGGAGAGCCGGTTGTCGACCTCGCGCTGGATGGTGCGGCGCAGCGGCCGGGCGCCGTACTCCGGCTGGTAGCCCTGCCGGGACAGCCAGTCCACGGCCACGTCGGTGAACTCGACCGTGACGCCCTGCGCGGTGAGCAGCCGGCGGGTGTGCTCGAGGAGCAGGTTGGTGATCCGGTGCAGCTGGTCGGGGGTGAGCTGGCGGAACACCACGATCTCGTCGATCCGGTTGAGGAACTCGGGCCGGAAGTGCTCGCGCAGCGGGCGCAGGATCTGCTCCCGGCGCGCTTCCTCGTCGGCCTCCCCGCCGCCCGGCCCGAACCCGATGCCCGCGCCCCCCCGGATGACCGCCTCGGAGCCGAGGTTGCTGGTCATCACGATGACCGTGTTGGTGAAGTCGACCGTGCGGCCCTGCGAGTCGGTAAGCCGGCCGTCGTCCAGCACCTGGAGCAGGATGTTGAAGACGTCCGGGTGCGCCTTCTCCACCTCGTCCAGGAGGAGCAGCGAGTACGGGTGGCGGCGGACCACCTCGGTGAGCTGTCCGGCCTCCTCGTGGCCGACGTAACCGGGCGGGGCGCCCACCAGCCGGCTGACCGTGTGCCGCTCCTGGTACTCGCTCATGTCGAGACGGACCATCCGGTCCTCGCTGCCGAACAGCGCCTCGGCGAGGGCGCGGGCCAGCTCCGTCTTGCCGACGCCGGTCGGGCCGAGGAAGAGGAAGCTGCCGATCGGCCGGTCCGGCGAGGCGAGCCCGGCCCGGGAACGCAGCACCGCGTCGGAGACGACCCGTACCGCCTCCTCCTGGCCGACCACCCGCTCACGCAGATGCTCCTCCAGGCCCAGCAGCCGGTCCTTCTCCTCCTCGGTGAGCCGGCTGACGGGAATGCCGGTCAGCCGGGACACCACCTCGGCAATCGCCTCCGCGGTCACCTCCAGGTGCTGGCCCTCGTCGGCCTCGTCGTCCCCGGCGACCTCGGCGATCCGCCGCTTCAGCTCGGCGACGCGGTCGCGCAGCCGCATGGCCTCCTCGTACCGCTCGTCCGCGACCGCCTGGTCCTTGTCCCGGACCAGCTGCTCGGCCTCCCGCTCCATGGCCCGTACGTCCGTGCCCTTGGTACGGGCCCGCAGCCGTACCCGGGCACCGGCCTGGTCGATCAGGTCGATCGCCTTGTCCGGCAGCCGCCGGTCGGGGAGATAGCGGTCGGACAGCTCCACCGCGGCCGTCAGCGCCTCGTCGCTGTAACGGACCTGATGGTGGGCCTCGTAGCGGTCGCGCAGCCCGCGCAGGATCTCCAGCGCGTCCTCGGTGGTCGGCTCCGGCACCAGGATCGGCTGGAAGCGGCGGGCCAGCGCCGCGTCCTTCTCGATCCGGCGGAACTCCTCCAGCGTGGTCGCGCCGACGATGTGCAGCTCGCCGCGTGCGAGGGCCGGCTTCAGGATGTTCCCGGCGTCCATCGAGCCGCCCTCGCCACCGCCGCCCGCGCCGACCACGGTGTGCAGCTCGTCGATGAAGACGATCAGCTCGTCGGAGTGGCTGCGGATCTCCTCGACGATGTTGTTCATCCGCTCCTCGAAGTCGCCCCGGTAGCGGGTGCCCGCGACCACGCCGGTGAGGTCGAGGGCCACCACCCGGCGGCCGATCAGCACATCCGGTACGTCCCCGTCGGCGATCCGCTGCGCCAGCCCCTCCACTATGGCGGTCTTGCCGACGCCCGCGTCACCGATCAGCACCGGGTTGTTCTTGCCCCGGCGGGACAGCACCTCGATGGTCTGCTCGATCTCGTCGTCCCGGCCGATCACCGGGTCGATACGGCCCCGGCGGGCCTGGTCGGTGAGATCGCGGCCGTACTTGTCGAGGGTCGGGGTCGCGGCCTGCCGCGGCCGTTCCGCACGGACCCCCGGCCGGGCCGGCTGCCCGGCCTCCGGCGCCTCCGGCGGCAGACCGCCGGGGGAGGAGCGGGCCGCGTTCAGGATGTGGCCGGCCGCCGAGTCCGGGTTGTTGGCGAGCGCGCTCAGGACGTGCTCCGGGCCGATGGACCCGGCGCCGCTCGCGCGGGCCAGGTCGTGCGCGTCGAGCAGGGCCCGCTTGACGGCCGGGGTGAGGGACAGCGAGGTCGGCGGCGGAGCCTCGCCCTGCGTGAACTGGGCCGGCCCCGTGCGCTCGTCGATCTCCGACGCCAGGGTGTCCGGGTCGGCGATCCCGGAGCGGCTGAGCAGACTCCGGGTCGGCTCGGCGGACAGGGCCGCGCGCAGCAGATGCTGGGTGTCCAGATCCCGGCTGCCGTGTTCGGCGGCGTACCGCGCGGCGCCCTGCACCAGATCCCGGGCCGGCTGGCTGAGGAGTCGGCCGATGTCGATCTGGCGCGGGCCGGGGCGGGGGCCTCCGAAGAAGCGGGCGAGGAACTCACCGAAGGGGTCGTAACCCTCCGGTCCGGAGAAACCGCTGGTCATGGCGTTCCCATCCGGCGTCCCTGCGCGGGTCGGGGACGCCCTCGCTGATCGACGTGCCGGAGCCGGGTAACCCGGGCGGGAGCCGGTTACACACGTGGGCGCGCGCTCGTAGAACACCTTCGCACGATCGCTGGGAGGGGGCACATCGAGCCAGGGGCGGCCCGTGCGGGGCGCGGCTCCCGCCCGCGCGGGGACGGCAGCGCCGCGTCCGCGCCGACCGCCGACCGAGGACGGCCCCGTCGGCCCGGACGGAATGCGTGCCGTCCGCGCGGGCGGCACGGTGCCGCGTCCGCGCGGGCGACAGGTGTCCACTCGCCCCGGGCGGCACGGTGCCGCGTCCGCGCGGGGGCAGGTGTCGCACGCGCGCAGGCGGCCCCGTCGGGCACGGCCGGACGGCGATCCGCTCGCACAGGCGGCCGGCGCCCGTCTCCTCCCGGCCGGGCGCCGTCTCATGGCGCAGCCGGCAGGTGCCGGCTCGCGGGGCGGCACAGTGCCGCATCCGCGTGGGCGGAAGGCGTCCACTCGCCCGGGCGGAAAGGGCCGTGCTCGCCCGCGGCAGGCGGCCCGTCCGCGCAGGTGGCCCGACGCCCGCCCGCTCGGGCGGCAGCTGATGATCGATGACCCGGGCCGACAAACGGCCCGCGGTGACTCGACGGGCCATCAGGACGTGCGAGCCATCAGGACGCGCCGGCCACCCGGACGTGCGAGCCACCCGGACGTGCGAGCCATCAGGACGTGCGAGCCGTAAGGATGCGCGGGCCGTCTTCCGTGATCGCCACCGTGTGCTCGACGTGGGCGGCGCGCGAGCCGTCGTCGGTACGGAGGGTCCAGCCGTCCGGGGCCGCGTGGTAGCCGTCCGTGCCGCCCGCGACGAGCATCGGCTCGATGGCGAGGACCATGCCCTTGCGCAGCGGCAGACCACGGCCGGGACGCCCCTCGTTCGGCACCGCCGGGTCCTCGTGCATCCGGCGGCCCACGCCGTGGCCGCCGAAGCCGTCCGGGATGCCGTACCCGCCCTCGCGGCACACCGTGCCGATGGCGTGGGCGATGTCACCGATGCGGTTGCCGACGACGGCGGCCTCGATCCCGGCGGCGAGGGCGCGCTCGGCCGTCTCGATCAGGCGGAGGTCGGCGGGGCGGGGCCTGCCGACGGTGAAGCTGACGGCCGAGTCGCCGACCCAGCCGTTCAGTTCGGCGCCGAAGTCGAGGGAGACCAGGTCGCCGTCGCGCAGCCGGTAGCGGGTGGGGATGCCGTGCACGATCGCGTCGTTCACGGAGGCGCACAGCACGGCCGGGAACGGGGTCGGGGCGAAGGAGGGGCGGTAGCCCAGGAAGGGGGAGGACGCGCCCGCCTCCCGCAGTACGTCGTGGGCGAGGGCGTCTAGGTCCAGCAGGGAGACCCCCACGTCCGCCGCGTCCCGTGCGGCCGTCAGGGCGCGGGCGACGACCTGGCCCGCCTCGTGCATCGCGTCGATCGAGAGGTCTGTCTTCAGTTCCACCATGCCAATTACTATACCGGTATTTGAATGGGCGTCGGTGTGGGTCGGTATTAGAATGGGCGCCATGGTGCGCACTCCACTCACCGCCGAAGAGCGGGAACGCGGCGAACGACTCGGCCGGCTGCTGCGGGAAGCCCGCGGCGGCCGCAGCATGGCGGAGGTCGCGGCCCGCGCGGGCGTCTCCGCCGAGACGCTGCGCAAGATCGAGACCGGGCGGGCGCCGACCCCGGCGTTCTTCACCGTGGCGGCGTTGGCCGGCACGCTCGGCCTGTCCCTGGACGAGCTGCTCGCTGCCACGGCCGTCACCGCCGGGCCCGCGGCGGCCTGAGGGTCCCGCGCCCCCGCTGAAAACTCCCCGTAGCGGGCCTGTAACACGGCTCGTGTTGGCTACGGACCCGAGTACTCCGGTCTTGCGGGGAGTGGGCGATGACAGTGGATCAGCTCCCGGGAGGGGTGCGGGAGTTCGCGGACTACCTGGACGGCCTGCTGGCGCGGCTGGAACCGGGCGGCGGGTGGTGCGCGGTGTTCTGGCAGCGCGACCCGGACGGTATGCGGGCCTGCCTGGAGGGGCGGGAGGTCCCGCCCTGGGACGTGGTGGAGGCGCTCCTCCAGGACCTCGCCGCAGGGCACGGGCCCGGGACCGCCGCCTCCGAGAAGGACCGGGCCCGCGTCCTGCACGCCGCCGCGCTCAGCGCGTACGACGCCCGGCCCGGCGGCCGGGACGCCCTCGGGGACCGGCTCGACGTGTTGCTCCGCGAGCGGAAGTACGCCGCCGAACGCCTCGCCGAACTGGGCCGGCTGCTCGCCTCCGCCCCCACCGGGGAGGCGGCCGAGGCCCTCCGCCGCGACCTGGCCTGGGCCCGCGACGACCACCACCGCGCCACCGCCCGCTGCGCGGAACTCCGCGCCCGCATGGCGGACTTCGACCGGCGCGCCTTGGCGGACCGGGCACAGGACACCCACCCGATCCGGCCGACGGGGGCCGGGGGAGGAGTGGTACCCCGCACCGGTGAAGAGGACGCGAGACGGGATCCCCGCCCGGCGCGGCCCGATCTGCCGGAGCCCCACCCGTCTCACAGCCCCGCCCCACCTCCTCCGAAACAGCGCAAGCGCCGCCGTGGGGGTGCCCGTTTCGCGGGGGCGGCCGAGGACGACGGCACGGCGCCCGTCGTGGTGCCGCCCGTCGCGGCCCCCGCGCCGCCCGCGCCGGTCGCGCCGGTCGCGCCCCCTGGCCGTACTCTGCGAGGAGCGCGCTTCGCGGGGGCCGGCGAGACGGCTCAGGCGCCCGCGCCCGTGCCCGCGCAGACGGAGACCGGGGACGCGACCGCCCGGCGGGAGGCCGCGGCCGTGGCCGAGGCGCTGGCGCGGCTGCGCGCGGCGGGCCACAGCGGTGAGGCGCACGCGCTGCTGGCCGAGGCCGCCCACTGGCCCGCCGCCCGCTTTCCGCTGCTCGCGGCGGAGCTGGAGCGCGCCGGACTGGGCGCCGACTGGGCGACGCTGCTGTGGGAGACCGCCTCGCTGCCCGCCGAGCGGCTGGTCGCCGCCGCCGACGCGCTCACCGCGGCCGGACGGGACACGGACGCGCGGCAGATACTGCGGCAGGGCGTCGCGCGCCCCGCCGCGGAGATCGGGCAGGCGGTGCTCGCCATGACCGCCGGGGGCCGCCGCCGGGAGGCGGACACCCTGCTCGACGCCTACGTCCGGGTCCGCACCCCGGAGGAGACCGCCCGCAGTGCCGCGGCCGATCCGCCGACCCTCGTCCCCCTGCTCCTGGAGGCCGCCGGCCGGGTCTCCGCCCAGCGCCACTGGGATGTGGTGCACGCCCTGCGGGTCGCCGGGCTGACCACCTGACCGGCCCCGCCGCTCTCACCCACAGGAGTGTGAATCGCGGCCGACCCAGCGGGTTGGCGACGATGGTCTTGGCAAGGCCTCCGCGGAGGCATACGTTCATCCCTCTACGACCTGCGTCTACGGGCGTAGAGGCTCTGACGTCCCGTCGAAGGAGCAGCTCATGGCCGACGTCGTACGCGCCGCTCTGGTCCAGGCCACCTGGACCGGCGACACCGAGTCCATGGTGGCGAAACACGAGGACCACGCCCGCGAGGCGGCCCGCCAGGGTGCCAAGGTCATCGGGTTCCAGGAAGTCTTCAACAGCCCCTACTTCTGCCAGGTCCAGGAGCCGGAGCACTACCGGTGGGCCGAGCCGGTGCCCGACGGCCCGACCGTGCGCCGGATGCGGGAGCTGGCCCGCGAGACGGGCATGGTGATCGTCGTCCCCGTCTTCGAGGTCGAGCAGCCCGGTTTCTACTACAACACCGCCGCCGTGATCGACGCCGACGGCAGCTATCTCGGCAAGTACCGCAAGCACCACATCCCGCAGATCAAGGGCTTCTACGAGAAGTACTACTTCCGGCCCGGCAACCTCGGCTGGCCGGTCTTCGACACCGCGGTCGGCAAGGTCGGCGTCTACATCTGCTACGACCGCCACTTCCCGGAGGGCTGGCGCCAGCTCGGCCTGAACGGCGCCCAGCTGGTCTTCAACCCGTCGGCCACCCACCGCAGCCTGTCGTCCCACCTGTGGCGCCTGGAGCAGCCCGCCGCGGCCGTCGCCAACGAGTACTTCGTCGCCGCGATCAACCGTGTCGGCCACGAGGAGTACGGCGACAACGACTTCTACGGCACGAGCTACTTCGTCGACCCGCGCGGGCAGTTCGTGGGCGACGTGGCGGGCGACAGCAAGGAGGAACTGGTCGTCCGCGACCTCGACTTCGGCCTGATCGAGCTGGTGCGGCAGCAGTGGGCGTTCTACCGCGACCGCCGCCCCGACGCGTACGAAGGGCTGGTGCGGCCGTGACCGACGACCTGTGGGGACGGCACCGGGCGGTCCTGCCCGACTGGCTTGCCCTCTACTACGACCGCCCGCTGGAGATCACCCACGGCGAGGGCCGGCACGTCTGGGACTCCGCGGGCAACAAGTACCTCGACTTCTTCGGCGGCATCCTCACCACGATGACCGCCCACGCCCTGCCCGAGGTCACCAAGGCGGTGAGCGAGCAGGCCGGGCGGATCATCCACTCGTCCACGCTCTACCTCAACCGGCCCATGGTGGAACTCGCCGAACGGATCGCCCAGGTGAGCGGCGTCCCGGACGCCCGGGTCTTCTTCACCACCTCGGGCACCGAGGCCAACGACACCGCGCTGCTGCTCGCCACCACCTACCGGCGCAGCAACACCGTGCTGGCCATGCGCAACAGCTACCACGGCCGCTCCTTCGCCACCGTCGGCATCACCGGCAACCGCGGCTGGTCCCCGACCTCACTGTCCCCGCTCCAGACGCTGTACGTGCACGGCGGTGTCCGCACCCGCGGCCCGTACGCCGCGCTCGACGACCGCGCGTTCATCGCGGCCTGTGTGGAGGACCTGCGGGACCTGCTCGGCCACACCCGCCCGCCCGCCGCGCTGATCGCCGAGCCCATCCAGGGCGTCGGCGGCTTCACCTCCCCTCCCGACGGCCTGTACGCGGCCTTCCGCGAGGTGCTGCACGAGCGCGGCGTGCTGTGGATCGCCGACGAGGTGCAGACCGGATGGGGCCGCACCGGCGAGCACTTCTGGGGCTGGCAGGCGCACGGCCGCAACGGCCCGCCGGACATCGTCACCTTCGCCAAGGGCATCGGCAACGGCATGTCCATCGGCGGCGTCATCGCCCGCTCCGAGATCATGAACTGCCTGGACGCCAACAGCATCTCCACGTTCGGCGGCACCCAGATCACCATGGCCGCGGGCCTCGCCAACCTCACCTACCTGCTGGAACACGACCTCCAGGGCAACGCCAGGCGGGTCGGCGGACTGCTCATCCAGCGGCTGCGGGCCGCCGCCGCGCAGATCCCGGCCGTACGGGAGGTACGCGGGCGCGGGCTGATGATCGGCCTCGAGCTGGCGAAGCCCGGCACCGACGAGGCCGCGCCCGAGGCCGCGGCGGCCGTGCTGGAGGCGGCCCGCGAGGGCGGCCTGCTCATCGGCAAGGGCGGCGGGCACAGCACCAGCGCCCTGCGGATCGCCCCGCCGCTGTCCGTCACGGTCGCGGAGGCCGAGGAGGGCGCCGCGATCCTCGAACGCGCTCTGCGGAGCATCGCCTAGTCGCCGAGGAGACAGGGGAGCCCGCCATGACCACCGGCCCGGAACCGCCGGCCGCCCTGTCGGTGCGCCAGGTGCTCGCCCTGGAGCGGGTGCTCGCCGGCGAGCCCGAGGTGGTGGCGGGCGCCGACCGGCTCGACCGCCCGGTGCGCTGGGTGCACGTCGCCGAGGCCCCCGATGTCGGGGTGATGCTCAGCGGTGGTGAGAACGTGGAGGCCACGGCCGTCGTCCTCGGACTCGGCCGCGCCTTCCCCGCGCCGCCACGGGTGATGTGCCGGACCGCCGAGCGGTGCGGGCTGCCGCTGGTCGTCCCGCACCGGCCGTTCCCGTTCGCCCAGCTCACCGAGGAGGTCCAGTCCCGGCTGGTGCGGCGCAGGTTCGCCGCGGTCAGCCTCTCCGAGAGCGTGCGCACCGCACTCACCGGGCTGATCACCGCCGGGGCCCCGCTGCGACGGCTCCTCGACGAGATCGCCCGGCACAGCGGCTGCCCCGTCGTCGTCACCAACCTCGCCCACCGGGTGCTGGCCACCGCGGGCGACCGCCCCGCGGTGGACGATGTGCTGCGCGACTGGGAGCGCATCGCCCGGCAGACCGGCGGATCGGAGGGCGACGGCTGGATCCGCGCCGAACTCGGCGGGCGGCGACCGCCGGCAGTTCTACGGGGACCGGGTACCGGGCGCCTACGGCCCGCTGACGACCCCGTGAGGACGACTCCCTGGAGGGGCGCGGGGCCGCATCGGCACGCGGCTCCGCCGCAGGGCGCGATCAACCACCGACCACCCGCACTCACCCACCGCGAGGAGCGACCACATGAGCCGTACGGCAGTCCGCGGCGGCCTCGTCATCACCGCCTCCGACGAGATCCACGCCGACGTCCTGATCGAGGACGGCCGCATCGCCGCCCTCGCCACCACCGGCACCCCCGCCGCCGAGGCCTGGACGGCCGACCGGACGATCGACGCCACCGGGAAGTACGTCGTCCCGGGCGGCGTCGACGTCCACACCCACATGGAACTGCCCTTCGGCGGCACCTTCGCCTCCGACACCTTCGAGACCGGCACCCGGGCCGCCGCCTGGGGCGGCACGACCACCATCGTCGACTTCGCCGTGCAGAGCGTCGGGCACGGGCTGCGCGAGGGCCTGGACGCCTGGCACGCCAAGGCGGAGGGCAACTGCGCGATCGACTACGGCTTCCACATGATCGTCTCCGATGTGAACGAGGAGACGCTGAAGGAGATGGACCTCCTCATCGAGGAGGGCGTGACCTCGTTCAAGCAGTTCATGGCGTATCCCGGGGTCTTCTACTCCGACGACGGGCAGATCCTGCGCGCCATGCAGCGCTCCGCCGAGAACGGCGGCCTGATCATGATGCACGCCGAGAACGGCATCGCGATCGACGTCCTGGTCGAGCAGGCCCTCGCCCGGGGCGAGACCGACCCGCGCTACCACGGGGAGGTTCGCAAGGCGCTGCTGGAGGCCGAGGCCACCCACCGCGCGATCCGGCTCGCCCAGGTCGCGGGCGCGCCCCTGTACGTCGTGCACGTCTCGGCGATGGAGGCGGTCGCGGAGCTCGCCAGGGCGCGCGACGAGGGCCTGAACGTCTTCGGCGAGACCTGCCCGCAGTACCTGTTCCTGTCGACCGACAACCTCGCCGAGCCGGACTTCGAGGGCGCCAAGTACGTGTGCAGCACGCCGCTGCGGCCGCGCGAGCACCAGGCGAAGCTCTGGCGGGGCCTGCGCACCAACGACCTCCAGGTCGTCTCCACCGACCACTGCCCCTTCTGTTTCACCGGTCAGAAGGAGCTGGGCCGCGGCGACTTCTCCAAGATCCCCAACGGGCTGCCGGGGGTGGAGAACCGCATGGACCTGCTCCACCAGGCGGTCCTCGACGGGCATCTCTCGCGCCGCCGCTGGATCGAGATCGCCTGCGCCACCCCGGCCCGGATGTTCGGCATGTACCCGAAGAAGGGCACCATCGCCCCGGGCGCCGACGCCGACGTCGTGATCTACGACCCGCACGCCGAGCAGGTCATCTCCGCCGAGACGCACCACATGAACGTCGACTACTCGGCCTACGAGGGCACACGCGTCACCGGCCGGGTCGAGACCGTGCTCTCCCGCGGAGTGCCCGTGATCACCGAGCGCGCGTACACCGGGCGCGCCGGACACGGCGTCTACACCCCGCGCTCCACCTGTCAGTACCTCAGCTAGGGGAGACGCCCATGGACTTCGGACTCGTCCTCCAGACCGACCCGCCCGCATCCCGCGTCGTCAGTTTGATGAAACGCGCCGAACGCAACGGCTTCCGCTACGGCTGGACCTTCGACTCCGCCGTGCTGTGGCAGGAACCGTTCGTCATCTACAGCCAGATCCTCGCCAACACGCGGAAACTCACGGTCGGCCCGATGGTGACCAACCCGGGCACCCGCGCCTGGGAGGTCACCGCCTCCACCTTCGCCACCCTCAACGACATGTTCGGCAACCGCACGGTGTGCGGGATCGGCCGCGGCGACTCGGCGATGCGGGTCGCCGGGCGCAAGCCCAACACCCTCGCCCGGCTCGGCGAGGCGACGGACGTCATCCGCGACCTGGCCGAGGGCCGCGAGGCGCTCGTCGACGGCAAACCCGTCCGGATCCCCTGGATCAGGAACGGCCGGCTCCCGGTATGGATGGCGGCGTACGGCCCCAAGGCCCTCGCCCTGGCCGGGCGGAAGGCGGACGGGTTCATCCTCCAGCTGGCCGACCCGTTCCTGACCGAGTGGATGGTCAAGGCGGTGCGCGACTCCGCCGAGGAGGCCGGCCGCGACCCCGCGTCCGTCACGGTCTGTGTCGCCGCCCCCGCCTACGTGAGCGACGACCTGGCCCACGCCCGGGAGCAGTGCCGCTGGTTCGGCGGCATGGTCGGCAACCACGTCGCGGACCTGGTGAGCCGGTACGGGGAACACTCCGGCCTGGTGCCGGAGGCGCTCACCGCGTACATCAAGGGACGACAGGGCTACGACTACAGCCACCACGGGCGGGCCGGGAACCCGTCCACCGACTTCGTGCCCGACGAGATCGTCGACCGCTTCTGCCTCCTCGGCCCGGCCTCCGCGCACGTCGAGAAGCTGAGGGCGCTCCGCGAACTGGGCGTTGACCAGTTCGCTCTGTATGACATGCACGACGCGCAGGAGGCCACGATCGACACGTACGGCACGCACATCATCCCCGCGGTCAACTCCTGACCGACCGGCCGCCGGTCCCGGATCCGACCCCCCACACCCGGTCCCCCCTCCCCGCCGTCCCCGGGGAGGGGCCCAAGGCCCCCAGCACGGCCTCTCCCGTCCCCTCATGCGAGGTCGTCCACGGCGAGCCCATCTGGGACCCGGTCGCCCTCGCCGCCCAGCCCGACAACACTTTCGGGCTGCTCTTCGCGCCGATCACCGTGCTGGTCGCGACCGTGTCCGTGAACATCGCCGCGAACGTCGTCTCACCCGCGTACGACCTCGCCAACCTCGCCCCTAAGTTCATCACCTTCCGCACCGGCGCGCTGATCACCGGCGTCGTCGGCGTCCTCATCTTCCCGTGGGAGCTGATCTCCACCCCCGAGTTCTACGCTGATGCTGCCGCGGCGGGAGCGGGAGCGGGAGCCGGCTGGGGACTGAGGCGGGGGAGGGCGGCTGGGGCTGAGCCGGTCAGCCCGTGCCGCTCTCCTCCAGCGCGGCCACCGCCGCCTTGGCGGCCTTGATGGCGCCCTCGTTGATCTCGTCGGTGGCGGGCGCCGACTTGCTCTCGAAGTCGGAGCCGTTGTACGTCACCGTCACCAGCGCGTTGGCCGCGCGCACCAGCACCACGCCCTCGCGGGTCTCCTGACCATCCTCGGTGGTGAGGTTCACGACGGAGTACGCCACGTCGCCGAGCCCCGGGACCGCACCGCCGCCGCTCTTCTCCGCCTTGCGCTCCTCGTACTGCCGCCCCGCCTCCTCGTCCGAGTCGCCGATCTCGAAGGACACGTCCAGCCAGCGGTAGTCGTAGCCCTTCAAGGCGTTCCAGGAGCAGGTGCGGCGCACCGAGGTGTCCGTGGACGGGATCTCCCTCCCGGCCGTACTCGCCCCCGGCACCAGCGCGGTGATCGTCTGCTCGGGCAGGCTGGCGCACGGCGCCGGGGCCGCGGTGTACGTCTGCGGCACCGCCGTGGTGGACGGGGCGGACGTGGACCGGGACCGGGTCTCGCGGGGCGTCTTGCCCTCGGCGGCGGTGGTCGCCTCGGGGCCGGAGGAGAGCGCCCAGCCCGCACAGGCGAGCACCGCGACCGGGGTCAGGCGCGCGGTGAGGGCGAGTGGCAGGGGAAGAGAACGCACGGCGCACTTCTCGTGGGGGTCGGTGCGGAAAGGAGTCCGCACTGCGGACGGGACGACAGTGTCACACGAGTCCCCGCGGGGCGGAAGTGCCAACTCGCTCCGTGCCCGCGCGGTGACCCGGCCTCAACGGCGGCGCGTTGTATGCCCGGGTATGTCCGTCGGGGCGGGCGGCCCTGCCCGATCGCGGCGGACGGTGCGGAAAGCCCGCCGGAGCCCCGTGATCGATAGCCTGCGGCGGGTCAGGTGATCGGGATCCCTGACCCCGACTCCGCGGACAGCGAGGTGTGAAGCCGTATGTTCACCACCCGACCCACCCTTCAGGGCACCTTCGGCATGGTGTCCTCCACCCACTGGCTGGCGTCCCAGTCGGCGATGGCCGTGCTGGAGGACGGCGGGAACGCGTAAGACGCGGCCGTCGCGGGCGCGTTCGTGCTGCACGTCGTCGAGCCGCACCTCAACGGGCCCGCCGGGGAAGTGCCCATCCTGCTCGCCCCGGCGGGCGGCGAGGTGCGGGTGCTGTGCGGGCAGGGCGTCGCGCCGGCCGGGGCGACGGCCGCCCGCTACCGGGGGCTCGGCCTGGACCTCGTGCCCGGCACCGGGCCGCTCGCCGCCGCAGTGCCCGGCGCGTTCGACGCCTGGATGCTCCTGCTGCGGGACCACGGCACCAAATCCCTCGCCGACGTCCTGAAATACGCCATCGGCTATGCCGAGCACGGACACGCGCCCGTCGACAACGTCGGCGCGACCGTGGAGACCGTGCGCGACCTGTTCGCGACGGAATGGACCACGTCCGCCGAGGTCTACCTGCCCGGCGGAAAGGCCCCCCGGACCGGGGAGCTGTTCCGCAACCCCGCCCTCGCCGCCACCTGGCGGCGGCTCCTGGCCGAAGTCGCGCGTGCCGGGGACCGGGAGGCGCAGATCGAGGCCGCGCGGGAGGTGTGGCGCACCGGCTTCATCGCCGAGGCCCTGGTACGGCAGGCGAGCCGCCCCACCCTGGACACCAGCGGCGAGCGCCACACCGGCACCCTCACGGGCGACGACCTCGCCGCCTGGTCGGCCTCCTACGAGACGCCCGCCACCTACGACTGGAACGGCTGGACCCTGTGCAAGGCCGGCCCCTGGAGCCAGGGCCCGGTCCTCCTCCAGCAGCTCGCCCTGCTCCCCCCTGAGCTGCCCGCCTACGGCTCCGCCGACTACGTCCACCTGCTCGTCGAGGGCTGCAAGCTCGCCATGGCCGACCGGGAGGCCTGGTACGGCGACGCCGCCGAGGTGCCGCTGGAGGCGCTGCTGTCGGACGCGTACAACGCGGAGCGGCGGGCCCTGGTGGGGGAGCGGGCGTCGTACGAGCTGCGGCCCGGCAGCCCCGGCGGCCGGACCCCGCGACTGTCCCGGTACGCGCGCGTGGAGGCCGCCGTGGAGCGGGCCGCCGACGCGGCGGGAGCGGGCGAACCGACGGTCGCCATGAGCGCGACAGCGCCCGTGCCGGGGGAGCCTGCGATGCCGGGGGAGCCGGCGGTATCAGGAGAGCCGGCCGTCGCCGCCGACGGCGGCACCCGCGGGGACACCTGCCATCTGGACGTCGTCGACCGCTGGGGCAACATGGTCGCGGCCACCCCCAGCGGCGGCTGGCTCCAGTCCAACCCGGTCGTCCCCGAGCTGGGTTTCCCCCTCGGCACCCGGCTGCAGATGACCTGGCTGGAGGAGGGCCTGCCGAACACCCTCACCCCGGGCCGCCGCCCCCGCACCACGCTCACCCCGTCGATCGCGCTGCGCCACGGCGCCCCGGTGCTGGCCTTCGGCACCCCCGGCGGCGACCAGCAGGACCAGTGGCAGCTCCACTTCTTCCTGGCCGTCGCTCTCCGCCGCCCGGTCCGCGGCGGACTCGACCTCCAGGGCGCGATCGACGCCCCGAACTGGCACAACGACAGCTTCCCCGGCTCCTTCTTCCCCCGCGGCATGCGCCCCGGCGGCGTGACCCTGGAGTCCCGCACGGACCCGGCCGTCCTGGCGGAGCTGAGGCGGCGCGGTCACCGGGTGACCGTGGGCGACGCCTGGTCGGAGGGGCGGCTGTGCGCGGTCGCCCGGGACCCGGAGACCGGCGTGCTGTCGGCGGCGGCGAATCCGCGGGGCATGCAGGGGTACGCGGTGGGCCGCTGAGCACGTGTCCGCCGTGCCGTTCATCCCGATTCCATCGGGAGTGCACCGGCCGGGTGGGGATTGTCAGTGGCGCGTGCTCTCATGGAGTCATGATCGAAGAGAGCGGAACCATGGACGAGTTTCTCGCCCGGCACGCGGCCGACGTGGAGGAGGCGGTCCGCAAGGCGGCCGCCGCGGAGATCATGCCGCGCTTCCGGCAACTGGCGGCGCACGAGGTCGACGAGAAGAGCGGCCCGCACGACCTGGTGACGGACGCCGACCGCAAGGCCGAGCTGTATCTGACCGAGGCGCTGGGCGCGCTGCTGCCCGGTTCGGTCGTCGTCGGCGAGGAGGCGGTGCACGCCAACCCCGTCACGTACGAGGCGATACGGGGCGACGCGCCGGTCTGGATCGTCGACCCCGTCGACGGGACCCGGCAGTTCGTGCACGGCGAGGAGGGATTCTGCACCCTGGTCGCGCTCGCCCGGCACGGCGTGCTGCACGCCTCCTGGACGTACGCGCCCGCCCGCGACCAACTCGCCACGGCGGTCAAGGGACAGGGCGCCTTCCTGGACGGCGAGCGGTTGTACGCGGGCCCGCCCACGCCGGGCCGGGACCTGCGCGTCGCCACCTCCCACCCCGACTACACCACGGACGACCAGAAGCGCGCGCTGCTCGGTCTGCGCACCGAGGGTGTCGCGCCGCGCCCGTGCGGCTCGGCCGGACTGGAGTATCTGGCCGTCGCCCGGGGCGAGTCGGACGCGACGGCGTTCTCCTGGGAGGCCGCGTGGGATCACGCGGCGGGCCTGCTCCTCGTCGAGGAGGCGGGCGGCGCCCATCTGACCCGCACCGGCGAGCCGTTCCGTATCACCGGCGGCAACACCCTGCCGTTCACCGCCGCCCGTGACGCGGCGACGGCCCGCCGGGTTGCGGCGCTGCTGGCCTCGGCGGGCTGACCGGCCCCAGGGGCCCCCGTCGCACGGGACTGACAGCGCCCCGGCATATCCTGATTTCCAGTGGCCATCGGCTGACGAAGGGGTCCGACAGTGCCGTCGATGCTCGATGTGGTCGTGGTGGGTGCGGGGCCGAACGGACTGACGGCTGCCGTGGAGCTGGCCCGCCGCGGTTTCTCCGTGGCCCTCTTCGAGGCGCGGGACACCATCGGCGGGGGATCCCGCACCGAGGAGCTGACCCTGCCCGGCTTCCGGCACGACCCGTGTGCCGCCGCCCACCCGCTCGGCATCAACTCGCCCGCGTTCCGCGCCCTGCCGCTGGAGCGGTACGGCCTGCGCTGGCTCCAGCCCGAGCTGCCCATGGCCCACCCCTTCACCGACGGCACCGCCGCCGTGCTGTCCCGCTCGGTCGCGGAGACCGCCGCGTCCCTCGGCCCCCGAGACGCGGGGCCGTACCGCAGGCTGGTCGAGCCGTTCCTGCCCCGGTGGGACACCCTCGTCCGGGACTTCATGTCCCTGCCGCTCACCGCGCTGCCGCGCGACCCGGTCACCCTCGCCCGCTTCGGCCTGGTCGGCCTGCCCCCGTCCACCTGGCTGACCCGCCGCTTCCACGACGAGCGCGCCAAGACCCTCTTCGCCGGGCTCGTCGCCCACGTCATGGCCCCCCTCGGCGGACCGGCCACCGGCGCCATCGGCCTGGTCTTCGCCCTCGCCGCGCACGCCCGCGGCTGGCCCGTCGCCCAGGGCGGCTCCCAGTCCATCTCGGACGCCCTCGCCGGATACCTCGAGGACCTCGGCGGCACCATCCACACCGACTACGAGGTCAAGCGCCTGGACGACCTGCCGCCCGCCCGCGCCTACGTCTTCGACACCTCGCCCACCGCCCTGGCCCGGATCGCCGGCTTCGGCCGCTTCTACGACAGCTACCGGTACGGCCCCGGCGCCTTCAAGGTCGACTACGCGCTGGACGGCCCGGTCCCGTGGACCGCGCCCGAGGCCCGCACCGCCGGCACCGTGCAGATCGGCGCGGACGCCGCGGAGATCGACGCCGCCCTGCGCGCGGCGTCCCGCGAGGGCCGCGCACCCGACCGCCCGTTCCTGATCACCGTGCAGCCGAGCGTCGTCGACCCCACCCGCGCCCCCGAGGGCAAGCAGGTCTTCTGGGCGTACGGGCACGTCCCCGCCGGCTGGACCGGCGACCTCACCGACGCCATCGAACGCCAACTGGAGCGCTTCGCCCCGGGCTTCCGCGACCGCGTCCTCGCCCGCGCGACGGCGGGCCCGCCCGAACTGGCCGCCCGCAACGCCAACTACGTCGGCGGCGACATCGCCTCCGGCGCGGTCTCCGGACTCCAGACCCTGCTGCGCCCCCGACTGTCCCTGTCCCCGTACCGCACTCCGCACCCGGCGGTCTTCATCTGCTCGTCGGCCACCCCACCGGGGCCCGGTGTGCACGGCATGTCCGGCCACAACGCGGCGAAAGCCGTCTGGCGAAAGCTGAGGCAGACACCATGACCACGCTCACCCTCGTCCTGGGCGACATCACCCGCGAGTCCGCCGACGCCATCGTCAACGCGGCCAACTCCTCCCTGCTCGGCGGCGGAGGCGTCGACGGCGCCATCCACCGCCGCGGCGGCCCCGCGATCCTGGCGGAATGCCGCAAGCTCCGTGCCTCCCAGTACGGCAAGGGCCTCCCCACGGGCCAGGCGGTCGCCACCACGGCGGGTGAGCTGGACGCCCGCTGGGTCATCCACACCGTCGGTCCGGTCTTCTCCCAGGAGCAGGACCGCTCGGACCTCCTCGCCCGCTGCTACCGCGAGTCGCTGCGGATCGCGGACGCGCTGGGCGCCCGCACGGTCGCCTTCCCCGCCATCTCCACGGGTGTCTACCGCTGGCCCATGGACGACGCCGCCCGCATCGCCGTGGAGACGGTGCGGGCGGCGGACACGGCGGTGGAGGAGGTCAGATTCGTGCTGTTCGACGAGCGGGCCCACGAGGCGTTCGCCGAGCAGATCCGCGAACCGCGCCACGGTGAGGGACAGGGCAGCGCGGCGGCTCCGTAACCACCGGCGCGGCCGGGGAGTCGTGGTTTCCTGAAGGGGCTTGTGGTCCTTCAGGCTGGCGGGTGAGGCAGTTGCCTTCCTCGTCATACGTCCACTGCTCGCTCGACCCGTCGGGTGCGGTACGCCGGGTCGGCCAGCCGTCCGCC
The DNA here is from genome assembly GCF_035645055.1 of Streptomyces sp. Lineage (GTDB taxonomy): Bacteria > Actinomycetota > Actinomycetes > Streptomycetales > Streptomycetaceae > Streptomyces. The sequence continues at coordinate 168,338 of NZ_DASQNH010000021.1, read as the reverse complement.
GTCCACTCCAGGCGGGTGACGGACCCGGCCGGATCGACCGACTCGTACGGCTGCCCGAAGGCGTCCCGGCGCACCGTGCAGGTGCCGCCGTTCGCGTCGGCCTGTCCCCACACCTCCTCCGGCCGGCCGTCAACCGCCGAACCGCCCGCCCGGGTCACCATGTGCGCCCCGCCTCCAGCAGCACGTCGCGGACCCGGAGCACGTCCGGGTTCTCGGGGCGGCCGGGGCGCTGGACGAGGTAGCCGGTGTTGATGGGCGGGTCCTCCGGCTCCAGCAGCGGCATGAGCGCTCCGGAGGCCAGCTCGTCCTGGCACAGATAGCGCGGCAGCACGGTGAACCCGGCTCCCGCGACGACCGCGGCGAGCACCCCGCGCAGGTCCGGGACGGTGACGGCGGCGGGGCGGGACAGCCGGGTGCCGAAGACATGGCGCCAGTAGCGGCGGGCGATCGGCACGTCCTCCGCGTAGCTGACGAGCGGGACGGCGCGCAGCGCGTCGGGGCCTTCGGCGGCGAGCCGGCCCGCCAGCCGGCCGGCCCAGACGGGCGCGGCGACCAGCACGAACTCCTCGTCCATCAAGGGCACCGCGGTCAGCGCCCGCCCGCGCGGCCGGTAGGTGGCGATCACCAGGTCGTGCCGCCCGGCGCGCAGTTCCGCCAGCAGCGCCTCGGTCAGACCGAGGGTCACTCGCAGCCGTAGCCCCTCGGCGGTCAGCGGCGCGAGGGCCGGCAGCACCCGGACGCACATCAGCTCGGCCGGACCCGCCAGATGTACCGGCGCGGCCCGCTCCTCCGCGCCCGTGTCCTGCCCGGTGGCGGCGGCGAGCGCGTCCAGCGGGGCCGCCACCCGGGCGGCGAGGTCGTGGGCGACGGCGGTCGGTGCGACACCCCGCGGCAGCCGCTCGAACAACTCCCGCCCGGACTGTCGTTCCAGCGCGCGGATCTGCGTGGTCACGGTCGGCTGTGACACGCCGAGCAGCCCGGCCGCGGCGGTGAACGAGCCCGAGCGGTACACCGCCAGGAAGGTGCGCAGCTGGTTCAGGTCCGCCACCGGATGGGCGCCGGGCGCCGGCTCTCCGCCCGGACCGGCGGAGTCATCGGGGTCCTTATGCCTCACGGGGCGAGCCTATCGGCTGCTTATGGCGGTGGCCCGCGCGTCGAGCACGCGCAGTGCCGTCTCCCCCCAGCGGAGGTTCTCCTCCTCGAAGGAGATGCCGCGCAGCAGCGTCAGATACGGGCCCACGCGGTCCGCCGTGGCCAGGTACCCCGCCTCGTCGCGCCCCTGGAGCAGTCGTTCCCGCAGCCGCTCGTAGCGGGCCAGCCTGGCGCGCCCCCACTCCATGCGTTCGGCGATCTGGGCGCGGACGGCGTCCAGCTCGCCCACGTCGACGCACCGCACCTTGACCATGAGGCCGTCGCGGATCGCGGTGGGCTTGCGGATCGGCTCGGCGAGAAAGCCGCGCAGGGCCGCGTACCCGGCGTCGGTCAGTGAGAACAGCCGCTTGTCGGGGCGCCGCTCCTGACGCACCAGGCGGGTGCTGACCAGGCCTTCGCGTTCCATGCGCTCCAGTTCCCGGTACAGCTGCTGGGGCGTGGCCGTCCAGAAGTCGGCCACCGAGGCGTCGAAGCCCTTGGCCAGGTCGTACCCGGAGGCCTCTCCCTCCAGAAGGGCCGCCATCACGGCATTGCGCAGAGCCATGCCGCCACCCTACTCTCCAACACACCTATTCAACTTGTTGAGTACCGGCGCGGTAACGCCCTGTATCGGCGCGGTACGGGGCCGGTGCCGGCGCAGGAGAGATGAGTTTCCATGGACATGGCTTTCCCGGGTTCCACGGCATCCCCGCACGCGTTCCGGAAGGCCGTCGAGGCGCGCGACGCTCCGGCGCTGGAGGCGCTGCTGGCGGAGAACGTCGTCTTCACCAGCCCGGTGGCGTTCAAGCCGTACGAGGGAAAGGCGATCACCGCGGCGATCCTGCGCGCGGTGATGCGCGTGTTCGAGGACTTCCGCTACGTCCGGGAGATCGCCGATCCGGGCGGCCGCGACCACGCGCTCGTCTTCACCGCCACGGTGGGCGGCAAGCGGATCCAGGGCTGCGACTTCCTGCACTTCGACGCCGAGGGGCGGATCGACGACTTCACGGTCATGGTCCGCCCCCTGTCCGCGGCGCGGGCGCTGGCCGACGCCATGGGCGCGCAGTTCGACCGGATCGCCGCGGAGGCGGCGGGCGCCTGACCGGCTCGGCCGGGCGCCCGGTCCGCTCCGGCCGGGCGTCCGGCCGGCTCAGGCCAGCTTCTTCAGCAGCTCCGCGGCGAGCGGGGCGGACGACGCGGGGTTCTGCCCGGTCACCAGGTTGCGGTCGACGACCACGTTCGGCGCCCACGGCTCACCGGCGCGCACGGTCACCCCGGCCTCGGTGAGCCGCGACTCCAGCAGCCACTTCGCCTTGTCCGCCAGGCCGCCCTGGACCTCCTCGGCGTCGGTGAACGCGGCCACCTCGTACCCGGCGAACGCGTTCGAGCCGTCCTCACGCGTCGCGGCCAGCAGCGCGGCCGGGCCGTGGCAGACCACGGCCAGCGGCTTGCCGGAGGCGAGCACGTCGACCAGCAGCCGGCCGGAGGTGGCGTCCACGGCCAGGTCCTCCATCGGGCCGTGGCCGCCGGGGTAGAACACGGCCGCGTACTCGTCGAGGTCGACGTCCTCCAGGCGGACCGGCCGCTCCAGCTCGGTCATCGCGGCCAGCGCCGCCGCGATCCGGTCGGCGCCCTCCTGGCCCCCGTTGACCTCGGCGGCCAGGCTGGCCTTGTCGACGGTGGGCACGACGCCGCCCGGCGTGGCGACGACGATCTCGTGCCCGGCGGCCCGGAACGCCTCGTACGGGGCGACGGCCTCCTCGGCCCAGAAGCCGGTGGGGTGCCGGGTGCCGTCGTTCAGCGTCCAGTGGTCGGCGCCGGTCATCACGAACAGGATCTTCGACATGTTGCCTCTCCCAAAGGGGTGCTTCGTTGCCGTCGACGTTAGGCCTGCCCGCCAGAGCGTTTCCAATGACGAATCCAATGTCCGGCATAGGGATGCCAATGGATTCCGAGGAATAACCCGAACGGCTCCTTACCGGGACGTCGGCGCGGGCGTCGGGGAGGGCGTCGCCGTGTTGATGTTCAGATCCGGCCGGGGCTCCAGTACGAGGACCGGCGAGCCCGGCTGCGGCGGGGGCGGGGTGAGCTGTTCCTTGGGCAGCTTAGGCGGGGAGGTCTGCTGGAAGTTCACCTGCTCGTGATTGACCAGGCCGGTCTTCTCCAGCACGGTGATGTGGTCGAGCACCGTGTCGTTGGCCTGGTCGGCGAGTTCCCGTACCAGGCTGTTGCGGGTGTTGGCGCGGACCTTGGCCACGACCGGGAAGATCTGCCCGTGCGTGACCCGCATGATGGTGACGGCCGTGGAGTCGAACTGCCGGCCGTTCTCCGCCGCCGCGGTCGCCACGAACTGCTGCTGCTGGGGACTGGCCTGGTTGGGCAGGGTGATGCCCAGCTCCGGCGCTATCCTGCGGCAGGTCTCGTCCAGCCGGGAGTGGCCGACGATCAGATGCGCACCGGCCTCCTTCATCTCCGGCGTGGTCCCCCGCTCCATCGCCAGCTCGCCCAGCGGGTACTCCCACAGCCCCGCCGCCCGCACCTTCACCACGAAGTCGCGGTCGGCCTCGGTCAGCGGACCGTAGCGAGTGTTGGCGATGATGCGGTCCGCCGTCGTGGACGTGTTCTCCACCCCGAGCATGGCGGGATACGCGAGCGCCGCCAGGGTCAGACCCAGCGCGCCGAACACGAAGACGCTTCCTGCCGTGTTGCGGGACATCCGCATGCTGCCTCCAGACGCGAGCGCGTTGTACGCCAGGAGGTACGCACGGGCCGGGCGGATCGATCAGCGAGTCCGGGAAATTCTTTCGCCGGGTGGTGTGGGGTGCGCCACAACCGGCCGGACGGGGGCGCATGTCGGCCGACTGGCCCAACAGAACCGAACAGACCGCGACGGCGTCATTGCTTCGGTTGTGTTGGAGTTCTAGTGTGACCGAGGCTCAGAAGCCCCCTGGGACCCGTGAGTTGAGGGGTTTTCACCCGAGGAAGGTCACGGTCATGCCGCACCCGCACGCGCCGCACGCCCACCGCCCCGAACCGCCCGCCGACCGCCCGTTCGTCAGCCGCCGCCGGCTGCTGGAAGGGGGCGCCGCCGTCCTCGGCGCGCTCGCCCTGTCCGCACCGCCCGGCGCGGCGCACGCCACCGGCGGACGCGTCACCGGCGGACTCGCCGCCGCCCCGGACGGCAGCCCGGAGTGGAACGGCAGCATCGACGTCTTCCGGCTGGGCACCGAACCGCCGCACACCACCCTGATGCCGTACGGCGACCTCCGCCAGGCCCTGGCCGCCGACCGCACCCGATCGCCGTACCGGCTGAGCCTCGACGGCATCTGGAGGTTCGCCCACGCCGAGCGCCCCGACGACCGCGACCCCGATTTCCACCGCACCGACCTCGACGACCGCGGCTGGGACACCCTGCCCGTCCCCTCCGCCTGGCAGCTGCACGGCTACGACCGTCCGGTCTACGTCAACATCACCTACCCCTGGTGGGGCCCCAACGGCCTCGGCGAGGACGCCCAGCCGCCGGCCGCCCCCACCCGCTACAACCCGGTCGGCCAGTACCGGCGCACCTTCACGGTGCCCCGGAACTGGACGGGACGGCGGACCTTCCTGCACTTCGAGGGGGTGAAGTCCGCCCACTACGTCTGGATCAACGGCGAGCTGGCGGGCTACAGCGAGGACTCGTACACCGCCGCCGAGTACGACATCACCCGGCTCCTCAAGCCGGGCACCAACCAGATCGCCGTCGAGGTGTACCGCTACTCCGACGGGGACTGGCTGGAGGACCAGGACATGATCCGGCTGAGCGGCATCTTCCGCTCGGTCTACCTGTACTCCACCCCGGTCGTGCACCTGCGGGACTTCAAGCTGGACACCCCGCTCGGCGACGACTGCACCACGGCCGGACTGAAGGTCACGGCGCATGTGCGTGCGTACGGGGAGGGCCACGGTGGCGAGGGCGGACGGAATACCGGCGACGGTGGGCGAAATCCCGTAGGCGGCGGACGGTACACGGTCGACATCATGCTGTACGACGCCGACGGCCGCCCCGTCTGGCGTCGGCCCCTCCAGCGATCCGCCGACGTACCGCCCGGCGGCGAGGCCACCGTCGAGGCCGCCCGGGAGGTCCCCGAACCCCGCCTCTGGTCGGCCGAGCACCCCTACCTCTACACCGCCGTCCTCCAGCTGCGCGACCCCGCCGGAAAGGTGACCGAGACCCTCTCGCACCGGGTCGGCCTGAGGGAGTTCGCCCTCAAGGACGGCCTGATGCGGATCAACGGACAGCCGGTCTCCTTCCGCGGCACCAACCGCCACGAGATGCATCCCGTCCACGGCTCGGCGCTCACCCGCGCGGACATGGTCGAGGACATCGAGGTCATCAAGCGCCTGAACATCAACTCCGTCCGCACCTCGCACTACCCCAACAACCCGCTCTGGCTGGAGCTGGCCGACGAGTACGGCCTGTACCTCGTCGACGAGACCAATCTGGAGACCCACGGCATCCGCGGCGAGTACCCGGGCAACCACCCCGAGTGGACCGAGGCGTGCGTGGCCAGGGCCCAGAACATGGTCCACCGGGACAAGAACCACGCCTCGGTCGTCATCTGGTCGCTCGGCAACGAGGCGGGCGGCGGCAGCACCTTCAACGCTATGCACGACTGGATCAAGTCGTACGACCCCACCCGGGTCATCCAGTACGAGGGGGACGACCGCCCGGGCATCAGTGACATCCGCTCCGAGATGTACGACAGCCCCCAGACCGTCGAGGGCCGCGCGAAGGACACCCGCGACACCCGGCCGTACGTCATGATCGAGTACTCGCACGGCATGGGGAACTCCAACGGCAACTTCAAGAAGTACTGGGACATCGTCCGCCGTCACGACGTGCTCCAGGGCGGCTGGATCTGGGATTTCGCCGATCAGGCCCTGAAGTGGCCCACCCCCTCCCGCAAACTGCTGACGGAGCAGGGGCCGGGCGGGCTGCGCGGCGAGATCGTCAATCCCAGCGGCAGCTTCGACCGCGCCAAGGGCGTCTCGGGAGCCACCGTCTTCCCCCGCGACGCGCGCCTCGACCTCACCGGCTCCCTCACCCTGGAGGCCTGGGTCACCCCGCACGTGACGGGCTATCACCAGCCGATCCTCGCCAAGGGCGACACCCAGTACGCCCTCAAGCAGACCAACGAGTCGCTGGAGTTCTTCATCCACGGCGGCGGCCAGTGGATCGCCGCGAACTGGGCGCTGCCGGACGACTGGACGGGCCGCGAGCATCACATCGCCGGCGTCTTCGACGCGGACGCGGGCACGCTGACCCTGTACGTCGACGGCTCGGTGCGGGCCACCCGGACCACCACCCGGCGCCCCGCCGTCACCACGGCGCCCCTCGCCCTCGCCACCGACGTCGACAACCCGACCCGCGAGTTCAGCGGCACCATCCGGCGGGCCCGCGTGTACGCCCGCGCCCTCACGGCCGCCGAGCTGGCCACCGACGGCCGGGGCCCCGGCGACGAGGGCGTGCGGTTCTGGTTCGACGCCGCCACCGTCCGGCTCACCGAGCGGCGGCCCCACGACAGGACGTTCTACGCCTACGGCGGCGACTGGGGCGACAACCCCAACGACGGCGCCTTCGCGGGTGACGGCATCGTCACCGCCGACCGCGGTCACACCGGCAAGGCCGCCGAGGTCAAGCAGATCTACCAGGCGATCAACGCCGCCCCCGCCGCCGGTGACACCCTCACCCCCGCGGGCCGGATCACCCTCACCAACGAGTACCTGTTCACCAGCCTCCGCGAGTTCGACGGCCGCTGGTCCCTGGTCGCCGACGGCAGGGTCGTCCGGCGCGGCAGGCTCACCCACGACCAGCTGGACGTGCCGCCGCTGACCCGCAAGGAGATCACGGTGCCCGTGCGGCTGCCGGAGAACCCGGCGCCCGGCGCCGAGTACTTCCTGCACCTGTCCTTCACCACCAAGGAGCCCACCCCCTGGGCGGAGCCCGGTTTCGAGGTGGCCAAGCAGCAGCTCCCCCTCGCCACGGGCGGGCCGGCCGTCACACCGGTACCGCTGGACAGCGTCCCCGCGCTGCGCCTCCATGACGGCGAGACGGCCGTCACGGTACGCGGCGAGAACTTCTCGGTGACCGTCGACAAGCGCAGCGGGACCATCACCTCGTACGAGGCCGCGGGGCGCCGCCTGATCACCTCCGGCCCGGTGCCGAACTTCTGGCGCGCGCCCACCGACAACGACCGGGGCAACGGCCAGCACACCCGCAACCAGACCTGGCGCGACGCCGGAGCCCGGCGCACGGTGACCGGCGTGCGCGTGACCCCCCTGAACGACCGGGCCGTCCGGATCGAGGTCAGCGGCACGCTGCCCACCAGCACCGCGTCGGCGTACACCCTCACGTACACCGTCTTCGGCAACGGCGAGATCAAGGTCGACCACACCCTGCGCCCGGGCGCGCCCAGCCTGCCGTACATCCCCGAGGTCGGCACCATCCTCTTCCTCCCGCGCCGCCTGGACCGGCTGCACTACTACGGCCGGGGCCCCGAGGAGAACCAGTGGGACCGCAACAACGCGACCGACGTGGGCCTGTACTCCGGCACGGTCTCCGGACAGTGGACGCCGTACCTGCGCCCGCAGGAGAACGGCAACAAGACCGACGTCCGCTGGATCGCGCTCACCGACGACAGCGGCGCCGGGCTGCTGGTCAGCGGGGAGCCGCTGGTGGAGGTCAACGCCTCGCACTTCACCCCCGAGGACCTCTCCTCCGGGGTGCGCCACGACTACCAGCTCACCCCCCGCGACGAGGTCGTGCTGCGGGTCAACCACCGGCAGATGGGCGTGGGCGGCGACAACAGCTGGGGCGCCCACACGCACGACGAGTACAAGCTGTTCGCCGACCGTGACCACTCCTACAGCTACCGGCTGCGCCCCCTGGCCGACGTGGCGCAGGCGATGGCGGCCTCGCGGCGGCCGACGGCCACGGAGGCGTAGGGGGCGGGCGAAGCGGCGGGGAGCGTCGCGGGCGCGCTCACCATCGCGCTTCGAGGGTGCCCTCCGGACCGGAGACGACATCGGCGCCGACGGCCACGCCGTCGAGCGTCATGCGCAGCCAGGCGCGGTCGTCTCCGGCCGGGTGTTCCAGCCGCATCCGCCGCGCCTGGAACGGCACCATGCGCAGACCGGCCAGCCGTCCCGTCTCCGCCTCCACCGACACCAGGAGGGCCAGCCGCAGGTCGTCGCGGTACTCCTCGTGGCCGACGATCCCCTCGTAGTCGTCGATGAAGTCCCCGCAGCCGTACAGCACCAGCCGCTCCCGGTACACCTCGATCCGGCGCGGATGGTGCGAGGAGTGGCCGTGGACGACATCCACCCCGCCGTCGACCAGCGTGTGCGCGAAACGCACCTGGTCCTGGGGGATGCGGTGCCCCCAGTTGGAGCCCCAGTGCACGGAGACGACCACGATGTCGCCGGGCCGCCGCGCCAGGCCCACCCGGCGCAGCACCTCGTCGGCGGCCGGGGGCGACGGCACGGACGTGTACGCCACCCCGCACCGCTCCGGCGTCGCCGCCCAGCCGGACGGGATCCCGCTGGAGGCCATGCCGAGCGCGAAGACCAGCACCCGCGCGCCGGAACCGCTGTCGATCACGGCGGGCGCGTACGCCTCGTCCGCGTCCCGGCCCGCGCCCGCCACCCGCAGCCCGGCACCGGCCAGCACGTCCAGCGTCTCCGCCAGGCCCCGGTGGCCGAAGTCCAGCACATGGTTGTTGGCGAGGACGCACACATCGGGCCGGGCCACCGTCAGGGCGGGCAGGTTCGCCGGGTGCATCCGGTAGTGCACCGCCTTGCCGGGCGCGAACGAGCCGTCGGCCGTCACGGCCGTCTCCAGGTTCACGATCCGCACGTCCGGCGCGGCCTCCGCGAGCACGCCCAGTGCCTCTCCCCACGGCCACTCCGGGCCCACCGGCGCGGGCACCGGCCCGTTCACCGCCTCCGCCAGCGCCACATAACCGCGGGCGTCGCGCACGTAGTCCTCCCGCAGCCCCGGATCGCCGGGGTGCGCCAGGATCTGGTCGACGCCGCGCCCGAGCATCACGTCCCCGCACAGGAACAGCGTCACGACACCGCCGTCCATGTCTCCACCGTAGGCCCACACCGCCACGTGTGGGTCGCGTCGCCGGGGAAACCCGGGCCCCGTGAGGTACCTCATCAGAAGGGAGGCGTGCCATGAACACGCCTGCGCGGCGTGGCGGCGGCCCCCTGGAGCCACGGCGGGGGCCCGGCCGGGGCGGGCCGTGGGACCGGGACCCGCTCGCGGAGCTGCGGCGGCTGTGGCGTGACACGGACGGCGCCGTCGACCGGGGAACACCGGCGCGGGACTTCGGCCGGGGATCTTCCGGGTGGGGCGGCGGCTTCGCCTGGGTGCCCGCGGTCGAGGAGGACGAGACCGACGAGGCGTACGAGATCCGCGCCGGGCTGCCCGGGATCCCGCGCGAGCGGATCACCGTCGACATCGACGAGCGCGAACTGCGGATCTCGGGCGACTCCGGCGACCCGGGGGAGGAACGGCGGGCCCGCCCGGTCCCCGGGCGCGGAGGCCGTTTCTTCCACCGCACCTGCCTGCCCACCGGCGCGGACCCGGACCGGGCGGAGGCGGACCTGACCGACGGCATCCTGCGGATCCGCCTGCCCAAGTCCGCGGCACCGGAACGACGCCGCCTGCCCATCGGCGGCGCGGACCGGGAGACGATCACGGAGACGCACGCGCAATCGGACCGGGGGACGAACCCGGAGACGTACCGGACGGGGGCGGACACATGACCACGCGCACACGGTTCCACGACCGGGCGCACGCCGGCCGTGAACTGGCCGAGCACCTGCGCATCCTCCAGGAGAAGGGCCTGCTCCCGCACCCCGTCGTCCTGGCCCTGCCCCGCGGCGGCGTCACGGTCGCCCAGGAGGTCGCCCGGGCCCTCGGTGCGCCCCTCGACGTGTTCGTGGTCCGCAAGATCGGGGCCCCGTTCCACGAGGAGTTCGCGGTGGGCGCCATCGCCGGGGACGAGCCCCCGCTGTTCGACCGGCGGTCCCTGGAGCAGACCGGGCTCACGGAGGCCGACCTCGCCCCCGTGGTGGAACGGGAACGGGCCGAGCTGCGCCGCCGCGAGGAGCGCTACCGGCAGGGCCGCCCCGCGCCGGAGCTGCGCGGCCGTACCGCCATCCTCGTCGACGACGGGCTGGCCACCGGCGCCACCGCCCGCGCCGCCGTCCGCGCCGTGCGCGGCCGGGAGCCGGAGCGGATCGTGATGGCCGCGCCGGTGTGCTCCGCGGAGGCGTCCGAGCTGCTGCGCGGCGAGGCCGACGACGTGGTCTGCCTGCTGCGTCCCAGCCCCTTCCACGCGGTCGGCCTGTGGTACGAGAACTTCGACCAGCTCACCGACGACGACGTCCTGAACGCCCTGCGGCGGTTAGGAGGTGCCCCGATGACCAGGTACGTACGCGATGTGATGTCGCCGGGCGCGGCCTCCGTCGAACCGATGACGACGGTCGCGAGGGCCGCCGAGATGATGCGCGAGCGGGACATCGGCGACGTCCTGGTGGCGTACGACTGCGATCTCTTCGGCGTCCTCACCGACCGGGACATCACCGTGCGGGCCGTCGCCGAGGGCCGCGATCCCACGGCGACCACCGTCGGCGAGCTGTGCACCCGGCCGCCGGTGGTCACCCTCACGCCCGAGGACACCACGGAGCACGCCGTCGAGCTGATGCGCCGGCACGCGGTGCGGCGGCTGCCCGTCGTCGAGCACGGCGGCTGCCCGGTCGGCATGGTCAGCCTCGGTGACCTCGCCACCACCGAGGACCCGCACTCCGCCCTCGCCGACATCAGCCGCGCGGCTCCCAACCGGTGACGGCCGGCTCCCCACCGGTGACGCGCGGCTCCCGACCGGTGAGGGGTGCCCCCGACGGCGCGGTGGCGGGGAGCGGTGCGGGGCGGAACAATCCGGACTGGTACCCACCGCTCGCACCGCACCGAAGGGACCTCGCGCATGGTTGAGCTGGACGAGCGCTTCGACGTCGTCGTACTCGGCGCCGGCCCCGGCGGGTACGTCGCTGCCATCCGCGCCGCCCAGCTGGGCAGACGGGTCGCCGTCGTCGAGGAGAAGTACTGGGGCGGCGTCTGCCTGAACGTCGGCTGCATCCCGACCAAGGCCCTGCTGCGCAACGCCGAACTCGCGCACACCGTCACCCGCGAGGCGAGGACCTTCGGCATCCGGTCGGACGCGCCGATCACCTTCGACTACGGCGAGGCCTTCCGCCGCAGCCGCAAGGTCGCCGACGGCCGGGTCAAGGGCGTCCACTACCTGATGAAGAAGAACAAGATCACGGAGTACGACGGCCGCGGCATCTTCCTCGACCCGCACTCCCTCCAGGTCACCGACTACGAGGGCACCACCCGCACCATCGGCTTCGAGAACTGCGTCATCGCCACGGGCGCCACCCCGCGCCTGCTGCCCGGCACCAAGCGCAGCGCCCGCGTGGTGACCTACGAGGAGCAGATCCTCGCCGAGGACCTGCCCCGCTCGATCGTCATCGCGGGCGCCGGCGCCATCGGCATCGAGTTCGCGTACGTCCTGCACAACTACGGCGTGAAGGTCACCGTCGTCGAGTTCCTGGACCGCGTCGCCCCCACCGAGGACGCCGACGTCTCGGCCGAACTCGCCAAGCAGTACCGGCGCCTCGGCATCGACGTGCTCACCTCCACCCGCGTCGACGCCATCGACGAGTCCGGCCCCCAGGTCCGGGTCACGGTCACCGCCGAGGACGGCTCCCAGCGGGTCCTGGAGGCCGACAAGGTGCTCCAGGCCATCGGCTTCGGCCCGAACGTCGAGGGCTACGGACTGGAGAACACCGGCGTCCGGCTCACCGAGCGCGGCGCCATCGACGTCGACGCGCGCTGCCGCACCTCCGTCCCGCACCTCTACGCCATCGGCGACGTCACCGCCAAGCTGATGCTCGCGCACGCCGCGGAGGCGATGGGCGTGGTCGCGGCCGAGACCATCGCCGGCGCCGAGACCATGGAACTCGACTACGCGATGATCCCGCGCGCCACCTTCTGCCAGCCGCAGATCGCCAGCTTCGGCTACACCGAGGCCCAGGCCCGCGACCTGGGCTACGACGTGAAGGTCGCCAAGTTCCCCTTCACCGCGAACGGCAAGGCGCACGGCCTCGGCGACTCCACCGGCTTCGTCAAGCTGATCAGCGACGCGCGGTACGGCGAGCTGATCGGCGGCCACCTCATCGGCCCCGACGTCACCGAGCTGCTGCCCGAGCTGACCCTGGCCCAGCAGTGGGACCTCACCGTGCACGAGGTGGCCCGCAACGTGCACGCCCACCCGACGCTGAGCGAGGCGGTGAAGGAGGCGGTGCACGGCCTCGCCGGACACATGATCAACTTCTGACGCTCAGGCGGCGGTCATTCCGGCGCGGCGTCGCTGATCCCCAGGCGCAGATGCTCCACGTGGTACACGGCCTGGTCGAGGAGTTCGGCGACATGGTGGTCGTGCAGCGCGTACACCACCGACCGGCCGCGGCGCTCGCCCACCACCAGTCCGAGATTGCGCAGCAGCCGCAGCTGGTGCGAGCACGCCGACTGCTCCATGCCCACCTCCGCGGCCAACTCGGTGGCCGGCAGCGGCCCTTCGCGCAGCCGGGCGAGGATCAGCAGCCGGGAGGGGGTGGACAGGGCCTGGAGGGTGGTGGCCACCTTCGCGACGTTGTCCGCGTCGAGACGGACGCGCTCGGGGGCGCTCTGCGCGCTGGTGACGGCTCCATGACCCATGGCGCATATCTTACCCACCGTATATGAACGAATGAATGAGTCTTCATGTGTTCCTGTATGGTGTGGCGCGTGTCCGCGACTCTCGCTCCCCGACAGACCTCCGCCCGCTCCCTGCCGGCACCCCGCCGCCGCACCCGCGTCCTCGCGCTCCCCGAGGCCCGCTGGGCGCTCGCCGCGCTGGTCGCCTTCCTGCTGGGTCTCGCGCTCGATCTCGGCGGCGCACCCGCCTGGGCCCACGGGATCCCGTATGCCGTCGCCTATGTCACCGGCGGCTGGGAGCCCGCCCTCGAAGGACTGCGCGCCCTGCGCGAGAAGACCCTCGACGTCGACCTGCTGATGATCGTCGCCGCCCTCGGCGCCGCCGCGATCGGCCAGGTCCTCGACGGCGCCCTGCTGATCGTCATCTTCGCCACCTCCGGCGCCCTGGAGGCCCTGGCCACCGCCCGCACCGCCGACTCCGTGCGCGGCCTGCTCGACCTCGCCCCCACCACCGCCACCCGGGTCCGCGCCGACGGCACCGAGGAGACCGTGCCCACCGCCGAACTGGCCGTCGGCGACGTGCTGCTGATCCGGCCGGGGGAGCGGATCGGTGCCGACGGCACGGTCCTGGACGGCACCAGCGAGGCCGACCAGGCCACCATCACCGGCGAACCCCTCCCGGTCGTCAAGCGCCCCGGCGACGACGTCTTCGCGGGCACCCTCAACGGCACCGGAGCCCTGCGTGTCCGCGTCGGCCGCGATCCCGCCGACTCCGTCATCGCCCGGATCGTCACCCTGGTCGAGGAAGCCTCCCGCACCAAGGCACCCACCCAGCTCTTCATCGAGAAGATCGAACAGCGCTACGCCGTCGGCGTGGTGGCCGCCACCCTCGCCGTCTTCGCCGTCCCCCTCGCCTTCGGCGCGAACCTCACCGACGCCCTGCTGCGCGCGATGACCTTCATGATCGTCGCCTCGCCGTGCGCGGTCGTCCTCGCCACCATGCCGCCGCTGCTGTCCGCCATCGCCAACGCCGGCCGCCACGGCGTCCTGGTCAAGTCGGCCGTCGCGATGGAACGCCTCGGCGAGATCGACACCGCCGCCCTCGACAAGACCGGCACCCTGACCGAGGGCGCCCCCGAGGTCACGGCCGTCCGGCCGCTGCCGGGCTCCGGGCTCGACGAGGAGCAGCTGCTCGCCCTCGCCGCGGCGGCCGAGAACCCCAGCGAGCATCCGCTGGCCCGGGCCATCGTGGCGGCGGCACGGGGGCGCCGACTGCCGATCGCGACGGCGGAGGAGTTCACGGCGACGCCTGGTCAGGGGGTCACTGCGATGGTGGACGGTCGGCGGGTGACTGTGGGGCGCACGCGGGATTCCGTATGCGACCTGCCGTCGCCGGTCGACGGCGAGCTGGTCGGCGGTCGGCGGCCGGCGGGGGCAGGTGGACCGGGTCACGATGCGCAGACCGACGGTCGACAGGGTGACGTCCGGCATGTCGACGGCCGGCAGGCCACCGGTCGACCCGTCACCGGTGGCCGGCAGGAGCGCGGCGCCACCGTCGTCACCGTCACCCGTGACGGCGTCCCCGTCGGCACCCTCGCCCTCACCGACCGCCTGCGCCCCGACGCCGCGGCCACCACCGCCGCCCTCACCGCCCTGACCGGCGCCGCCCCCGTCCTGCTCACCGGCGACAACAGGCACACGGCCGCCCGCGTCGCCGAGGCCACCGGGCTCACCGACGTCCGCGCGGAGCTGCTGCCCGAGGACAAGGTGAACGCGGTGTACGACATCCAGCGGACCGGCCGCAAAGTGCTGTTCGTCGGTGACGGAGTCAACGACGCGCCCGCCCTCGCCGCCGCCCACTCCGGCATCGCGATGGGCCGCGCCGGATCCGACCTCGCCCTGGAGACCGCCGACGCGGTCATCGTCCGCGACGAACTCGCCACCGTCCCGGCGGTCGTCCGCCTGTCCCGCGCCGCCCGCCGGCTGGTGGTGCAGAACCTGGTCATCGCCGGCACGTTCATCACCGTCCTGGTCGTCTGGGACCTGGTCGGCCACCTCCCGCTGCCGCTCGGTGTCGCGGGCCACGAGGGCTCGACCGTGCTGGTCGGCCTGAACGGGCTGCGGCTGCTGCGCGAGTCCGCGTGGCGCCCCGACCGACGGCGGCGATCCGGGCCGGTCCAGGACAGCCGAGGTTGATGTCGGAATCTCGCCAGCCCGCATGCGTCCGGTACCGGATGCTGGACGCATGCAGATGGGGATGCACACCGACACCGAGCGCTGTGTCCGCGCAGTCCGGTCCAAGGACGCCCGCTTCGACGGCTGGTTCTTCACCGCCGTCCTGACCACCCGGATCTACTGCCGGCCCAGCTGCCCGGTCGTGCCGCCCAAGCCGGAGAACATGGTGTTCCACCCCAGCGCGGCCGCCTGCCAGCAGGCCGGCTTCCGGGCCTGCAAGCGCTGCCGCCCGGACACCACCCCCGGCTCCCCGGAGTGGAACCAGCGCGCCGACCTCGTCGCCCGCGCCATGCGGCTGATCGCCGACGGCGTCGTGGACCGCGAGGGCGTCCCCGGCCTCGCCGTCCGGCTCGGCTACAGCACCCGGCAGATCGAACGCCAGCTGCTCGCCGAGCTGGGCGCCGGCCCGCTCGCCCTCGCCCGCGCCCAACGCGCCCAGACGGCCCGCCTGCTGATCGAGACGACGACCCTGCCGATGGCGGAGATCGCCTTCGCCGCGGGCTTCGCCTCCATCCGCACCTTCAACGACACCGTCCGCGAGGTCTACGCCCTCACCCCCAGCGACCTGCGCGCCCGCGCACCCCGGACGAACCCGCCCGGGACCCCCGCCGGCACCCCCGGAGCGATCTCCCTCCGCCTCCCCTTCCGCGCCCCCCTCAACCCCGACAACCTCTTCGGCCACCTCGCCGCGACCGCCGTCCCCGGCGTCGAGGAGTGGCGGGACGGCGCCTACCGCCGCACCCTGCGGCTGCCGTACGGCCACGGCATCGCGACGCTCTCCCCGCGCCCCGACCACATCGCGTGCCGTCTCGTCCTCGGCGACCTGCGCGACCTGCCCGTCGCCATCAGCCGCTGCCGCCGCCTGCTGGACCTGGACGCCGACCCGGTCGCCGTCGACGACCAGCTGCGCACGGACCCGGTGCTCGCCCCGCTGGTGGACAAGGCGCCCGGGCGGCGTGTCCCGCGCACGGTCGACGAGGCGGAGTTCGCGGTACGGGCCGTACTCGGCCAGCAGGTCTCCACGGCCGCCGCCCGCACCCACGCGGCCCGCCTGGTCGGCGCGCACGGCGAGACCGTCGACGACCCCGAGGGCGGCCTCACCCACCTGTTCCCGTCACCGCAGGCCCTCGCGGCCGTCGACCCGGAGTCCCTGGCGATGCCCCGCACCCGCCGCGCGACGTTCACCACCCTGGTCCGCCGACTCGCCGACGGCTCACTCCACCTGGGGGTGGAGAGCGACTGGCCGGAAGCCCGCGCCCAGCTTCTCGCCCTCCCCGGATTCGGCCCCTGGACGGTCGACGTCATCGCGATGCGCGCCCTCGGCGACCCCGACGCCTTCCTCCCCACCGACCTCGGCATCCGCCGCGCCGCCCGGGAACTGGGCCTGCCCTCCACCCCGGCGGCGCTCACCGCCCGCGCGGCGGCCTGGCGGCCCTGGCGGGCGTACGCCGTCCAGTACCTGTGGGCGACGGACAGCCACCCCATCAACTTCCTGCCGGTATAAGGATCCGGGAACCCTCATGAGACAGCACACCGTGATCGACAGCCCGTACGGCCCGCTGACCCTGGTCGCCGACGGAGGCGTCCTGTGCGGCGTCTACATGGAGAACCAGCGCCACCGCCCGCCCGAGGACACGTTCGGAGAACACTCCGCGGCGTCCGCCGGGCCCTTCGCCGAGGCGGAGGAACAACTGGAGGCCTACTTCGCGGGCCGGCTGACCGAGTTCACCCTCCCGCTGCGCCTGCACGGCACCCCGTTCCAGCGTCGCGTCTGGGAACACCTGCGCACCATCCCGTACGGCGAGACCCGCACCTACGGCCGGCTCGCCGCCGCCCTGGGCAGCCCCCAGGCGTCCCGCGCGGTCGGCCTCGCCAACGGCAGGAACCCGATCGGCATCATCGTCCCCTGCCACCGGGTCGTCGGCACCAACGGCAGCCTCACCGGCTACGGCGGCGGCCTGGACCGCAAACGGCGCCTGCTGGACTTCGAGGCGGGAACCGCCCTGTTCTGACCCTCGTCCTGGGATCATGCCGGCCCACCACAGTGCGGACGGGCGGCAACGATCGCACCGGCGAAGCAGCGAACGGAGCAGGGAGGCTCACGGGGGACGGGTTACGTTCTGCCGGGATGGCTGGACGAGATCCTGGAGTTCATCGGGATCAACTTCCCGAACGTCGACGAGGACGACTACGACGCCGAGGGCCGCACCACCGTACGCAGCCGGACCCGGCCGTCCCGCGAGCCGGAGGTGCGGCACTACACCGGGGACGCCGAGCACCGCCTGTGGCGATCCGGCGGCCCAGCGGGGAGGCCCACGTGCTCCGCGACGGCTCCTGACCCGGCACGGACAGGAGCCGGCCGTCGGACCCCTACGCCGCCCGCCCCACCCGGCGCAGCAGTGCGGGCAGAGCCGTGCCGATCGGCTCCCTGATCACCTCGTCGGCCCGTTCGTCGTACGGCGTCGGCTCGGCGTTGACGATGACCAGGCGGGCGCCGTGGTCCGCGGCGACGCCCGCCAGGCCCGCGGCGGGCTGCACCTGGAGGCTGGTGCCGGCGGCGATGAAGATCTGGCAGGCCTTGGTGATGGCGACGGCGTCGCCCAGCACCACCGGGTCCAGCCGCTCCCCGAACATCACCGTCGCCGGTTTCAGGATGCCCCCGCACTCCCGGCACGGCGGGTCCGGCTCCCCGGCCTCGACCCGGGCGAGGGCGTCCTCCATCGGTCCGCGCGCGTGACACGACGTGCACACGTACCGGTGTGCCGTGCCGTGGAGTTCGAGGACCTTGCGGTCGGGCATCCCGGCGAGCTGGTGCAGCCCGTCCACGTTCTGGGTGATCACCCGTACCGGCACCCCGGACTTCTCCAGCTCCGCCACCGCCCGGTGCGCGGCGTTCGGCCCGGCCTGGAGAGCGCCGGTCTCCCGCCGCATCCGCCAGGAGCGGCGGCGGATCTCCGGGTCGCCCATGTAGTACTCGTACGTCACCAGCTTCTCGGCCTCGGGGTCCCGCCGCCACAGTCCGTGGGGGCCGCGGTAGTCGGGGATGCCGGAGTCGGTCGAGACACCGGCGCCGGTCAGCAGGGCGACGAGGGGCTTGCTCATGCCGCCGAGCGTAGGGCGGGCCGAACGCCGGGGCGAACGGATATCCGGGAGGCGGGGCGCGGTGCTAGGGTCCGCGCATGGCCAAGGTCACCGTCTCGCTCGACGCCGAACTCGTCGTGGAAGCCATGGTGCTCGCCGGCGTCGGCAGCCCCCAGGACGCCGTCGAGCTGGTCCTGCGCGACTACATCGAGCGCGGGCACCGCACCGAGGCGAGGCTCGTCACCCGGGACGAGGCGCTGCGCGAGGCCGACATCAAACCCCGCGAAGAGGGCTGAGCCCCGCTGGCCGTCCGAGCCGCCCTGGGCCCGCACCGGATCCCGCGCCGGATCACCCCACCCGGTGCCCGTTCTCCAGCTCCGCCGTGGCCGAGCCGTCCGCCAGGACGTCCAGCGCTGCCAGCACCCGGCGGCCCAGCGCGTCCAGCAGGTGGTCGGTCAGCTCCTCGCGGGGAACGAGCCGCCAGGACAGCAGCTCCTCCTCCTGGAGCCGGATCGCCTTGAGGTCGTCCTCGGTGAGCACCCCGCCGTCGTAGAGGTACGCCACCAGCGGCGGCCGGTCCGGGCCGTGCACCCAGTCCACGGCGAGCAGCCGCCCCAGCGGACGGTCCAGACCGATCTCCTCGGCGGTCTCCCGGCGCGCGCCCTGGCGCGGGGTCTCGCCGTCGTCCGACTCGATGGTGCCGCCCGGCAGCGCCCAGCCCTCCCGGTAGTTGGGCTCGACGAGCAGCACCCGCCCCTCGGCGTCCCGGAAGAGCGCGGCGGCCCCGGCGAGGACCCGGGGCAGACCGGCGATGTACGCGGCGAAGTCAGCAGTGTTGGTCATCCTGGAAGGGTAACCAGCGGCCCCGGTCGCGATGCCGTCCGGGGAAGCCGGGCGCACCCCTGCGCCGGGAACTGCTCCACCACCTCCCGGCGCGCTCAGTGCTCCGACTCGGCCAGCCGCAGCGTCCGCTCCGCCAGCTCGCTGATCCGCACCCCGTCGAAGCCGAAGACCGCGCTGCGCACGGTGTCCCGCAGCGGCTCCGTCCACTGTGCCGGGATGGCCCGCGCCCCGTTCAGCACCCCGGCCACCGAGCCCGCTGTGGCCCCGTTGGAGTCGGTGTCCAGACCGCCGCGCACGGTCAGCGCGATGGTGCGGGTGAAGTCGCCGTCGCCGTAGATCAGCCCCGCGGTGAGCACGGCCGCGTTCGGCACCACATGGATCCAGTGCGGCCCCGCGGTCTCCTCGGACACCGTCGCCAGGGTGTCCTCCCAGGTCATCCGGGTGTCGTGGAGCGAGATCACCCGGCGCACGGTGCGCGCCAGCCGGCTGCTCGCCGGTACGACGGTCAGGGCCGTGTCCAGGGCGTCGCGGACGGTGGGCGCGGTGAAGGCTGCGGAGATCAGCGCCGCCGCCCACATGGCGCCGTAGACGCCGTTCCCGGTGTGCGACAGCACCGCGTCGCGGCGGGCCAGCGAGGCCGCCCGGCGCGGCTCCCCGGGACAGGTCCAGCCGTGGATGTCGGCGCGGATGAGGGCGCCGATCCACTCCTGGTAAGGGTTGTCGTACGTCGCGGTCAGCGGTGGCCGCAGCCCGTTCGCGAGATTGCGGTAGGCCGCGCGTTCCGCCGTGAAGGTCTGCAGATACGGCAGCCGCAGCAGCCACACGTCGCCGACCTGCTCGGTGCTGAAGCCGAAGCCGTGGGTCTCCAGCAGGTGCAGGCCGAGGATCGCGTAGTCCACGTCGTCGTCGCGGCAGCTGCCGTCGATACGGCCCCGCACGCACTCGCGCCACTCCGGGCGCAGCGCGGGCAGGTCGTCCGCGCCGGCCGGCGGCTCGGGGAGGTAGTCGGTCAGCGGCAGGGCGTCCGCGCGGCGCAGATAGCGGTCGATGCGCTCGCGCGTCCACACCTCGCCCTGCTCGACCGGCTTGCCCAGCATGTTGCCCGCGATCCGGCCGAGCCAGCCGCCGAGGACCCGGTCGGCGAGGCCGGGCGCGGCGGCCGCGGGAGCCGGGGCGTGGGTGCCCACAGAGGTCATGGGTCCCGGGGTACCCGATTCCCGGCGCTCGCACCGGCCCGCCGTACGGCGTTCCACCCTCCGGGCAGGGGCATGACGGCGGGGGCGTCCTGAGGTTATGGTCGCAGCGGCGCGACTGCCTTGACGTGGGCAAGGCTCGGAGAGCAAGGGGAAAGCAAGGTGGCTGACGCTGCACAGGACGGTGCCCGCGGGGTGCTCATCGCCGCGGACAAGTTCAAGGGCTCGCTGACGGCCGTAGAGGTCGCCGAGCGGGTCACCGCCGGACTGCGCCGGGTCGTACCGGACCTCGTGGTCGAGGCGATGCCCGTGGCCGACGGCGGCGACGGCACCGTGGCCGCGGCGGTCGCCGCCGGGTTCGAGCGCCGCGAACTGCGGGTCGCGGGGCCGCTCGGCGACGAGGTGACGGCCGCGTACGCGCTGCGCGGGGACACCGCGGTCGTGGAGATGGCCGAGGCCAGCGGGCTGCAGCGGCTGCCCGAGGGTGTCTTCGCCCCGCTGACCGCCTCCACGTACGGCTCCGGCGAGCTGCTGCGCGCCGCGCTGGACGCGGGGGCGCGCACGATCGTCTTCGGCGTCGGCGGCAGCGCGACCACGGACGGCGGCGCGGGCATGCTGGCCGCGCTCGGGGCGCGCTTCCTGGACGCCGACGGCGCGCAGGTGGCGCCCGGCGGCGGGGGCCTCGCCGCCCTCGCCGCCGCGGACCTGTCCGGCCTCGACCCGCGCCTGGCCGAGATCGAGCTGGTGCTCGCCAGCGACGTCGACAACCCGTTGACCGGCCCGAAGGGCGCCCCGGCGGTGTACGGCCCGCAGAAGGGCGCCTCGCCGGACGACGTGGCCGCCCTGGACGCGGCGCTCGCACACTACGCGAAGGTGCTGTCGCAGACGCCGGGCGTCGGCGCGAAGGCCGCGGAGCACGCGGAGTCGCCGGGCGCGGGCGCGGCCGGCGGCATCGGTTACGGCGCGCTGCTCGTGGGCGCCCGGTTCCGGCCCGGCATCGAGGTCATGCTGGACGTGCTGGGATTCGCCCCGGCGCTGGCGCGGGCCGGTCTGGTGATCACCGGTGAGGGTTCCCTGGACGAGCAGACCCTGCACGGCAAGGCTCCGGCGGGTGTCGCCGCGGCGGCGCGGGCGGCCGGCAAGGAGGTCGTCGCGGTGTGCGGGCGGCTCGCGCTGGCGCCCGAGGCGCTGGGACGTGCCGGGATCCGCCGTGCCTATCCCCTCACCGGGGTCGAGCCGGACGTGGCGAAGTGCATCGCCGAGGCGGGGCCGATCCTGGAGCGGGTGGCGGAGTCCATCGCCCGCGACTTCCTGAGCTGAGGCGGGCGGGGCGGGCCGGGAGTTCCTCGCCCCCGCCGCCCCTGCCCTGCCCGTCCCCGGGACTGCCGCCCCCGGGCCCCCGCTTCGGCCCTGGACGGGCCTCGTCCTCGCACGCCGGACGGGCTGCTTCGCCCCGGACACGCGAAGGGCCCCGAACCAGTCGGTTCGGGGCCCTTCGGCGTCGTGTCACCGCTACGGCAGCTGCGCCGCCCGCGCCTCTCGGCGGTTGTCGCGGAAGTTGTTCACCCGGCGGGCCGTGGCGAACAGGGGGATCACCGCGCCGAGGACCAGCTGGAGCGCGCAGCCGGCCTGGAGGAGCAGCTGGCCGCCGGGGGCGTCGAAGGCCCAGGCGGCGAGCAGACCCATCGCGGAGACGATCCAGGAGAGCATCGCCACCGCCAGCGGGCCACGCGGCTTCGGGTACTCGACGCGGCTGACCATCAGCCACGCCGTACCGAGGATCGCGAGCAGCGTCGCCTCGAAGGGCAGCTCAAGGAGCACGATGGAGACCACCGTGAGCGCGCCGAAGGGGCTCGGCATGCCCTGGAACGTGCCGTCCTTCACCGTCACGCAGGAGAATCTCGCGAGTCTGAGCACCACCGCCAGCAGCACGACGATCGCGCCGACCGCCGCCACCCGCTGGTGCGCGTCGTTCGCGACCATGCCGTAGACCAGGACGAAGTACGCCGGGGCCAGACCGAAGCTGATCAGGTCCGACAGGTTGTCCAGCTCGGCGCCCATGGGGGAGGACCGCAGCTTGCGCGCCACCAGGCCGTCGAACAGGTCGAAGACCGCCGCGCACAGCATCAGGATCACCGCGGTGGCCGCGCTGTGGCGGGCCATGCCCGTCTCCTGGCTGCCCGTGAGGTGCGGGATCAGGATTCCGGTGGTGGTGAAGTACACCGCCATGAAGCCGCACGTGGCGTTGCCGAGGGTGAGGGTGTCCGCTATCGACAGGCGGAGCGAGAGCGGCATCTCCTCCTCGTCGTCCTCGATGTCCTCGGGGACCCAGCCCGGCTGCGCCTCCGGATCAGTCACGGTCAATGCGAGTCACCCCAGCCACTGTCTTCTGGCCGACCTCCACCGCCACCTCGACGCCCTCGGGCAGGTAGAGGTCGACCCGGGAGCCGAAGCGGATCAGGCCGATCCGCTCACCCTGCTCCACCTTCGTCCCCTGCGGGACGTACGGCACGATACGACGGGCCACCGCGCCGGCGATCTGGATCATCTCGATGTCGCCCAGCTCGGTGTCGAAGTGCCACACGACCCGCTCGTTGTTCTCGCTCTCCTTGTTGAAAGCGGGAACGAAGCCGCCCGGGATGTGCTCCACCGACGTCACCGTGCCGGCCAGCGGCGCGCGGTTGACGTGTACGTTGAGCGGGCTCATGAAGATCGCGACGCGGGTCCGTCCGTCCTTCCACGGCATGATGCTCTGCACCACACCGTCGGCGGGGGAGATGACCCGGCCCGTGGCGATCTCGCGCTCGGGGTCGCGGAAGAACCACAGCATCCCCGCCGCGAGCGCGGTGGCGGGGACGGCGATGGCCTTGGCGGCGCCGGAGCGGCGCGCCTTGGCCAGGCTGAGGGCTGCGGTGGCGACGGTCGGGAGAAGCCACGGCGATGCTCCGCGCGCGAGGCGTACGCCGACTCGGCTGTCGCGAGGTGCAGAGGTTTGGCTGTGGGGCATGGATGACCTTCGTAGCGGATGATGCCGCGCTTCTGACGGGGGGACGGCGGCTTTCCGGCGATCGTAGCGGCTAACCGCCGCAACTGGGTAAGCCAGGAAGCCGAGTCGGCGGCCGAAGAGTGCCTACGGGGTGTGATCTTCTTCTCGAAGAAAACACCCCGTTCCAGGCAATCAGCCCTGGAATCGATACTCTTCGAGCAGCCTGCGCCCGATGATCATTTTCTGGATCTCGGCGGTACCTTCACCGATGAGCAGCATCGGGGCCTCCCGGTAGAGGCGCTCGATCTCGTACTCCTTGGAGAAGCCGTAGCCGCCGTGGATCCGGAAGGCATCCTCCACGACCTCCTTGCAGTACTCGGAGGCGAGGTACTTCGCCATCCCTGCTTCGAGGTCGTTTCGCTCCCCGGAGTCCTTTTTGCGCGCTGCGTTCACCATCATGGCATGGGCGGCCTCGACCTTGGTAGCCATTTCGGCGAGCTTGAACTGGATCGCCTGGTGCTGGGCGATCGGCTTGCCGAAGGTGTGACGCTGCTGGGCGTACTGGACACCCAGTTCGAACGCACGCTGAGCGACGCCGCAACCGCGCGCGGCGACGTTGACGCGGCCGACCTCGACACCGTCCATCATGTGGTAGAAACCGCGTCCGGTGACCCCGCCGAGCACCCGGTCGGCCGGAATCCGCAGGCCATCCATGATGAGCTCGGTGGTGTCGACCCCCTTGTAGCCCATCTTGTCG
Source organism: Streptomyces sp. (assembly GCF_035645055.1). GTDB lineage: Bacteria > Actinomycetota > Actinomycetes > Streptomycetales > Streptomycetaceae > Streptomyces. The sequence goes on along the minus strand of NZ_DASQNH010000021.1, from coordinate 144,303 downwards.
ATCTTGCCCGGAATGGTGAGGCCGGGGCGTACCTCCCCGAAGCCGGGCTCCTTCTCGACCAGGAAGGTCGTCATCGACTTGTGGGGCGCGGTGCCCTCGGGGTGTCCTTCGTCACTTCGCACCAGAACGGCCACGAGCGACGACGTGCCACCGTTCGTCAGCCACATCTTCTGGCCGGTCAGGACGTACTCGTCGCCGTCCTTGACCGCCTTGGACGTGATCGCCGACACATCCGAGCCGAGGCCCGGCTCTGACATCGAGAAGGCGCCGCGGATGTCGCCGGCCGCCATCCTCGGCAGGAAGTGGTCCTTCTGCTCCTGCGTGCCGTGCTGCTTGAGCATGTACGCCACGATGAAGTGCGTGTTGATGATGCCGGAGACCGACATCCAGCCGCGGGCGATCTCCTCCACGCACAGCGCGTACGTCAGCAGCGACTCGCCCAGCCCCCCGTACTCCTCGGGGATCATCAGACCGAACAGGCCCAGCTCCTTCAGGCCGTCCACGATCTGCTGCGGGTACTCGTCGCGGTGCTCCAGCTCCGTCGCGACCGGGATGATCTCCTTGTCCACGAAGTCGCGGACCGTGGAGAGGATCTCCCGCTGGACGTCCGTGAGGCCGTGGGTCTGGGCGAGACGGGCCATGGTTACTTCTCCTGCTCCTTGAGCTGGGGGCGGCCCGGCTGCTCGCCGCCGCGCTCCTTGATGTACGTCTCGGTCGGCACCATCACCTTGCGGCGGAAGACGCAGACCAGCGTGCCGTCCTGCTTGTAGCCCTTGGTCTCGACGTAGACGATGCCGCGGTCGTTCTTCGACTTCGACGGCCACTTGTCGAGCACGGTCGTCTCGCCGTAGATCGTGTCGCCGTGGAAGGTCGGCGCCACGTGCTTCAGCGACTCGATCTCCAGGTTGGCGATCGCCTTGCCGGAGATGTCCGGCACGGACATGCCGAGCAGCAGGGAGTAGATGTAGTTCCCGACCACCACGTTCTTGCCGAAGTCGGTGGTCCGCTCGGCGTAGTTCGTGTCCATGTGGAGCGGGTGGTGGTTCATGGTGAGGAGGCAGAACAGGTGGTCGTCGTACTCGGTGACCGTCTTGCCCGGCCAGTGCTTGTACACCGCGCCGACCTCGAACTCCTCGTAGGTGCGTCCGAACTGCATGGCCCTACGCCTCCGGGATCTCGAACGTGCTGGTGCGCCGCATGCCGGCGGCGCGGCCCTTGCCCGCGATGACCAGGGCCATCTTGCGGCTGGCCTCGTCGATCATCTCGTCGCCGAGCATCGCGGAGCCCTTCTTGCCGCCCGCCTCGGACGTGTAGTAGTCGTACGCGTCGAGGATCAGCTCGGCGTGGTCGTAGTCCTCCTGGGAGGGCGAGAAGACCTCGTTCGCGGCGTCCACCTGGCCGGGGTGCAGCACCCACTTGCCGTCGAAGCCGAGGGCGGCGGCACGGCCGGCGACCTCGCGGAAGCCGTCGACGTTGCGGATCTGGAGGTAGGGGCCGTCGATGGCCTGGAGGTCGTTGGCGCGGGCGGCCATCAGGATCTTCATGAGGATGTAGTGGTAGGCGTCCGCCGGGTAGCCGGGCGGCTGCTCGCCCACGACCAGCGACTTCATGTTGATCGACGCCATGAAGTCGGCCGGGCCGAAGATGATCGTCTCGATGCGCGGGGAGGCCTGCGCGATCTCGTTGACGTTGTTCAGGCCCTGCGCGTTCTCGATCTGCGCCTCGATGCCGATCCGGCCGACCTCGAAGCCCATCGTCTTCTCGATCTGGGTGAGGAGGAGGTCCAGCGCGACGACCTGCTGGGCGTTCTGGACCTTCGGCAGCATGATGCAGTCCAGGTTCGGGCCGGCGCCCTCGACGACCGTGACGACGTCGCGGTACGTCCACTCGGTCGTCCAGTCGTTGACGCGCACCACGCGCGTCTTGCCGGTCCAGTCGCCCTCGTTCAGGAACTTCACGATGGTGTGCCGCGCCTCGGGCTTGGCGAGCGGCGCGCACGCGTCCTCCAGGTCGAGGAAGACCTGGTCCGCCGGGAGGCCCTGCGCCTTCTCCAGGAAGCGCGGGTTGCTTCCCGGCACCGCGAGACAGGAGCGGCGGGGGCGCAGACGGTTGACGGTCATGCGGGGACCTCCAGGGGGTCGAGCTTGTTCGCTTTCCGGATCTCGTCGACGATGCGGCCGATGATTCCGGTGATGTCGAAGTCCTTCGGGGTGAAGACCGCGGCCACTCCGGCGGCTCGCAGCTGTTCGGCGTCACCGTTCGGGATGATGCCACCTGCGATCACGGGTATATCTGTGGCACCGGCCACACGCAGCCGGTCCAGCACGTCCGGGACCAGCTGCGCGTGCGAGCCGGAGAGGATCGACAGGCCGACCGCGTGCACGTCCTCGGCGAGCGCCGCGTCCACGATCTGCTCGGGCGTGAGCCGGATGCCCTGGTAGACCACCTCGAAGCCCGCGTCCCGGGCCCGCACGGCGATCTGCTCCGCGCCGTTGGAGTGACCGTCCAGGCCCGGCTTGCCGACCAGGAAGCGCAGCTTGCCCACGCCCATCTCCTGGGCGGTCAGCTCCACCTTCCGGCGCACCCGGGCCAGCTGGGAGCCCTCCTCGGCGGGTATGGCCACCGGCGCCGACGACACGCCCGTGGGGGCGCGGAACTCGCCGAACACCTCGCGCAGGGCCCCGGCCCATTCGCCGGTCGTGACGCCGGCGCGGGCGCACTCCAGGGTGGCCTCCATGAGGTTGCCGGTGCCCTTGGCGGCCTCCTTCAGCCGCTCCAGCGCCTTGCAGGGACGCGGGTGGTTGAAGGGCGGCTGGTAGCGGGTGTCGCGCCAGTTCCGCAGCGACTCGACGACGCGGGCCTCGACGGCCGGGTCGACCGTCTGGATCGCGGTGTCCAGGTCGGCGGTGAGCGGGTTCGGCTCGGTCGTCTCGAAGATGTTGACGCCGATGATCTTCTCCTGGCCGGACTCGATCCGTGCCCGGCGCTCGGCGTGCGAGGCGACCAGCTGCGACTTGAGGTAGCCGGACTCGACGGCCGCCATCGCGCCGCCCATCTCCTGGATCCGGTCGATCTCCGCGAGGGCCTCGGCGACGAGTTCGCCGACCTTCGCCTCGACCACCGTCGAGCCCTCGAAGATGTCGTCGTACTCCAGCAGGTCGCTCTCGTAGGCGAGCACCTGCTGGATGCGCAGCGACCACTGCTGGTCCCAGGGCCGGGGGAGCCCCAGCGCCTCGTTCCAGGCCGGGAGCTGCACGGCCCGCGCGCGGGCGTCCTTGGACAGCGTCACCGCCAGCATCTCCAGCACGATCCGCTGGACGTTGTTCTCCGGCTGCGCCTCGGTCAGCCCGAGGGAGTTGACCTGGACGCCGTAGCGGAAGCGGCGCTGCTTGGGGTTCTCGATGCCGTACCGCTCCCGAGTGATCTTGTCCCAGATGCGGCCGAACGCCCGCATCTTGCACATCTCCTCGACGAAGCGGACGCCCGCGTTGACGAAGAAGGAGATGCGGGCGACGACATCGCCCATGCGCTCCTGCGGCACCTGGCCGGAGTCGCGCACGGCGTCGAGCACGGCGATCGCGGTGGACATCGCGTACGCGATCTCCTGCACCGGTGTGGCGCCCGCCTCCTGCAGGTGGTAGCTGCAGATGTTGATCGGGTTCCACTTCGGCATGTGGGAGACCGTGTACGCGATCATGTCCGTCGTCAGGCGGAGCGACGGTCCCGGCGGGAACACGTGGGTGCCCCTGGACAGGTACTCCTTGACGATGTCGTTCTGGGTCGTGCCCTGGAGCTTGGCGATGTCCGCGCCCTGCTCCTCCGCGACGACCTGGTAGAGCGCCAGCAGCCACATGGCCGTGGCGTTGATGGTCATCGAGGTGTTCATCTGTTCCAGGGGGATGTCCTGGAACAGCCGGCGCATGTCACCGAGGTGCGCGACGGGCACCCCGACCCGGCCGACCTCGCCGCGGGCGAGGATGTGGTCCGGGTCGTAGCCCGTCTGGGTCGGCAGGTCGAAGGCGACCGACAGACCCGTCTGGCCCTTGGCGAGGTTGCGCCGGTACAGCTCGTTGGACGCCTCGGCCGTGGAGTGACCGGCGTAGGTCCGCATGAGCCACGGCCGGTCCTTCTGACGCTCACTCATCCGGCGCCTCTCAGATGTTCCGGAAGCGGTTGATGGCGTCGAGGTGCTTGGCGCGCATCTCGTGGTCGCGCACGCCCAGACCCTCCTCGGGGGCCAGGCACAGCACGCCGACCTTGCCCTGGTGGACGTTGCGGTGCACGTCGTGGGCCGCCTGGCCGGTGTCCTCCAGGGAGTACACCTTCGAGAGCGTCGGGTGGATCTTGCCCTTGGCGATGAGGCGGTTGGCCTCCCAGGCCTCGCGGTAGTTGGCGAAGTGGGAGCCGATGATCCGCTTCAGCGACATCCACAGGTAGCGGTTGTCGTACTCGTGCATGTAGCCCGAGGTGGAGGCGCAGGTGGTGATGGTGCCGCCCTTGCGGGTGACGTAGACGCTCGCGCCGAAGGTCTCGCGGCCGGGGTGCTCGAAGACGATGTCGATGTCCTCGCCGCCGGTCAGCTCACGGATGCGCTTGCCGAAGCGCTTCCACTCCTTCGGGTCCTGGGTCTGCTCGTCCTTCCAGAACTTGTAGCCCTCGGCGTTGCGGTCGATGATCGCCTCGGCGCCCATCGAGCGGCAGATCTCCGCCTTCTGCGGCGAGGAGACGACGCAGATCGGGTTGGCGCCGCCGGCCAGGGCGAACTGGGTGGCGTACGAGCCGAGGCCGCCGCTCGCGCCCCAGATCAGCACGTTGTCGCCCTGCTTCATCCCGGCGCCGTTGCGGGAGACCAGCTGGCGGTAGGCGGTGGAGTTCACCAGGCCGGGGGCGGCGGCCTCCTCCCAGCTGAGGTGGTCCGGCTTCGGCATCAGCTGGTTGGACTTGACCAGGGCGATCTCGGCGAGGCCGCCGAAGTTGGTCTCGAAGCCCCAGATGCGCTGCTCCGGGTCGAGCATGGTGTCGTTGTGACCGTCGCTGGACTCCAGCTCGACCGACAGACAGTGCGCGACGACCTCGTCGCCCGGCTTCCAGGCGTTGACACCGGGACCGGTGCGCAGCACGACGCCCGCGAGGTCGGAGCCGATGATGTGGTACGGCAGGTCGTGGCGCTTGGCCAGCTCGTTGGTGCGGCCGTAGCGCTCCAGGAACCCGAAGGTGGACAGCGGCTCGAAGATCGAGGTCCACACCGAGTTGTAGTTGACCGAGGAGGCCATCACGGCCACCAGGGCCTCGCCCGGGCCCAGCTCGGGCAGCGGGACCTCGTCCAGGTGCAGCGACTTGCGGGGGTCCTTGTCACGGGTGGGAAGGCCCGCGAACATCTCCGTCTCGTCCTTGTGGACGGTGATCGCCCGGTAGGAGTCGGGCAGCGGCAGGGCGGCGAAGTCGGCCGAGGTGGATTCGGGCGACTGGATCGCGTCCAGGATGTCCTTCACGGTCACGGTGTTGCCTCCGGCGATGCGCACCCTGAGGGAGGGGTGCTGAGGGTTACGTCGGTGCTGCTGAGGGATGAGGGTTCTGGGTGCCGTCGGTTCGGCGGGTGGTGCTTCGGCAGCGCTTTGTGGCGCGGGAGGGTGCCTGTGACGCAGGCGTCCGGGCGCGCGGGCCATGGGCCCGCGGGGACAGTCGCCGCACTGTGATCGGGTGCGCCGGCCGCCCGGACAACATCAACGTATGGCACCCCGTGTCAGGTGACAAGGCACTGGGTGCCAGAAGTTGCTCTCAAATGAATTCTTTACCCGACAGATGAGCGATGATCGATCGAATCGGGTCGGGAAGCCTTCCGAAAACCGCCTCTGACATGCCAAAACGGCCACCCCGAAGGGTGGCCGTCATCACACGCGCAAGGGTCGGTCAGCGCTCCTTCAACGCCTCCTCGATGGTCCGCATGACCTCCTCCAGCGGGGCGTCGGTGCGGGCCACCGTCACCAGCACCTCGCCGTGGGCCGAGGCCGTCGCCGCGGCCGGCTTCGGCGGGGTCCCGCGGCCCGCCATGATCCCGGTGCCGAAGGTCTTGCGGACGATCGCGAAGGCGTGGTCGAGCTGCGCCTCCACATCGCCCTGACCGCCCGCCCTGAGCCAGCGCCGCAGTACATGGTTGTGGGCCGTGACCACGGCGGACGCGGCGACCTCGGCCAGCAGCGGGTCGTCGTTGGCGTCGTCGTCGTGCGCGTGCTCGTCGAAGTGGCCGAGGAGATAGCGGGTGAAGAGGCGTTCATAGCGGGCCACCGACGCGATCTCCGCCTCGCGCAGGGTGGGCACCTCGCGCGTCAGCTTGTAGCGGGCGACCGAGATCTCGGGCCGCGCCGCGTACATCTTCATCACTTCCTTGATCCCGCGGCACACCGTGTCGAGCGGATGCTCGTGCGCGGGGGCGGCGTTGAGCACCGCCTCGGCGCGGATCAGGGTGTCGTCGTGGTCCGGGAAGATCGCCTCTTCCTTGGAGCGGAAGTGGCGGAAGAAGGTGCGGCGGGCGACCCCGGCCGCGGCAGCGATCTCGTCGACGGTGGTCGCCTCGTACCCCTTGGTCGCGAACAGCTCCATGGCCGCGGCCGCCAGCTCTCGGCGCATTTTCAGCCGCTGGGCGGCGGCGCGACTGCCTGCGGCACTTTCCGGCGCGTCGGGCGTGGCTGGTGTACGGGAGGACTTGGCGGGCTGGGACATGACCCGAACGTACTGCATGTCCGCAGCTCTTCGCGCAGGTCCGGGGTTTCCCCCGCCCTCGGCGGGCGGGGGAGTCCGGGCGGGCGGGGGCTGGGCCGGCCACCCGGGATCGAGCAGACCGCCCCAGTCCTCACCCGCCCGGAACCAGTCGCCGGGCCGCTCAGCGCCGGGCATGTTCGCGGAAGCCGCGGCCCGTCTTGCGGCCGAGGCAGCCCGCGGCCACCAGATGCTCCAGGAGCGGCGCGGGAGCCAGGCCCGGGTCGCGGAACTCGCGGTGCAGGACCCGCTCGATGGCCAGCGAGACATCCAGTCCGACCACGTCCAGCAGCTCGAACGGGCCCATCGGGTAGCCGCCGCCGAGCTTCATCGCGGCGTCGATGTCGTCGAGCGAGGCGTAGTGGTCCTGGACCATCTTGATCGCGTTGTTCAGGTACGGGAAGAGCAGCGCGTTCACGATGAACCCGGCGCGGTCACCGCAGTCCACCGCGTGCTTGCGGATCTTCCCGCAGACCTCGCGGACCGTGGCGTGCGCGTCGTCCGCGGTCAGCACGGTGCGGACCACCTCGACCAGCTTCATCGCCGGGGCGGGGTTGAAGAAGTGCATGCCGATCACGTCCTGCGGGCGCGAGGTGGCGCGGGCGCAGGCGACGACGGGCAGCGAGGAGGTGGTGGTGGCCAGCACCGCGCCCGGCTTGCAGACCTTGTCCAGCGCGGCGAACAGCTGCCGCTTGACCTCCAGGTCCTCGGCGACGGCCTCGACGGCCAGGTCCACGTCGGCGAACGCGTCGTAGGAGCCGGCCGGGACGATCCGCTCCAGGGTCCGGGCGGCCGCCTCCGCGGTCATCCGGCCCTTGTCGACCGAGCGGGCCAGGGACTTGCCGATCCGGGCCTTGGCGGCCTGGGCCTTCTCCTCGCTGCGGGCGGCGAGGACGACCTCGTAACCCGCCTTGGCGAACACCTCGGCGATACCCGACGCCATGGTGCCGGAACCCGCCACGCCGACCGAGCGCACCGGGCGGCCGGGGACCTTCAGGTCGCCGTCGAGCGGCGTCATCGCGTCCCGCACGACGGTGGCGCTGCCCGGGGCCTCGTAGGTGTAGAAGCCGCGGCCCGCCTTGCGGCCGGTCAGGCCCGCCTCGCTGAGCTGCTTGAGGATCGGCGCGGGGGCGTGCAGCCGGTCCCGGGATTCGGCGTACATCGCCTCCAGGACCGTGCGGGCGGTGTCGATGCCGATCAGGTCGAGCAGGGCGAGCGGGCCCATCGGCAGCCCGCAGCCCAGCCGCATCGCGGCGTCGATGTCCTCGCGGGAGGCGTACTTCGCCTCGTACATCGCGGCGGCCTGGTTGAGGTACCCGAACAGCAGGCCGTCCGCGACGAAACCGGGCCGGTCGCCGACCGCGACGGGCTCCTTGCCCAGGGCCAGGGCGAGATCGGTGACCGCGCCGACGGCGGCGGGCGCGGTCAGCACCGAGGAGACCACCTCGACGAGCTTCATCGCCGGGGCGGGGTTGAAGAAGTGCAGGCCCAGGACGCGCTCCGGGCGGGCCGAGTCGGCGGCCAGCCGGGTCACGGACAGCGCGTTGGTGCCGGTGGCCAGGATCGTCTCGGGCCGCACGATGCCGTCGAGTTCCCGGAAGATCTGGTGCTTGATCTCGTACGACTCCGGCGCCACCTCGATGACCAGGTCGGCCTCGGCCGCGGCCCGCAGGTCGGTGGAGGTGCGAACGCGGGCGAGCGCATCGGCGCGCTCCTGCTCGGTGAGCTTGCCGCGCTCGACGGCGCGGGCCGTGGAAGCCTCCAGGGCGGCGACGCAGCGCGCGGCCTGGGCCTCGCTGATGTCGATGCCGACGACCTCGCGGCCGGCCTTGGCCAGGACCTCGGCGATGCCGGTGCCCATGGTGCCGAGGCCGACGACGGCGACGGTCTGGAGCGGGGACAGGGAACTGTCGGACAGGGGAGCGGCCATCGCGGGACTCCAGGAATGAGGGTGACGACGGGAAGCGCGCCCGGGTGCGCCGAAGGGCGCACCGGGTACGTGCTGAGATGCGGGTGTTGGCCGGGCTGCGAGCGCACACGCCCGGTGCCGGTCGTCGCGGACGCGCACACGTCCGCGCTACGGCGGTGAACCGACCGGCCCTGTCCCGTGGCCGAGTCGTACCGAGGTACATCAGTACCGAACCGACTGCGTCCCCCACGGCCCGAGGGGCGTGGGAGGTGCCCCCGCGCGGCGGCCGCGTCACCAGACCGTCGCGAGGAGAGGCGAGTGGGTAACTCGCTCGTCTGAGCTTAACCGGCGGGTAACGAGCGCGCCAGTCCCCGGTCTTTGTGATGTAGGTCCCTCCCCGGCCCGATCGCCCCTACCCTCGCCTCATGGATGTGAGGGACGAAGCGTCACGGGCGCTCACGCAGCGCTTACGGCAGGAGTCGGGTGGCTCGGCGGCCTTCGAGCACCTGGCGGCGACCGGCGACCACGACGAACTCGCGGAGGTGCTGACCGCCCCCGGACAGCCCCTGTGGGCGCGGGAGCTGGCCGCCTTCCGCCTGGGCGTGGCGGGGGACCGCCGCGCCTTCGAGGCCCTGGTCCTCCTCCTCAACCATCGCGACCCGCCCCGCTGCGCCGCCGCCGCCCACGCGCTGGCCCGGCTCGGCGACCCGCGCACCGCCCGCGCGGCGGCGGCCCTCGCCACCAACGAACTGCGGGTGGCCTACGCCCTGCACCCGGTGCGGCTGCTGGCCGACCTGCGCGCCCCGGAGTCCGTCCCCGCGCTGATCACCACGCTGCGACGCCGGCTGCGCCCGCACGACCCCCACCGCCGCGTGGCCCTCGCCTGCGTCGAAGGCCTGGGCGCGCTGGGCGACCCCCGGGCCCGCCCCGTCCTGAGCGAGGCCCTGGCCCACCCGTCCCTCGCCGAGGCCGCGGTACGGGCCCTGGCCCTTATCCCGAAACAGCGGTGAGGCCCGGGCGGCCGGGATCCGTCACGCCGTCACGCCGTCACGCGGTCAGGACGTCAGCCGCCGGACGTACCGCACCTCGGGCACGGCCACCCCGTCCGCCTCGAACGGCTCCTCGGTCCCGTCCGGCCGGAAGCCGGCCCGCTCGTAGAAACGGCGCGCGGGCGCGTTCTCCCGGAGCACCCACAGGAGCATGCGCGGGTGACCGGCGGCCGCGCACCGGCCCGCCGACTCCGCCAGCAGCGCCCGGCCGATGCCTCCGCCGTACCGCCCCGGATCGACGTAGATCGCGTACAGCTCGGCGTCCTCGGTGTACGTCTCACCGTCGCGGTAGGGCCCGTGGCAGGCCCAGCCGACGACGTGCCCGTCCTGCTCGGCGACCAGGTCCCGCGCCGGGCCGGGGCCTTGGGCGAGCCGGGCGCGATGGCGATCGGCGTCCCGCGCCGGGTCCATCGCGTCGAGGTACGACCGCGGGACGAGCTCCCGGTAGGCGGTCCGCCAGCCGCCGACGCGGATCTCCGCGACCCGGTCGCAGTCGGCGGGCGTCATCTCCCGCACGCGCACGGCCGTCACGCGGGGACCACCGCGAACGCCTCGACCTCCATCAGGAACTCGGGACGGACCAGGCCGGCGACCCGCACGGCGGAGGCGGCGGGGAGCCGGTCGTCGGGTATGTGCTCGGCGCGGGCCGCGCGGATCGCCGGCATGTGCGCCATGTCCGTGACGAAGTAGGTGAGTTTGACGACGTCGTCGAACGTCGCCCCGGCGGCGGCCAGACAGCGCCGGAGGTTCTCGAACACCTGGCGGGCCTGGGCGGCCGGATCCCCCTCCCCGACCGGCTTGCCCTCCTCGTCCAGGGCGAGCTGCCCGGATATCGCCACGAAGCGGCCGCTGCCCATCACGACATGGGAGTACTGCGCGGCGGGGGCGACGCCGTCGGGGGCGGGGATCCTGGTCAGCTCGGTCATGGGTCCATGGTGGACCATGGGTCTGACAACGCCCCCGACGGGTCGTCACCTCTCAGGTCAGCGACGGAATCCGAGCAGGGCGTGCAGCGTCCCGCCCGGCGCCGTGGTGGACGTCCTGGCATCCAGCGGCTTCGGGTCCGGTCCCGCCGCGCACACCGCGTCCGCCTCGCCGTCGCCGCGCGGCACCGTGCCGTCGGTGAGGTACGCCGCCAGGTGCCGGTCCAGGCAGGCGTTGCCGCTCAGCGTGACGCCGTGGTTGCCGCCGCCGTCCTCGACCACCAGGCTGGAGCCGCGCAGCAGCCGGTGGACGGTGGCGCCGCCCCGGTAGGGGGTGGCCGCGTCGCCGGTCGCCTGGAACAGCAGCACCGGCGGCAGACGGTCGTTGGACACGTCCACCGGCCGGCCCGCATCCGCCGGCCAGAACGCGCACGGCGCGTTGTACCAGGCGTTGTTCCAGGTCAAGAACGGTGCCCGCGCGTGCACCGCCCAGTTGTCCTCGCGCCACCGCTCCCAGTCGCGCGGCCAGCCGGTGTCCCGGCACTGCACCGCGGTGTAGACGCTGTAGCCGTTGCCGCCGGCGGCGTCCGCCGCCCCGAAGTTCTCGTACGCCTCGATGAGGGGTTCCGTGTCCCCGTCCTCGACGTACGCCGCGAACGCCTCGGCGAGATACGGCCAGTAGCCGTCGTAGTAGCCGCCGGGCACGAAGGTGTCCTCCAGCTCCGCCGCGCCCACCCGGCCGTCCGCCGGCTCCTTCGCCAGCTCCGCCCGCATCGCGTACCAGGCGGTCTCCAGCCGCTCCGGGTCCGTGCCGAGCCCGTACGTCCCGTGGTGCCGGGCCACCCACGCGAGGAAGGCGCGATGGCGGTCGTTGAAGGCGAGGTCCTGGGTGAGGTTGTGCTCGTACCAGACGCCGGTCGGGTCGACCACCGAGTCGAGGACCGCGCGGCGCACCCGCTCCGGGTACAGCCGGGCGTAGACCGCGCCCAGGTAGGTGCCGTACGAGTAACCGAAATAGGAGATCCGGTCCGCGCGCAGCGCCCGGCGGATCAGGTCCAGGTCCCGTGCCGCGCCGACCGTGTCGATGTACGGCAGCACGTCCGCGTGCTTGAGGCCGCAGGCGTCCGCGAACGCCTTCGCGCGCATGAGGTTGGCGTGCTCTCCGGCGGGCGTGAGCGGCACCGGGTCCGGACGTACGGGGTCGAAGTGGCCGGGCGCGCAGTCCAGGGCGGGGTCGCTCCGGCCCACTCCGCGCGGATCGAAGCCGATCACGTCGTACTGGGCGGCGACCTTCTCGGGCAGCGCGGAGGCGACGAACCCGGCGAGGGTGAGACCGCTGCCGCCGGGGCCGCCGGGGTTGACCAGGAGGGGGCCCTGGGAGGTCTTCGCGGTGTGCGGGACCCGGGACAGCGCCAGGGTGATCTGCCGCCCGCGCGGGTCCGCGTGGTCGAGCGGCACCTTCAGGGACGCGCACTGGAGCGTCGGGTAGGCGGTCGTGCCGCACGTCTTCCAGGCGAGGCGCGCGGCGGGAGCGGGGTCCGCGCGGGGGGCGCCGGCCCGGGCCGGGGCGGCGGAGAGCGCTGCGGCCGAGAGCGTCGCCGCCGCGACGGCGGCGGCACCGCGCAGCACGGCCGCGCGCTGGGACAAGGAGTGCATGGAGCCTCCCGGGACGGAGGTTGCCGGACCGTGAGGATCACGGTCCTCGCCGCATCGTCCCGGGGTGGGCGCCCGGAAGAACATGTTCGGTCGGGACGTGACCCGATTGCTCCGCCGGATGCGCCCCGACGCTGCTCAGAGCAGCGTGAGCTGGGTCGGTTCCGGTGGGGCAGGCTCGGGCTCCCGGATCCGGCGGGCCGTCCCCGCGCGCGTGGGTCCGATGCCGTACTCCCGCGCGAGGTCGTGCACCTGCCGGGTGATCCGGCGCTGGTACCACTTCGGGGCATAGGCGCCGTCCGCGTACAGCCGCTCGTAGCGGCGCACCAGATACGGGTGCTCGCGCTCCAGCCAGGCCATGAACCACTCCCGGGCGCCGGGCCGCAGATGCAGCACCAGCGGCGTCACGGAGGTGGCCCCGGAGGCCGCGATCGCCCGCACGGTGGCCCGCAGCCGGTCCGGGTGGTCGCTCAGGAACGGGATCACCGGTGCCATCAGCACCCCGCAGCCGATGCCGCGCTCCCCGAGGGCGCGCACGACGTCCAGCCGCCGCTCCGGCGCCGGGGTGCCCGGCTCCACGGTGCGCCACAGCTCGGTGTCGGTGAAGCCGACCGAGACGGAGATGCCGACGTCCGTCACCCGCGCGGCCTCGGTCAGCAGGTCCAGATCGCGCAGGATCAGCGTGCCCTTGGTCAGGATCGAGAAGGGGTTCGCGCGGTCGCGCAGGGCGGCGATGATGCCCGGCATCAGCCGGTAGCGGCCCTCGGCCCGCTGGTAGCAGTCGACGTTGGTGCCCATCGCGATGTGCTCGCCGTGCCAGCGCGGGGAGGCCAGCTGGCGGCGCAGCAGCTCCGGCGCGTTCACCTTCACCACGATCTGGGAGTCGAAGCCGAGGCCGGTGTCGAGGTCCAGGTAGCTGTGGGTCTTGCGGGCGAAGCAGTAGACGCACGCGTGTGAGCAGCCCCGGTAGGGGTTGACCGTCCACTCGAAGGGCATGCGGGAGGCCCCGGGCACCCGGTTGAGGACGGAGCGGGCCCGCACCTCGTGGAAGGTGATCCCGCGGAATTCCGGCGTGTCGAAGGTGCGGGTGGTCACCGCGTCCGCGCCGAACAGCGCGGCGTCGGCCCGGGCGTGCTCCTCGGACTCGACGGAGAGGTTCTCCCAGCGCATGACGCCTCCTCGGTAGTGCTCGCCCCCAGAATAGAACATGTGTTCCCATGATCGTGCGAGCAGTGCCGGGCCCCGATTTGGGCGGCCGGGCGGCGGGGTGGTTGGCTTGCCCCCAACCCCGAGAACCCCAGGTGCTGGAGGAACGCAATGGCTCAGGTCGAGGCCACTACCGAGCGGGTCGTCGCGGCGGACCCGGAGACGGTGTTCGACACCCTCGCCGACTACAGCGGCACGCGCGCGAAGCTGCTGCCCGAGCAGTTCAGCGAGTACGAGGTGCGCGAGGGCGGTGACGGCGAGGGCACCCTCGTCCACTGGAAGCTCCAGGCCACCAGCAAGCGCGTCCGCGACTGCCTCCTGGAGGTCACCGAGCCCACCGACGGCGAGCTGGTCGAGAAGGACCGCAACTCCTCCATGGTCACCACCTGGCGCGTCACCCCGGCCGGCGAGGGCAAGTCCCGGGTCGTCGTGACCACGGTGTGGAACGGCGCCGGCGGCATCGGCGGCTTCTTCGAGAAGACCTTCGCCCCCAAGGGTCTCGGCCGGATCTACGACGCGGTGCTCGCCAAGCTCGCCGCCGAGGTCGAGAAGTAGTCAAGAGCCAACGCATCTTGGCGCGTTGGCGTCCTCACCGGATCGAGTGGTTCTCCGTATCGACCGGCTTTACGCCGTAACTCGTCGCGCTTGCTCGTAGTTGCCGCATTACGCGGAAATCCGAGCAGCGCGACGAGGGGAGCGGTACGTGGGCGGGATCACTCTGGTGCAGGAAGAACCGGTCGCGGCGGCGCCCGGACAGCCTCCCGCCGCACCCCCCGACCGGGCCGCCGAACTCAGCCCCCGCCGCGTGCGGCTGGTCTTCTTCGGACTGATGCTGGCCCTGCTGCTCGCCGCCCTGGAGCAGATGATCGTCGCCACCGCGCTGCCGAGGATCGTCGGCGAGCTGCACGGCCTCGACAAGATGGCCTGGGCGATCACCGCCTACCTGCTCACCGCCACCGTCGGACTGCCGATCTACGGCAAGCTCGGCGACCTCTTCGGCCGCAAGGGCGTCTTCCAGTTCGCCATCGTCGTCTTCGTCGCCGGCTCCGCGCTGGCCGGCCGCGCCCAGACGATGGACCAGCTGATCGCCTGCCGCGCGGTGCAGGGCGTCGGCGCGGGCGGGCTCATGATCGGCGTGCAGGCGATCATCGCGGACATCGTGCCGCCCCGGCGGCGCGGCCGGTTCATGGGGCTGATCGGCGCGGCCTTCGGGCTCGCCTCGGTGGCCGGCCCCCTGCTCGGCGGCTATCTCACCGACCACCACTCCTGGCGCTGGTGCTTCTACATCAACGTCCCCTTCGGCCTGGTCACCATGGCCGTCATCGCGGCCGTCCTCAAACTCCCCAAGCCCACCGCGAAGCCCCGCCTGGACCTCCTCGGCGCGCTGCTGCTCGCCGCCGCCTCCACCTGCCTGGTCCTGCTGACCAGCTGGGGCGGCACCGAACACGCCTGGGACTCGCGCGTCAGCCTCGGCCTCGGCGCGGGCGCCCTCGCCGCCACCCTCCTGTTCCTCGTCGCCGAACGCCACGCCGCCGAACCCCTCATCCCCCTGCGGCTGTTCAAGGACTCCGTCTTCAACGTCACCGGCCTGGTCGGCCTGGTCATCGGCGTCGCCCTGTTCGGCGCGGCCAGCTATCTGCCGACCTTCCTGCAGATGGTGGACGGAGCCAGCGCCACCGAGTCCGGCCTGCTGATGCTGCCCATGATGGGCGGCATCGTCGGCGCCTCCATCGTCTCCGGCCAGCTCATCAGCCTCACCGGCCGCTACAAGATCTACCCCGTCCTCGGCAGCGCCCTGTCCGCCGTCGGCATGTGGCTGCTCTCCCGGCTGGAGGCCGACACCCCGCGGCTGCACTACAGCGTCTGGATGGCCGTCCTGGGCGCCGGGATCGGCCTGGTCATGCCGGTGCTCATCCTCGCCGTGCAGAACTCGGTACGCCCCGCCGACCTCGGCACCGCCACCAGCTTCAACAACTACTTCCGGCAGATCGGCGGCAGCGTCGGCGCCGCGATCTTCGGCACCCTCTTCGCCGACCGGCTCAGCGATTCCCTCGGCGACCACCTCCCCGCCCGGGCCGGCGCCGAGCTTCCGGACCCCGAGTCCCTGACCCCCGAGCTGGTCCACGCGCTGCCCCCGGCGCTGCGCGACGGCTACATCCAGGCCTACGCCGACGCCATGCCGAGGATCTTCCTCTACCTCGTGCCGGTGCTGGTCCTCGGCCTGCTCATCGCCTTCTTCCTCAAGGAGAGACCACTGGTGTCCCACAACGCCCCTGCCACCGCCCCGGAGACCACGCCGGTCGCCCCGCCGGCGCCCGCACCGCCGATCCCGCATGCCCGGGCGGCGTACGCGGGCGGCATCCCGGTCTGCGGCACGGTGCAGCACTCGGACGGGACCGTCGTGCCCCGCGCGGCGCTCACCCTGATCAACGTCGCCGGACAGCAGATCGGGCGGGGAGCCAGCGGTGAGGACGGTCGCTACGCGCTGGCCACTCCGGGCTCGGGGGCGTACGTGCTGATCGCCGCCGCGGGCGGCCACCAGCCGCAGGCCGTCTCCGTGACCGTCGGCGAGCGCCCCGTCGAGCTGGACGTCGTCCTCGGCGGCGCCGGACGCCTCGCGGGCACCGTCGTCACCGCCGACGGCACCCCCGTACGCGACGCCACCGTCACCCTCACCAATGTCCACGGCGAGGTCGTCGCCGCCACCCGCAGCGGACGCGAGGGCGGCTACGTCATCACCGAGCTGGTCGCCGGCGAGTACACCCTCGCCGCCAGCGCGCCCGCGTTCCGCCCCGCCGCGCTCCCGGTCACCGTCCAGGCCGCCCGCGAGACCCGCCAGGACATCGAACTCGCGGGCGGCGCCGTGCTGCGCGGCACCGTCCGGGCCGGCGGCGGACGGTCCGTCGAGGACGCGCGCGTGACCCTGCTCGACGCGGCGGGCAACGTCGTCGACACCATGACCACCGGCGCCGACGGCACCTTCCGGTTCGTCGACCTGTCGTCCGGCGAGTACACCGTCATCGCGGCCGGCTATCCGCCCGTGGCCACCGTGCTCCAGGTGGCCGGCGGCGGCCGCACGGAACGCGATCTTCAGCTGGGGCACGAGGACTGACACACGCGCACCCGCCGGGACGGCGCGAGGCGCGGAGGGTGCGCCTCGCGCCGTCCCGTGCGCCTTGTGACCGCGATCAGGGGGCGGCAGGTCGTACCCGCCCGGCCCCTCGCGCAATAACGCGGACATCAGCGGACATCACACGGGTGCGGCGTCGAGGCACCCTGCCGACCGCCACCCGCCACGACAGAGGCGTTCGCGCGCGCGTTCTGGTCTGTGGTGCGGGCCACGCGTAACGTGAGGCCGGCAAAGATCCGCGTCCGGGACCGGCGGAGTTGGGAGCATGGTGAAGATCCTCATCAGCGCCGACATGGAGGGTGCCACGGGCGTCACCTGGCCGGCCGACGTCCTGCCGGGGACCCCGCAGTGGGAGCGGTGCCGGGCGATGTTCACCTCCGACGTGCAGGCCGCCGCCCTCGGCTTCTTCGACGGCGGCGCGGACCGGGTGCTGGTGAACGAGGCGCACTGGACGATGCGCAACCTGCTGCTGGAACGGCTGGACGACCGGGTGGAGATGCTGACCGGGCGGCACAAGTCGCTGTCCATGGTGGAGGGCGTGCAGCACGGCGACGTCGACGGCATCGCCTTCGTCGGCTACCACGCGGGTGCCGGCATGGAGGGCGTGCTCGCCCACACCTACCTCGCCAACTCCATCACCGGGGTCTGGCTGAACGACGTCCGCGCCAGCGAAGGGCTGCTCAACGCCCACGTTGTCGCCGAGTACGGCGTGCCGGTGGTGCTGGTCACCGGGGACGACGTGGCGTGCGAGGACGCGCTCGGGTACGCGCCCGAGGCCCTGAAGGTCGCGGTGAAGGACCATGTGTCGCGGTACGCGGCGGTGTGCCGTACGCCGGCCAGGACGGCGGCGGACATCCGGGCGGCGGCGAAGGAGGCGGTGGCGCTGGCGGGCCGGCGGGATCCGATGGCCGCTCGACCGCATACGGCCGGCGGGCCGGTGGCAGCCGGTGGGCCGTATACAGTCGCCGTCGAGTTCGACGCCGAGCACCTGGCGATGGCGGCCACCGTCGTGCCGGGCGTCGGCCGGGTCGGGGAGCGCAAGGTGGCGTACACCAGCCCGACGATGTACGAGGGAATCCGCACCTTCAAGGCGGTCACCACCGTCGCCTCGGCCGCCGTGGAGGAGCAGTATGGCTGACCGGCACGCGCTGGACGAGGTCGTCGAGTTCACCTCCGGCCTCATCCGCATCGACACCACCAACCGGGGCGCCGGCGACTGCCGGGAGCGGCCCGCCGCGGAGTACGCGGCCGAGCGGCTGGCCGACGCCGGTCTGGAGCCCACGCTGCTGGAACGCACCCCGGGCCGCACCAATGTCGTCGCCCGGATCGAGGGCACCGACCCGTCCGCCGACGCGCTGCTGCTGCACGGCCATCTGGACGTGGTCCCCGCCGAGGCCGCCGACTGGAGCGTGCACCCGTTCTCCGGGGAGGTGCGCGACGGGGTCGTCTGGGGGCGGGGCGCGGTCGACATGAAGAACATGGACGCGATGATCCTCGCCGTCGTGCGGGCCTGGGCCCGTGCGGGCTTCCGGCCCCGCCGGGACATCGTCGTCGCGTTCACCGCAGACGAGGAGGCCAGCGCGGAGGACGGCTCCGGGTTCCTCGCCGACGAGCACCCGTATCTCTTCGAGGGGTGCACCGAGGGCATCAGCGAATCCGGGGCGTTCACCTTCCACGACGGCGCGGGCCGGCAGCTCTACCCGATCGCCGCCGGGGAACGGGGCACGGCCTGGCTGAAGCTCACCGCGCGCGGACGCGCCGGGCACGGCTCCAAGGTGAACCGGGAGAACGCGGTCACCCGGCTCGCCGCCGCGATCACCCGGATCGGCGCCCACGAGTGGCCGCCGCGGCTGACCCCGACCGTGCGGGCCGCGCTCACCGAACTCGCCGCGCTCTACGGCGTGGACGCCGATCTGCGCGATGTCGACCGGCTGCTGGAGAAGCTGGGCCCGGCCGCGAAGCTCGTCGAGTCGACCGTGCGCAACAGTGCCAACCCGACCATGCTGGACGCCGGTTACAAGATCAACGTCATTCCGGGCGAGGCCGTGGCCTATGTCGACGGGCGGTATCTGCCCGGCTGCGAGGAGGAGTTCCGCGCCGCCCTCGACCGGCTCACCGGGCCGGATGTGGACTGGGAGTACCACCACCGCGAGGTCGCCCTCCAGGCGCCGGTGGACTCGCCGACGTACGCCCGGCTGCGCGCCGCCGTCGAGGAGTTCGCGCCGGAGGGCCACGTCGTGCCGTACTGCATGTCCGGCGGCACCGACGCCAAGCAGTTCTCCCGGCTCGGCGTCACCGGCTACGGGTTCACCCCGCTGAAGCTGCCCGAGGGCTACGACTACCAGGCCATGTTCCACGGCGTCGACGAGCGGGTGCCGGTCGAGGCGCTGCACTTCGGCGTCCGCGTCCTCGACCGCTTCCTGCGGACGGCCTAGGCGGATGGGGGACGAGGTGCACACCCTGCCCTACGGCTCCTGGCCCTCGCCGATCGACGCGGCCCTCGCCGCCGCGCACGACGGCCGGCCCGAGTACGTCGGCTTCGTCGGCGACGAGGTGTGGTGGACCGAGCCGCGGCCCGCCGAGGGCGGCCGGCGCGCGCTGGTGCGGCGGCGGGCGGACGGCGTCGAGGAGCAGATGCTGTCCGCGCCGTGGAACGTGCGCAGCCGGGTGTGGGAGTACGGCGGGCGGCCCTGGGCGGGCGGGGTCGTGGACGGCCGGCCGCTGGTGGTGTTCGCGCACTACGCCGACCAGCGGCTGTACCGGTACGAGCCCGGCGCGGGCGCCCCGCGTCCGCTGACCCCGGTGTCGGCGGTGGGCGGCGGGCTGCGCTGGGCCGACCCGGTGCTGTGCGTGGAGCGCGGTGAGGTGTGGTGCGTGCTGGAGGAGTTCACCGGTGACGGGCCCGGTGCGGTGCGCCGGGTGCTGGCCGCCGTGCCGCTGGACGGTTCGGCCGCCGGTGACCGGGGCGGTGTCCGTGAACTGAGCGACGGCGGGCACCGGTTCGTGACCGGGCCGCGTCTCGCCCCGGACGGGCGGCGGGTGGCCTGGCTCGGCTGGGACCATCCGCGGATGCCGTGGGAGGGCACGGAGGTGATCGCCGCCGAGGTCGGGGACGACGGCCGGCTGCGCGGAGCGCGGACGGTGGCAGGGGGACCGGAGGAGTCGATCGCCCAGGTGGAGTGGTCGACGGACAACCGTCTTCTGTACACGAGCGACCGTACGGGCTGGTGGAACCTCTACCGGGACGGGGAGCCGCTGTGCCCGCGCGAGGAGGAGTTCGGCGGCCCGCTGTGGAAGGTCGGCCAGCGCTGGTTCGCGCCGCTGGAGAACGGGCTCATCGCCGTCGTCCACGGTCGGGGGCCGGCCGTACTCGGGATACTGGATCCCGAATCCGGTGAACTCGTCGACGCCGCCGGCCCCTGGACCGAGTTCTGTCCCACCCTCGCCGCGCACGGCGAGCGCGTCGTCGCCGTCGGCGCCAGCCCGCGCACCGCCCACGAGGTGATCGAGCTGGACACCCGGACCGGCCGGGCCCGGGTGATCGGCGCCGCGCACCGCGACGCGGTCGACCCCGCCTACTACCCCGAGCCGCAGATCCGCACCTTCACCGGACCCGAAGGCCGCGACATCCACGCCCGGGTGTATCCGCCGCACCACCCCGTCTGCACCGCCCCCGCGCGGGAACTCCCGCCGTATGTCGTCTGGGCGCACGGCGGGCCCACCGACCGTGCCCCGCTCGTCCTCGACCTCGCCGTCGCCTACTTCACCTCCCGCGGCATCGGCGTCGCCGAGGTCGACTACGGCGGGTCCAGCGGCTACGGGCGGGCCTACCGGGAGCGGCTGCGCGAGCAGTGGGGCGTGGTCGACGTCGAGGACTGCGCGGCCGTCGCGCTCGCCCTCGCCGACGAGGGCACCGCCGACCGGGCGCGGCTCGCCATCCGGGGCGGCAGCGCGGGCGGCTGGACCGCCGCCGCCTCCCTCGCCGCCACCGACGTCTACGCCTGCGGCACGATCCTCTACCCCGTCCTCGACCTC
Organism: Streptomyces sp.; assembly: GCF_035645055.1. Taxonomy (GTDB): domain Bacteria; phylum Actinomycetota; class Actinomycetes; order Streptomycetales; family Streptomycetaceae; genus Streptomyces. The sequence goes on along the minus strand of NZ_DASQNH010000021.1, from coordinate 123,642 downwards.
ACCGGCTGGGCGTCGGGGGAGACGCACGACTTCGAGTCGGGGTATCCGGAGAGCCTGGTCGGGCCGTTCGCCGAGGTGCCCGGACGGTACGCGGAGCGCTCGCCCGTGACCCGGGCCGACCGGATCGCCGTACCGTTCCTGCTGCTCCAGGGCCTGGACGACGTGGTGTGCCCGCCCGTGCAGTGCGAGCGGTTCCTGGCCCGGATGGACGGGCGGCGGGTGCCGCATGCCTATCTCGCCTTCGAGGGCGAGGGCCACGGCTTTCGCCGGGCGGAGACCATGGTGTGCGCCCTGGAGGCCGAACTGTCGCTGTACGCCCAGGTGTTCGGGCTGCGGGTGCCCGGCATCCGTCCGGTGGAGCTGACCAGGTGAGGGAACTCGTCCGGCCGCGCCGGCTCGCCCCCGGCGCCCGGGTCGCCGTCGTCGCGCCCAGCGGGCCGGTGCCCGAGGAGCGCCTCCAGGCGGGCCTCGACGTGCTGCGCGGCTGGGATCTCGACCCCGTCGTGGCCCCGCATGTGCTCGACCGGCACGGCACGTTGCCCTATCTCGCGGGCGCCGACGCCGACCGCGCCGCCGACTTCCAGGCCGCCTGGTGCGATCCGGCGGTGGACGCGGTGCTGTGCGCCCGCGGTGGCTACGGCGTCCAGCGGATGGTCGATCTGCTCGACTGGGAGGCGCTGCGCGCCGCCGGGCCGAAGGTCCTGGTCGGCTTCAGCGACGTCACCGCGCTGCACGAGGCGTTCGCCGCCCGGCTGGGACTCGTCACCCTGCACGGGCCGATGGCCGCCGGGATCGACTTCGTCAAGAACGCGCGTGCCCAGGACCACCTGAAGGCCACCCTGTTCGCGCCGGAGACGGTCCGCGCGATCGGCTCGGGCGGCCGCGCCCTGGTGCCGGGGCGGGCGCGGGGTGTGCTGTTCGGCGGCTGTCTGAGCCTGCTCGCCGCGGAACTCGGCACCCCGCACGCCCGGCGGTCCGCGCAGGGCGGGCTGCTCTGCCTGGAGGACGTGGGGGAGGAGCCGTACCGCCTGGACCGCTGTCTCACCCAACTGCTGCGGGCCGGCGCGCTCGACGGGGTGCGCGGGGTGCTCCTCGGCTCCTGGGAGGGGTGCGAGCCGTACGAGCGGGTGCGGGCCCTGCTCGCCGAACGGCTGGGCGGGCTCGGTGTGCCGGTGGCGGAGGAGTTCGGCTTCGGGCACTGCGCGGGCGCGCTCACCATCCCGTTCGGGGTGGCGGCCCGACTCGACGCGGCGGCGGGGACGCTGACACTGGACGAACCGGCACTGCGCTGAGCACGGCGCTTCGCTCAGCACCGCACTGCGCTGAGTACTGCGCGGCACCCATCTGGGCTGGACCAGCGCGCCGCAGACCCGGCCCCTGACCTTCGTGGCGCACCCCGCGCCACCCTCCGGTCGTCTCCCCGGCGGCCGAGCCACCCGTGGGGCACGGGCGGGCGGGCGCTCACCGTGCGGGTCCCGGCCTTCGGGCTCATCCTGGTGTCATGAGCCCGAAGACCTCCGGCGGTGGCTCCCGGGGAGCCGCGGCCGGCCCGTCGTAGGCTGGTCCGATGCCGCACGACACCTCCCGCTATCTCGCCGAGGGCCCCCGGGTGGGCATACGCCACTTCACACACCGCGACGGCGCCGAGTTCGTCGCGCGCGTCCGGGAGAGCAAGGACCTGCACCATCCGTGGCTGTTCCCGCCGGACAGCATCGAGGCGTACGCCGGCTACGCGGGCCGGCTGATCGACGACCCGGCCAGGGCGGGGTTCCTCGTCTGCGAGCTGGACGGCCCGGCCGGGCCGGGGGCGATCGCCGGGTTCATCAACATCAACAACATCGTCGGCGGCGGCTTCCAGTGCGGCGCCCTCGGCTACGGCGCCTTCGCGCACGCCGCCGGTCGCGGACTGATGCGGGAGGGCCTGGAGCTGGTGGTGCGCCACGCGTTCGGGCCCATGCGACTGCACCGGCTGGAGATCAACGTGCAACCGGGGAACACCGCCTCCATCAACCTGGCGAAGGCCGCGGGCTTCCGGCGGGAGGGCTTCTCGCCGAACATGCTCTTCATCGACGGGGCCTGGCGCGACCACGAGCGCTGGGCGCTCACCGTCGAGATGCGGGTTTCCGGTTGACCGTCAACGATCCTGACCGGTAGGTCCTCGGGACCGGCGGCGGCGGACGGCGCCGGCAGGACTGGCTCACCGAGCCCGGCACCGGTGGTTGCCGCGAGATTTAGGCCGGGCTCGCCCGTACCCAGCTCGAACACATCCGGCTGGAGGCGGAGAGCGAGGTGTCCGGGTGGGAGGCCTACGGCCCGCTGGACACCGGCTCCGGGCGGGGTCCGTCCCGTGACGGTGCGTTACCCGCGGTCCGCGCCGGGTACCCGGCGGCCATGGACCGCTTGGAGCATCTGGAGCATCTGGACAAACATCTCGCCGACGAGCTGGCACAGGTGGCGCGGGAGACGATCCGCGACGAACTGAAGCAGCAGACCCGCAAGCAGCGCCGTACGGCGATGCTGTACGCCGCGTCCGGCACCGTCGCCCTGTACGCGGGCGCGGCCCTCGCGCTCGCCGTCGGGCTCGCCCTCGCGCTGGTGCTGCCGGACTGGGCCGCCGCGCTGATCACGGCGGCGCTCCTCGCCGTCGCCGCCTACGCGCTGCGTGGCGCCGCCCGCACCGAGCACACGCCGGCGCACGACTCCGGCAGCGGACACGTCGTCGGCGGAACCCCGCCCGCCGGACCGCCCGGCGGGCTCGGCACGGCCTACCCGCCGATGCCGCCGGTCGCCCCGGGCGTGACCGGCGTACCCGGCGCGCGCACTCCGGCTCCCGGCCGGATGAGCGCCCCCGCGCCGCGGACCGACGACGTCGACCCCGAGAACCCGCGGCACCGGGCGTGATCCGCGGGCGCGGCCGGTGACGCCGGGGCGTGGCAGAACCGTCGTGGTCGCCGGGGCCGGTGGCGGCCGGTGGAGGCGTGGGCCGCGCGACGGCCCGCGCCTTCGCCGCGCGCGGCGACCGACCGGGTGGCCGCCCTGCCGGCCCGGGCCGCGAGGGGCCGGCGGCCGCCGCCGCCGAAGTGCGGCGGGCGGGCGGGGCGGCGCTGGCCGTCCCGTCGGCATGGCCGACGCCAAGGCCGTCGACGCCGCCACCCGGCAGGCCGTGAACGCGTTCGGGCACTTGGTGTGCTCCGTGCCCGCCTACCGGGTCAGCCGGTGCGCATCGCGCGGAGACCCGAAGCGCCGGGAAGCTGTGGGCATTTGACGGGCCGCACGGCAGGGACTTCGGGGCACACGGCCGGATGGGTGCCGCTGTCAGGTGGGGCTAGGCGACGCGGAAGTCCTCCACCTCGTCCGTGCGCGGTGTCAGGCCGTGGCCCAGGCCCGCCGTGGGGCGGACCGTGCCGCCCGTGGGGTCCAGGACGCCGTCGAAGAACATCGACTCGATCCGGACGTGGTCGTGGAACCACTCGATGTGCCGCAGGTTGGGCAGCGAGGCCGCCGCGGCGGCGTGGGCGTGCGGCGCGCCGTGCGCGGAGACCTCCAGGCCGTGCGCCTGGGCGAGGGCCGCGGCCCGCAGGAACTCCGTGATGCCGCCGCACCGGGTCGCGTCCACCTGGAGGCAGTCGACCGCGCCGGCCGCGATCATCCGGGCGAAACAGGGCAGGTCGTAGCCGTACCCGCCGGACGCCACATCGCAGACCACACGGTCGCGCACCAGCCTGAGCCCGGACAGGTCGTCCGACGGCACCGGCTCCTCGAACCAGCCCACCCCCAGATCCGCCACGGCGTGCCCCACGCGGACCGCCTGCTTGGGGGTGTAGGCGCCGCCCGCGTCCACGTACAACTCGGCCCTCTCGCCCACGACCTCGCGGGCCGCGCGGACCCGGGCCAGGTCACGGGGGACCGCCCGGCCGCGGTCCTCGCCGATCTTCATCTTCACGCGCGGAATGTGCTGGCCGTGCACCCAGCCGTTCAACTGCGCGGCCAGATGCTTGTCGTGGTACGTCGTGAAACCGCCGCTGCCGTACACCGGGACCCGCTCCCGGGCCGTCCCCAGCAGCCGCGCCAGAGGCAGCTCCAGGAGTCGCGCCTTGAGGTCCCACAGGGCGACGTCCAGCGCGGAGATCGCGCAGCCGGCGACGCCCGGGCGGCCCGCGTGGCGCACCGCGCGGACCAGGCGGTCGTGCAACGCCGGGACGTCCAGCGCGGATCGGCCCGCCACGAGCGGGGCGAGATGGTCGCGCAGGAAGTCGCCGACCGCGGGCGGGCCGTACGTCCAGCCGGTGCCGGTCGCCTCGCCCGTCGAGACCTCGGCGAGGACGAGCGTCGTGGTGTCCCAGGCGAGGGTGCCGTCCGCCTCCGGGGCGTCCGTCGGGACCGTGTACACCGAAACGGCGGGTAACCGCAGCCGCATCGTCCCGTCAGCTCCCCGGGAGTTGCGGCAGCACCTTGGTCCGGTAGAAGTCGAAGAAGCCGCGCTGGTCGGGGCCGATCTGGTTGACGTAGATCGTGTCGAAGCCGGCGTCGGCGAACGCGGTCAGCGCCGCCACGTGCTCGTCCACGTCGTCCCCGCAGACGCCCTGCTCGGCGATCATCTCCTCGGTGACCAGCGGCTGGAGCTGCTCGAAGTGGCGCGGCGAGGGCAGGATCTGGCCCATCTCGCCGGGCAGGTACTCGTTGAACCACATCCGGTGCACCGTACGGACCGCCTCGTCGCGGTCGGTGCCGTAGCAGACCTTGGTGCCGCCGATGACGGGCTTCGCGCCCCCGCCGTTCTCGCGGAACCGCCGCACCATGTCCGCCTCGGGCATCATCGTGATGTAGCCGTCGCCCACCCGGGACGCCAGCTCGGTCGCCTTCGGGCCGAAGCCGGAGACGTCGATCGGGACGGGCTCGTCCGGGACCGTGTAGAGGCGGGCGTTCTCCACGGTGTAGTGGGTGCCGTGATGGGTGACCTCCTCGCCCGTGAACAGGCGGCGCATCACATGGATCGCCTCCTCCAGCATCTCCAGCCGGACGTCCGCGGGCGGCCAGGTGTGGCCGAGGATGTGCTCGTTCAGGGCCTCGCCCGAGCCCACGCCGAGCCGGAAGCGGCCGTTCGTCATCACCGCGCTGGTCGCCGCGGCCTGCGCCACCACCGCCGGGTGGATCCGCACCGTCGGACAGGTCACCGCCGTCTCGATCGGCAGCGACACCGCCTGCGAGAGCGCGCCGATCACCGACCACACGAACGGGCTCTCGCCCTGGGCGTCGTTCCAGGGGTGGTAGTGGTCCGAGATCCACAGCGACCGGAAACCGGCCTGCTCGGCCATTCTGGCCTGCTCCACGAGGTCCGCGGGGCCGTGCTCCTCGCAGGAGAGGAAGTAGCCGTACTCGGGCATGGGGGGTACCTCCGCGACGGGCGGCTCGGGTGGGGGTCCCGGGCCGAGTACCCGGCGCCCGGCGGGGAAACCGGGGACGTTTGGGCGCCCCGGCCAGGGGGACGCGGATAGCTCGTACGGGAGGACGGGAGACGTCGTACGTCCGCGTGCCCGCCGTACGGCCCGACCTGCCCGCGTACCTTCCCCTACGGGCGACACCGCCGGAGGCGCCACCGTGAGTCGACCCCGCATCGTGATCGTCGGTGCCGGCTTCGCCGGGTACCGGACGGCCCGGGAACTGTCCCGCATGTCCCGGGGCAAGGCCGAGATCACCTTGCTGAACCCGACCGGCCACTTCCTGTACCTGCCGCTGCTGCCCCAGGTCGCGGCGGGTGTCCTGGAGCCGCGCCGGGTCACCGTCTCCCTGGCCGGCACACTGCCCCGGGTGCGGCTGGTGCTCGGCGAGGCCGGCCGTGTCGACCTCGACGCGCGCACCGTGCACTACACCGACCCCGAGGGCGGCGCCGGAACCCTGGAGTACGACCGGCTGGTCCTCGCCGCGGGCAGTGTCAACAGACTGCTGCCCGTCCCCGGCGTCGCCGAGCACGCGCACGGCTTCCGCAGCCTGTCCGAAGCGCTGTACCTGCGCGACCACGTCACCCGGCAGGTGGAACTCGCCGCCTCCTCCGACGACCCGGAGCACCGCGCCGCGCGCTGCACGTTCGTCGTGGTCGGCGCCGGATACACCGGCACCGAGGTCGCCGCGCACGGACAGCTGTTCACCGACGCGCAGGTCCGCGCACATCCGCTGCGGGAAGGCGTACGGCCCCGCTGGCTGCTGCTGGACGTCGCACCGCGCGTCCTGCCCGAACTCGACGAACGGCTCTCCCGCGCCGCCGACCGGGTGCTGCGGCAGCGGGGCGTGGACGTGCGGACGGGGACCTCCGTGAAGGAGGCCACGCGCGACGGGGTACTGCTCACCGACGGCGAGTACGTCGAGACCCGCACCCTCGTGTGGTGCGTCGGGGTGCGGCCCGATCCGCTCGTCGCCTCGCTGGAGCTGCCGATGGAACGCGGCCGGCTCCTCGTCGACCCGCACCTCCGGGTGCCGGGGCGGCCCGAGGTGTTCGCCTGCGGGGACGCGGCGGCCGTGCCCGATCTCGACAAGCCGGGTGAGTACACGCCGATGACCGCGCAGCACGCCTGGCGACAGGGCAAGGTGTGCGCCCGCAACGTCGCCGCTTCGCTGGGGGCGGGGGAGCGGCACGCTTACCACCACCGCGACCTGGGGGTCGTGGTCGACCTGGGCGGGACGAAGGCGGCCGCCAACCCGCTCGGCGTCGCGATGTCCGGGCCGCTCGCCGGGGCGGTGGCCCGCGGGTACCACCTCGCCGCGATGCCCGGCAACCGGGTGCGGGTGGCCGCCGACTGGCTGCTCGACGCGGTGCTGCCCCGGCAGGCCGTCCAGCTGGGACTCGACCGGTCGTCGTCCGTCCCGCTGGACACGGCCTCACCGGAGCCGGCGCGGACGCCGGGGAACGGGGGAGAGCGGGTGCGGGGGAGCGGGAGAGAGCGGGCGCCCGGGAACGGGGGAGAGGGGGACGACCGTACGGAGGCCAACAGGAGGCGGGCCGTGTCCGAGAGCGCGAAGAACCAGCCGGGGTCCGAACCCGCGAAGAACCAGCCCGGGTCCGAACCCGCGAAGAACCAGCCCGGTGGGGAGCCGGCCAAGAACCAGCCCGGTGGGGAGCCGGCCAGGAACCAGCCCGGCGGCGAGCCTGGGACGGGGCAGCCGGGCGGGCAGCCCGTGCGGAGCCGGGGCCGGGCCCTGGGGGCCGTCGTGGAAGGGGACGCGGAGTGGTCCGGGGTGGCCGGGCCGTTCCTGGACGCCGAGACGCCCGGGGCCGCCGGGTCCGCCGAGATCGAACCGTCCGGGCCCGCCGAGACCGTGACCGGGGAGGAGGGGTCGAGCCCGGCCGAGCCGCACTACGGCCCCCGGCGGAGTCCGGGTGACGGGCCCGCCGAGCCGCGGGCCGGCCGTGAACCGCCGGGTCCGGGGTCCGGCGCCGAACCTCCCGGGCCGGTGCGGCGTCCCGACGCGGCCGCCGAGCCCCGGGCCGGCCGTGAGCCGCCCGGCCCGGCCCGGCAGCGCACGGGACCCGAACCTCCCGGTCCGGTCAAGAGCACCGATCTGCCCTCCGAACCCGCCGACCCTCCCGACCCCGCCGACCCTCCTGACCCCACCGACCCTCCCGACACCACCGACGTTTCCGACCAGTCCGTCCAAGGAGAGCGATGAACACCGACGAACTCGTGGAGCTGGGACAGCAGTTGCGCGTCGACAGTGTGCGGGCGGCCGCCGCCGCGGGCTCGGGGCACCCCACGTCCTCGATGTCGGCCGCCGACCTGATGGCCGTCCTGCTGGCCAACCACCTGCGCTACGACTTCGACCGCCCCGACCACCCCGCCAACGACCGCTTCATCCTGTCCAAGGGGCACGCCTCCCCCCTGCTGTACTCGGCGTTCAAGGCGGCCGGCGCCCTGGACGACGAAGAGCTGCTGACGTTCCGGACGATGGGCAGCCGGCTGGAGGGGCATCCCACGCCGCGGCGGCTGCCCTGGGTGGAGACGGCCACCGGATCGCTGGGTCAGGGACTGCCGGTCGGCGTCGGTGTCGCCCTCTCCGGCAAGCGGCTGGAACGCGCCGACTACCGTGTCTGGGTGCTGTGCGGCGACAGTGAGCTGGCCGAGGGTTCCGTCTGGGAGGCCGCCGAGCACGCGGGCCACGAACAGCTGGACAATCTCGTCGCGATCGTCGACGTCAACCGGCTGGGCCAGCGCGGCCCCACCCGGCACGGCCACGACCTCGACGCCTACGCACGCCGCTTCCGCGCCTTCGACTGGCACACCATCGAGATCGACGGCCATGACGTGGACGCCATCGACCGCGCCTACGGGGAGGCGATCTCCACCCTCGGCCAGCCCACCGCGATTCTCGCCCGCACCCTGAAGGGCAAGGGAGTCGAGGGGGTCGAGGACCGTGAAGGACTGCACGGCAAGCCGCTGCCGGACGCCGAGGAGGCGATCGCGCAGCTGGGCGGGAAGCGCGATCTCGCCGTCCGGGTGCACCAGCCGCCGGGCGACCGGGCCCTGCGGTCCGTGCCCACCGGCTCGGGTGTCGACCTGCCCCGGTGGGAGCGCGGCGGCGACAAGACCGCCACCCGCGACGCCTACGGCAAGGCGCTGACCGCGCTCGGTACCGCCCGCGACGACATCGTCGCCCTCGACGGGGAGGTCGGCGACTCCACCCGCGCCGAGTACTTCGCCAAGGAGCACCCCGACCGCTACTTCGAGTGCTACATCGCCGAGCAGCAGATGGTCGCCGCCGCGGTCGGTCTCGCCGCCCGCGGGTGGGTGCCGTACGCCTCCTCCTTCGCCGCCTTCCTCACCCGTGCGTACGACTTCGTGCGGATGGCGTCGGTCAGCGGGGCCGGGATCAACCTGGCCGGCTCGCACGCGGGCGTCGCGATCGGGCAGGACGGCCCCTCGCAGATGGGCCTGGAGGATCTGGCGATGTTCCGGGCCGTGCACGGCTCGACCGTGCTGTACCCGTGCGACGCCAACCAGACGGCCCGGCTGGTCGCGGAGACCGCCGGTCTGGACGGCATCCGCTATCTGCGCACCTCGCGCGGCGCGACCCCGGTGATCTACGGGCCGGACGAGGAGTTCCCGATCGGCGGCAGCAAGGTGCTGCGCTCCTCCGGCGAGGACCGGCTCACCGTCGTCGCGGCCGGGATCACCGTCCCCGAGGCGCTGGCCGCCGCCGACGCCCTGGACCGGGAGGGCATCCAGGTGCGGGTGATCGACCTGTACTCGGTCAAGCCCGTCGACCGGCTGACCCTGCGTCAGGCCGCGGAGGACACCGGCTGCCTGCTGACCGTGGAGGACCACCACCCGGAGGGCGGCCTCGGGGACGCCGTCCTCGACGCGTTCCTCGACGGGCGCCCGGTGCCGCGCCTGGTCCGCCTCGCGGTCCGGACGATGCCGGGCTCCGCCTCGCCCGAGGAGCAGTTGCACGCCGCCGGCATCGACGCCGAGTCGATCGCGGCCTCCGTCCGCCTGCTCGTGGAGCAGGCGATCGTCCCGTGAGCGGCGCCGAGGCGCGCACGGTACGGGCGGGCCGCCGTACGGTCGAGGTACGGCGGCCCGGCAAGGTCCTCTTCCCGGGCGGCGACGGCCACCCGGAGTACACCAAGGGCGACCTCGTCGACTACTACCGGTCCGTCGCACCCTTCCTGCTGCCGCATCTGCGCGGCCGGCCGCTGATGCTGGAGATGCACCCGGACGGTGTCGACGGCCCCGGCTTCATGCAGAAGAACACCCCGGAGACCTACCCGGACTGGATCACCCGCGTCGAGGTGCCCAAGGAGGGCGGCACCGTCCGTCACACCGTCTGCGACGACTCCGCGACCCTCGTCCACCTCGCCGGCCAGGCGTGCGTCACGCTCCACCGCTGGCTGTCGCGCGGTGACCGGCTGGACCGCCCCGACCGGATGGTCTTCGACCTCGACCCCTCCGGCGACGACTTCGCGCCCGTGCGCGAGGCGGCCGTGCTGCTCGGCGAACTCCTCGACGAACTGCGGCTGCCGTCGGCCCTGATGACCACCGGCTCGCGCGGCCTGCACATCGTGGTGCCGCTGACCGGCCGGCACGACTTCGACGAGGTACGGCACTTCGCTCGCGACGCCGCCGACACCCTCGCCGCCGGGCACCCCGACCGGTTCACCACCGCCGCCCGCAAGAAGGACCGCGGCGACCGCCTCTACCTGGACGTCCAGCGCAACGCCTACGCCCAGACCGCCGTCGCCCCCTTCACCGTCCGCGCCCGCCCCGGCGCGCCCGTGGCCGTGCCCGTCTCCTGGGACCAGCTCGACGAGCCCGGCTTCGGACCCCGCCGCTGGACCCTCGCCGACGCCGTCGACCAGGCCCGCACCAACCCCTGGGCGGGCGTGATGAGCCGGGGCCGGGCCCTCGGACCGGCCCGGCGCAGGCTCGACGCGCTGCGCGGCTGACCTGCGGACGCCGCCGTGCCGTCCACCGGTCCGGACACCGCTTCGTCATCCACAGGTTTGGCCATGGGCTGGGCGGCCACCCGAGCAAAGAGGTGGCCATGTCGAACACGAATCGCACATCCCAGTCGCAGAATTCACAAGAAACCCAGACCGACAACAACACGCACACGGCGGACGACCGGCCGGGCCCGATGGAGGTGCTGCGCCAGGCGCGCGCCCAGCTCGCGGAGCTGACCGGCATGGTCGCCGAGACCGTGTCGTCCTTCGAGCAGACGGAGGACGGCTGGTCCCTGGAGGTCGAGGTACTCGAACTCGAACGAGTGCCGGACACGATGAGTCTGATGGCCGGTTACGAGGTGACCCTCGACGACCGGGGACAGCTCACCGGGTACCGCCGGGTGCGCCGTTACGAGCGCGGGCGGGCCGACGCACACCGGTCCGGCGGCCGCTAGGCCGCCCCGCCCGCCACCAACCCACCAGCAGAGAAGGAGGACCGGTCGGCATGACCGTTGTCCCGGCACAGCAGACGGGCTCGGGGGGCGGCTCCAGCGGCCTCTACGACGTCCTGGAACTCGTCCTCGACCGAGGCCTCGTCATCGACGCCTTCGTCCGGGTCTCCCTGGTCGGCATCGAGATCCTGAAGATCGACGTGCGGGTCGTCGTCGCCAGCGTCGACACCTACCTGCGCTTCGCCGAGGCCTGTAACCGCCTCGACCTGGAGTCGGGTCCGCGCAAGAGCCCCGGCCTGCCCGACGTCGTCGGCCAGATCACCGAGTCCGGCGCGCGCGGCAAGTCCAAGGGCGCGCTGTCCGGCGCCGCGCAGACCATATCCGACGCCTTCAAGCAGGCCCGTGACGAAGGTTCCGCCGAGCCCGAGAGCAAGAGCCGTTCGCGCCGGAGCACCACCGCCCGCCGGAAGGAGGACGACGAGTGAGCACCTACATCTACGGCATCGCCGCGGCCTCCCACCCCGCGCTGCCCGACGGGATGGAGGGCGTCGGCGATCCCGCCCGCCCGGTGCGGATCCTGCGGGAGGGCGAGCTGGCGGCGATCGTCAGCGACGCCCCCGAGGGGCTGCGCCCCAAGCGGCGCGATCTGGTCGCCCATCAGAACGTGCTCGCCGAGGCGGGCGCCGCGGGCTGCGTGCTGCCCATGCGGTTCGGCAGCGTGGCCCCGGACGACACCTCGGTCACCGGGGTCCTCGCCGAACGCGCCGCGCACTACCAGGAACGGCTGCGGGCCCTGGACGGGAAGGTCGAGTACAACGTCAAGGCCTCCCACATCGAGGAGGCCGTCCTGCACCACGTGATGGCCGCGGACCCGGAGATCCGCGCCCTCGCCGAAGCCAACCGCAAGGCGGGCGGCGGAACTTACGAGCAGAAACTGCGGCTCGGCGAGATGGTCGCCGCCTCGGTCAAGCAGAAGGAGACCGAGGACGCCGACACGGTCCTGCGGCTGCTGGAGCCGGTCGGTGACGCGGTCAGCGTCGGCCCCGAGTCCACCGGCTGGCTGGTCAACGTCTCCTACCTCGTGGGCCGGGACACGGCCGAGCAGTTCCTCGCGGCCGTCGAAGAGGCCCGCAAGGACCTGCCCCACCTGGAGCTGCGCGTCCACGGGCCACTGCCGCCGTACAGCTTCGTCGAGCCCGGCCCCACCGAGCCCGCGGGCACCGCGACCGCCGGCAGCACGGCGGGTGCGGGCGCGGAGGAGTGAGTCCGTGGGACTGATCGGAGAAGTGCTGATGCTGCCGTTCGCCCCGGTGCGCGGCAGCGCCTGGGCGGTCAGACAGGTGCTGCGGGAGGCGGAGCGTATCTACTACGACCCCGCCACCGTGCGTGCCGAACTCGCCCGCCTGGAAGAGCAGTTGAACGCCGGTGAGATCAGCGAGGAGGAGTTCGACCGCCGGGAGGACGAACTCCTCGACCGGCTGGAGCAGGCGCGGTGAAGGGAAGACTGGCGGCTGTCGCCGTATGGTTCCTGGTCCGCCGGCGACTGCGCGTCCTGTCCCGGCGGCTCCGGGAGAACCCGCAGATCCGGGAGATCGAGGAACAGCTCCGCGAGGATCTGCGGGGTGTCCCGGACGCGGCGGCGGACACCCTCTACCGCTGGGCCGAACGCCGTCTCGACGCCCTCGCCGACCGTCTGTACGAACGGACGGACGAGATATACGCGAGCCTGGGCGCCGGGGCGGCGGCCGGCCCCACCGAGGGGCGGGCCGCCGCGTGGGAGGAGTTGCCGGCGGAGGAGGACGAGCCGCTGGTCGACGAGGACGAGGACGAGCCGCCGGTCGACGAGGCTGAGGCGCCGGAGGGTGACGCTCACGTGTCGCCGGACGGCGTCGAGCCGTCGGACGACGCGAACGGGCCCCGGGCGGAGCCGTCGGCCACGGCAGAGAACGCCGCCGACCAGGACCCGGCCGACAGGAAGGCACCGGCCGAGAAGGCCGCCGCCAAGAAGGCGACTGCCGAGAAGGCCGCCTCCAGGAAGACCCCGGCCAGGAAGACCCCGGCCAGGAAAGCCCCGGCTGGGAAGGCATCGGCCGAGGCGACTCCGGCTGGGAAGGCCTCGGCCAAGAGGGCCTCGGCCAAGAGGGCGCCGGCTGACGACGCCTCGGCTGACGAGGCCCCGGCCGGGCGGGCCGCCGGCAGGAAGGCACCGGCCAAGAGGGCCGCTGCCAAGAAGGCGACTGCCGAGAAGGCCGCCTCCGCGAAGGCCGCGGGTGGGCAGTCCGGCGCCCGGAAGGCGCCCGGCAAGCAGGCCCCGGCCAGGAAGTCGGGGGCCGAGCGGGGCGCCGCCCGGCGGGCGGCCTCCGCCAAGGCGGGCGCCCGTGCCGCGCAGGGAGGAGGAGACCGATGACCGGCGTACACATCCCGGCGCTGTCCGGCCGCCCGGGTCTGCTGGGCGAGCTGGCCCGCAGCGAGGCCGCCGACCGGCTGCGGGCGGCGGCGCAGGAGTATCTGGAGGCCCAGGCCCGGCGTCTGCTGGCCGGGGCGGGCCGGGGCCTCGGCCTGGCCACCGTACGGATCACCGAGATCGCCGAGGGCCGCAGCCCGGGCTTCGCCCGGCTCGCCCGTGACACCGGCCGCAAGCTGGTGGCGGGCAAGGGCCCGGCGCGGGCCGCGCTGGAGATCGCCGTCGCCCGGCTGACGGACCGGTCCGGCCTCTCGGCGGCCCGGCCGCTCGTCGTGGTCGAGCAGATCGACGTCGGTGTGCCCGCGCGTACGGCGTACGAGGAGTGGGCGCGGCACCCGGACGCCCGCCCGGTCCCCGACGACCGGCTCGTGTGGACCGCGCACGGTCTGCGCGGGGTGGTCTCCTTCCATCCGCTCGCCGACCGCCTCACGCGCGTGCTGCTGGTCGCCGAGCATCTGCCCGAAAGCCCCGCCGGCCGGGCGGGCGCCCTGCTGCGGGTGCCGCGCCACCGGGCCCGGCGGGACCTCGCGGACTTCGCCCGGCACGTCGCGCTGAGCGGGGTACCCGAAGGGGACAGCCCGAGCGCCGTATCCGAGGACGATCGCCCGACCACCCGAGGGAGCCGCCGATGACCACCCCCAGCCGGCTCCCCGATCCGTACGGCAACGGCGGGGGCGCCAACCTCGCCGACATCCTGGAGCGGGTGCTCGACAAGGGCGTCGTCATCGCGGGCGACATCCGGATCAACCTGCTCGACATCGAACTGCTGACCATCAAGCTGCGGCTCATCGTGGCCTCCGTCGACAAGGCGAAGGAGATGGGCATCGACTGGTGGGAGGAGGACCCTGCCCTGTCCTCCCGGGCCCGCCGCGAGGAACTCGCCCGGCGGGACGATCACGCCCAGCGTGACGAGCTGGCGCGGGAGAACGCCGAGTTGCGCGCGCGGCTGGCGGCCCTGGAGTCCGGCCGGGCGCGGGAGGGATCGTGATGACCACCGGACTGCGCTACGTCTACGCCGTCTGCCGCCCGTTCAGCGCCCCGCTGCAGTCGCAGCTGAGCGGGGTCGGGGGCGCCCCGCCCCGGCTGCTGCACCACCACGGCCTGGTCGCCGTCGTCAGCACGGTGCCCGAGCGGCTCTTCGCCGAGGAGCCGCTGCGGGCCCATCTGGAGGACCTGGACTGGCTCACCGAGACGGCCCGCGCCCACCAGCAGGTGATCGACGCGCTCACCACGGTCACCACCCCGCTGCCGCTGCGGCTGGCCACCGTCTTCCGGGACGACAGCGCGGTCCGCGTGATGATGGAGGCCCGCGAGGACTACTTCCGGCGGACCCTCGACCGGCTGGACGGGCGGGTCGAGTGGGGCGTGAAGGTCTACACCGACGCCGAGCCCGGGGATGCCGGGGAAGCCGGGGAAGCCGCGGCAACGGACCGGGCGCCGGGGAAGGCCGCCTCCGGGCGGGATTATCTCCGGCAGCGCCGCGACCGGTTCCGCGCCCGTGAAGACCTCTGGCAGAAGGCCGAGACCTTCGCCACCCGGCTGCACGAGACGTTGTCCGAGCGCGCCGAGGATTCCCGGCTGCACCCGCCGCAGAACCCGGCGCTTTCCGGTGCCGCCGGGCGGAATGTGCTCAATGCCGCCTACCTGGTGCCGCGGGACCATTCCGAGGAATTCGTGGAGCTGGTGGACCGTACGAAGGACGAGGCCTCCGGAATGCGGGTGGAACTCACCGGGCCCTGGGCCGCCTACTCCTTCGTGGGAGACGTCGGGGGCACCGAGGACGAGGAGAACGGGGAGGGTGACCTGCCGTGACCGTCGTCGAGCGCCGTGAGATCGCGCTGGTGGACCTGCTCGACCGGCTGCTGGCCGGCGGGGTCGTCATCACCGGCGACATCACGCTGCGCATCGCGGACGTCGATCTCGTCCGCATCGATCTGAACGCCCTGATCAGCTCGGTCAACGCGCAGGTACCGGCCCCGTGGGAGGGATGACGTGCAGCACCCGGTGAACGACGTGCCCCGTGGAACAGGCGACATGCTGGAAGGCCTGCTGGACGGCTCGCCCGGCCGGACCGACGACCCGGCGCGGCCGTCGGGCCGCCGCCGGCAGCTGGATCTGGAGCCCGACACCGTCGAGCGGGACCTCGTCAAACTGGTCCTCACCGTGGTGGAGCTGCTGCGTCAGCTCATGGAGCGCCAGGCGCTGCGCCGCTTCGACGCCGGCGACCTGACCGAGGAGCAGGAGGAGCGGATCGGGCTCACGCTGATGCTGCTCGACGACCGGATGACCGAACTGCGGGAGCGCTACGGACTGCGGCCGGAGGACCTGAATCTGGACCTCGGGCCGCTGGGACCGCTGCTGCCCAGGGACTGACGTCCCGGCCTCGTTCGATCAGGCTTCTTCACGGCACAGGATTTCGCCGTGCAGGACGCTGAACCAGGCATCCTCCTGCCGCCCCCACTCCCGCCACGCCTCCGACACGGCCCGCAACTCCTCCTCGGTGGTGTGCCCGCCGCCGACGGCGACCCGCGCGTAGTCCGAGGCCAGCGTCCGGTCCGCCCACAGGCCGCTCCACCAGGCCCGCTCCTCGGGGGTGGAGAACGTCCAGGTGGCGGAGGTCGCCGTGATGCCGGTCAGGCCCGCGCGCAGCGCCCAGGACTTCAGCCGGCGCCCGGCGTCCGGCTCGCCGCCGTTGGCGCGGGCCACCCGCCGGTACAGCGCCAGCCAGTCGTCCATGCCCGGTGAGGCCGGGTACCAGGTCATCGCGGCGTAGTCGGAGTCCCGTACCGCGATCCACCCGCCCGGTCTCGTCACCCGCCTCATCTCGCGCAGCGCCCGCACCGGGTCGCCGACGTGCTGGAGCACCTGGTGGGCGTGGACGACGCAGAACGTGTCGTCGGGGTAGTCGAGGGCGTGCAGGTCCGCCACGGCGAAGTCGGCGTTGCGCAGCCCGCGCCTCTCGGCCGTGGCCCGCGCCTGCTCCAGCACGCCCGCCGCGCGGTCGACGCCGGTGACCCGGCCGTCGGGGACCAGCTCGGCCAGGTCCGCGGTGATGGTGCCGGGCCCGCAGCCGATGTCGAGGATCCTCATGTGCGGCTCCAGGACGCCCAGCAGGTAGGCCGCCGAGTTGGCGGCGGTCCGCCAGGTGTGCGACCGCAGCACCGACTCGTGATGGCCGTGTGTGTAGACGGCGGTCTCCCGTGCTCTCGGCATGGCTGTGCCCCCTCGTCGGCATGAGCGATCCCGCGGAAACCGGGCCCGCGGGCTGCCCCGTCACCGTACGCCGCATGCCGAATGCTGAGACCCTGCGTTTCGCATCCTGGGCTGACTGAGCGTCAGGAGGTGCCCGTCGGGCGGTACACGGCCAGCGCCTCCGGGTCCTTCTCCAGGGTCACATCACCCTCCACCTCGGTGACCTCACCGTCGTACGCGAGCAGCGTGCCCGGTGCCACGCCCGCCAGCCGCAGCCGCCCGACCGCGACGGCGGCGTGCGCGGGGGAGCGGGTCAGCGGTCCGGCGAGGGCGGCGGCCAGCAGGCGCAGCGCGGGACGCCGGCCGCCGTGCACGACCCGGACGTCGAGCAGGCCGTCGGCGAGGTCCCGGCGGCGGCCCGGCGCGAGACCCATCCGGTGGTAGGTGCCGTTCCCGGCGAACAGCAGCCACAACGGGCGGGGCCGCCCGCCCACCTCGGCCTCCAGGGGGTGGCGGTCGGCGCGCAGCACCCGTACCGCGGCCAGCACCCCGGCCGGCCAGCCGCCGATCCGGTGCGACCAGCGGTCCCGCTCGCGCACCAGCTCCGGATAGACGCCCAGCGCGCAGGTGTTGAGGAAGATCCCGCGCCGCGCCCCGCACGCGTACCGGCCGACGTCCACCCGCACCCCCTCGCCCTGCCGGATCGCCCGGCTCAGGGACCGCGCGTCCTCCACGCCGAGATCGAGGGCGAAGTGGTTGAGGGTGCCGCCGGGCAGCACCGCGAGCGGCAGCCCGTGCCGCAGGGCGACCTCGGCGGCGGAGTTCACCGTGCCGTCGCCGCCGCACACCCCCAGCACCCGGGCCCGCGCGGCGGCCTTGCACAGCTCCCCGGGCACGTCCTCCGGGGCGCACTCCACGACCTCCGCGCGCGGCAGCGCCTCCCGCAGCCCGCGCACCCGGTCGGCGGTGGCCGCCGCGGTGTTGGCGACCACCACCAGGCCCTCGCCGTCGGGCAGCGCGGGCAGTTCGACGCGGGGCCGGGCGGGCGGCGCGTGCCGGTCCCGCGTCGGCACCAGGCCCCGTACGGCGAACGCGGCGCCCACCCCGAGGGCGGCACCGGCGAGGACGTCGCTCGGAAAGTGGACGCCCGTGTACACGCGGGACATGGCCACCGAGAAGGCCACCGGCGCCACCACCGCACCCCAGCCGGGCGACTCCAGCGCCACCCCGGCCGCGAACGCCGCCGCCGACGCGGAGTGCCCCGACGGGAACGAGGTGGTGATCGGCTGCCGCTTCAGCTGCCGCACCAGCGGCACCGGGTCGAGCACCGGCCGGGGCCGGCGCACCGAGCGCTTGCCGAGGGTGTTGATGGTCGCCGAGGCGAGGGTCAGCGAGGCCAGACCGCGCGCGGCGGCCCGGCGGGCCCGCGGGGTGCGGCTCGCCGCCATCGCCGCGGCCGCCGCGAACCACAGCACGCCGTGGTTGGCGCTGCGGCTCAGCCGCGGCAGTACGGGCTCGGCGGCGGGCCAGTGCCGCGCCGCGGCGAACTCGAACAGCCGGCAGTCCAGTGCGAGCAGGCGGTCCCGCAGGAACCGCGGGCCGGGCTTCGGGGCGGTCAGATCGACGTCTGGGCTCATACCCAGGCGGGTACCCGGAACCACCCGTTCCCTGTCCGGCCCGGTACCCCCTGGGGCGTCCGCTCGTCCGTCACTCCAGGACCCCGTCCAACGCGACGTGCCGCACGACGCGCGATAACGGTTTGCCGCCCGCCCGGCCCCGCCCGCACAATGCGGCCCCATGGGACATCTGGAAGCCGCACACCTCGAGTACCACCTCCCCGACGGGAGGACGCTGCTCGGCGATGTGTCCTTCCGGGTGGGCGAGGGCGCCGTCGTCGCCCTCGTCGGACCCAACGGCGCCGGCAAGACCACCCTCCTGCGGCTGATCTCCGGCGAGCTCACCCCGCACGGCGGCACGGTCACCGTCAGCGGCGGGCTCGGCGTGATGCGCCAGTTCGTGGGGGCCGTACGGGACGAGACGACCGTACGCGACCTGCTGGTGTCGGTCGCGCCGCCCCGCATCCGCGAAGCCGCGCAGGCCGTCGACAAGGCCGAGCACGCGATCATGGCCGTCGACGACGAGGCCGCCCAGCTCGCCTACGCGCAGGCCCTCGCCGACTGGGCGGAGGCGCGCGGCTACGAGGCGGAGACCCTGTGGGACATGTGCACCACGGCCGCGCTCGGCGTGCCCTACGAGAAGGCGCAGTGGCGCCAGGTACGTACCCTCTCCGGCGGCGAGCAGAAACGGCTCGTGCTGGAGGCGCTGCTGCGCGGCACCGACGAGGTGCTGCTGCTCGACGAGCCGGACAACTACCTCGACGTGCCCGGCAAGCGCTGGTTGGAGGAACGGCTGAAGGAGACCCGCAAGACGGTCCTGTTCGTCTCCCACGACCGGGAACTGCTCGCCCGCGCCGCCGAGAAGATCGTCTCCGTCGAACCGGGCCCCGCGGGGGCGGACGCCTGGGTGCACGGCGGCGGCTTCGCCACCTACCACGAGGCCCGCAGGGAGCGCTTCGCCCGCTTCGAGGAGCTGCGCAGGCGCTGGGACGAGAAGCACGCCCAGCTGAAGAAGCTGGTGCTGAACCTGCGGCAGGCGGCCTCCGTCAGCCACGAGATGGCCTCCCGGTACGCCGCCGCCCAGACCCGGCTGCGCAAGTTCGAGGAGGCCGGGCCGCCGCCGGAGCCGCCGCGCGAGCAGGACATCCGGATGCGCCTCAAGGGTGGCCGCACCGGCGTCCGGGCCGTCACCTGCGAGGGCCTGGAGCTGACCGGCCTGATGAAACCCTTCGACCTGGAGGTCTTCTACGGCGAACGGGTCGCCGTCCTCGGCTCCAACGGCTCCGGGAAGTCCCACTTCCTGCGGCTGCTGGCCGGGGAGGACGTGGCGCACACGGGCGCGTGGAAGCTGGGGGCGCGGGTCGTGCCCGGGCACTTCGCGCAGACCCACGCCCATCCCGAACTCGTCGGGCGGACCCTGCTCGACATCCTGTGGGCGGAGCACTCGCAGGACCGGGGCGCCGCCATGTCCCGCCTGCGCCGCTACGAGCTGACCGCGCAGGCCGAGCAGAGCTTCGACCGGCTCTCCGGCGGCCAGCAGGCCCGCTTCCAGATCCTGCTGCTGGAACTGGCCGGGGCCACCGCCCTCCTGCTGGACGAGCCGACGGACAACCTCGACCTGGAGTCCGCCGAGGCCCTTCAGGAGGGCCTGGAGGCCTTCGAGGGCACCGTCCTCGCGGTCACCCACGACCGCTGGTTCGCCCGCTCCTTCGACCGCTACCTGGTCTTCGGCAGCGACGGCCGGGTCCGGGAGACGCCTGAACCGGTGTGGGACGAACGGCGGGTGGAGCGGGCCCGGTAGCACCGCCGGTACCACCGGGCCGGGCCGCTGGAAGTGGCGCTCCGGCCAGTCCGCCGTGCTGGTGCGGTGCACCGGCCACTGACGTCCGGCGACCGACCCGGCGTCCTCCCGGGCCACGCCGCTGTGCAGCTCGAATCGGCGCCCTTGCGGTCGACGCGGGTCACCCCGCACACCGCGTCCTCGCCCTCCAGGTCCAGCAGCGGCGAGACGCGCGGCAGGGGCGCCCAGCGGGCCCAGGCCGCCCTGCGGGGGCCGGGCCGGTGACGGGCCGGGCACGACTTCACCCGCACGGGCGAACAGCCTCGTCCGCGCCCTGGCCCTTCAGGTCGCGGGCCGTCGCCTCGGCCGTGAGATGCCGCTGGTGGGGAGTGTCCTCCGCGTGAGTGTCCTCCGCGTGCGCGGAGAGGTCGACGTACACGGAGGACCACGGCCCCGGACGTTCGTAGAGTGGAGTCAGGAACGCGAGGTCCATGGCTCCCTCCCGGATGTCATCGGGGGCAGCGCTGGTAGCGCTCATCGCCGGGCGGGTACCCGAACCGCATGAACGGACACGACGAGCGGGGCACCACGATGACCGGAGTCGACCCGGGACGACTGGACGACCAGCAGCTCATGAGGGAGCTGGAGACGATCCACCGCACGCGCCACGACACGCTGCTCTACGGCTCGAACGACGCGTTGCGGGCGCACAACGAGCGCATGGCCCAGCTGGAGGGCGAGTATCTGCGCCGCAACCCGCGCCGCTTCGTCGCCGCGGGCCGCACCCGCGACGGGGCCCGCGAACGCGCGGCGGCCGGCGGCGACGCGGTGGCCGGCAGCCGGGACGGGCGCACGCCGGTCGGCAAGTGGGGTCCGGGCGACACCGGGGCGGGCGCCCCCTAGGCCCTGTCCGACCCGGGACCTGCGGACCTGCGAGTGCGCGTCGCGCCGCCGCGAACCCCCTGCGCAGGGGGTTCGCGGCGGCGCGGTTCGCGGCTGCGCGACACGCAGTCCGTCCGGCGGGCCGCCCCGGACGGATCGCCGACGGCTCAGGCGGCTTCCTTGGCGAAGACGTCGAGGAACGCCTCGCAGAACGCCTTGAGGTCGTCCGGCTTGCGGCTGGTGACCAGCTTGTTCGCGCCCCGTTCGCAGACCACGACCTGTTCGTCCACCCAGGTGCCGCCCGCGTTGCGGATGTCGGTCCGCAGGCTCGGCCAGGAGGTCAGCTCACGGCCCCGTACGACGTCCGCCTCGACGAGCGTCCACGGGGCGTGGCAGATCGCCGCCACCGGCCGCCCGCGCTCGAAGAAGTCCCGTACGAACGCGACCGCCTTCTCGTCCATGCGCAGGAAGTCGGGGTTGGCCACCCCGCCCGGCAGCACCAGCGCGTCGAAGGAGTCGGCCGGGGTCTCGCCGACCACCTCGTCCACCGGGAACGTGTCCGCCTTGTCGAGATGGTTGAAGGCCTGGATCTCGCCGGGCTTCGTCGACACGAGGACCGGCTGGTGTCCCGCGTCCTCGGCCGCCTGCCAGGGGTCGGTCAGCTCCACCTGCTCGACGCCCTCGGGTGCGGTCAGGAATGCGATACGCATGATCAGTCGACGTCCTTTCGTTCAACGTGCTGTGCTGTCGGGCCCGGTGCCCTGGCCCGTGTCGTCCGGGGAGGCCCGGCTGATGTCGGCGAGCGCGCTGTCCGGGTCCTGCGCCAGCGCGAGGTCTCCGAGGCTCACCATGCCGACCGGCAGCCCGTGCTCCACCACCGGCAGCCGGCGCACCGCCTTCGCCCGCATCAGCGCCACCGCCGTCGACACCGGGTCGTCCGGGCTGACCACGGCCGGATGCGGGGTGCACACCTGCCCGGCGCTGACGGTGAGCGGATCGCGGCCCTCGGCCACGGCCCGCACGGTGATGTCCCGGTCGGTGAGCACGCCCACCACGTCCTGCCCGTCCGCCACCACCACGTCGCCGATGTTCTGGCTGCGCATCAGCTGCGCGGCCTCGACGAGCGAGGCGTCCGGGCGGACGGCCACCACGCCCGGCGTCATCACCTCCCTCACGTAGTCGGCCATCACGGTGCCCCTTCCCGGCGGGTCAGCGCCACGGCCAGTTCCTGGACGTTGCCGTAGCGGTCCCCGCGCGGCAGCCGGGTCAGCGGCTCGATCAGCGCGTCGGGCGCGTTGTGCCGGCGCAGCTCACCGATCAGCTCGCCCGGTCCGGCCGGGAAAGGCCTGCGGCCGAGGACCCGGGCCAGTTCCAGGCGGGTCTCCTCCAGGGAGCCCAGCGCCGGTCCGCCCGCCACCCGCGGGTCGTCGTCGGCGGAAGGCTCGGGATCGTGCCACTCCTCGGTACGGGTGGGGTGACCCGACCGCAGCATGCCCTGCAGTTGGTGCTTCATCTCGTCGTCCCGGTGCACGCTCAGCCGGTCACTGCCTCGCTGCATGTCTCCCTCCACATCCTTGGGGTGGGCACCGCGTACCCGACGGGAGGGGACCGACACCGCGTTTGCGCGCCGGATCGGCGGAGACCCGACGCAGGCCCCCCGCGCACACCTCTGCGGAAGGACAGGCCATGGCGGTCCTCGCTGTGCTCCTCCCGTTCCTGCTGCTCGGCACGGTGCTGGCCCTCGGACGTTACGAGGAGCTGCTGCTGCCGGCGGAGCGGGAACCGGACGCGGCCGAGCCGGTCGTACTGCGGCACTGAAGTGGTTCCGAGGCCCTGAACCGGTGCCACGGCGCCGGGGCGGGGCTCGGGCGCTCCAGCGGCGCCGGGCGGGGAGCCGGCCGTTCCGCGCGGCAGCGGGGCCCTGGCCGGCGCCTCGACGCGTCCCAGGCCTTCGATGCGCCCCAGGCGTCCGAACGAGTAGGGGGCGTGCTGCGTGGCGAGGGTGACCCAGCGGGTGTTCGAGTGTTCGAGAACGCCTTCACCATGCGAACACCGCTGGGTCGCACCGCTCCCGCTCTCCCGTACCTCCAGGGACAGACATGACCTCATTCTGAGCGGGGCGAGGGCGGTGCGGGCGAGGCGGTCCGCGCGTTCGGCGGCCGGCAGTCCGGCCAGCAGCACTCGGCCCATCGAGGTGGCGTACGCGGAGAAGCGGGTGCCGACCGTGATGTCGGCAACTACGCGGGCCTCCCCCTGGGATGAGCCCGCCGGGCCGCCCCGACCGGTGCTCCGGCCGGGGCGGCCGGAGCGGTCACTTCCTGACGCGGCCCGGCAGGAACTCCTGCAGCTTCGCCTTGAAGCCCTGCTTGATCACCGAGCCGCGGTCCGCGTCGCCCCTCAGGATCGACGCGGCCGTGGCTTCCATCTGCTCCCAGGTGGCGTGCGGCGGGATCGGCGGTACGGCGGGGTCGGTGAGGAACTCGATCACCGCGGGCCCGTCCGCCTCCAGCCCGGCCCGCCAGCCCGCCTCGACGTCCTCCGGCTTCTCCACCCGGATGCCGGTCAGCCCCAGCGAGCGGGCGAACGCGGCGTACTGCACGTCCGGCAGTTCCTGCGAGGGGAGGAAGGACGGCGCGCCGCCCATCGCCCGCAGCTCCCAGGTCACCTGGTTGAGGTCCTGGTTGTTCCACACCCCGATCACCAGCCGCGGGTCCTCCCACTGGTCGCGGTACTTCGCCGCCGTGATCAGCTCCGCCATGCCGTTCATCTGCATCGCCCCGTCCCCGACCAGGGCGATCGCGGGCCGGTCCGGGTGCGCGAACTTCGCGCCGATCACGTACGGCACCCCGCAGCCCATCGTGGCGAGCGTGCCGGAGAGCGAGCCGCGCATGCCCGGCCGCATGGTCAGGTGCCGCGCGTACCAGTTCGCCGTCGACCCCGAGTCGGAGGTGACGATCGCGTCGTCCGGCAGCAGCGGATCCAGGGCCCGGGCGACGTACTCCGGGTTGATCGGATCGGCGCTCAGCTCCGCGCGCCGCTCCAGGACGTCCCGCCAGTGCCGCACGTTGTCGCACACCGTCTCGAACCACTCGCGTCCGCGCCCGCCCTCGATCAGCGGGATCAGCCGATCCAGCGTCGCCCTCGCGTCGCCGACCACGTTCACCTCGTACGGGTAGCGCATCCCGACCATGTGCGGATCGATGTCGATCTGCACGCCCCGCGCCTTGCCGAACTCCGGCAGGAACTGCGAGTAAGGGAACGACGAGCCGATGGTCAGCAGCGTGTCGCAGTCCCGCATCAGCTCGTAGGACGGGCGGGTGCCCAGCAGCCCGATCGAGCCGGTGACGTACGGCAGTTCGTCGCTGAGGACGTCCTTGCCGAGCAGCGCCTTGGCGACCCCCGCGCCGAGCAGCTCCGCGAGCGTCTCCACCTCGGCCCGCGCCCCGGCCGCGCCCTGGCCGACCAGGATCGCCACCTTGTCACCGGTGTTCAGGATCTCCGCCGCCCGCCGCACCGCGTCGTCCGAGGGCACCGCCGTCCACGCGCTGCGGTCCAGGCTGGAGGGCACCATCTTGAAGTCGTGCGTCGGCGGCGAGTACTCCAGCTCCTGCACGTCACCGGGGATGATGACCGCCGTGGGGCAGCGGCGCGCGTACGCGGTGCGGATCGCCCGGTCCAGCACGTTCGGCAGCTGCTCCGGCACCGTCACCGTCTCCACGAACTCGGAGGCGACGTCCTTGAACAGCGTGTGCAGGTCGACTTCCTGCTGGTAGGAGCCGCCCATCGCGGTGCGGTGCGTCTGGCCGACGATCGCCAGCACCGGCACATGGTCCAGTTTGGCGTCGTACAGGCCGTTGAGCAGATGGATCGCGCCCGGCCCGGACGTCGCCGCGCACACACCGAGCCGGCCACTGAACTTGGCGTAGCCGACCGCCTGGAGCGCGGACATCTCCTCGTGCCGGGACTGGATGAACCGGGGCCGGTTCTCCGCCCGCCCCCAGGCGGCGAGCAGGCCGTTGATGCCGTCACCGGGATAGCCGAAGACGTGCTCCACACCCCACTCGCGCAGCCGTTCGAGGACGTGGTCGGAGACGGTGGTGCTCATCCGAAGTACCTCCCGGTTGACGTGGCCGTGGATGACGAGTCACCGCCGGAGTGAGGCGGAAACGCCGCCCCGGCGGTTCCCCGCGTCCCCGGCACCGCCGGCCATCGGTGACCACCGCGGTGTCCTCACCCCGTTGGCCGGATGGTTTCCCGCGAATGGGGGTCGGCCGCGAGCGGTACGCGCGGGCAGCGGATGTGATGGCTGCGTGTCCGTCGTCACCGTTGCGGGGAGTCCTGGTCGTGCGTCCTGCCCTTCGAACCGTGTCCGCTGTCGTCCTGGCCGGTGTCCTGGCCGGCGGAGCCGCCTCCGTCGCCCTCGCCGAACCGGCCGCCGAGGTCAGCCCCGCCCAGGCGGCGCCCGGCGGGACCGTCACCGTCTCGGTGACGTGCGACCCCGTCGGCGGATCGCCGCCCGACACCCTGGAGGCCACCTCGCAGGCCTTCGAGGACGGGCTGGCCGAGCTGCGGCCGGCCGGCGGGCAGGACGGCGAGACGTCCGGACCGGCCTACCGGGGCACCGCGCGGATCGTCCTCCCGGAGGACTTCGAGGGCGGAGAGGCGCACGCCGGGGGCGAGGACTCCGCGTGGACCGTCGACGGCACCTGCCCGGCCGCGCACGGCGGGGAGGGCAAGCCGTGGAGCGCGACGTTCACCGTGGCACAGGGCGGCGGTCACGACGGCGGTCACGACGGCGGTCACGGCGGCGGCCACAGCGTGTCGCCCTGCCCCGACCCGAAGGACGCCGGCTGCGGCACGGCGGTGGTCCAGCGCGGGGTGCGGGCCGGAGAGGGCGGCGCCTTCGGCGTGTCCCTGCCCGCATTGGTGCTCGGGGGACTGCTGATCGCGGGCGCCCTCGGGGCCGCCGCGCACCGGCTGTACGTCCGGGTGTCCGGCGCCGACGGCTGACCCGGCGTCCGGCGGGGTATGCGGAAGCGCGGAAGGACGATCCGCACCGTACGACCCACGCGGCACCGGGGATCGAAGCGGGAACGCCCGGAACCCACCGGCCACGGACCCCACGGACCAGGGAGCACCCCACGAGCGACCACGACGGAACGGCGACACACCACGCGACACGACGACAGAGCCCCGCCGGCCCGGCCCGGCCCGCGGGACTCGACGCCGACGGGACGGCCGCTCCCGTCCGGCCCGGCGCCGAGGGCCACGGGACGGAGACAGGAGACGGCACTCACCGGACGGCGATACGGCACGACGGCCACCGGCGGGCGACCCGGCACGACCGCCCTGGAACGGCGGAACGCGACGACGCCCGAGCGCCGGCCGGACGGTACGACGTCCAGCGGGCGGCGGCACCGTACGACGCCCAAGGGACGGCGACACGGCACGACGCCCACGGGACGGCGACACGGCACGACGCCCACGGCAGCGCGGAGGACCCCATGCCCCGGACGGCCCCCGAGGACCACGGCCCCGTCCGCTACGGCCCGCCCCCGCCCGAGGACGGGCTGCCCGTCCTGCCCGAGCTGGCCGCCGTGCTCGCCGTGGCGGCGCACCGCGGCGGCGGCGAACCGGTCGGCGGCGGCCCCGCCCTGCTGGAGGCCGGCTGCGGCTACTGGGCGCGGCGGGGACTGAGCACCACCCCCGAGCACGCGGTGGCCGCGCCCGGCGCGCCCGCCGTACTGCTCGCGCTGACCGCCGCGCTCGGCGGCGACGTGCTGGTGCCCCGGCCGTGCGCCGCCTGGTGGGCACCGCACGCGCGGCTGCTGGGCCGGCCCGTCTTCCATGTGCCGACCCCCGCCGAGTGCGGTGGCGTACCCGACCCGTACGCCCTGCTGGAGACCGTGCGCCGGGTGCGCGCCGAGGGCGGCGACCCGCGGCTGCTGGTGCTGTCCGTCGCCGACGACCCGACCGCCACGGTGGTGCCGCCGGAGGTGCTGCACGAGACCGTCGAGGCCGCCGAGGGGGAGGGGCTGCACCTGGTCAGCGACGAGACCTGGCGCGACACCCTGCACGCCCCGCACGACACCGTGCTGCTCAGCCCCGCCGAGATGCTGCCCGAGCGGGTCACCGTCATCACCGACCTGGCCGGCGCCCTGCTGCCGCCCGGATGGCCGGCCGCCCTCGCCCGGTTCCCCGCCGGGCCCGCCGGCGACGGCCTCCGCGCGCGCGTGCTCGACGTCCTCACCGCGCTCGGCGCCCGGATCGCCGGGCCCGTCGCCGCCGCCGCGGCCTACGCCCTCGCCGAACCCGAACCGGTCACCGCGCGGATCACCGCCTCCGTACGGCTGCACGCGCGCGTGGCCGACGCCATGCACCGCGCGGTCGTCGCCGCCGGCGCGCTCGCCCTGCCGCCACGCGCCGGCCGCCATCTGTATGTCGACCTCGGGCCGCTCAAGGCCGGTCTCGCCGCGCACGGCGTGACCGACGCACAGGAACTGGAGGACTTCCTCTCCGCCCGGCTCGGCATGCCCGCGCCCGGCGGCCACCGCTTCGGCGACGACCTGGGCGCGCTGCGGGTGCGGCTCGCCACCGGTGCCCTGCTGGGCGGTTCGGACGCCGAGCGCGAGGAGTGCCTGCGCTCACCGGCACCCCTGGAACTGCCACACCCGAACCGCTCGTTGATCACCTTGAGGTCGGTCTTCGACGGTCTCCGCGACGACGCTCAGCGATGGGAGCCTCCTCGATGACGCAGCAGTCCGAGTCGACCACGAGCCCGACGGCCCGCCAGAGCGCCGACCCGGTTGCCGCCGCCTCACCCCTGGCGCCACCCGTCTCGCCACCCGTCGCACCGCCTGTCGCGCCGCCCTTCCCACCGCTCGCCGAGCCGCGTCCGCTCGGGGAGCGCAGAGTCTGGCCGCGCACCTTCCACGACCGGCTGACCGCGCCGCTGCCCGGCATCAAGGCGCTCGCCCGCTTCGCCCGCGAGGGCGCGGTCCGGCCCGACGAGGAGGGCCTGGCCGACATCCCCCGGCTGCCGTACGAACCGGCTCCGCTGCCCCGCGTGGACACCCGCACCATCGCCGTCACCTGGGCCGGGCACGCCAGCTGGGTGGTGCGGATCGGCGGGCTGACCGTGCTCACCGACCCGGTCTGGTCCCGCCGCATCCTCGGCACCCCCGCGCGGATCACGCCGGTCGGCGTGCCCTGGCACGCGCTGCCGCGCGTGGACGCGGTCGTCATCAGCCACAACCACTACGACCACCTGGACGCCCCGACGCTGCGCAGGCTCCCGCGCGAGACACCCGTCTTCGTCCCGGCCGGGCTGGGGCGCTGGTTCCGCCGCCGGCGCTTCACCACCGTCACCGAGCTGGACTGGTGGGAGGCGTCCGAACTGGGCGGCGTGCGCTTCGACTTCGTGCCCGCCCACCACTGGTCCAAGCGCACCCTGATCGACACCTGCCGCTCCCTGTGGGGCGGCTGGGTGCTCACCGCGCCCGACGGGCGGCGGGTCTACTTCGCGGGCGACACCGCCTACGGCCACTGGTTCTCCCGGATCGGCCGCCGCTACCCGGGTATCGACCTGGCCCTCCTGCCCATCGGCGCGTACGCCCCCCGCTGGTGGCTCAGCGACGTGCACTGCGACCCGGAGGAGGCGGTCCGCGCCGCGCTCGACCTCGGCGCCCGCCGCGTGGCCCCCATGCACTGGGCGACCTTCGTCCTCTCCGCCGAACCGGTCCTCGAACCCCTGACCCGCGTCCGTACCGCCTGGGAACAGGCGGGCCTGGACCGCGCGGACCTGTGGGATCTGCCGGTGGGGGGGTCCCGCGTGCTGCCGTAGCCCCCTCCGGGGCCGCTCGCTTCGGGAGGAAGGCCCCTCCCGCCCCGCCCAGCGGCCGGGGCCGCTCCCGTCCGCCGACCCGGCGAGCCAAGGACCGTCCCCCCTTCGCCCGCCCCGGCGTCCCGGAGCCCTGGCGGCTCGGCGGCTCGGTGGCCTGGTGGCCCGGTGACCCGGAGCCCTGGTGGCCCGGTGACCCGGCATCCGGCCCCACGCCCCTGGCGGCCCAAGGCCGGATGCCCCGGCGGCGAGGGGGGCCGCCCCCGGGTGTCGCTCACCTCCAGCGCGAGGAACACGGATGCCCCGGCGGCGAGGGGGCCGCCCCTCGCCGTCGTCGCGCCTACACAGCCGAAGTCCCCCGTACCCGCCGCCACACTCCCGGCACGAGACTGATCAGTACCGTCAGTGCGACCGCCGCGACCACGCCTTCCCACGGCTCGGGGAAGAGGGAGCCGCCGAGGATGCCGATGAGCTGGTAGGTCACCGCCCAGGCCAGGCACGCGGGCAGGTTGCCGCGGGCGAAGCGGCGCAGTGGCCACTCGGCGACCAGGCAGGCCAGCATCACCGGGAGCCGCCCGGCCGGCACCAGGCGGGACAGCACCAGCACGGCCACCCCGTGCGAGGCCAGCTTGTCCTGGGCCTGCGCCAGCCGGTCCTCCGGTGCCCGCGCCCGGATCGCCCCCAGCCACCGCGAGCCGTTCCTCGACTTCATCCCGCGCCGCCCCAGCCAGTACAGCGCGATGTCCCCGCAGAACGCGGCCGTCGCCGCCGTCACGAACACCAGCGCCAGCGAGAACGGCGCGGTCTGATGGAACGCCACCACCGCCGCACCGCTGACCAGCGCCCCGGTCGGCACCACCGGAACCAGCGCCCCGACCAGCACCAGCAGGAACAGCGTGGGATAGCCGATCGCCTGCTGGGTGGTCTCGGGCGGCACCGTCGACGCGGCCCCCAGCCAGCTCACCGCGCGACCTCCGGCCGCACGCTCTCCCCGTGCCCGAGCAGGTGCACCGCCACCCCGGGCGCCCGCTCGGCGGCCAGCCGGACGAACTCGTCTCCGGGCGCGTGGAACTCGTGCGGGCGCACGGCGTCCATCCCGATCGGCCAGTACGTGCCGTAGTGCACCGGCACCGCGCTGCGCGGCGCCAGCCGTACCAGCGCCTGCGCCGCCCGCCCCGGGTCCAGGTGCCCCTCGCCGAGGTACGGCCCCCAGCCGCCCACCGGCAGCAGCGCCACGTCGACCGGCCCGACCTCCTCGGCCATGGAGTCGAACAGCCCGGTGTCCCCGGCGAAGTAGGTGCGCGCCTCGCCCTCCACCACATAGCCGAGCGCGGGCGAACGGTGCGGGCCGAAGGGCAGCCGCCGCCCGTCGTGCCGCGCCGGCACGGCCCGTAGCACCAGACCGCCGACCTTGACCTGGTCGCCGGGCGCCACTTCCGTCACCCGCAGCCGGGAGAGCCGGCGCAGACCGGGCACCGCACGGGGTGCGCCCCGGGGCACGAGCAGGCGCGTGCCCGGCGCGAGCCGCGCCAGCGACGGTATGTGCAGATGATCGGCGTGCAGATGCGAGACCACCGCGACGTCCGCGCGCCACGCCTCCGGCGGCGGCAGCGCCCCGCGCCGGCGCCGCAGATGCGCGAGCCGGCGTGCGAACAGGGGGTCGGTGAGCACGCGTACGTCCGAATCCTCGACCGTGCAGGTGGCGTGACCCCACCAGGTGATCTCCACCGGCACCTCTTTGCCCCCTTCACGCGACTCCCCGAAGCCTACGGGCAGGAGTAGGGTCGGCGGCGAAACCCTGAGGTGAGGGGGGCGCCATGGGAGAAGGCCCCGGGCCGGTGCGCGTCACGGCGATCGCCAGTCTTACGCCGCTCGAGGAACTGGAGATCGATCCCTTCCTGGTGGACTCCCGCGGCCAGCACGCGATGTGCTCCCGCTGGGCCGCCGAGCACGGCTATGTCGTCACCCGCGAGCTGCTGGTGCGCGGGCTGCGCCCGGACCACTGCCTGCTGTGGGACGGGGTGCGGCCCGGCCGCGACATGTTCGTCGCGCCCAGCCGCCGGGTGCTGGAGAGCGCGCTGGCCGACGTCGAGGCGTTCACCGCCGAGTGCGCGCGGCGCGGGGTGCGGGTGGAGACCGTGGGGCGGGCGGAACCGCTCTACGACGCGCAGATGAAGGCCCGTGTGCACCGCAGACTCTCGATGCCGACGGCCGGCTACGACGGCCGGTAGCGCGCCGCGGACGCTCGCCGCCCGAGGCCGGACCGGACGGCCCTCGGGTGACGGACGGCCCCGGAGGCGATGTGACACGCTGGGGTCGGGCCCGTGCCGATCACGGGCGGGGACGTGAGGTGTACGGGGCGTGCGTGCGGGGCGTTGGCGGCGGATCACGAGTCAGGTCGGGCGCAGCGTCGCCGTCTGGGCGGTCAGTACGGTCACCATGCTGGCCCTCGCCGGTCTCCTGCCCGACTTCCGCCTGCGGTCGGCGGACGGCGACAGCGCCACCGACATCGCCGTCACCGCCGCGTTCGGGGCGGGCGCCTTCGGTGTGCTGTCGGCGCTGGTGTGGCCGCTGCTCGTCCGTCTCCTGCTGCTGGTGCCCGCGCTCGTCCTCGGTCTGCTGGTGTTCGCGCTCAACGGGGCGCTGCTGCTGCTCGCGCTGCGTCTGGACCCGGGCGAGCGGGGCGCCGCCGCACCGGAGACGGCGGTGGTGGTGGCCGCCGTGATGTCCGCGGTCGCCTCCGCCACCGGCGCCGCCCTCGCGGTGCGCGACGACGACGCCTACCGCCGCCGTCTCTACCGGCTCGCCGACCGCCGCCGGCGCCGGCAGCCGCCCGGTCCGGCCAGCCCCGGTACCCTCTTCCTGCAACTCGACGGCGTCGGCCACGACGTGCTGGTGGACGCCGTCGGCAAGGGCCTGATGCCGACCGTCGCCCGCTGGCTCGGCACCGGCGACGAGCCCGGCGCCGCCCGCCCCAGCCACCGCCTCACGGCGTGGCGCACCGACTGGTCCAGCCAGACCGGCGCCAGCCAGCTGGGGATCCTGCACGGCAGCACCTTCGACGTGCCCGCCTTCCGCTGGTACGAGAAGGACACCCAGGAGGTGATGGTCAGCAACCGCCCCACCAGCGCCGCCGAACTCCAGCGCCGCGCCGTCGCCCGCACCGGGGACGGCGGACTGCTCACCTTCGACGGCGCGAGCCGGGGCAACCTGTTCGGCGGCGGCGCGGACGAACAGGCCCTGGTGCTGTCCATCGCCACCCGGCGGCGCGGCCGCGAGAACCGCTCCCGCGCCGGCTACTTCGCCTATTTCTCCGACCCGGCCAACGCCGTGCGCACCGCCCTGTCGTTCGTCGCCGAGGTGGGCCGCGAGATCGGCCAGTCCACCCGCTCCCGGCTCCGCGAGGAGCGGCCCCGGGTGTCCCGCGGCGGCCTCTACCCGTTCATCCGGGCCTTCGCGACCGTCGTCGAACGCGATGTGGTGGTCGCCGCGGTCATGGGCGACATGCTCGCCGGACGCACCGCGATCTACGCCGACCTGGTCGCCTACGACGAGGTCGCCCACCACTCGGGCCCGTTCGGGCGGGACGCCGAGAAGGTGCTCCAGCGCCTGGACCGGGCGCTCGCCCTGATCGAGAAGGTCGCCGAGCACGCGCCCCGCCCGTACCGGATCGTGGTCCTCTCCGACCACGGGCAGAGCCCCGGCGAGACCTTCCGCGCCCGCTACGGTCTCACCCTGGGCGACCTGGTGCGGGCCGGCTGCGGGCTGCCCGTGCCGCGCCGGGCGCGTCGCACCCACAGCGGCGCCGAGGCCCGCGCCGCGGTCCGGGCCGCGCTGCGCATCCCGGTCGAGGAGGACGCCGAGCAGCACCGCCCGGCCCGCCGCTCCGAGCCGATCGTGCTGGCCTCCGGCAACCTCGGCCTGGTCTCCTTCCCGGACGTGCCGCACCGGATGAGCAAGGAGGAGATCGACGCCCGCCACCCGGCGCTGCTGTCCACCCTCGCCAACCATCCCGGCATCGGGTTCCTGCTGGTGCGCAGCGAGCGGCACGGCGGGGTGGTGCTCGGCGCGTACGGCACGGAGATCCCGGTGGACGAACTCGACGACCGCCCCGGCCCGCTCGCCGCGTTCGGCCCGGGCGCCGCGGCGGCGGTGCGCCGCGCCCACACCTTCCCGCACGCCGCCGACATCATGGTCAACTCCTTCCACGACCCGGCCGACGGGGAGGTCCTCGCCTTCGAGGAGCAGATCGGCTCGCACGGCGGCCTCGGCGGCGCCCAGAGCAAGCCGTTCCTGCTGTCCCCGCTCGCCCTGTCCGCGCCGGTCGCGGACGGCGAGGAGATCGCCGGCGCGGAACACGTCCACCGGGTGCTGCGCCGCTGGCTGCGGGAGGCGGACGGCCCCCAGGTGCCGGTGGACCGGATTCCGGTGGACGATTCCCGGTCCGAAGCCCTCGGTGACGTATCTCTTGCGGTGCCGGACCCCACCACGCAGGACAAAATCGTGTGATTTGGAGCGACTCGAACCCGTGCCCGACCATGGGCGGTCGTCCGGCGATCCCGGGCACCAGCACGAGGAGAGGCGCACCACCCCATGCACGACACCGGAACCGTCCCGGCTCCGGCCCCGCAGGCGACCGCACCCCGGACCGCCGCGGCACCCGAGAAGCACACCCGGCGCTTCGGGCTGCCGGTCGCCACCGCCCTGGTCATGGGCAACATCATCGGCGGCGGCATCTTCCTGCTCCCGGCCGCCGTGGCCCCCTTCGGCACCGTCAGCCTGCTCGCCTTCGCCGTCCTGACCGCCGGCGCGATCGCCCTGGCCCTGGTCTTCGGACGGCTCGCCCACCGCGACCCGCGCACCGGCGGCCCCTACGTCTACGCCCGGGAGGCCTTCGGCGACTTCGCGGGCTTCCTCGCCGCCTGGGCGTACTGGATCACCACCTGGGTCTCCAACGCGGCGCTCGCCGTGGCCGCCGTCGGCTACCTCGACGTGCTGATCCCCGTGAACGACCACGCGTGGACCGCCTGCCTGGCCGCCCTCGTCATCCAGTGGCTGCCCGCCCTGTCGAACTTCGCCGGCAGCCGGTACGTCGGCGCCGTCCAGCTCGTCTCCACCGTGCTGAAGTTCGCGCCGCTGCTGCTCGTCGCGGTCGGCGGGCTGTTCTTCTTCGACCCGGACAACCTCGGCCCGTTCAACGCGAGCGGCGACGGCACCCTCGGCGCGGTCTCGGCGTCCGCCGCGATCCTGCTCTTCTCCTACCTGGGTGTGGAGTCGGCCGCGGTCAGCGCCGGCGAGGTCCGCGACCCGCGCCGCAACGTCGGCCGCGCCACCGTCATCGGCACCCTCGGCGCCGCCCTCGTCTATCTGCTCGGCACCTTCTCGGTGTTCGGCACCGTCGCCCACGACAAGCTGGTCGACTCCACGGCCCCCTTCTCCGACGCGGTGAACGCCATGTTCGGCGGCTCCTGGGGCGGCTGGGCCGTGGCGCTGGCCGCGCTGGTGTCGATGACGGGCTGCCTCAACGGCTGGACCCTGCTGAGCGCCCAGACGCCGTACGCGGCCGCCCGCGACGGCCTGTTCCCGGCGGCCTTCGCCCGCAAGCGGCGCGGGGTGCCCACCGTCGGCGTCGGTGTCACCGTCGTCCTGGCCTCCCTGCTGACCGTCTACAACTACACGGCGGGCTCCGCGCGCGTCTTCGAGGTCCTGGTCCTGGTCACCACCTTCACGGCGACCGTGCCCTACCTGCTGGCCACCGCCGCGCAGCTCTTCCACCTGGCGCGCGGCGAGCACGAGAAGGTGAACCGGTCCCGGCTGGTGCGCGACGCGGTGCTCGCCGCGCTCGCCTTCGCCTTCTCCCTGTGGCTGGTCGCGGGCGCCGGGTACGCGGCCGTCTACCAGGGCGTGCTGTTCCTCTTCGCGGGCGTGCCGGTCTACGCCTGGCTGGCGGCCCGCCGGCAGCGCGCCGCCGCCTGACCGGGCGCCGGTGGCCCGACTTCCCCGTGCGGTGCGCCGGAGTGTGATCGGATGGTGTCCGTCAACCCGGATCGGGACCAGAACCGGGACGCTACGAAAGGAATGACCGTGGCCACCACGCGCTCCGCACACACTGTCTGGGAAGGCAACCTGCTCGAGGGCAACGGAGTCGTCACCTTCGACTCGTCCGGCGCCATCAGCGAGCAGCCGGTGACGTGGGCTGCCCGCACCCAGGAGCCGGGCGGCAAGACCAGCCCGGAGGAGCTGATCGCCGCCGCCCACGCCAGTTGCTTCTCCATGGCGTTCTCGCACGCCCTCGCCCAGGCAGGCACGCCGCCGACCAAGCTGGTGACCTCCGCGGACGTCACCTTCCAGCCGGGTGAGGGCATCACCGGCATCCACCTCACCGTCGAGGGCACGGTGCCGGACCTGGAGAACGACGCGTTCGTCGCCGCGGCGGAGGACGCGAAGGTCAACTGCCCCGTCAGCCAGGCCCTGAAGGCCGTGCCGATCACGCTCTCGGCGAAGCTCGCCTGACGTTCCCTGCGGTTTCCCGCATCCTTGGTGCAGGCCGTTCCCGACGCGGGGACGGCCTGCACGGTGCTCGGCGCGGTTCACGGACGCGGTGCGGGCGGTATAACGCCCTGCGCCGAGGTGGGGAGAGGGTTGGCGATGGCGGCGGGAACATCCAGCAGTACGCGGTGCTCGACTCCGCCACCCGGGAACGCACCCGCATGCTCATGCTGTTCAGCCTGGCCGGCCGTATCCACCCGCGCGACGACGCGCACGGCCCGCTCGTCGACCGGTTCGACTTCGGCCGCTTCACCCCGCACCCGGTGTCCGGTGCCGCCTTACTGCCCGTGCCGGTGCTGGCCCGGCGTCTGGAACCGGGCGAGCTGGGCCTGCCCGGCGGCGACCACGGACTGGCCCTGGCGGAGGCCGGGGTCCTCGTCGTCGCCACCCCGCGCGGCGAAGCGACCCTGCTGCCGGACTGCGAGTCGGCGGTGAGACCCCGTCCGCCGCGGTCGCCGCCTGGCTGGCCGACACCTGTTTCGACCGTGCTCCGATCACCCTCGGCGGCCGTCCCCTGCTCGACGTGATCGGCGAGCTGGGCAGGGTCTCCGCGCCGGCCGTGCTGCAACGCACCCGGCTCGCCGCGTTCGCGATGATGCGCGCCAACGAACAGGCCGCCGCCGACTCCCCGCAGAACGTCCGCACCCTGATCTCCCGGCTCTCGGCCGGTGTCAACGAACTCCAGCTCGACCTGGCCTTCGGCGTCGAGGCGTACGTCGACAGCCTGCTGATCCCGGAGATGCTGATGGAGGGCTTCCAGTCCTCGCTGCGCGACGCGCTCGGCATCCGCGACAGCCTGGACAGCTCCGCGCGCATGGTGGAACGGCTCACCTCCGTCATCAACGCCCGCTCCGCCGCCCTCGCCGATCGCGACGAGGCCCGCGACCGCACCATCTCCGGCCTGGTCGCGGCGGCCACCCTGATCGCGCTGCCGCCGACCCTGCTGCTGGCCTTCTTCGGCGTCAACGGCTCCAACGTGGACGAGAAGCGCTCGATCCTCGACCTCGGCACCTACGGCGTGGCCCATCTTCTGGCCTGGCTGCCTTTCATCATCCTCGTGGTGATCGGCTATCTGCTCCTCAGACGGGCCGGCGGCGGTTCCGGCGAGCTGCTCGCCCCGTCCGACGACGGACCCCTGCCCGTCCCCGCACCACGCACTACCTCCGGGAGCTGACCGCCCATGACCCGACGCCCCGCCGTCTCCGCCCACCGCGGCGGATCCGAGACCTTCGGCCCCGCCACCTGGCAGGCGTACGAGGACGCGCTGCTCACCGGTGCCGAGTACGTCGAGTTCGACATCCGGCGCACCGCCGACGGGGTCCTCGTCGTCTACCACGACCCCCGGGTGCGGCACACCGGCCCGCTGCTCACCGAGCTGACCCACGCGGAACTGAACGAACGCGCCGGCTACCCCGTGCCCGTCGTCGACGAGGTCATGGAGCTGATCGCCGGGAAGCTGATCGGGCACCTGGACCTGAAGGAGACCGGCTACGAGGGGGACGTGATCGACCGGGCGATCGCCCTGCTCGGCGCGGACGGCTTCGTCGCCACCACCCTGGAGGACCGTTCCGTCGCCGCGATCACCCGGGCGTACCCCGGGGTGAAGACCGCGCTCTCGCTCGGCCGGGACCGCAAGGAGATCGGCGCCGCCCGGTTCACCGCGACCCGGCTCGGCGAGCTGTTCCCGATGCGCCGGGTGCGGGCCTGCGGCGCGCACGGAGTCGCCGTGCACCAGCGGCTCGCCCGCGCCAACGTGCTGCGCGAAGCCGCCCGGCACGGCCTGTTCACCATGGTCTGGACGGTCAACGAGGACACCGCGATGCGCGGCTTCCTCACCGACCCGCGGGTGGACGTACTGATCACCGACCGGCCCCGGCGCGCCGTCGACCTGCGCGGCGAGCCCCCGGAGCCGGGCGGGCACGGCACTCCCGCCGCCGAGTCCTCCCGCCCCTGAGCGTGAACCCGGCGCCGCGCGGGCAGCCCCGCGGCTCGTACTCGGGCCGGTCCGCGCCACCGACGGACAGTCCGTCCGCCCCACCGGTCCCGGTGGAAGGCGTCCGCCTCCCGGCCGCCGGTCAGTTCCACGCTGTGCAGGTCGGGCGCGGCCGTCCCGGGCCGGAAGAACCGCCCGGCGCGCAGCAGCGCGGCCCCCGCCTACGGCGGCCGTGCGGGTGACGTCAGGGCTTGCGCGCCACCCCCGCGTACACCGGCACGATCCCCTCCGCCTGGGCTGCCACGTCCTCCGCGTCCGGGCGCCAGCCGTGCACCGGGATCAGGCCGGGCCCCAGCAGTTCCAGACCGTCGAAGAAGCGGGCGAACTCGGTCAGCGACCGGGGGAAGAACGGGGTGCCGGTGCGCCGGAAGCTCTCGGCCGCCCTGGCGATGGCCTCCGGGTTCAGATCGGGGGTCACCTGCGACAGGATCAGACAGCTGCCCGGGGCGAGCGCGTCGACGTACCGGGACAGCAGCCCGTACACGTCGTCGCCGTCGGGGTCGGCGTCCAGGTAGTGGGTGAGCGCCACCAGGGACAGCGCCACCGGCCGGGTGAGGTCCAGGGTCTCGGCGGCCCGCGCCAGCAGCGCGTCGGCGTCCCGTACGTCGGCGTGCGCGTAGGCGGTGGCGCCCTCCGGCGAGCCGTGCAGCAGCGCCTCGGCGTGCCGCAGCACGATCGGGTCGTTGTCCGCGTACACCACCCGGCTCTCCGGCGCGGTCTTCTGCGCCACCTGGTGCAGATTGGGTTCGGTGGGAATGCCGGTGCCGATGTC
Source organism: Streptomyces sp. (assembly GCF_035645055.1). Taxonomy (GTDB): domain Bacteria; phylum Actinomycetota; class Actinomycetes; order Streptomycetales; family Streptomycetaceae; genus Streptomyces. The sequence continues at coordinate 85,670 of NZ_DASQNH010000021.1, read as the reverse complement.
CAGGAACTGGCGGATCCCCGCCTCGGCGACCGTGCGCACGGCCCGGTGCATGAACCGGCGGTTGGCCCGCGCCCCGCGCACCACCGTGCCGTCCACGGCGAGGATCCGCCGGGCCAGTTCCTCGTCCACCGGGTAGTTGTCCTTGCCGCCCAGCCACCAGTCGTACACCCGCGCCGGGTGCGGCCGGCTGGTGTCGATACGGGCGGCGGCGTCGGATGCGGTCATGACGGTGTCTTCTCCTCGTCGGCCCCGGGGCTCGGGCCCCGGCGCCTCGGTCGTTTCAGGTCTCGCTGTCCCGCTGTCCCGCTCAGAACCGCTCGCGGCACTCCTGGAGGATCTTCTTGGTGCGCCGGGCGGACGCGGCGTGCGCCGTCATGTGGTCCAGCACCTCCAGGTGCGCGGAGACCTCCGTGCGGGAGTCCAGGTACAGCGCGCCCGTCAGATACTCGGTGAACACCATGTCCGGCAGTTCCGGCTCGGCGAACCGGAACAGCGCGAAGGGCGCGTACGTCCCCGGGTGCGGACCGTGCGCGAACTCGGCGACCTGCAAGGTGATCCGATCGCTCTCGACGGCCTCCAGCAGCCGGTCCAGCTGGCCGATCATCACCTCGGGGCGGGTGCTCACCGGGCGCCGCAGCACCGTCTCGTCCATGATCACCCACAGGTGGGGCGGGCTGGGGCGGCGCAGCAGCTCCTGCCGGGCCATCCGCAGCGACACATGCCGCTCCAGTGACGCCCGGTCGCTCTGCCCGATCGTCCCGGCCTCCAGCACGGCCCGCGCGTACTCCTCGGTCTGCAGCAGGCCCGGCACGAAGTGCGGCTCGTAGGAGCGGATCATCCGGGCCGCGCCCTCCAGGCTCACGAACAGGCTGAACCAGTCCGGCAGCACATCGTGGAACCGCTGCCACCAGCCCGGCTGGTTCGCCTCCTCGGCGAGCGTGACGAACGCCTCCACCTCGCCCTCGGGCACCCCGTAGGCGTCGAGCAGCAGCTGCACATAAGGGATCTTCAGGGAGACCTCGGCCATCTCCATCCGGCGGACGGTCGCCGGGGCCACCCGCAGGACCCGCGCGGCGTCCTCCCGGCTCAGTCCGGCCGCCTCCCGCAGCTCCTGCAACCGCTTGCCGAGCACCACCTGGCCCACGGTGGGCGCCGGCCGTCGCTCACTCACGCCACGCCTCCCCTACGCGCCGGAAGTTCCCGGGCAGTCTGTCATGTTCCGGCCGCACACTCACGGGTGCGCGGCGCGCTGCTTGCGATATGAGACAGACGGGCGCCCCGGGTCCGCCGGCCCGCGCACGGACATGACCTCCCATTACCTCCCGGGTAATCGACCCGGCACCCCGCCCGGCCGGATGGTGGACCCACCGGGTTCCGGGGCGGCGCACTCCGCCCCGGGGCCCGGGCCCCCGCACCGACGACCTCGCCGGAGGATGATCCGCCATGTCCGCCACCCAGCTCGCCACGCTCGCCCGCACCTCCGACCCGCGCACCATGCTGCGCCGCTTCCTCGCCCTCGACGCGGCGGTCACCGGCGCCAACGGTGTCGCCTACCTGGCCCTCTCGGTCCCGCTCGGCGACCTGCTGGGTGTCGGCTCCGGTGCGCTGCTCGCCCTCGGCGCGTTCCTCACCGCCTTCGCCGCGGGCGTCGGCCTGCTCGCCGCCCGCCCGCACCCCGCGACCCTGCCCGTGCGCATGGTCGTGGAGGCCAACCTCGCCTGGGCGGCGGTCAGTTTCACGGCCCTCGCGCTCTGGCTCACCCCGAGCACCGCGGGCGCGGTGTGGACCGTGCTCCAGGCGCTCACCGTCGCGGGGTTCGCGATCCTCCAGCACATGGCGCTGCGGGCCCGTCAGAGCACCAGCTCCTGAAGGTGCCGCACCGTCGCCGCGTCGGCCGGGAGGAACGTCTCGATGGCCAGCTCGGCGACGGTCACGTCCATCGGCGTGTTGAACGTGGAGATGGACGAGATGAACGACAGGATCCGGCCCCGGTACTCGATCTGCATCGGCAGCGCGAAGTACGGGACCGGCTCCTCCGGTTCGGCGGCCGCTGCCGGCTCCGGCACCGGATACGCCGCCACCTCCTCGTACAACTCCCGCAGCGGCGCCGAGCGGTGCAGCGCGATCTGCCGCTCCATCTGCGCCAGCAGATGCCCCCGCCACTCGCGCAGATTGCGGATCCGCGGCGCCAGGCCCCGCGGGTGCAGCGTCAGCCGCATCGCGTTCAGCGGCGGCGCCAGCAGCTCCTCGGGCACCTCGTCCAGCAGCATGGTGATACCCCGGTTCGCGGCCACCACGTGGTACGTCGCGTCCACCACCAGCGCCGGATACGGCTCGTAGCCGCGGATCAGCCGCTCCATGCCCGCCCGCAGTCCCCCCAGCGCCGGATCGTCCAGCGGGGTCTCCGGGAACCGCGGCGCGTAACCGGCGGCCAGCAGCAGCGCGTTGCGGTCCCGCACCGGCACGTCCAGATGCTCGGCCAGCCGCAGCACCATCTCCTCGCTCGGCCGGGACCGGCCCGTCTCGATGAAGCTGATGTGCCGGGCGGAGGAGTCGGCGCGCAGCGCCAGTTCCAGCTGGCTGATCCGCCGCCGCTCCCGCCAGGACCGCAGCAGCGGGCCGACACCCCGGTCGGCGGGGGCGGTCGCGGGAGCCGTGGGCTCGGACGTCAGAATGCTCATGTGGACGACCGTAGTCGAGGAGGTACCGCGTGAACGAGGCGTGGCGGCAGGCGAACTGGCAGGCACCGGCGGTGCGCCGGTCGAGGGTGCGCGGCTGCCTGCTCGGCGGCGCGCTCGGCGACGCCCTCGGCTATCCCGTCGAGTTCAGCTCCCTGGACGCCATCCGCGCCGCCCACGGGGCGCGCGGCGTGACCTCCCTCGTCCCCGACGCCACCGGCGTCGCCGGCCGGATCAGCGACGACACCCAGATGACGCTGTTCACCGTCGAGGGCCTTCTCGCCGCCCACCGCCGCGAACGCGAGAAGGGCATCGGCGGTGCCGCCCACCAGCTGCTGTACGAGGCCTACCGGCGCTGGCTGGTCACCCAGCAGCAGCCCGGTCCCGACGGCACCCTCGCCGCCCACCCGGGATTCGAGCGGCCGCTCCTCGCCGAACCCTGGCTCTACGCCCGCCGCGCCCCCGGCAACGCCTGCCTGTCCGGCCTGCACCAGCCGTACGCCCCCGACACCGGCGCCCCGCTCGGCGGCTTCGGCCCGGTCAACCCCAACGCGAAGGGCTGCGGCGCGGTGATGCGCTCGGCGCCCTTCGGACTCACCGGCGCCCCCGCCGACCGCGCCTTCGACCTCGCCGCCCGCTGCGCCCGGCTCACCCACGGCCACCCCACCGGCTACTACGCGGCCGGCGCGTTCGCCGCCCTCACCGCCCACCTGGTCGCCGGGGACTCCGTCGAGGGTGCCGTCCTGCGCACCCTGCGGCTGCTCGCCCGCCACCCCGGTCACGAGGAGACCACGGCCGCACTCGAACAGGCCCTCGACCTGGCCGCCGAAGGCGTGCCGAGCGCCGCGCAGGTGGAGAAACTGGGCGCCGGGTGGGTCGCCGAGGAGGCCCTGGCCATCGGCGTGTACGCGGCGCTCGCCGAACCCCGGGTGACGGACGCGCTGCTGCTCTCGGTCAACCACTCCGGCGACACCGATTCCACCGGCTCCATCTGCGGGAACATCCTCGGCGCCCGGTACGGCGACGTGAGCCTGCCGCACTCCTGGCTGCGGCAGGTCGAGGGCCGCGACCGGATCGCCGCGCTGGCCGACGATCTCGCGGCCGAATGTCACCGCGGCTGACCCCCGGCAGGCCATCCGACCAGGACCGCGACGGCTCTCCTGTGGCAGTCTTGAACGGGACCCCCGGGGAAGGAGCGAGGTCATGGCCGTGGAACCGCTGTCGCCCGAGGAGATCGAGGACCGGCTGGCCGCACTGCCGGGCTGGTCGCTCGACGAGGACCGCCTCACCCGCACCTACCGGCTCGGCTCGCACATCGCCGCCGCCGCGCTCGTCGTCCACATCGCCCAGGTGCAGGACGAGCTGGACCACCACTCCGACCTCACCCTCGGCTACCACAGCGTGACCGTGTCGGTGCACACGCACAGTGCCGGCGGCAAGATCACCGAGCTGGACGTCGAGCTGGCCCGCCGCGTGTCCGACCTCGCCCCGGCCCACGGCGCGAGCTGAGCCGGCGGTGCTGGACTACAGCCAGGAGGCCGAGCGCTACGACGCCTCCCGGGGCGGCGAACCCCGCGCGGCCGCCGCCGCGGAAGGTGTCCTCGGCCTGGTGCCCGGCAGTGCCCGCCGCCTGCTCGACCTCGCCTGCGGCACCGGCATCGTCACCCGGCGGCTCGCCGCGGCCCGGGACGGCCTGCGGGTGACGGGGGCCGACCTCACCGACGCGATGGTCCGCCGCGCCGCCGCCCGCCTCCCGGGCGCCGTGGTGCGCGCCGACGCCCGCCGACTCCCGTTCCCTGACGGCACGTTCGACGCGGTGACCAGCGTGTGGCTGCTCCACCTGCTGCCGGACCCGGCGGCCGTGCGCGCCGTCGTCGCCGAGTGCGCGCGCGTCCTGCGCCCGGGCGGGGTCTATGTCACCACCGTCGACAAGGCCGCCGGGCACAATGTGGGCAGCGACATCGACGCCGTCCTCGCCGCCCGCCCCCGCACCCGCGCCGTCGACGAGCCGGCGGCCGTCGAGGCGTCCGCCGCCGCGCACGGCCTGCTCCCGGCCGGGCAGGCCCGCTTCCCCGGCCGCGGCCAGGGCCGCAGCCCGCGTCGCACCATCGCCGACCTGCGCCGCGGCTGGTTCGTCACGCTGCCGCCCGGCGATCCCCGGGCCGACGCCTTCGCCGAGCGCCTGGCCGCCCTCCCCGACCAGGACCGGCCCCGCCCCGACCCGTGGTTCACCCTGCGGGCGTTCAGGAAGACGGTGGGGGCGGCAACATGACGCAGGCCCTCCGACTGACGGGCACAACTCCGTGCGCCCCCCGAGAGGCACGTCACGTGAACCATGCGGCGCCTCACCTGCCGCGTCGCCCGCGGGTGCGCAGGCGGTGGCGTGTCGTGCGGCAGCGGCCGGGGAGTGCGTGCCCGTGACTACGGGCAGGTCTCACCGAACTTGACCGCCGTGAACGTGACGGGTTGTCCGTTCAGCGCCTCGCCGGCGGCGGGCCTCTGGGTGCAGACCTGCCAGTTCGACTCAGCCAGCACCCACCGGTCCTCAGGCGAGGCGTCCTCGACCGTGAGTGACGTGCCCGAGTCGAGCGCCCCGCGGGCCGCCTTCACCGACTTGCCCGTGAAGTCGGGCATCTTTCCGCCCTGCGTGGACGGGGCCTTCTCCTCCTTCGCCGGGCAGGCTTCCTCCAACTTGACGGTTCCGAAGTCGAGTTCGGTGTCGGTCGATGCCGACGTACCGGCTTTCACGTTCTGGCCGCACACCTTCCAGTTCCGATCGAAGGCCTGCATGCGGTCCCGGCCGAGGGCATCGTGTGAGGTGAGGCTGTAGAAGCCGAGCTTCTGGGCCTTGTCCTGCGCGGACTGCAGGCCCATCCCCACGAAGTCGGGGACGGTCGCCTTCTCGTCGGCCGCGGTCCGCCTGTCGTCGTCGGCGGGCTTCGCGTCGTCAGCCTTGGCCGGCTCGGCCCCGACCGTCTCCGTGACGGTGACGGTGGGCCGCGGCTCGGCCTTGCCGCCGGCGCTCGTCCTCTCCTGGCCGTTGTTGCCGGAGGAGCCGACGCCGACGCCGACGAAGAAGACGAGGAGCGCGGCCGGGACGGCGATCCGCTTCCGCGCCCATCCCGGCTTACCGGCCGACGGCCCAGCCGATGGTCCGATGTGCGTGGGCTGGTCGGCCGGTGGCTCGTTGTGCGACATGTGTACCCCATAGGTCAGTTGGTGCCAGATGACCGTAAGGGCTGAGACGACCCGGAGGCGCGGTCCGGGCGGTCCGGTGACACAACCGTGATGGAAGTGTGAACACTCAACCATTAACCCGGCTCCGCCGGATCCGCCGGCGAGCGCGCGGACGCCGTTTTTCCGTGACGGTAGGGGGCGCGCACCGGCGCCGATGCGCGCCCCTTTTCGCTCAGTTCACCGCGCAGGACCGGTCACCCAGCTTGAACGCGGCCGGCTTGCCGTTGCCGCCCGACCAGCTGCCGGTGAATCCGAAGCCCACCGACGAGCCCGCGGCCACGCTCCCGTTCCAGCCGACGTTCTTCGCCGTCACCGTCCCGCCCGACTGGCCGTGCTCGGCGTTCCACATCTGGGACACCGTCTGTCCGTCGGGGAAGGTCCAGCTCAGCGACCAGCCGTTCCAGGCGGTGCTGCCCGTGTTGGCGAGCCGTACGTCCGCCTGGAAGCCGCCCGACCACTGGCTGGTGATCTTGTACGTCACCGCGCAGGCACCGGGGGGCGTCGGCGTGGGGCCCGGATCCGTGCCGCCGCCCCCGCCGCCGGTGCCGGAGGTGTCGCCGTAGATCACCCCGCGCCCGTTGGTCGCGACGTACACCCGGCCGTACACCCGCGGATCGCCGGTGATCGCCGCGCCGGTCCAGCCCCACTGGTGGGCGTCGTCGTTGATCCGGGTCCAGGTCGCGCCCTGGTCGGTGGAGCGGAAGATGCCGCGCACCCCGCCGATCTTGGCGCTGGTGTAGAGCGTCTGGTACGAGGCGCCGGCCGCCGCCTTGCCGAAGCCGATGGTGTCGGCCTGCTCCACGTTCGACAGCTTGGTGAAGGTGACACCCCCGTTCGTGGAGTGCCACAGTCCGTACGCCCCGTCGCTCGCGCCGCCCGCAAGCCAGATGTCGCCCTTCCCGCCGGGCAGCGCCTTGAAGCGCACGCTGTCCCCGCCGGGCAGGTTGGCCGCGGCGGAGGCGGTGAAGGTGGCGCCGCCGTCCGTGCTGACGTAGAACTTCCCCGACTTGAAACCGTAGAAGGTCTTCGGGTCCACCCGGTCCGACTCGACGATCGCGCCCGCCGGGATACCGCTGGACGCCGACCAGGACGAGCCGAACCCGGTCGCGTAGTGCACGCCTGCGCCCTGCGGGCTCCACACGAACCGGCTGCCGTCGGCCGCCGCCGCGACCGTGCCGCCGCCGCTCACCCCGGACGGGTCGGTCCCGGCGAACCAGTTGGCGCCGTTGTCCGTGGAGAAGGCGATGTGCGGGCCGGAGTCGAGGTTGCCGACCCGGACCACCGTGTCCGGACGGGACTCCGCGTAGTCGAGGCTGGTGGTGGAGGTGAAGTTGGGGGAGGTGTACATCATCGGCGGGACCTTCGTCAGGTCCGTGTGCCGGAAGCCGCCGATGTCGCCGAGGGCGCTGAGCAGCGGCGCGCCCGACGGCGGAGAGGCGAGGTCGAGGACCGCGGTCTCCTCCAGGCCCTGCACCATCGGCTTGATGGTGAACTTGCTGCCGGAGTCCCAGTTGGTGAGGTTCTCGGTGCCGTAGACCGTCGCGCCGGTGCCGTACATCATCCGGTTCGAGTCGAAGGGGTCGATCTCCAGCGCCTCGGTCATCCAGCCGAGCTTCGGGGTCTGCTCGGGCGGGGACGGGTTGGCGCCCCAGGTCAGCCACGGGGAGGACGAGACGTCCATCGTGTACCGGTTCTCGCGGTCGGGATACGAGGTGTGGTCCCACGCCTTGGTCCAGGTGGCGCCGCTGTCGGTGGAGCGGAAGAGCTGGGTGTCCGGCCACCAGGAACTGTACGCGGTGGCCATGAGGGTGCCGGGCTTCTGCCGGTCGACGGTCAGTCCGCTGAAGCCGTAGTAGGTGTCGGCCTCGGCGACGGGGCTGATGTCCGTCCAGGTGCCGGTGGCGGTGGTGTACCGGAAGAGCCGGCCCTTGCCGCCGTCGTAGGGGCCGCCCTTGTCGCTGTATGCGAGGTACAGGTGACCGTTGACCGTGTCCAGTACACCCTTGTGGGCCAGGTACCCCGTCGGCTGCCCCGCCAGCCGCTGCCAGGTCGCGCCCGCGTCCGTCGAGCGGTAGACCGCGTTCTCCTTGTCGGCGACCCCGACGTAGATCGTCTTCGTGGCGCCGCCGGCGGTGCCGGTGGACTCGTCGAAGGTGACCCAGACGATGCCCTGGTTGTCACTGGCGTAGCCGGAGGTGTCGCTCGGGTCCTGCGCGTAGTTGCCGACGTTGGGGAAGTTCGCCACCTGCGACCAGGTCACCCCCGAGTCCGTCGACCGCCACAGGCCCTTGCCGCTGGGCGCGCCCAGGTACAGCACGCTGTTCCGGTGCGGATCGACGGCGAGACGCTCGCCCATGCCGCGGCCGGGCATGTTGCCGCCCAGCTTGAACGGCAGGTCGGTCCTGCGCCAGCTCGCACCCCGGTCGGCGGAGCGCAGCACGGCCCCGTTGCCCGGGTCCCAGTCGTTGGTGTAGGTGCCGACCGCCGCGTACACCTTGTCCGGGTCCACCGGGTCGGAGGCCAGGCCGACCACGCCCGTGTGGCCCCAGTCGTCCCAGCCGACGTGGTCCAGCAGGGGCGTCCAGGTCTTCGTCGACTGCTGCCAGCGGTAGGCGCCGCCGATGTCGGTGCGGGCGTAGGCGAGGTTCTTCTCCTTGCGGTTGAAGACGATGCCGGGGACGAAGCCGCCCCCGTCGATCCGGGCGTTCTTCCAGGTGTAGGTGTCGGCGGCGATCGACACCTCTCGCTCGACGGGTTCGGCGGCCAGCGCGGGCGGGGCGCCCGCGAGCAGGCCGGCCGCGAGCGCCAGCGCCGCGGTGAGGACACGGGTTCTTCGCACGGTGGGGAGGTCCTTCCTGCTTGCGAAAACCGGGGAGGGGTTGCGGGTGCCGAGGTGGGGACGTACGACGGCCGGGCGGCCCCCAGTGCGGGTGGGGACCGCCCGGCCGGATGGCCTCGCCGTCAGGTGGCGGGGCCACGCACGCGGAGCCTTCAGGCGGTTCCGGAGGAGCGCGGTGAGCACCACCGCCCGACTCGCGGAGCGCCCGGCGGGGACTTATTCGAGAAGCTCCGCGTACGAACCCATGGCGGTGGCGATGTCCACCTGGGCCCAGAACCGGTGATACGTGAACGTGGGCGCGGCACCGCCCGCGAGGTAGCTCTCGATCTTCGACCAGGCCGGGTCGTCCTCGTAGAACGAGCGGATCGAGTCGAAGGTCGAGCTGGAGTTGATCGGGTCGCCGTTCGGCATGGTGCCGGTCCAGCCGCTCGGGATGTAGACCGGGTCGTCGAAGCGGCTGTAGTCGGTGCGGGTCTCCGGGACGGCGATGCCGAGCGCGTCCTGGTTGTTCTCCCACATGCCGTCGAGCAGGGCCTTCGCCACCCGTGCCGCCTCGGTGTCACCGGAGCGGTCGGCGTAGTACGTCAGGGTCTTGGCGTACGAGGCGGCGACGCCGACGTCGTTGGTGTAGTCGACGACGGTGACGCGCAGGCCGGCGTTGGCGCCGGGGCCGGCCGGGTTCCAGGTGTCGGGCTTGCCCGACCACTGGAGGGTGGACGGGATCCGGAAGGAGCCGTCCGGGTTGACGGTGGTCTTGGACAGCGCCCAGTCGACCCACTTGTCGAGGACGACCTTGGCGTCCGCGTCACCCGTCTGCTGGTAGTACTCGGCGACCCGCTCCATCGACCAGGCCTGGAAGCCGAACCACTGGTTGGACGGCGGGTCGTGGTAGACGGGCTTCTCGTCGTAGTACATGCCGTAGAAGGTCGGCGTGCCGGCCGGCGGGGTCGCGTAGCGGCCCGCCCAGCTGTTGGTGGCGCCGCCCGCGATGGCGCCGTCGGCCGACTGCAGCCAGCGGTAGAACTCCAGCTGCCGGTCGAGCGACTTCGCCCAGTCCGCCTGGCCCGTCGCCGACTTGGGCTTCAGGTCCGGGTAGTTGGCCAGGGCGTGCGCGGCGAGCGGGTTCTGGTAGCCGCCGTGCGCGTGGGACGAACCGATGCGCCAGGCCCAGCCCGCCGAGGTGTCGACGGCGCCGCCCCAGGCGTAGTACCAGGAGAGCAGGTAGTGCGAGGAGTCCTTGCCGGTGCCCGCCGGGCAGGTGGTCGGACCGACGCAGTTGCCCACCTTCTTGAAGTACTTGTCGTACATCGCGTACCGCAGGTAGTCGCCCATCTTCGCCGCCTTGGCGACGGTGGCCGCGACCTGCGAGCCCTTGCCCTGCTGCTCGGCCCAGATGTCCGCCCAGTAGGCGGCCTGCACCGCGCGCGCGTCGGCGTCGGGGGCGTTGGTGAACTTCCACTGCCTGGCGTAGGAGGAGTCACCGGTGAACAGGTCCAGATAGCCGTTCTTGCCGCCGTACTTGAAGGCGTCGCAGGTCGGCTGCGGGACCGTCTCCCAGACCGACTCCTGGGCGCCGCGCTGGAAGGTGTTGATGTACGACGGGCCGGTGTCCGCGGGACCGGCTTCGCACTTGCCGGGGGAGTTGCCGTAGCCGTAGACGTTGTCGACGTCCTGCAGCCAGTGCATGCCGTAGACCTCGTCCGTGCCGTACGCGGACCTCAGCTCACCGGCGATCGGGTCCGGTCCGACCGAGACCCCGCTCTCCAGCTTCGCCGGGTACTCGTTGGGGGTGTCCAGCTCCGGCGCATACGTCGCCGGCTTCGAGGCGTTGTAGAAGGAGTTGGTCGGCTGGTCGGCCTTGGTGGGGATCATGTACTTCTCCATGATCTCCCAGGCCCCGTTGAACTTGGTCCAGTCGCCCGTCACCTTGCCGTACATGGCCTGGAGCCACAGCAGATAGCTGTACGCCTCCGAGGTGGTCTCGTGGCCGTGGTCCGGCGCCTCGACGATCAGCGTCTCCACCGAGTGGTAGGGGATCCCCTCGGGGGAGAAGTAGCCGTTCGCCGGGTTGGTGATCTTCCCGTACAGCTCCAGGAAGCGGGCGTCGTACTCCTTGGTCGCCCCGATCTGGGTGACGGTCACCGACGCCTTGCCGTGGCCGGGCGCCGTCGACTCGAAGACGGCCGCGCCGGTCCCGGTGGAGGCGGCGGTGACCGTCACCCTCTGCGGGGTGTTCCAGTTCGAGGGGGTGAAGGTGAGCGAGGCGCCACCGGTCACCGTCAGGCCGGTGTTGCCGGAGGCCCGGGCGGTGGTGACGGTGACGTTGCCGGACGGCTGGGTCGACAGCCGCAGCTGGTAGGTGCCTGTCTTGCCCTGCTGAACGGGCAGTTGAGTGGGCGAGGCCACCACGGCGGGGCCCGAGGCGACCGTGATGCCGACCGGCGTCGAGGACGCCGAGGCACCCAGGCTGTCGTACGCCTTCGCCACCAGCGAATGACTGCCCACGGTCAAGCCGGAGGCGGAGAGCGTGTACGGCGCGGTGGTGTCCGTGCCCAGCAGGGCGGTGTCGTCGTAGAACTCGACCTTCGCGATGGTCGCGTTGTCCGCCGCGGCGGCGGTGGCCGCGAGCGGCACCGCGTCGCCCTGCGTGTAGACCGCGCCCGGGGCGGGGCTGGTCAGCACGGTGACCGGCGGCTGGTGGGCACCCGCACAGGTGGTGCCGTTCACCGCGAAGGAGGTGGGGGCGGCATTGGCGCCGCTGTAGGTGAACTGGGCGCCGGTGGAGACGGCCGCGCCGGCCGCGACCCGGCCGTTGTACGAGGCGTTCTTCACCGTGACCGCCTGACCGGACTGCGACCAGGTGCCGTTCCAGCCGTTGGTCAGCTTCTGGTTGCCACCGTAGGAGTACGTCAGCGTCCAGCCGTCGATCACGTCCGTACCGCGGTTGGTGAGTGTCAGTTCCGCGGTGAAGCCGGAACCCCAGTCATTGGTCTTGTAGTCGACGCTGCACTGGAGCGCCGCGGCGTGCGCGGGGCTCGGGTTGGCGGCCAGCATCGACAGGGGTACCGCGAGGGCCGCCAGCGCGGCTGTCCATAACCGCCGCGCGGCGCGGCGTCTGCTTCTGGGAGGCATGATCTGGTTCCTCCTTGCGGCGACTGAGGGGGGAAAAGTCAAGGCTTGAACCAGTGGGAGCGCTCCCATAGTGAGGACGGGTCTAGTTCCGGTCAAGATGTGTGAAGAGTCGAAAAGATTCGACGAACGTGCCAGTGGAAAGTGAAGCAACTCCTCTGTTCTTCACCGTCACTTGGCGCTACCTTCGCCTTCACCAGTGGGAGCGATTCCGCCAGTCGCCGCGTCCGTCCGGACGTGGCCGAGCTGCAAGGAGTCGCTCATGCGACACCCTCCGCGTTCAGGTCTTTTACTCGACGGCGCAGCCCAGCCCGCCCCATGAGGCTCCCTTTGCGCCCGCCTTCCTCTCGCTCGCGTCGACGCCGTCCGGCCTGACGCGCACTCACCCGCGCCCCGCTGCGGGGACGCGCACCCGCCAGAGAAGCCAGAGAACAGGAACCCGCACTGATGAGCCGTACCCGAACGAGAACAGCACTGCTCGCCGCACTGACGCTCGTGGGCGGTGCGACCGGGACCGCCATGGCGGCGATCCCCGGCGACGCCGGCGCCGCCGCCATCCCCTGCACCGTCGACTACAAGGTGCAGAACCAGTGGAGCACCGGCTTCACCGCCTCCGTCACCATCACCAACAACGGTGCCGCCAAGTCCGCCTGGTCGGTGAAGTGGTCGTACGCCGGCAACCAGAAGGTCACCAGCGCCTGGAACGCCAAGGTCACCCAGAGCGGGGCCGCCGTCACCGCCGCCAACGAGAGTTACAACGGCGGTCTGGCCACCGGCGGCTCGGTCAACTTCGGCTTCCAGGGCAGCTACAGCGGCACCAACGCGATCCCGGCGACCTTCACCCTCGACGGCGTCACCTGCAACGTCGACGGCGGCGGCGGCCCCGGCGGCCCCACCGACCCGCCGCCGAACCCGTCCGGCAAGGCCGACAACCCGTACGCGGGCGCCAAGGGGTACGTGAACCCGGAGTGGTCCGCGAAGGCCGCCGCCGAGCCGGGCGGCAGCCGGATCGCCAACCAGCCCACCGGCGTGTGGCTGGACCGGACCGCCGCCATCAACGGCGTGAACGGCGGCATGGGCCTGCGCGCCCATCTCGACGAGGCGCTGCGGCAGAAGGGCACCGGCGAGCTGTACATCCAGCTGGTCATCTACAACCTGCCCGGCCGTGACTGCTCCGCCCTCGCCTCCAACGGCGAACTCGGCCCGACGGAGATCGACAAGTACAAGACGCAGTACATCGACCCGATCGCCGCGATCCTCGCCGACCCGAAGTACAAGGACCTGCGGATCGTCACCACGATCGAGATCGACTCGCTGCCCAACCTGGTCACCAACGTCACACCCCGGCCCACCGCCACGCCCAACTGCGACGTGATGAAGGCCAACGGCAACTACCAGAAGGGCGTCGGCTACGCCCTGAACAAGCTCGGCGACATCCCCAACGTCTACAACTACATCGACGCCGGCCACCACGGCTGGCTCGGCTGGGACGACAACTTCGGCGCCTCCGCCGACATGTTCAAGATCGCCGCCACCACCGAGGGCGCGACCGTCGCCGACGTGCACGGCTTCATCGTCAACACCGCCAACTACAGCGCCTTGAAGGAGGACCACTTCAAGATCACGGACACGGTGAACGGGACCTCCGTGCGCCAGTCCAAGTGGGTCGACTGGAACCGCTACACCGACGAGCTGTCCTACGCCCAGGCGATGCGCGACAAGCTCGTCTCGATCGGTTTCGACTCGAAGATCGGCATGCTGATCGACACCTCCCGCAACGGCTGGGGCGGCACGGCACGGCCCACCGGACCGGGCGCCCTGACCAACGTCGACACCTACGTCGACGGCGGCCGTTACGACCGCCGCATCCACCTCGGCAACTGGTGTAACCAGGCCGGGGCGGGACTCGGTGAGCGGCCGCGGGCCAACCCCGAGCCGGGCATCGACGCCTACGTCTGGATGAAGCCGCCGGGGGAGTCCGACGGAGCCAGCAAGGAGATCCCGAACGACGAGGGCAAGGGCTTCGACCGGATGTGCGACCCGACGTACACCGGCAACCCGCGGAACAACAACAGCATGTCCGGCGCCCTGCCCAACGCGCCGCTCTCCGGGCACTGGTTCTCCGCGCAGTTCCAGCAGCTGATGCAGAACGCCTACCCGCCGCTGTCCTGACGGCGGACGGTCACGCGGGGTCCGGCGACCGCGTGACCGAGGCTCCCACCGGTGATCCGCCGGGGCCGGCCCTCAGGGCCGCGCCCCGGCGGACCGCCGGGTTTTTTGCCGTCCCGGCAAGGCGACTTGCTCCTCCGCGGCGTGCCGTCACACCCTGGCGGCACCCGGAGGAGAGGCTGAGCCCATGGCGCACGATCACGGACACAAGCACGATCACGAGCACCACCCCCACCACGGCCACAGCGACCTCGACTGGGCCGCGATCGCCCCACTGCTGGAATCACAGGCCGAGCTGTTCGCCCCGCTCCACGAGCGCGCCCTGGCCTGGCTGGCCCAGCAGCAGACCGACCCGGGGCTGGTGGTGGACGCGGGCAGCGGGCCGGGCGTCGTCTCCTGTCTGCTCGCCGAGACCTTCCCCGGCGCCCGGGTGGTCGCCGTGGACGGCGCCGCGCCCCTGCTGGAGCGGGCCCGCGCCCGCGCCGAACGCCTCGGCGTCGCCGACCGGTTCGGCACGCTCGCCGGCGAACTTCCCGGTGTCCTCGGCGACCTCGACTACCCGGCCGACCTGCTGTGGGCCGGCCGCAGCCTGCACCACCTCGGCGACCAGCGGGCCGCTCTCGCCGCCTTCGCCGACCGGCTCGCCCCCGGTGGCACCCTCGCCGTCCTGGAAGGCGGACTGCCCGCCCGGTTCCTTCCCCGCGACCTCGGCTTCGGCCGCCCCGGACTCCAGGCCCGGCTGGACGCGCTGTACGAGGAGTGGTTCGCCGGGATGCGGGCGGGCCTGCCCGGCAGTGTCGCGGAGACGGAGGACTGGCCGGCCCTGCTCGCCGCCGCGGGCCTCGGCCACTCGCACACCCGCAGCTTCCTGCTGGACCTGCCCGCCCCGGCCCCCGACCGGGCCCGCGCCTACGTCGCCGCCACCCTGTCCCGCCTCCGTGACTCCCTCGCAGACCACCTCGACGCCGACGACCGCGCCACCCTCGACCGGCTGCTCGACCCCGACGACACGGCGAGCGTGCACCGGCGGCCGGACCTGTTCGTCCTGGCGGCCCACACGGTGTACACGGCGACCAAGTCCCTGTGAGGCCTCCTCCGCGCCGGGACCGCGCGACCGGCCCTTGACTTCGAGCGCGCGCCAAGTGGTGGACTCCCCGTCGTTCCCGGAATCACCGGAGCACGGAATCACAGGGGGTACGTCATGACCGGCTCACCGGTAGCGCTCATCACGGGCGGGGGCAGCGGCATCGGCGCCGCCGTCGCGCGGCAACTGCTCGACGCGGGCTGGCGGGTCGCCGTCACCGGCCGGGGCGAGGCACGGCTGCGCGGCTTCGCGGAGGAACTGGGGGACCCGCGGGGGCTGCTGACGCTGGCCGGCGACGCGTCGTCGTACGACGACATACAGTCGGCGGTCGACACCGTGCTGACGGCATACGGCCGACTGGACACCGTCGTCGCCAACGCGGGCATCGCCACCCACGACTCGGTCGCCGACGGCGACCCGGCAGGCTGGCGGGAGATGGTGCTGACCAACGTCCTCGGCCCCGCACTCCTCATCCGCGCCTCTGTCGACGCGCTGAAGGAGACCCGCGGCCGGGTTGTCCTGGTCGGCAGCGTCGCCGGCTTCGTGCACACGCCCGGCAACGTCTACGGGGCCACCAAGTGGGCGCTGACGGGGCTCGCTGAGAACACCCGCCGCCAGGTCACCGAGTGGGGCATCGGCGTCACCCTGATCGCCCCCGGCCGGGTCGAGACACCCTTCTGGGACTCCTACGGCAGCCTGCCGCCCGGGCATCTGCTGACCGCCGACCAGCTCGCCGACTCCGTCGTCTGGGCCATCCGGCAGCCCGCCGGGGTCGACGTCAACACCGTCGTCGTCCGGCCGATCGGACAACCCAACTGAACGAGCGCGCCCCGGGATCCGAACGATCCCGGGGCGCGCTCGCCGTGACTGTGCCGCGGCGGGTCAGACCATGTCGAATTCGGCGGGGTCCGGGCCGATCCGCCGGTCCTCGTTCAGCGCGCTGATCGCCGCCAGGTCCTCGGTGTCCAGGCTGAAGTCGAAGACGTCGATGTTCTCCTGGATCCGGGACGGGGTCACCGACTTGGGGATGACCACGTTGCCCAGCTGGATGTGCCAGCGCAGCACGACCTGGGCCGGGGTGCGGCCGTGCTTCCGCGCGATCGCGACGATCGCCGGCACTTCCAGCAGGCCCTTGCCCTGGCCGAGCGGCGACCAGGCCTCGGTGGCGATGCCCCGCTCCGCGTGGTACTCCCGCGCGGTGTGCTGCTGGAGGTGGGGGTGCAGCTCGATCTGGTTGACCGCCGGGACGACCGAGGTCTCCCCGATCAGCCGCTCCAGGTGCTCCGGCAGGAAGTTGGAGACGCCGATGGCCTTGATCCGGCCGTCGGCGTGGAGCTTCTCGAACGCCCGGTAGGTGTCGACATACGTGTCCCGGGAGGGCAGCGGCCAGTGGATGAGGTACAGGTCCACGTAGTCCAGGCCGAGCTTGGACAGCGAGAGGTCGAAGGCGCGCAGCGTGGAGTCGTACCCCTGGTCGCTGTTCCAGAGCTTGGTGGTGACGAAGAGTTCCTCGCGGGGGATGCCGGAGGCGGCGATGGCCTTGCCGGTGCCCTCTTCGTTGCCGTAGATCGCCGCTGTGTCGATGCTGCGGTACCCGGCCTCCAGCGCGGTGGAGACCGCCTGCGCCGCCTCGTCGTCCGGCACCTGCCAGACGCCGAAGCCCAGCTGGGGCATCTCGACGCCGTTGTTGAGGATGATCGGGGGGACCTTGCTGCTCACGAGCTCTTGATCCTTCGGTTGTCGTCAGGTGGTACTCATATCGTCAACGATCACGGGCCGCGATGCATTCCTGACCGGAGAATCCGTGTGCGCGCTCCAGGGCGGCTCAGGCCCGGTACAGCGCCTCCACCTCGTTCGCGTACGCCTTCTCGATGGCCCTGCGCTTCAGCTTCAGCGACGGGGTGAGCAGGCCGTGCTCCTCGGTGAACGGCTGGGCGAGGATGCGGAAGGTGCGGATCGACTCGGCCTGCGACACCAGGGTGTTCGCGGTGACCACCGCCCGCCGGATCTCCATCTCCAGATCCGGATCGCGCACCAGATGGGCCGCGGTCATCAGGGGTTTGTTGCGCATCTTCAGCCAGTGCTCCACTGCCTCCTGGTCGAGGGTGATCAGCGCGGCGACGTACGGGCGGTCGTTGCCGACGACGATGCACTGCGCGACCAGCGGATGGTCCCGGACACGTTCCTCCAACGGGCCGGGTGAAACACTTTTGCCGCCGGACGTGACCAGGATCTCCTTCTTGCGCCCGGTGATGGTGAGATAGCCGTCCTCGTCGAGGGCGCCGAGGTCGCCGGTGGCCAGCCAGCCGTCGTGCAGGGTCTCGTCGGTGGCCTTGGCGTTGTTGAGATAGCCCTGGAAGACGTTTCCGCCGCGCAGCCAGATCTCGCCGTCGTCGGCGATGTGCACGGTGACGCCGGGGATGGGCTGTCCGACCGTGCCGTAGCGGGTGCGCTCGGGCGGGTTGGCGGTGGCGGCGGCCGTGGACTCGGTCAGGCCGTAGCCCTCGTAGACGTGCACGCCCGCGCCCGCGAAGAACAGGCCGAGCCGGCGGTCCATCGCCGAGCCGCCCGACATGGCGTGCCGCACCCGGCCGCCCATCGCCTCGCGCACCTTGGCGTAGACGAACGTGTCGAAGAACTGGTGCTGCATCCGCAGCGCCGCCGATGGCCCCGGCCCGATGCCCCAGGCCTTCTCCTCCATCGCCTCCGCGTACCGCACGGCGACGTCGACCGCCTTCTCGAACGCCCCCGAGCGCCCCTCGCGCTCCGCCTTGCGGCGGGCGGCGCTGAGGACCTTCTCGAAGATGTACGGCACCGCCAGGAAGAAGGTCGGCCGGAAGGCGGCCAGGTCGGGCAGCAGGGCCGCGGCGTTGAGCTGCGGCTGGTGGCCGAAGCGGACCCGGCCGCGGATGGCCGCCACCTGCACCATTCGGCCGAACACGTGCGCGAGCGGCAGGAAGAGCAGGGTGGCCGCCTCGTCGCCCTTGCGGGAGTGGAACACCGGTTCCCAGCGCTCGGTGACCGTGTCCGCCTCGAACATGAAGTTGCCGTGCGAGAGCACACAGCCCTTGGGGCGGCCCGTGGTGCCCGAGGTGTAGATCACCGTCGCGACCGTCTCGGGGGTGACCGCGTTGCGGTGCCGGTGCACCACCTCGTCGTCGAGGTGCGCCCCCGCGTCGTACAGCTCGCCCACCGCGCCCGCGTCGATCTGCCACAGCTGTTTCAGCCGGGGCAGCCGGTCGATGACGGTGGCGATCGTCATCGCGTGGTCCTCGTGCTCCACGACCGCGGCCGTGACCTCCGCGTCGTGGAGCATCCAGAAGCACTGGTCGGCGGAGGAGGTCGGGTAGACCGGCACCACCTGGGCGCCGATCGACCACAGGGCGAAGTCGAACAGGGTCCACTCGTAGCGGGTGCGCGACATGATCGCGACCCGGTCGCCGAACCGCACGCCCCGCGCGAGCAGTCCCTTGGCCAGCGCGAGCACCTCGTCACGGAACTCGGCGGCGGTCACGTCCCGCCACTGCCCGGTCTCGTCCTTGCGGCCGAGCGCGATGTGTCCGGGGTCGTCCTCGGCGTTGCGGTAGACGGCGTCGGCGAGGCCGCCCACGGGGGGCGCCAGCACCGACGGAGGGTTGGTGAACTCGCGCAAACCCGCTCCCCCGCTCTCCGTGACGGCTCCCGGTGACGCCTGGCGTCCCGCACAGGCCGTGAAAGCTACCCCACGCAGAGTCGGGACGGGAGGGGCGCGAAAGGCGAGCGGTGCTCACGTATGCGCTGGTCAGCAGGGGAAAAAGGGCGCACATGGGGAAGGGTCGGACAGATTCCTGACGGTGGAGTAAGTTTCGGTGCCGTAATCTCCACGGAATCTGTACGACCCGCGGACCGGGCCGCCGGTGCGCGCACCGTCACTCCTGTCAGCGTGAGGGGGACGGATTTCGTCACTGCGGTTCCGGTTGCGGCTCGGCGGGTGCGGCGGACCGGCCGGGCGGCGGCTCAGCGGCGGTGCAGCCGGTCACCGCCCGCCAGGATCGCCGCCGCCAGGGCGTCCGCCGCCTCCTGCGCCGGGGTACGGCGGTGACCGTGCACCAGGACGAAGTCGACCCGGCCGAGTTCCGGCAGGCCGAACCGGTCGGGGACCCGCACCAGGCCCGGCGGGATCAGGCCCCGCGAGTGGGCCATCACCCCGAGCCCGGCCCGGGCCGCCGCGATCAGGCCGTTGAGGCTGCCGCTGGTGCACACGATCCGCCAGGCCCGCCCCTGCCGCTCCAGCGCCTCCAGCGCCAGCGCGCGGGTGATGCCCGGCGGCGGATACACGATCAGCGGCACCGGTCGCTCCGGGTCCAGGCGGAGCCGGTCGGCGCCGATCCACACCAGCCGGTCGTGCCAGACCAGCTCCCCGCGCGGGTCCTCCGGCCGCCGCTTGGCCAGCACCAGGTCCAGCTTCCCGGCCGCCAGCCGCTCGTGCAGGGTCCCCGACAGCTCCACCGTCAGCTCCAGATCGACCTCGGGATGGTCGTGCCGGAAGCCCTCCAGGATCTCCGGCAGACGGGTCAGCACGAAGTCCTCCGAGGCCCCGAACCGCAGCCGGCCGCGCAGCCGGGTCCCGGTGAAGAACGCCGTCGCCTGCTCGTGCACCTCCAGGATCCGCCGGGCGAAGCCGAGCATCGCCTCGCCGTCCTCGGTCAGCTCCACCGAGTGCGTGTCCCGGGAGAACAGCGTCCGCCCGGCCGCGTCCTCCAGGCGCCGCACATGCTGGCTGACCGTCGACTGGCGCAGGCCGAGCCGCCGCGCGGCCTGCGTGAAACTCAGCGTCTGCGCCACCGCCAGGAACGTGCGCAGGTGGGACGGGTCGTACATGCGTCGACCATAGCCACGGTCATCGGGATCCGTGATGACAGTCAGAGTGGTATGCCGGATTCCCGATCGGCGGGCGGGGGAGCAGGATGAAGGGGGACCCCTGGTCCCCGGGCGCATCTGTCGTGCGCCTGTCGTGCATCTGTCCGTGAACCGTGTGGAGCACCGTGAAACGCCTGCGACGGCCCAGCCGGCTGCCGATCGACCCGTACCTCCTGCTGCTGCTCGGGACGGTGGGCCTCGCCGCGCTCCTCCCGGCCCGCGGCACGGCCGCCGACGTCGTCTCCGGCGCCTCCACCGCCGCCATCGCCTTCCTCTTCTTCCTCTACGGCGCCCGGCTCTCCACCCGCGAGGCGCTCGACGGACTGAAGCACTGGCGGCTCCACCTCACCATCCTGGCCTGCACCTTCGTCGTCTTCCCGCTGCTCGGCCTGGCCGCCCGCGGCCTGGTGCCGGTACTGCTCACCCACTCCCTGTGGCAGGGACTGCTCTTCCTCACCCTCGTCCCGTCGACGATCCAGTCCTCCATCGCCTTCACCTCCCTCGCCCGTGGCAACGTGCCCGCCGCGATCTGCGCAGGCTCCTTCTCCTCCCTGTCGGGCATCGTCATCACCCCGCTGCTCGCCGCCTCCCTGCTCGGCGGCGGCGCCGGCGGCTTCTCCGCCGACTCGCTGCTGAAGATCGTGCTCCAGCTGCTCGTGCCGTTCCTCGCGGGACAGGTGCTGCGGCGCTGGATCGGCGGGTTCGTCACCCGGCACAAGAAGGTCCTCGGCCACGTCGACCGCGGCTCGATCCTCCTCGTCGTCTACACCGCGTTCAGCGAGGGCATGGTCCAGGGCATCTGGCACCAGGTCAGCCCCGCCCGGCTCGCCGTGCTGCTCGCCGTGGAGGCCGTGCTGCTCGCCGTGATGCTCGCGCTGACCTGGTACGGCGCCAAGGCGCTCGGTTTCGGCCGCGCGGACCGGATCACCATCCAGTTCGCGGGGTCGAAGAAGTCCCTCGCCTCCGGCCTGCCCATGGCGAGCGTCCTCTTCGGCGCCCAGGCGTCGCTGGCGGTGCTGCCGCTGATGCTCTTCCACCAGATGCAGCTGATGGTGTGCGCGGTGATCGCCGGACGCCGCTCGCACGACCCGGTGGACGGGCACGGCCCCGGGGACGGATCCGGGCAGCTCAGTGGCCCGGGCGCAGCCGAAGAGTCACGAACCGGGGCCGATACAGGCCCGCGTTCCCGCTGAGCTGCGCGGAGGCGTCCGTCGTCCGCAGCCAGTTGACGTCGTAACTGAGGACCAGCCGCCCGTCCCCGCTCAGTTCCGGGTGCGCCTGCGGGTTGTACGCGGCGACCTCGCCCGGCGGCAGCGGCGCGGTGAGGGCACGGCCCGGACCGTGCCACGGCCCGGTGGGGGAGCACGCCCAGTACGACGCCACCGTGGTCAGCCCCGCCGTGCCCGCCGCCATGGTGAACAGCACATAGGTGCCGCCCCGCCGCACCACCGAGAACGCGCTGCCCACCCCGGTGCGCCGCTCGTCCCCGAGCACCGCGCCGGGCCGCGCGCCGGCCGCCCACCCGGAGCCCGTCCAGTACTCCCAGGCCGCCGGGTCGGCGAGGGATCCCTCCGGCACCCGGGCGACGAAGGCCGAGGAGACCGGGCGGGAGGCCGCCTGCCCGTCGTTCCCACCGAAGACGTAGCTCCAGCCGTCCTCCTCGACCAGCGTCGTCCCGAACAGCACCCGCCGCGAGGGATCGGCGACCTGTCGCTGGTCGAGGACCTGGACGATGCTCTCGACCCGCAGGTCCGGCAGGGTGAGCGTGGCGACCTCGGTGGCCAGCGGCACCCCGTAGATCCATGGCGGTCCGCCCGCCGCACGGGTCCACAGCACGACCCGCACCACCTGCTCGTCGGCGCCGGGCGAGCGCGGCTCGACCCGGGCGGCGACCGGCCAGCGCCACTGCTGGGGCGCCGGATCGGGGAAGAGCGGGGCGGGCAGGGTGGCGGTCAGCCGGCCGCCCTCGGTCATCAGCACCGCGGAGTTGCGGACCAGCGGGGCGGAGGTGTCGCGCCAGGGGTGCGACTCGCCGGCCGGATTGGGCGGGGCGTGGACCGGGCCGAGGTAGGTGTCGGAGAACAGCCAGAGGAGCCGGCCGTCGGGGAGGCGCAGGGAGTGGGTGCCGTCACCGCCGGTCCAGTCGTCGGTGCGGGCGGGGTCGTTGCCGTAGCGGGTGAACTCGGCGGTGAGGGGGCCGGCGGGGGACCAGGAGGCGACGGTGTGCGGTGGGCACGCGCCGGCGGGCTGTCGGCGGGCGTCTGCGTCCAGCGGACCGTCGCCCGCACCGCTCAGCAGCACGGCAGTCAGCGCCAGCGCCAGCAGCAGCGCGACCGGTATCCACCGTGCCGCTCGCGTCCCTCGCGCCACTCCCGCCACTCGCCTCGTCGGTGTCTGCTGTCGTACGTCGGGTCCCTCGCGTACGTCCTCGGGCACGCTCCGGGACGTTAGCGGTTGCGGCCGACCCGGTCCATGGGCAGCCACAGCAGGTGATCAGCCCGCGCAGCCGGTCGTGCGCGGGCTCGGCCCAGAGCCGGATCTGCGGCTGCGTGTCGCCGACGCCGCCCAGGGAGAGCAGTGGCTGCCCGCCGGTCCCCGCGCTGTACCGGAACCACGACGAGGCGGTGAAGTCTCCGGCGCCCAGGGCGAGTCGGGGGCGAGGGGGCAGGCGCACCGCGTCGTCGGAGCCGTCGAAGGACAGGGCGCTGCCCGAGGCGCCGTCCGTGACGGGCGCGGCGCCGCCGAGGACGGCCGCCCGCCCGGCGTACGGGCCGAGGTCGGGGGTGGTCGGGTCCCGCGAGCCGCGCACGGTCACCGAGTCGGGCACCCGACGGTCCTGACGTCCCGTCAGGTGCGCAGGACGACCTTCCCGAGGTTGCGCCGCGCCTCGATCTCCTCGTGCGCCCGCCCCGCCTCCGCCAGCGCGAACTCCCCGTGCACGGCGGGCCGCAGCGTGCCCTCGTCGAAGAGCCGCCACAGCTCCCGGCGCCACCGCTCGTACGTCTCCGGCTCCTCCCGGGCGATCCGGGCCATCTGGAACCCGGTCACCGACTTGGCGCCCACCAGCAGGTCGTACGCCCGGACGGTGCCGCCTCCCGAGCCGTACGCCACCAGCCGGCCGCCCGGGGCCAGCGCGGTGACGGCCGGGCCGAGCAGGTCGCCGCCGACCCCGTCGAGGACGTAGTCGACGGGCTCACCCCAGTCGCCGTCGCCGTACACCACCACCTCGTCGGCGCCGAGGGAGCGGACGAAGTCCGCCTTGCCCGGGTCGGAGACGGCGCCCACCACCCGGGCGGCGCCGAGCAGCCGCGCGAGCCGCACGGCCAGCTGGCCCACCCCGCTCGCCGCGGCCGTCACCAGCGCGGACTCTCCCGCCGCCGGGCGTGCCGCCGTCAGCGCGCCGTACGCGACGAGCCCGCTGCGCACCAGTGCGACGGCGTCGACGGCGGAGGCCGTCGGGGGGACCGGGGAGGCCATCACCTCCTGGAGCGGCGCGTAGTCGGCGTAGCCGTGGCCGAAGCACAGCCCGGTCACCCGCTCGCCGGCACGGAAGCGGGTGACGCCCTCGCCGACGGCCACCACCTCCCCGGCGATCTCGCCGCCCAGCGGCACGGGCTCCGCGGCCTCGGTGACCTTGCGCACCACGGGCAGGGTGACGCCGATCGCCGCGCAGCGCACCAGGAGTTCCCCGGGGGCCGGTTCCGGGACGGGGGCCTCCTCCAGGAACAGGGGGCCGCCGGCGGAGTCATAGCGGACGCGACGCATCGCACCTCCAGAAGTCGTTGGGAGTCCCAACGGTAAGGGAAGGTCATGGGAAGTGCCCACGATTTTCGGTGGGATCCCCCATGACTGCCGCTAGGCTGCGGCCATGGAAGAGGCTCCGCTCCCCGCGATCCGCTCGCTGCCGAGCTGGCTGCTCGGCCGGGCCGCCGCCCGTGGCCGGGCGCTGGTCGCCGAGGCGCTGGCCGACGAGGGCCTGCGGATGTGGCACCACGTGGTGCTCTCCGCCGTCCGCGACCTCGCCCCCGTCGCCCAGGCCGACCTCGGCCGCGGTGTCGGGCTCGACCCCAAGGACGTCGTTGGCATCCTCAACGACCTCCAGTCCGCCGGTCTCGTCCTCCGCGAGCCGGACCCCCGCGACCGGCGCAAGAACGCCGTGCGCCTCACGGACGAGGGCGCGCGGCTGCTGGTGCGCTGCGAGAAGGCGGCCCGTGCGGCCAACGACGCGCTCCTGGAGCCACTGTCGACCGCGGAACGCGAGCGGTTCCTGGAGATGCTGAGGCGGATCTCCGGGACGGGCGGGTGAGCCGGAAGCCGAGTCGGGGCGGGGCGGACCGAGGCGGAGGCCGCTGCGGCGCGGGGGGCGCGGGCGCTCCCCGCCGGTCGGGCCCGCCGGCGCGTCGCGGCGAGCCGGTCAGCCCCGGGCGGCCGCGGCCCGCAGGGCGAGCCGGTGTTCGCCCGCGTACACGTTCATGGAGCTGCCCCGCAGGAAGCCCACCAGCGTCAGTCCGGTCTCCGCGGCCAGGTCGACGGCGAGGGAGGACGGCGCGGAGACCGCGGCCAGCACCGGGATGCCCGCCATCACGGCCTTCTGCGCCAGCTCGAAGGAGGCCCGGCCCGAGACCAGCAGGATCGACCGGGACAGCGGCAGGCCGTCGTTCCGCAGGGCGCGGCCGACCAGCTTGTCGACCGCGTTGTGCCGGCCCACGTCCTCCCGTACGTCCAGCAGCTCGCCGTCCTCGTCGAACAGGGCCGCGGCGTGCAGGCCGCCGGTGCGGTCGAAGACGCGCTGGGCCGCGCGCAGCCGGTCGGGGAGGCGCGTCAGCAGATCGGGGTCGATGCGGAGCGGTGGTTCGTCGGCGATCGGCCAGTGGGCGGTGGTGCGGACCGCGTCGAGGCTGGCCTTGCCGCACAGGCCGCAGGACGAGGTCGTGTAGACGTTGCGCTCCAGCGTGATGTCGGGGATCGCCACGCCGGGGGCCGTCTTCACGTCGACGACGTTGTAGGTGTTCGTGCCGTCGACGGTCGCCCCCGCGCAGTAGACGATGTTCCGCACATCGAGTGCGGTCGCCAGTACGCCCTCGCTCACCAGGAATCCGGCGGCCAGCGCGAAGTCGTCACCCGGCGTCCGCATGGTGATCGCCAGCGGCTTGCCGTTCAGCCGGATCTCCAGGGGCTCCTCGGCGACGAGCGTGTCCGGGCGGGACGAGACCGCCCCGTCGCGGATGCGGATCACCTTGCGTCGTTCCGTGACTCGTCCCATGTCCCGATCAGTCCCGTCAGTCCCGGTTCCGTACGTGCTGGTGGCCGAAGCGCCCCGTGATGCGCGGGTTGCCGTGGGTCACCGGGTTGTCGTGCGGCGAGGTGACCTTCACGATCTCATTGTCCTGCACGGGCAGGTGAGGGTGCGGCCCGCTCCGCAGTACGCGCGGGCGGTGGTGCGGCGTGGGTGGGAGCGCCGCTCGCCCACGGGCTGTACGAACTCGTACAAAAGGTCACGCAGCTGTTCACCGGGTGACCGCTCGGGCGTCCGACGGTCTAACAGAAGCCGACAATCCGGGCGTCTGTTTCCTGTGGCATCACCTGCCGTGCTACCCGCGAGTCACTGATCAGACTGGTGAACCCCGCAACCCGAGGCACGAGGGGGAACACCATCCATGAACGGCTCGCGCATCGCCGCCATCGGCCACTACCAGCCCGCCAGGGTCCTCACCAACGAGGATCTGGCGAGCCTGGTCGACACCAGCGACGAGTGGATCCGGACCCGGGTCGGCATCCGGACCCGGCACATCGCCGGACCCGACGAGCCCGTGGACGAGCTGGCCGCGCACGCCGCCGCCAAGGCACTCGCGGCGGCCGGCCTCGCCCCCGCCGACATCGACCTGGTGCTCGTCGCCACCTCGACGGCCGTCGACCGCTCCCCGAACACGGCCGCCCGGGTCGCCGCCCGGCTGGGCGTTCCCCGGCCCGCCGCGATGGACGTCAACGTGGTGTGCGCCGGCTTCACCCACGCCTTGGCGACCGCCGACCACACCGTGCGCGCCGGGGCGGCGACCCGGGCCCTGGTCATCGGCGCGGACAAGATGTCCGACGTCACCGACTGGACCGACCGCACCACCTGCGTGCTCGTCGGCGACGGGGCGGGGGCCGCCGTCGTGGAGGCCTGCGCACCCGGTGCGGAGCCCGGCATCGGGCCCGTGCTGTGGGGATCGGTGCCCGAGATGGGGCACGCCGTGCGGATCGAGGGCTCGCCCGCGCGCTTCGCGCAGGAGGGACAGAGTGTCTACCGCTGGGCCACGACCCAGCTGCCCCCGCTCGCCCGCGCGGCCTGCGAGCGCGCCGGGCTCGCCCCCGAGGACCTGGCCGCGGTGGTCCTGCACCAGGCCAACCTGCGCATCATCGAACCACTCGCCGAACGGCTGGGCGCCGTCAACGCCGTGGTCGCACGCGATGTCACCGAGTCGGGCAACACGTCGGCCGCCAGTATCCCGCTCGCGTTCTCCAAGCTGGTGGAACAGGGCGCGGTGGCGAGCGGGGATCCGGTGCTGCTGTTCGGCTTCGGCGGCAACCTGTCGTACGCCGGTCAGGTCGTCCGGTGCCCGTGACGCCGCCCGCGTGCCACCGCACTCCGGGGACGGAGCGACCGGGGGCGTGACAGGGCCGACTCCCCGATCCGCCGGCGATTGTGCACCGCAGGCTGCGGGCGAGACCTGGTCGCCGCGATCGTGGAGCGCGACGAGGAGGAGGCCACCCGGCTGATGCGGGAGACCCGGAGCCCCCCGCATGTCGTACCACGAGCCCGCCCGCCGGCAGCCCCGGCCTCGGCTCAGCCGCGCGCCCCGCTCAGAACTCGCCCGCGTGCGCCCGCGCCCACTGCTCGAAGGTGCGCGGCGCCCGCCCGGTGACCTCCCGCACCGTCGGCAGCACCACGGACTCGTCCAGGGTGCCGTCGACGAAGAAGCTGAAGAACGCGTCCACGTACGGCTTCGGCATCTGCGCCTCCAGTTCGGCGCGCGCCTCCGCGTGGCCGAGTGGGACCGGGAGCAGGTCCCGGCCCAGCGCCTTCCCGAGGATGCGCACCCGGTCGGCCGGCAGCAGCGCCTCCGGGCCGGTGAGTTCGAGGGCATGGCCCGTGTACGCGTCGGAGAGCAGGGCGCACTGGGCGCACCGGGCGATGTCGTGGGGATCGATGTCGGTGGTGTACGCGTCCGGGAACGGCACCCGGACGGTGTCGCCCGCGCGGATCTGGTCCGCCAGCCGCAGCGCGTTCGACATGAAGCTCGTCGGCCGCAGGAACGTCCAGGCCAGACCCGAGGCGCGCACCGCCTCCTCGGCGTCGATCAGATAGGCGGAGACGGCGTTGCCCGTGTCTCCGGTCCCGGCCGAACGGGCGGACAGCAGCACCACCCGCTCGACGCCCGCGGCCCGTGCGTCCGCGAGGATCGCCCGCTGTCCTTCGTATCCGGGCATCAGGAACATGGCGCGTACGCCGTCGAGGGCGCCGCGCACCGTCTCCGGCCGGTTCAGATCGCCCGCCGCGGCCTGGACTCCGGCCGGTAAACCGTCCCTCCCCCCGGAGCGGCTCAGCGCCCGCACCGGCTCGCCGGCCTCCGCCAGCGCCCGGACCAGCTCGGAGCCGACGTTCCCCGTGGCACCCGTCACCAAGATCACGATGTGTCCTCTCCCGGTGCCCGGGCCGTGAGTCGGCCCGGGATCGTGCCCCCATCCTCGGGGGCTCCTCCTGACGACACCAGCGGGTCGCCGGATCGCACGCGTATGTCTCGCAGTCGGAGCCACGGAGGGTGCCGCTCCGCGCTTTGTCCTGTGAGTGGAAAAAGTGAGGAGCAATTCCTGCGCGACTTCTTCCCACCTTCGGCAGCCACTGCTACGTTCCCCTCGAAAGCCCGACAGCGATGGCCGGAACGAGGCGGGGAGGGGCACGTGAGACGCATGACCGCGCGACCCGCCAACGCCCACCAGGCCAGACTGCTGAAGCTGTTGCGCGACGGCGGGCCCAACTCCCGGGCCCAGCTGGGCGACCAGGTCGACCTCTCGCGGTCCAAACTGGCCGTGGAGGTGGACCGGCTGCTGGAGACGGGTCTGGTGGTGGCCGACGGACTCGCCGCCTCGCGCGGCGGCCGGCGCTCCCACAACATCCGGCTCGCCCCCGAACTGCGGTTCCTCGGCGTCGACATCGGCGCCACCTCCATCGACGTCGCCGTCACCAACGCCGAACTGGAGATCCTGGGACACATCACCCAGCCCATGGAGGTACGCGAGGGGCCCGTCGCGGTCTTCGAGCAAGTCCTCACCATGGCCGCCAAGCTGAAGGCCTCGGGGCTCGCCGAGGGATTCGACGGCGCGGGCATCGGCGTCCCCGGCCCGGTGCGTTTCCCCGAGGGCATCCCCGTGGCGCCCCCGATCATGCCGGGCTGGGACGGCTTCCCCGTCCGGGAGGCGCTCAGCCAGGAACTCGGCTGCCCGGTCATGGTCGACAACGACGTGAACCTGATGGCCATGGGCGAGCAGCACGCGGGCGTCGCCCGCTCCGTCGGCGACTTCCTCTGCGTCAAGATCGGCACCGGTATCGGCTGCGGGATCGTCGTCGGCGGGGGAGTGCACCGCGGTACGACGGGCAGCGCCGGCGACATCGGCCACATCCAGGCCGTGCCCGACGGCCGCCCGTGCGCCTGCGGCAACCGGGGCTGTTTGGAGGCCCACTTCAGCGGCGCCGCCCTCGCCCGGGACGCGCTGGAGGCGGCCCAGCAGGGGCGGTCCGCCGAACTCGCCGCCCGTCTGGAGGCGAACGGCGCGCTCACCGCCGCCGACGTCGCCGCCGCTGCCGCCGCGGGCGACGCCGTCAGCCTCGACCTGATCCGCGAGGGCGGCACCCGCACCGGCCAGGTCATCGCCGGCCTGGTCAGCTTCTTCAACCCCGGCCTGGTGGTGATCGGCGGCGGGGTGACCGGCCTCGGCCACACCCTGCTCGCCGCGATCCGCACCCAGGTCTACCGCCAGTCGCTGCCGCTCGCGACCGGCAACCTGCCCATCGTGCTGGGTGAGCTGGGCCCCACCGCCGGTGTCATCGGCGCGGCCCGCCTCATCAGCGACCACCTGTTCTCACCCGCTTGAGCGCCACCGCACGGCACGTCAGTACGGCACACCCGCACGGCACCACTCCTACGTAGCTCTGTACGCGACTCGGTACGCCCCCACGCACCTGCGTGACCAACACCGCACCCCAGCACCGTCGCACCCTGCTCCGCCCTGCCGGAAAACGCCTGCCGCGCCGGCGGAACCGCCCTGTCACCGGCCCGCACGACCGCCGAGGGGAACCCACATGGCACCAGAACCACCGCTGCTCAGCATGTCCGGGATCACCAAGTCGTTCCCCGGAGTCCGCGCCCTGGACGGCGTCGACCTCGACGTCCTGGCCGGTGAAGTGCACTGCCTGCTCGGCCAGAACGGCGCCGGCAAGTCCACCCTCATCAAGGTCCTGGCGGGCGCCCACCAGCCCGACGGCGGCACCATCCGCTGGCGCGGCGAGCCGGTCACCCTGCGCTCCCCGATCGCCGCCATGCGCCTCGGCATCGCCACCATCTACCAGGAACTCGACCTGGTGGAGCACCTGTCCGTCGCGGAGAACGTCCACCTCGGCCACGAGCCCACGGCCGCCGGATTCGTCGTACGGCGCGGGGCGGCGCGCGCCTCGACGGCCCAGCTCCTGAAGCGGCTCGGGCACCCGGAGATCGAACCGGCCCGCCTGGTGGGGGAGTTGTCCGCGGCGCAGCAGCAGATCGTGTCCATGGCGCGGGCGCTCTCCCACGACGTACGGCTGATCGTGATGGACGAGCCGTCGGCCGCGCTGGACCCGGACGAGGTCGACAACCTGTTCCGGATCGTCGGCGATCTGACCGCCGACGGCGTGGCGGTCGTCTACATCTCGCACCGGCTGGAGGAGATCCGCCGGATCGGCGACCGGGTGACCGTGCTGAAGGACGGGCGGGCGGTGGCGGGCGGGTTGCCCGCGAAGTCGACTCCCACACGGGACGTGGTGGCGCTGATGACCGGGCGGAACGTGGAGTACGTCTTCCCCGAGCGGCCGGCCGCGCCCGCGGCGCCGGTGCGGCCCGTGCTGGAGGTGCGGGGACTCGCGCGGGAGGGGGAGTTCGCGCCGCTGGACCTGACGGTGCACGCGGGGGAGATCGTGGGGCTGGCGGGGCTGGTCGGGTCGGGGAGATCCGAAATACTGGAGACCGTATACGGTGCGCGGAAGCCGTCGTCCGGTCAGGTATCCGTGGACGGTCGGCCGTTGAAGGCCGGAAGTGTACGGGCGGCCGTGCGCGCCGGCCTCGGCCTCGCCCCGGAGGAGCGCAAGGCGCAGGCGCTGCTGATGCTGGAGTCCGTCACCCGCAACGTCTCCGTCTCGTCCCTGTCCCGCTTCTCCCGGGCCGGCTGGATCGACCGCGGCGCCGAACTGGGCGCGGCCCGGGCGGCGACCCGCGAGTTGTCGCTCCGGCCCGACAACCCCGCCGTACCGGTCCGCACCCTCTCCGGCGGCAACCAGCAGAAGGCCGTCCTGGCGCGCTGGCTGCTGCGCGGCTGCAAGGTGCTGCTGCTCGACGAACCCACCCGCGGCGTCGACGTCGGCGCCCGCGCCGAACTGTACGCGGTCGTCCGCCGACTGGCGGACGAAGGTCTCGCCGTCCTCCTCGTCTCCAGTGAGGTCCCCGAGGTGCTGGGCCTCGCCGACCGTGTCCTGGTGCTGCGCGAGGGCCGGGTCGTCCACACCGCGCCCGCCGCCGAACTCGACGAACACCGCGTACTCGACCTCGTGATGGAAGGAAGCCCGGCGTCATGACGCAGCCCGTCTCCCCGCCGCGCGGCGCCACCGACAAGGCGCCGCCGGCCGCCCCCCGCCCCGCCTGGCACACCCTGGTGTTCCGCGCCGATGTGCGCACCCTGTCCCTGCTGGGCGTGCTGGCCGCCCTGGTCGTCATCGGCGGCATCACCAAGCCGGACGAGTTCCTGGACACCCGTAACCTCCAGCTCGTGCTCACCCAGGCCTCGGTGATCGGGGTGGTCACCGTCGGCATGACCTTCGTGATCACCTCCGGCGGCATCGATCTGTCGGTCGGCGCGATCGTCGCCCTGGCATCGGTGTGGGCGACCACGGTCGCCACCCAGGAGTACGGGTTCGGCGGGATCCTGTTCACCGCCGTCCTCGTCGGCGTCGGCTGCGGCCTGGTCAACGGACTGCTGATCGCCTACGGCGGCATGGTCCCGTTCATCGCCACGCTCGCCATGCTGGCCTCCGCGCGCGGTCTCGCGTTGCAGATCACCGACGGCAGGACGCAGATCGTCACGGTCGACGGGGTCCTGGATCTCGGCGAACGCGACGCGTATGTCCTCGGGATCCCGCCGCTCGTCCTCGTCTTCGCCGCCGTCACCATCATCGGCTGGCTGGTGCTGAACCGCACCACCTTCGGCCGCCGCACGGTAGCCGTCGGCGGCAACGCGGAGGCCGCCCGGCTCGCCGGCATCGACGTCCGCCGCCAGCGCCTCTACCTCTACCTGCTGTCCGGCCTGTGCTGCGGCATCGCCGCCTTCCTGCTGATCATCCTCTCCGGCTCCGGCCAGAACACCAACGGCAACCTCTACGAACTCGACGCCATCGCCGCCGCGATCATCGGCGGAACCCTGCTCAGCGGCGGACGCGGCACCATCACCGGCTCCGTGCTCGGCGTCCTGATCTTCACCACGATCACCAACATCTTCGCCCTGAACAACCTGCAGAGCGACGTCCAGCAGATCGCCAAGGGCGCGATCATCGTCGCCGCCGTGCTGGTCCAGCGCCGTACCGCAAGCACGACCTGAGGAAAGGGTTCACCACCATGTCGCACCTCCCCAGTCGCAGAGGACTGCTCTTCGGGACCGCCGCCGTCTCCGCCGGTGCCCTCCTCACGGGTTGCACGAGTAACGAGAAGAGCGACGACGACCAGCCGGCGGCCGACGACCAGCCCGCCGCCGACGACAAGCCCGGCAAGCAGGTCACCATCGGCTTCGCCGGCCCGCAGGCCGACCACGGCTGGCTCAACGCGATCAACGAGAACGCCAAGAGCCGAGCCGAGAGGTACCAGGACGTCACCCTGGAGATCACCGAGGGCTCCAACGACACGGCCGCGCAGATCGGGCAGATCGAGACCCTGATCAACAAGAAGGTCGACGTGCTCGTGGTGCTGCCCGCCGACGGCAAGGCACTCACCCAGGTCGGCCTGAAGGCCATGCGCGCCGGAATTCCCGTCGTCAACCTCGACCGGATCTTCAACACCCCGCAGGCGTACCGCTGCTGGATCGGCGGCGACAACTACGGCATGGGCCTGAACGCCGGCCACTACATCGGCGAGAAGCTCAGGGACAAGCCGAACGCCCGGGTCGTCGAACTCGCCGGCCTCGACAACCTGGAGCTGACCAAGCAGCGCACCCAGGGCTTCGACGACGCCCTGAAGAACTACCCCAACATCAGGAAGGTGGCCCGTCAGGCCGCCGAGTTCACCGTCGAGTCCGGGCAGGCCAAGATGGCCCAGCTGCTGCAAGCACAGCCGGAGTTCGACGCCCTGTGGAACCACGACGACGACCAGGGCGTGGGCGCGCTGCGCGCCATCGAGCAGGCCGGGCGCGACGACTTCCTGATGGTCGGCGGGGCCGGCGCGCTCTCCGCCTTCCAGGCCATCAAGCAGGACGACGGCGTGCTGAAGGCCACCGTTCTCTACCCGCCCACCATGGCCGCGTCCGCGATCGACCTCGCCCGCGCGCTCGGCCAGGGCAAGGGCGTCGGCGGTCTCGCCGAGTTCGAGATCCCGGCGTCCCTCACTCTCTACTCCGCCGTGGTCGACAGGACCAACGTTGACCAGTACATGCCCACCGGTTTCGAGTGAGCCGTCCGCACCCCCCACCGCGCACGGCCCGGGCCGCCCCGGCGGCCCACCAGACGAGGAGGACATCTGTGGAAGAGCCGGAGCAGTCAGCAGCGCCGGAGCGGCTCGCGGCACGGGAGCCCGCCACCGCGACACCGGGGCCCGGCACCGGCAAGCCCCCGCTGCGCATCGGCATGGTCGGTTACGCCTTCATGGGTGCCGCCCACTCCCAGGGCTGGCGCACCGCGGGCCGGGTCTTCGACCTGCCCCGGCGCCCGGTCCTGGCCGCGATCTGCGGACGGGACGCGGACGCGGTGCGCGCGGCGGCCGACCGGCACGGCTGGGCCGCCGCCGAGACCGACTGGCGGGCGCTGATCGCCCGGGACGACGTCGACCTCGTCGACATCTGCACCCCCGGTGACAGCCACGCCGAGATCGCGCTGGCCGCGCTCGCCGCCGGCAAGCACGTCCTGTGCGAGAAGCCCCTCGCGAACACCGTCGAGGAGGCCGAGGCGATGGCCGTGGCCGCCGAGTCGGCGTACGAGCGCGGCCGGCTGGCGATGGTCGGCTTCAACTACCGCCGGGTGCCCGCCACCGTGCTGGCCCGCCGGATGGTCGCCGAGGGCCGCCTCGGCACCCTGCGGCACGTGCGGGTGTCGTACCTCCAGGACTGGCTCGTGGACCCGGCGTTCCCGCTGACCTGGCGGCTGCGCAAGGAGCTGGCCGGCTCCGGTTCGCTCGGCGACCTGGGCGCGCACATCGTCGACCTCGCCCAGTACCTGGCGGGGGAGCCGCTGGCCGGGGTCTCCGCGCTGACCGAGACGTTCGTCCGGGAGCGCCCGTTGCCCGGCGGGCCTGCCTCGGGCCTGGCCGCCGTCTCGTCGGACGGCACCGGAACCGTCACCGTCGACGACGCCGCCCTGTTCACCGGCCGCTTCGCCTCCGGCGCCCTCGCCTCCTTCGAGGCCACCCGGTACGCCACCGGCCGCAAGAACGCCCTGCGCCTGGAACTCAACGGCGAACACGGCTCGCTCGCCTTCGACCTGGAGCGGCTGAACGAACTCTGGTACCACGACGCCACCGAGCCCGGCGAGCACGCCGGCTTCCGCCGCATCCTCGTCACCGAACCCGACCACCCCTACCTGGACGCCTGGTGGCCGCCGGGCCACGGTCTCGGCTACGAGCACACCTTCGTCCACCAGGCCCGCGACCTGGTCCACGCGGTCGCCGAGGGCCGCCGCCCCGAGCCGTCCTTCGCCGACGGGCTCCAGGTGCAGCGCGTGCTCGCCGCGGTGGAGGAGAGCGCCGAGAAGAACTCCGTCTACAC
Organism: Streptomyces sp.; assembly: GCF_035645055.1. Lineage (GTDB taxonomy): Bacteria > Actinomycetota > Actinomycetes > Streptomycetales > Streptomycetaceae > Streptomyces. The sequence continues at coordinate 51,391 of NZ_DASQNH010000021.1, read as the reverse complement.
GCCGATCGCCGCCTGAGGAGGAGACAGCCGTATGCCGCGCAGGTTCACGCTCTTCACCGGTCAGTGGGCCGACCTCCCACTGGAGGAGGTCTGCCGCCTCGCCCGCGACTTCGGTTACGACGGCCTCGAACTCGCCTGCTGGGGCGACCACTTCGAGGTCGACAAGGCGCTCGCCGACCCGTCGTACGTCGCCTCCCGGCACCAGCTGCTCGACAAGTACGGCCTGAAGTGCTGGGCCGTCTCCAACCACCTGGTCGGCCAGGCGGTCTGCGACGCCATCATCGACGAACGCCACCGGGCGATCCTGCCGCGCGAGGTGTGGGGCGACGGCGATCCGGAGGGAGTGCGGCAGCGGGCGGCGGCCCGGATGCAGGACACCGCCCGCGCCGCCGCCGCCCTCGGCGTCGACACCGTCATCGGGTTCACCGGCTCGGCGATCTGGCATCTGGTCGCGATGTTCCCGCCCGCGCCCGACTCGATGATCCGGCGCGGCTACGAGGACTTCGCCGAGCGCTGGAACCCGATCCTCGACGTGTTCGACGCGCAGGGCGTGCGGTTCGCGCACGAGGTCCACCCCAGCGAGATCGCATACGACTACTGGACGACCGTACACACGCTGGACGCGGTCGACCGCCGGCCGGCCTTCGGCCTCAACTTCGACCCCTCCCACTTCGTCTGGCAGGACCTCGACCCGGTCGGCTTCCTCTGGGACTTCCGCGACCGGATCTACCACGTGGACTGCAAGGAGGCCCGCAAACGCCTCGACGGACGCAACGGCCGCCTCGGTTCCCACCTGCCCTGGGGCGACCCCCGGCGCGGCTGGGACTTCGTCTCCGCCGGGCACGGCGACGTCCCCTGGGAGGACGTCTTCCGGATGCTGCGCTCCATCGACTATCAAGGCCCGGTGTCGGTGGAGTGGGAGGACGCCGGCATGGACCGCCTCCAGGGCGCCCCGGAGGCACTGACCCGCCTCAGGGCGTACGACTTCGAACCGCCCAGCGCGTCCTTCGACGCCGCGTTCAACAGCTGACCCCCACACCCGACGGCAGGTCGGAGGGGGCCCGGAACAACCACCGGCCCCCCTCCGACCTGCCCGGATCCTGCTTTGTCCCGCGATGGGAGAAAGTTCAATCGACCCTGACGCAAGGGGTGTTCGCTCCGGACGGACGCGGATACCGTCCTTGAAGTGTTCAGGACACGCACGCCTCCGGGGTGACGGCGCACCCCGGCGCCCGCACCGCACGCCTTCGCACCCATCCCGTACGGCCCACCCCGTTCCCGGAGGGACTTCGTGCACGGAACCAGACTCAGAAGCACCCGCACTCCCCGGCGGCCCAGGCTTCGCACCACCCTCGCCCTGTTCACCGGCCTGCTCCTCGCCGTGGGCACCCCGGCCACCGTCGCCGGCGCCCACCCCGGCCACCCGGAGCACGACGAACCGGCGGCCGCCGAAGGGCAGTTCCAGCAGGTCCCGCTCGCCAAGGGCGAACCCGAGATGGGCGAGCCGATGTCGCTCGCCGTGCTCCCGGACCGCAGCGTCCTGCACACCTCGCGCGACGGCACGCTGCGCCTGACCGACCAGGGCGGTGTCACCAAGATCGCCGGCAGGATCCCCGTCTACACCCACGACGAGGAAGGCCTCCAGGGCGTAGGCATCGACCCGGACTTCAAGAACAACCGGGCGATCTACCTCTACTACGCCCCGCCGCTCGACACCCCCGCGGGCGACGCCCCGGAGACCGGAACCGCCGAAGACTTCAAGAAGTTCGACGGCGTCAATCGCCTCTCCCGCTTCGTCCTGAACCCCAACGGCACGCTGGACATGTCCAGCGAGAAGAAGGTCCTGGACGTCGCGGCCTCCCGGGGCACCTGCTGCCACGTCGGCGGCGACATCGACTTCGACGCGGACGGCAACCTCTACCTGTCGACCGGCGACGACACCAACCCCTTCGCCTCCGACGGCTACACGCCGATCGACGACCGGCCGAACCGCAACCCTGCCTTCGACGCCCGCCGCAGCTCCGCCAACACCAACGACCTGCGCGGCAAGATCCTGCGCATCAAGGTCGCCGAGGACGGCTCGTACACCGTCCCGGAGGGGAACCTCTTCGCCCCGGGCACGGAGAAGACGCGTCCCGAGATCTACGCGATGGGCTTCCGCAACCCGTTCCGGATGAGCGTCGACGACAAGACCGGCATCGTGTACGTCGGCGACTACGGCCCCGACGCGGGCGCCGCCGACCCCAACCGGGGCCCGGCGGGACAGGTCGAGTTCGCCAAGGTGACCAAGCCGGCCAACTTCGGCTGGCCGTTCTGCACCGGCGACAACGACGCCTACGTCGACTACGACTTCGCCACCAAGCAGTCCGGCGAGAAGTTCGACTGCGCCGCCCCGAGGAACACCTCCCCGCACAACACGGGTCTGGTCGACCTGCCACCCGCGCAGGCCGCCTGGATCCCGTACGACGGCGGCTCCGTGCCCGAGTTCGGCAGCGGCTCCGAGTCCCCGATGGCCGGCCCGGTCTACCGCTACGACCCCGCGCTCGACTCCAGCGTGAAGTTCCCCGAGGCGTACGACGGCGATTTCTTCGCCGGTGAGTTCGGCCGCCGCTGGATCAAGCGGATCGAACAGAATGCGGACGGCTCCGTCGCGAAGATCAACGACTTCCCGTGGACCGGCACCCAGATCATGGACATGGAGTTCGGTCCCGACGGCGCGCTCTACGTCCTCGACTACGGCGTCTCCTGGTTCCAGGGCGACCAGCACTCCGCGCTGTACCGGATCGAGAACGCCGAGGACGGCTTCTCGCCGATCGCCCAGGTGAGCGCGGACAAGACGTCCGGAGCGGCCGGCCTGAAGGTCACCTTCACCGGCTCCGCCCAGGACGCCGACTCCACGGATCTCACCTACAGCTGGGACTTCGGCGACGGCACCAAGGGCGAGGGCCTCAACCCCACCCACCGGTACAAGAAGGTCGGCACCTACAGCGCCACCTTCACCGCCGAGGACCCCGAGGGCAACACCGGCAACGCCAGCGTCCGGATCGTGGTCGGCAACACCGAGCCCAGGGTGCGGATCGACGTCCCGGGCAACGGAAGCCTGGCCGCCTTCGGCCGGCCCGTCCCGTTCAAGGTGACCGTCACCGACCCCGAGGAGACGGTCGACTGCTCCCGGGTCAAGGTCGTCTACAGCCTCGGCCACGACTCCCACGCCCACGAACTGACCAGCGAGACGGGCTGCGAGGGCACGCTGAGGCCGCCCGCCGGTGACGGCGGCCACGACCCCAACGCCAACATCTACGGCGTCGTCGGCGCCAGCTACACCGACAGCGGGGCGAACGGCCAGGAGCCCCTGACCGGCACCGCACGCACCGTGCTCCAGCCGCCGCACCGCCAGGGCGAGCACTTCACCACCCAGTCGGGCGTGTCGGTCATCGACAAGACCGGCGCCCACGGCGGCAGGACCGTCGGCGACATCGACGACGGCGACTGGATCTCCTTCACCCCCTACCGCTTCGACGGGGAGAAGAAGGTGACCGTGCGGGCCTCCTCCGGCGGCGCGGGCGGCTTCATCGAGGTGCGCACCGGCTCGCCCGAGGGGCCGCTGCACGGCTCGGCCTACATCCCGCCGACCGGCAGCTGGGAGACGTTCCAGAACGTCGACGTGCCGCTGCGGGCACTGCCGAAGAAGACCACGGACATCTACCTGGTCTTCAGGGGCGGCGAGGGCGCGCTGTTCGACGTCGACGACTTCGAATTCTCCAAGGAGCCGTTCCGGAGCGGCAAGAAGGTCCTGGTCTTCTCCAAGACCGCCGGCTTCCGGCACGACTCCATCCCGGCCGGTATCGCCGCCCTGAGGGAAATCGGCGCCCCGGCCGGCATCACGGTCGACGCGACCGAGGAGGCCAGGCAGTTCACCACCACCAACCTCGCCAAGTACGACGCCGTGGCCTTCCTGTCCACCACCGGTGACGTGCTCGACGCCGAGCAGCAGAAGGCGTTCGAGGACTACGTGGCGGGCGGCGGCGGCTACATGGGCATCCACGCCGCAGCCGACACCGAGTACGCCTGGGAGTTCTACGGCGGCCTCGTCGGTGCCCACTTCCACTCGCACCCGGCCATCCAGCAGGCCACCGTCCGCGTCGAGGACCACGACCACCCGTCCACCGCGCACCTGCACGACACCTGGGAGCGCACCGACGAGTGGTACAACTACCGCACCAACCCGCGCGAGCAGGCCAAGGTCCTCGCCACCCTCGACGAGACCACCTACCAGGGCGGCACCATGAAGGGCGACCACCCGATCGCCTGGTGCCAGAGCTACGGCGGCGGCCGGTCCTTCTACACCGGCGGCGGCCACACCAAGGAGTCCTACGCCGAGGAGGCCTTCCGGGCCCATCTGCTCGGCGGCCTCCAGTACGCCACCGGGCAGGTCAAGGCCGACTGCAAGCCGGGCAGGGACTACCGCAAGATCTTCAACGGCCAGACCCTGGACGGCTGGAAGCAGGCCGGCCCCGGCAGGTTCGCCGTCAAGGACGGCACCCTGGAGTCCGAGGGCGGCATGGGCCTGCTCTGGTACCAGGCCAAGGAGCTGAAGTCGTACTCGCTCAAGCTCGACTGGAAGATGCGGGGCGACGACAACTCCGGGATCTTCGTGGGCTTCCCCGCCTCCGACGACCCCTGGTCCGCGGTGAACAAGGGCTACGAGATCCAGATCGACGCCACGGATGCCCCCGACCGCACCACGGGCTCCGTCTACTCGTTCAAGTCGGCGAACATCAAGGCCCGTGACCAGGTCCTGCGGCCGCCCGGCCAGTGGAACTCCTACGAGATCAAGGTCCAGGGCGAACGCCTCCAGGTGTTCCTCAACGGAGTCAAGATCAACGACTTCACCAACAAGGACCCGCAGCGGAGCCTGACCGACGGTCACATCGGCCTCCAGAATCACGGCGCCGACGACCAGGTCTCCTTCCGCAACATCCAGTTGAAGGAACTGCCCGCCACGGGTGACTGAACGGCGGCGGGCGGGGGACGCCGGACCCCCGCCCGCCGTCTTCCGGCCACATCCACGGGGACGACGTCCGGCCACCACTTCGGGGACAAGGAGGCTGCCCATGTCCGCGTCCGTTTCCCAGCCACGCGTCGGCGTCTGGCTGATCGGGGCCCGCGGCTCCGTCGCCACCACCGTCGTCGCGGGCTGTGCCGCCGTCACGGCGGGTCTGCACCCACCGACGGGCATGGTCACCGAGACCCCACCCTTCGAGGAATGCGGTCTGCCGCCGCTGTCGTCGCTCGTCTTCGGCGGCCACGACGTCGTGGACTGTCCCCTGCCCAAGCGTGCCGAGGCCCTCGCCGCGGGCGGCGTCCTGCCCCCGGGACTGCCGGCCGCCGTCGCCGCCGAACTCGCCGCAGCGGACCGCGAGATCCGGCCGGGCGGCCCGGTTCCGGGACCCGCCGGGGACACCCTGGGCGTGGAGGACCTGATCACCGTCTTCGCCTGCGACATACGGGACTTCGTACGACGGTGCGGGCTCGCGCGAGCCGTCGTGGTGAACGTGGCCTCGACGGAACCGGTCCCGACCGGAGGGGACCTGCCGGCCAGTTCCCTCTACGCGGCGGCCGCCCTGCGCGCGGGCTGTCCCTACGTCAACTTCACCCCCTCCACGGGCCTGCACCACCCGGAGCTCGCCGAGGAGGCGGCCGCTTCCGGGCTGCCGTACGCGGGCCGTGACGGCAAGACCGGGCAGACGCTGCTGCGGTCCGTGCTCGGCCCGATGTTCGCCCAGCGGGCGCTCGCCGTGCGGGCCTGGTCCGGCACCAACCTGCTGGGCGGCGGTGACGGCGCGGCCCTCGCCGACCCGGCCGCCGCGGCGGCGAAGAACGCCGGCAAGGAACGGGTGCTCGCCGACACGCTCGGCGCGGCACCCCAGGGCGAGGTCCACATCGACGACGTGCCCGCGCTCGGCGACTGGAAGACCGCCTGGGACCACATCGCCTTCGACGGCTTCCTCGGCACCCGCATGATCCTGCAGACCATCTGGCAGGGCTGCGACTCGTCCCTCGCCGCCCCGCTCGTCCTGGACCTGGCCCGGCTCCTCGCCCGCGCCCATGAGGCGGGCCTGCGCGGACCGCTCGGCGAACTGGGCTTCTACTTCAAGGACCCCGTGGGCGAGGGACCGTCGTCCCTGGGCGAGCAGTACGCGGCACTCGCCACATTCGCGGAGCGGTTGCGCGACGGGGCGGGGACGGCCGCGAACGGGCCCTCCGGGCAGCGGCCGGGGGAGCACCGATGAGCGGGCGGCACGCCGGAGGCCCGGACACGACAGGCGCCGGCAGCGGCGAGACGCCGAGCCGTACACGCCTCCCCGGCGAGACGCCGGCCGGCGCGCGCCTCCCCGGCGAGATGCCGAGCGGCACACACACCCCCGGCGAGATGCCGAGCCGCACACACACCCCCGGCGAGACGCCGGCCGGCACACGCCCCCCAACCGGCACGGACACGGGTACCGGCACAGCCTCCAGCACAGGCCCGGCCACCGACCGTCCCTCCAGCCCCTCCAACCCCTACCACCCCTCCGACCCCTTCGACCCCTTCGACCCCTCCCACTCCCGAGCCTGGGCCGAACTCCTCCGGCTCCCCGCCCTCTTCACCGTCCCCGGCGACGCCCTGGCCGGTGCCGCCGCGGCGGGGATGCGACCCGGTGCCCGCACCCTGCTCGCGATCGGCTCCTCCCTCTGTCTCTACGAGGCGGGCATGGCCCTCAACGACTGGGCGGACCGCGAGGAGGACGCCCGGGACCGCCCGCACCGGCCTCTGCCCTCCGGCCGGGTCCGTCCGGCGGCGGCCCTCACCGCGGCCTGCGCCCTGACCGGCGCCGGACTCGCCCTCGCGGCCCGCGCCGGCCGCCCCGCGCTGGCCGTCGCCGCGCCGCTCGCGGCCACCGTCTGGGCGTACGACCTCGCTCTGAAGCACACCCCGGCCGGACCCGCCGCCATGGCCGCCGCCCGTGGACTCGATCTGCTCCTGGGAGCCGCGGCCACCAGTGGTCGCACTCGCGCCGCCCTCCCGTCGGCCGCGCTGCTCGGCAGCCACACCCTCGCGGTCACGACGGTGTCCCGCCGCGAGACCCAGGGCGGCTCGGTTCTGGGCCCGCTGGCCGCGCTCGCCACCTCCGCCCTGCTGACCCGGCTGCTGACCCGCCGGTCCGCGGCCGAACCGAGCCCGGACACCGCCCTGCGCACCGCTCTCGGCGCCGGCTACGCCGCGACCGTCGCCCGTCCCTACCTGCACGCCGCTCTCCATCCCTCACCTCCGCTCACCCAACGAGCCGTCGTCGGCGGCATCCGCGCCACCATCCCGCTCCAGGCCGCCCTGTCCGCCCGCTCCGGGGCTCGGGTCACCGCCCTCGCCGTCGCGGCGCTCGCCCCGCTCGGACGCCTGTACGCGAGGAAGGTGAGCGTCACATGAGCCTCAACGCCCGGCCTGCCGGCCGCCCCTCGGCCCCGCTCCGCTTCGGCTACGGCACCAACGGCCTCGCCGACCTGCGCCTCGACGACGCCCTCGCCCTGCTCGCCGACCTCGGCTACGACGGCGTCGGTCTGACGCTGGACCACATGCACCTCGACCCCTTCGCGCCGCTCCTCTCCGCCCGCACCCGCCATGTCGCCCGGCGCCTGCACGCGCTGGGACTGTCCGTCACCGTGGAGACCGGCGCCCGCTACGTCCTCGACCCGCGCCGCAAGCACGGCCCGTCCCTGCTGGACCCGGGCCCGGAGGACCGGGCCCGCCGGGTCGACCTGCTGCTGCGCGCCGTGCGGATCGCCGCCGACCTCGGCGCGCACGCCGTGCACTGCTTCAGCGGCATCACCCCCGCCGGGACGCACCCGGACACGGCGTGGAAACGCCTGGCCGACGCCCTCGCCCCCGTCCTGGACGCCGCCGCCACCGCCGGCGTCCCCCTCGCCGTGGAGCCCGAACCGGGTCACCTCCTCGCCACCCTCGCCGACTTCCACCGTCTGCGCAGCCTCCTCGGCGACCCCGAGCCGCTCGGTCTCACCCTCGACATCGGCCACTGCCAGTGCCTCGAACCGCTCCCGCCCGCCGACTGCGTCCGCGCCGCCGCTCCCTGGCTGCGCCACGTCCAGATCGAGGACATGCGGCGGGGAGTCCACGAGCATCTGCCGTTCGGCGACGGCGAGATCGACTTCCCGCCGGTCCTCGCGGCCCTGGCCGCCACCGGCTACCAGGGGCTCACCGTCGTCGAACTGCCCCGCCACTCCCACGCGGGCCCGCACTTCGCCGAGCTGTCCCTGCCCTTCCTCCGTCACGCGGCGCCAACCCCACAAGGGAGCACCCCATGACCCACGCACAGCCCGACCCGGGCGGTTCCACGACCGGCTCCCTCCTCGTCCGGGGCCCGCTGGACGACCTCCACTCCCGCCTCGACGCCGAACTGTCCGGAGCCGCCCGCGCCTGGCTCGACCAGGCTCTCGCCGAGGCCGCCGCCCACCCGGGCGCGCACGGCCCGATCTCGGTGTGGGAGCTGCGGTTCGCCGAGACCGGCCGCCGCTGCGGCGCCGCGTACGCGGACGCCGCCCGGGTGCTGATCCTGCGGGCCGCCCGCGCCGACCCGGCCGTGCTCGGCCGCGTCTACTCCCAGGGCACCGCCGCCGAACGCCGCGCCGTCCTGCACGCCCTGCCCCACCTGGTGCCGGGCCCGGAGGCGCTGCCGCTCGTCGAGGACGCCCTGCGCACCAACGACACCCGGCTGCTGGCCGCCGCCGTCGGCCCGTACGCCGCCCGGCACCTCGACGCCCACAGCTGGCGCCACGCCGTGCTGAAGTGCCTGTTCACCGGCGTGCCGGTCGAGGCGGTGGCCGGCCTGGCGGACCGCGCCCGGGGCGACGCCGAACTGGCCCGCATGCTCGGCGACTACGCCGCCGAACGATCCGCCGCCGGCCGCCCCGTCCCCGAGGATCTGCACCGTGTGCTGGCCCTGACCGACAGCGCGCCGTCGTCCACGTCGCACTCACCGGACGTCCCCCACGGCAAGGAGTCCTGATGCGCATCTTCGACCCCCACATCCACATGACCTCCCGGACCACCGACGACTACGAGGCCATGTACGCGGCCGGAGTCCGTGCCGTCGTCGAACCCTCCTTCTGGCTCGGCCAGCCCCGCACCTCGCCCGCCACCTTCTTCGACTACTTCGACTCCCTCCTCGGCTGGGAGCCCTTCCGCGCCGCCCAGTACGGCATCGCCCACCACTGCACGATCGCGCTCAACCCGAAGGAGGCCAACGACCCGCGCTGCCGGCCGGTCCTCGACGAACTGCCCCGTTATCTCGTCAAGGACCAGGTCGTCGCCGTCGGCGAGATCGGCTACGACTCGATGACACCGGCCGAGGACACCGCGCTCGCCGCCCAGCTCCAGCTCGCCGCCGACCACGGGCTCCCCGCCCTGGTGCACACCCCGCACCGCGACAAGCTCGCCGGTCTGCGCCGCACCCTGGACGTGGTCCGCGAGTCCGCCCTGCCGCCGGAGCGGGTGCTGGTGGACCATCTCAACGAGACCACCGTCAAGGAGGCCAAGGACAGCGGCTGCTGGCTCGGCTTCTCCGTCTATCCCGACACCAAGATGGACGAGGAGCGGATGGTCGCCCTGCTGCGCGCCCACGGGACCGAGCGGGTCCTGGTGAACTCCGCCGCCGACTGGGGGAGAAGCGACCCGCTGAAGACCCGCGAGGTCGGAGACCTGATGCTCGCCGAAGGGTTCTCCGAGGACGACGTCGACCAGGTGTTGTGGCGCAACCCCGTCACCTTCTACGGGCTCAGCGGCCGGCTCACCCTCGACGTCGGCGCGACCGAGGCCACCCACGAGGGCAACTCCGTCCTGCGCGGCGGGGAGTGAACGATGCGCTTCCGCCACCCCGACGGCTCCCTCGTCCACCTCGCCTACTGCACCAACGTCCACCCCGCGGAAACCCTTGACGGAGTCCTCGCCCAGCTCCGCGACCACTGCGAACCGGTCCGCCGCCGCCTCGGCCGCGACCGTCTCGGCATCGGCCTGTGGCTCGCCCGGGACGCGGCCCGCGCCCTGGTCGCCGACCCGTCCGCCCTGCGCGCCCTGCGCACCGAACTGGACCGGCGCGGCCTGGAGGTGGTCACCCTCAACGGCTTCCCGTACGAAGGGTTCGGCGCCGAGGAGGTCAAGTACCGCGTCTACCGCCCCGACTGGGCCGATCGGGAACGCCTCGACCACACCACCGCCCTGGCCCGGGTGCTCGCCGGGCTGCTGCCCGACGACGTCACCGAGGGCAGCATCTCCACCCTGCCGCTCGCCTGGCGCACCGCCGCCGACGAGGAGCGTGCCGCGACCGCCCGCACCGCCCTGGCCACCCTCGGTGAACGCCTGGACGCCCTGGCCGAGCTGACGGGCCGCTCCCTGCGCGTCGGCCTGGAACCGGAGCCGGGCTGCGTCGTCGAGACCACCGCCGACGCCCTCACCCCGCTGGCCGCGATCGACCACCCCCGTATCGGCGTCTGCGTGGACACCTGCCATCTCGCCACCTCCTTCGAAAACCCCGACACCGCCCTGGACGCGCTCGCCGATGCCGGTGTCACCGTCGTCAAGTCCCAGCTCTCCGCCGCCCTGCACGCCGAACACCCCCATCTCCCCGAGGTCCGCGACGCGCTCGCCGCCTTCGACGAACCCCGCTTCCTGCACCAGACCCGCGTCTCCACCGCCGCCGGCCTGCGCGGCACCGACGACCTGGGCGAAGCCCTGGACGGCCAGGCCCTGCCGGACGGCGCACCCTGGCGGTCCCACTTCCACGTCCCGCTGCACGCGTCCCCGGCCGCGCCCCTCACCTCGACGCTCCCCGTCCTGACCTCCGCACTCGCCCGGCTCGTCGGCGGCCCGCGACCGCTCACCCGCCACCTGGAGGTCGAGACCTACACCTGGCAGGCGCTCCCTCCCGAGCTGCGGCCGCACACCCGCGCCCAGCTCGCCGACGGCATCGCCGCGGAGCTCGCCCTCGCCCGCGACCTCCTCACCGACCTCGGCCTGAAGGAGCTGCCGTGACCGCCCACGCCCCGGCGCGTCCCACCCCGCTCCTCGTCCTCGACGTCGTCGGCCTCACCCCCCGTCTCCTCGACCACATGCCGCGCCTCAAGGCCCTCGCCCGGTCCGGCTCCCGGGCGCCGCTCGGCACGGTGCTGCCCGCCGTCACCTGCGCCGCCCAGTCCACCTTCCTCACCGGCACGATGCCGTCCGAGCACGGCATCGTCGGCAACGGCTGGTACTTCCGCGAACTCGGCGACGTGCTGCTGTGGCGCCAGCACAACGGCCTGGTCGGCGGCGACAAACTCTGGGACGCCGCCCGCCGCGCCCACCCCGGCTACACCGTCGCCAACATCTGCTGGTGGTACGCCATGGGCGCCGACACCGACATCACCGTCACCCCCCGTCCCATCTACTACGCCGACGGCCGCAAGGAACCCGACTGCTACACCCGCCCCGCCGATCTGCGCGACGAACTGACCCGGAAGTTCGGCACCTTCCCGCTCTTCCACTTCTGGGGACCCGGCGCGGACCTGGTCTCCAGCCGCTGGATCATCGACGCCACCCGGCACATCCAGCGCACCCGCCGCCCCGACCTGACCCTGTGCTACCTCCCCCACCTCGACTACGACCTGCAGCGCTACGGCCCCGACGACCCGCGCTCGCACCGGGCGGCCGCCGACCTGGACGCCGCGCTCGCCCCGCTGCTCGACGACGCCCGGGCCGAGGGCCGCACCGTCGTCGCACTCTCCGAGTACGGCATCACCCGCGTGTCCCGGCCGGTCGACATCAACCGGGCGCTGCGCCGCGCCGGACTGCTGGAGGTGCACACCCAGGACGGCATGGAGTACCTCGACCCCATGGCGTCCCGTGCCTTCGCCGTCGCCGACCACCAGATCGCCCACGTCTACGTCCGCCGCCCCGAGGACCTGGCGGCGGCCCGCGCCGCGCTCACCGGCCTGCCCGGCATCGACCTGCTCCTCGACGACGAGGGCAAGAAGACCCACCACCTCGACCATCCGCGCTCCGGCGAACTCGTCGCCGTGGCGGAGCCGGACGCCTGGTTCACGTACTACTACTGGCTCGACGACGCCCGCGCGCCCGACTTCGCACGGCTCGTCGAGATCCACCGCAAACCCGGCTACGACCCGGTCGAGCTCTTCATGGACCCCCTCGACCCCTACGTCAAGGTGAAGGCGGCGACGGCCCTGGCCCGCAAGAAGCTGGGCCTGCGCTACCGCATGGCGGTCGTGCCCCTGGATCCCTCACCTATTCGGGGCAGCCACGGCCGCCTCCCCGCGAGCGACGACGAGGGTCCACTCCTCATCTGCTCCACCCCCCGCGCTGTCGGCGACCGCGTCGCGGCCACCGATGTGAAAGCACTCCTGCTCCACCTGGCCGGTCTCTCCTGACCTGCTCACCAGTGAAGCACCCACCACTGACAACGGCCCTCGACCCAGAGGAGTTCCAGGCATGAGCCGCTTCTCCCAGCCCGACCCCGAACTCACCCACCGCATCGGCAGACGCGGCATGCTCGGCGTCGCCGCAGGCGCCACCGCCGCCGCCCTGCTCGGCGCGGCGGCCGGCCCCGCGACCGCCACCACGCAAACCGCGGCGGCTCCCGGTACCGCCGGCGCGCCCGGCCGTGGCCGCCCCGTCCTGCCGCCCGGCCGGCTCGGCATCCAGCTCTACAGCCTCCGCGACAAGGTCTCCACCCTCGGCTTCGGCCCCGTCTTCGCCGAGCTGGAGCGGTACGGCTACGACGAGGTCGAGTTCGCCGGATACACCCAGGGCTCCGCGGGCCCCATCACCCTCGCCCAGCTCAAGCGGCTGGCCAGGAGCCACGGCCTGAACCCGATCGGCAGCCACGTCGGCTACTACTCCGGCGACCCGGACGCCTACACCTTCGCCACCAACCTCACCAAGGTCCTCGACGACGCCCAGGCACTGGGCCTGAAGCACATCGGCACCGCTTCCAACCCGTTCCGCTACGGCTCGACCGTCGACGCCTGGAAGCGGGCGGCCGAGGACTTCAACACCTACGGCGCCGCGGCGAGGGCGCGCGGCATGAAGTTCTACCAGCACAACCACTCCGAGGAGTTCTCCTTCGCCGCCGACAAGCCGCACGTGCGCCTCTACGACGTGCTGCTCGCCGAGACCGACCCCGACCTGGTGTACCTGGAGATGGACATCTACTGGGCGTACGTCGGCCAGTTCCGTTTCTCCAGGCGGCCCGACGGCACACCCGCACCCTTCGACCCCCTCGACTACGTGCTGAAGCGGCCGCACCGCTACCCGCTGTTCCATGTGAAGGACGGGGTGAGCGACCCGTCGACCCAGCACGGCTACCGCATGGTCGACGTCGGTGACGGCGACATCGACTACCGGCGGTTCCTGTCCGCCGTCACCCGGCTGCGCGGCGAGCGGTTCGCCCACCACTGGCAGGCCGAGCACGACAACCCGGCCGAGTCGTTCACCTTCGCCCGCAAGTCCAGCGAGCACCTGCACTCACTGCGGGAGAAGTGCTGACCGCGCGCCTGCGCACCAGGAAGGGCCCTGTCCCGGAGTTCCGGCTCCGGGAAGGTCCCTTCCCGCGCCCGGCGCCGGCGGCCGAAGGGTGACCACCCTCCGTCAGGTTCCCTTTACCGTCGGCGCATGCCATCCACAGGGCGCCCCCGCTCCTGGAACCCTCGCCGGGCCGGACCAGGTACTGGCGGAACGGGGACGCGGTTCCGGGACCGGCGCGAGGGCATCGCGGAGCCGACCGCCCCGAGGCACCCGACGTCGACGAGTGACGCCCCCATCACCTGTGGTGACGCCTGGAGCGGGGGTGGCCGTCCGGCGGCCCGGGCCCCACCAGGGGTGCGGATACGCAGGTGAGAGGCACTCCGAAACCTTGGTATTGTTGTCCCTGTCGCCGCGGGGAACGCCCCGGCCGGGCGGCAGACACCTGGTCCGGGTGGCGGAATGGCAGACGCGCTAGCTTGAGGTGCTAGTGCCCTTTATCGGGCGTGGGGGTTCAAGTCCCCCCTCGGACACAGATCACGAAGGGTGGTCGGGAGCGATCCCGGCCACCCTTGCGTGTTTCTCTCGCGTCCCTCGATGTCTGTCCTTCTCCCTGTGTCTCCCGTGCGCCGGGTCAGCCGAGGCCGAGGACGTCCATCGCGTGTTCGGCCATGCGGCGCTCGCCGAGGGCGTTGGGGTGGACGGGGACGACGCTGGTGCCGAACAGCAGCGGTTCGATCCACCGGGTGCCGCCGGCCTTGCAGGCGTCGTGGCCGTCGGACACCTGGGAGAAGTCGACGTAGGTGGATCCGGTCTCTTCGGCGGCGCGCTGGACGACGGCGTTGAGGTGCGCCTGGATGCCGCGCAGATACGGCACGTCACCGGAGGCGATGGGGAGTTTCGCGAAGCAGCCAGGTTCGGCGGTGGCCGGGGTGATCCAGGGATAGCCCAGTACGGCGACGCGGGCGCCGGGTGCCTTGGCGTGGAGGCGCTGCAGGGCGGCCTTGACCGCCGGATAGGTATTCGCTTCGATCCGGTCGTCGAACGAGGTGCCGTGCTTGTCCTTGCACGGGCTGCCCTTGCCGCCGCTGAGCAGGCCCGCGGAGCCGCAGGCCGTGACGGCGTTGATGAAGGTGTTGTTGTCGTTGCCGCCGATGGTGAGGGTCACCAGGTCGGTGTCGGCGGTGACGGCGTCCAGCTGCGGGGCCACGCCCGGGTACTGGGCTTCGCTGAAGTGCTTGGTCTGGGCGCCGCCGCAGGTCACGTCCTTGAGGTGGGCGCCGGTCCGGGCGGCGATGAGATGCGGGTAGTTCGCGGTGGAGCGCAGGCAGAGCAGGTTGGCGGGGTCCACCGGGAGGACGCCCGAGCCGGCGCTGTAGCTGTCGCCGAGTGCGGCGTAGTCCAGGTTCGGGGTGGCGTGGGCGGTGGTGGCGCCGCTGAGGCCGAGGCTCAACGCGCCGACCAGCGCTGACGAGTGCATGACATGCCTGATCGGCTTCCGCATGTGCTCTCTTCTCGGGAGGCGGGTGAGTGAGGGGTGCCGTACGACCGTGGAGCACGAGGAGCAGCCGGGTGCGGGAATACCGATCGGTTCTACCGATAAGTAATGTGAAGGCGTGTCACGCGGGCGTCAACCTTGCCGACCGAACTTCTTGAAACCCCAACGGTCGGCCCGAGGCTCCTCCTTGTCACCCGTCGCGGGCCCACCAGCGCACCCGAGTGGAGGTCGCCGATGAAGGCGTGAACCTCGAGGGCGCGGACCATTCCGCCACTTCCTCGTCGAACGGCTGGGGTGGATGGTTGAGCGACGTGTTGGTTGAGCGATGTGCCGCCGGGCCCGGAGTGCCGGGCGCGCCGCTCCGGGGGAATCGTGGTACGCGTCCCACTCCGCCCGGTGTCGCCGGCCGATAGCCTCGCGCGGCGGTCATGGTACCGGCGCGGCGGGTACACGTTGAGTAACGTAGTGAACACAGCGAATCGACTCGGACCGAAAGCGGGTGGGCATGACGCTCGTGCGGAGCCTCGCGACGGACGACCCCGCGGAACCCCTGGTCTCGCCCGTCAGCTCGTACAACGAATGGGACCCGCTGGAGGAGATCATCGTGGGGCGGCTGGACGGGTCGCGGATCCCCGCCAGCCATCCGGTGGTGACGTGCAACGTGCCGCCGTGGGCCGCGCGCATGCAGGGGTTCGCCGCCGGCCGCCGGTATCCGCGGCTGCTGGTCGAGCGCGCCCAGCGCGAACTCGACGGCTTCGTCGCCCTCCTGGAGTCCCTCGGCGTCACCGTCAGGCGGCCCGACCCGGTCGATCACGGGCGGCGCTTCGGCACCCCCGACTGGTCCTCGCGCGGGTTCTGCAACACCTGCCCGCGGGACAGCATGCTGGTGATCGGCGACGAGATCATCGAGACCCCGATGGCCTGGCCGTGCCGCTACTTCGAGACGCACTCCTACCGCGCGGTCCTCAAGGACTACTTCCGGCGCGGCGCCCGCTGGACGGCGGCTCCCCGGCCCCAGCTCACCGAGGACCTGTTCGTGGAGGACTTCCAGGTCCCCGGCCCGGACGAGCCGATGCGCTACATCCTCACCGAGTTCGAGCCGGTGTTCGACGCGGCGGATTTCGTGCGGGCGGGACGGGACCTCTTCGTCACGCGGAGCAATGTGACCAACCGGATGGGCATCGAGTGGCTGCGCCGGCATCTCGGCCCCGCCTACCGCATCCACGAGATCGAGAGCCGCTGCCGCACGCCCATGCACATCGACACCACGTTCGTGCCGCTCGCGCCCGGCAAGGTGCTGGTCAATCCCGAGTACGTCGACGTCGACCGGCTGCCCGGCATCCTGGACTCGTGGGACGTGCTGATCGCTCCGGAGCCCACCCCCATCAGGGACCCGCTGCTCAAGCTCACCTCGATGTGCGGCAGATGGCTCAGCATGAACGTGCTGATGCTCGATGAGCGGAGGGTGATCGCGGAGCGGCACCACACCGGGATGCTGCGGGCGCTGGAGCGGTGGGGGTTCGAGCCCATCCCGTGCGACCTGCTGCACTACGCGCCGTTCGGCGGCTCGTTCCACTGCGCCACGCTCGACGTCCGGCGCCGCGGCACCCTCCAGTCGTACTTCGACTGACGGCCCGTCCGCCGCGGCGCCCTGAGGCGCGGTCCGTGCCGGACCGCGCCTCAGGCGCAGCGCGTGGGCTGGTTCCGTCACCCGGTCGAGGGCGGCCCGATGCACTCGCACAGCGGGGCCACAATCGGCCGGCAGGCGTTCCCCGGCTTCCGGCCCGACAGCGGCACGGCCCTGCCCCTGGCCGCGGTGTGCACCCGGCGCTTCCGGCACCGCGATCCGTTCGTCACCACGGCATACGGCCTCCTGGCCGAGCCGTGGCGCGGACCGCCGCCGGCGCGGACCGCCGCTACACCCGCTGCCACAGCGCCGGAGTGGCCTCCGGGGACCACGCGCCCTGCGCCTGGTGCGGCTGAAGGCACTGGTAGCGCACCCCGGCATGGGTCACGGTGGCCCCGGCGTCGTAGACCCGGCCCATGGCCCACGCGTCCGCCGTCGCGGTGCCCTGCGGTGTGGGCGCGGTCTGCTCGGACGCCGTCTTCAGGGTGAGGCCGAAGTCGCTCAGGATCGGCATCACCGGCTGGTAGAAGGTGGTCCCGCCGTTGGTGCAGTCACCGCTGCCGCCGGAGGTGACGCCCTGCGCCTGGACGCCCGCGACGTACGGGCCCCCGGAGTCGCCGGGTTCCGCGCACACCGTGGTCTGGGTCAGGCCGTCGACGGTGCCCTCGGCGTAGCTGACGCTGGTGCCGTGCTGCTGGATGGTTCCGCAGTGCCAGCCGGTGGTCGAGCCGGACCGGCACACCGACGCGCCGACGAGCGCCTCGACCGATCCACTGACCTGCACCTTCGTGTCGCCCTCCGCCTTGACGTCGGGGGTCGCGGTCCAGCCGGCGTTGACGGCCACGTACGACATGTCCTTGCCGGGGAACGTGGACGCCTGGAAGGTGCCCTGGTCGGCCTGGTTGTGCCCGGTCGTCCTGGCGCCCGGCTTGCCGCAGTGGCCGGCCGAGACGAAGCCCTGCTGCTGCTCCTTGGTGACGGAGAAGCCGATCGAGCAGCGGGCGAGGCCGTCGATGTAGAAGGCGTCGCCGCCGGTGAGGTTCTCGAACAGCCGTGGCCGGTTCGTCGTCACCCGGAGGCCGACCTGCTCCGGCGTGAGCCCGGCCGCCTTGACGAAGGCCTCCGCGGCCGACCGGTCCGTGGCCTCCAGCACCACCCGGTTGCCCGGCACGTCGACGTACCACAGCGGTGTGTCGCGGGTGTCGGTGAGGATGGCCGTCTTGTCCAGCTGGGCCTTCACCGCCCGCAACCGGGGCAGGGTGTTCTTGACGACCACCGCCTTCGCGCCCTCCGCCTCGATGGCCGCCACGTCGTCGGCGCTGGTGGTGGCGACGGTGAGTTCGGCGGAGACCGTGCCCCGCAGCCAGGCGCCGGCGAAGCGCTCGCCCAGCGCGTTGCGGAGCCGGCCCGCGCGGGTGCCGGCCTCCGCCTCGTTGACCAGGCGGGCCTGGGCCTGGCTCCGGGTCAGCCCGAGGTCGCGCTCCAGCGCGAGGAGCAGCTCCTGTGCCGGCTGGTCGGCGCCGAGCGTCTGCGCCGCCGACGAGGCGGCCCCGGCGGACGGCTTCGGCTCGCCCGCCGCGGCCGACGGGAGCCCGGCGAGGACCAGCGCACCGAGCACGGTGAGCGCGGCCCGGTGCCGGGTGACGGTGTGTCTGTGGGCCATGCGGCGTGTCTCCTTCGCTCAAGGGCAAGCTGCCGTGAGTTCTAGGCCTTGCCGCAAACGGCCCCCGGCCATGTCGCCGGCGGCGGGCTTACGCGATTTCGGTGACGCCGTGCGGCGCCATGTGCAGTACGCCGGGCCCCGGGACCCGTGCCCGGGGGATGCCGTGCCCACCGCATCGCGCCCGGGACGCACCGCGGGACGCGGAGGGGCTCACGCGGGTTTCAGGCCGGGGTCGCCCACCTCGGTGACGAAGGACGCGGCCGTCGTGACGGGTGCGCCGGGGGTGGTCACGGCGGAGACGGTCCGGAAGTCCGACCGGGCCGCCTCCCGGTCCAGCTCCATCCGGAGGTAGCCGCGTTTGCCGTTGTAGAACTTCATGTGCGGGTTGGCCCGCAGATGCGCCTCCCAGTTGACCGGCTTGTCCGCGCCGTCCTTGCCGCTGGTGATGGAGGTGCAGGCGAGTTCGGTGCCGAGGGTCCGGGACGCCGGTTCGTCGAAGTCGTCCTTGATGTCCAGGGCGTAGCCCACGTGGACGTCGCCCGTGAGGACGATCCAGTTGGCGAGGCCGGCCGCCTTCGCCCCGGCGACGACCCGGTCGCGTGAGGCGCGGTAGCCGTCCCAGGCGTCCATGGAGACCTTCGGCGGATTGGTGACGTCGAAGTTGCGCTGGCAGAACAGCACCTGCTGCGGCACCACGTTCCACAGCGCGTCCGAGGCCTGCCACCCCTCGATCAGCCAGCGTTCCTGCGCGTCGCCGGTGAGGGTGCGCGCCGGGTCGTCCGACTCGGGGCCCGGAACGTGGGGGCGGTCGCCGTAGGCCTGGTCGGAGCGGTACTGCCGGGTGTCGAGCACGTCGAACTGGGAGAGGGTGCCCCAGTGGAGCCGCCGGTACAGCCGGGCGTCCGGCCCCTGGGGCAGCTGTGCGGCGCGCAGCGGCTGGTTCTCCCAGTACGCGCGGTAGGCGGCGGCCCGGCGCAGCAGGAACTCCTCCGGCGGCACGTCGTTCTCGGGGATGGCGCCCGCGTAGTTGTTCTCGGTCTCGTGGTCGTCCCAGGCGACGACGAAGGGATGGGTGGCGTGCGCGGCCTGGAGGTCCTCGTCGCTCTTGTACAGCGCGTACCGCATCCGGTAGTCCGTGAGGGTCATCGTCTCCCGGTTGTAGGCGTCCGGCAACGTGCCCGCGGCGTAGCCGCGTTCGCCGCCGGACGAGTTCACCGGGTACTCGTACAGGTAGTCGCCGAGGTGGAAGACCAGGTCGACGTCCTCCTGGGCCAGGTGCCGGTAGGCGGTGTAGTAGCCGTCGGGGTAGGCCTGGCAGGCGACGGCCGCGAGCCGCAGGGACGAGACGGCGCTGCCCTCGGCGGGCGCGGTACGGGTGCGGCCCTCCGGGCTGATCCACGTGCCGGTGCGGAACCGGTAGTAGTACGTGGTGTCCGGGGTGAGGCCCTGGACGTCGACGTGCACGCTGTGCGCGTATTCCGGGTGGGCCAGGGCGACGCCGTCGCGCACCACGGCGGCGAACCACTCGTCGAGGGCCACCTCCCAGCTCACGGAGACCTGCTCCTGGCCCAGTCCGCCGTCCGGTTCGTACGGCGCGGGGGCGAGCCGCGTCCACAGGACCACCGCGTCGGGAAGCGGGTCGCCGGAGGCGACGCCCAGGGTGAAGGGGTTCTCGGTGATCCGGCGGGCGTCGAGCCGGGGCGCGGCCATCGCGCCGCGGGCGGGCAGGCCGGTGCCGAAGGCGAGCGCGGTGGCCGCCGCGGCGACGGTGAGGAAGCGGCGGCGGGCGAGGTGCGGGGCCGCGGCACGCCACACGGCGTCGATGCGGGCGGAAGGATGCTCGGGCAGGCCCGGGCCACGGCCTGTGGGCGCCATCTGATGTCCTCTCAGTCACGCTGAGTACGCATGTTAAGCAGACAAAATGCGCGATGCGGATGTGCCCTGCGGTCTCGTCACACGGGGGGACGTACGTGGTGATCCAGCCACCCCGGCTGGTGTTCGGCCACCTCGGTGACCTTTAATTGCCATCGCTATGCAACAACGTGAATCTGGCAACAGGGGTGGGAGAGAGATGACGGCCCGTCGGATACGAGGTGCCGCCGTCACGGCGGCGATGACCGTCGGAGTCGCCGCCTGCTCGGCACCCGGCGACACGGCCGGCGACGGCAAGGCCGCCGAGTCCGTGGTCATCGGTGTCGCCTCCGAGCCGGACACCCTCAGTCCGCTGCTCGGCTACGGCAAGGACGGCAACTCGAAGATCTTCGACGGGCTGCTCGCCCGCGATGCCGGTCTGAGGCTGAAGCCGGCCCTGGCCGCCGCGCTGCCGAAGGTCGCCGACGGCGGACGGACCTACACCTTCACCCTGCGCGAGGGTGTGAAGTTCAGCGACGGCGAGCCGCTCACCGCCGATGACGTCGTCTACACCTACCGGACCGTCCTCGACGCCAAGACCAACAACACCACCAAGAGCGAACTCGACGCCGTCAAGAGCGTCCGCGCGGACGGCGACGACACGGTCGTCTTCACCCTCAAGTACCCGTACGCGCCCTTCGCCGCCCGCACCGTCCTGCCCATCGTCCCCGAGCACATCGCCGCGCAGCAGGACCCCAACACCGGCTCCCTCAACACCGAACCGGTCGGCACCGGGCCGTACGTGCTCGCGCAGTGGCGCAAGGGCGAGAAGCTCACCTTCAAGGCCAACCCGCACTACTGGGGCCCCGCGCCCAAGGTGAAGACGTTCACCATGGCGGTCATCGCCGACGACGACGTCCGCGCCACCCGGCTGCGCTCCGGCGACCTCGACGGCGCCGTCCTGCCGCCCAACCTCGCCGCCACCTTCAAGAACGACGACGACAAGCGCACCTACGAGGCGAAGTCCTACGACTTCCGTGCCGTCACCCTCCCCACCGGCGACGAGGTCACCGGGGACCGCGCCATCCGGCAGGCCCTCGACGCCGCCGTGGACCGCCAGGCCATGGTCGACAAGATCCTCGACGGCGCCGGCCGCCCCGCCCACGGGCCGCTGCCCATGGACGACCCCTGGTTCGACGACGGCATCCAGCGCGCCCACGACCTCGGCAAGGCCCGGCGGATCCTCGACCGGGCCGGCTGGAAGCCCGGCGACGACGGCATCCGCGCCAAGGACGGCCGCCGCGCCGCGTTCACCCTGCTCTACCCCTCCGGCGACAAGGTCCGCCAGGACCACGCCCTCGCCTACGCCTCCGACGCCAAGAAGGCCGGCATCGACGTGACGGTGGAGAGCGCCACCTGGGAGGTCATCGAGCCCCGCATGGGCAAGGACGCCGTCCTGGCCGGCTTCGGCAGCGTCGGCGACCCCGACTTCGGCCTCTACACCCTGCTGCACTCCTCCCTCGCCGGCGACGGCTTCAACAACATGGCCCGCTACCGGAACCCGGCCGTCGACAAGGCCCTCGACACCGGCCGCCGCACCCAGGACCCGGACGAGCGCAAGACCGCCTACGGCACGCTCCAGCGCGCCCTCGCGGACAACCCCGGCTACACCTTCCTCACCCACATCGACCACCTCTACGTGCTCGCCGACCGCTGGGACGGCCTGACCACCCAGCTCGAACCGCACGAGCACGGCTTCGCCAGCGGCCCCTGGTGGAACATCGAGGACTGGCAGCCCAAGCGATGACCACCCCGCCCTGGGGGGCGATGGCCCGCCTGGCGGGACGGCGGGCCCTGTTCGCGGGGCCCGTCCTCCTCGCCGTCACCTTCGGCGTGTTCGCGATCGCCGCCGCCTCCCCCTTCGACCCCGTCAAGGCCTACGCCGGGACCGCCGCCCTCGGCGCCGACCAGGAGACCCTGGACCGGCTGCGCGCCAACCTCGGCGTGGACGAGCCGTTCTGGGTCCGCTGGTGGGACTGGCTGACCGCCGCGCTCGGCGGCGACCTCGGCCACTCCAGCGTGCTGCGGCAGCCGGTGACCCAGGTCATCGCCGAACGCCTGGTGTGGTCCGCGCTGCTGTGCGCGGTCGCGTTCGCCGTCGCCGTGCTGCTCGGCACCGTCCTCGGTGTGCTCGCCGCGCGCCGCCCCGGATCCCTCCCCGACCGGGCCGTCACCTCCCTCGCCTACCTGCTGGAAGCCGCCCCGGTCTTCTGGATCGCGCTGCTCGCCGTGTGGCTCTTCGCTCTCCAGTGGGACCTCCTCCCGGCGGGTGGCCTCACCGACACCGCCAGCGAACACGTCACGTTCGGGCAGGTCACCAGCCACCTGCTGCTGCCCGCCGGCGTCCTCGCCGTCTCCCAGCTGCCGTGGTTCACGCTCTACGTCCGCCAGGGCGTCGGCGACGCCCTCGCGGAGGACCCGGTGCGCGGCGCCCGCGCCCGAGGCCTGGCCGAACACACCGTGCTGCTCGGCCACGCGCTGCGCTCCGGACTGCTGCCCGTGCTCACCCTGATCGGCTCCCGCGTGCCCGAACTCATCACCGGCGCGCTGCTGGTCGAGACCGTGTTCAGCTGGCCCGGCATCGCCGCGGCCACCGTCGAGGCGGCCACCGCCGTCGACTTCCCGCTGCTGGCCGCGCTGACCACGCTCGCCACCGCCGCCGTCCTCGTCGGCAACCTGCTCGCCGACCTGCTCTACGGACTGTTCGACCCGAGGGTGAAACTCAGTGACATGTGACGCACCGGCGCCCGCCGCCGCCCCGTCCCCGGCCGAGCCCGTCTGGCGGTCGTACGGCGGAAAGCGCCGCACCACCCGCACCCTGCGGGTCCGCGTCTCGGCCGCCCTGCTCGCCGTGACCGTCCTCGCCGTGCTGCTCGTCCCGCCCCTGGTCCAGCTCGACCAGCAGGCCGTCGACCTGGCCGCCAAACTGCGAGCCCCCTCCTGGGCGCACCCGTTCGGCACCGACGACGTCGGCCGTGACCTGCTGCTGCGCTGCGTCTACGGGCTGCGCGTGTCCCTGCTCGTCGGCGTGGCGGCGGCGCTGACCGCGACCGTCATCGGCACCGCTGTGGGGGCTACCGCCGGAGCCCTCGGCGGCTGGGCCGACCGGGGCATCATGCGGGTCGTCGACACCGTCTCCTCCGTGCCGCACCTGCTGCTCGGCATCTTCATCGTCGCCATGTTCCGGCCCGGCGTCTGGCCGGTGGTGGTCTCCGTCGCCCTCACCCACTGGCTGTCCACCGCGCGGATCGTGCGCGCCGAGGTGCTGTCCCTGCGCTCCCGCCCGTACATCGACGCCGCCGTCAGCGGGGGAGCGTCCCGGTGGCGGGTGACCGTACGGCACCTCCTGCCCGGCGTACTGCCGCAGGCCGCGCTCGCCGCCGTGCTGATGGTGCCGCACGCCATGTGGCACGAGTCCGCGCTGTCCTTCCTCGGACTCGGCCTGCCCACCCACACCGCGAGCCTCGGCACCCTGATCCAGGGCGCCCGCGGCTCGCTCCTCGCCGGACAGTGGTGGCCCACCCTGTTCCCCGGCCTGTTCATCATCCTCCCCACCCTCGCCATCGCCGGCCTCGCCGGCGCCTGGCGAGAACGCATCAATCCCCGCCGCCGATCGGAGCTGATGCTGTGAACGAGACGAACGCGGTGAGAGCGGCTGCCGCCGGGCGCGGTGACGGTTCGGTGGCGAGGGCCGACGCTCTGGCCGCCGGTGACGCGGCGGCCGACGTCCATGCCCTGGACAAGGCCGGCGCCGCGGCCGGGCGTGCGGCTCCCGTGCTCGCGGTGCGCGGACTGTCCGTGCGGTTTCTCATGCCCGGTGGACGCCGGATCGCCGCCGTGACCGACGCCCACTTCGAGGTCGCGGCCGGTGAGTGCCTGGCCCTGATCGGGGAGAGCGGCTGCGGCAAGTCCGTGCTCGCCTCCGCCCTGCTCGGGCTGCTGCCCGGCAACGCCCAGACCGCCGGGCAGGCGCTGCTCGGCGATCTGGACCTGCTCTCCGCCGACGAGCGGACCCTGGCCCGCACGGTCCGGGGCCGCCTCATCGGTCTGGTCCCGCAGAGCCCGGCCGCGCATCTCACCCCCGTACGCACCATCCGCTCCCAGCTGGAGGAGACCGTCGCCGCGCTGACCCCGGTCCGCGGCCGGGACGCCCTGCGGGCCGCCGCGGAGGCCGCCGCCGAACGCGCCGCGTTCCCGGCCGGCCATCTCGACCGCCACCCGCACGAGTTGTCGGGCGGCCTCGCCCAGCGGGCCGCCACCGCGCTGGCCCTGGTCGGCGACGCCCCGCTGCTGCTGGCCGACGAGCCGACCACGGGTCTCGACCGCGACCTGGTGGACCGCACGGTCGACGAACTGCGGCGGCACGTCGACGCCGACGGCACCGGCCGTGCCCTGCTGATGATCACCCACGACCTGGCCGCCGCCGAGCGGATCGCCGACCGGGTCGCGGTGATGTACGCGGGCCGGATCGTGGAACTCGCCGACGCCGCCGCCTTCTTCGGCGCGCCCGGCCCCCGCCACCCCTACAGCCGCGGCCTGCTCGACGCCCTGCCGGACCGGGCCTTCACGCCCATCCCCGGCATGCCCCCGGAACTCGGCGACCTGCCCGGCGGCTGCGCCTTCGCCGCCCGCTGCGACCGCGCCACCGACGTCTGCGCCACCCCGCCGCCGACGGCCGGCACGGTCGCCTGCCACCACCCGCACGCCGTGGAGGACGTCCGTGCTTGAACTGCGCGCCATCACCGCCGGATACGACCGCCGGGTCCCCGTCGTCCGGGACGTCTCCCTGACCGTCGCCCCCGGCGAGGCTGTCGGCCTGCTCGGCCCCAGCGGCTGCGGCAAGTCCACCCTCGCCCGGGTCGCCGCCCTGCTGCACCGCCCCGACGCGGGCACCGTCGTCCTCGACGGCACCCCCGTCCACCGCTGGCGGCACCGCGCCCCGCGCGCCCGGCGCACCTCCTTCGGCGTCGTCTTCCAGCAGGCCCGGCTCTCCGCCGACCCCCGGATGACACTGGCCGACCTGGTCGCGGAACCCCTGCGCGCCACCGGCCGACGCACCGGGGCGCCGGAACGGGTCGCCGAACTCGCCGAGACGGTCGGCCTGACCGCGGACCTGCTGACCAGGCGCCCGCACGAGGTCAGCGACGGCCAGCTGCAACGGGCCTGCCTGGCCCGCGCCCTGATACTGGGCCCGCGCTGGCTGGTGTGCGACGAGATGACGGCGATGCTCGACGCCTCCACCAGCGCCGCCCTGGTCGCGGTCGTCGAGGACTACCGAGCCCGTACCGGCGCGGGCCTGCTGGCCGTCGGCCACGACCACACCCTGCTGCGCCGCTGGTGCGACCGCACGGTCCACTGGGACGACCTGCGCGCGCCCGGTACCCGGCCGGCCGAGCCGGTGGGAGCCGGGCCGGCCTGAAACCCATCGGTCACACCCGTCACGAGCACTCAGGCCTCGGACGGGGTGCGTGCGGCGGCGAGCGCCGCCAGGGCCTCCGCCGTGCGCGGGCCGTCGGCCGGGTCGGGCAGCAGGCCCTGGGCGTGCAGCAGCCGGGCCGCCGCCACACCCCACGGCAGCCGCAGGCCCGCCTGCGCGAGCAGGTCGGTGCGGGCGAGCAGTTCCGGCGCCGGGCCGGTGCGCACCCCGGCGGGGGTGAGCAGAGCCGCGTCGTCGGCCCAGCGCAGCGCCAGGTCCACGTCATGGGTGGCCATCACCACTGTCGTACCGCGCTCGCGCAGCCCGTCCAGTGTGACCAGCAGCCGCTCCTGGCCGTCCGGGTCCAGGCCGGCGGTCGGCTCGTCGAGGATCAGCACGCGGGGCCGCATCGCCACCGCGCCCGCGATCGCGGTCCGCTTGCGCTGCCCGTACGACAGCAGATGGGTGGGCCGGTCGGCCAGCGCGGTGATGTCCAGCGCGGCCAGCGCCTCCGCGACCCGGGCCCGCACCTCCGCGTCCGTGAGCCCCAGGTTCAGCGGCCCGAACGACACGTCCTGCGCGACGGACGCGGCGAACAGCTGGTCGTCCGGGTCCTGCACCACGAGCTGGACGGTCGTCCGCAGCCGGGTCAGCCCCTTGCGGTCGTACCCGACCGGGTCACCCTCGACGGTCAGCCGGCCCTCGCGCGGGCGCAGTCCGCCGCTGAGCAGCCGCATCAGCGTGGTCTTGCCGCTGCCGTTGCGGCCCAGCAGCGCCAGCGCCCGCCCCTCGCGCACCGCGAAGTCGAGCCCGCTGAGCACGGCCGGGCCGTCCTCGTAGGCGAAGGAAACGCCCCGCAGGGCGACCAGGGCAGCGGCCTCGCTCATGTCAGCGGCCTTTCCAGTACGAAGGTGAGCGCGGCCAGCGCCGTCAGCAGGGCGCAGCTCGCGGCGGTGAAGCGCACGGAGACCCGCGCCTCGGGGACCAGGACGCGCAGCGTGCCGTCGTAGCCGCGCCCGGCGAGTCCCGCCTGGAGCCGCGTCGCCCGGTCGAAGGCCCGCACGAACGCGGTCGCGCCGAGCCCGGCCAGCGAACGCCAGGCCGCGGCCCGCGTGGTGTGCCCGAGCCGTGCGGCCTGCGCGTCCCGGATCAGCCGTACCGAGTCCAGCAGCAGAAAGCTCATCCGGTACGTCACCAGGGCCACGTCCACGACCGGCGCGGGCACCCCGGCCCGCACCAGCCGGGGCAGCAGGTCGGACATGGGGGTGGTGAAGGCGAACAGCAGCACGCCGAGGGAGGCGGCCGAGGTGCGCAGCAGCAGCTCCCCGGCGCGCACCGGGCCGTCCGGGGCGAGTGCCAGGAACCCGCCGGGCCCGCCCACTTGCACCAGCAGCGTGGCCGCTCCGGTCACACAGAATCCCAACGGCACCCGGTACGCCCGCCACAGCCGGCGCCCGGGCACCCCCGCCGGACCGAGCAGCACGGCCAGCGCGGTCACCAGCACCAGCGCCGCACCCGGCCAGGGCGGCAGGGAGATCGCGAGCACGGTCAGGCCGAGCCCGAGCACGGCCTTGTCCACCGGGTGGCGGCGGCGCCAGCGGCTGGCGTGCGCCGCCTCGTCGATCGGCAGCACGCGCGCTCAGACCCCGGGCTCGCCGTCGGCGCCGGCGGTGACGTCTCGCGGGTTTCCGGGGGTTTCCCGCCCGCTCACGGGGGTGTCCCGTCCGCTTTCGGGGGCCTGCCGGGCCAGGGCGCGCTGCTCGCCCTGCCGCCGGCCGCGCCGCAAGCCGAAGTAGTAGGCGAGAACGCCCGCGCCGATCGCCGCCTGCACGGCGAACAGCGCCGACTCGATCTCCCCGGACGGCGGTTCGTACAGCGGCGAGAACCAGGGCTCGTAGTCCGGGTCGATCTCGGTGATCGCCGTCTCCGCCTGGGCGTCGGCGCCCGCGAACGGCTCCTCCTCGTCGTCCCCGAGGCCGAGCGCCAGTGGCAGCACGGCGAGCGCGACGACGACGAGCAGCAGCAGGACGTTGATCCTCGTGTTCCGGCTCATCACGCCACCGCCCCCGTGCCGGCCGGCTTCGCCTCGGCCCGCTTGCCGGTCACCAGCACGCCCAGCCGGGTCAGTTCGCCCTTGCTCGACTGCACCAGCAGCCGCATGACCAGTACCGTCAGCAGTCCCTCGCTCACCGCGAGGGGGATCTGCGTGACGGCGAAGATGGTGCCGAACTTGCCGAGCGCGCCCAGGAACCCGCTGCCCGGGTCGGGGAACGCCAGCGCCAGCTGGACGCTGGTGACGCAGTAGGTGGACAGGTCGGCGGCGAACGCGCCGAAGAACACGGCGACCATCAGCGGCACGCCGTAGCGCCGCAGCAGCCGGTAGACGGCGTACCCGGTCCACGGCCCGGCGATCGCCATCGAGAAGACGTTCGCGCCGAGTGTGGTCAGCCCGCCGTGCGCGAGCAGCAGCGCCTGGAAGAGGAGGGTGATCGTGCCGAGCACCGCCATCGCGGGCGGGCGGAACAGGATCGCGCCGAGACCGGTGCCGGTGGGGTGCGAGCAGCTGCCGGTGACCGAGGGCAGTTTGAGGGCGGACAGAACGAACGTGAATGCTCCGGAGGCACCCAGCAGCAGCGTGCTCTCGGGATGCTCACGGACCTCACGGGTGAGGGAACGGACGCCGTGGACGACGAAGGGCGCGGACGCGACGCCCCAGGCGACCGCGTGCGCCGGAGGCAGAAAACCCTCGGCTATGTGCATGGCTCGAACGACCCTCTCCAGCACCTCGTGGATGGTTGACGCGCCTTGGCCGGTCTCCTGGCTGACGGGTACCACCGCCCGAACTCCGCCTTCCCGGGTCCGTGAGGACCCAGTGGCTGCCCGCGAGGGCCGGAGCCGGACTTCCCGATCACAGTGGCGAGGGCCGCACCGGCATCACACCGGATTTCCCGTTCACCAAGGCGTGGTGACAGTAATGCCCTGCTCGGGGTGGTGACAAGCGCACCCCGGGGGCGCTGGGCGGCACCGCCCACCCACCGGCGCACGCCCTCGGTGGCCCGGACGGCCGATCGCCCGGCGGGGGCGGGGGCGCGTCCCCCGGTCCCCGTGGCGCTGCCACCGGCCGCCGGACCACGCACAGCGTGCTCAACACCACAGGGCGGGACCGCGGTGGGTCACAGCTCCGGTTTCCGGCGCCGGACGGGTCAGCTCCGCGGGTGGTACGGCTTCGGCAGCCGCATCCCCCGCTCCGCCATCAGCGCCCGTACCCGGTCCGGATGGTCGGTGATGATCCCGTCCACCCCCAGGTCCATCAGCGCGGCGACCGTGGCGGGATCGTCGCAGGTCCAGGGGACGACCTTCAGCCCGCGCGCGTGGGCATCGGCGACCATCGCGCGGTCCGGGTAGAAGCGGAAGCCCGGATCACCGATCTTCCCGTTCTGCGGGAAGCCGTAGTTGGGGGAGAGGGCCCGGACACCGGGGACGGTGGCGGCGGCCCGCACGAAGTCGCCGCCGTAGTCGTCGGCGTCGATCCCGCCGAGCCACGGGGAGGCGCCGGGCTTGCCCACCTGGAGGAAATCGTGGTTGGTGAGGGCGACCAGCGGCCAGTGGGGGGCGAGCCGGTGCATCACCTTCAGCGCGCCCCAGTCGAAGGACTGGACCGTCACCTGCCGCTCGATGCCCGAGGCGCGGATCTCCTCGTACACCCGCCGCACGAACAACTCGCGGGGCGCGGTCTGCTCGGGCGCGCCCGCCTCGACCTTCGTCTCGACGTTGAGGGTGACCTGCCGGGCCTTGTACCGCTTCACCAGCTCCAGCACGTCCCGCAGCTCCGCCATCCGGGCGCCGGCGATCCGCTCCTGCCCGGGGTGCCCCGGCAGCTGCTGGTAACCGCAGTCCATGGTCCTGAGCTGGGCCAGGGTCAGGTCCTTGACGTACTTGCCGACGTACGGGTACTGCGGGTCACCGGGCACGACCGGTGCCGTGTCCCGGCACTTCTGGGCGTTGACCTGCCGGTCGTGGGTGACGACGACCTTGCGGTCGCGGGTGATCTGGGTGTCCAGCTCCAGCGTGGACACCCCGAGCCGCAGGGCCTTGGCGAACCCCTCCAGCGTGCTCTCGGTCGTCAGGCCGAGGCCGCCGCGGTGGGCCTGGAGATCGAAGTGGGTCTTCCGGGGCGGAACGCCGGGCGCCGGCGCGGTGCCGACAGCACCAGTGGCGCCCGTGGTGCCGCCAGCGGCGGTGGTGCCGGTGGTGCCGGTGGTCGCGTGGGCGGTCGCCGGGAGGGCGAGGGCCGGCAGCAGGGCCAGGGCGGCGAGGGAGTGTTGGGTGGACATCGGAACCTCACTCGTTCGTCGAAGGGACGCCCTGGGACGCTAGTTCGACGTGGGGCGGGCCAGAAGGACGCGGGAGTGAGGGAGCCGTGAACGCTCGGGAAACCGGCCGCCCGGCCACGCCAGTAGCATGTCACACGGCGCATCACGGGGGAGCGGGCGGAAATGCGCGTGAGGCTTTCGGGGGGAGCGCTGCATCATGACGCGGATGACCGTGAACAACATCCTGCTGTCCGGCGTCGTCGGATCGACCGCGTACGGACTCGCCCACGAGGACTCCGACGTGGACCGGCTCGGCGTGTTCGCGGCGCCCACCGAGTCCCTGCACGGCTTGCACGCACCGAAGGAGTCCCACGTCTCCACGGCACCCGACCGCACATTGCACGAGGCCGCCAAGTGGTGCCGGCTCGCCCTCGGCGGCAACCCGACGGTGATGGAACTGGTCTGGCTGCCCGACGAGCTGTACGAGGTGCGCACCCCCCTCGGTGACGAACTGATCGACATCCGCACCACACTGCTGAGCGCGCGCCGTGTGCGCGACGCCTATCTCGGTTACGCCACCCAGCAGTTCAGAAAGCTGCAGAACCGGTTCACCACCGACGCGAACGGGACACCCACCCGCAGACGCTCGGCCAAGCACGCCCGCCACCTCAAACGGCTGTGCCACCAGGGCTACGAGCTGTACACCACCGGCCGGCTGACGATCCAGGTCGACGACCCCGACAGCTACCACCGCTTCGGCGAACAGGTCGCCGCCGACCCGTCCGCCGCGCTGCCCCTGCTGCGCCACTACGAGTCCGCCTTCGACCGGACGCGCAGCGCACTGCCGGAACAGCCGGACGAGAGCGCGGCGGAGGCGTGGCTGCGGCGGGTCCGGGCGCACTTCTACGCACCCGAGGCGGCGTAGGCGCGACGAGAAAATCCGGTGCTGTCCGCCGGTCCGCCTCCCTGCACTCGCCAAGTGAGCGCTCCGTCTGCGAGGCGGGGCGCGCTGTCCTGCGAAGCGAGTCTCCTCGGAGACGGCCTTCCGCACCGCGGGCCGCGCGTCGCTCCTCGGTGCCCCGCGCGCCTCGGCGATGACCGTCCTGGAACCGGTCGCCGAGGCCACGGGCCCGCGCCGCCACGAGGACCGGGTCCTCGATGTCCTCGCGCTGATGGCCCGGGCCGTACCTGACCCCCGGGGCCGGACCGGTCTCGACGACGCGGCGCAGGTCCCGGAGCGCGAAGGGTCCCCCACGTATCCGTTCGCCGTCGTGGACATTTCTGGAACTTCTCCGACTGCTGACCCGTCGCAGCACGGCCCCTGACCGGATCCTGCCGGAGGGTGACCCGCCGACGGGGCCGGGCGACGTGGCCGAGCCTCGGCGGCAATCGGGTCTTCATGGCAGGCGGCGGTGCGGGACGACGGGGCCACGCCACCCGCGCCGATCATCATGTTCCGCTTATTGCATATGATGTGCAAGTGCAATCGTGCGACTACATCATCAGGCCGGCCCGCCCGGAAGACCTCGACGCCGCCCGGGCGGTGATGCTCGACACCGTCTACCGCGACTTCGGCACCGGATACGTGCCGCGCTGGCACGGGGACATCATCGATCCGGCGGCCGCCTACCTGGTCCCGGAACGCCACACCCTGCTGGTGGCGGTCGACGAAGGCGACGGGAGCGTCGTCGCCACCGCCGCGCTGGACGCGCTCGGGCCCGCGCACCCGCCGAACCCCCGGGAGGTCGCCGAGCGCTTCCCGTCCGGTACGACGGCGCAGCTGCGACGTGTGTACGTGCGCCCCGAGCACCGCAGGCGCGGGCTGGCGCGGCGGCTCGTCGCGGAGCTGGTGGCCTTCGCCGAGGCCGACGCCGGTTACCGCTCCGTCTACCTGCACACCGATCCGTCCGTGCCGGGCGCGGAGGGTTTCTGGCGCTCGCTCGGCAAGGTCGTGCGCGACGAGCGCGAGGACACCGGTGGCGGGCAGGGGATCATCCACTTCGAGATACCGATGGGGCGGTAGCCCGATGCGCAGCGCCAGTTCGTCCCGTCGCGTCCGGCTGCTTGCCGGTCTTCTCACCGTCCCGCTGCTCGCCGGGTGCTTCGCCTCCCCCGACAGCGGCGGTGGTTCCGGTGCGGGGCAGAGCGGCGCCCGGCTGCGCGTCGCCCTCGCCTTTCCGCCCGCGGAGAACCTCTCCCCGTACGGCGCCGACGCGACCATCCTCAGCCGCCTCGGTGTCACCGAGGGGCTGACCGCGCTGGACGCCAACGGCGCCGCCGTCCCCGCGCTCGCCGCGTCCTGGCAGCGCGCGAACGACCGCACCTGGGTGTTCACCCTGCGCGAGGCCCGCTTCCAGGACGGCACGGACGTGTCCCCGGCCGCCGTCGCCGCCTCCCTCACCCGCGCCACCGAGGCGAAGCCCGCCCCGGCGGCCCTCTCCGGTGTCACCCTCACCGCCGAGGCCGTCGGCAGCCGGGCCGTACGGATCACCACCGGCGCACCCGATCCCGTACTGCCGCTGCGCCTCGCCGGCCCCAGCCTCGCGGTGCTCTCCCCGCAGGCCTACGGCGAGAAGGACCGCGTCGATCCGGTCGGCACCGCCACCGGACCGTTCGAGCTGACGAAGGTCAACGGCAGCAGCTCCGCCACTCTGGCCCGCTTCGACGACTACTGGGGCGGCCGGGCCCAGGCCTCCGGTGTCGACGCCCGGTTCATCGCCGACGGCACCGCCCGCGCCGCCGCCCTGCGCACCGGACAGGTCGACCTCGCCGAGGCGATCCCCGTCGCCCAGGCCGCCTCCCTCACCCCGGACATCCGGCGCGAGACCGCGACCACCCGGACCACCAGCCTGCTGCTCAACACCGAGAAGGGGCCCTTCGAGGACGCCGCGCTCCGGGCCGCCGCCCGCGCCGCCGTGGACACCGCCGCGCTCGCCGACGGGGTGTACGAGGGGCACGCCGACCCGGGCGCCGGTATCTACGGGCCCGCCGTCACCTGGGCCGAGGGCAAGCGGAGGCAACCTGTCGGGCGAGCGGGGGCCGCCGACCCCGAGGGCACCTCGATCACCCTCGCCACCTACGACAACCGGCCCGAACTGCCCGAGGCCGCCCAGGTACTGAAGCAGCAACTGGAGCAGGCCGGGTTCACGGTGAGGCTGGAGGTGCGCGAGTACTCGCGGCTGGAGAGCGACGCCCTCGCCGGGAAGTTCGACGCCTTCGTCGGCGCCCGCAACAGCCTCGTCGACACCGGCGACCCCGTCGCCGTCCTCGCCTCCGACCACACCTGCGACGGCGGCTACAACCTCGCCCTGCTGTGCGACAAGGCCGTCGAGCGGGCCGTGGAGAGGGCCGAGGCCGTCGCCGACCCGGCGGCGCGGCAGGACGCCGTGATGGCCGCCGAAGCGCGGATCCTCGGCACCGACGCCGTCGTCCCGCTGGTCCACCAGCGCGTCATCACCGGTGTCGGCAAGGGCGTCAGGGGGGTGCTCCTCGACCCGTACGAGCGCACCCTCGTCGGCACCGGCACGCGGCGCTGACCCATGCCGCACGACACCGGGACCCGGGCGGTCGCGCTGCTGTGGCGGGCAGCCCTCGCCACCTCCCTGGTCTGCGCGATCGGCCTGCTGCCCTGGCTGGCCCGCGCCGATCCCGCGCTGACCGTCCTCAAGGCCCGCTCCGCCGACCGCGATCCGGCCCCCGAGGTGCTGGCCGGCATCCGGGCCCAGCTGGGGCTGGACGCCGGGCCGCTGCGTCTGCTCGGGCAATGGCTCGGGGGGCTGCCGCGCGGAGACGCCGGACGGTCCTGGATCTCCGGCGAGCCGGTCACCCCGGCCGTACTCCAGGCCCTCGGCGTCTCCCTGCTGCTGACGGCGGTGGCCCTGCTGGTCGCGGTCGGCACGGCCGCGCTGGTCTGCGCCCGCACCCTGTGGCTGGGCAGCCGGCGGCGGCTCGTCGGCGTGCTGCTCGGGCTCCTGCCCCGGTTGTCCGGACCCCTCGTCGACACCGTCAACGCCGTACCGCCCGTGCTCGCCGCCCTCCTCGTCACCGCCGCCGCCGGCCGCGGACCGGCCACCCCCGCACTCGCCGTCGGCGCCGTCGCCTGGGCGCCGCTCGCCGCGCACACCACCGCCCTGCTGGGCCAGGAACGCGCCGCCCTGCACATCACCGCCACCCGCGCCCTCGGCGCCGGCCGCTGGTACCTGCTGCGCCACGAACTGCTGCCCGCCGTCCTGCCGCCCGTCGTCCGGCACGCCGTGCTGCGGCTCCCCGCTGTCGCCCTGGCACTCGCCTCCCTCGCCTTCCTCGGCCTCGGCGCCCAGCCGCCGTCCCCGGAATGGGGCCTGCTGCTCGCCGAGAACCAGCCGTACGCCGAACGCGCCCCCTGGGCCGTCCTCGCGCCCGCCACCGTCCTCGCCCTGCTCGGCGCGCTCGCGGTGACCGCGGCGCGCGGGACGCCGGGCGACCGGCGTCCCGCGCGCCGCCGTCACCCGCAGTCGCAGTCGCAGCAGCCACAGCCCAGCGAACAGACGGCCCCGGCCCGGGAGTCGGACCCGTCCCCGGACCCGGAGCCGGCCTCGGCAGGGACGGAGCGGGCCGGATGACCCTGTCCCTCCCCGGCCCGCGGCACACCCCCGGCCGCACCCGGCCGTCCCCGCTGCTGCGGCTGCTGATCCTCACCCAACTCGCCTTCAACGTGGGCTTCTTCGCCGTGCTGCCCTTCCTCTCCGAGCACCTCGGACAGGCCGTCGGCATGGCGGGCTGGCTGGTCGGGCTCGTGCTCGGGCTGCGGACCTTCAGCCAGCAGGGGCTGTTCGTGGTGGGCGGGGCGCTCGCGGACCGGTACGGCGTCCGGCCGGTCGTCCTCGCGGGCTGCGCCCTGCGCATCGCCGGATTCGCCTGGCTCGGGTACGCCGAGGCGACCTGGGCGGTGATCGGCGCCGTCCTGCTCGTCGGCTTCGCCGCCGCGCTGTTCTCGCCCGCCGTCGAGTCCGAGGTCGCCCGGCAGGCGGTGCTCTGGGAGGAGGCGGGCGGCGGATCGCGCACCCGGGTGCTCGCGCTGTTCACCGTGGCCGGGCAGGCGGGCGCGTTCGTCGGTCCGCTGCTCGGCGCCCTGCTGCTGACGGTGGACTTCCGTGCCGTCTGCCTCGCCGGAGCGGGCGTCTTCGTCCTCGTCCTCGCCGGCCACGCGTGGCTGCTCCCGCAGCACATCCCGGGACGGAAGCGGACCAGCCCGCGCGGCGGGACCGGCACGCTGCTGCGCGACCGCCGCTTCCTTGCGCTGTGCTGCGCCTACGGCGCCTACCTCCTCGCCTACAACCAGCTCTACCTCGCCCTGCCCGGCGAGGTGGACCGCGCGGCCGGCTCGCAGGCGCCGCTGGCCTGGCTGTTCGCGCTGTCCTCGCTGCTGGTGGTGACCGCCCAGCTGCCCGTCACCCGCTGGGTGGGGGACCGGCTCGCCCCGCGCCGGTCGATGGCCGCCGGACTTCTGCTGATCGCCGCCGGGTTCGTGGTCGTGGCGGCGGCCCGGCCCGCCGACTGGACCGGCACGCCCGGACTGCTGCCGGCGGCCGGGTTCGTCGTACTGCTCACCGTCGGCCAGATGCTCGTCGCCCCCGCCGCCCGCGCCTGGGTCCCCGATCTCGCCGAGGACGGCCGGCTGGGCCTCTACACCGGCGCGCTCTCCTCGGTCTCCGGCCTGATCGTGCTGCTCGGCAGCGCGGCGACCGGCACCCTGCTGGACGCGGGCCTGCCGGCGGCGGTGCCGTGGCTGCTGCTCGCGGCGGTGCCGGCGGCGGCGGTGGGCCTGCTGCCGCGACGCGCGTGACCACGGGCATCCCGGGAACCGGCCTGCCGGGAGTGAGCGTCTTGCGCGTGGGCGTCGCGAGAGCGGGTGTGGCGAGGGCGGGCGTCCCGAGAGGGCGCGGTACGAAGCCGGGCATCGCGATGCGGGCGTACCGCCGCCGACCCCGCCCCGGCAGCCGTCCGCGACCTCCGCCACAGCCACAGCACATCCCGCCCGAACGACCACGACAACAGGCCCAGTGCCACCGCCGCCACCCCCGTGTCGACCGCGAGGGGCAGCAGCCCGGCGGCGGCCACCAGCAGAAGCACCCCCTGGAGCGCCGCGACCGTCTTGCGCGCCGTGCTCGGCGGCAGGGGAGCGGTGAGCCACGGCCAGAGGCGGGCCGCGGCGACGAACACGTAGCGCATCCCGCCGATCAGCAGCACCCACGGCCCCACCCGCGTCGACACGTACACGCTCAGCACGAGGATCAGGAACGCGTCGACCTCCATGTCGAAGCGCGCCCCCAGCGGCGACGCCGTGCCCGTGCGCCGGGCGACCTTCCCGTCCACGCCGTCCAGGATCAGCGCCACCGCCGTCAGGCCGACGAACAGGGTGACGGGCGGGGCGCTGCGGAAGGAGTCGGCGACCAGTGCCGTCACCCCGCCGACCAGGACGGCGCGGCCGAGGGTGACCCGGTTGGCGGGCCCGAAGGAGCTGAGCCGGGAGCGGTGGACGGCACGGGAGAGGACCGCCCAGCCCGCGAGGGCGCAGACGAGGCCGGTCAGCCAGCCCGCCGGGCCCATGCCGGCCGCCGGGCCGAGCAGGCCCAGCAGCAGGATCTGCAGGCCCGCGCCCGCCGCGGTCTCCTGCTGGACCGGCCACGCACCGCATGTGTTGTTCAGGGCCACCGCGCATCCTCCGGCCGTGTGACAGAGTCGATCGACGCCGCGTACTGTGCGCGGCCTGTGCACAGCTCGGTACGGGAACCACTCGCCGATCGTTCAGGAGGAGCGCCGATGACACATCCCGCACGCGCGTTCTGGCTCATCTCTCCAGGGTGTGGAGAGATCCGTGATGTCGATCTGCGAGAGCCGGCCGAGGACGAGGTGCTGGTACGGGCGTTGTGGTCGGGGGTCAGCCGCGGCACGGAGACGCTGGTGTTCCGCGGCGGGGTGCCGCGCAGCCAGTACGCGGCGATGCGGGCGCCGTTCCAGGAGGGCGACTTCCCGGGGCCGGTGAAGTACGGCTACCTCGGCGTCGGCGTCGTCGAGGAGGGCCCCGCGCACCTGGCCGGCCGTACCGTCTTCTGTCTCCACCCGCACCAGACCCGCTACGTCGTCCCGGCCTCCGCCGTCACCCCCGTACCGGACCGGGTACCGGCTGAACGGGCCGTGCTGGCCGGCACCGTGGAGACCGCGGTCAACGCGCTGTGGGACGCGGCACCGCTGATCGGTGACCGGATCGCGGTGGTCGGCGGCGGCATGATCGGCTGCTCGGTGGCCGCGCTGCTGGCCCGTTTCCCCGGTGTGCGGGTCCAGCTGGTCGACACCGACCCGGCCCGTGAGGAGACCGCCAAGGCGCTCGGCGCCGGATTCGCCGCGCCCGCCGACGCGCTCGGCGACTGCGATCTCGTCGTCCACGCCAGCGCCACCGAGCAGGGTCTGGCCAGCGCACTGGAACTCGCCGCCGACGAGGGCACGGTCCTCGAACTCAGCTGGTACGGCGACCGGAAGGTGAGCCTCCCGCTCGGCGAGGACTTCCACTCCCGGCGGCTGGTGCTGCGCAGCAGCCAGGTCGGCACCGTCGCCCCGGCGCGCCGCGCCCGCCGTTCCTACGGCGACCGGCTCGCCCTCGCCCTCGACCTGCTGGCCGACCCGGCGTTCGACGCGCTCGTCACGGGCGAGTGCGCCTTCGAGGAGCTGCCCGAGGTACTGCCGCGGCTGGCCGACGGCAGCCTCCCGGCGTTGTGCCATCGGGTGCGGTACGGGAGCTGACCGCCGCTGAACAAGGGAAGGCCCTCAGCCGTACTAGTCGGCATCGATGCACCGCACCTGGAGGGTCGTTCCCTTGTTCAGTGTCACCGTCCGCGATCACATCATGATCGCCCACAGCTTCCGCGGCGACGTCTTCGGCCCCGCGCAGCGTCTGCACGGAGCGACGTTCCTGGTGGACGCCACCTTCCGGCGCGCCGAGCTGGACGACGACAACATCGTCGTCGACATCGGCCTGGCCACCCGGGAACTCGGCGCGGTGGTCGCGGAGTTGAACTACCGCAACCTCGACAACGAGCCCGACTTCGCCGGAGTGAACACCTCCACCGAGTTCCTGGCGAAGGTCATCGCCGACCGGCTCGCCGAGCGGGTGCACAAGGGCGCGCTCGGCGAGGGTGCCCGGGGCATCGCGGGCATCTCGGTCACGCTGCACGAGTCGCATGTCGCCTGGGCGAGTTACGAGCGTGCCCTGTGACCGACGCGATGACCGAACCGGCGGCGGCGCGCCCGGCGGCGAGCGCCCCGCTGCGCCAGGTGTCCGTCCGGTCCGCCGCCCTGGCGGGCGCGGAGATCGTCCGGATGGCCCTGCGGACCGTGCACTTCGTGCTGCCGGGCGGGGTCGACGACCCGGCCGCCCCGAGCGGCGGCAACGCCTACGACCGGCGGGTCTGCCTGGATCTGCCCGGCTTCGGCTGGCAGGTCCGCCGGCTCGTGGTGGCCGGTTCCTGGCCCCGCCCGGACGCCGCGGCCCGCGCCGAACTGGCGCGGGCCCTGCGTGACGTGCCGGACGGCGCGGTGGTGCTGCTCGACGGACTCGTCGCCTGCGGCGTCCCCGAGGTCGTCGTCCCGGAGGCGGAGCGGCTGCGGCTCGCCGTGCTGGTCCATCTGCCGCTCGCCGACGAGACGGGCCTGCCGCCCGGTACGGCCGCCGAGCTGGACACCCGGGAGCGGGCGGTGCTGCGGGCGGTCCCGGCGGTGATCGCCACCAGCGACTGGGCGGTCCGCCGGCTCGTCGCCCACCACGGGCTGGCGCCCGAGCGCGTGCACGCCGCCGCGCCCGGCGCCGACATCGCGCCCCTCGCACCCGGCACCGACGGGGTGTCACGGCTGCTGTGCGTCGCCGCGGTCACCCCCCGCAAGGGGCAGCACCGGCTGGTGGAGGCGCTGGCCGCGGTGACCGAACTGCCGTGGAGCTGTGTGTGCGTGGGCGGGCTGACCC
Organism: Streptomyces sp.; assembly: GCF_035645055.1. Taxonomy (GTDB): domain Bacteria; phylum Actinomycetota; class Actinomycetes; order Streptomycetales; family Streptomycetaceae; genus Streptomyces. The sequence goes on along the minus strand of NZ_DASQNH010000021.1, from coordinate 12,401 downwards.
AGGACCGGGAGTACGTCGCCCGGCTGCGGGCGCTCATCGACGGCCACGGCCTGACGGGCCGTATCCACCTCGCGGGCCCGCGGTCCGGGGCCGCTCTCGACGCGAGTTACGCCGCCGCCGACCTCATGGTCCTCACGTCGTACGCCGAGACGTACGGCATGGCGGTCACGGAGGCGCTGGCGCGCGGTATCCCGGTGCTGGCCACGGACGTGGGCGGGCTCCCGGAGGCGGTCGGCCGCGCCCCCGACGGCGGGATGCCCGGCATCCTCGTCCCGCCGGAGGACCCGGCCGCGCTCGCCGCGGAGCTGCGCGGCTGGTTCGGCGAGGCGGATGTGCGGCGCCGTCTCAAGGCCGCCGCGCGGGGCCGCCGGGCCGCCCTCGGCGGCTGGGCCGCCACCGCCCGGTCCCTCGCCGGCGTACTGAGCCGGCTCCCCGGCGAACCACGGAGGGCGGCATGAACGACACCGGTACGACGGCGCGGCGCGGCGGCCCGATCCCGGCACGGCCGGACGGGAGGACCGCGACGACCCCGGCACCCGGGGTCATTCCCGGCGCGGGGCCCACCGTCCGCCCCGGCGAGCGGCCCACCGTACGCCTCCGGGAGGGCGGCGAGGCCGAGGAGCCGCCGCGGTACGCGCCGCAGTGGCTCCAGCTGCGGGAGGCCGCCGACGCGGTGGCGCGGGCGGCGGAGCTGGTGGAACCGCTGCGGATCCGGCTGGCCGATCTGCCCCGGCGCGGCGGCGGACTCGTCGTGCACGACGTGGGCTGCGGCACCGGCTCGATGGGCCGCTGGCTCGCGCCGCGGCTCGACGGCGCCCAGCACTGGGTGCTGCACGACCGCGACCCCTACCTGCTGCACTTCGCCGCCGCGGCCTCCCCACGCGCCGCCGCCGACGGCAGCCGGGTGACCGTCGAGACCCGGCGCGGCGACATCGCCCGGCTCACCCCGGACGCCCTCGCCGGTGCCTCCCTCGTCACGGCGTCCGCGCTGCTGGACGTCCTCACCGGTGAGGAGGTGGACACCCTCGCCGCCGTCTGCGCGGATGCCGGGTGCCCGGCCCTGCTGACGCTGTCCGTGGCCGGCCGTGTCGAACTCACCCCGCGTGACCCGCTGGACGCGGAGATCACCGAGGCGTTCAACGCCCATCAGCGGCGCTCCGGGCTGCTCGGCCCGGACGCGGTCACCGCGGCCGGCGAGGCGTTCGCCGCGCGGGGCGCGACGGTGCGGGTGCGGCCGAGTCCCTGGCGGCTCGGGCCCGGCGACGCCGAGCTGACGGCGCAGTGGCTGCGCGGCTGGGTGGGCGCCGCCGTCGAGCAGTGCCCCGGACTGGCGGCGCGCGCCGGGACGTACCTGGCGGGGCGGCTGGCGGCCTGCGCGGCGGGGGAGTTGCGGGTCACGGTCCACCACAGCGACCTGCTGGCGCTGTGCCGTCCGGCCGGTGAGGTCTCGTGAGGACGTCCCGCACCGCGCGTGCCCGTCTCGGGGCGATCGCCGGGGCCGCCGTCCTCGCCGTCCTCCTCTGGCGGCTGGGCACCGGCGCGTTCCTGGGCGGACTGCGGCGGATCGACGGGCCCGCGGTGCTGGCGGCGGTCGGGATCGGCCTGGTCACCACGGCGTTCAGCGCCTGGCGCTGGCAGCTGGTGGCCCGCGGGCTCGGCATCCGGCTGCCGTTCGGGCCGGCGGTGGCGGGCTACTACCGGGCGCTGTTCCTGAACGCGGCCCTGCCCGGCGGAGTCGTCGGCGATGTGCACCGGGCGGTACGCCACGGGCGCAGCGCCGGGGATCTCGGCCGGGGGGTGCGGGCGGTGGTGCTCGAACGGACCGCCGGGCAGGTGGTGCTGGCGGTGGCGGGCGCGGGAATCCTGCTGACCGTGCCGTCCCCGGTGCGCACGGAGGCCCGGCAGCTCGCCCTGCCGGCGACGCTGGCGGCGGTGGGCGTGGTGGCGATCGGTCTCGCCCTGTGGCCGGACCGGAGCCCGAGGGCCCGTCTCCGGTCACTGGGCGCCGAGGTGCGCGCGGCACTGCTGTCCCGCCGCAACGGGCCGGGCGTCGCCGTCGCGTCCGTCGTCGTCCTGGCCGGGCATGTCGCGATGTTCCTGCTGGCCGCCCGGGTGGTGGGCAGCGATGCCTCCGCGGTGGCGCTGCTGCCGCTCGCGGTGCTCGCCCTGCTCGCCATGAGCCTGCCGTTCAACGTGGGCGGCTGGGGTCCTCGGGAGGGCGCCACGGCCTGGGCGTTCGGGGCCGCCGGACTGGGCGCGGGCAACGGCCTCGCGGTCGCGGTCGTCTACGGAGCGCTGGGCTTCGCGGCGAGTCTGCCGGGCGTGCTCGTGCTCGCCGCCCGCTGGAGCACGTCGTCGCGGGCGGCCGGCACGGCGGGCGGAGAAGCCGCGCCCGCCGTACCGGAGCCCGTGCCCGCGGGCGCCCGCTACGCCCGCTCGACCCGTACGACCCGTACGCCCAGTTCATCAGTTTCGTCTGTTCCGTCTTGCTCGGAGGTGAGCAGCGTGAAATACGCGGCGAAGGAATCCACCAGACTCGCCAGCAGTTCCTTCCCTTTTGCCGCGGTGCCCAGGGAGGGCCTGCCGATGACTCCGGAATCGGTATAGGCGGACATGCCGGTGGTGAGCAGATGACGCCGGTCGTCGGCGATGAGATCGGCGGTCTCATAACCGGGCCGGACCGATTCCGGATGGGCGTGCAGCAGGATGGAGGTCTCTATTTCCCCCGCGTGCATGTCGGTTTGCAGGGAGGTCGCCACCCCGGCCCGTTCCCGTGCCGTCTCCCAGTCCTCCGGGGCGGGGAACAGGGCCATCCGCTCGCCGCGCGCGGCGGCCTCCTGGACGACGTTGCCCAGGACGTAGTTGCCGCCGTGCCCGTTGACCAGCACCAGGGCCTCGACGCCGGAGCGGCGCAGCGAATCCGCCATGTCCCGGATGACCGCGTGCAGGGTCACCGAGGAGATGCTGACGGTTCCCGGCCAGCCCGCGTGCTCGTGTGAGCAGGAGACGGTCACCGGGGGCAGCAGATGCACCGGGTACGCGGCGGCGATGTCCCGGGCGACGGCGCAGGCGACGAGCGTGTCGGTGGCCAGCGGAAGGTACGGGCCGTGCTGCTCGAAGCTCCCGACCGGGAGGACGGCGACCTGCCGTGTCGAACCCGCCCCGCGAGCGCGTACGTCCTCCGTCGTGTCCGCCGGAAACAGACCCGCACCATTCATATTCTCACGGCCTTTCGACTCTGATTGGGAAGTCAGATCATGACAGAGAACCTCGGCGTCATCGGCGGTAAGCCGACGCACCGCACCGGTGTGGAACGCGTGGTGAATGCCCCGCTGCCCACCGTGTACGGACCGTTTCAGGCGATCGGATATCTCGACCACGACCGCGGTGAGGAGCAAGTGGCGCTGGTGCACGGCGATCTCGGCACCGACCGGGTGCTCACCCGGCTGCATTCCGAGTGCCTGACCGGCGACGCGTTCGGCTCGCGGCACTGCGAGTGCGGTGACCAGCTGGCGTCGGCGCTGCGCGCGGTGGCCGCCGAAGGGGCCGGTGTCGTCGTCTATCTGAGAGGGCACGAGGGCCGGGGCATCGGGTTGCTGGGCAAGTTGCGGGCGATGGCGTTGCAGGCGGAGGGGCTGGACACGGTCGAGGCGAACGTCGCGCTCGGCCTGCCGGTGGACGCCCGGGACTACGGGTCCGCCGCGGGGATCCTCCAGGACCTGGGGGTGCGCTCGGTGCGGCTGATGTCCAACAACCCGCGCAAGCGGGAGGCGTTGGTGCGGCACGGCATAGAGGTCGCCGAACAGGTTCCGCTGCTCATACCCCCGTGTGAGAACAACATCACCTACCTGCGGACGAAGCGGGAGCGGATGGACCACCATCTGCCCCATCTGGACGCGGTGGCGCACTGGTCCTGAGGCCCCGGACGGCCGCCCTCCCCCCGAGCGCCGAGCGCCGACCGGCTGGTGGCCGGCGCTCGGCGGGCCCCGCCCGGGCTACCGCGGCGATGACCCGGACACCGGCGCGACCACCTCGTGGACCAGCCGTTTGAGGTCCGGGTAGACGGTGTGCGAGCGGCGCGGGCGCAGCTGGGTCAGGAACTGCACGGTCAGATCCCGGCTCGGGTCGACCCAGAACGTCGTCGTGGCCACCCCGCTCCAGCCGAACGTACCGAGCCCGGAGGGCGCCTGGGTGCGGGACGGGTCGATCACCACCGACACGCCCAGCCCGAAGCCGACGCCCTCGTTGCCGGGCGCGTCGTGCGCGGGGTGGCTGCCGAAGGAGCGCAGGTCGGCGCCGCCGGGCAGCTGGTTGGCGGTCATCAGGCCGACCGTCTCCGGTGCGAGCAGCCGTTCGCCGTCCAGTTCCCCGCGGCGGCGCAGCAGCTCCATGAACCGGTGGATGTCGTACGCGCTCGCCACCAGGCCGCCGCTGCCGGACAGGAACCGCGGCCGGCCGCGCAGCGGCAGCCCGGGGATAGGCTCGATGCCGCTGCCGTCCTCCTTCTCGCCGTACAACTCAGCGAGCCGCCCCGCCTGTTCGTCGTCCACCTGGAAACCGGCGTCCGGCATGCCGAGCGGCCGGAAGATCCGCTCGGCGAAGAACTCGTCCAGCGGCCGCCCCGACACCACCTCGATGATCCGGCCCAGCACATTGCTGGCCACCGAGTAGTTCCACTGCGTGCCCGGTTCGAACTGGAGCGGCATCCGCGCGTACACCTCGACCGTGCCCGCCAGATCGGTGCCGGGCGCCACCGACGAGTGCAGACCGGCCTCCCGGTACAGGGCGTCGACCGGGTGGGTGTGGTAGAAGGCGAAGGTCAGGCCGGCGGTGTGGGTCATCAGATGCCGGATCCGTATCGGACCGGCGGCCGGCCGGGTGCGGACCTCCTCGCCGGAGCCCTCGACGTGGACGCGGGCGTCGGCGAACTCCGGCAGGTACCGGGCGACCGGGTCGTCCAGCGCCAGCCGGCCCTCCTCCATCAGCAGCAGCGCGGCCACCGCGGTGACCGGTTTCGTCATGGAGTAGATCCGCCACAGGGTGTCCGGCTCCACGGGCAGTCCGGCGGCGATGTCGCGGTGCCCGTACGTGGTGAGGTGGGCGACCCGGCCGCCGCGCGCGACGGCCACGAGGAAGCCCGGCAGCCGTCCCGCGTCGACCTGGCGGGCGAAGTGCCGGTCCAGCCGGCCGAGCGCCTTCGCGTCCAGTCCCGCCTCGTCCGGCTCGACCTCTTGTCGCAGCTGTGCCATCGCTCTCCTCCGATCGCGTTCCTCGAGGTGCGATCGGGCATACCCCGTGCAGATGCCCTCAGACCTCATCGTCGCGCGGCACGCCGCTCCGGGCCCGTCGTGACGTGCGTCCCCGTGGATCCCTCCGCCCCCTTCGTGCCCTTCGTCCCGGCCCGCCCCGGCAGCGCGCCCCCGAGCAGCGCGCCCAGCGCCGCCACCGCGGCGAGGACCGGCAGGGGGGTGCGCAGGGAGCCCAGTTCGGCGAGCAGGGTCGCCGTGGCCACTCCCAGCACGGGGCCGAGGTTCAGCGCCGTCTGCTGGAGGCCGCCCGCCACGCCGGCCGACTCCACGGGGGCATGCCGTACGACGACATGCGTGGCCGCCACCATCACGGTGCCGAATCCGGCTCCGACCAGCGCGAACCCCGCGCACAGGGAGATCGTGCCCGACGCGGCGGACAGCACCGCGATGCCCGCGGCGAGGACGAGTGCCGCGGCCGTGGTCGTCCGCCGGGCACCCGCCCGCCGCAGCAGCACGGCGCTGACCGGCGCGGCGGCGATCATCAGCAGGGCCAGCGGCAGGCTGCGCAGCGCGGTCTGCAGCGGGTCGAGGCCGAAGGTGTCCTGGAGCAGGTACACACAGATGAACAGGGCGCCGTGCAGGGCGGCCGAGGCGGTCACGAGCATGCCCAGTGCGGAGCCGATGGCCGCCGACCCCACGACGCGGGCGGGCAGCAGCGGGCTCGCCGCGCGCCGCTCACGCCGTACGAACGCCGCCCCGGCGACGGCCGCCACGGTGAGGCCCGGTGCCGCCGGACCGGCCCCGGCGGACTCGGACAGGGCGGCGAGGGCGTGCACGAGGGCGGCGAGGGCCAGGGCGAGCAGCAGCGCGCCGGGCAGGTCCAGCCGTACGGCGGTCCGTGGCGGCTCGGGGTTCCGCGCGGCCAGGGCGAGCAGCCCGAACAGCAGGGCCGGTACGACGTGCAGGAGGAACACGGAGCGCCAGCCCAGCTCGGTCACCAGCGCCCCACCGAGGACCGGGCCCGCGGCGGCGGCCACCCCGATGGCGGCGGTGCGGACGGCGAGGGGCGTGCGCAGCCGGTCCGGCGGGTAGGCGGCGCGCAGCATACCGAGTGTCGCGGGCTGGAGCAGCGCCCCGAAGACGCCCTGGGCCACCCGCAGGGCGATCACCCAGCCGATGCCGGGGGCCAGCGCGATCCCGGCCGACGTGGCGCCGAAGCCCAGCATGCCCAGGCCGAACAGGCGCCGGTGCCCGTACCGGTCGCCCAGCCGTCCCGCGAACACCAGCAGCGCGGCCACCGCGATGAGGTAGCCCGTGGTGGTCCACTGGACCTGGGCGAAGGAGGCGTCGAGGTCGCGCTGGAGGGTGGGCTGGGCGATGGTCAGGATGGTGCCGTCCAGGGCGACCACCACCGCACCGGCGACACTGCTCGCCAGCGTCAGCGGGCCGCTCGGCGGGCGGTTCGCGGAGCGGTTCACGGAGCGGTTCACCGGGCGGCGCCGGGGCCGAGGTGGGCGTTCAGGACGGTGTGCAGCAGGGGCGTGTAGTCCTCGCTGCCGGTGGCGAGCTGGAGGCTGCCCCAGCACCACAGCTGGGCGACGCCGTGCAGGTTCGCCCACAGCGCGCCCGCCACGGCCCGGGCATCGGCGTCGGGACGGGCCCGGCCGACCAGGTCCACCAGGAGCCCGAAGAGCGGAAGGCTGGTGTCCCGCAGACCCAGGTGGCCGCTGACCAGCAGGTCGTGACGGAACATCAGCTCGTACATCCCTCGGTTGCCGAGCGCGAACTCAAGGTAGACCCGGCCGAGCGCCGCCACCTGCTCGCGCGGGTCCGCCGGACCGTCGCCGGGGGCCAGCGCCTCCCGCGCCCGCTCGCCCAGCGTGTCGAAGCCGCGGCGGGCGATGGCGGACAGCAGTTCCAGATGGGTGGGGAAGTAGCGGCGCGGCGCCCCGTGCGAGACCCCGGCCCGGCGGGCGATCTCGCGCAGCGTCAGCGCCTGGGCGCCCTCGCGGGTCACGAGGTCGACGCCGACCTCCACGAGTCGGGCCCGCAGGCCGGGGCCGGGTTTCTCGGCAGTAGTCATAGACACTGTCTACCAGCTTGCGTAGACACTGTCTACTCACGGGTGCGGGCGGCGAAGCGGCGGTGTACCGGCGGGGAAGCCGTGGGTGCGGGCGCCCACCACCACGACCAGCGCCGGCACCAGCAGCACCAGCACGCTCCACGGGAACGCGGCCGCCCCGAACAGGCCGAGCAGCACGCCGCCGAGCACCCCGCCCCCGGCCATCGCCGCGTTCCACAGCGTGACGAGCATCGCCTGCGCGGCGTCCGCCTGTTCACCGGCCGCGTCCGCGACGGCCGTCTGGAGCAGGGTGGGCGCGCCGCCCCAGCCGAGCCCCCACAGCGCCGCCGCGAGCCACACCAGCGCGGGTGTGCCGGCGTATCCGGCGAGCAGTGCCGCCGCCAGGCCGACCAGCAGGGTGCTCGTCACGGTGAGGGCGCGCAGCCGCCGGTCGATGTGCGCGCCGACGATCCAGACGCTCAGCAGGGAGGCGCCGCCGAACACCAGCAGCACCAGGTCGGCCCGGTCGCCCATGCCGTACCGGTCGAGGAACGTGGCGATGTAGGCGTACAGGACGGTGTGCGCCAGCACGAAGACCAGGGTGACGGACAGCACCGGCGCCACACCGGGCACCGACAGCGCCCGCAGCATCGGGCCGCGGTCGCCCGTCCGCCGCCCCGGCCGGTCCGGGACACCCAGCGCGATCCAGCCGAGCAGCGCCGCGGTGACCGCGGTCATCAGCCAGAAGGCCGCGCGCCAGCCCAGCACCCCGCCCAGATACGTCCCGGCGGGCACCCCGAGCGACAGCGCCACCGGGACGCCGGTCATCACGACCGCGACCGCCTTGCCCTGGACGGCGGGCGGCGCCAGGCGGCGGGCGTATCCGGCGAGCAGTGCCCAGGCCAGGCCCGCGGCCACCCCGGCCGTGAACCGGGCGGCCATGGTCAGCGGATAGCTCGCGGAGGCGGCGGTGACCGCGTTGGCGACGGCGAAGGCGGCCATCGCCGTCAGCAGCAGCCGCTTGCGCCGCCAGCGCGCGGTGGCCGCGGACAGCGGGATCGCGGTGAGCGCCGTACCGGCCGCGTACACCGTCACCGACTGCCCCGCCGCGCTCTCGCCCACCCCGAGGTCCGCGCTCATCGCGGGCAGCACGCCCGCGGGCAGGGTCTCGGTGAGACTGGTGACGAAGACGGCGGTGGCCAGGGCGAGGAGGGCGGTCAGGGGAAGCCGGGGCGGGACCGCTTCCGGGTCCCGCCGGAGTGCTGGCTGGAGAGGAGTCCGGTTTCGCATGCCCGCAGGTTCGGGCCTGACACCGGTGTCAGGTTCAAGGAGCGGGCTCGGACCCGCGACGGCTCACGGGCGGTTGACGGTCCGGGTCACACCGGCGACGACGGCCGTCGCCAGGATCCAGCCGGTGAGCACCAGCACATACGCCAGCGCCTGGCGCCAGCCGGTGGGCGCGAACGCCGCCTCCTGCCCGAAGGAGATCACCGGCAGCAGCAGGTCGAGGGTGTAGAACACCGGGTCGAAGTCCGGGGCCTCGCCCGGCTTCAGCGGCGGCGGATGCTCCAGCGCGTAGGCGACCGAGCCGACGGCGAGCAACGACAGCAGCCAGCCGAAGGCCCGCATCGGCCGGAAGCCGTAGCCGACGGCGGCGTCCTGGACCCGGCCCCACAGCCGGCCGTACCAGGGGAGCGTGGAGCGGTGCCGGCGCTGCTTGGCGAGCTGCACCAGCCGGGCCGCGTGGTCGTCGCCGATCCGCCGGTAGGCGGCGGTCAACTGCTCGTACGCGTGCGGCACATAGCCGTCGCCGTCCCGCTCCAGCATCGGCAGCCGCCGCTCGGCGGGCATGTGCGGGGTGAGCGACGTGTAGGCGAGGCTGGCCAGCAGCACCCGCTCCGGCACCATCTCGGGCTCCACGAACAGCACCTCGATCTGGGCCCGGCGCAGGTTCAGGGTGCCCTCCATGGCGGGCCCCTTGCGCAGCCACAGCTCCCCGATGGTGCTGCTGCTCGCCCGCAGCGCCGCGTCGGAGGGGTTCGACAGATGGGCGTACGACATGTCCAGGCGGCCCGCGATCCGCGCGCCGCGCAGCCCGATCCACCCCCGGACCCGGGCCCGGCGCAGCTGGAAGTCCCCGTCGACGGTGAGGGTCTGTGCGTCCAGGGCGGTCTCCCCGTCCCGGTCGAGCAGGGCGTCGGCGAAGTTGACCGAGCCGGTGACGGAAGCCCCGTTGAGCCGGATCTCACCCCGTGCGCGCAGCCGCGGCGCCCACAGGTCGTCGTTGATGACCGCCTGGTTGAGCTTGAGGACGGGCCCCGTGCCGTCGGCGGCGGTCAGCTCGGCGTCCTCCAGGAACAGGGCGCCGGATATCTCCGTGCCGGCGAGCTGTACCGGCCCCGAGAAGCGGCAGCCGCTCAGCCGCAGGGTGCCGTCGACGCGGGCGCTGCCGAGCCCCAGGCCGGGCAGTACGGACCCCTGGAGGCTGAGCCGGCGCAGCTGGATGCCGTACAGCTCGGGCCGCTCGGTGAAGTGGCAGTGGCTGAGGCGGACCGGGTGGGAGCCGAGGACGGCGTGGGTGAGGTCGAGTGTGCCGGTGACGCGGGCACCGGACACCTTCAGCGCGGCGATCTCGCCGTCCTCCTGCGGGGCGTGCAGCAGCAGGGCCTTGAGCGCCGAGGCCCGCAGGGTGCGTTCGGGTCCCCAGGACGCCCCGGCCGCGGCGTCCTCGTCCTCGCGGGTGCGGAAGTCCACCCGCTCGCCACGGACGAAGGCCCGCCAGACGCGCAGCTCAGCCGGTGTCAGATCGTTGATCTCCATCGGTCGCGACTCTGGCGGGCCCCTGAGGCACTGTCAACTCACAGTTCCGGCCGCATGTTCCACTCGGCGATCACGGGCCGGTCGTGCTCGGTCGACAACCGGCTCACCGTGCCGGTGGCGAGCTGGAACAGCCGCCCCTCGGCGGGCGCCAGACCGAGGTGGCGGGCCGTCAGGACGCGCAGGAAGTGCGCGTGGGCGACCAGGACCACATCCCCGTCGGCCAGCGCGGGAGCGATCCTCGCCAGCACCCGGTCGGCGCGGGCCCCGGCCTCGGCCGGTGACTCACCCGGGTGCCCCTCCGGGCCCGGCGGGACGCCGTCCGTCCACAGGTCCCAGTCCGGGCGGGTGCGGTGGATGTCGACGGTGGTGACGCCCTCGTAGCCGCCGTAGTCCCACTCGCGCAGGTCCGGGTCGGGTATCGCCCCGGTCAGGCCCGCCAGTTCGGCGGTGCGGACGGCGCGGCCCAGCGGGCTGGTCAGCGCCCGTGCGAAGGTCCGGCCGGACAGGAGCGGAGCCAGGGACTTGGCCTGTGCCTCACCGTGCCCCGTCAGGGGCAGATCGGTGAAGCTGGTGTGCTGTCCCGAAAGGCTCCACTCCGTCTCGCCGTGCCGGACGAGCAGCAGATCCCCCACTCGTGTCGCCTACTTCTTCGCCGACTCGACGGCGTGGCCGCCGAACTGGTTGCGCAGCGCGGCGATCATCTTCATCTGCGGCGAGTCGTCCTGCCGCGAGGCGAACCGCGCGAACAGCGAGGCCGTGATCGCGGGCAGCGGCACGGCGTTGTCGATGGCGGCCTCCACCGTCCAGCGGCCCTCACCGGAGTCCTCCGCGTAGCCGCGCAGCTTCTCCAGGTGCTCGTCCTCGTCGAGGGCGTTGACCGCGAGGTCCAGCAGCCAGGAACGGATGACCGTGCCCTCCTGCCAGGAGCGGAAGACCTCGCGGACGTCGGTCACCGAGTCGACCTTCTCCAGCAGCTCCCAGCCCTCGGCGTAGGCCTGCATCATGGCGTACTCGATGCCGTTGTGGACCATCTTCGCGAAGTGGCCCGCGCCGACCTTGCCGGCGTGGACATAGCCGTACGGGCCCTCCGGCTTGAGCGCGTCGAAGATCGGCTGGACCCGGTCGACGTGCTCCTTGTCGCCGCCGACCATCAGCGCGTAGCCGTTCTCCAGGCCCCACACCCCGCCGGAGACCCCGGCGTCGACGAAGCCGATGCCCTTGGCGCCCAGCTCGGCGGCGTGCTTCTCGTCGTCCGACCAGCGGGAGTTGCCGCCGTCGACGACGGTGTCGCCGGGCTCCAGCAGGTCCGCCAGCTCGTCGATGACGGACTGGGTGGGCGCGCCCGCCGGGACCATCACCCACACGGTGCGGGGGGCGTCGAGCCGCTCGACGAGTTCGGCGAGGCCGCTCACGTCGGAGAGGTCGGGGTTGCGGTCGTAGCCGACGACGGTGTGGCCCGCGCGGCGGATCCGCTCGCGCATGTTGCCGCCCATCCTGCCCAGGCCGATGAGTCCGAGTTGCATGGTCATCACTTCTCTTCCTTGAGGTCGCGGTACGCGGCGACGAGCGCGGCGGTGGAGGGGTCGAGGCCGGGCACGTCGGCGCCTTCGGTGAGCGCGGGCTCGACCCGCTTGGCGAGGACCTTGCCCAGCTCGACGCCCCACTGGTCGAAGGAGTCGATGTTCCAGACGGCGCCCTGCACGAACACCTTGTGCTCGTACAGCGCGATCAGCTGGCCCAGCACCGACGGTGTCAGCTCGGGGGCCAGGATCGTGGTCGTCGGGTGGTTGCCCTTGAAGGTGCGGTGCGCGACCTGCTCCTCGGCGACGCCCTCCGCGCGGACCTCGTCGGCCGTCTTGCCGAAGGCGAGCGCCTGCCCCTGCGCGAACAGGTTGGCCATCAGCAGGTCGTGCTGCGCCTTGAGCTCGGCGCTCAGCTCGCCGGCGGGGCGGGCGAAGCCGATCAGGTCGGCCGGGATGAGCTTGGTGCCCTGGTGGATGAGCTGGTAGTAGGCGTGCTGCCCGTTCGTGCCCGGGGTGCCCCACACGACCGGTCCGGTCTGCCAGTCGACCTCGTGCCCGTCCCGGCCGACGTACTTGCCGTTGGACTCCATGTCCAGCTGCTGGAGATAGGCGGTGAACTTGGACAGGTAGTGGCTGTACGGCAGCACGGCGTGCGACTGGGCGTCGTGGAAGTTGTTGTACCAGATGCCCAGCAGGCCCAGCAGCAGCGGGGCGTTGGCCTCGGGGGGCGCGGTGCGGAAGTGCTCG
>NZ_DASQNH010000020.1:0-111227 GCF_035645055.1 Streptomyces sp. | reverse complement strand
GACGTCGAAACCCATCTCCGCGATCGCGGGCAGCCGCCGCGCCGCCGTCCGGAACGTCCCGTGCGGACACTCCTCCGTGCCCTCCGAACGCGGGAAGAACTCGTACCACGAGCCGAACAACGCCCGCTCCCGCTCCACCAGCAGCGGCATCGGGTCGGAGGCGGTGACCAGTTCCCGCAGCGGATACCGCGTGAGAGCCGCCTCCACCTCCGGTGTCAGAGCCGCCGCCAGCCGGACGGCGGCGGTGCGGGACTCGTCCCGCAGCGCGGCAACGGCGGCGAGCACCGGCTCGCGCTCCCGGACGGGCATGCCGTCGGCCGCCCGCTCGTACAGCCGGGCGCCCTCCTCCAGGACGAGGCCGGTGTCGATCCCGGCCGGGATCTTGATCGTGGCGTGGTGGCGCCAGGTGGTGACGGGGTCGGCCCAGGCCTCGACCGTGAAGGTCCAGTGGCCGGGCGTACCCGCGGTGACGGTGGCGCCCCAGCGGTCGGTGCCGGGGGCCAGTTCGCGCATCGGGGTCCATGGGCCGGGACGGCCCCGCGGGTCGCGCAGCACGACATTGGCGGCGACCGCGTCATGGCCCTCGCGGAACACGGTGGCCGAGATCTCGAAGCGCTCCCCGGTCACCGCCTTGGCGGGCCGCCGGCCGTGCTGGACGACCGGGCGGACGTCGAGAACCGGTATGCGTCCGACGGCGGTGACCTCGCCCGCGGAGGGTGGCTCCGGGGCCGGTGGACCGCTGTCGGCCGGGCGCACCGGGGGTGTGCCGGTGCTGCTGGGGGTCGGGGTCACTGGCGAGTGGTGCGTGGCGGGCATCACCGCTCCTGTCCGCGTCAACGTGGGTGGGCGGATTGCTGTGGGGAGGTGGGTTCTGCGTGAGGTGCCTGTGAGGTGTACCGCAGGAGCCTTCCCACCCTATTCGGGTGGGCAATCCGGCACGTTGTTAACTACTCACGCGTATGTCTACACACAAGTCCGGCCCCCTCCGCGCCGGATGGGGACGGTGGCCGGACTGTGCCATCAAGACCGCGGTACCTGGAGAAGTCCGTCCGGTGCACCGAGCCCCCGGCCGGACATCCCGCCGGTCGCCGTTCCGGCCGTCGGCGCCCGGGATGTCCGGGCGGACCGGCCTTCGGCCGAGCGGCCGGACGGAGCGGGCGCGGCGCCCGTGACGTGCGGAGACGCCGTGGGCGTACCGGAGTGGACGGCCCGGCGGTGTCGCCGGTGTGCGCCGCCGCGGTGAGGGGCGACGCCGGGGGCGAACAGGTCCAGCACGGGGCCGTGGCGGGAGAGGGGCGCGCGGGCGTCGCGCGGTCCGGTGGCGCCCGCGGTGCGGGCCTGCCGGACGTCTGCGGGGGAGTGAAGACTGGCCGGAAGTGCCCGGTTGCCGGCCGTGAGCCGGCGCGCCTGTTCCTCGTTCGCCCGTTCGGCGTAGCCGTCGAGGACGGTGCCGTACGGGTGGCCGATGCGCGCCCCGTACTTCTCGGCGACGTCCGCTCCCGCCGCCGACGCAGCGCCCGTTCCCCCTTCGGCGTCACCGGGCAGCCGCCGCTGACGGAGCCGGCCCGGTCCGCCCGGACACCCCTGGCGCGTCGGTGTGTCGCCCGGTCCGCCCCTGGGCAGCCTCTCGTGCGGTGTGGAGCCCCACAAGGTGGCCCACGGGGGCGGAATCGGCCATATCGGCCCGGGTGGGGCGGAGGTGACGCACCGACGGGACGGGCGCCACGGTCCTTCGAGTTGGCCACCCCGAGGCCGGGCAGCCACTACCGTCGACAGGGACAAACAACGCACATCGCGTCCGTCAGCGCAGCGACAAGGTGGAACCGTGAAGGCGATCCGTCGATTCACCGTCCGTCCCGTTCTCCCCGAACCCCTCCGGCCGCTGAGCGACCTGGCGCGCAATCTGCGCTGGTCCTGGCACGCGGAGACGCGTGATTTATTCCAGTCCGCCGACCCCGACCACTGGGCCGCCTCGGGTGGTGATCCGGTGCGGCTGCTGGGCAGCGTGCCGCCCGCCCGGCTCGCCGAGCTGGCCGAGGACCGCCGGTTCCTGCGCCGGCTGACCACGGTCGCCGACGATCTGCACGACTACGTCACCGGCGACCGCTGGTACCAGACCCGGTCGGGGGAACTGCCCGCCGCCATCGCCTACTTCTCGCCCGAGTTCGGCATCACCGCCGCCCTGCCCCAGTACTCGGGCGGCCTCGGCATCCTCGCCGGAGACCACCTCAAGGCGGCCAGCGACCTCGGCGTGCCGCTGATCGGTGTCGGCCTGCTCTACCGGCACGGCTACTTCCGCCAGACCCTCTCCCGGGACGGCTGGCAGCAGGAGCACTACCCCGTCCTCGACCCCAACGAACTGCCGCTCGCCCTGCTGAAGGAGTCCGACGGCACCCCCGCCCACGTGGCCCTCGCGCTGCCCGGCGGCCGGTCGCTGCGGGCCCGGATCTGGCTGGCCCAGGTCGGCCGGGTGCCCCTGCTGCTGCTCGACTCGGACGTCGAGGAGAACGAACACGGCGAGCGCGGCGTCACCGACCGGCTCTACGGCGGCGGCAGCGAGCACCGGCTGCTCCAGGAGATGCTGCTCGGCATAGGAGGAGTGCGGGCGGTGCGGACGTACTGCCGGCTCACCGGCCACCCCGAGCCCGAGGTGTTCCACACCAACGAGGGGCACGCGGGCTTCCTCGGCCTGGAACGGATCGCCGAACTCTGCGCGGACGGACTGGACTTCGACTCGGCGCTGGAGGCGGTGCGGGCGGGCACCGTCTTCACCACCCACACGCCCGTCCCGGCCGGCATCGACCGCTTCGACCGGGAGCTGGTCGCCCGGCACTTCGGCGCCGACGCCGAACTGCCCTCCATCGACGTGCACCGCGTCCTCCGGCTCGGCATGGAGACCTACCCCGGCGGCGAGCCCAGCCTGTTCAACATGGCGGTCATGGGCCTGCGTCTGGCCCAGCGCGCCAACGGGGTGTCGCTGCTGCACGGCAAGGTGAGCCGGGAGATGTTCGCCGGGCTGTGGCCCGGGTTCGACCCCGAGGAGGTGCCGATCACCTCCGTCACCAACGGGGTGCACGCCCCCACCTGGGTGGCCCCCGAGGTGTTCCGGCTCGGCGCCCGGCAGATCGGCGCCCAGCGCACCGAGGACGCCCTGACCATCGGCGCCTCGGACCGCTGGGACGCCGTCGCCGACATCCCCGACCAGGACATCTGGGAGCTGCGCCGGTCCTTGCGCGAGCAGCTGGTGACCGAGGTGCGCGAACGGCTGCGCACCGCCTGGCGGCAGCGCGGGGCCGGCACGGCGGAGCTGGGCTGGATCGACGGGGTGCTCGACCCGGACGTCCTGACCATCGGCTTCGCGCGGCGCGTCCCCTCCTACAAGCGGCTGACACTGATGCTGCGCGACCGGGACCGGCTGACGGAGCTGCTGCTGCACCCGGAGCGGCCGGTGCAGATCGTGGTGGCGGGCAAGGCGCACCCGGCGGACGACGGCGGCAAACGCCTGATCCAGGAGCTGGTCCGGTTCGCCGACGACCCCCGGGTCCGCCACCGGATCGTCTTCCTCCCCGACTACGGCATGGCGATGGCGCAGAAGCTCTACCCGGGCTGTGACATCTGGCTGAACAACCCGCTGCGCCCGCTGGAGGCGTGCGGCACGAGCGGCATGAAGGCGGCGCTCAACGGCTGCCTGAACCTCTCCGTCCTGGACGGCTGGTGGGACGAGTGGTTCCAGCCGGACTTCGGCTGGGCGATCCCCACCGCCGACGGCCACGGCACCGACCCGGACCGGCGGGACGACATCGAGGCCGCCGCCCTGTACGACCTGCTGGAGCAGCGGATCACCCCGCGCTTCTACGAGCGCGGCCAGAACGGGCTGCCCGACCGCTGGATCGAGATGGTCCGGCAGACGCTCAGCCTGCTCGGCCCGAAGGTGCTGGCGGGCCGGATGGTCCGGGAGTACGTGGAGCGGCTCTACGCCCCCGCCGCCCTCTCCCACCGCGCCATGGACCCGGACTGCGCGCGGGAGCTGGCCGAGTGGAAGGCGCGGGTGCGGTCCGCCTGGCACGCGGTGACGGTCGACCACGTCGAGACCTCCGCGACCCGGGCCACCGCCGAACTCGGCACCACCCTCACCCTGCGGGTCCGGGTCGGCCTCGGCGAACTGGGGCCCGACGACGTCGAGGTGCAGGCGGTGTCCGGGCGCGTCGACTCCGAGGACCGGATCACCGACGCCTCCGCCGTCCCCCTCAAGCCGGCCGGCGGCCCCGACATGGAGGGCCGCTGGCTCTACGAGGGCCCGCTCTCCCTGGACCGCACCGGCCCCTTCGGCTACACCGTCCGCATCCTCCCCGCCCACCGCCTGCTGGCCTCCGGCGCGGAACCGGGCCTGCTGACGGTCCCGACGGACGAGGTGCGGGAGGCGGCGGGGGTGCTGATGAGGTAGGGATCAGCTCTCCGGGGCCCGGCCGCACAGGGCCCGCAGCACCTTCCCGCAGCGTCTGGCGTACGCGTGCTGGAGGCCGCGGGTGGCCGGGCCGCCGGCCTTGGCGTACCAGCTGGCGGGGCGGCTGAAGGCGGACACGGTCAGCCAGACCGTGCCGTCGCCGGTGCGGTCGACGATGAAGGACTCCTCGCCGCACTCGGGGTGGCCGGGCAGGGTGCCGTAGGCCCAGCCGGCGCGGCGGGGTTCGTCGATGGTCCAGACGATCCGGCAGGGCGCCCTGACCAGTCCGGCGAGGGTGACGGTGACCGTCACCTCCGGGGCGGCGCGGTCGGCGCTCGCGTCGATGCCGACGCCCATCGCCCGGTGCATCTCCCAGGTGCACACCGCCTCGGCGGCCCGGCGGAAGACCTCATGGCCCTCGCCGAGCCGGGTACGGACGTCCATGCGATGGAATCCGGGCGGGCAGAAGCCCGGTTCGCGGGTGGCGCCGACGTCCGCGTAGGTGAAATCCCCAAGAGACATGCGCCCCAGCGTAGGGCGGCACCCGGCGTCATGTGCCCGCCGGGTGCCGTCTCGTCGATCAAGCCGTGGATCAGTTGACGTTCACGGCCGTCCAGGCCGCCGCCACCGCCTTGTACTCGGTGCTGGTGGCGCCGTAGAGCGCCGACGCCGCGTTGAGGGTCGCCGTGCGGGCGCCCTTGTAGTTGGTGGTCGACGTCATGTACGTGGTGAGCGCCTTGTACCAGATCGCCGCGGCCTTGGCGCGGCCGATGCCGGTGACCGTGGAGCCGTTGTAGGTCGGGGAGTTGTAGCTGACGCCGTTGATCGTCTTGGCGCCGCTGCCCTCGCTGAGCAGGTAGAAGAAGTGGTTCGCCGGGCCGGAGGAGTAGTGGACGTCCAGGCCGGCCAGCGACGACGACCAGTAGTCGGCCGACGCGCCGTCCTTGCTCGGCTTGTCCATGTGGCGCAGCGGGCTGCCGTCGCCGTTGATGTCGATCTTCTCGCCGATGAGGTAGTCACCGGGGTCGGCGGGGTTGTTGGCGTAGAACTCGACCGCCGCGCCGAAGATGTCCGAGGTGGCCTCGTTCAGGCCGCCGGACTCGCCGGAGTAGTTGAGCCCGGCGGTGTTCGAGGTGACGCCGTGGGTCATCTCGTGGGCCGCCACGTCCAGCGAGGTGAGCGGCTTGAGGTTGCCCTCGCCGTCGCCGTACGTCATGCAGAAGCAGCTGTCGGACCAGAAGGCGTTGACGTAGGCGTTGCCGTAGTGGACACGCGAGTAGGCGGCCTTGCCGTCGTTCTTGATGCCGTTGCGGCCGAAGGTGTTCTTGTAGTAGTCCCAGGTGGTCTGGGCGCCGTAGGCGGCGTCGACGGCGGCCGTCTGGTCGGTGGAGGAGCCGGAGGCGGTGCCGGTGCCCCAGGTGTCGTCGGCGTCGGTGAACAGGGTGCCGGCCGAGCCGCTGGTGGAGCGGGCCTTGTTGTACGTCTTGTGGCCGCCGCGCGAGGGGTCGTACAGCTGGTACGCCGAGCCCGACAGGTAGGTGCCGAGGGTGACGGTGCCGTTGTAGAGGCCCTTGCCGGTGCCGGTCTCGATGCCCTGGTACTCGTAGAGCTTCTTGCCGGTGGCCGCGTCGGTGATGACGTGCAGCTCGTTCGGCGTGCCGTCCTCCTGGAAGCCGCCGACGACCGTCTCGTAGGCGAGGACGGGCTTGCCGTTCGCCGCCCAGATCACCTTGCGGGGGGCCTTGGCGGCGTCGGACCGGGTGCCGCCGAGCGCCTTGGCCCGCTTGACGGCCTGCGCCTCGGCGCCGGCCGCGCTGATCTCCGGGGAGAGGTCGGCGACCGCGATGCTCGCCTTGACGGCCTTGGTGACGCCCTCGGTCTTCCCGGCCGGGCTCTCGTGCACGACGAGGTCGCCGCCGAGGACGGGCAGGCCCGCGTAGGTGCGCTCGTAGCGGGTGTGGAGGCTGCCGTCGGCGTCCTTGACGACGTCGCGGACGACCAGCTTCTCCTGTGCGCCGAGGCCTATCTCGTCGGCGGTCCGCTCGGTGGCGGCGTCGGCCTGGCGGATCAGGGCCGTGCGGGTGGCGGGGGAGAGGGCCAGCGGGGCGGCGGCGCGGGCGGCCGGGGCTCCGGAGGAGTCCTGGGCGGTGGCGGCACCGCTGGTGAGGCCGGTGGTGAGGAGGGCTCCGGCGGCGACGGCGGTGGCCAGCGCGAGGGTGGTGCGCCGGTGACGCGCGTAGCGACGGGAGGGCGTGGGGGACACACAAACTCCTTGGTGGGGGTTGCGGGGAAGCTGTGCGGCGGGTGGAGGAAGCCTGACATTGGTGGTGCGTACATGTCAGGACCCTGAAGTGATGTTGGCCGAAAACCAACTCCCAAGAAAACGTTTCGGAAAGGTAAAGCGGGTACGCGAAAGGGGCGCCGCCCTCGGGGGGTTGCCCCGGGACGGCGCCCCGCGCTGCGCGACCCGGTTTTACGGGAAGGTCAGCTTCCAGCTGTTGATGTACCCGGTGTCGGCGGCCGCGTTGTCCTGGACCCGCAGCAGCCAGGTGCCGTTGGCGGCCTCGGCGGAGGCGTTCACCGTGTACGTGGTGTTGAGGTTGTCCGCGCTGCCTCCGGTGCCGTAGCCCTTCAGCGTGTAGGCCGTGCCGCCGGGCGCGACCAGCTGCACCTGGAGGTCACCGATATAGGTGTGCACGATGTCCACCGAGACCTGGAGGTTGCTCGGCGCGTTGCCGGTGCGGCCGGAGACGGTGACCGGCGAGGTGACCGCGGCGCCGCGGTCCGGGATCGCCACGTCGGCGGTGTTCTCGAACGACGTGCCGCCACCGCCGCCGCCGGAGCGCGACCCGACCGCGACACCGGCCCACGCGTCCTGCACCGCCTTGTACTCGGCGCTCGTGGTGCCGTACAGCTCACCCGCGACCGCGAGGGTGCCGGTGCGCGCGCCCGCGTAGTTGGTGGTGGAGGTGAACTTGGTGGTGAGGGCCTTGAACCAGATCTGCTCCGCCTTGGCCCGGCCGATGCCGGTGACCGGCAGGCCGTCCGCGGTCGGCGAGTTGTAGCTGACGCCGTTGATGGTCTTGGCGCCGCTGCCCTCGCTCAGCAGGTAGAAGAAGTGGTTCGCGGGGCCGGACGAGTAGTGGACGTCGACCGAGCCGATACCGGAGTACCAGTTGTCCTTCGACGCGCCGTCCTTGCTCGGCTTGTCCATGTAGCGCAGCGGGGTGCCGTCGCCGTTGATGTTGATCTCTTCGCCGATGAGGTAGTCACCGACGTCGGAGGAGTTGTTCGCGGCGAACTCGACGGCCGCGCCGAGGATGTCGGAGGTCGCCTCGTTCAGACCGCCGGACTCGCCGCTGTAGACCAGCTTGGCGGTCGCCGACGTCAGGCCGTGCGTCATCTCGTGAGCGGCCACGTCGATCGAGGTCAGCGGGTTGGCGTTGCCGGAGCCGTCGCCGTACGTCATGCAGAAGCAGCTGTCCGACCAGAACGCGTTGACGTAGTTGTTGCCGTAGTGGACCCGCGAGTAGGCGCCGACGCCGTCGCCGCGGATGCCGTTGCGGCCGTGCACGTTCTTGTAGTAGTCCCAGGTCAGCGCGGCCCCGTAGTGGGCGTCGGCGCCGGCCGACTCCAGGTTGGACGGGGTGCCGTTGCCCCACACGTCGTCCGGGCCGGAGAACAGCGTTCCGGTGCCCGAGGTGCCGCGGTTGAGGTTGTACGTCTTGTGGCCGCCGCGGGCGCCGTCGGTGAGGTTGTACGTCGACCCCGACTGCGTGGTGGTCAGCGGGACCGTGCCGCTGTACACCGTGTGGCCGGTGCCGGTCTGGACCGCCTCCCACTCGAACAGCTTCTCCCCGGTCGCCGCGTCCGTGACGACGTGCAGCTCCTGCGGCGTCCCGTCGTGCTGGAAGCCGCCGACGACGGTCTCCCAGGCGAGGGTCGGCCTGCCGTCGGCCGCCCAGATCACCTTGCGCGGCGCGCGGTTGACGTCGGGGCTCTTGGCCTCCTCCGCCTTCGCGGCGGCCAGCGCCTGCCGCTCGGCGCGCGCGGCGCCCACCGCCGGCGTGAGGGTGGCCGGCTTGATCGCGGCCCGGGTGGCCCGCGCGACGCCCTCGGTGCTGCCGTCCTTCGCCGTCTTGACGACCAGGTCGCCGCCGAGGACGGGCAGGCCGCCGTAGGTGCGCTCGTAGCGGGTGTGCGTGGTGCCGTCACGGTCCTGGACGACGTCGCGGACGACCAGCCTCTCCTGGGCGCCGAGGCGGAGTTCCCTGGCCGTGTCCGCCTTGCCGGCCTCGGCCTCGCGTATCAGCTCGGCGCGCTGGGCGGGGGTGAGCTTCTTCGGCAGGGCGCCCGGGTCCGCGGCGGCCGACGCCGACGGCGTCCGGTCCGGGGCGGCGGTCGCGGCGCCGGACTGCACGGCGGCGGCGACGAGGGCGGCGGCACCGACCAGCGCTACGGCCGCGGCCCGGCGACGGGGGGTGTGGGAGGTGCGTCTGTGAGAGGAACTGCTGCTCAACACTGACTCCTTCTGCGCGGCCGCGGGTCTCGCGGCCAGGGGAGACCGGGCGGCGGGTGGGCCGTCCGGGCGTGCGTGGAGCTGTGCCGCGTCACAGCAGCGGACTTGTCTGTGGGGTTGCTGTGAGGCGGCCGTGGGAAGAGTGGCAGCACCGCGCCACTCCTGTCAGGAGCGCGTCAGAAACTTGGCCGGAAATCGTTCGTTGTCCGGGAGTTCACGTTCGATATACGAACTGTCCCCCGTCGGAGTGACGGGGGACGGTGGCCGGATCACGCCTCTCCGCGGAGCATGCTTCTTCCGGTGTCGTGCTCCTTCGGCTATGGGCCGTCGGCGCCGGCCTCGCCGGTCCGTCCCGCACGCACACCCGGAGGCCGCCCGTGCCGGGCGACGGCGACGGTGCCTACGCCAGACTGTCCCGCCACGCCCGGTGCAGCTCCGCGAACCGGCCCGCCCCGGCGATCAGGTCGGCCGGAGTGCCGTCCTCCACGATCCGGCCGTGCTCCATCACCAGCACCCGGTCCGCGATCTCCACGGTGGACAGCCGGTGCGCGATCACCACCGCCGTACGGCCCTTCAGCACCGTCGCCATCGCCCGCTGCACCGCCCGCTCCCCGGGGATGTCCAGCGAACTCGTCGCCTCGTCGAGGATCAGCACCCCCGGGTCCGCGAGCAGCGCCCGCGCGAACGCCACGAGCTGCCGCTGACCGGCGGAGATACGGCCGCCACGCTTGCGTACGTCGGTGTCGTAGCCGTCGGGCAGCGCGCTGATGAAGTCGTGCGCGCCGATCGCCTTCGCCGCCCGCTCGATCTCCTCGCGGGTCGCCTCCGGGCGGCCGATGGCGATGTTCTCGGCGACCGTGCCGGAGAACAGGAACGCCTCCTGCGTCACCATCACCACTCCGCGCCGCAGCTCCGCCGTGGCCAGCTCGCGCAGGTCCGCCCCGTCCAGCAGCACCCGGCCCTCGGTCGGGTCGTAGAACCGGGCGAGCAGCTTGGCCAGCGTGGACTTTCCGGCACCGGTGGAGCCGACCACCGCCACGGTCTGCCCGGCCGGGAGGGTCAGGTCGAAGCGGGGCAGCACCTCGCCGCCGGTGCGGTAGGCGAACCGTACGCCGTCGAAGACCACCTCGCGGCCGGGGAACTCCTCGGCCTGGAGCGGCGGCAGAGGGGTGGGCGAGGCGGGCTCGGGGACCGAGGGCGTCTGGGCCAGCAGCCCGGCGATCTTCTCCAGCGAGGCCGCCGCCGACTGGTAGGAGTTGAGGAACATGCCGAACCGGTCGATCGGGTCGTACATCCGCCGCAGATACAGCACCGCCGCCGCCAGCACCCCCAGCGCCAGGGTGCCGTCCGCCACCCGCCAGGCGCCCCACAACACGATCAGCGCGACCGCGGTGTTGCCCACGATCCGCGAACCGACCACATAGCGGGCCATCTCCAGCAGCGCGTCCCCGTTGGTGCGCTCGTGCCGCCGGTTCAGCACCCGGAACTCGGCGTCGTTGGCGGCCTCCCGGCGGAAGGCGCGCACCGGCCGGATCCCGTTCATCGTCTCCACGAACTTCACGATCACCGCGGCGATCGCGCTGGACCGCTGGAGATACACCCGCTGCACCCGGCGGCGGTACATCCGCACCAGCCACCACAGCGGCACGAACGACGCCACAGCCAGCGCGCCGAGCCCCAGATCCAGCCAGAGCAGCAGCACCGCCGTGTACACACAGGACAGGATCACCATCACCAGCTCCTGGAGGCCGTCCTCCAGCAGCTCGCGCAGGGACTCCACATCGCTGGTGGAGCGGGAGATCAGCCGGCCCGAGGTGTAGCGCTCGTGGAAGTCGATGCTCAGGGCCTGGGCGTGCCGGAAGATCCGGCCGCGCAGATCCAGCAGCACGTCCTGGCTGACCCGCGCGGAGCCCCGCACGAACCCGTACTGCAACGCCCCCGCCGCCAGCGCGCACAGCAGATAGCCGGCGCCCACCGCGATCAGCGGCCCGTGGTCGTCCGCGCGCAACGCGGGCACGGCGCGGTCGATGGCGTACGCCACCAGCAGCGGGCCGGCCTGCACCGCTGCCTGCTGGAGCAGCAGCAGCAGTGTGGTCAGCGCGACCCGCGCCTTCATCGGGGCGAGCAGCGAGCGCAGCAGGGCGGCGGTCGCGCCGGGCGGCGTGGGCAGCACATCCCGGTCGAAGGGGTCGCCGGCGGGGGAGGGGCGCTCGTCCGGCGCGTCCTCGGCCGGTGCGGTCGTGGTGGCCGTCA
Organism: Streptomyces sp.; assembly: GCF_035645055.1. Taxonomy (GTDB): domain Bacteria; phylum Actinomycetota; class Actinomycetes; order Streptomycetales; family Streptomycetaceae; genus Streptomyces. The sequence continues at coordinate 100,011 of NZ_DASQNH010000020.1, read as the reverse complement.
TCGGCCGTCCTCCTCTTCGCCCGACATCAGATGGGCGTACTCGGCGTGGGAGCGCAGCAGTTCGTGATGGGTGCCCACGGCGGTGATCCGGCCGCCGGAGAGCAGGGCGACCCGGTCGGCGAGCAGCACCGTGGACGGGCGGTGCGCCACGATCAGCGCCGTGGTGTCCGCGAGCACCCGGCGCAGCGCGGCCTCCACCGCCGCCTCCGTGTGCACGTCCAGCGCCGACAGCGGGTCGTCCAGGATCAGGAAGTCCGGCCGTCCCACGACCGCCCGGGCCAGCGCCAGCCGCTGCCGCTGGCCGCCGGACAGGCTCAGGCCCTGCTCGCCGACCTGGGTGCCGACACCCTGCGGCAGGGCGTGCACGAAGTCCGCCTGCGCGACCGCCAGCGCGCGCTCCACCTCCGCCGGGGACGCGTCGCCGTCCGCGCCCATCCGGACGTTCTCGCCGACGGTGGCCGAGAACAGGGTGGGCTCCTCGAAGGCGACGGCCACCCGGGTGCGCAGCTCCTCGCGGGACATCGCCCGGATGTCCACCCCGTCCAGGGTGATCCGCCCCTCCGTCACCTCGTACAACCGGGGCACCAGCGTGGTCAGCGTCGTCTTGCCGCTGCCGGTCGCGCCGACGAGCGCCATCGACTCACCGGGCCGGATGTGCAGATCGACCCGGTCGAGCACCGGCGCCGAACCGGGCGGTGCGTCGGGGAAGCGGAAGGTGACGCCGTGGAACCGCAGCCCCCGGTCGCCGTCGCCGTCGCCTTCGCCGGCCGCCGGTCCGGTGGTGCCGGTCGGCTCCGGCTCGGCGTCCATGACCTCGAAGTAGCGCTCCGTGGCCGTCGCCGCCTCCTGGCTGAGGGCGAGCAGGAAGCCGATCGAGTCCACCGGCCAGCGCAGCGCGAGCGCGATGGACAGGAAGGCGACCAGGGTGCCCGCCGACAGGTCCCCGTCGGCGACCCGCACCGCGCCCAGCACCAGCGCCGCCCCGATCGCCACCTCGGGCAGCGCCATCATCGCGGCCCAGATCGTCGCGAGCAGCCGGGCCTTGTACAGCTCCGTCCCGCGCAGCGTCCGCGTCAGCTCCCGGAAGGCGCGCGCCTGGCTGCGGTGGCGGCCGAACCCCTTGACGATCCGGATGCCGAGCACGCTCTCCTCGACGACCGTGGTCAGATCGCCGACCTGGTCCTGGGCCCGCCGGGCGGCGAGCGCGTACCGCTTCTCGAAGACGACACAGACGACCAGCACCGGCACGGCCGGGCCCAGGACCACCAGCCCCAGCGTCCAGTCCTGCACCAGCATGATGATGACGCCGACGAGGATCGTCACCCCGTTGACCAGCAGGAAGGTCAGCGGGAAGGCGAGGAACATGCGCAGCAGCATCAGATCGCCGGTGCCCCGGGACAGCAGCTGTCCCGAGGCCCAGCGGTCGTGGAACGCCACCGGCAGCCGCTGCAGATGCCGGTACAGATCCGCCCGCATCCCCGCCTCGACGCCCGCCAGCGGCCGGGCCACCAGCCACCGCCGCAGCCCGAACAACAGCGCCTCGGCGAGCCCGAGCAGCAGCACGTACAGGGCGCCCAGCCACACCCCGGCCGGGTCGCGCTCGGCGACCGGCCCGTCCACCAGCCACTTCAGCACCAGCGGGATGACCAGGCCGACGCAGGAGGCGACGACCGCGACGACCGCGGCGATGGACAACCGCGCCCGCACGGGCCGCACGTACGGCCACAGGCGGAGCAGACTGCGCACGGCGGACCGGCGGGCGGACGCACCGCCGGAGGCACCGGCGGGCGGGTCGGCGGGGGGATCGGCGGGCTGGTCGGGACAGTCTTCTGCGGTGGGGGTACGTGTCGTCGCCATCACGTCGAGATTACGGACAGCCACCGACGACGCCCACCGAGTTTCCCGACGGCGGGAAGCGCGGCCGGGAGCACGGCCGGGCGCGGTGGGGAGCGCGGTCAGGCGCCCAGGTAGGGCAGCAGCCCCTTCGCGACCGCCTCCCACGCCCCCTTCAACTCGGCCAGCAGCTCCGGCCGGCCGGCGGCCAGGTCGGCCTGCTCGCGGGCGTCCTCCGCCAGATCGAAGAGGTGGTCGCGGCCCGCGGCGTCCCGGTAGTACTTGAAGTCGCCGCGGCGCAGCGCCCGGTTGCCCCGTACCCGCCAGAACAGGTCGCGTTCGGGGAGGTCCTCGCCGCGCAGCAGGTATCCGGCCAGGCTGTGGCCGTCGAGCGGGTAGGCCGGGTCGCCCGGGGAGTTCACGGACCGGCAACACGTTCGCGAACCCGCAACACGCCCGTCAGCCGGCCACCTTCAGCAACAGCACCGACCGCTCCGGCACCGTGATCGTCGTCCCCGCGCGGTGCGCGGCCGACGGTTCCGCGGCCTGGTCCTCCGCCGAGGTGTCGACGACCACCTCGTACCGCTCCGCCCACGGCGGCCCCGGCAGCACGAAGTCCACCGGCCGCTCCCCGGCGTGCAGCACCGCGAGGAAGCTGTCGTCGCGGATCGGCGCGCCCCGCTCGTCACGGCCCGGGATGTCCCGGCCGGAGAGGTACATGCCCAGCGTGGCGGCCGGCGCGTACCAGTCCCGCTCGGCCATCTCGGTGCCCCGTGCGGTGAACCACGCCAGGTCCCGCAGCCCGTCCGCCGAATGCGCCCGCCCCGAGAAGAAGGCCCGGCGGCGCAGCACCGGATGCCGGTGGCGCAGCGCGATCAGCCGCGAGGTCAGGTCGAACAGCGCCTTCCAGCCGGGCTCCTCCAGCAGCCCCCAGTCCAGCCAGCTGATCTCGTTGTCCTGGCAGTACGCGTTGTTGTTGCCGGCCTGGGTGCGGCCCAGCTCGTCGCCCGCGACCAGCATCGGCACGCCCGTCGACAGCAGCAGCGTGGTCAGCAGGTTGCGCAGCTGGCGGCGGCGCAGGGCCCGTACCCCCTCGTCGCCGGTCTCGCCCTCGGCGCCGTAGTTGCAGGACCGGTTGTCGTTCGAGCCGTCCCGGTTGCCCTCGCCGTTGGCCTCGTTGTGCTTGCGCTCGTACGACACGAGGTCCCGCAGGGTGAAGCCGTCGTGCGCGGTGATGAAGTTGACGGACGCGTAGGGCCTGCGCCCGCCCCAGGCGTACAGGTCGCTGGAGCCCGACAGCCGGTACCCCATCTCCCGGACGTCCGGCAGCGCGTGCCGCCAGAAATCCCGTACGGCGTCGCGGTACCGGTCGTTCCACTCCGTCCACAGCGGCGGGAACGCGCCCACCTGGTAGCCCCCGGACCCCACGTCCCACGGCTCGGCTATCAGCTTCACCCGCCGCAGCACCGGGTCCTGGGCGATCACCGCGAGGAACGGGGAGAGCATGTCGACGTCGTGCATGGAGCGGGCCAGCGCCGCCGCCAGGTCGAAGCGGAAGCCGTCGACACCCATCTCGGTCACCCAGTAGCGCAGCGAGTCGGTGATCAGGCGCAGGACGTGCGGCTGGACGACGTGCAGGGTGTTGCCGCAGCCGGTGTAGTCGGCGTACCTGCGCGCGTCCGCCTGGAGGCGGTAGTAGCCCCGGTTGTCGATGCCCTTCAGGGACAGCGTCGGGCCGAGTTCGCCCGCCTCCGCGGTGTGGTTGTAGACCACGTCGAGGATGACCTCGATCCCGGCCGCGTGCAGGGCGCGCACCATCCGCTTGAACTCGCCGACCTGCTGGCCGCGGCTGCCGGAGGCGGCGTAGGCGGCGTGCGGGGCGAAGTAGCCGATGGAGTTGTAGCCCCAGTAGTTCTTCAGGCCGCGCCTCAGCAGGTGGTCCTCGTGGGCGAACTGGTGGACGGGCAGCAGTTCGACGGCGGTGACGCCGAGCCTGGTCAGGTGGTCGAGGGCGGCGGGGTGGGCGAGGCCCGCGTAGGTGCCCCGCAGCTCCTCGGGAATCCCCGGATGCAGCCGGGTGAAGCCCTTGACGTGCAGCTCGTAGATCACCGAGTCCGCCCACGGGGTCTTCGGACGGCGGTCGTCGGCCCAGTCGTCGTCATCGTGGACGACCACGCCCTTGGGCACGAACGGCGCCGAGTCCCGGTCGTCGCGCACGGTGTCCGCGACCTGCTGCTGCGGCCAGTCCCGGACGTGCCCGTACACCTCCGGCGGCAGCGCGAACTCGCCGTCCACCGCGCGCGCGTACGGGTCGAGCAGCAGCTTCGCCGGGTTCCAGCGCCCGCCGGTCCACGGGTCCCAGCGGCCGTGCACCCGGTATCCGTACCGCCGGCCCGGCAGCACCCCCGGCACGAACCCGTGCCAGATCTCGTGGGTCAGCTCCGTCAGCCGCACCCGCCGCTCACCGCCCGCGTCGTCGAACAGGCACAGCTCGACCGCCTCCGCCCCGCCCGCCCACAGCGCGAAGTTGGTGCCGGCCACGCCGTCCGGGCCGACCCGGAACCGCGCGCCCAGCGGCATCGGCGCCCCCGGCCACGCGGGCGTCGCCGGCGCCGCGCGCGCGGCGCCGTTCACGACGGGGGCCGGGCGCCCTTCCCCGGCACACGTCTCCTGCTCGGCAGCGCTGGACACCAGTACGCCTCCCACGGCTCATGGGACGACCTGCCCGGCAAGGCCTGTGGTGTCCGGCCCGGCTCCCCGTCGCGTCGCCCTCCCCCCTGTTCTGCCCAGAGCTTGGCTCGCACTCACGTTTCCCCAGGGCGGGCGCCGTCGTTGGACAACTTTGTGAGGCACGTACAAGGGCGCGCGCGGCGCGCGAGGGCCGCACTGGCCGCCGTACTGACATGGGCAGGACTCCTGGCCGGAGCCGCCGGCTGCACCGGGGACGGCACCGGCGGGACCGGTTACGGCGGGCCCGGCAGGCCGCCGGCCCCCGAGGACGTCATCCGCGTCTCCCCGGACGACGGGAGCAAGGGCGTCGAACCGGACACCGACCTCTCCGTCCGGGTGCCGGACGGGCGGCTGGAGTCCGTGAAGGTGATCAAATCCCAGGACGCCCAGGAGATGCCCGTGCCGGGCCGGATCTCCCCGGACGGGCGCAGCTGGGAGCCGTTCGGCGAGCGGCTCGCGCTGGCCGCGAAATACACGGTCGACGCGGTCGCCGTCGACGGCCACGGCCGCCGCTCGGCCCGGCACACGACCTTCACCACCCACGTCCCCGAGGAGCGCTTCATCGGGTACGTCTCCCCGGAGAACCGCGCCACGGTCGGCACCGGAATGATCGTTTCAATGGAGTTCAACCGGGAGATCGAGCACCGCGCGGCCGTCGAACGCGCCATCCACGTCACCGCGAAGCCCGCCGTCGAGATCCGCCCCCACTGGTTCGGCGGCGACCGGCTCGACTTCCGGCCCGAGACGTACTGGAAGCCCGGCACCGAGGTCACCGTCGACCTGCGGCTGCGGGACGTCGAGGGCGCGCCCGGCGTCTACGGCCTGCAGTACAAGACGTTCACGTTCACCGTCGGCCGCAGCCAGGTCTCCCTCGTCGACGCCGCCGAGCACACCATGGAGGTCCGGCGCGACGGCGAGCTGCTGGGCACCGTGCCGATCACCGCGGGCGCCCCCAAGACCACCACGTACAACGGCAAGATGGTGGTCACCGAGATGCTGGAGATCACCCGGATGAACGGCGCCACGGTCGGCTTCAAGAAGAAGAACGGCAAGGGCGAGTACGACATCCCGGACGTCCCGCACGCCATGCGGCTCACCGATTCCGGCACCTTCCTGCACGGCAACTACTGGGCGCCCGCGAGCGTCTTCGGCCGGGCCAACGTCAGCCACGGCTGTGTCGGCCTGCGCGATGTGAAGGGCGGCGGCGCCGACACCCCGGCGGGCTGGTTCTTCGACCGCAGCCTCATCGGCGACGTCGTCGAGGTCGTCAACAGTAACGACAAAACGGTCGCTCCCGACAACGGGCTCGGCGGGTGGAACATGAGCTGGAAGCGGTGGAAAGCGGGCAGTGCGCTGAAGTGACCGGAAAGGGGGGAACGGTTGGGACCGAACGGTGACATTTCCGGGGCGCTCGGCGCGCTGACCATGTGGTTAATATGCGCCGAGCGCGCGGGACGCGCTGGGGAGCGGGCCCGACGGGGCCCGGTGAGGGTCCGGTCCCGGACCCGTTGAGGGGAGACAAGTTGAACGTGCGGCCGATATCGGGGGCGTCGGTGGACGCGCGCGGGGGGAGGAGCGGGCGCGGCAGGGGGCCGCTCTCGCTGATACTCGGGGCGCTGCTGCTGACGGTCACCGCGTGCGGCGGAGGCTCGGACTCCGGGCCGGGCTCGGGGGACGGCGAGAACAAGCCGAAGGGCTCGGCCGGTGCCGTGAGCGGGCAGTCGGAGGCGGTCGTCTCCATCGCCCCGAAGGACGGCGCGAAGTCCGTCGACACCAGCGGCGCCCTGAAGGTCACGGCCGCCCGGGGCAAGCTCACCGAGGTCGTCGTCAAGGACGCCGAGGGAGCGAAGGTCGACGGCGCGATATCCAAGGACGGCGCCGCCTGGACGCCGTCCACCCACCTGGCCGCCGCGACCACGTACAGCGTGCACGCGGTCGCGAAGGACTCCGCGGGGCGCACCGCCGCCGAGGACTCCCGCTTCACCACCCTGACGCCGGAGAACACGTTCATCGGGCAGTTCACCCCCGAGGACGGCTCCACGGTCGGCGTCGGAATGCCGTTCTCGCTCCGCTTCACCCGGGGCATCACCAACCCCGAGGACGTGGAGAAGGCCATCGAGATCAAGACCGAGCCGGCCGTCGAGGTCGCCGGTCACTGGTTCGGCAACGACCGGCTCGACTTCCGGCCCGAGAAGTACTGGAAGGCCGGCACCAAGGTCACCGTCCGCCTCAACCTCGACGGCGTCGAGGGCCGCCCCGGCGTCTACGGCGAGCAGGACAAGACGGTCTCCTTCACCATCGGCCGTGAGCAGGTCTCCGTCGTCGACGCGAAGAAGCTCACGATGAAGGTCACGCGGGACGGCGAGGTCGTCAAGACCATCCCGGTCACCACCGGCGCCCCCGGCTACGAGACCTGGAACGGCCAGATGGTCATCACCGAGAAGCTGGCGGTCACCCGGATGAACGGCGAGACGGTCGGCTACGGCGGCGAGTACGACATCAAGGACGTCCCGCACGCCATGCGGCTGAGCACCTCCGGCACCTTCATCCACGGCAACTACTGGGGCGGCGACGCCTTCGGCAACTACAACGCCAGCCACGGCTGCATCGGCCTGCGCGACGTGCGCGGCGGCTGGGACAAGGGCGCGCCCGCCGCCTGGTTCTTCGACAACTCGCTGATCGGCGACGTGGTCGTCGTGAAGAACTCCGAGGACCGGATCATCGACCCGGACAACGGCCTCAACGGCTGGAACATGTCCTGGGAGAAGTGGACGGCGTGACGCGCTGAGCGCGCGGGCCCGGTGTGAGCTACCGCACCGGGCCCGCTGCCGTTAGTGGACGTTAACCTGCCTGCATGACCGTAAACCTCGAAGTCGCGGACGGCGTCGGCACGCTGCGCCTGGACCGCCCGCCGATGAACGCGCTGGACGTGGCCACCCAGGACCGTCTCAAGGAACTGGCCGAGGAGGCCACGCGCCGCGAGGACGTGCGCGCCGTGGTGATCTACGGCGGCGAGAAGGTGTTCGCGGCCGGCGCGGACATCAAGGAGATGCAGGAGATGGACCACACCGCGATGGTCCTGCGCGCCCGCGCCCTCCAGGACTCCTTCACGGCGGTGGCCCGCATCCCCAAGCCGGTGGTCGCCGCCGTGACCGGGTACGCGCTGGGCGGCGGCTGCGAGCTGGCGCTGTGCGCGGACTACCGGATCGCCGGGGAGAACGCCAAGCTCGGCCAGCCGGAGATCCTGCTCGGCCTGATCCCGGGCGCGGGCGGCACCCAGCGGCTGGCCCGGCTGATCGGTCCCTCCAAGGCGAAGGACCTGATCTTCACGGGCCGCCAGGTGAAGGCCGACGAGGCGCTGGCGCTCGGTCTGGTGGACCGGGTGGTGCCGGCGGCGGAGGTCTACGAGGCGGCGCACGCGTGGGCGGCGAAGCTGGCCCAGGGCCCGGCGATCGCGCTGCGCGCGGCGAAGGAGTCGGTCGACACCGGCCTGGAGACCGACATCGACACCGGCCTGGCCGTGGAGCGGAACTGGTTCGCGGGCCTGTTCGCCACGGAGGACCGGGCGATCGGTATGCGCAGCTTCGTGGAGGAGGGGCCGGGCAAGGCGAAGTTCCGCTGACCGGCCGCTGAACGGGCGCGCGGGTGCCCGTACTTGGCGCGGTGTCCGGCGCGGTTCCCCCGAAGGGGCGGTTCGCGCACGCCTGACGGCGACCGCGGGACCGTCGCGCCGGGGGAGCCCGCCCGCCCCCTTGATCGATTTGTCCTCGCAGCTCAGCGGGGCCGCGTTCGATTCCGTGCTGCCTGTGGCACATGCCATTCGGATCTCGTGGGTGGCGGGCTCGCGCCGGGCGTATTCCCCGGGAACGGCCCCGGCGGGTACGCCGGGCGGCCATGATGGGGGCATGGCGGGGCTGGAGGGCATCGAACAGCCGTGGGGACGCGGCCGTACGACCGCGGCGCGCTGGTCGCCCGCGGTCGAGGACGAACAGGGGCTGAAGGCACTCGAGACGTACGGCAACCCCACGGAGAAAGAGGTGTCGCTGCCGTCCCGCCCCGAGTCCGCGGCGGTGGCCCGCCGGCTGGCCCAGATGGTGGTCCTGCGCCAGTGGGGACTGACCCCCCGGATGACCGAGGACGCCGTCTTGCTCGTCTCCGAACTCGTCGGCAACGCCGTGCGCCACACCGGCGCCCTGGTCTTCCATCTCCGCATGCGCCGCCTGCGCGGCCGGATCCGCATCGAGGTCCGCGACCCGTCCCGCGGCCTGCCCTGCCTGATGCCCGTCCAGGAACTCGACGTCAGCGGCCGGGGCCTGTTCCTCGTCGACAAGCTCGCCGACCGCTGGGGCGTCGACCTCCTGCCGCGCGGCAAGACGACGTGGTTCGAGATGCGGGTCGCGGACCGCTGAACCGTCCCTCCCGGCCGCACCGCTGATTGGGCTAATCGTCCGGTTCCGCCCGTGGCCTGCCTATAAATGGTCCGCGTGACCACGACCGACCGTCGCGCGGCGCTGCGGACCGGTGCCGGGCTCGTCGCCGCGGGCGCGCTGTCCGCGGCCTGCGCCCGCACCGGCGCCGGCCCTCCCCCCGAGCGCGCCACCCCCGCCCCCACCCCCGGCTCTCGCCGCCCCTCCCGGCCCGGACACGGGCCCCACCGCTTCCCCGGCCGGCCCGCACAGATCGAGCACGGCCCCCGCACCCGCCCCCGGGTGGCCCTCACCTTCCACGGCAACGGGGACCCCGGCACCGCGCACGCCCTGCTCGCCGAGGCGGAGCGGCACGGCGCCCGGCTCACCGTCCTCGCCGTAGGCACCTGGCTCGACGAGCATCCCGCGCTCGCCCGCCGCGTCCTCGACGGCGGCCACGACCTCGGCAACCACACCCAGCACCATGTCGGCGTCAACGAGCTCCCCGAGCGGGAGGCCCACGCCGAGATCGCCGACTGCGCGCGCCGTCTGAAGCGGCTCACCGGGTCGATCGGCACCTGGTTCCGCCCCTCCCGCGCCGCCCGCGCCTCCCCCCTGGTCGAACGCCTGGCCCGCCGCGTGGGCTACCCGCACGTCCTGTCGTACGACGTCGACTCCCTCGACTTCACCGGGCCCGGCGCCGCCGCCGTCACCCGCACCGTGCTCGACCGGATCCGCCCCGGATCCATCGTGAGCCTGCACTTCGGGTACGCCGACACGGTCGCCGCCCTCCCCGCCGTCCTGGAAGAACTCGACCGCCGCGGCCTCGCCGCGGTGACCGCCACGGAGCTGATCCGCTGATGCCACGTACCCTGCCCGCCCGCGCCCTGATCGCCGCTGCCGCACTCGTCGCCCTCGCCGCCTGCGGCACCGGCACCGAGCGCGGCGCCGAGCGGTCCCGCGACACCCAGGCCGCCGTGCCCGTCCCGCCGAAGAAGCAGCAGCCTCGGATCCAGGGCCTGCCCGGGATGCCCCCGGTCCTGGATCCGGCGGACGTCTACGCCGCCGACCGCCCGAACCGGCTCTCGCCCGTCGTCAAGGACTTCCCCTCCCGGGTCTACGTCCCCAACACCGAGTCCGACACGGTGTCCGTCATCGACCCGAAGACCTACGAGATCGTCGACACCATCCGGGTCGGGCGCCAGCCGCAGCACGTCGTGCCCTCCTGGGACCTGAAGACCCTGTGGGTCAACAACAACCGCGGCCACACCCTCACCCCGATCGACCCGAAGACCGGCAAGGCGGGCAAGCCCGTCGACGTCCACGACCCGTACAACCTCTACTTCACCCCCAACGGCAAGTACGCCGTGGTGATGGCCTCCCTCGACCGCGAACTCGTCTTCCGCGACCCGCACACCATGAAGCGGGTCAAGACCGAGCCGGTCAGCTGCTACGGCGTCAACCACGCCGACTTCTCCCTGGACGGCCGCTACTTCATCGTCTCCTGCGAGTTCAGCGGCGAGCTGCTGAAGGTCGACACCGAGAAGATGAAGGTGGTCGGACAGCAGAAGCTGCCCCTGGAGGGCGCCATGCCGCAGGACGTGAAGATCTCCCCGGACGGCAAGAGGTTCTACATCGCCGACATGATGGCCCACGGCATGTGGGTCCTCGACGGCGACACCTTCGAGCAGCCCGAGCTGCTGCCCACCGGCAAGGGCTGCCACGGCCTCTACGTCAGCCGCGACTCCCGCGAGATGTACGTCTCCAACCGCGGCGAGGGCACCGTCTCCGTCTTCGACTTCACCCGGAACAAGCTCACCAAGAAGTGGCGCCTGCCCGACGGCGGCAGCCCCGACATGGGCGGGGTCTCCGCCGACGGCAAGGTGCTGTGGCTGTCCGGGCGCTACGACGCCGAGGTGTACGCCATCGACACCCGCACCGGCACCCAGCTGGCCCGCATCCCCGTCGGCAGCGGCCCGCACGGCCTCGCCGTCTACCCCCAGCCGGGCCGCTACTCACTGGGCCACACCGGCGTCTTCCGCTGACGGTCTGCCCCGGCGGGCGCGCCGCAGCAGCACCTCCGCGCCCACCAGCCGGTAACCGGCCGCCTGGAACGCCCGTACGCTCCGGGCGTTCCCCGGCGCCCTGCGCCCACAGCGGCTCGTCCGCCAGCCGGCGGGCCGCCGACGCCAGTGCCCGCCCCAGCCCGCGGTGCCCGGCAGCGGGGTGGCGACCAGGACCGCGTCGATCGTCTCGGCCGTCCGCCCGGTGCGTTCCGGGAACGCCGCCAGGAAGCGGGGATTCATCGTCGCGGCCAGGGCGTCGCAGTCCAGGTCGCCCAGCGCGTCGTACACCCACCGCGGGTCCTCGTCCGTGAACACCACCGAGTGCGCGCTGAACGACAGCACGCCCGCGTCCCGGTCGCGGGGCTGCGGTACCACGGTCGTCCGGCCGTCCGGGGCGGGCCCGGCCCGGCGGCGCGGAGTGGCCCCCGAGAGGCCCGAGGCGGAGGAGGTGCTGCGGGAACTGTTCGGCGACGCCGACCGCGGCGCCGTCCTGGAACGCATGACGCCCGGCTTCAACGACCGGGTCGCGCGCTACCGGGAACTGCTGGCCGTCGTCAACCGGCAGCCCGCGCCCCCGCACGCGGAGGACTTCGCGTGGGTGGTCGCCGCACTGCGCGCGCGGGCGGGCAGTTAATCTGACCTGCGTCAGTGCGACAGCACCAGGCAGCAAGGTATGAAAGAGGGGCGGATCGGTGGCCGACATCGAGGAAGCACGCAAGCAGTTCGAGCGGATCGACACGGACGGGGACGGCCAGATCACCGCAGCCGAGTTCAAGGCCGCCCTGGCGCAGGGCGGCGACTGGAACGTGACGGAGGCGGTCGCCGAGGCGATCATCGCCAGCCGTGACCTCAACGGCGACAAGCTGCTGTCGTTCGACGAGTTCTGGGCCCACGTGAACAAGTGACGCGTGCCCATGGGGGCGCACCCTCCCGGTCTCGGGAGGGTGCGCCCCCGTGTCATGTCCGGTCCGGGCGCCTGACCCGCACGCTCCAGCGCCCGCCGTGCCGCTCCAGCGTCAGCGGCAGGCCGAAGCACGCGCCGACCGTGTCCTGGTCGAGCGCCTCCGCCACCGGCCCGGCGGCCAGCGCCCTCCCCTCCCGCAGCAGCAGCGCGTGCGTGGTGCCCGGCGGCAGCTCCTCCAGATGGTGGGTGACCAGGACCGTCGCCAGCCGGGGACGGTCCCGGCGCAGCTCGTCCAGCGCGGTGATCAGCTGCTCCCGCCCCGGCAGGTCGAGCCCCGTGGCGGGCTCGTCCAGGAGCAGCAGCCGGGGCTCGGGCATCAGCGCCCGGGCGATCAGCGTCCGGCCGCGCTGCCCGTGCGAGAGGGTGGGCCAGCGGGCGTCCCGGTGGCCATCCAGGCCGAGTGTCCGGATGAGCCGGTCGGCGCGCTCCTCCTGCGCGGCGGTCGGACGCCACCGCGGCACCGGCGCCACGGAACCGGTCACCCCGGTCAGGACGACGTCCCGCACCCGCAGCGGCTCGGTCAGCGGATGCCGGGGGTCGACATGGCCGACGTAGGTCCGCAGCTCCCGTACGTCGACCCGGCCCAGCCGGCGGCCCAGCACCTCCACCGAGCCGCGGGTGGGGTGGATCCGGGCGCCGAGCAGCGCGAGCAGCGTGGTCTTCCCGGCGCCGTTCGCGCCGAGCAGCGCCCAGTGCTCACCGGCGTGGACGGTGAGGGACACCTCGTGCAGGATCGGCCGCCCGTCCCGCACCACCCGCACCCCCGTGGCGCGCAGTACCTCCGTCATCACAGCCCCGCCCGGTTCACCGCCGGCAGCACCGCCCGGACGGCCGCGGCCAGGGACGAGGCGTCCCGGCCCGCGCCCCAGACCGCGGGGCCGCCGTCGGCCCGGCACTCGGCGCAGACGGCGACCTCGTCCCCGGCCGGCTGCTCGGCGACGTCGAGGACCGTGACGGTGTGGCCGGCTCCGGCGAGGGCGTCGGCGAAGGCGGTGAGCGGGCTGGTACCGGTGCCCTCGTAGTGGCCGGGGCGGGCGTCGGGGCCGGTGCTGCATGGCCCGGGGCGTTGCGGATTCCACGGCGCGGGCGTGGTGGCGGGCGTGAGGGTGGTCATCGTCTGCTGGTGGCCTTCGGCTCGGTCGACGGTGTCCGGCGGCACGGCATCCCGTGGCGGGGTGCCGGTCGCGTCAGGCCCCGCCGCGGCAGCCGAGGAGGAGACCGCAGAGCGTCATGCCGGGCAGGCTAACCACACCTCAGCTCCACGGACAAGTGAGTTACCGCCGGACGCCCCGCCGCAACTCCCTTGCCCTGCGCGCAGATCGGCGGTCCGTCGTCCCCCTGGGCCCCGTCCGCCCCACCCCCTGGCCGAGCAGGCCGCCGCCGAGCGGCTGCGCGCGCGGATCGCGGACGGCCACCGGCCCGTCGGCACCCGGCTGCCCGGCGAGACCACCCGGTCGGTGATGCGCACCCTCGCCGGGCTCCACGGAGGCGGCAACGTCCGGCTCGTCGTCTGGTTCGACAACCAGCGCCCGCTCCTACGAGACCCGCCGCCGGTACTGCCCGGGTGCCACGCCGAACTCCCGCTTGAACGCCTTGGCGAAGGCGAACTCCGAGGTGTAGCCGGTGCGCTGGGCGACCAGGCGGAGCGGGGTGTCGTCCGCACGCAGGAGCCGTCCCGCCGTGGTCATCCGCCACCAGGTGAGGTAGGCCAGCGGCGGCTCGCCCACCAGCGCGGTGAACCGCCGGGCGAACGCCGCCCGGGACAGACCGCCGCGCGCGCCCAGCTCCTCCACCGTCCACGGGTGCGCCGGATCACTGTGGACGGCGCGCAGCGCGACCCCGACCGCCGGGTCGGCGAGTGCCGCCGCCCAGCCCGTCGGATGGCCCTGCGCGTCCCGGCGCTCGCCCTCCCACCAGGCCCGCAGGATGTACAGCAGCAGGGTGTCCAGCAGCGAGCTGACGATCGTCGCCGAGCCCGGCCGGGGCTCCTGGAGTTCCTCGCCGAGCAGTTCCACCGCCGCCCGCAGCGAGCGGTGCGCGCCGACCCGGGCGGGCAGATGCACGACCTCCGGCAGCTCGGTCAGCAGCGGGTGCGCCCGGGAGCGGTCCAGGGTGTACGCCCCGCACAGCATGACCGTGTCCGGCTCCGGCCCGCCCGCGGGGGACGGCGGTCCGGGTTCCGGCCAGCGGCCGTCCGCGTCCAGCCGTACCTCCTCCAGGGGCACGTCCGGGGCGCTGGCCAGCGCGTGCCCGCGCCCGTGCGCCAGGAACGCCACATCGCCGGGGCCCAGCGCCACCGGCTCGCCCTCCGCCGGGATCAGCAACGCCGCACCGCGCAGCACCACGTGGAAGCCGGCCCCGTCCGACGCCTGGAAGCGCATGCCCCAGGGCGCGTGCTTGTCGTTGCGCGCGGAGTGCGGACGCCCCGTGCGCATCGCGGCGATGGCGTCGCTCAGTACGTCCATGCCCGTACGGTATCCGCCGCGCCGTACAGGAAGACGATCGGACAGGAAATCGAGACAGGCGGACATGGATCGTCTCGTCCACGCGGCCATAGCGTCGACGGCATGTCAGTCACCGCACGCACAGTGCTCTTTCACGAACTCGGCGGCCCGGACGTGCTGCGCGTCGAGGAGACCGAACTGCCGGACCCCGGCCCCGGCGAGGTGCTCATCGACGTCGCCGCGCTCGCCCTCAACCGCGCCGAGGCGCTGTTCCGTTCGGGCGGCTACTTCTACCAGCCCACCCTCCCCGCCTCCCGCAACGGCTACGAGGCGGCCGGAACCGTCGCGGCGGTCGGCCCGGGCGTGACCGGCTTCGCGCCCGGCGACCCGGTGATGTCCGCCGCCAACTTCGAACTCAGCGCCCACGGGGTGTACGGCGACCGGATCCTGCTGCCGGAGGACTCCGTCGTGCCCCGCCCGGCCGGCGTCGACGCGGTCACCGCGGCCGCCGTCTGGGTCTCGTACTCCACGGCGTACGGCGCCCTGGTCCGCACGGCCGGCCTCACCGCGGGGGATCACGTGCTGATCACCGGTGCCTCCAGCGGCACCGGCACCGCCGCGATCCAGGTCGCCCGCCGCGCGGGTGCCGTGCCCATCGCCACCACCCGCACCGGGGACAAGCGGCGGCAACTGCTCGACCTGGGCGCGGAGCAGGTGATCGTCAGCGACAGCGAGGACGTCGTCAAGGAGACCCGGCGGCTCACCGGCGGTCGCGGCGCCGAGGTGGTGTTCGACGGGATCGGCGGCGCCGCATTCCGCGCGCTGGGCGACGCGGTCGTCGAGGGCGGCACCCTGGTCAGCTACGGCTGGCTGGGCGGGCTGCCCGTCGAACTGCCGATGAACTGGCCGCTGACCGTGCACGGCTACAACAACTTCACCATGAGCGGCACCGCCGACGGCCGCCTCCGCACCGCCCGCTACCTGGGCTCCGGTCTCGCCGACGGCACCCTGCGGCCGGTCGTCGCCGAGGTCTTCGACGGCCTGGACCGGATCCGGGACGCCCATCGGCTGATGGAGTCCAGCCGGCACACGGGGAAGATCGTCGTCCGGATCTGACCCGCCACGCGGTGCCCGGACCCGTCATCCGTCATCCGTCACCCGTTTCGCCGTACGGCCGGAATAGCCCGTCCGTCCCCGCGGTTGTCGCTCCTCACACAGCGGAACACTCGTTCAGCGACACGTCACTCGGAAAGGCCGGCCATGCAGATCGGCATCATCGGCGCGGGAAACATCGGCGGCAACCTCACCCGGCGGCTCACCGCCCTCGGTCACAAGGTCTCCGTGGCGAACTCCCGTGGACCGCACACCCTCACGGCTCTCGCGGAGGAGACCGGGGCGACAGCCGTCCCGGTGGCGGAGGCGGCGCGCGACGCCGAGATCGTCATCGTCGCGATCCCGGTGAAGGCGGTGCCGGACCTGCCGGCCGGCCTGCTCGGCGAGGCGGCGGACGGGGTCGCCGTCATCGACACCGGCAACTACTACCCGCGGGAGCGGGACGGCCGGATCGCGGAGATCGAGGACGAGGGCATCACCGAGAGCCGCTGGACGCAGCGGCGGCTCGGCCACCCCGTGATCAAGGCCTTCAACGGCACCTACGCCCAGGACCTCCTCGACGGCCCGCGCCCGGCCGGTGACCCGGAGCGGATCGCCGTCCCGGTCGCCGGCGACGACGAGGAGGCCAAGCGGAAGGTCCGTGCGCTGATCGACGACCTCGGCTTCGACACGGTCGACGCGGGCGGCCTCGACGACTCCTGGCGCCAGCAGCCCGGCACCCCGGTGTACGGTCTGCGGGCCGGAGTGGAGGGCGTCACCAAGGCGCTGGCCGAGGCCTCCCCGGACCGCAGTCCGGAGTTCCGGGGCTAGGCTCCCGCCGCCGTCGGCTCAGACGACGTCCAGCGGTGTGTGCGGCCCGTCCGGCAGCTCGACCCGCACCGGGTCCCCGGGCCGCACCACGCCGCCGGTCAGCACGACGCTCATGATCCCGGCCCGGCGCCACACCTCCCCTTCGGCGTCCCGCCCGACGAGCTGCTTCATCAGCCCGTCCTGGAGTCCGTCGATCTGCGCGCACGGGTTGCGCAGCCCGGTCACCTCGACGACGGCCTCGTCCCCGAGGTGCAGCAGGGTGCCCTGCGGCAGGCCCAGCAGATCGATGCCGCGCGTGGTGACGTTCTCGCCGAGCTGCCCGGCGGCGACCACGAAACCGGCCGCGCGGACCTCGTCGAACAGCTCCTGGTGGATCAGGTGCACCTGGCGCAGATTGGGCTGCGAGGGGTCCCTCTCCATCCGGCTGCGGTGTTTCACCGTCGTGCCGGCGTGCACGTCCCCCTCGACGCCGAGGCCGGCGACGAGCGTGATGCTCTCGCGGTTCGGCTTGGAGAAGGAGTACGTCTCGTTGCTGCTGACCGCAGCGATCGTCCCACCCATGGGTGGGAGCGTATCCGCCGTCCGAGGGGCGCGTCCCGCGGCGATCAGCACTCGATGATGTTGACCGCCAGCCCGCCCCGGGCGGTTTCCTTGTACTTCACGGACATGTCCGCGCCGGTGTCCTTCATGGTCTTGATGACCTTGTCCAGGGACACCTTGTGCGAGCCGTCGCCGCGCATCGCCATCCGCGCCGCCGTGACGGCCTTCACCGCGGCCATGCCGTTGCGCTCGATGCACGGGATCTGCACCAGGCCGCCGACCGGGTCGCAGGTGAGGCCCAGGTTGTGCTCCATGCCGATCTCGGCGGCGTTCTCCACCTGCTCGGGGGAGCCGCCCAGCACCTCGGCCAGGGCTCCGGCCGCCATGGAGCAGGCCGAGCCGACCTCGCCCTGGCAGCCGACCTCGGCGCCGGAGATGGAGGCGTTCTCCTTGAAGAGCATGCCGATGGCGCCGGCGGCGAGCAGGAAGCGGACCACGCCGTCCTCGTCGGCGCCGGGCACGAAGTTGATGTAGTAGTGCAGGACCGCGGGGATGATCCCGGCGGCGCCGTTGGTCGGGGCGGTCACCACGCGCCCGCCGGCCGCGTTCTCCTCGTTGACGGCCATGGCGTAGAGGGTGATCCACTCCATCGCCAGGGCCAGCGGGTCGCCCTCGGAGCGCAGCTTGCGCGCGGTGGTCGCGGCGCGGCGCTTGACGCGCAGCCCGCCCGGCAGGATGCCCTCGCGGGACATGCCGCGGTCCACGCACTCCCGCATGACCCGCCAGATCTCCAGCAGGCCCGCGCGGATCTCGTCCTCGGTGCGCCAGGCCCGCTCGTTCTCCAGCATCAGCGCGGAGATCGACAGGCCGGTCTCCTTCGTCAGGCGCAGCAGTTCGTCGCCCGTGCGGAAGGGGTACTTCAGGACCGTGTCGTCGAGCTTGATCCGGTCCGCGCCGACCGCGTCCTCGTCCACGACGAAGCCGCCGCCGACCGAGTAGTACGTCTTGGTCAGCAGCTCGGTGCCGTCGGCGTCGTACGCCCACAGCGTCATGCCGTTGGCGTGGTAGGGGAGGGTCTTGCGGCGGTGCAGGACCAGGTCGTCGTCGAAGGAGAACGCGATCTCCCGCTCGCCGAGCAGCCGGATCCGGCCCGACTCCTTGATGCGCTCCACGCGCTCGTCGGCGCTCTCCACGTCGACGGTGCGCGGCGAGTCGCCCTCCAGGCCGAGCAGCACGGCCTTCGGGGTGCCGTGGCCGTGGCCGGTGGCGCCCAGCGAGCCGTACAGCTCGGTGCGCACCGAGGCGACCGAGTCCAGTACGCCCTCGTTGCGCAGCCGGCGGGCGAACATGCGCGCCGCGCGCATCGGGCCCACGGTGTGGGAACTGGACGGGCCGATGCCGATCGAGAACAGGTCGAAGACCGAGATGGCCACGTCAGACTCCTCAAATGCGGGTGGTGGCGGGGCACCCGGTGGGGTGCCCCGCGCGGGGTGGTGCTTACTTGCCGACGCTCGGGTAGAGCGGGTGCTTGTCCGCCAGGGCGGTGACCCTGGACTTCAGCGCCTCGACGTCGCAGGACGGCTTGAGCGCTTCCGCGATCACGTCCGCGACCTCGCGGAAGTCCTCGGCCGTGAAGCCGCGGGTGGCGAGGGCGGGCGTGCCGATCCGCAGACCGGACGTCACCATCGGCGGCCGCGGGTCGTTGGGGACCGCGTTGCGGTTGACGGTGATGCCCACCTCGTGGAGGCGGTCCTCGGCCTGCCGGCCGTCCAGCTCGGAGTCGCGCAGGTCGACCAGGACGAGGTGGACGTCGGTGCCGCCGCTGAGGACGTTGATCCCGGCCTCGCGGGCGTCCGGCGCGGTCAGCCGCTCGGCGAGGATCTGCGCGCCTTCCACTGTACGGCGCTGGCGCTCCTTGAACTCCTCCGAGGCGGCGATCTTGAAGGAGACCGCCTTGGCCGCGATCACGTGCTCCAGGGGGCCGCCCTGGAAGCCCGGGAAGACGGACGAGTTCAGCTTCTTGCCGAGGTCCTGCCGGGCGAGGATGATCCCGCCGCGCGGGCCGCCCAGCGTCTTGTGGGTGGTGGAGGTCACCACGTCGGCGTACTCCACCGGGTTGGGGTGGAGACCGGCCGCGACCAGGCCCGCGAAGTGCGCCATGTCGACCCACAGGTACGCCTCGACCTCGTCGGCGATCCGGCGGAACTCGGCGAAGTCCAGCTGCCGGGGGTAGGCCGACCAGCCGGCGATGATCACCTTCGGGCGGTGCTCCTTGGCGAGCCGCTCGACCTCGGCCATGTCGACCAGGCCGGCCTCGTCCACGTGGTAGGCGACCACGTTGAACTGCTTGCCGGAGAAGTTCAGCCGCATGCCGTGGGTGAGGTGGCCGCCGTGCGCCAGGTCCAGGCCCAGGATGGTGTCGCCCGGCTGGGCCATGGCGAACAGGGCGGCCTGGTTGGCGGAGGCGCCCGAGTGCGGCTGCACGTTGGCGTACTCGGCGCCGAACAGCTCCTTGACCCGCTCGATCGCGATCCGCTCGGTGACGTCGACGTGCTCGCAGCCGCCGTAGTAGCGGCGGCCGGGGTAGCCCTCGGCGTACTTGTTGGTGAGGACGGAGCCCTGCGCCTCCATGACCGCCAGCGGGGCGAAGTTCTCGGAGGCGATCATCTCCAGCGTGGACTGCTGGCGGCGCAGCTCGGCGTCGACCGCGGCGGCGACGTCCGGGTCCAGCTCGTGCAGGGGCGTGTTCAGGACAGTCATCGGTGGCGGCTCCTAGCCGGCGGTGTGGGCGGCGTACTCGTCGGCGGAGAGCAGGTCGGCCGGCTCCTCCGCGATCCGCACCTTGAACAGCCAGCCGCCCTCGAAGGGCGCGGAGTTCACCAGCGACGGGTCGTTGACGACGTCCTCGTTGATCTCGACGACCTCACCGGAGACCGGGGAGTACAGGTCGCTGACGGACTTGGTGGACTCCAGTTCGCCGCAGGTCTCGCCCGCGGCCACCTCGGAGCCCACCTCGGGGAGCTGGGCGTAGACGACATCGCCGAGCGCGTTCGCCGCGAACTCGGTGATGCCGACCGTCGCGACGCCGTCCTCGGCGGCCGACAGCCACTCGTGTTCCTTGCTGTAGCGCAGCTGCTGGGGGTTGCTCATGGCCTGAATTCTCCTGTACGCGGGGGAGTGATGATGAATGGGGGACTGCCACGACCGTGCGTGAGCAGCGGAAATGTGCGCGGTCTCACGGGGCGGTCGCAGGTGGCGGTCGCATGCGGGGGCCGCGCGCGGGGACTACTTCCGGCGCTTGTAGAAGGGGAGCGCCACGACCTCGTACGGCTCGTGGGTGCCCCGGATGTCCACGCCGACGCCGGGTGTGCCGGGCGCCGCGTGCGCGGCGTCGACGTAGGCCATGGCGATCGGCTTGCCCAGGGTCGGGGACGGCGCCCCGGAGGTGACCTCGCCGACGACCTCGCCGCCGGCGACCACCGCGTACCCGGCGCGCGGGACGCGGCGGCCCTCGGCGACCAGCCCGACCAGGACGCGCGGCGGGTTCTGCGCGGCGTGCTCGGCGGCCTCGGCGAGCGCGGCGCGGCCCACGAAGTCGCCGTCCTTCTCGAACTTCACCACCCGGCCGAGTCCGGCGTCGAACGGGGTCAGCGAGGTCGACAGCTCGTGCCCGTACAGCGGCATGCCCGCTTCCAGGCGCAGGGTGTCGCGGCAGGACAGCCCGCACGGGACCAGGCCCACGCCCGCGCCCGCCCCGGTCAGCGCCTGCCACAGCTCCACGGCGTGCTCCGGCTTCACGAACAGCTCGAAGCCGTCCTCACCGGTGTAGCCGGTGCGGGCGATCAGCGCGGGGACCCCGGCGACGGTGCCGGGCAGTCCGGCGTAGTACTTCAGGCCGTCCAGGTCGGCGTCGGTCAGCGCGGCGAGGATCCCCGGGGACTCCGGGCCCTGCACCGCGATCAGCGCGTACGCGTCCCGGTCGTCGCGCACCTCGGCGTCGAAACCGGCGGCCCGCCCGGTCAGCGCGTCCAGCACCACCTGGGCGTTGGAGGCGTTGGCGACGACCATGTACTCGTTCTCGGCCAGGCGGTAGACGATCAGGTCGTCGAGGATGCCGCCGTCCTCCTGGCAGATCATGGTGTAGCGGGCGCGGCCCACGCCGACGGAGGCGATGTTGCCGACCAGCGCGTAGTTCAGCAGCGCCGCGGCCTGCGGGCCGGTGACGGTGATCTCGCCCATGTGCGAGAGGTCGAAGAGGCCCGCCTTGGTGCGGACGGCGAGGTGCTCGTCGCGCTCGGAGCCGTAGCGCAGCGGCATGTCCCAGCCGGCGAAGTCGGTCATCGTCGCGCCGAGCGACCGGTGCAGGGCATCGAGCGCGGTATGGCGGAGTGCGGTACTGCTCATCGGTCGGTCGTCTCCCAGGGCATGAACGCAGAACGGGCGAGGAAAGTCCTCCCCATCTGTCATCGGAACCTGAGAGGTTCGCCATGACCCCCGCGATGGGTAGTCACGGCTTGCACCTTGGGTGGAGCCGCTGCGCGAGCGGCCCGCTTTTCAGATGTGCCTCGCCCGCGCGGTAACGGGGCCTGAGAGATTCAAGGGAGGGACTTGCTCCTTCGGCGCCCCGGCGACACGGTGGCCGGGGACTCTCCCGCGCGGATTCAAGCGGCCGGTATGCAGTTGGCGCGCACATCATTGCACGCCGCGCCGGATCGTGGCAGGCCGCGATCTGTAACCGGGCTGTGGCGCTACGAGAACGAAAATGCGAGGCATCGCGCATTACCTTCTCTTTACACTCAACGGGGATGGGAACTCGTGAACCGCCCCATGGGAGGACGATCACGGTGAACAGGACCACGGCGTACGCGACCACCGCCGGCATCGCGGCGCCCCGGCAGCCGGCCGCGCCGGCCGGGGAGGCGTCCGCCCCGCTGCCGTCCCCCCTAGTCCGCGACCTGCGCGAGCGCGCCGGCCGCAGCCCGCACGCCCTGCTCTTCGGCCCCAAGGACCTCGCCGTCGTCACCGGCCTGCCCGGCAGCGGCAAGTCCACCCTGATGCACCGCGCGGTGCGCGGCGCCCGGCGCGTCGACTCCCAGGACACCCGCGACCGCTGGGCGCAGCGGATGCCCCGCTTCCTGCCGTACGCGCTCTACCGCCCCCTGGTCCGCCTCGCGCACTACGTCGGGCTGCGCCGCGCCCTGCGCGCCGGCGAGGGCGTCGTCGTCCACGACTGCGGCACGCAGGCCTGGGTGCGCCGCTGGCTGGCCCGCGAGGCCCGCCGCCGCGGCGGCACCCTGCATCTGCTGCTGCTGGACGTCACCCCCGAGCAGGCCCTGGCCGGCCAGCGCGCGCGGGGCCGCGGCGTCTCGCGGTACGCGTTCCTGCGCCACCGCGCCGCCGCCACCCGTCTGCTGCGCGCCGCCGAGCGCGGCGACCTGCCCCGCGGCTGCGGCTCGGCGATCCTGCTGGACCGCGACGCGGCGGACGCGCTGCGGCGGATCGGGTTCACCGGGTGAGGGCGGGTGGGCGCGGGGGAGCGGGGCGGGCGGGGCCGCCCGCCTCGCGGAGGGTGTGTCACCGGCACCCGCTAGCCTGGGCGGGCACGCAGTGGTTCGACGCAGGCGGTAGGCAGATGGACTTCCCGGGGGACTTCTCCGCACACCCCCAGCCGCACGGCGGCTGGCCCGGCAACGAGCTGGAGGAGGTGCTGTCCGCGTCGCTCGGCGCGGGCCCCTCGGCCTCGGGGCGCATCCTCGAGGTGCTCGGCCGCAGCTTCGTCTGGGTGCCGCTGCCGAGCGGCGGCGGACCGGACAGCGCCGCCCTCGACCTGCCGGGCATGGAGATCGACGGCCAGGCCTACGTGCCGGTGTTCAGCTCCGAGGAACAGCTCCGCCAGGCCGCCGGCGCCCACATGCCGTACACCATCGCCCCCGCCGTCGAGTTCGCCCGCGGCCTGCCCCCGCAGGCGGGCATCGCCCTCAACCCCGGCGGTGTCGTCGGCGTCCCGCTGCCCCCGCCCGCCGTCGCCGAACTCTGCCGGACCGGCCGCACCCCGCTCGACGGCCCGGGCACCGGCGGCCGGGTCCGCCTCTTCGAACCGGACTGGCAGGACGACCCCGTCGACTTCCTCTCCGCTGCGTCCGCCGAGTTCGACGGCACCGGCGTGGTCCTGACGGCCCGCCGCTGCCTGGCCGCCGTCGAGACCGCCGACCCCGTCATGTTCGTCGGCGTCGAACTCTCCCACTGGGAGGGCGAGGCCCGTGTCGCCCCCCTGGACGCCCTCGGCCGCGCCCTCGGCAGGACCCCGGTCAAGTGGCCCGTCAACCTCGTCCTCCTCGACGTCGCCGAGGACCCGGTGGGGCACTGGATGCGCGAGAGGATACGGCCCTTCTACACGCGGGCCGGGCGAGACCAGGGGCGCGGGGAACTGCGCGATTGACCACAAACCACCCGCACCCGCGAGACGGCACCGAGCCCGGACTCGGCAGGCACCCTTAAGCTAGGGTCACGGCTCAAAAAGAGGGCTTTGTACGAAGGGGCGTTGAAGAGTGAGCGCTGGCACGGCCGCTGCAGGCCAGGTCGAGCACATGCTGCGCCAGGTCACTCCCGGCCGCTACGACGCCTACGAGGCCCTGCTGCGCGCCCTCGCGACCCCGTCCTCCGGCCAGGTCTGGATGCTGCTGTGGCACGGCCAGGCCGGCAGCCCCGACGCCCAGTACGGCACCATGGAGGTCGACGGGTACGGTTACGCGCCCTGCGTCACCTCCGCCCAGGAGCTGTCCGCGAGCGGCTGGAACCGCAGCTACGAGGTGGTCGACGGCGTCGACGTGGCCCGCACCCTCTACCCCGAACACTACGGCCTGTGGCTGAACCCGCACGCCCCGGGCGGCGGTGTCGGCATCCCGTGGCTGGACCTGCGCCGGATCGCCACCGGTCTGGACCGCCAGCCCGCCGGTCCGCTGCGGCTGGCCGAGCCGACCATCGAGATCCCCGCGTTCTACGCCCTGCTCACCCAGAACGCCCACCGCACCCCGGCCGTCCGCTCGCTGCGCCGCGCCTGGGTGCAGCCCGCCCTGGGGGCGCCGTATCTCGCCATCGGCCTGGACGTGTACGACACCTCCCCGGCCGCCGTGGACTCGGTGCGCGCGATGATGCAGCAGTCCATCGGCGCCGTGCCGGACGGCCTGCCCGTGTCGACGGTCGCGATGTCCGACGAGTACGACCCGGTCGCGATGTGGCTGCGCGCCCACGCCCGCCCGTTCTACGACCGCGAGGCGCACGCCGCCCCGGCGCAGTCCCCCGCGGCCGGCTACGGCTACCCCCCGGTCCCGCCGGTCCCGGGCCGGTACTGACCCCGGCCGTCCGCATCCCGGTCAGGTCCGGAGCACGGCCGTCTCTGCGCGCGTAGACGTGGGGCGGAAGGACCCGTCTTGCTCCAATTGCCCCAACTTGCACCCGTCCGGCCCGCGTTACGCCCTGTTCGGATAACGGAACCCGGCAGACAGCATCACGGTTACGCATCCATTCACCGTCAAGTCTGGCAACAGATCGCCAAAGCGTTGAAGACTCCCGCTCCAGGGGTGTTCGCCCGGGTGTTCGCCCCTGTGTACGACGGACTGATCACGCCGCTACAGCGGCAAGTGCGGGCCGGCTACCGCCGGTTGAGAGGGGTCCCTGCCAGATGACGGCACCATTGCACGAGCCGACCGCGGAAGCGGCTCCGAGTGCGGCCGAGGAAGCGGCGCTGGCCGGCGGCGACGCCAAGGCCGTTCAGGGGCGTTCCCTGGGCCGGATCGCCTGGGAGCGACTCAAGCGCGACAAGCTGGCCCTCGCGGGCGGCATCGTGGTGCTGTTCCTGATCCTGGTCGCCGTCCTCGCGCCGGTGATCACCAGCCTGGTCGGACAGGACCCCGAGGCCCACCACGAGGACTTGATCGACCCGCTGTTCGGCACGCCGATCGGCTCGTTCGGCGGCATCAGCGGGGAGCACTGGCTGGGTGTCGAGCCGGTCAACGGCCGCGACATCTTCGCCCGGATCGTCTACGGCGCCAGGATCTCGCTGCTCGTCGGTTTCCTGTCGGCGATCGTCGCCGTCGTCCTCGGCACCGTCCTCGGCATCCTCGCCGGCTTCTTCGGCGGCTGGGTCGACACGGTCATCAGCCGGGTCATGGACGGTCTGCTCGCCTTCCCGCAGCTGCTGTTCATCATCGCCCTGGTCTCCGTCATGCCGAGCGAGATGCTGGGCCTGACCGGCACCGGCGTGCGCCTGTTCGTGATGATCCTGGTCATCGGCTTCTTCGGCTGGCCCTACATCGGACGCGTGGTGCGCGGCCAGACGCTCTCGCTGCGTGAACGCGAGTACGTCGAGGCGGCCCGCTCGCTGGGTGCCGGGCGGTTCTACATCCTGTTCAAGGAGCTGCTGCCCAACCTGGTCGCGCCCATCATCGTGTACACGACGATGATGATTCCCACCAACATCCTCACCGAGGCGGCACTCAGCTTCCTGGGCGTCGGCGTCAAGCCGCCCACGCCCTCCTGGGGGCAGATGCTCTCGAACGCGATCGACTACTACGACTCGGACCCCATGTACATGGTGATCCCGGGTGTGGCGATCTTCATCACCGTTCTGGCCTTCAACCTCTTCGGCGACGGCGTGCGCGACGCGCTCGACCCGAAGGGCTCCCGCTGAACTGCCGTACCGCAAGTGTCCCGTGGCGCAAGACACGGGGTCTCTCATCAATTCCGGAGGATCCGAGATCGTGACTACCCAACGCACCTCAGGGCGGCGCAAGCAGGCCATGGCCGCTGCCGCGGTGGTCGCCGCGCTGCTGACCACGGCGGCGTGCGGCGGCGGTGGCAAGGACAGCGACAAGGGGTCGAAGAACGGCGCGGCCGGCTTCAACGCCGCCAACAACAAGGTCGCCCAGGCCGACCTCGCCAAGAAGGGCGGCACCCTGAAGTTCGCCGCCCCGCAGGACGCCGACTCGTGGGACACCACCCGCGGTTACTACGGCTTCATGTGGAACTTCGCGCGCTACTACAGCCGCCAGCTCGTCACGAACAAGACGGAGCCCGGCAAGGCCGGCACCGAGCTGACCCCGGACCTCGCCACCGGTCTCGCCAAGATCAGCGACGACGGCAAGACCTACACGTACACCCTGCGTGACGACATCACGTGGGAGGACGGCAAGCCGATCACGTCCAAGGACATCAAGTACGGCATCGAGCGTGTGTGGGCGCAGGACGTGCTGTCCGGCGGCCCGACGTACCTGAAGGAGGTGCTCGACCCCAAGGGCGAGTACCAGGGCCCGTACAAGGACAAGTCCGCGGACAAGCTCGGCCTGAAGGCCATCGAGACGCCGAACGACAAGACCATCGTCTTCAAGCTCCCGGCGGCCAACTCCGACTTCGAGGAGATGCTGGCCCTCATCTCGGCCTCCCCGGTCCGCCAGGACAAGGACACCAAGTCCAAGTACGCGCTGCGCCCGTTCTCCTCCGGCCCGTACAAGTTCGAGTCCTACAACCCGGGCAAGGACCTGACGCTGGTCCGCAACACCGCGTGGAAGCAGTCCTCGGACCCGGTCCGCAAGGCGTACCCGGACAAGATCACGGTCAAGTTCTTCTCGAACGCCAACGACCTGGACGCCCGGCTGATCGCCGGTGACTACGACCTGGACCTGGCCCAGACCAGCCTCTCCCCGCAGGGCCGTTCCACCGCCCTGAAGGAGCACAAGGACAACCTGGACAACCCGGTCTCCGGCTACATCCGCTACGCGGCCCTCGCGCAGAACGTGAAGCCGTTCGACAACATCCACTGCCGCAAGGCGGTGCTCTACGGCGCCGACCACGTCTCCCTCCAGACCGCGCGCGGCGGCCCCGTCGCCGGCGGTGACATCGGCACCAACATGCTGCCCCCGGGCATCCCGGGCGGCGAGGGCCAGAAGTACGACCCGTACGGCATGGCCGGTGCGAACAAGAGCGGCAACGCCGCCAAGGCCAAGGAAGAGCTGAAGGCCTGCGGCAAGCCGAACGGCTTCAAGACCAAGATCGCGGTCCGCAACAACAAGCCCGCCGAGGTGGCCACCGCCGAGTCGCTCCAGGCGTCGCTGAAGAAGGTCGGCATCGACGTCGAGATCGACCAGTACGACGGTGCGCAGAACTCCAGCGTCGTCGGCAGCCCCTCGAACGTGAAGAAGAAGGGCTACGGCATCATCATCATGGGCTGGGGCGCGGACTTCCCGTCCGTCCAGGGCTTCGGTCTGCCGCTCTGGCACAGCAAGTACATCCTCGAGAGCGCCAACAACAACTACGCGCTCATCAACGACAAGGCGATCGACGGCCTCTTCGGTGAGTACACCAAGACGCTGGACGACGCCGAGCGGGTTCGCATCGCCACGGAGATCAACCACAAGGTGATGGAGGGCGCGTACTACCTGCCCTTCGTCTTCGAGCGGTTCCTCAACTGGCGCTCGGACCGGCTGGCGAACGTCTACACCACTGACGCCTACAGCGGTCAGTACGACTTCGTCAACCTCGGTCTGAAGAACACGAAGTAACCGGCACACCCGCCGTACGGCACGAAAGGCAGGTGAAGGCCGGCGCGGCGTGACCGCGGGCCCCGGACGACCTCCGGCGGCCCGCGGTCCCGCGGCGGGCCGTTAGCTGTGCTCACTTACCTCATCAGGCGGTTGTTCGCCGCCGTAATGATGCTCGTGGTCATCGTCGTGGTGGTCTTCAGCATCTTCTTCCTCATCCCCAAGTGGGCGGGCGTCGACGTCGCCCTGAACTTCGTGGGCAAGCAGGCCGACCCCGCCGCCGTCGAAGGCGTGCGGGAGAAGCTGGGCCTCGGCGACCCGATCTACGCGCAGGTCTGGGAGTTCTTCAAGGGCATCTTCGTCGGCCGGACCTACTCCGGCGGCGGTGACGTCACGCAGTGCGCCGCCCCGTGCTTCGGCTACTCCTTCCGCAGCGAGCAGGCCATCTGGCCGGTGCTGACCGACCGCTTCCCGGTGACCCTGGGCCTGGCGCTCGGCGCGGCCGTCCTGTGGCTGCTCTTCGGCCTCGCCGCCGGTGTGCTCTCCGCCCTCAAGCGGGGCAGCCTCTGGGACCGCGGCGCGATGATCGTCGCCCTGGCGGGTGTCTCCCTGCCCATCTACTTCACCGGTCTGCTCAGCCTGGCGATCTTCTCCTACGGCCTCGGCTGGATCAACGGTGAGTACGCGCCCCTGGAGGACGGCCTCAGCGGCTGGCTGGACGGCATGATCCTGCCCTGGATCACCCTGGCCTTCCTCTACGCGGCGATGTACGCCCGCATCACCCGCGCCACCATGCTGGAGATCCTCGGCGAGGACTACATCCGCACCGCCCGCGCCAAGGGCCTGCGGGAGCCGGTCGTCATCCGCAAGCACGCCATGCGCTCCACGATGACGCCCATCCTCACCATGCTCGGCATGGACCTCGGCGCCCTCATCGGCGGGGCGATCCTGACCGAGACCACGTTCTCCCTGCCCGGCCTCGGCCAGGCCGTACTGAACGCGATCAAGAACCAGGACCTGCCCATCATCCTGGGCGTCACCCTGATCACTTCTCTCGCGGTGCTCATCGCCAACCTCGTGGTGGACGTCCTGTACGCCGTGATCGACCCCCGAGTGAGGCTCTCATGACCGAACTCAGCAAGACCGGCGCGGCCGTGGGCGAGCCCACCCCCGGCACCGGCGCGACGCCCACCGCCTTCCTGGAAGTGCGCGACCTGAAGGTGCACTTCCCCACGGACGACGGTCTGGTGAAGTCCGTCGACGGGCTCAGCTTCCAGCTGGAGAAGGGCAAGACCCTCGGTATCGTGGGCGAGTCCGGCTCCGGCAAGTCGGTGACCTCGCTCGGCATCATGGGCCTGCACACGGCCGGCAACTACGGCAAGCGCAAGCCGCGGATCTCCGGCGAGATCTGGCTGAACGGCACCGAGCTGCTGTCCGCGGACCCGGACCAGGTGCGCCGGATGCGCGGCCGCGAGATGGCGATGATCTTCCAGGACCCGCTGTCCGCGCTGCACCCGTACTACACGATCGGCCAGCAGATCGTGGAGGCGTACCGGATCCACCACGACGTCGACAAGAAGACCGCCAAGCGGCGTGCGGTCGAGATGCTCGACCGGGTGGGCATCCCGCAGCCCGACAAGCGCGTCGACAACTACCCGCACGAGTTCTCCGGCGGTATGCGCCAGCGCGCGATGATCGCGATGTCGCTGGTCAACAACCCCGAGCTGCTCATCGCGGACGAGCCGACCACCGCCCTGGACGTCACCGTCCAGGCGCAGATCCTGGACCTGATCCGGGATCTGCAGAAGGAGTTCGGCTCGGCGGTCATCATCATCACCCACGACCTGGGCGTCGTCGCCGAGCTGGCCGACGACCTCCTGGTGATGTACGGCGGCCGGTGCGTCGAGCGCGGGCCCGCGGAGAAGGTGTTCTACGAGCCCCGCCACCCCTACACCTGGGGTCTGCTCGGCTCGATGCCGCGCCTCGACCGCGACCAGCAGGAGCGGCTGATCCCGGTCAAGGGCTCCCCGCCCTCGCTCATCAACGTCCCGTCGGGCTGCGCCTTCAACCCGCGCTGCCCGTACGCGGACCTGCCGAAGGACAACGTCACCCGCACGGTCCGCCCGGAGCTGACCGAGGTCGGCAGCCGGCACTGGGCCGCCTGCCACATGTCGCAGGAGCAGCGGGAGCGTATCTGGACCGAAGAGATTGCGCCGAAGCTGTGAGTGACGAGAAAGCGGTGACGATTCCCGCGCAGAGCGAGGGCACCCGTGCCGAGCGTGAGGTGCTGCTGAAGGTCACCGGCCTGCAGAAGCACTTCCCGATCAAGAAGGGCCTGCTCAAGCGGCAGGTCGGCGCGGTCCACGCGGTCGACGGCATCGACTTCGAGGTCCGGGCCGGCGAGACGCTGGGCGTGGTCGGCGAGTCCGGCTGCGGCAAGTCGACGATGGGCCGGCTGATCACCCGGCTGCTGGAGCCGACCGGCGGCACGGTCGAGTTCGAGGGCAAGGACATCACGCACCTCGGGGTGGCGGGCATGCGTCCGCTGCGCCGCGATGTGCAGATGATCTTCCAGGACCCGTACTCGTCGCTGAACCCGCGCCACACCATCGGCACGATCATCGGCGCTCCCTTCAAGCTGCAGGGCGTCGAGCCCGAGGGCGGCATCAAGAAGGAAGTGCAGCGGCTGCTGTCGGTGGTCGGGCTCAACCCCGAGCACTACAACCGCTACCCGCACGAGTTCTCCGGCGGCCAGCGCCAGCGCATCGGCATCGCCCGCGCGCTCGCGCTGAACCCGAAGCTGGTCGTGGCGGACGAGCCGGTGTCCGCGCTGGACGTGTCGATCCAGGCGCAGGTGGTGAACCTGCTGGACGACCTCCAGCAGGAGCTGGGCCTGACGTACGTGATCATCGCGCACGACCTGTCGGTGGTCCGGCACGTCTCGGACCGTATCGCGGTGATGTACCTCGGCAAGATCGTGGAGCTGGCCGACCGGGACCTGCTCTACAAGTCGCCGATGCACCCGTACACCAAGGCGCTGATGTCGGCGGTGCCGATCCCGGACCCGGCCCGCAAGAGCGCCAAGAGCGAGCGGATCCTGCTCAAGGGCGACGTGCCCTCGCCGATCTCCCCGCCGACCGGCTGCCGGTTCCACACCCGGTGCTGGAAGGCGACGGAGATCTGCAAGACGACCGAGCCGCCGCTGCTGGAGCTGCGCCCCGGCCAGCGGGTCGCCTGCCACCACCCGGAGAACTTCGAGGACCAGGCCCCGCAGGACACCGTCCTGCTCTCCGCCGCCAAGGAGGCGGCCGAGCTGGTCGCCGACGAGGTGCTCGCGGAGTCGGCGGAGACGTCGGCGGCGGTGGCCGCCGAGCTGGCGGGCGACGGCGAGGGTCCCGCCAAGGCCAAGGGCAAGGGCAACGCCAAGGCCGAGGCTCACGAGGCGCCGGCCGACGAGGCGCCGGCCGGCGTGACGGAGACCGAGGCCGCGGAGAGCGGTGCCACCGAGGCCGCCGCGCCCGCGCCGCGGCCGTCGGACACCGAGGCGACCTCGCCGGGATCCGTGGCCAAGGAGAAGTGACACCTGACCGACGACGGACCCCCGCCTTCATTTGGAAGGCGGGGGTCCGTCGTCAGGTGAGAATGGCAGGGTGCTCCAGCAACTGTTCACCCCGTCCGTCCAGCACACCCTGGATCTGATCGGCATCTTCGTCTTCGCGATCTCCGGTGCGCTGCTGGCCGTCCGCAAGAACTTCGACGTCTTCGGCATCGCCGTGCTCGCCGAGGTCACCGCGCTGGGCGGCGGGCTCTTCCGTGACCTGATCATCGGCGCCGTACCGCCGGCCGCCTTCACGGACCTGGGGTACTTCCTGACCCCGCTGCTCGCCGCGCTGCTCGTCTTCTTCCTCCATCCGCAGGTGGAGCGCATCCAGACCGGAGTGAACGTCTTCGACGCCGCCGGGCTCGGCCTGTTCTGCGTCTCCGGGACGATAAAGGCGTACGAGTACGGCCTGGGCCTGACCGCCTCGGCGGCCCTCGGCCTGGCCACCGCGGTCGGCGGCGGTGTGCTGCGCGACGTGCTCGCCAACGAGGTGCCCTCGCTGCTGCGCTGGGACCGCGACCTGTACGCGGTGCCCGCGATGGTCGGCGCCGCGATGGTGGTGCTGTGCATCCGGTTCGACGCGCTGACCACGGTCACCTCGGGGATCGCCGTGGTCACCGCGTTCGTGCTGCGGCTGCTGGCGATGCGGTTCCACTGGCGGGCGCCGCGGGCCTGGAACCGGCGGTCGACGGTCCGGGAAGAGGAGCCCGCAAAAGCTACCGCTTAGTAATTTTGTGTTGTACCGTACCGCCATGGCTCAGGCATCCCAGGCGACGATCGGCGACAGCGAGTTCGACCGTGACACGGCCGTCACGCGCCGCGCGGACGGCGTCTACGACATCGACCTCTCCGCCGGCTGGACCATCATCAACGCCGTCAACGGCGGCTATCTCCTCGCCGTCCTCGGCCGCGCCCTGGCGGACGCCCTGCCGCACCCCGACCCGTTCACCGTCTCCGCGCACTATCTGACCGCCTCCCAGCCGGGCCCCGCGGTCGTCCGCACGGAGGTGGTGCGCACCGGCCGCACCCTCTCCACCGGCCAGGCCTCCCTCCTCCAGTACGACGAGCAGGGCAACGAGGTCGAACGGATCCGCGTCCTCGCCTCCTACGGCGATCTGGCCACCCTCCCCGACGACGTCCGTACGACGGCGAAGCCGCCCGCGATCCCGCCGATCGACCAGTGCTTCGGCCCCGACGACGCCCCGGCCCCGGTCCCGGGCAGTTCCGCCATCACCGACCGGCTGATGCTCAAGCTCGACCCCGCCACCCTCGGCTGGGCGCTCGGCGCGCCCTCCGGCAAGGGCGAGATGCGGGGCTGGTTCGGCCTCAAGGACGGCCGCGACGCCGACCCCTTCGCCCTGCTGCTCGCGGTGGACGCGCTGCCGCCCACCGCCTTCGAGCTCGGCCTCTCCGGCTGGGTGCCCACGGTCGAACTCACCGTTCACGTCCGCTGCCGCCCGGCCCCCGGCCCGCTGCGCGTCGCCATCACCACCCGCAACCTCGCGGGCGGCTTCCTGGAGGAGGACGCCGAGGTCTGGGACAGCGACGACCGCCTGGTCGCCCAGTCCCGCCAGCTGGCGAGGGCCCGGCTGTAGAGGCTCCGGGGGCTTGCGGGGCTGGTGGGTGCCTGCGGGTTCTTCAGGGGCGCGGGGAACCGCGCGACCGGCCACGGACGGCCCGCACCCGCCGACGGCCGGACACGGCACCCCGGTGGGCGCACCGGCCCCACCCTCGTAGCCTGACGCCGTGAAGTCCGACCGCCTCCTGTCCATCCTGCTTCTCCTGCAGACCCGCGGCCGGGTAACGGCCGGTGAACTCGCCGAGAGGCTGGACGTCTCCGTCCGCACGATCTACCGCGACATCGAGGCCCTTTCCACCGCCGGCGTCCCGGTCTACGCCGAACGCGGCCGCCACGGCGGCATCGAACTCCTCGCGGGCTTCCGCACCGACGTCACCGGACTGACCGCCGACGAGTCCCGGGCGCTGTTCGTCCTGGCCGCGCAGGGCGCCCACGCGGCCCTCGGCCTGGACGCCGCGCTCGGCTCCGCCCTGCGCAAGGTCATGGCGGCGCTCCCCGCCCCGCACCGCCCGGCCGCCGACGTCACCGCACGGCGGATCCTCGTCGACGCCACCCGCTGGCTGGGCGGCCCGCAACCCGACGTCGACCTGGACGTGCTGCGGGAGGCGGTCTTCGCCGACCGCCGGCTGCGGCTGTGCTACCGGCACGGCGGCACCGGCGAGGCGCGCACCTACACCGTCGACCCGTACGGCCTGGTCGCCAAGGCGGGGGTCTGGTACCTGGTCGCCGACCGGCGGGCGACGCCACGGCTGTTCCGCGCCGACCGGGTGCGATCCGCGCGGATCCTCGACGCCCCCGTACGGCGCCGCCCGGGCGTGGAACTCGCCGACGTCTGGACGGAGTTGCGCCGCCGGGTGGAGGAGCGCCCCGGTGGGTTCCACGTCACCGCCCGGGTCCGCCGGGACCGCCTCGGCCTCTTCCTGCGGATCACCGCGCCCTGGCTGGCCGAGCGTCCCGACGACCCCGGCGACGGCGAGTGGGTCACCGTCCGGCTGTCGTACGGCGTCCTGGGCGAGGCCCGCGGGCTGCTCCAGTTCGGCGACCAGGTGGAGGTGGTCTCGCCGCCCGAGGTCCGCGCGGAGCTGGCCCGGGGGGCGGCGGCCGTCACCCGGCTGTACGCGGGGGAGGAGTGACCCTCACGGAGTCCGGTCCCGCCAGTGCGCGCGGCCGATGCCGATCAGGCGGAGCTGGCGGGTGGCGAGCCGGGTGACGCGCCGGCGCTCCTCCTCGGGGGCGTCCAGGGTCTCCAGGAAGAGGGAGGCGGTACTCAGCATCTGGTCGACGTAGAGACCGGCGAGCATCAGCAGGTCGTCGTCGCTCCAGCCCGCGGACTCCCGGTCCTTGGCCAGCTCGGTCCTCACCTCCTCGGTGAACCGGGCCAGTTGCTCCCGGATGGCCTCGCGCACCGGCTGTACTCCGCCATGTCGTTCTCGGGCGATAAACCGGACGTGTGCGGGGTACGCGTCCACATGACGGGCGATCAGCCCGACGGCGCGCGTGATGCGTTCGTCGTGGTCGTCCACCGCGGACACCGTCGTCCGGATCATCGGGTGCAGGCTGCCCAGCGCCTCCTCGACCAGGGCCACGCCGAGATCCGCCGTGGAGCGGAAGTGCCGGTAGAAGGCGGTCGGGGCGACACCGACGGCGCGGGTGACCTCCCGCAGGCCCAGGCTGCTCAGACTCTGCTCCTCCAGCAGCAGCAACGCCGCGTCCAGGAGCGCCTGACGGGTCTTCTGCTTCTGGGCCTGCCGGATACCGAGGGTGTGACTCATGCCATGCAGTTAACAACTGTTCTCCCTGAGGGGGAAGTCGTCAGACGCGCTAGACTGGGTAGTCAGTGAACAACTGTAACCGGAATCGTTCACCGAGAGAGAGGGGGGAACCCTCATGCTCTTCCTGGTCGCCGCCCTGCTTCTGCTGGGCGTGATCCTGGGCACCGTCGCCCACGCGCCACTCACCTTCTCCGTCGCGGCCGGCGTGGTCATCGCCGTCTGGCTCGCCGTCTTCGCCGCCCGCGAGCGGCACGCCCGCCGCCACACCCCGTCCCGCTGACGACCCCCACGCATGACCGGGAGCTGACCGACATGCATCTCACCGCACCGGCCACCCGCCGCACCGGCATCCGCGACACCGACGGCATGGCCGTCGCGTCCTTCGTCCTCGGACTGATCGGACTTCTCGTCTTCAACGTCTTCCTGGGGCCCGTCGCCATCACCCTGGCGGGCATCGCCCTGTGGCGGGGCACGCACCGCCGCGGCCGCGCCCTCCTCGGCCTGGGCCTGGGCGTCGCCGACCTGCTGGTGCTGCTCGCCTTCGTGCAGGCCGACAACACCGTCTCCTGGAGCTTCTGAGCCGGGCGGCAGACCGGGCGCCGAGGTGCGCGGAGCGGCGCGCCGTAGAATCGGCGTCACCATGGCATACCTCGACCACGCCGCGACCACCCCGATGCTCCCGGAGGCGGCAGAGGCACTGGCCGCCCACCTGGGCGTCACGGGCAACGCCTCCTCCCTGCACGCGTCCGGCCGGCGGGCCCGGCGCACCGTCGAGGAAGCCCGGGAGACCCTCGCCGAGGCCCTGGGCGCCCGCCCCAGCGAGGTGGTCTTCACCTCCGGCGGCACCGAGGCCGACAACCTCGCCGTCAAGGGCCTGTACTGGGCCCGTCGGGACGCCGACCCGGCCCGCACCCGCGTCCTCGCCAGCCCCGTCGAGCACCACGCGGTCCTCGACGCGGTCCACTGGCTCGGCGAGCACGAGGGCGCCACCGTCGAGTACCTCCCGGTGGACGCCTACGGCCGGGTCCACCCGGACGCGCTGCGCGAGGCCATCGCCCGCGACCCCGACGACGTGGCCCTCGCCACCGTGATGTGGGCGAACAACGAGATCGGCACGGTCCTGCCGGTTCGCGAACTGGCCGAGGCCGCCGCCGAGTTCGGCGTCCCGCTGCACGCCGACGCGGTCCAGGCGGTCGGCCAGCTGCCGGTCGACTTCGGTGCCTCCGGACTCGCCGCGATGACCGTCTCCGGTCACAAGATCGGCGGCCCGTACGGCATCGGCGCCCTGCTGCTGGGCCGGGAGTACGCCCCCGTCCCCGTGCTGCACGGCGGCGGCCAGGAGCGGCATGTGCGCTCCGGCACCCTCGACGTCCCCGCGATCGCCTCCTTCGCGGTGGCCGGACGGCACGCGGCCGAGCACCGCGAGCGCTTCGCCCGGGAGATCGGCGCCCTGCGCGACGACCTGGTCGCGGCCGTCCGTACGGCCGTCCCCGACGCGATCCTCGGCGGCGACCCGGTCGACCGGCTTCCCGCCAACGCCCACTTCACCTTCCCCGGCTGCGAGGGCGACTCCCTGCTGCTGCTCCTGGACGCCCAGGGCATCGAGTGCTCCACCGGATCCGCCTGCACCGCGGGCGTCGCCCAGCCCAGCCATGTGCTGCTCGCCACCGGCACCGATCCGGACCTGGCCCGCGGCACCCTGCGCTTCTCCCTCGGGCACACCTCCACGGCCGCCGATGTGGAGGCGGTCGCCGAGGCCATCGGCCCGGCGGTGGAGCGGGCGCGGGCGGCGGGGCTCACGTAGACGCGGGAAGGGGATCGGCTCGCCGGGCGCGCGAAAGGTACCGAGCCCGGGCACACGAAAGGGACCTACGAGACGGGTTCCCTTCGCCGGTATTGCCCGGATCAGGTGGCTGGGGGTCGCCGTCCGGTCTCCCCGACCTTCCGGCCTCTCAGCCCGACCGTCGACGTCGGCACTGGCGGATGCCTGAGCGTCTCGCCAAAGTCGGCAACTCCGGTCGAACTCCCTCACTCGTCCCGTAGGCCTAGTAACAGGATAGAACGGCAGCGAGGGAATGGAATAGGTAAATCGGGCTGAATCGGAGATTTCCTGACGGGCTTACGCCGTCGACGCCGTACGCGCCTGCCGCACCAGCCTCAGATACCGGTCCCAGTCCCAGTGCGGCCCCGGATCCGTGTGGTCCGTCCCCGGCACCTCCACGTGTCCGATGATGTGCTCCCGGTCGACCGGGATGTCGTACCGCCGGCAGATCCCCGCCGTCAGCCGGGCCGACGCGGCGTACATCGCGTCGGTGAAGTCCTGCGGGCGGTCGACGAAACCGGCGTGCTCGATGCCGATGCTGCGCTCGTTGTAGTCCCGGTTGCCCGCGTGGTACGCCACGTCCAGCTCGCGGATCATCTGGGCGACCCGGCCGTCCTGCCCGACGATGTAGTGCGACGCCGCGCCGTGCTCCGGATCCTGGAAGACCTTCACCGCGCTGTCGAAGCTGCCCTGGGTGACATGGACGACCACCATCTCTATCGCGTAGTCGTCCGGCCGGTCCGCCCAGCGGAAGTTGGCCGAGGAGGCCGCCACCCAGCGCGCGCCCCGGTAGTCGACCGCGCCCTCCTCCCGTGGCTTGCGCACGCCCGGCACCTGCCACCACAGCCGTGACAGCTCGTCGCGCGCCAGCACGGCGCCCGTGCCCAGCACGGCCGCCGCCCCGCCCACGATCAGCGACCGGCGCCCGATCCGCCGCCGCGAGCCGTCCTTCGTCTCTCCCATGTGATCCAGAACGGATACCCGCGGCCTGCGGTTCCCGCGCCCCCGTACCCTGCCGCGCCCCCGTACCCTGGAAGGGTTATGACTGACACCCCGCAGCGCTCCCGCCCGCTCCGCGTCCTCGCCGCCATGTCCGGCGGTGTGGACTCCGCCGTCGCCGCCGCCCGTGCGGCCGAGGCAGGCCACGACGTGACCGGCGTCCACCTCGCGCTCTCTGCGAACCCCCAGTCCTTCCGCACGGGCGCGCGGGGCTGTTGCACCATCGAGGACTCCCGGGACGCCCGCCGCGCGGCGGACGTCATCGGCATCCCGTTCTACGTCTGGGACCTCGCCGACCGCTTCCGCGAGGACGTCGTCGAGGACTTCGTCGCCGAGTACGAGGCGGGCCGCACCCCCAACCCGTGCCTGCGCTGCAACGAGAAGATCAAGTTCGCCGCGCTGCTGGACAAGGCGCTGGCCCTCGGCTTCGACGCGGTCTGCACCGGCCACTACGCGAAGGTCATCGTCCGCCAGGACGGCACCCGCGAGCTGCACCGCGCCTCCGACATGGCCAAGGACCAGTCGTACGTCCTCGGCGTCCTGGACGACAGGCAGCTGGCGCACGCGATGTTCCCGCTCGGCGACACGGTCACCACCAAGGACGAGATCCGCGCGGAGGCCGAGCGCCGCGGCCTGTCGGTCGCGAAGAAGCCCGACTCGCACGACATCTGCTTCATCGCCGACGGCGACACCCAGGGCTTCCTCGCCCGCCGCCTGGGCAAGGCGGAGGGCGACATCGTCGACGAGGCGGGCAACAAGCTGGGCACCCACGAGGGCGCCTTCGGCTTCACCATCGGCCAGCGCAAGGGCCTGCGCATCGGCACCCCGGCCCCCGACGGCAAGCCGCGCTACGTCCTCGACATCTCGCCCGTGAACAACACCGTCACAGTGGGTCCGGCCGAGGCCCTGGACGTCTCCGCCCTGACCGCGATCAAGCCCCGCTGGTGCGGCACCGCCCCCACCGGACCCGGCACCTACACCGCCCAGCTGCGCGCTCACGGGGGCGAGACGGAGGTGACGGCGGAGGTGATCGACGGCGAACTGCGGGTCCGCTTCACCGAGCCGGTCCGCGGCGTCGCCCCGGGCCAGGCGATCGTGCTCTACGACGGCACCCGCGTGGTGGGCTCGGCGACGATCGCGTCGACCACGCGCGCGCCCGAGCTGTCGCACTCATGATCTAAAGTGCCCGCACCGGGCGGACGATCGTCCGGTGCTCACAGGCATACATCAGGGGTGGGACATGACTCTGCGGAAACAGCGCAGACTTCCGGCCGCGCGCCGCGCGGTGACCGTTGCCGCGACCGCCGGCACGGCGCTCGCGGGCACGCTGCTCACGGCTCCGAGCGCGCACGCGGCCGACAGCGACATCACGTTCTCGAACGTGGTCGTCAACAAGGGCAAGCCGATCGTCCTGGGCACCGGCACCCAGATCGAGGTGCCGCTGACCTACACGGTGAAGACGAAGGTCAAGCTGGACGACTGGTGGGTCTCGGTCTACCGGGGCACCCTCGACGGGACCGAGACCGTGCTGGCCAACGGGTGGATCCAGTGGAGCTGCCGGCAGTCCGCGGCGGGCGGCTACACCTACTACGACTGCGACGAGTCGCTCCAGGTCGACCCGGACAAGCTCGCCGGCGGCAAGAAGCTCGTCAACAGCGACGCCACCACCTGGAAGACCGTCGCCACGGCGATCAAGCCCGGCGGCGGCTACGACACCGACCTGCTCTCCTACACCACCCGCCTCAAGCGCGCGTCGGTCATCGCGAGCGCCGACGCGGGCCCCGAGCCGGTCACCAAGGGCAAGCCGATCACCGTCAAGGGCACCCTGAAGCGCGCCAACTGGAACACGCACCGCTACGACCTGTACGGCGGGCAGAAGGTCACCCTCCAGTTCAAGGCCGCGGGCACCACGACGTACACCAACGTCAAGACGGTCTCGACCACGTCCGCGGGCGCCCTGAAGACCACGGTCACCGCCGGCAAGGACGGCACCTGGCGCTGGTATTACGCCGGGAACTCCGTCACGGGCGCGTACGCCACCAACGGCGACTACGTCGACGTGCGCTGACACCTCGTCCGCGGCCGGCGGCGGACGGGGAACCCGTACCGTGGGCGCCATGAACATCTGCGTCTTCCTCTCCGCCGCCGACCTCGACGACCGTTACACCCGCCCCGCGCGGGAGTTCGCCGAACTCCTGGGCAAGGGCGGGCACACGCTCGTCTGGGGCGGTTCCGACGTCGGCCTGATGAAGGTCGTCGCGGACGGCGTGCAGGAGGCGGGCGGCCGGCTCGTCGGCGTCTCCGTGGACTTCCTGGCCGCCAAGGCGCGCCCGGGCGCCGACGAGATGGTCATCGCGCGGGACCTCGGCGAGCGCAAGCGGCTGCTCCTGGAGAAGTCCGACGCCGTGGTGATCATGGTGGGCGGCACCGGGACGCTGGACGAGGCGACCGAGATCCTGGCTGAAGAAGCACGGCAAGACCGAGAAGCCGGTCGTCCTGCTGAACACCGCGGGCTTCTACGACGGCCTCAAGGCGCAGTTCCGGCGCATGGAGGACGAAGGCTTCCTGCCCCGCCCGCTGACCGACCTGGTGTTCTTCGCCGAGGAGCCCGTGGGCGCGCTGGCATACCTGGAGGAGAGCCAGGGCATCGCCTGACCGCGCGGTGATGCGAGCATGGCGGGCATGGCTACACATGTGATCACCGGAGCGGGCTCCGGCATCGGCGCGGCCGTCGCCCGCCGCCTGCACGCGCGCGGGGACGAACTGGTCCTGCACGCGCGGGACGCGGCCCGCGCCAAGGAGCTGGCCGCGGAGTTCCCCGGCGCCCGCACCCTCGTCGGCGACCTCTCCGAACCCGACAAGCTGAGCTGGGCCTTCTCCCACCAGAGCCTCCCGGACCGGGTCGACTCGCTGCTGCACATCGCGGGCGTGGTCGAGCTGGGCCGGGTCGGCGACCTCACCCCCAAGTCCTGGCGCCACCAGCTCAACGTCAACCTGATCGCGCCCGCCGAGCTGACCCGCCACTTCCTGCCCCAGCTGCGGGCCACGCGCGGCCACGTGATCTTCGTCAACTCCGGCGCCGGCCTCAACGCGCACGCCGACTGGTCCGCCTACGCCGCCTCGAAGCACGGCCTGAAGGCCCTCGCCGACTCCCTGCGCCACGAGGAACACGCGAGCGGCATCCGGGTCACCTCCGTCTACCCGGGCCGCACCGCCAGCCCCATGCAGGCCAAGGTCCACCAGCAGGAGGGCAAGGACTACGACCCGTCGAAGTGGATCGACCCCGAGTCGGTCGCGACGACCATCCTCCTGTCCCTCGACCTGCCGAGGGACGCGGAGATCAACGACGTGACGGTACGCCCGGGCCGCTGAGCCCCCGCAGCACCCGGCACGACGCCCCACCGAGCCCGGCCGCAACCAGCCCGCCCGGCGGGACGCCCCCACGAGCGCGGTTGCAAGCCCGCCTGTCCGGGGGTCGCTCCTCCAGGTTGGCTGCAAGCAGCTTGTCGGGCGGGCGCTCCCCGAGCCCGGCTGCAAGCAGCCCGCCCGCCGGGTCGCTCCACGAGCGCGGTTCCAAGCCCGCTTGTCCGGCGGGACGCCCCGAGGTCGGCTGCAAGCAGCCCGTCCGGCGTTTGAGGACGAGGCCCGTCCAGGGCCGAAGGGGGTCTGGGGCGCAGCCCCAGGTGGGGCGCAGGGGCGGAGCCCCGCCCGGGGTCCGGGGCGCAGCCCCGGTGGGGGTGCTGGGGGCGCAGCCCCGCCCCCCTGTGGAGGTGCTGGGGCGAAGCCCCCGCCGGGGCCTGGGGGCGGAGCCCCCAGCGGGGCTCCGGGGCGGCGCCCCGGGACGGGACGGGTAGGGGCGGCGGGGGCGAAATCCGCTCCACCGCCGGAGGCATAGGCTTCCCGCGTGAGTGAAAACACCCAGTTCACCCCCGCCCCCGCCACCGGCGTCGGCTCCATGCCCGGCGGCGACGCCCGCGAGGCCGCCAAGACGATCACCGGCTCCTTCGAGGACTTCCCGTACCTCGCCGAACTGCCCGCCCGCGGCCCCGGCGCGGACATGATCGGCCGCACCGCGGGCATGCTCGTCGAGCTGTACGCGCGCGTGGAGCCCAGCGGCTGGCGCATCGGCGACCGCCCGGGCCGGGACACCAGGCGCGCCCGCTCCTGGCTCGGCGAGGACCTGGACGCCCTTGAGGAGTTCACCCAGGGCTACGAGGGACCGCTGAAGGTGCAGGCCGTCGGCCCGTGGACGCTCGCCGCCGCGCTGGAGCTGAGGAACGGCGAGGCCGCCCTCTCCGACCCCGGCGCCTGCCGCGACCTCGCCGCCTCGCTCGCCGAGGGCCTGCGCCTGCATCTCGACGAGGTCCGCCGCCGCATCCCCGGCGCCCGTCTCGTGCTCCAGCTCGACGAACCGTCCCTGACCGCCGTCCTGCGCGGCCAGGTGAAGACCGCCAGCGGGTACCGCACCCACCGCGCCGTGGACCGCCAGATCATCGAGCAGACGCTGCGTGAGGTGATCGGCGTGCACGGGGACGGCCCGGTGGTGGTGCACTCGTGCGCCCCGGACGTCCCGTTCGCCCTGCTGCGCCGGGCCGGTGCCGCGGCGGTCTCCTTCGACTTCTCGCTGCTCACCGAGCGTGACGACGAGGTGATCGGCGAGGCCGTGGAGAGCGGCACCCGGCTGTTCGCCGGTGTCGTGCCGAGCACGGACGGCCGATTGTCAGACCCTGCCGGTAGCGTCATGGGTGTCAGGACGCTGTGGCGCAGGCTGGGGCTGTCACCGGCGCTTCTCGCGGAGGCGGTCACGGTCACGCCGACGTGCGGCCTCGCGGGGGCTTCCCCGGAGTACGCGCGCCAGGCCCTCGCCCACTGCGTCCGGGCGGCGAGATCCCTCGCGGACAACCCTGAGTAACGGGAGGACAACACGGTGGCCGGCGACAAGCAAGCGGAGAGCACGGTGCCCACCGAGGCACGGGAGAAGCACGCGCAGCTCGCTGAGCAGATCGAGGAGCACCGCTTCCGGTACTACGTGAAGGACGCTCCCGTCATCAGCGACGCGGAGTTCGACAAGCTCCTGCGTTCGCTGGAGGCCCTGGAGGACGAGCACCCGGAGCTGCGCACCCCGGACTCCCCGACCCAGAA
Source organism: Streptomyces sp. (assembly GCF_035645055.1). Lineage (GTDB taxonomy): Bacteria > Actinomycetota > Actinomycetes > Streptomycetales > Streptomycetaceae > Streptomyces. The sequence goes on along the minus strand of NZ_DASQNH010000020.1, from coordinate 57,655 downwards.
GGTCGCCGGGGCCTACGAGACGGAGTTCACCTCCGTCGAGCACCGCCAGCGGATGCTGTCGCTGGACAACGCCTTCGACGACCTGGAGCTGGCCGCCTGGGCCGAGCGCGTCCACAAGGACGTGGGCAGCGCCCCGCACCACTTCCTGTGCGAGCTGAAGGTCGACGGCCTGGCCGTCAACCTCACCTACGAGCACGGCCGCCTCACGCGCGCGGCGACCCGTGGCGACGGCCGTACCGGCGAGGACATCACGCCGAACGTGCGGACGATCGCGGAGATCCCGGACCGCCTCACCGGCGACCGCGTCCCGGACCTGGTGGAGATCCGCGGCGAGGTCTACTTCCCGATGGAGAAGTTCGAGGGGCTCAACGCCCGGCTGATCGCGGCCGGAGACAAGCCCTTCGCCAACCCGCGCAACGCGGCCGCGGGCTCGCTGCGCCAGAAGGATCCCCGGGTCACCGCCACCCGCCCGCTGCACATGGTGGTGCACGGCATCGGCGCCCTGGAGGGCTTCGCCGGCCTGACCCGCCTCTCCGAGGCGTACGACCTGCTGCGCAGCTGGGGCCTGCCCACCTCCCGGCACAACAAGGTGGTCGACGACCTCGACGGCGTACGGGAGTTCATCGCCTACTACGGCGAGAACCGTCACTCCGTGGAGCACGAGATCGACGGTGTGGTCGTCAAGCTCGACGAGATCCCGCTCCAGGGGCGGCTGGGTTCCACCTCCCGCGCTCCCCGCTGGGCGATCGCGTACAAGTACGCGCCGGAGGAGGTCAACACCAAGCTGGTGAACATCCGCGTGGGTGTCGGCCGTACCGGCCGCGTCACGCCGTACGCCCAGGTCGAGCCGGTGACGGTCGCCGGCTCGGAGGTCGAGTTCGCCACCCTGCACAACCAGGACGTGGTCAAGGCCAAGGGTGTCCTGATCGGGGACACGGTGGTGCTGCGCAAGGCCGGGGACGTCATCCCGGAGATCCTGGGCCCGGTCGTGGACCTGCGCGACGGCACCGAGCGCGAGTTCGTGATGCCGGCCGAGTGCCCCGAGTGCGGGACGCCGCTGCGCCCGATGAAGGAGGGCGACGTCGACCTACGCTGCCCGAACTCCCGTACGTGCCCCGCACAGTTGCGCGAGCGTCTGTTCTACCTCGCCGGGCGCAAGGCGCTGGACATCGAGCACTTCGGCTATGTCGCCGCCGCCGCCCTCACCAAGCCGCTGGAGCCCGCGGACCCGCCGCTGAAGGACGAGGGCGATCTCTTCGACCTCACCGTGGAGCAGCTGCTGCCGATCAAGGCGTACGTCCTCGACCAGGACAGCGGTCTGCCGAAGCGGGACCCGAAGACCGGCGAGGAGAAGATCGTCACGGTCTTCGCCAACCAGCAGGGCGAGCCCAAGAAGAACGCCCTCGCCATGCTGGAGAACATCGCCGCGGCCAAGCGGCGCCCGCTCGCCCGCGTCCTCACCGGCCTGTCGATCCGCCATGTCGGGCCGGTCGCCGCCGAGGCGCTGGCCCGCGAGTTCCGTTCCATCGAGCGGATCCAACAGGCGACCGAGGAGGAGCTGGCGGGCACCGAGGGGGTCGGGGCGATCATCGCCTCCTCCCTCAAGGAGTGGTTCGCCGAGGAGTGGCACCAGGAGATCCTGCGCAAGTGGCGCGCGGCCGGCGTGCGCATGGAGGACGAGCGCACCGGCGAGGAGGAGGGTCCGCGCCCGCTGGAGGGCCTGACCGTCGTCGTCACCGGCACCCTGGAGCACTTCACGCGTGACGGCGCCAAGGACGCCCTGCAGAGCCGGGGTGCCAAGGTGACCGGTTCGGTTTCGAAGAAGACGTCGTTCGTCGTTGTGGGTGACAACCCGGGATCGAAATATGACAAGGCGATGCAGCTGAAGGTGCCGGTTCTGAGCGAGGACGGCTTCAACGTCCTGCTGGAGCAGGGGCCTGAGGCGGCGTCTGAGGCCGCGCTCCCGGTCGAGGAGTAGCGGTTGAAGGCCACCCGATCGGCGCATATCGGATGCATACGGGCGGCTGGGGCGCATTCGGGCAACCGTCGACGACCGCTGCCCGTGGAAGCCTTCCGCGGCCTACTGTTGAGATGTGCGCCCGCCGTGCCCGGCTGCGGTTGGGGCATCCCCTGCTCCTGAGGAGCGCGGAAAAGGGTTTTCCCACGCGGCGCCGCTGAAGGTTGTCGGGCATCGGGCCGCGTGGCGTGGGCACCGCCGGCTGTGAGAGGGACGGGAATGGAACCGACCGAGAGCGCCGCCCCGGATTCACGGCTGCGCCGGTTGGCCGGCGTCTGGCGAGGCGGCCGCCGGCCCGCCCGGGGTGCGGGCGCGCGCGAACGTGCCCCGGCAGCGTCCGCCGTCGCGGACGGCCCCGGCACCGTACCGCTGACCGCCGTACGCGGCACCGGGCCGACGGGAGCCGACGGCGAACGGCACCTGTCCTGGCCCGCGCTGCACGCGGCCGTCGTCGCCGCCGCCGGGTTCGCGCTCGGCGCGGGTTTCCTGGGGGCCTTCACCGGCCATCACCCGCTCTTCCCATCCGGCACGGCCGGCTGGTCACTGGCCCTGCTGACCGGCGTCATCGTCGGCCACCTGGTCCTCCTCGGCCGCGCCCGCTGGTGGGGCGGGACCGGCTCGGGCGCCGCCCTCACCCTGGCCGTGCTGCTGCTGTACGGCTGGGTGCCGGCCGGCATGGTGAGCCTGACCGTCGTCGTGCTGGTCGGCATAGCCCGGCGCCACCGCTGGCGGCAGGGGGCCCTGCACGGCGCGGTCGACATCCTCGGCATCGGCGCCGGCGCGCTGATCCTCTTCGCCTTTGGCCGGGTGCCGTCCGTCGAGCAGCCCTGGAACCCCGACTCCTGGACGCTCTACACCGCCCCCGAGGTGGTGCTGGTCGCGGTCGCCTACCTCCTGGTGACCCGCATCCTGCTGTGGCGCCTGCACGCGCCCCGCGCCGGCGGCCTGCCCACCGTCGCCCGCACCGCCCTGGTCCGGCAGGGCCTCGTCGCGATCGCCCTGCTCGGCATCGCCCCGCTGGTCTGTGTCGTCGCCGTCGCCAAGCCGATCCTGCTCCCGCTGTTCTCCATCCCGCTGATCGCCCTCGACTCCACCCTGTGGATAGCCCGGGCCCGCGCCGAGGAACAACTGCGCGACCCGCTCACCGGTCTGCCCAACCGGCAGTGGCTGCTGGAACGCATCTGGACCGCCCTCGACGACGCCGAGCGCATCGGCGCCCGGGCCGCCCTGGTGCTGATCGACCTCGACCGTTTCCGATCGGTCAACGACACCCTCGGGCATCTGGCCGGTGACCGGCTGTTGCTGCAGACCGCCGACCGGCTGCGGCTGGCCCTGCCGCGCGGCGCGGAAGTCGCCCGGCTCGGCGGCGACGAGTTCGCCGTCTTACTGCCGGTCGCCGACTCCACCACCTCCGCCATCCGCATCGCCCGTGGCCTCGTGGCCGCCCTCAGCTCCCCGCTCGACCTCGACGGGCTCACCCTCGTCCTGGAGGCCAGCGCCGGGGTCGCCGTCTTCCCCGACCACGCGCTCGACGCGGAGGGACTGCTGCGCCGCGCGGACGTGGCCATGTACCAGGCGAAGCGGGACCGCACGGGCGTCGAGGTCTACGAGTCCAAGCGGGACTCGAACACTCCCGACCGGCTCGGCCTCCTCGCCGACCTGCGCCGGGCGCTGGACGCCCACGAGGTCCAGCTGCACTACCAGCCCAAGGTCCGCTTCGACGGCCAGGTGGCGGGCCTGGAGGCGCTGGTGCGCTGGGTGCACCCCGAGCGCGGCAAGGTGCCGCCGGACGAGTTCATAGCCATCGCCGAGTCCTCCGGGCTGATGCCCCACCTCACCGAGTACGTGCTGGAGACGGCGCTCGCCCAGGTCGCCGAGTGGCGCTCCCAGGGCCTGTTCGTCCCGGTCGCCGTCAACGTCTCCCCGCGCGACGTGCACACTCCCGGCTTCGCCGGCTCGGTCGCCGCCCGCCTCGCCCGCCACGGCGTCCCCGCCGGGGCACTCCAGCTGGAGATCACCGAGCACGTCCTCCTGGAGGACCCGCAGCGCGCCGCCGACACCCTCGCGGGGCTCACCGGCCACGGTGTGAAGATGTCCCTCGACGACTTCGGCACCGGCTACTCCTCCCTCGTCCACCTGCGCCGCCTCCCGGTCAGCGAGCTGAAGATCGACCGCTCCTTCGTGGCCCGGCTCGCCGTCGACACCGAGGACGCCGAGATCGTGCGCTGCACCGTCGACCTCGCCCACTCCCTCGGCCTGCTCGTGGTCGCCGAGGGCGTCGAGGACGACGAGACCTGGGAACGCCTGCGCGACCTGGGCTGCGACGCCGTACAGGGCTGGCTGGTCGCCGCGGCGATGCCTCCCGAGGAGACCACGGCCTGGCTGCGGGCGCGCGGGACCCGCGGATGGCAGCGGCCCGCCGCGGCGTTGCCCGCGGTGGCCGGGGACGAATAGGGAAGCGCCGGGTCCGGTCGGCGGTCGGCCGCGGGTGCGCTGTGGCTTCTCGCGCAGTTCCCCGCGCCCCGGGCGGGCTGGGGCCCCGTGGGTTCACCGGCCGTACGCGGTCCCCGCGCCCCTGGGCGGGACCGGGTGCCGTCCCTCGCCCCCCTCACGGGAAACCGTTTCACGGGCATGGGGCGGCGCCCCATAGGATTGGGCCAAAACACTCACACTCACCCCAGAGGATCGCTGCATGCCTGGCATCACGCGCGAGGAGGTCGCCCACCTCGCCCGGCTGGCGCGTCTGGAGCTGAAGCCCGAAGAGCTTGACCACTTCGCGGGACAGCTGGACGACATCATCGGCGCGGTCGCCCGCGTCAGCGAGGTCGCCGACCAAGACGTACCGCCGACCTCGCACCCGCTCCCGCTGACGAACGTCATGCGCCCGGACGAGGTCCGCCCGTCGCTCACCCCCGAGCAGGCGCTCTCCGGCGCCCCGGCCCAGGAGCAGCAGCGTTTCAAGGTGCCGCAGATCCTGGGGGAGGAGTAATCCGTCATGACGGACATCATCAAGCTGACCGCGGCCGAGATCGCCGCGAAGATCGCCTCCGGCGAGCTGACCGCCGTCGAGGTGACCGAGGCGCATCTGGCCCGGATCGAGGCCGTCGACGAGAAGGTGCACGCCTTCCTGCACATCGACCGTGAGGGCGCGCTCGCGCAGGCCCGCGCGGTCGACGAGAAGCGGGAGCGGGGGGAGAAGCTCGGCCCGCTGGCCGGTGTGCCTCTCGCGCTGAAGGACATCTTCACCACCGAGGGGGTCCCGACGACCGTCGGGTCGAAGATCCTCGAGGGCTGGATCCCGCCGTACGACGCGACCGTCACGCGCAAGCTGAAGGCCGCCGACGTCGTCATCCTCGGCAAGACCAACATGGACGAGTTCGCCATGGGGTCCTCCACCGAGAACAGCGCGTACGGGCCGACCGGCAACCCCTGGGACCTCACCAGGATCCCCGGCGGATCCGGCGGCGGTTCCTCCGCCGCGCTCGCCGCCTTCGAGGCCCCGCTCGCCATCGGCACCGACACCGGCGGCTCCATCCGCCAGCCGGCCGCCGTCACCGGCACGGTCGGTGTGAAGCCGACGTACGGGGCCGTGTCCCGTTACGGCATGGTCGCGTTCTCCTCCTCCCTCGACCAGGGCGGCCCCTGCGCCCGCACGGTCCTGGACGCGGCGCTGCTGCACGAGGTGATCGCCGGGCACGACCCGCTGGACTCCACCTCCATCGACGCCCCGGTCCCGCCGGTCGTCGAGGCCGCCCGCAACGGCAGCGTCGCGGGCATGCGCGTCGGTGTGGTCAAGCAGTTCCGCGGCGAGGGCTACCAGGCCGGCGTCATCCAGCGCTTCGACGAGTCCGTCGAGCTGCTGAAGAAGCTGGGCGCCGAGATCGTCGAGCTGGACTGCCCGTCCTTCGACCTCGCCCTGTCGGCGTACTACCTGATCGCCCCGTCCGAGTGCTCCTCCAACCTCGCCCGCTTCGACGGCCTGCGCTACGGCCTGCGGACCGGCGACGACGGCACGCACTCCGCCGAGGAGGTCACCTCCCTCACCCGTGAGGCGGGCTTCGGCCCCGAGGTCAAGCGCCGCATCATGCTCGGCACGTACGCGCTCAGCTCCGGCTACTACGACGCGTACTACGGCAGCGCCCAGAAGGTCCGCACGCTCATCACGCGGGACTTCGAGAAGGCGTTCGAGCAGGTCGACGTCATCGTCTCGCCGACCACGCCGACCACCGCCTTCGCGATCGGCGAGCGCGCCGACGACCCGATGGCGATGTACCTCGCGGACCTGTGCACCATCCCGACCAACCTGGCGGGCAACGCGGCCATGTCGCTGCCCTGCGGTCTCGCCCCGGAGGACAACCTCCCGGTGGGCCTGCAGATCATCGCCCCGGCGATGCAGGACGACCGCCTGTACAAGGTCGGAGCCGCCGTCGAGGCCGCCTTCGTGGAAAAGTGGGGCCACCCGCTTCTCGAGGAGGCTCCGTCGCTGTGAGCAAGCTGTCGAAGGCCAAGGGCTTCAAGAAGTCCAAGAACGGCCTGTACCTGTCCATGGCCACCACCGCGTTCGGCGCGTTCAGCGTCGCGAAGCAGGCGAAGCTCGCCCGAGCCGAGAGCGACACGCTCCGTCTGCTCGACGCCGCCGTGTCCGCCGCCGCCATCGCCACCGGCCTCGCCATCCTCTACCGCGAGCTGAAGCGGCTGGGCGACGACGACGTCCTGCTGGGCTGAGAGGGAAGTTTCACCGTGACCACCACGACCGACCTGGTGTCGTACGAGGAAGCACTCGCGTCGTACGACCCCGTCATGGGCCTTGAGGTCCATGTCGAACTCGGCACCAAGACCAAGATGTTCTGCGGGTGCTCCACGGAGCTGGGCGCCGCGCCCAACGCGCAGACCTGTCCCGTCTGCCTCGGCCTGCCCGGCGCGCTGCCGGTCGTCAACGCGACCGGCGTCGAGTCCGCGATCAAGATCGGCCTCGCGCTGAACTGCGAGATCGCCGAGTGGTGCCGCTTCGCCCGGAAGAACTACTTCTATCCGGACATGCCGAAGAACTTCCAGACCTCCCAGTACGACGAGCCGATCGCCTTCAACGGCTACCTGGACGTGCAGCTGGAGGACGGCGAGACCTTCCGCGTGGAGATCGAGCGCGCCCACATGGAGGAGGACACCGGCAAGTCGACCCACGTCGGCGGCGCCACCGGCCGTATCCACGGCGCGTCCCACTCCCTGCTGGACTACAACCGCGCGGGCATCCCGCTCATCGAGATCGTCACCAAGCCGATCGTCGGTGCCGGTGAGCGCGCCCCCGAGGTCGCCCGGGCGTACGTCCGTGAGCTGCGCGAGGTCATCCGCGCGCTCGGCGTCTCCGAGGCCCGCATGGAGATGGGCCAGATGCGCTGCGACGTCAACCTGTCGCTGATGCCGAAGGGTGCCGGGAAGTTCGGCACGCGCTCGGAGACGAAGAACGTGAACTCGCTGCGGTCCGTGGAACGCGCGGCCCGTTTCGAGATCCAGCGGCACGCGGCCGTGCTCTCCTCCGGCGGCACGATCATCCAGGAAACCCGCCACTTCCACGAGGACACCGGGTCGACGACCTCGGGCCGCGTGAAGGAGGAGGCCGAGGACTACCGGTACTTCCCGGAGCCCGACCTGGTGCCGGTGGCGCCCTCGCGGGAATGGGTCGAGGAGCTGCGGGCGGGCCTGCCCGAGCTGCCGCTGGTCCGCCGCAACCGGCTCCGCGAGGAGTGGGGAATCACCGGCACCGACATGCAGGCGATCCTCAACGCCGGTGCGCTGGAGCCGATCGTCGCCACGATCGACGCCGGTGCCGATGCCGCGTCCGCCCGCAAGTGGTGGATGGGCGAGCTGGCCCGCAGCGCCAACGAGTCCGGCAAGGCGCTGGACGAGCTGGCGATCACCCCGGCGCAGGTGGCCCGGGTCACCGAGCTGGTCGCGAAGGGTGACCTGAACGACAAGCTGGCCCGCCAGGTCATTGAGGGCGTCCTCGCGGGCGAGGGCACCCCGGACGAGGTCGTCGAGAAGCGCGGTCTGAAGGTCGTCTCCGACGACTCGGCGCTGGGTACGGCCGTCGACCAGGCGATCGCCGGCAACCCGGGCATCGCCGACAAGATCCGCGGCGGCAAGGTGGCCGCGGCCGGTGCCCTGGTCGGCGCGGTCATGAAGGCCACCCGTGGCCAGGCAGACGCGGCGCGCGTCAAGGAGCTGATCCTGGAGAAGCTGGGCGTCAGCGAGGGCTGAGTCCCGTTTTCGTCACCTGGGGGGATGCGTCGCAACCGACGCATCCCCCCAGGTGCGTTCAGAGCGGACGGGCGGTCAGCGGCGGCGGCCCACCACGCGGGCGAAGCCCAGCGACCGGCCCCGGTCCGCACGGAGCATCTCCGCGCACCGGCCGGCCATCCGCACCTGCCACTCGTCGCGGCTCTCCTCCGCGACCACCTCGCACCACAGCAGCCACTCCCGCCAGCCGTCGGTCAGCCAGTCGGCCGTCTCCACCTCCACGGCGCCGCCGCGGGTCCAGTGGCGGCGCCACCAGGCGGGGGAGTGGAAACACCAGAAGTCCGGCTCCCACCACGGCGCCAGATGCTCCGGGGGCTCGACGCCCGCCGGGTCCTCGCGCAGCGCCGGGACGACGACGCCGATCCGCCCGCCCGGCTCGAGCAGCCGGGTCAGCGAGGGCAGGTACAGGTCGTCGGTGCCGAAGTACTGGTACGCGTCGACGGAGACGATCGCGTCGAAGCTCCCCTCCCCGAACGGCAGGTCGTGCGCCTCGGCGTGCACCGGCAGCACCAGGCCGGCGACGCCCGCCTCGGCGATCCGCGCGGCGTTCTCCTCCGGCCTGATCCACAGGTCGGCCGCGACGACCTGGGCGCCGTACTCCCTGGCGAGGAACACGGACGTCATGGCGCGCCCGCAGCCCAGGTCGAGCACGCGGGCGCCGGGCGGCAGGGCGTCGAGGCCGAGGGCCGGGGCGAGCCACTCCAGCAGCCACAGCGCGTTCGGGCCCATCTGGTTCTCGACGGTCCAGCGGGCGTCGTAGCCCGCGCTGCGCGGGTAGCGGGGCAGGGCCACTCGGTCAGCGAGCGGGGTGTTCGAGGTCCTGGAGACGATGTCGGACATCGGTGAACGGGCTCCTTGAGTTCTGGGAGACGAACAGGGATGCGTCGGAGCTCGGCCGGACCGTCAAACAAATGCACCTGCTTCGGCACGGCGGCGCGGGGCCGCGGGACGATGGACCGAGGGACCCTAGCAACCGCGCGTGCGCCCCGCACCGGGTTTTCCGGCGTCCCGCACTGGGTCTTCCGGCGCCCCGCACCGGGGGTTTCCGGCGTCCCGCACCGGTTCTCCGGCGCCCCGGCCCGGGTCTTGGCGGCCGTACGCGCTACGCTCCCGCGCCATGAGTGGACGCGCTGATTCCGATCCGGATGCCGAGATATCCGAGATGGCCGAGATGACCGAGGCGCGGCGGGCCCGCTGGGCCGCCACCGGTGCCGGAGCGCTGCTGGCCCTCGCGGGGCTGGCCGCGTCCGTGCTGCGGCTGGGCGCCCCCGTCTCGGCCCTCGTCCCGGCCGCCTACGCCGGCGGCGCCGGTGTCTGCGCGCTCGCCGGGGTGCTGGGCTCCCGGGGGCGCACCCGGCGGGCGCTGTGGCTGCTGGTCGGCGGAGTGATGGTGATGGCGCTGGGCGACCACTTCGACTGACGCGGCTGACATGTCTCACATGTGAAGAAGCACACGAAACAGCCAAACGATCACTTCTGTCTGCGAACGTGGTCCCGCATTGCTCATACGTTTTTGGCGGGCCGTTCATCGCATGAGCGACTGTTCCCGGTCAAAGATCCACATGTCACCACCCTGGGAGCACGTTCGTGGCAGCCCTCGCACGTTGGTGTGTCCGGCACCGCCTGGTCGCCGTTCTGCTGTGGCTCCTCGCTCTGGCCGCAGCGGGCGCGGGCGCGATCGCCGCGGGCACCGCGTACTCGAACGACTACCAGGTCCCGGGCACCGAGTCCGGCCGCGCCGGAGAGCTGCTGAAGGACGGGTTCCCCAACCTCGGCGGAGACAGCGACACGCTCGTCTGGCACACCGAGCGGGGTACCGTCCGCGCCGCCGACGTCGAGCAGACCATGACCCGGGCCCTCCAGGACATCGCGGACCTGCCCGGCGTGGCCTCGGTGACCGGCCCCTACGACGGCCACGGCGCCGGCCGGATCAGCGAGGACGGCCGTACGGCCTACGCCACGGTCACCTTCGAGGACCGGGCCGAGGACATCGACGCCACCGAGGCGCGGGCCGTCGTCGACACCGCCCAGTCCGCCGAGGGCGACGGGCTCCGGGTGGAGCTGGGCGGCAGCGCGGTCGGGCTCACGGCGTCCCCCGGCGGACACCTCGCCGAGGTGGTCGGGGTGGTCGTCGCCGCGGTGGTGCTGTTCCTCGCCTTCGGGTCGCTCGCGGCCTCCCTGCTGCCCATCGCCACCGCGCTGGTGAGCGTCGGCACCGCCTACGCGGGGATCGTGCTGCTCGGCCACGTCATGACCGTCGCCGACTTCGCGCCCATGCTGGGCATGCTGATCGGCCTCGGCGTCGGCATCGACTACGCGCTCTTCATCGTGACCCGGCACCGGCGCGGCCTGAAGCGCGGGCTGAGCGTGACCGAGGCGGTCACCGGCGCGGTGGCCACCACCGGCCGCGCGGTCGTGTTCGCCGGTGCCACCGTGTGCATCGCCCTGCTCGGCATGCTCATCCTGCGGCTCGGTTTCCTCAACGGCGTGGCCATCGCCGCCTCGCTGACCGTGGTGCTCACCGTCGCCGCCTCCGTGACCCTGCTGCCCGCCCTGCTGTCCCTCATCGGCATGCGGGCCCTCAGCCGGCGCGAACGCCGCAGGCTCGCCGAGCACGGTCCGGAGCCCGAACTGCCCACCGGGTTCGCCGCCCGCTGGTCCGCGTTCGTCGAACGGCACCCGAAGAAGCTCGGCGCGTTCGCGCTCGCCGTGATGACCCTGCTCGCACTGCCCACCTTCTCCCTCCACCTGGGCACCTCCGACCAGGGCAACGACCCGAGGACGGCGACCACGCGGCAGGCCTACGACCTGCTCGCCGACGGCTTCGGACCCGGCGTGAACGGCCCCCTCACCCTCGTCACCGAGGTGCACGGCGCCGAGGACCGGCTCGCCCTCGACAACCTGGACGCCACCCTGCGCGCCACCGAGGGCGTGGCCTCCGCGACCCCCGTGATGTTCGACGCGGGCGGTGACACCGCCTACCTCACCGTCGTACCGGCGTCCTCCCCGCAGTCGCAGCGCACCAGCGACCTCGTGGACCGGCTGCGCACCGAGGTGCTGCCCCGCGCGGAGGCGGGTACCTCGCTCGATCTGCACGTCGGGGGCGTCACCGCCGGCTACGACGACTTCGCCGACGTCATCGTCGGCAAGCTGCCGCTGTTCGTCGGCGTCGTCATCGGCCTGGGCTGTCTGCTGCTCCTGCTCGCCTTCCGGTCCCTGGGCATTCCGCTGAAGGCCGCCGCGATGAACGTCGCCGCCGTCGCCGGTGCGTTCGGCGTGGTCGTGGCGATCTTCCAATGGGGCTGGGGCAGTGAACTGCTCGGCCTCGGCGCCGCGGGCCCGATCGAGCCGTTCCTCCCCGTGATCATGGTCTCGGTGCTCTTCGGCCTCTCCATGGACTACCAGGTTTTCCTGGTCAGCCGGATGTACGAGGAGTGGCTGGAGACCGGCGACAACCGGCGCGCCGTGCGGATCGGCCTCGCGGAGACCAGCCGGGTGATCAATTCGGCCGCCGTGATCATGATCGCGGTGTTCCTCGCCTTCGTGCTCAGCGGCGATCGAGTGATCGCGATGTTCGGTGTCGCGCTCGCCGCCGCCGTCGCCCTGGACGCCTTCGTCCTGCGGACGCTGCTGGTGCCCGCGCTGATGCATCTGCTCGGCGGTGCCAACTGGTGGCTGCCGCACTGGCTGGACCGGCGCCTGCCGAGGATCAGCATCGAACCGCCCGAGTGCCGCGCCGAGCAGGAGAAGCCCGCGGATGCCGACGCCGAACGTGAGAGGCTCACGGAGGTCGTGGACGGAGCACACGAGGAGCGGCAGCCGGATGTACGCGATATCGCTGGGTGACGACGGGGCCGAACTGCGGCCCCTGGAGCCCTGGCACGCCGAGGAGTTCCTGGCCCACCTGGAACGCGGCAGGGAGTTCATCAACCGGTTCGTCCCCTTCGGGGAGCAGGCCACCGACGTGGCCGGGGCGCGCGAGGTGTTGCAGCGGTACGCCGACGGACGCGCCGCCGACACCTCCTCGCTGCACGGGCTGTGGCTGGACGGCGGGCTCGTGGGCGGGGTGCTGTTCCTCCACTTCGACGCCGCGCGCGGCACCTGTGAGGTGGGCTGCTGGCTGGAACCGGCCGGCACCGGACGGGGGCTGGTCACGCGTGCGATGCGGGTGCTGATCGACTGGGCCTTCGAGGTGCGCGGGATGCATCGCGTGGAGTGGATCGCCGCCGCGGGCAACGAGCCGAGCCTGAACGTGGCCCGCCGTCTCGGGATGACCCGGGACGGCGTCGAGCGCGAGAGCTACCTCCACCACGGCATCCGGCACGACATGGAGATCTGGTCGGTGCTCGCCCCCGAGTGGCGCACCGCCCGCAGCGATCATCAAGGCCGCTCTCGCGCTCCGTCCGTACGGTGCGGGCATGGGCACGAGGACTGTGGACGCGACCGCGGCGACGACCGCCGGGGCGACGAGCGGCGAGGCGACGGAGGAGGGGACCGGGGCGACGAGCGGCGAGGCGACGGAGGAGGGGACCGGGGCGGCGACCGGAGCGGCGACCGGGGAGGCCGTGACCGACGAGGCGACGAGCGCCGGCGTGATGAGCGGTGAGACGGCGGAGGGTGACACCGCCGTCGAGGAGACCGCGGTCCGGGACACCGCCGTCGGGGAGACGGACCCCTCCGGAGTCGGGCAGGGCGCCGGGGCCGTCGTCTCCGCCGCGCTCGGCATCGTCTCGCCGACCGGCAGCTGGGTCGGCACGGTGGCCTCCGCGCGGGAGTCGCTGATCGGCCAGCTGGGGACGTCCTCGTCGTCCCAGCGTCGCGACCATGGTCAAGGAGGGCTACGGCGACGCCTGGCAGGCCGACGCCCTGTGGGCCGGACTCTTCGCGCTCGCCGCGCTGATCGCCGGTGTCGTGGTCCTGGCCCGGCCCGCGTTCGGGGCGCCCGGCGGGTCGCAGGCACCCTGGATCAAGTCGGTGGCCCGGGCGGGCGGCTCGCTCGGCGTCGATGGCCTGCTGCTGGCCGTACCGAAGTACACCGGCGTCCTGCTGGGCCTGCCGTCGGCTTAGGACCCCGGAAGCCTCGGGCTTCGTCTAAGGCCCCCCTCCCACCGCCTTACGGCGCCCTTCCGCCCCTCTAAGGCACCACCCCGGCCCCAGGATGCGGAACTCTCCCGATGTGCCGGACCCCCTTGGGAGACGAAGGTTGAGGCATCGCAGCGAGCGATGCCGACACCTTCGATCCCACGGGAGAGACGATGCACGCGTACGAGTACCAGCAGATGCGCTCCGCCGAGCTGATCCGCCGGGCCGAGCGGGAGCGCCTGGCCCGCGAGGTCGCCCGCGACAGCCGCGCCGCGCGCCGGGAAGCCGCCCGGCGCACCGCGGAGAGCGAGTCCCATAGCTCCCGCTCCCGCCGCCTCCGGTTCCCGCGCACCGCGTGACCGCGCCGGCCGGAGGAGCGGCCGGGCGGGCGCCCGCCGCTTCCCCCGCGAGACGCACCACCGGCACACCCGACCGGCCCGGCGCCCTGCCGACAGGCGCCGGGCCGGTCCCGCCTTCCGCCCCTCCCGCCCCCGCGCTGTCTGCTCGACGGAAAACCGGTGCCCTGGCGCCGGAGCCGCGTGGGATGCTCTCGCCCGTGGAGACCAGGTCCGTCAGTCCCGTGTTCGTCGGTCGTGTCGAAGAGTTGGAGACGCTGCGCGACGCGCTCACCCGTGCCACCGCGGGGGAGCCGCAGGCGCTGCTCCTCGGCGGCGAGGCCGGAGTCGGCAAGACCCGGCTCGTCGAGGAGTTCGCCGCCGTCGCCGCCCGGGCGGGCGCCGTCGTCGCGCTCGGCGGCTGCGTCGAGATCGGTGCCGACGGGCTGCCCTTCGCCCCGTTCTCCACCGCCCTGCGCACCCTGCGCCGCGCCCTGCCGGAGGCCCTGGCCGCGGCGGCCGCCGGCCAGGAGGACGAACTGGCCCGGCTGCTGCCCGAGCTGGGCGAGGTCGGCGCCGGCCGGCACGACGACGAGGAGGGCGTGGCCCGGCTCTTCGAACTCACCGCCCGCCTCCTGGAACGCGTCGCCGCCGACCGCACGGTCGTCCTCGCCCTGGAGGATCTGCACTGGGCCGACGCCTCCACCCGCCACCTGCTCTCCTATCTGCTGCGCACCCTGCGCACCGGCCGCCTCGTCATCCTCGCCACCTACCGCTCCGACGACATCCACCGCCGCCACCCGCTGCGCCCCCTGCTCGCCGAACTCGACCGGCTGCGCACCGTCCGCCGCCTCGAACTCGCCCGTTTCACCCGCGAGGAGGTCGGCCGCCAGATCGCCGGCATCCTGGCCGCCGAACCCGACCCGGCCCAGGTCGACGACATCTTCGAACGCTCCGACGGCAACGCCTTCTTCGTCGAGGAACTGGCCGTCGCCGTCCACGAGGGATCCTGCGCCGGCCTCACCGACTCGCTGCGCGACCTGCTCCTCGTCCGGGTCGAGGCGCTGCCCGAGAGCGCCCAGCGGGTCGCCCGGATCGTCGCCGAGGGCGGATCCACCGTCGAGCACCCGCTGCTGGCCGCCGTCGCCGGGCTCACCGAGGACGACCTCATCGAGGCGCTGCGCGCCGCCGTGAACGCCCATCTGCTGCTGCCCACCCCGGCCGGCGACGGCTACCGCTTCCGCCACTCCCTGGTCCGCGAGGCGGTCAGCGACGATCTGCTGCCCGGCGAGCGCTCCCGCCTCAACCGCCGCTACGCCGAGGCACTGGAGGCCGACCCGGCCCTCGTCCCCGCCGACCAGCGCGTCACCCGGCTGGCCAGCTACTGGTACCACGCCCACGACGCCGCCAAGGCCCTCCCCGCCGTCCTGGACGCCGCCACCGCCGCCCGCTGCCGCCACGCCTACTCCGAGCAGCTCCGGCTCCTGGAACGCGCGATGGAGCTGTGGGACACCGCCCCCGAGGAGACCCGGGCCACCCTGCGCCCCGCCGATCCCGCCGGGGTCTACCCGCCCCGGGCCTGCGACCCGGCGACCGCCCCGCTGCACTACCTCGACCTGATGGCGGAGGCCGCCGTCGCCGGCCGGCTCTGCGGCGAACGGGAACGCGCCATGAAGATCACCAAGCGCGCCCTGCGGCTGCTGGAGGAGGAGCCCGACCCGCTGCGCGCCGCCTGGTTCTGGACCCAGCGCGCCCAGCTGATGCAGAGCAAGGGCCGCGGTGACGGCTGGCAGGAACTCGCCACCGCCCAGGAACTCGTCCGCGGCCTGCCGCCGTCCCAGGTGCACGCCGACGTCCTGGTCGCCGTCGCCGGCTGGCTGATGCTGCGCACCCCCGGCTCGGAGGCCTTCTCCGCGGCCGAACGCGCGGTCGAGTACGCCCGCATGGTCGGCGCCCGCGAGACCGAGCTGAACGCCCGGCTGACCCTCGGCTGCCTCATGGTCGACTCCGGCGACACCGACGCCGGACTCGCGGTGATGTACGAGGTCAAGGAGCGCACCCTCGCCGAGGACATGTCGCACGTCGCCGGCCGCGCCTACGTCAATCTGCCCTCCGAACTGGAATCCGTGGGCCGTTCCCGCGAAGCCGTCCCGCTGCTGGAAGCGGGCATCGCGCACAGCCGCCGATACGGCCTGCTCAACAGCGAGGCCTGGGTCTGGGCCAACCTCTCCGACTCCCTCTACTCACTGGGCCGCTGGGACGAGGCCGCCCAGGCCGCGGAGAACGCCCAGCGGCGCGGCCAGAACGCCAAGCCGCAGGGCGCCGGCATGATATGCCTGGCCCAAGTCGCCCTCGGCAGAGGCCAGGTGACCGAGGCGGCCCGCCATCTCACCGCCGCCCGCGGCTATTTCGGCACCCACGACCCCATGCCCCAGCAGTCCCTGCCCCTCGCCGCCATCGGCGTCGGCATCGCCGCCGCCCAGGGCCGCCTCCTCGAGCTGCGCGCCGAACTCCGCACCATGGTGGAGGCCGGCTTCCCGCCCGGCACCCACCGCTACGGCTGGCCGCTGCTGCTCGCCGCCGCCTCCGCCGAGGCCGACAGCCGCGCCCTGCCCGCCGCCCACCAGGGCCGCGCCGAGGCCATCGACCGCATCCGCGACAGCGCGAGGCGCCTCACCGTCAACGCACCCGTCTGGCTCGCCCACGACAAGTGGGTCCGCGCCGAACTGGGCCGCGCCGAGGACACCGCCGACCCGGACACCTGGTCCGAGGTGGTCACCGCCTTCGAACCGCTGGAGCGCCCCTACGACCTCGCCCGCGTCCGGTACCGCCTGGCGGAGGCCCTGCTCACGGCCGGAGGCGACGACGAGCGTGAGCGCGCCGCGGAGCTGCTGCGCCTCGCCCAGGCCGTCGCCGGACACCTCGGCGCCCGCCCGCTCGCCGAGGCCGTCACCCAGCTCGCCCAGCGGGCCCGCCTCGCCCTGGCCCGCACCCCGCCGCAGGCCCTCGCCCCCGCCGACCCGGCCGAGGCGCTGGGCCTGACCAGCCGGGAGCGGGACGTCCTGCGCCTGGTCTCGGCCGGCCGCACCAACCGCCAGATAGCCGAGGAGCTGTTCATCTCCCCGAAGACGGCCAGCGTCCACGTCTCCAACATCCTGGCCAAGCTCGGGGTCTCCGGCAGGGGCGAGGCGGCGGCGGTCGCCCACCGGCTGAAGCTGTTCCCGCTGGGGGCCCTGGACCGGACGGTCGCGGGGTAGGCGCGGGACAATCGACGAGTGACCACGTGCGCCGCTCCGCGGCCCGGGAAGGGACAGCGATGTTCAACCCGTTCGAGGAACTGTTCGCCCCGGGCCGCAAACACACCCGCGACGAACGGAACCGGCTGGAGATGACCCGTGAGGACGTCGGCGACGCGGACCCCGGTCGCGGGCCGATAGACCTCGCGTCCGGGAAGGTCGTCGTACGGCGGCCCGATCCGGACGCGGAGTCCGAGCCGGGCAGCGAGGGGCCGGACGAGGAGACCGGCGAGCGCTGAGCGGGAAGATCCCGCTCAGGGCGCCTGACGGGGTCCGGCCAGTCCCGTGCGAGGCCGCTCCCGCCGCTCCCGCGTCAGCTCACCCGAAGCTCCAGGATCCGGTCGTCCCCCTCCCCCGGGGAGCCGCGTCCGTCCGTCTCGCTGGTCACCAGCCAGAGCCGGTCGCCGCCCGCGGCGACCACCGTGCGCAGCCGCCCGTAGTCGCCCTCCAGGAAGGACTGCGGGTCCGCCGAGGCCCGTGTGCCCTTCAGCGGGATGCGCCACAGGCGCTCGCCGCCCAGGCCCGCCATCCAGATCGAGCCCTCGGCGTAGGCGATGCCGCTGGGGGAGGCCTGGTCGGTGGTCCACTGGGCTATCGGGTCCAGGAAGCCGGCATCGCCGGACCTGCCCTCGGCCTCGGGCCAGCCGTAGTTGCCGCCCGGCTTGATCGCGTTCAGTTCGTCCCAGGTGTCCTGGCCGAATTCCGCCGCGAACAGGCGCTGCCTGCCGTCCCAGGCGAGGCCCTGCACATTGCGGTGGCCGGATGAGTACACCGGGGAGTCCGCGGACGGGTTGCCCGGGGCCGGCTCGCCCTCCGGGGTCAGGCGGAGGATCTTGCCGCCCGTGGAGTCCTCGTCCTGGGACAGGCCCTCCTCGCCGCTCTCGCCCGTGCCGACGTAGAGCATCTTGTCGGGGCCGAAGGCGATACGGCCGCCGTTGTGGACGAAGCCCTTGGGGATGCCCTTGAAGATCGTGTCGGGAGCGCCGAGCCGTTCGCCGGCGGGCTTGTCCTCGTCGTGGAGCATGCGGACGACGCGATTGTCCGAGGCGGAGGTGAAGTACGCGTAGACCATGTGGTCCGACGCGTAGTCCGGGGAGAGGGCGATGCCGAGCAGGCCGCCCTCGCCGGCCGCGGAGACGCCGGGCACCTCGCCCAGCTCGGTCTTCTTGCCGGTCCGGCCGTCGACGCGGAGGATCGTGCCCTCGTCGCGCGAGGAGACGAGCAGATCGCCGTCCGGCAGTGGGGCGAGGCCCCAGGGACTGTCCAGGTCCTCGGCGACGGTGCGGACGACCTTGACGGTGCCGGTCGCGGGCGGGGTCTCCTCGGCGGCGGGGCCCGAGGGGGACGACCGCGCGGCCGGACGGCTCGGGGCGGCGGCGCCCTCGGTGCCGCCCGGCGTTCCTCCGCCGTCCTCGGAGGAACAGGCGGCCGTCAGCACGAGGACGGCTGCGGCCAACACGGCCGGCACAGCTCGACGTTGCACGATCTTGGTCCCTTCGACGCGGCGGTATCCAGCCGGGCTTCTCCTTGTCATACACCGCTCGCGCCCCACAGGTTCCCGATCCGGGTACCCCGAACCGCACCGGGCCACCGGCCGGCCGGACCGCCACCGCCCTGAGCTCGCGCCGCTCTGAACTCGCGCGGCCCCGTCTACTCCCAGGACCCCTGCGCCCCCGGCAGCCCCGCCACCTCCGCCAGGTCCTGCGGCGACAGCCGCAGCCGCGCCGCGGCGGCGTTCTCGGTGACCCAGCGTTCGTGCTTCGTGCCGGGGACCGGGATGACGTGGCGGCCCTGGGCGAGGGCCCAGGCCAGGGCGACCTGGGCCGGGGTGACGTGGTCGCCGTGGCGGGCGGCGACGCGGCGCAGGCCCACCACTATCGGCTGGTTGGCGGCCATCATCTCCGCCGTGAAGCGGGGGTGGCGGGCGCGCATGTCGTCACGCTCGAAGCCCTGGCCGGGGGTCAGCGTGCCGGTGAGGAAGCCGTTGCCGAGCGGCATCGCCGCCAGGAAGCCGATGCCCCGCGTCTCGCACCAGGGGAGCAGGGTGTCCAAAGCCTCCGGGGACCACACCGACAGCTCCGCCTCCACCGCGCTGACCGGGAAGACCTGCTGGATCCGCTGGAGCTGGCGGACCGTCGCGTCGTACAGGCGGTTTCCGGACCGGCGTCCGCCGCGGGCGCCGACCGCGCAGAAGCCCAGCGCGCGCACCTTCCCGGCCCGGACCAGCTCCGCCATCGCCCCCCAGGTCTCCTCCACGGGGACCTCCGGATCGGCGCGGTGCAGCTGGTAGAGGTCGATGACGTCCGTCTGGAGCCGGCGCAGCGACGCGTCGCACGCGCGCCGCACATACCCCGGGCGGCCGTTGGCCACGATGTGCTGCTCGCCCACCAGCAGCCCCACCTTGGTCGAGACGAAGGCGTCGGAGCGCCGCTCCTTGAGCACCCGGCCGAGCAGCAGCTCGTTGGTGAAGGGGCCGTACATGTCGGCGGTGTCCAGCAGTGTCGAGCCGAGGTCGAGCGCCCGGTGCACCGCCCTGAGCGATTCGTCGCCCCGCTGCCTGGACGTGCTGTACGCCCAGCTCATCGGCATGCACCCGAGTCCGACGGCCCCCACCGCGAGTGCCGCCGCGCCGATCGTCCTGCGCTCCACGTGGTCGTGACCCTCCCTCTCCTGGCACCCCAACCTAACCTCTGCGCCCGCGCGCCCCTGACATAGCCTCCAGGCCATGACTGCTGACGTGTGGCTGCCCATTCCGCCGGAGGAGATCGAGGGGCTCCCGGAGGGGCCGACGTACCGCTTCTGGGACGGTGCGGAAACCTTTCCCTCGGATCCCGCCGACTGCGCCTTCTACGTCGTCCCCTACATGAAGCCCGCCGGACTGGGGCAGCGCCCCCTGCCGGAGATGACGTCTCTGGAGGTGGTGCAGACGCTGTCGGCCGGCACCGACCATGTGGAGCCCGGCCTGGACCGGGTCCGCGCGGGGGTGCGGCTGTGCAACGCGCGCGGGGTGCACGAGGCGAGCACCGCGGAGCTGACGCTCACCCTGATCCTGGCCTCGCTGCGGGGCGTCCCCGACTTCGTGCGGGCCCAGGACCGCGGCGAGTGGCTCGGCGGGTTCCGCCCGGCGCTGGCGGACAAGAGCGTCCTCATCGTGGGATACGGCTCGATCGGAGCGGCGATCGAGGACCGGCTCGAACCGTTCGAGCTCGCGCGGGTGGCGCGCGTCGCGCGCTCAGGGCGTACCACGGCGCGCGGTCCCGTGCATCCGCTCACCGAGCTGCCCGCCCTGCTCCCGGACGCGGACGTCGTCGTGCTGTCCACCCCGCTCACCGAGACCACCCGGGGCCTGGTGGACGCCGGGTTCCTGGCGCGGATGAAGGACGGCGCGCTGCTCGTCAACGTCGCCCGCGGACCCGTCGTCGACACCGAGGCGCTGCTCGGCGAGCTGGAGGGCGGCCGGATCACCGCCGCCCTCGACGTCACCGACCCGGAGCCGCTGCCGCCCGCGCACCCCCTGTGGCGTGCGCCGGGCGTGCTGATCAGCCCCCATGTCGGCGGGCCCACGTCCGCGTTCCTGCCGCGCGCCAAGCGGCTCCTGGTGGACCAGTTGAACCGTTTCGTGAACCGGGAGCCGCTGCGCAACGTGATCCTTACGACAGGCGTCGGCGGGGCTGGCGCATCCCGCTCCGCGGGCGTGTAATCCGTTCCGGGCACCCTCCGCAACCTCTCGGACGCAGCGGGTACCCGCGTTCCCGCTGGTCGTCACGGAGCGTAGAGAAGCTATGTCCCTGAGTGACGAGACTGGTGTATCGTCCCGACAGGGGCTGCGCCGCGCACCGTCGGCGCCGGGGATGGACATTTCAGACTGCGAGGGGGGCGACGGGCGATGTACGGCCTATGGACCAACGATCCGACTCGGCGGGGCCGTCGGCGGCGACCCTGGCGCACGGCTGCGCGCAGGGGTGGCCACCACGCCGGCCGTGGCGGCCACCACGACCACCACAACCACAGTCCTCACCAGCGCCCGTACAGCAGCCGCAGGCGTCACGGGCACCCGGCGCAGCGGGATCCGCGGGACGCGGGGGCGACGTCGCGGACCGGGAGGGACCGGTGAACGCGCCCTCGCCTTCCACCACCCTCGACACCCGGCTGCGCACCCAGCGCGCCCCCGGGGTGCCGCGCCCCCGCCCGTCCGTCCCGTACGGCGGGCCCACCGCGACCCACCAGCTGCTGCTGGCCCTGGTGTGCGCGGCCTACGCCATCGGTGCCGCGTTCGGCTGGGGATCGGAGCAACTCGCGCTGATCATGGGCGACTTCGGGCTGAGCGCCGCGGCCGGAGCCGCCGCGGTCTCCTGCCTCCTCTACGCCCGCAACCGCCGGGTGTGCTTCCGGCCCGCCTGGCTGCTGTTCGCGCTGTCCTCCGCGATGGCGGCGATGGGCAACCTGGTCTGGGGCTGGTACGAGGTCGTCCTGGGGCAGCCCGTACCCAGCCCCTCCTACGCCGATCTGTTCTTCCTGTGCTTCGCGCCGCCCGCCATCGTGGGCCTGCTGGTCCTCGCCAAGCGGCCGGTGACCAAGGCGGGCTGGGTCTGCCTGGCCCTGGACGCCTGGCTGATCGGCGGCTCGCTGCTCACCCTGTCGTGGAGCCTGGCGCTGGCGCAGGCGGCCAAGGGCGGCGACCAGGGCGTGGCCCACGCCGCGCTTTCGCTCGCCTACCCGCTGCTCGACATCGCCCTGGTCAGCATGGTGCTGGCACTGCACTTCCGGCGCTCGGGCGCGCACCGCTCGGCGGTGAACACGGCGATCGGCGCGCTCGCCCTGACCGTGATGTGCGACGCCCTGTTCACCTCGCCCCTGCTGCACCACAGCTACCGCTCGGGCCAGCTGCTGGACGCGGGCTGGTTCGCGGGCTCGCTGCTGCTGGCGTACGCCCCCTGGGTGGCGCCCCGGCAGGCCGAGGAGCAGCACACGCGCGTGGTGCACGAGCACGTGCCCGGGCAGCGCGGCCCGGTCCACCACCCGCACGGGCCGGTGCCGCCGGGCGAGCACAGCCGCTATCCGGCCACCCGGCCGCTCACCGGCTCGCTGGCCGCCCTCACGCCGTATCTCGCCGCCGCAGTGTGCACGCTGGGGATCCTGTACAACGTGCTCAACGGCCGCAGCGTCGACCGCGTGGTGCTGCTGACCGGCGGCACGGTGGTGCTCGCCCTGGTGGTGCGCCAGGGGATCATGCTGCTGGACAACATCACCCTCACCCAGGAGCTGGCGCAGAAGGAGAACCACTTCCGCTCCCTGGTGCAGGGCTCCAGCGACGTCATCATGATCGCGGCGCCGAACGGCATCCTCCGGTACGTCTCCCCGGCCGCCGCCGGGGTCTACGGACGCCCCGCCGAGGACCTGGTCGGCTCCGAACTCGCCGAGCTGATCCACCCGGAGGACCTGGGCTGCGTCGTGCACGAGGTGCGCCGCTTCCTCGCCGCCAGCCCGCTGGAGGAACCCACCACCCGCATCGAGTGCCGCTTCCGGTCCGGCGACGGCGGCTGGCTGAACGTGGAGTCGACCGTCAACCGCCACCACGGAGGCCTGATCTTCAACAGCCGGGACGTGACCGAGCGAGTGCGCCTCCAGGCGCAGTTGCAGCACAACGCCGAACACGACCCGCTCACCGACCTGCCCAACCGCGCGCTGTTCACCAAGCGCGTCCAGCAGGCCCTGTCCGGCCGCCGCGCCTCGGACCGGGGCGCCGCCCTGCGGGGCACGGCCGTGCTCTTCATCGACCTGGACGGCTTCAAGGCCGTCAACGACACCATCGGGCACCAGGCCGGGGACGAACTCCTCGTGCAGGCCGCCCGCAGACTCCAGGAGGCGGTCCGGCAGGGCGACACCGCCTCCCGGCTGGGCGGCGACGAGTTCGCGGCCCTGATCGTCGGCGACGGCACCACCCGGGACCGGGCCGCCCGGGAACGCGACATCCTGGAGCTCGCCGACCGCCTCAGGCTGAAGCTGTCGCAGCCGTACGTCATCGACGGCAACGATGTCCGGGTCGCCGCCTCCATCGGCGTGGCCTTCGCCGAGCCCGGTCTCGGCGCGGGCGAGCTGCTGCGCAACGCCGACCTGGCCATGTACCGGGCCAAGTCGGCCGGCAAGGGCCGCGTGGTGCTGTACAAGCCGCAGATGCAGCAGGACGTCGTCCGCAGGGCGGAGCTGGCGACCCGGCTGCGGGCGGCGTTGCACGGCGGCGAGTTCACCCTGTTGCACCAGCCCGTGGTGCGGCTGGCGGACGGCCGGATCTCGTCGGTCACCGCGCAGGCGCGCTGGCGCTCCTCGCAAGGGGTGCTGTTCACGCCCGCCGAGTTCCTGCGGGTGGCCGAGGACAGCGACCGGACCGCCGAGCTGGGCCGCTGGGTGATCCAGGAGGCCGTGGAGCAGGCCGCGGAGCGCGCGGCGACCGGGCTCGTCATGCCGGTGGGCGTCCGGATGGCCGCTCGCCGGCTGCTGGACCGCTCGATGCCCCTCGGCTCCGTGGAGGCCCTGCTGACGCGGCACGGGCTGCCCTCCGGGTCGCTGATCATCGAGCTGACGGACGTCGATCCGCGAGTGCCGCTGGACGAGCTGGAACGGCGGCTGAGCGGCCTCAGGCGGCTCGGCGTGCGGATCGCGCTGGACGGCTTCGGCACCGGCTGCCCGGCGATCACGGCGCTGCGGCGGCTCCCGCTGGACGTGCTGAAGCTCGACCGCGGTCTGGTCGAGGGCGTCGTGGAGTCCGCGCGGCTGCACAAGATCACCAGTGGGCTGCTGCGGATCGCCGGGGACCTCGGTCTCCAGTCGGTGGCCGAGGGCGTGGATCTGCCCGAGCAGGTCGTCGCGTTGCGCGAGATGGGCTGCACGCACGGGCAGGGCATGGCGTTCTCGGGTCCGCTGGACGAGTACCGGCTGCGCCGGGCCCTCGGATCCGGCCACTACCCGGTGCCGCACGGTCCCGCCGAGCCCGCCCTGGCGGGCGGCGGCGCGGGGGTGTACACGGGTGGCATGACCGCCGTCTTCGGAGGCGGGACGGCCCTCCGCTCACATAATGAGACTCCCGTCCCACCCACTTGACACCGGGTGCGCGCCGGGGGGAGGGTCAATGCCATGCGCACCCGAATTCTCGTACTTGGACAGCGCGTCGGCTGAGCTGGGACCCACCGGAGGACATTCCGGAATCCCCAGCGACCTCACCGGCGCGCTCCCCTCGCTTGCCTTATGGCACGAGGGGTTTTTTGTTGCACGGGCACCTGCCGTACAGCAGTCGTACACCGCACAAAACTCGCAAAAACCCTCAGCATCGAGAAGAGAATGCCGATGACCGAGCAGGCCACCGGGGCCCATCATCCGCAGCCGCGGCCCCGATCCGGAGGACAGCACTCCGCCCCCGAGCGTGTCACGGGTGCGCAGTCCCTCATCCGCTCCCTCGAGGAGGTCGGCGCCGACACGGTATTCGGCATTCCCGGCGGCGCGATCCTGCCCGCGTACGACCCGCTGATGGACTCCACCAAGGTCCGCCACGTCCTGGTCCGCCACGAGCAGGGCGCCGGCCACGCGGCCACCGGCTACGCGCAGGCCACCGGCAAGGTCGGTGTCTGCATGGCGACCTCGGGCCCCGGCGCCACCAACCTGGTCACCCCGATCGCCGACGCCCACATGGACTCGGTGCCGCTGGTGGCGATCACCGGGCAGGTCGCCTCCAAGGCGATCGGCACGGACGCCTTCCAGGAGGCGGACATCGTCGGCATCACCATGCCGATCACCAAGCACAACTTCCTGGTCACCAAGGCCGAGGACATCCCGCGGGTGATCGCCCAGGCGTTCCACATCGCCGCCACCGGCCGCCCCGGCCCGGTGCTGGTCGACATCTCCAAGGACGCCCTCCAGGCGCAGACCACCTTCGCCTGGCCGCCCACCATGGACCTGCCCGGCTACCGCCCGGTGACCAAGCCGCACGCCAAGCAGATCCGCGAGGCCGCCAAGCTGATCACCGCCGCCAGGCGGCCCGTGCTCTACGTCGGCGGCGGCGTCCTCAAGGCGAAGGCCACCGCCGAGTTGAAGGTCCTCGCCGAACTCACCGGGGCGCCCGTCACCACCACCCTGATGGCGCTCGGCGCGTTCCCCGACAGCCACCCGCTGCACGTGGGAATGCCGGGCATGCACGGTGCGGTCACCGCCGTCACCGCGCTGCAGAAGGCCGACCTGATCGTCGCCCTCGGAGCCCGCTTCGACGACCGTGTCACCGGCAAGCTGGACAGCTTCGCCCCGTACGCCAAGATCGTCCACGCCGACATCGACCCGGCCGAGATCGGCAAGAACCGCGCGGCGGACGTGCCGATCGTCGGGGACGCCCGCGAGGTCATCGCCGACCTGATCCAGGCCGTCCAGAAGGAGCACAGCGAGGGCCACCGGGGCGACTACGGCGCCTGGTGGAACGACCTGAACCGCTGGCGCGACACCTACCCGCTCGGCTACGACCAGCCGGAGGACGGCTCGCTCGCCCCGCAGCAGGTCATCGAGCGGATCGGGCAGCTGGCGCCGGAGGGCACCATCTTCGCCGCGGGCGTCGGCCAGCACCAGATGTGGGCCGCCCACTTCATCGGTTACGAGAAGCCCGCCACCTGGCTGAACTCCGGCGGCGCCGGAACCATGGGCTACGCGGTCCCGGCCGCGATGGGGGCCAAGGCCGGCGCGCCGGACAAGACGGTCTGGGCGATCGACGGCGACGGCTGCTTCCAGATGACCAATCAGGAACTGACCACCTGCGCCCTGAACAACATCCCGATCAAGGTCGCCGTCATCAACAACGGCGCCCTCGGGATGGTCCGCCAGTGGCAGACCCTCTTCTACAACCAGCGGTACTCCAACACCGTCCTGCACTCCGGCCCGGAGCACGACGGCAAGGCGCCCGGCCAGGGCACCCGGATCCCCGACTTCGTGAAGCTGTCGGAGGCCATGGGCTGCTACGCGATCCGCTGCGAGGACCCGGCCGACCTCGACAAGGTCATCGAGGAGGCGAACTCGATCAACGACCGTCCGGTCGTCATCGACTTCATCGTCCACGAGGACGCGATGGTGTGGCCGATGGTCGCCGCCGGCACCTCCAACGACGAGATCATGGCCGCTCGGGACGTCCGCCCCGACTTCGGCGACAACGAAGACGACTGAGCGAGGAAGAGCAAGAAGACATGTCCAAGCACACGCTCTCCGTCCTGGTGGAGAACACGCCGGGCATCCTCGCCCGGATCGCCGCCCTGTTCTCCCGCCGCGGCTTCAACATCGACTCGCTCGCCGTCGGCGTCACCGAGCACCCCGACATCTCCCGCATCACCATCGTGGTGAACGTCGAGGACCTGCCGCTGGAGCAGGTGACCAAGCAGCTCAACAAGCTGGTCAACGTGCTCAAGATCGTCGAGCTGGAGCCGGGCTCGGCCGTTCAGCGGGAACTCGTTCTGGTGAAGGTGCGCGCCGACAACGAGACGCGCTCCCAGATCGTCGAGATCGTCCAGCTGTTCCGCGCCAAGACGGTCGACGTCTCCCCGGAGGCCGTCACCATCGAGGCCACCGGCAGCAGCGACAAGCTGTCCGCGATGCTCAAGATGCTGGAGCCGTACGGCATCAAGGAACTGGTGCAGTCCGGCACGATCGCGATCGGCCGCGGTGCCCGTTCGATCACGGACCGCTCGCTGCGCGCCCTCGACCGAAGCGCCTGATCCGTCATACGGGCGGCTTCGGCCAACAGGGGCCGCCCGTATGCCGAGACCCCCAGACTTCCCTTCCCCCCGCCGTCATACGGTGGGACGCAACACCTGCACTCAAGGAGAGAACCCAAAGTGGCCGAGCTGTTCTACGACGCCGACGCCGACCTGTCCATCATCCAGGGCCGCAAGGTCGCGGTCATCGGTTACGGCAGCCAGGGCCACGCGCACGCCCTGTCGCTGCGTGACTCGGGTGTCGACGTCCGCGTCGGTCTGCACGAGGGCTCCAAGTCCAAGGCCAAGGCCGAGGAGCAGGGCCTGCGCGTGGTGACGCCGTCCGAGGCCGCCGCCGAGGCCGACGTCATCATGATCCTGGTGCCCGACCCGATCCAGGGCCAGGTCTACGAGGAGTCCATCAAGGACAACCTGAAGGACGGCGACGCGCTCTTCTTCGGCCACGGCTTCAACATCCGCTTCGGCTTCATCAAGCCCCCGGCCGGCGTGGACGTCTGCATGGTCGCCCCGAAGGGCCCGGGCCACCTGGTGCGCCGTCAGTACGAGGAGGGCCGCGGCGTTCCCTGCATCGCGGCCGTCGAGCAGGACGCCACGGGCAACGCCTTCGCGCTGGCCCTGTCGTACGCCAAGGGCATCGGCGGTACCCGCGCCGGCGTCATCAAGACCACCTTCACCGAGGAGACCGAGACCGACCTGTTCGGCGAGCAGGCCGTCCTCTGCGGTGGCACCGCCGCCCTGGTGAAGGCCGGCTTCGAGACGCTGACCGAGGCGGGCTACCAGCCGGAGATCGCCTACTTCGAGTGCCTGCACGAGCTGAAGCTGATCGTGGACCTCATGTACGAGGGCGGCCTGGAGAAGATGCGCTGGTCGATCTCCGAGACCGCCGAGTGGGGCGACTACGTCACCGGCCCGCGGATCATCACCGACGCCACCAAGGCCGAGATGAAGAAGGTCCTCGCCGAGATCCAGGACGGCACCTTCGCCCAGACCTGGATGGACGAGTACCACGGCGGTCTGAAGAAGTACAACGAGTACAAGCAGCAGGACGCCGAGCACCTGCTGGAGACCACCGGCAAGGAGCTGCGCAAGCTCATGAGCTGGGTGAACGAGGAGGCGTAAGCCTCGTCCCGAGGGGCTGTCGTCGGCTGACGGCAGCCCCTTCGGCGAACCCGGGGTAACGTCGGAGGAGAAGGCGTTGTCCATCCCGTCCAGCCACGGACGGGTGATCCTTCCGCAGAGGCGCAAGACGCCCTCCGCCGCGCCACTACACTGCTGCACAACATACGCGTTCAGGCCCACAGCGTCGTGCGTCTTCCACGCGGCAAGCCCCCCTCCACCGCCTGCGGCCGTCGGGACGGCCGTCCGCATTGGACATGTGAGGACTCACGTGAGCTCGAAACCTGTCGTACTCATCGCTGAAGAGCTGTCGCCCGCGACCGTGGACGCGCTCGGCCCGGACTTCGAGATCCGGCACTGCAACGGAGCGGACCGGGCCGAACTGCTGCCGGCCATCGCCGACGTGGACGCGATCCTGGTCCGCTCCGCCACCAAGGTGGACGCCGAGGCGATCGCCGCCGCCAACAAGCTGAAGGTCGTCGCGCGCGCCGGTGTCGGCCTGGACAACGTGGACGTCTCCGCCGCCACCAAGGCCGGCGTGATGGTCGTCAACGCCCCCACCTCGAACATCGTGACCGCCGCCGAGCTGGCCTGCGGTCTCATCCTCGCCACCGCCCGCAACATCCCGCAGGCCAACGCGGCGCTGAAGAACGGCGAGTGGAAGCGCAGCAAGTACACGGGCGTGGAGCTGGCCGAGAAGACCCTCGGCGTCGTCGGCCTCGGCCGCATCGGCGCGCTGGTCGCCCAGCGGATGTCCGCCTTCGGCATGAAGGTCGTCGCCTACGACCCCTACGTGCAGCCCGCGCGGGCCGCGCAGATGGGCGTGAAGGTGCTGTCGCTGGACGAGCTGCTGGAGGTCTCCGACTTCATCACCGTCCACCTGCCCAAGACCCCCGAGACGGTCGGCCTGATCGGCGACGAGGCGCTGCGCAAGGTCAAGCCGAGCGTGCGCATCGTCAACGCCGCGCGCGGTGGCATCGTCGACGAGGAGGCGCTGTACTCCGCCCTCAAGGAGGGCCGGGTCGCCGGTGCCGGCCTCGACGTGTACGCGAAGGAACCCTGCACGGACTCCCCGCTCTTCGAGTTCGACCAGGTCGTCGCCACCCCGCACCTCGGCGCGTCCACCGACGAGGCGCAGGAGAAGGCCGGTATCGCCGTCGCCCGCTCGGTGCGCCTCGCGCTCGCCGGTGAGCTGGTCCCGGACGCGGTGAACGTCCAGGGCGGCGTCATCGCCGAGGACGTCAAGCCGGGCCTGCCGCTCGCCGAGCGCCTGGGCCGCATCTTCACCGCCCTCGCGGGCGAGGTCGCGGTCCGCCTCGACGTCGAGGTGTACGGCGAGATCACCCAGCACGACGTGAAGGTGCTGGAGCTGTCCGCGCTCAAGGGCGTCTTCGAGGACGTCGTCGACGAGACGGTGTCGTACGTCAACGCCCCGCTGTTCGCCCAGGAGCGCGGCGTCGAGGTGCGGCTGACCACCAGCTCCGAGTCGCCCGACCACCGCAACGTGGTCACGGTGCGCGGCACCCTCGCCGGCGGCGAGGAGGTGTCGGTCTCCGGCACCCTGGCCGGTCCCAAGCACCTTCAGAAGCTCGTCGCGGTCGGCGACTACGACGTGGACCTGGCGCTCGCCGACCACATGGCCGTGCTCAAGTACGAGGACCGTCCGGGTGTCGTCGGCACCGTGGGCCGCATCCTCGGCGAGGCGGGCATCAACATCGCCGGCATGCAGGTCGCCCGCGCGGCGGCCGGCGGCGAGGCGCTGGCCGTGCTGACCGTGGACGACACGGTGTCCGCCACGGTGCTGGCGGAGCTGGCGGCGGAGATCGGCGCGACGTCGGCGCGGTCGGTCAACCTCGCCTGACACCTCGTCCTCACACGCCGGACGGGCTGGGATGTCCAGCCTGTCCGGCGTTTTCCGTGCACGCCTCCTCCCGCACCCTCACCCGGCGCAGCGTCACCGACGCCAGGACCGCCGCCCCGGCGAGCACCGCCGCGCCCGCGAGCGCCGCGGCCTGCATGCCCTGGGTGAACGCCTCCCGGGCCGCCGTCGCCAGGGCGTCCCCCGCCCGTCCGGGCAGATGCCCGGCGGCGGCCAGTGCGCCGCCCAGCGTCTCGTGGGCCTCGGCGGGCGCGGAGTCCGGCATCTCGCGGCGGTAGACCGCCGTGCCGATGGAGCCGAGGACCGCCATGCCCAGCGCGCCGCCGAACTCCGCGCCGGTCTCCATCAGGGAGGCCGCGGAGCCCGCCCGTTCCACCGGGGCGGCACCCAGCGCGAGGTCCATGATCTGGGACATCACCATGGTGACCCCCGAGCCCAGCACCCCGCAGGCCACCAGCACCAGGGTCAGCGAGTCCGGGCCGGCGAACGCCAGCAGGCCGAAGCCGCTCGCGGCGCAGACGAAGCCGGCCGTCACCACGTGGGCGCGGTGGACGCCGCTCTGTACCAGAGCGGTCGCGGCCGGCGCCGCGAAGCCGATCGGCACCGAGGGCACCAGCGCCCACAGGGCCGCCTCCATCGCGCTCCTGCCCAGCACCGACTGCAGATACTGCGTGGTGAAGAACGCCGAGCCCATCATCGCGAACATGGTGACGAGGTTGAGGGTGACGGCCGCGCCGAAGCCGCCGCCCCGGAACAGCGCGGGGGAGATCATCGGTGACGCGGCCGTGCGCTGCCTCTGCACGAACAGGACCGCGAAGAGCAGACCCACGGTGACCGACATGACGTACCGGACGTGCCAGCCGTCGGACGGGATCTCCTTCAGGCCGTGGACGACCGGGAGCACCGCGGCCACCGACAGCGGGATGCCGACCCAGTCGAAGCGGCCCGGGGACGGGTCCTTCGACTCGGGCAGCAGGACGGGGCCGAGGACCAGCAGCAGGACCATCGCCGGCAGGTTGACCAGAAAGACCGAGCCCCACCAGAAGAACTCCACCAGTACCCCGCTCAGGACCGAGCCGAGCGCCACGCCCGCCGTCATCACACCGGACCAGACGGCGACGGCCCGCGCCCGTTGCCGGGAGTCGGTGAACAGCGAGCGGACCAGGGCCAGCGTCGAGGGCATCAGGGTGGCGCCGCCGATGCCGAGCAGCGCGCGGGCCGCGACGAGCATCTCGGCGCTCCGCGCGTAAGCGGCTGCCAGGGACGCCGCACCGAAGGCGGCGGCGCCGATCAGCAGGAGCCTGCGGCGGCCGATGCGGTCGCCCACCGCGCCCATCGTCATCAGCAGGCCGGCCACGGCGAAGGCGTAGATGTCGAAGATCCACAGCTGCTGGGTGCCGGTGGGTCCGAGGTCGGCGCTGATGGCGGGAACGGCGAAGTACAGGACGGAGACGTCCATCGAGACCAGGAGCAGGGGAAGCATCAGAACGGCGAGCGCAGTCCATTCGCGGCGCCCGGCACGGTGCGGGGTCGTTGTCATGCCGGTGACTGTACGCAGGTCTTATACGTGTGTCTAGAACGACTGTATAAGACGGCTGTATGAGGTGCGGGGTAGGCTGTGGCCATGGGACACCGCGAGGATCTGCTCGAAGGCGCCAAGCGCTGCCTGCTCGCCAAGGGGTTCGTGCGCACGACGGCCCGGGACATCGTCAAGGAGTCGGGGACCAACCTGGCGTCGATCGGCTACCACTACGGGTCGAAGGACGCGCTGCTGGCGCAGGCGTACGTGGAGCTGGTGGAGGAGCTGTCCGTCGCGTTCGACGGCGAGGTGCGGGGAGCCCCCGGATCGCTGGAGCGGTTCGCCGAGGTCTGGTCGAACATCATCGCCACCATGCGGGAGCCCGGCTCGCTGTGGCGGCTCAGCATGGAGGTCGTCAGCATGGGCGACCAGCTGCCCGAGGTGCGCGACCACCTCGCGCGGGCCCAGCGGGAGGGAGCGCGCGGCTTCGTCGCACTGTTCACGGGGATGCCCGAGGACGAGACGCCGGACGAGGTCGTCGACACGCTCGGCGCCTTCTACGCGACCCTGATGATGGGCGTCATGGCCCAGTGGACCTTCGACCCGAAGACCGCGCCCGAGGCCGGTCAGCTCACCGACGGGCTGCGTCAGGTGATCCAGGCCGCCACTCGGACGTGACGCGCCCCTCGCGCAGTTCGACCACCCGGTCCGCGAAGTGCCGTACCACCGACCGGTCGTGGCAGATGAAGAGACAGCCGAGGGCCAGTTCGTCCTGGAGGTCGGCGAGGAGGTTCAGGACACCCGCCCGTACGGACGGGTCGAGGGCGGACACCGGTTCGTCCAGGACCAGCAGGCGTGGCTCGGAGGCCAGGGCGCGGGCGATGCCGGCGCGCTGGCACTGGCCGCCGGAGAGTTCGTGCGGGCGGCGGTCGCCGCAGGAGGGGTCCAGGCCGACCCGGCCGAGGAGTTCGGCGACGCGGGCGGGGCCCTCGGCGGCGGTCCAGCGGCCCTGTACCTTCAGCGGTTCGGCGATCGCGTCGCGGATGCGGTGGCGGGGGCTCAGCGAGCCGTACGGGTCCTGGAAGACCGGCTGCATGCGCGGGCGGAGGGGACGGAGTTCGCGGTCCGTCAGCCTCGTCAGCTCGCGGCCCTCGAAGCGGACCTCGCCCGCGTCCGGGCGGCGCAGCTGGAGCACGGCCGCCGCCGTGGACGACTTGCCGCAGCCCGAGGGGCCGTTCAGGGCCAGGGTCTCCCCGGCTGCGAGGGTGAAGGAGACACCGTCGACGGCCGTCACCGTGCCGTAGCGGACGACCAGGCCGCGGACGTCCAGCAGCGGCAAGGGCTCGTTCATGGCGTCTGCCTTCCCTCGAACAACTCGGCGGCGGGGTGCGGGACGTCCTCGGCGCGATGGCAGGCGACGAGCCGTCCGTCCAGCGGGCGGGGTGCGGGCTCGGCGGTGCGGCAGATGTCCGCCGCGAGCGGGCAGCGCGGGGCGAAGGCGCAGCCCGGGGGCAGCGAGTCCGGGGCGGGCGGGGTGCCGGGCAGGGCGGGGAGGCGGCGGCGCCGGGGGCCGTCGTCCCGGGGGAGCGAGGCGAGCAGGCCCGCCGTGTAGGGGGCGCGCGGGCGGGCCAGTACCTCGGTCACCGGGCCGAGTTCGGCGGCCCGGCCCGCGTACATGACCAGCACGCGGTCCGCGTGCCGCCGTACCACGTCCAGGTCGTGGGTGACGAGGACCAGCGCCGCCCCGGCCGCCGCCCGGCGCTCGGCCAGGACGCGCAGCACCTGCTCCTGGCGGTCGGGGTCGAGGGCGGTGGTGGGCTCGTCGGCGACGACGATGTCCGGCTCGTTGACCGTGGCCATGGCGATGACCGCCCGCTGCCGCATACCGCCGGAGTACTCGTGCGGGTAGGCGCGGGCCCGGCGGGCGGCGTCCGGGACGCCCACCCGGTCGAGCGCGGCCACCGCGAGCGCCCGGGCCTCGGCGCGGGACACCCGGCGCGCCGACCGGACGGCGGCGGCGAGCTGGTCGCCCACCGGGTGCACGGGTGAGAGCGCGGAGAGGGCGTCCTGCGGGACGAGGGCGATCCGCCGGCCGCGCTCGGCGGACAGATCGGGCCGTACGGTTCCCGTCGTCGCCGCCGCGCGCGGCACCATGCCGAGCAGGGCCCGCGCGGTCAGCGACTTGCCGGCGCCCGACTCGCCGACCACGGCGAGGGTTTCGCCCGCGCGCACGTCGAAGGAGAGACCGCGCACCACCTCCGTACCGGCGAAGGCGATACGCAGGTCGCGCACCGAGAGCAGGACTTCAGGCATGGGCGGGTGCCCCCTTCGTGCGCGGGGTGCGCCGGCCCTGGGTGTACGCCGCTGCCGACACCGCCAGGGCCGCCAGCAGGGCCAGTGCGATCGCCGGGGCGAGGGCGGCCCAGGGGGCGCGTTCCACGTAGGCGCGGGACTCGTCGAGCAGCAGGCCCCACTCGGGGGCGGGCGGTGCGGCGCCCAGGCCGAGGAAGCCGAGGGAGGCCAGGGCGAGGGCGATGCCGGGCAGCCGGAGCAGGGCGTGCCGGGCGACCGGGGCGGCCACGGACGGCAGTACGTGCCGGGTGAGGATCCACCACGGGGTGGCGCCGATGGCCCGCTGCGCGGTGAGGAACGCCGACGCCCGCACCTCCCGCACCAGCGCCGCCGCGTGCGCGGCCAGCGGCGGCCAGGAGATCAGCGCCACCGCGAGGGCGGCGCCGCCCGTGCCGGGTCCGGCCGCCGCCGCGACCAGGATGCCGACGATCACCGGGGGCAGCGCGTTGGCGATGTCCGCGGCGCCCGCGGCGACGCCGGGCAGGAACCCGAGCGCCAGGCCGACGAGCAGGCTGAGGAGGCAGACGGCGGCCGCGGTGCCGACCGTGGCGGCGGCGCCGTGGCCGAGCCGGGCGAGGACGTCGCGGCCGAGTCCGTCGGTGCCCAGCGGATGCGCCCGGGAGGGGGCGGCGAGGCGGAGGGCCGTGTCGACGGCGTACGGGTCCCGCAGCAGGCCCCAGCCGATCGTCACGGCGAGCACGGTGAACAGGGCGAGCGGGATCGCGGGGTGGGTGCGGGCGGGACGGGCAGGAGGGAGCGTCAGTCCGGCGTCCCGCAGGGCGGGGCCCAGCAGGCGCCGCCGCAGCAGTGCCGCCACGGCGCCCGCGATCAGGCCGAGCAGCAGCAGGGCGAGGACCGCGCCCTGGAGCAGCGGCAGATCCTGTGACTTGGCCGCGCCGAGCGCCGTACGGCCGATGCCCGGCACCGCGAACACCGTCTCCACGGCGACCGCGCCGCCGGTCAGCCCGACCGCCGCCATCCCGAACTGCGGGACCAGCGGCGGCAGGACGCGCCGCAGCGCCGCCGCCGAGATGCGCGCCCGGCTCACTCCGGCGCCGCGCCACAGCTCCACCCAGCGTTCGTCCAGCACGGCGGGCAGCGCGTCCGCGACCAGCCGGCCGAGCAGTCCGCCCGCGGGGACGCCGAGGGCGAGCGCGGGCAGGATCAGGTACTGGGGTCCCTGCCAGCCGGAGGTCGGCAGCCAGCCGAGCCACACTCCGCACACCAGGAGCGCCACGGTGGCGAGCAGGAACTCGGGTACGGCGGCCAGCATCGCGGCGAGGCCGCCCGCGGAGCCCCGGCCGCGCACCAGCACCGGCGCGGCCAGCGCGGCGGCCAGCGCCACCGCCACGCCCAGCGCCGCGCCCATCAGGCCCAGGGACACCTGGAGTCCGGCCGTGACGGAGGGCAGCACCTCGCTGCCCGACACCCAGGAGGTGCCGAGGTCGCCGTGCGGCAGTCCGGCGGCCCAGTCCCGGAGGAGGGCGAGCGGTCCGGCGTCCAGCCCGAGGTCGCGGCGTACGGCGTCCAGGGCCTCCCGGGTCGGCTCCTGCTCGGCGGAGCGGGCCCGCAGCACGGTCAGCGCGGGGTCCCGGCCGGACAGCCAGGGCAGCAGGCCCACGGCGGCGACGACGGCGGCCAGGCAGACGAGCCGGGCCAGTCCGGCCGGACTCGCCAACCGCCTTGCGGCACGCCTCACTTGACGTAGGTGTCGGCGGTCACCAGTTCCCGCTCGCGCGGGTCGTGGGCGGCGTCCACGACCGAGGCGGCGTCGCCCTGGATCACCCGCTCGTGGAGCAGGGGCACGGCCGCGTCGGTGCGGAGCACGGCGGCCTCGGCGGCGACGACGGCCTCGCGGCGGGCCTCGCCGGTCGCGGTCCGGGAGGCCGTGCCGAGGGCCTTGTCGACGGCCGGGTCGGCGAGCTGGGAGATGTTGAAGGAGCCGTCGGAGGAGAAGTCGCTGTAGAGGTAGGCGGCCGGGTCGCCGGAGTCGAGGACGGTGGCGCGGGAGAGGATGAACGCGTCGAACTCGCCCGCGAGCGCGTCGGATTCGATGGCGGCGTACTCGCGTACGTCCAGCTTCACCCTGAACCCGGCCTTCTGGAGCTGCTGTTGCAGCGCCGCCGCGACCTCCGGCAGTTCGGCGCGGTCGGTGAAGGTGCCGATGGTGATGCTCCGGCCGTCCGGGTCGCCGGCCTCGGTGCGCCGTACGGGCTCGCGCAGTTCGGCCGCCCACGGCAGGGCGGGACCGAGCAGCCCCTTGGCGACGTCGGCGCGGCCCTCGTAGACGCCCTTCACGATCGACTCGGCGTCGACGGCCTCGCGGGCGGCGGCGCGCAGCGCGGGGTCCTTGAAGGCGCCCTTCCCGGTGTTCAGGTAGAGGGTGTTGGTGCGGGGCATCGGGACCTCGGTGACCAGGTCCTGGTCGAGCAGGGCGGCCTGGGAGACCGGCACCGCCTCGACGATGTCGGCCTCGCCGCTGCGCAGGGCGGCGGCGCGGGCGGTGCCGTCGGGCACGAACCGCACGTCGATGCCGGGGGCCTTGGCCTTGCCGCCCCAGTAGTCGTCGTAGCGGTCGAGGGTGGCGGAGGAGGTGCCGTTCACCTTCGTCAGTTCGAAGGGACCGGTGCCCGCGCCGACCGGGTTCACGGTCTTCCCCGTGTACGCCTTCGCCGCGAGGATCGACAGCTGGGGGGAGCTGAGTCGCTGCGGGACCAGGGGGTCCTCGGTGGCGGTGGTGACGACGACCTTGTTCCCCTCGGCCTCGGCGGTCAGCTCGACGCCGTCGAGGATGCGGGGCTTGGGGGCGGCGGTGGCGGCCTCGGTGAGGGAGTTGACGACGGCCCGCGCGGTCAGCTCGGTGCCGTCGTGGAACGTCACCCCGTCCCGGATGGTGAACGTCCAGCTCCGGCCGTTCTGCCGCCACTCGGTGGCCAGCGCCGGCTCGGCGTCGCCGTCCTCGTCCAGCGTCACCAGGGTCTCGGCGGTCGACCAGCGGGACAGCTTGAACGCGTCGTCGGAGAGCGGGGACAGGCCCGAGCGCGGGGGCTGCATCATCGCGACGCGGACGCGCTTGCCCTCGGCGCCGCCGCCGTCACCGGTCGCGGCGAAGCAGCCGGTGAGCAGGGCGGGGGCCGCTATGGCCGCGGTGAGGGGCAGCAGGCGGGCGGGGACGCGCACGGGACACTCCGGGTAAAGGGCTGGTCAATGGTTGAGCGTGCGACGAACCGTAGCACGATGACAATCGTTTTCAGAAAGTGTCGTCCGCCCTCGGCTGCCCGCGCCCGCCCCGCCCCGGCTCCGCCCGCCCAGGCCCGCGCTCGCCGGATCGCCATGCCGCCCTACAGCCGCGCCCCCTTCAGCGCCATGTGCAGCAGCAGCCGGTCCTCCCCGTCGTCCAGGTCCAGCCCCGTCAGCTGCTCCACGCGCGACAGCCGGTAGTACAGGGTCTGCCGGTGGATGCCCAGCTCGGCCGCGGTGCGGCCGGCCTGGCCCGCGCGGTCCAGGTACACCTCGGCGGTGCGGGCCAGCTCCTGGTGGGCGGGGGAGAGCAGCGGGGCCACCGCCGGATCGTGGACGGCCTCCGGGGGCAGCGCGGTGAGCAGGCGGTACGGCCCGACGCCCGCCCATTCGGCGACCGGGCCGAGCCGGGGCTCCGCCAGGGCGGCGCGAGCCGCCGCCGAGGCCTCCCGCCAGGACGTGCCCAGCTCGGCGAGACCGGCGCGCGGCTGGCTCACCCCGGCCGCCCGGGCGCCCTCGCGCAGCAGCCGGGACGCCGTGCTCAGCGCCGGGGCGGTGACGTCCGCCGCGCGCAGCCGGACCAGCGCCGCGAGGCTCTGCCCGGTGGTGCCCCAGGGCACCGTGCACAGGGCGGTGGTGTGCGGCAGGGCCCGCGCCGAGGGCGCGTCGTCCGGGTCCGCCGACGGCCATGGCGCCACGCACACCACGGCGTGCGGGCCGTCGCCGCGCGGGCCCAGCGCGGTGCGCAGCGCGGCCACGGCCATGTCGCGCTGCCAGCCGCGCTCGGTGGCCAGCACCGCCCGCAGCTCCCGGGTGAGGTCGGCGCCGTGCTGGGCCTCGTCGGCGAGCAGCGCGCCGATCCGCGCGGTCACCTCCATGGCCGCCGCCAGCTGCCGCTCGCTCGGTCCGGGCTCGTCCTCCAGCAGCCAGACATAGCCGAGGACCACACCCCGGTGGCGTACCGGCAGGCAGATCCGCCCCCGGTAGACCCCCGCCTCCGGGGTGGGCGGGATGCGGACCGGGCCGGTCGCCCGGGTGATGCCGAAGCCCTCGAACCAGGCCCGCACGGCGGCGGTGGAGCGCCGGGTGAGGATCGAGCGGGTGCGCACCGGGTCCAGGGCGGAGGCGTCCAGCTCGCCCTCGCTGTCGTAGGCCCCGAAGGCGATCAGCTCGAAGTCGCGGTTCTCCAGCGTCGCCGGGGCGCCCAGCAGCTCCGAGATCTCGTCGACCAGCTCCTGGTAGTCACCCACGTTTTTGAAGGCTGCGGTATCCGGCGTCACCCGGGCATTCTGCCGCATTTCCGCGAGCCTTCATACATCTGTCTGAGATCGGTGGCACGGATGCGTGACAGCTGTCGATGGCCGACGATCGGAGGGATCCTTAGGTTTCACGGTGGTTCTCCGTGCCGTACCCGAATCGTCGGGTAACGGTCGATGGTTGGTTGTATGTGGAGGTGCCCCGTGCTGGGTCCCGTGATTCTCGCCGCGTCGCGCAGCGACCGGATGCGTCGCCTGATCTCGGCGGCCCCGGTGACCAAGCAGGTCGTCGACCGCTTCATCCCCGGTGAGACCGTCGGTGACATCGTGCCGATCGTCGAGGACCTCACGGCCAAGGGCCTGGAGCTGACGATGGACGTCGTCGGCGAGGACATCACCACCCCCGAGCAGGCCACCGCCGCCCGCGACGCCTACCTCCAGCTGATCGAGCAGATCAAGCCGCTGGAGCTGGGCGAGCGCGTCGAGATGTCCGTCAAGCTGTCGATGTTCGGGCAGGCGCTGGAGGGCGGCCACGAGCTGGCCCTCGCCAATGTGCGCCCGGTCGTCGAGGCCGCCGCCGCCATCGGTACGACGGTCACGCTGGACGCCGAGGACCACACCACCCTGGACTCGATGTTCGCCATCCACGAGGAGCTGCGGAAGGACTTCCCGCAGACCGGCTGCGTCATCCAGGCCTACCTCTTCCGCACCGAGGCCGACGCCCGCCGCCTCGCCGCGAACGGCAGCCGCGTGCGGATCGTGAAGGGCGCGTACAAGGAGCCCGCGTCGGTCGCGTACCAGGACAAGCACGAGATCGACAAGGCGTACGTCCGCATCCTGAAGACGCTGATGGACGGCGAGGGCTACCCGATGATCGGGTCCCACGACCCGCGCCTGATCTCCATCGCCCAGGAGCTGGCCCGCAAGGCCGGGCGCAAGCTCGACGAGTACGAGTTCCAGATGCTGTACGGCATCCGCGGCGAGGAGCACCTGCGGCTGGCCGCCGAGGGCCACCGGATGCGGGTCTACACCGCCTACGGCACGGACTGGTACGGCTACTTCATGCGCCGCCTGGCGGAGAAGCCCGCGAACCTGCGGTTCTTCCTGCGCTCGATGATCACCAAGGGCTGAACCCGAACACCCGCTCACGTACAAGGAGTTACGGATCTCATGGACGCTGTGACCCAGGTCCCCACCCCCGTCAACGAGCCGGTGCACGGCTACGCCCCCGGCTCGCCCGAGCGCGCCCGCCTGGAGGCCAAGCTCAAGGAGCTGGCCGAGAACCCGATCGACCTGCCCTGCACCATCAACGGTGAGCGGCGGATGGGCGGCGGCGAGGCCTTCCAGGTCGTCCAGCCGCACAACCACAAGGCTGTGCTCGGCACCTACCGCAACGCCACCCGGCAGGACGCCCAGGACGCCATCGACGCGGCTCTCGCGGCGGCCCCGGCCTGGCGCGCGATGTCCTTCGACGACCGCGCGGCGATCATCCTGCGCGCCGCCGAGCTGCTGGCCGGCCCGTGGCGCGAGACCATGGCCGCCTCCACCATGCTGGGCCAGTCCAAGACCGCCCAGCAGGCTGAGATCGACACCCCCTGCGAGCTGGTCGACTTCTGGCGGTTCAACGTCCACTACGCCCGCCAGATCCTGGCCGAGCAGCCCCCGGCGAACTCGCCGGGCGTGTGGAACCGCCTGGACCACCGCCCGCTGGAGGGCTTCGTCTACGCGATCACGCCGTTCAACTTCACGGCCATCGCCGGCAACCTGCCGACCGCCCCGGCCCTCATGGGCAACGTGGTCGTCTGGAAGCCGTCCCCGACGCAGACCCACGCCGCCGTGCTGCTGATGCGGCTGCTGGAGGAGGCGGGCCTGCCCAAGGGCGTCATCAACCTGGTCACCGGTGACGGCCTGGAGGTCTCCGAGGTCGCCCTGAACCACCGCGACCTGGCCGGC
This sequence comes from Streptomyces sp., assembly GCF_035645055.1. GTDB lineage: Bacteria > Actinomycetota > Actinomycetes > Streptomycetales > Streptomycetaceae > Streptomyces. The sequence continues at coordinate 17,579 of NZ_DASQNH010000020.1, read as the reverse complement.
ATCCACTTCACCGGCTCGACCAAGACCTTCCAGTACCTGTGGAAGACGGTCGGCGCCAACATCGAGAAGTACCGCGCGTACCCGCGTCTGGTCGGCGAGACCGGCGGCAAGGACTTCGTCGTCGCCCACCCGAGCGCCGACCGCGCGATCCTGAAGACCGCCCTGACCCGCGGCGCCTTCGAGTACCAGGGCCAGAAGTGCTCCGCGACCTCCCGCGCCTACATCCCGGCGTCCATCTGGAACGACGGATTCAAGGAGGAGTTCGCCGCCGAGGTCGACTACCTCACCATGGGTGACGTCACCGACCTGTCGAACTTCATCGGCGCCGTCATCGACGAGCGCGCCTTCGCCAAGAACAAGGCCGCCATCGACCGCGCCAAGAACGACCCGTCCTGCACGATCGTCGCGGGCGGCTCCTACGACGACTCGGTCGGATACTTCGTCCGCCCGACCGTCATCGAGTGCGCGGACCCGGAGAACGAGGTGTTCACCACCGAGTACTTCGGCCCGATCCTCGCCGTGTACGTCTACGAGGACGACAAGTACGACGAGATGCTGACCCAGATGGAGTCCGCGTCCGACTACGCCCTCACCGGCTCGGTCATCTCCAGCGACCGCGCGGCCACGGCGTACACGATGGAGAAGCTGCGCTACGCCGCGGGCAACTTCTACATCAACGACAAGTCGACCGGCGCCGTCGTCGGCCAGCAGCCCTTCGGCGGCGGCCGCGCCTCCGGCACCAACGACAAGGCCGGTGCCCCGCAGAACCTGACGCGCTGGACGCTGACCCGCGCCATCAAGGAGACGCTGGTCCCGCCGACCGACTACACCTACCCGCACATGGGCTGAGCCCCCACCGGGCACCGACGGGCCGGGTCCCCTCCACGGGGTCCGGCCCGTCCGCCGTCTCAGCCGTCGGCTCCGCGCGGGTTCGGCAGGCGGTAGAGGACGCAGCGGCGCAGCGGGCCCTCGGGCACGTTCGGGTCGTCGAAGTCGTCCGCCGGGTCGTACGTCATGCCCAGCCGCTCCGTGACGGCCCGCGAGCGCCGGTTGGCGGGCACGGTGACGGCGAGGATCTCCGGCAGCCCCAGCTCGGCGAAGCCGAAGGCGAGGACCGCGCGGGCGGCCTCCGTGGCGTAGCCGTGGCCCCAGGCCGTACGGGCCAGCCGCCAGCCCGCCTCCACACCGGAGAACGGCTGGCCCTCCTCCACCGGATCCAGGCCGGTGAACCCGATGAACTCGCCGGTAGCGCGCACCTCGACCGCCCAGAACCCCCAGCCCCGCGCGTCCAGATCGGCCTGGAAGCGGGCGGCACCGGCGTCGGTGCGCTCCCGGGTGGGCGTGCCGGCCAGGTACCGGCGCACCTCCGGGTCGGTGTTCAGCGCGGCCCACGGGTCCAGATCGGACTCCCGCCAGGAGCGGAGCAGCAGACGTTCGGTACGCAGTTCGGCCATCGGGGCACCGTAGGCCGCTCGGACCAGGCCTGCGACCGAAATAAACCGGGGGAAAGCGGACCCGCCGCCTCGCGATACTGGCGCCATGACCACCACGCGCACCGCCCACACCGCCGACCTCACCCCCGCCGAACTCGCCGCCGTCCGCGCCCTGCTGCACGACGCCTTCGACGGCGACTTCTCGGACGAGGACTGGGACCACACCCTGGGCGGGGTGCACGCCCTGGTCCACGACGAGCGCGGGCTCGCCGCGCACGGGGCCGTCGTGATGCGGCGGGTGCGGCACGGGGGGCGGTGGCTGCGCCTCGGATACGTCGAGGGCGTCGCCGTACGGGACGACGTGCGGCGACGGGGGCTCGGCGGGCAGGTCATGGAAGCCCTGGAGGGCGTCATCGCCCGCGCCTACGACCTCGGCGCCCTCTCCGCCAGCGACGACGGCGCCGCGCTCTACGCCGCCCGGGGCTGGCACGTGTGGAACGGGCGGATCGGCGTCCTCGGCCCGAACGGCGTCGTGCCGCTGCCCGAGGAGGAGGGCAGCACCTACGTCTGGCCCGCGCCCACCGGTCCCGAGGACGAGCTGGTCTTCGACTGGCGGGACGGAGACGTCCTCTGACCTCGCCCGTCTCAGATAGTAGGAAGTCCGAGTAATTGTGGAGACAGATGCTCCGCCCTCCCCTACTTTTGTAGGAGCCGAACGTCTCGCTCGACCCAGCGATGGGCGCTCGTGAGCCGGGCCCGTGCAGGCAACCCCTGCGGCCCCGTGGCTCCCGCCCGACCGGCGTCCCATGGACCCCTGTCCGCCCTCCCGCATGCCGAAGGAGTCGATTTCCCATGGCCGAGACGACCGTCCGCCGCCGAGTCCGCCACCTGTCCCGCACGACGGAGACCGACCGTAAGAACGCCGCCGCGGCCCTCCAGCGCGCCCTCGACCGCCGCGACAACGGTGGTGCGACCGGCCACTGACCGGCCCGTCGCACGCCCCGTCACCGGCACCCGGTTGTCCGCATCGCGGACAGCGTGTGTCATCCCATGGGACGAGGAGTAGGGTGCCCGCATGTCTCGCAGCATCGATCTCGCAGTGATCCCCGGTGACGGCATCGGCCAGGAGGTCGTGGCCGAAGGCCTGAAGGTCCTCTCCGCCGTCCTTCCGCAGGATGTGAAGCTGGAGACCAAGGAGTACGACTTCGGTGCCCAGCGGTACCACGCCACCGGTGAGACCCTCACCGACGCCGACCTCGACGCCCTGAAGCGGCACGACGCCATCCTGCTCGGCGCCATCGGCGACCCGTCCGTTCCCTCCGGTGTCCTGGAGCGCGGCTTCCTGCTCAAGCTCCGCTTCGCCTTCGACCACCACGTCAACCTGCGGCCGTCCAAGCTGCTGCCGGGTGTCGCCACCCCGCTCGCCGGAGAGCCGAAGATCGACTTCGTCGTGGTCCGCGAGGGCACCGAGGGCCCGTACACCGGCAACGGCGGCACCATCAGGAAGGGCACCGAGCACGAGGTCGCCACCGAGGTCTCCGTGAACACGGCCTTCGGTGTCGAGCGCGTCGTCCGGGACGCCTTCGCCCGCGCCCAGGCCCGCCCGCGCAAGAAGCTCACCCTGGTCCACAAGAACAACGTGCTGACCTTCGCCGGTCACCTGTGGACCGACATCTTCAACAAGGTGGCCGAGGAGTACCCCGAGGTCACCACCGAGTACATCCACGTCGACGCGGCGACCATCTTCCTGGTCACCCAGCCCGAGCGGTTCGACGTGATCGTCACCGACAACCTCTTCGGCGACATCATCACCGACCTCGCCGCGGCCGTCTCCGGCGGCATCGGCGTCGCCGCCAGCGGCAACATCAACCCGAGCGGCGAGTTCCCGTCCATGTTCGAGCCCGTCCACGGCTCGGCCCCGGACATCGCCGGCCAGGGCAAGGCCGACCCCACGGCGACGGTGCTGTCCGTCGCCCTGCTGCTGCGCCACCTCGGCCTGGAGGCGGAGGCCGCCCGGATCGAGGAGGCCGTCGCCGCCGACCTCGCCGAGCGCGTCGGCAAGCCGGCCCGCTCCACCGCGGAGATCGGCGACGCGCTCGCCGTGCGAGTAGCCGGCTGACCCCGGCGCGCTGTTCGAACCATTTCGAAGCCGTCGGGTTCCCCAGGGTGCCCGGCGGCTTCCCCGCGTCCCCGCCGGGTGTCACCATCGACCCCTGGGCCGCCTGCACCTCGTTTCTTCCGTCGACCCCCGCGCGCGATAATCGGACGCGGAGCCGCGGAACGAGGGAAAGCTCGGACGTCCTACCACTGGCCGGAAACGGCCGCCGGTGCGGGCGGATCAGCGGTAAGCGGCCCGTCACTACAACCGGTGAAGGACAACCACTCATGACGACGCCCACGATCGAGCTGAAGCCCTCGGCCCACCCGCTCGCCGACGCGGAGCGCGAGGCGATCCTCGCCAGCCCCGGTTTCGGCCGCCACTTCACCGACCACATGGTGACGGTCAAGTGGACGGAAGGCCGTGGCTGGCACGACGGGCAGCTCGTGCCATACGCGCCGATCCCCCTCGACCCGGCCACCACGGTCCTGCACTACGCGCAGGAGATCTTCGAGGGACTCAAGGCCTACCGCCAGCCCGACGGCTCCGTCGCCACCTTCCGCCCGGACCAGAACGCCCTGCGCTTCCAGCGCTCCGCCCGCCGGCTGGCCATGCCGGAGCTGCCGGTGGAGACCTTCATCGCGGCCTGTGACGCCCTGGTCCAGCAGGACAAGGCGTGGGTGCCGGCGCACGGCGGCGAGGAGTCCCTCTACCTGCGCCCGTTCATGATCGCCACCGAGGTGGGGCTCGGTGTGAAGCCCGCCAACGAGTACCTGTTCCTCGTGATCGCCTCCCCGGCCGGCGCGTACTTCCCGGGCGGCGTGAAGCCGGTCTCCATCTGGGTCTCCGAGGACCGGGTGCGCGCCGTCCCCGGCGGCATGGGCGACGCCAAGACCGGCGGCAACTACGCGGCGTCGCTGCTCGCGCAGGCGGAGGCGGCGGCCAAGGGCTGCGACCAGGTGTGCTACCTCGACGCCGTCGAGCACCGGTGGGTCGAGGAACTGGGCGGTATGAACCTGTACTTCGTGTACGGGGACAAGATCGTCACCCCGGCCCTCACCGGCTCCATCCTCGAAGGCGTCACCCGGGACAGCCTGCTCTCCGTCGCCCGCGACCTCGGCTACCGGGCCGAGGAGGGCCGGGTCTCCGTCGACCAGTGGCAGCGCGACTCCGAGAACGGCAGCCTCACCGAGGTGTTCGCCTGCGGCACGGCCGCGGTGATCACGCCGGTGGGTACGGTCAAGCGGGCGGGCGCGGAGTGGAAGCAGAGCGGAGGAGAGCCCGGCGAGGTCACGCTGCGGCTGCGCCAGGCTCTGCTCGACATCCAGCGTGGCACGGCCGATGACAAGCACGGCTGGATGCACAAGCTGGGCTGAGCCGGTCGGTTGTCCGCGGGCCGTACGGGGCTGGCCGAGCAGTTCCCCGCGCCCCTGGGGGGTGTCTCCTAGAGGTCCGCTGTGGCTCGGGCCGTCGTGGAGTTCCGCTCCTCGGCGGCCCTTTCCCTCTGCGGGAGCAGCACGTACGCCAGCCCGCCCACCGCGCCCGACAGCAGGAAGCTGCAGTCCACGCCGCCGGTCAGGGCGAGCAGGGGACCCTCGTACGACGGGAGGGCCACGGCCAGCACGCCGACCACCGCGCCCAGGGCCCATGACACGGTGGCCGGGATGTTCCAGCCCGCCGTGAACCAGTACGCCCCGCCGCGCGCCCGGCGGTTGAACACCTGGAGGGCATCGGCGTCGTAGACGCCGCGGCAGCGTGCGAAGCCGATGAGGGTGATGACGGCCCACGGGGTGCCGATCGCGGTCAGCAGCAGGACGAACGAGGTCATCGCGGTCTGCGCCGCGATGGCGAAGTGCCCGGCGAACACGCACGCGGTGGCGAGGGCGGCGGCCGCGCAGGTGGCCCGGGCCCGGGACAGGCGCGGCAGGATGGCGTCCAGGTCGAGGCCCATCGAGTAGAGCATCAGGCCCGCGTTGCCGACCGATCCGGCGGAGGCGGCGAGCAGCAGCGGCAGCAGGTACCAGGCCGGGGCGGCGTCGGCGAGCGGGCCGGCGTAGTCGAGGGCGGCACGGGCGGCGTACGAGGTGAAGGTGCCGAAGAGCTGCGGCACCAGCAGCCCGAGGAGCAGGCCGAGCCAGGTCGCGCGCAGCACGGTGCGCGCGGAGTGGCGGGCGGGGGAGATGTAGCGGGTGTAGTCGCCGAGCAGGGTGATGAAGGCGACCGGCCCGGACAGGCCCGCGGCCACCGCCGCGAGGAGCCAGGTCGGCCAGAAGCCGCCGAGCAGGTAGCCGCCGGTCTCCTCCAGTGCGCCGGTGGTGAAGTCCGGGGCGTAGGCGATGACACCGAGGACGAGCAGGACCGTCATGCCGATCGCGAGGATCCGGGACAGGGCGAGCAGGACCCGGTAGCCGTAGACGGCGCCCGCGACGGTGGCAGCGGCGAGCAGGCCGTAGACCACGACGTACGACACCTCGCTCGCGGGCAGGCCGAACAGCCGGTCCAGCACGCTGACCGTCACATCGCCGCCGATCCACACCGTCAGCGCGGTGTAGCCGAGCGCCAGCAGCAGGCCGACGATCGAGCCGACCAGCCGTCCGCGCACCCCGAAATGGGCGCCGGAGGAGGTCGAGAGGTTGGTGGCGGTGCGCAGCGAGATCAGGGCCAGCGGGGCGGTGAAGGCGATGCCGGCCAGGGTGCCGGCGACGACCGAGCTGACCGAGGCCCACCAGCCGAGTCCGAAGGACGGCGGCAGCCAGCCGAAGACGATCACTCCGAGGCAGAGGTTGGAGCCGAGCAGGATCGACACCAGGTCACGAGGCGTGCTGGTGCGTTCCTCCTCGGGGACGGTGTCGACTCCGCGCTGTTCCATCGGCATGGCTGTCTCCTTCGACGCGCCGGATAGTTTGAGCGGCGCTCAATGTGACGTGACTCAAGCACCCCCGTCAATGCTTCGGTTGCGACAAAGCCAGGTTTAGAGTGATGCTCTAAACCTGGGGAAGGCAAGGAGGTGCCCGCGTCATGAGACTGACCCCCACGGAACGTGACCGGCTGCTGCTCTTCGGAGCCGCCGAGCTGGCCCGCGCCCGCCGGGCCCGCGGTCTGAAGCTCAACGTGCCGGAGGCCACGGCGCTCGTCGCGGACACCGTCTGCGAGGCCGCCCGCGACGGAAAGCGGCTCGCCGAGGCCATCGAGGCGGCCCGGTCCGTGCTCGGGCCGGACGACGTGCTGCCCGGCGTCGCGGACGTGGTGACCGAGGTGCACGTCGAGGCCGTCTTCGACGACGGCTCGCGGCTCGCGGTCGTCTCCGACCCCATCGGCGGCGGGCTGGGCGCCGAGGCTCCCGGCGCGCTGCTGCCCGGTCCCGAGCACACCGAGTCCGAGCCGGCCGTCCGGCTGAACGTCACCAACACCGCGGGCGTCCCCGTCTCGGTGACCTCGCACTTCCACTTCTTCGAGGCCAACCCGCGGCTCGACTTCGACCGCGCGGCCGCCTACGGCATGCGGCTCGCCGTCCCCGCCGGATCCTCGGTGCGCTTCGGCCCCGGCGAGAGCGCCGAGGTGGGCCTCGTACCGGTCGGCGGCGACCGGATCGCGATCGGCTTCGCCGGTCTGGTCGACGGACCGCTGGACGCGCCGGGTGCGCGGGAAGAGGCCCTGCGCCGTGCCGCCGCCTGCGGCTACCTCGGTGTACCGGAGACGACTGATCAGGAGGCCGGACGATGAGCCGCCCCGGAGGCCACCCCGCAGAGGCCCGCCGCCTCACCCCCCACGAGTACGCCGCCACCCACGGCCCCCGCGCCGGCGACCGCATCCGGCTGGGCGACTCGGGCCTGACCGTCAAGGTCGAGTCCGACTCCCAGCGGTACGGCGACGAGTTCCTGGCCGGATTCGGCAAGACCGCCCGCGACGGACTGCACCTGAAGGCCGCCGCCGTCCGCGAGACCTGTGACGTCGTGATCAGCAACGTCGTCGTGATCGACGCGGTACAGGGCATCCGCAAGGTGTCGATCGGCATCCGCGAGGGGCGGATCTGCGCCATCGGCCGGGCCGGCAACCCCGACACCCTCGACGGCGTGGACGTCGTCGTCGGCACCGGCACCTCGATCGTCTCCGGCGAGGGCCTGATCGCCACCGCCGGAGCCGTCGACACCCACGTCCACCTGCTGTCGCCGCGCATCATGGAGGCCTCGCTCGCCTCCGGCGTCACCACCGTCATCGGCCAGGAGTTCGGGCCGGTGTGGGGCGTGGGCGTCAACTCCCCCTGGGCGCTGAAGCACGCCTTCAGCGCGTTCGACGCCTGGCCCGTCAACATCGGCTTCCTCGGCCGCGGTTCGTCCTCCCACGAGGCACCGCTGACCGAGGCGCTGGCCGAGGGCGGTGCCTGCGGCTTCAAGGTGCACGAGGACATGGGTGCCCACACCCGCGCCCTGGACACCGCGCTGCGCGTCGCCGAGGAGCACGACGTGCAGGTCGCCCTGCACAGCGACGGGCTGAACGAGTGCCTGTCCGTCGAGGACACCCTGCGCGTCCTCGAAGGCCGCACCATCCACGCCTTCCACATCGAGGGCTGCGGCGGCGGGCACGTCCCCAACGTGCTGAAGATGGCGGGCGTGCCGAACGTCATCGGCTCCTCCACCAACCCCACCCTGCCGTTCGGCCGGGACGCGGTCGCCGAGCACTACGGCATGATCGTCTCCGTCCACGACCTGAAGACCGACCTGCCCGGCGACGCCGCCATGGCCCGCGACCGCATCCGCGCCGGGACCATGGGCGCGGAGGACGTGCTGCACGACCTGGGCGCGATCGGCATCACCTCGTCCGACGCGCAGGGCATGGGCCGCGCGGGCGAGACGGTCCGCCGTACGTTCGCCATGGCCGGGAAGATGAAGGCCGAACTCGGCGGCCCCGACACCGACCACGACAACGAGCGCGTGCTGCGCTACATGGCCAAGCTGACCATCAACCCGGCGATCGCCCACGGCCTGGCCCACGAGGTCGGCTCCCTCGAGGCCGGCAAGCTCGCCGACATCGTGCTGTGGCGGCCGGAGTACTTCGGCGCCAAGCCACAGCTCGTGCTCAAGGCCGGTTTCCCGGCGTACGGCGTGGTCGGCGACCCCAACGCGGCCACCGACACCTGCGAACCCCTCGTGCTGGGCCCGCAGTTCGGCGCACACGGCGCCACCCCCGCCGACATCTCCGTCGCCTTCGTCGCCCAGGCCGCCCTCGACCAGGGCCACGACACGATGCCGACGCGCAGGAGAAGGGTCGCCGTCCGCGGCACCCGCGGCATCGGACCGGCCGACCTGCGCCTGAACTCCCGTACCGGACAGGTCGACGTGGACCAGCGCACCGGCCTGGTGACGCTGGACGGCGAACCGCTGCGCTCGGACCCTGCCGACTCCGTCTCCCTCAACCGCCTCTACTTCCTCTAGGACGCCCCGATGACCTTCCGCATGCCCCCCGAGTGGGCCCCGCACGAGCGCACCTGGATGGCCTGGCCCGGCCCCAACCCGACTTTCACCACCGACGAGGAACTGGCCGAGGCCCGCGCCGCCTGGGCGTCCGTGGCCCGCGCGGTACGCCGCTTCGAACCGGTGACGGTGGTGCACGGACCCGGCCAGGGCGACGGCGCGCGGGAACTCCTCGGCCCGGACATCGATCTGGTGGAGCGCGAGCTGGACGACGCGTGGATGCGGGACATCGGCCCCACCTTCGTGACGGACGAGGAGGGCCGGCTGGCCGCCGTGGACTGGGTGTTCAACGGCTGGGGCGCGCAGGACTGGGCACGCTGGGAGCACGACTCGAAGATCGCCCGGCATGTCGCGGACCTCGCGGGAGTGCCGGTGCTCAGCAGCACCCTCGTCAACGAGGGCGGCGCGATCCACGTCGACGGCGAGGGCACCGTCCTGCTCACCGACACCGTCCAGCTCGGCTCCGGCCGCAACCCCGGCTGGAGCCGCGAACAGGTCGAGGCCGAGATCCACGCCAAGCTGGGCACCACCAAGGCGATCTGGCTCCCGCACGGCCTGGCGGGCGACTACGGCATGTACGGCACCCAGGGCCACGTCGACATCGTGGCCGCCTTCGCGCGGCCGGGCACCGTGGTCGTGCACAGCCAGCGCGACCCGGCCCACCCGGACCACGTCCGCTCCCGGATGTACCTGGAGATCCTGCGCGGTCAGACCGACGCCCAGGGCCGCCCCCTGGAGGTCGTGGAGATCCCCGCCCCGACCGTCCTGAAGGACGAGGAGGGCGACTGGGTCGACTACTCGTACATCAACCACTACCTGTGCAACGGCGGCGTCGTGCTGTGCGGCTTCGACGACCCGAACGACGAGATCGCGGCGGGCATCTTCCGGCGGCTCTTCCCCGAGCGGACGGTGACCCTGGTGGACGCCCGGCAGATCTTCGCGGGCGGCGGCGGCATCCACTGCATCACCCAGCAGCAGCCGAAGACCCGGTGACGGCCCGCGTCGGGTAGAACATACGGGTGAACGTCCTGGTCTGCGCGGCATGCGGCCGCCCTCTCACCGAGCCCGTGCGGCTGCTGCCCGAACTGCCCGAGCGCCCGGGGTACGACGGCCTGCCGAACGCCGACGGGTCGCGGCACGCCCCGTCGACCGTGGCGCGCGGCACCTACGCGGTGGACCCGGAGCCGAGCGGGGCGCCGTTCGTGCCGCACCCCGACCCCGAGTGGTGCGGGAACGCGATCCCCGGAGTCTGTGTGTCGGACCCCGACGGGCCGGGCTGCCTGATGTCCGCCGGGCCGCGCGACACCCTGGTCGTCCATCCCGATGACTGCCTCGGCTTCCTCGGCCACAACCCCGCCGTGAGCGAGGTCGCCTGCTGCGGCACGGCCGGGCGCGAGGGGCCCAACCAGGTGTGCGGCGGCTGCGGCACCCCCGTGGCCACCCTGTTCAGCGAGTGCTACGGCCCGTACGAGACGCACTTCCTGCCCGACGCCGTCCGGGTCGAGGCCGCCCCGTGAGCACCCGCCGCCGCACCCCGGCACCGCCCCGCGAGGAACTGCTCGCCGCGGCCATGGAGATGATCGCCGAGCGTGGCCTGGAGAAACTGACCATGGCCGCGCTCGGCCGTGAGGTGGGCATGAGCAGCGGCCACCTCCTGTACTACTTCCGCACCAAGGACGAGCTGCTGCTGCAGACCCTGGAGTGGAGCGAGGGCCGCCTCGGCGCCGAGCGCGGCCGGCTGCTCGCCCGCCCCGGACCGGCCCGCGCACGCCTCGACGCGTACGTCGACCTGTACGTCCCCGACGGCCCGGGCGACCCGCACTGGACGCTCTGGCTGGAGGTCTGGAACCGCTCGCAGAACGCCGACGACGACGCCCGCGACCGGCAGGCCGCCATCGAGGGCGCCTGGCACCGCGACCTGGTGGCGCTGCTCGCCGAGGGCGTTTCGCGCGGCGAGTTCCGCCCCGTCGACCCCGACCGCTTCGCCGCCCGGCTGCGGGCGCTGCTCGACGGCTTCTCCATCCATGTCGCCATCGGCCTGCGCGGCACCGACCGGGCGCAGATCCTCGGCCACGTACGCGAGTTCCTGGACCAGAACCTGCTCGCGGACGGCCGAACCACTGCCCGGGGCGTACGCGATACGGCCGATTGAGCCGGATCGCGGCGATGCGCTTGGCTCGGGGAAGCCCTCGGCGCGGGGCCGGGGGAGCGTGTCACGGGGAGACGGGGCCGGCCGCGCCGAGCGGGTAGGCGTCGCCGCGACGGCGGATCCGGCTGGGCGTCCGACGGCCTCGCCCTGTCACGCGACGGCCGCCACCTCGCCGTCACCGCCTCCTCGTCGCGGACGGCGGACGGCGGACGGCGGACGGCGGGCGCGGGCACGCCCGACCGGACCCTCGCCCGCATCCAGCCGCACCCGCGCGGCGGCCCAGGCGAGTTGTGGCCGGCCGATCTTCGTACCGGCGAGTGATCCGGGGCTCGCATACTGAGACACCCGTGAGCACGGCGGCGGGGCTGTGCCAGACTGCCTCCGTGCTCTCGTTCGCCATGATTATTGGCAGCAGGCGCGCCGGTCCGCAGTGACCGCCTCGTACGACCCGGTACGGGCGGACACCGTCGTCCTCGACCCGCGCGCAGACCTCTCGCACCCGCGAGAGGTTTTTCGTTTTCCCGGCCCACCCGCAGCCGGGAGGGGAGCGCGAGGGACCATAGAAGGACGGTGGAGCCGGTCATTCCGGTAGACCGAGATCCAACACAGGAGCCTTCACGACCATGACGGAAACCAGCGAGCTCGACGACTCGTTCCACGTCTTCGACACCACCCTGCGCGACGGCGCCCAGCGCGAGGGCATCAACCTCACGGTCGCGGACAAGCTGGCCATCGCACGGCACCTGGACGACTTCGGCGTCGGCTTCATCGAGGGCGGCTGGCCCGGCGCCAACCCGCGGGACACCGAGTTCTTCGCCCGCGCGCAGGCGGAGATCGGCTTCAAGCACGCCCAGCTGGTCGCCTTCGGCTCCACCCGCCGGGCCGGCGCCAAGGCTTCCGAGGACCCGCAGGTCAAGGCCCTCCTCGACTCCGGCGCCCCGGTGATCACCCTCGTCGCCAAGTCCCACGACCGCCACGTCGAACTGGCCCTGCGCACCACCCTCGACGAGAACCTGGAGATGGTCCGCGACACGGTCGCCCACCTCAAGTCCCAGGGCCGCCGCGTCTTCGTCGACTGCGAGCACTTCTTCGACGGCTACCGCGCGAACCCGGAGTACGCCAAGTCGGTGGTCCGGGCGGCGTCGGAGGCGGGCGCCGACGTGGTCGTCCTGTGCGACACCAACGGCGGCATGCTCCCCGCCCAGATCCAGGCCGTCGTCGCCACCGTCCGCGCCGACACCGGTGCCCGGCTCGGCATCCACGCCCAGGACGACACCGGCTGCGCCGTCGCCAACACCCTCGCCGCCGTCGACGCGGGCGCCACCCACGTCCAGTGCACCGCCAACGGCTACGGCGAGCGCGTCGGCAACGCCAACCTCTTCCCGGTGGTGGCCGCGCTGGAGCTGAAGTACGGCAAGAAGGTGCTGCCGGAGGGCAAGCTGCGCGAGATGACGAGGATCTCGCACGCGATCGCCGAGGTCGTGAACCTCACCCCCTCCACCCACCAGCCGTACGTCGGGCTCTCCGCGTTCGCGCACAAGGCGGGCCTGCACGCCTCCGCCATCAAGGTCGACCCCGACCTCTACCAGCACATCGACCCCGAGCAGGTCGGCAACACCATGCGGATGCTGGTCTCCGACATGGCGGGCCGGGCGTCGGTGGAGCTGAAGGGCAAGGAGCTGGGCATCGACCTGGGCGGCGACCGCGAGCTGGTCGGCCGGGTGGTGGAACGCGTCAAGGAACGCGAGCTCGAGGGCTACACCTACGAGGCCGCGGACGCCTCCTTCGAACTGTTGCTGCGCACCGAGGTCCAGGGCAAGCCGCTGCGCTACTTCGAGGTCGAGTCCTGGCGGGCCATCGTCGAGGACCGCCCCGACGGCACCCACGCCAACGAGGCCACCGTCAAGCTGTGGGCCAAGGGCGAGCGGATCGTCGCCACGGCGGAGGGCAACGGCCCGGTCAACGCCCTCGACCGGGCCCTGCGGGTCGCGTTGGAGAAGATCTACCCGCAGCTCGCCGCGCTGGAGCTGGTCGACTACAAGGTCCGCATCCTGGAGGGCAAGCACGGCACCCAGTCCACCACCCGCGTCCTGATCTCCACCTCGGACGGCACCGGCGAGTGGTCCACGGTCGGTGTGGCCGAGAACGTCATCGCCGCCTCCTGGCAGGCCCTGGAGGACGCGTACACGTACGGGCTGCTGCGCGCGGGGGTGCGGCCCGCGGAGTGAGCCGCGCGTGCCGGCCGCCGCGTGGGCGGCGCCCTCCCGCCGTGCCGGCCGGTCCGGACCGAAACACCGGGCGGACCGGCCGGACTGAGCGGCCGGCCACCGCCCGGAAGCCCCGCGGCCCGGCCGGTGCCCTACGGCTCCGCCATGACACAGCCGTAGGGCGCCGACCCGCTTCCACGCAGGCTCTATACCCATGTTTGACCGTTTCGGGTAGCTTCGAAGGTATGAGGGCCGCGATGATGCGTACCTTCGTACGCCTGCTGATCGTGCCGGTCACCGCCGCACTGGCGGTGCTGTCGGCCGGTGCGCCCGGAGCGCATGCGGCCACCGACCTCTCCGAGGTCGCCCAAGCCCTGCGGGAGAGCCCCGTCTATGTCGACCCGGCCGCCTCCGGCCTGCTGTCCGAGGCGGACGCCGAAGCGCTCGCGGACAAGATCGAGGACGCGGACAAGCCTGTCTTCGTGGCGGTTCTCCCCGCCGACCAGCCGACCGAGAACCTGTTCCGCAACCTCCGCACCGAGACCGGCGTCACCGGCCTCTACGGCGTCCGGATCGGCGACCGCTTCGACGCGCGCGCCGACAGCAGTGTGCTGAGCCGCCAGGGCGTGTCCAACCTGGTCACGGCCGCGCAGGACGCGGGCGACGCCAAGGCCCAGCTGAACGACTTCGTCGACGACGCCCTGCGCGGCGGCGTCGGCGGCACCGCACCCGCCTCCTGGGGCAGTGTCGACACCGGTGTCTCCACCACCGCGCTCGTCACCACCGGCGCGGTGCTCGCGGCGGGCGGCGCGGGCGCGTACGCCCTCGTCCGCCGCAACCGGCGCCGCCAGGAGGCCGAGCAGCGGGCGGCCCTGGAGAAACTGCGCGTGGTCGTCGACGAGGACATCACCGCGTACGGCGAGGAACTGGACCGCCTCGACTTCCGGCCCGGCGAACCCGGCGCCGACGACGCGATGCGCGCCGACTACGCACACGCCCTCGACGCCTACGAAACGGCGAAGACCCGGATGGCGGCCGCCCGGAGACCGGAGGACGTGCGGCCGGTCACCGAGACCCTTGAGGACGGCCGGTTCGCGCTCGCCCGGCTCGCCGCCCGCCGCGAGGGCCGGCCGCTGCCGGAACGCCGGCCGCCGTGCTTCTTCGACCCCCGGCACGGCCCGTCCGTCGCCGACGCCACCTGGACGCCGGAGGGCGGGGCGACCCGCGAAGTGCCGGTCTGCGCCGCCGACCGGTCCCGGCTCGCCGACGGGCTCGACCCCATGATCCGCGAGGTCGACACCGGCTACGGCCGCCGCCCCTACTGGGACGCGGGCCCGGCCTACGGCCCCTGGGCAGGCGGCTACTTCGGCGGCGGCATCCTGCCCGGCCTGCTGATCGGCACCATGCTCGGCGGCATGATGGCCACCCCGTCCTACGCGGCCGACTACGGAGCCGGCTACGGCGACTCCGGCGGCTACGAGGGCGGCGACGTCTCCGGCGCGGACTTCGACACGGGTGACTTCGGCGGCGGCTTCGGCGGCGGAGGCTTCGGCGGCGGCGGGGACTTCGGCGGGGGAGGGGACTTCGGGGGCGGCTTCTGATACCTGGCGGCGGCCGGACCGTCCGCGCGCCCCGGCGGACGGTCCGGCCGCCCCCGGTCACCCGTTCACTCGTGGTCCGGCAGCCGCAGCCACTCCTCCCAGGTCAGGTCCCACCCGATGAACCGCGGTGCCTCGAACGGCCAGTCCTCGGCGATCCAGCGCGGCACGAACGCGTCCAGCGCCCGCTCCAGCGCACCGTCGGCCTCCTCGTCCACCACCCACCAGGAGATCTCGGCGTCGGCGCCCCGCTTCTCCGGCGGATCGATGTAGACGCAGCCGAGCAGGGCGGTGCGGTCCGGGCTTTCGAGGGTGTAGTTGAACGACTGGTGGGCCTCGATCTCGACAGCGTGCCGCTCCAGGTCCGCGAGGTTCGCCTCGTACGACATGGTGGCCGACGGCCAGCCCCAGGCGGGGCCGAAGATCGACCACAGCCGCTCCCGCGAGCCCATCACGGAGGGGTAGTCGAGCGGCGCGTCCGCACCGCTGATCGGCCGCAGCCGATGGCCCCCGGCGTCGGGTATCTCGACGTGCAGGGGATGGACGAAGTCATGCGGGAGCCAGGTCATGACGGTGAGCCAACCACGTGGCCGCCCGCCGCGCACGGCAATTCGGCTCCGCTCAGCCGGCGCTCCAACGTCCGGCACCGGCGGCGTACCGCTCGCCCGCGGCATGCCACCAGCGAGGCGGCGGCACGCCGCCCTGCCCGGAAGCCGACTGCCGTGGGTGCAGCCCCAGCCGCCACAGCGCCCGCGCGGACACACTCACCGTGACCCAGGCCCGCCGGCGTCCGTCGGCCCCGGGCGCGCAGCCGCGGTCCCAGTGGACGTCTCCCGGCGGGAACGGCATCCAGTCGATGCCGCGCTCCCGCAGTCAAGCGTGGACGACGGCCAGGGGGCGGGGACGGCCGTGATCGATCTCGTACGTCGCGAGGACGACCCGGGCGGGGCCGTCCGGTCGGGGATCGGCGGTGGTCATACCCGCCCTGATGCGGCATGCGGCCCGTGACGCGGCGGCAACCACCCTCCCCACTAGGCCCATTTCTGTCCTACAGCCGACCTAGTCTGCTCCCATGACCATTCAGGAGCCCCTCCCCTTCGAGACCGTCGCCGACCTCGACGCCTGGCTCTCCCGGCATCCCGCCCCGCAGCCGGGTCTGTGGGTGAAGGTGGCCAAGAAGGGCTCGGGACTGCCCTCCGTCACCGCCGCCGAGGTGAACGACGCGGCGCTCTGCCACGGCTGGATCACCGGGCAGCGCAAGGCGCTCGACGCCACCCACTACCTCCAGCGGATCACCCCGCGCCGGCCCGGCAGCCTCTGGTCCATGGTCAATGTGCGGCGGGTGGCGGAGCTGACCGCCGCCGGGCGGATGCGCCCGGCCGGGCTCGCCGAGGTGGACACCGCCAGGGCGGACGGCCGGTGGGCGGCGGCCTACGCGTCCCAGCGGGACGCGACCGTCCCGGACGACCTCGCCGCGGCGCTGGAGCGCAGCCCCGCGGCGAAGGCGGCCTTCGACGCGCTCGGCAGGACGGACCGGTATCTCGTCGTGCTGGAGCTGCTGCGCGCCCGGACGCCCGAACGGCGGGCCGCCCGGCTGGGGGCCGCCGTCGAGAAGCTCAAGGGTTCCTGATCGCCGAGATGTCGAAGTTCAGCTTGATCTTGTCGGAGACCAGGAAGCCGCCGGTCTCCAGTGCCGCGTTCCAGGTCAGGCCCCATTCGGAGCGCAGGATCGTGGCCTTGCCCTCGAAGCCGACGCGCTCGTTGCCGAACGGGTCCTTCGCGGCGCCGTTGAACTCCAGGTCGATGGTGATCGGCTTGGTGACGCCGAGGATCGACAGGTCGCCGGTGACGCGGTAGTCGTCGCCGCCGAGGGACTCCGCCCTGGTGGAGCGGAACGTCATGGCCGGGAACTCGTCGGTCCGGAAGAAGTCCGCGCTCTTGAGGTGGCCGTCGCGGTCGGCGTTGCCGGTGTCGATGCTGTCCATCTTGACGTCGATGGTCGCGCTGGACCTGGACGGGTCGGTGCCGTCGAGGTGCAGTGAGCCGCTGAAGTCGAGGAACTTGCCCTTGACGTTGGTGACCATGGCGTGGCGGGCGGTGAAGCCGATGGTCGTGTGGGCGGCGTCGATGGTGTAGTCGCCGGTCAGGGTGGCCAGGTCCAGGGTCATGGCGTTCTCCTCGGGTCGGAACGTTGAATGTTCAACTAGGTGAACGGGTTCCACCGTAGTCCTATTCCGTTCAAGTTTCAACATCTTGGCCGGGTGTCGTGCTCGGACCAGCGCCCCGGTGGCACCCGGCCCCCGTGCTGTCCGGGGCGAGAGCGCCTCGACGCGTTCGCGGGTGCCGAGGAAGCAGACGGTGATCGATCAGCAGCCGCCGGTACAACAGACCCGGGGCGATGCCGCGGGCGCTTCGGCTGACCGGGGCTTTTCACGGCAGCGTGACGCCCACCCGGTTCCCCTCGGCCCGCTCTCCTGCTAGAGGCATCACATGACGCCGGAACGCGCCTCACTCAGCCGCAGAGCCGTCCTCCTCGCCACCGCCACCGCCCTGACCGCCCCCGCCCCGCCCACGGCCCACGCCGCCGCCGACCCGTACGACACCCTGCGCCGCCGCTGGCTCG
>NZ_DASQNH010000019.1:0-96043 GCF_035645055.1 Streptomyces sp. | reverse complement strand
TCCTCCTGCTCGACGAAGCTCATCTCGACGTCGAGCTGGTAGAACTCGCCCGGCGAGCGGTCGGCGCGGGCGTCCTCGTCGCGGAAGCAGGGCGCGATCTGGAAGTAGCGGTCGAAGCCGGAGATCATCAGCAGCTGCTTGAACTGCTGCGGGGCCTGCGGGAGGGCGTAGAACCTGCCCGGGTGCAGACGGGAGGGGACGACGAAGTCGCGGGCGCCCTCGGGGGAGGTCGCGGACAGGATCGGCGTCGCCATCTCGTTGAAGCCCAGCGCCGTCATCTTGTGCCGGATGGCGGAGATGACCGCCGTGCGCAGCATGATGTTGCGGTGCATGCGCTCGCGGCGCAGGTCGAGGAAGCGGTACTCCAGGCGGCGCTCCTCGTTGACGCCGTCCTCGGTGTTGATGGTGAAGGGCAGCGGGGCGGCGGCGCCGAGCAGCTCGACCTCGCCGACCTCGACCTCGATCTCACCGGTGGGCAGGTCCGGGTTCACGTTCTCGGTTCCACGTGAAACGACCTTGCCGTCGACGCGGACCGTGGACTCCTTGGAGACCTTGTCCAGCGCCTCGTAGGCGGGCGTGCCGGGACGGGCGACCAGCTGCGTGATGCCGTAGTGGTCGCGCAGATCGATGAAGAGGATGCCGCCCAGGTCGCGCCGATTGTGCAGCCAGCCACTCAGCCGGACGTCGGTGCCGACGTCAGAGGCGCGGAGCTCGCCGCAGGTGTGGGACCTGTACCGATGCATCGTCGTTCATCCAGTCTTCGCGGATCGGGAATCTCCGGGGCCCGGTGCCCGGACTTTCCCAGGGTACCGGCCATGCCGGGATCGCCCGGCCCGATTGTCGGCGTCGCCCATCAGTGGCACGTCCCGAACACCTTTTCCTAAAGTGGGGCAATGCGCACTGGTGAGCCCCTGCCCGCCGTGGGGCAGGTCCTCGCCGCCCTCGCGACCGGCCTGTGGCAGTGGGACACGGACACAAGCCAGGTCACGGTGGACGCCGAGGCCGCTCGACTGCTCGGGCTGCCCCCGGAACCGGCCACCCTCACCGAGGCCCAGGTGCGCTCCCGGCTGCACCCGGTCGACTGGAACGAGATCGTCAGCGTCGTCGGCCTGGCCACCGCCGAGGGCACCCTCGCCGAGGTGCGGGTACGGATCATGGACGAGCGCGGCCGGGTCATCCGGACGACCCGCAGCCGGATGAGACCCTCCTTCGACCCCGTACGCCGGGCCTACGAGCTGATCGGCACCCTCCAGGAGGTCACCGAGCCCTCGCCGGGCACCCCCGCCGGACGCAACGCGGTCACCGGTGACTGGCGGCGCTCCCGGGAGGCGTTCCTGCTGGACGCGGGCCGGGCGCTGGCCGAGGCCCGCTCCACCGAGGAGGTGCTGCGGGTCGCGGCCGGACTGGCGATGCCCGGGTTCTCGCCGGACGGGCTGGCCGTCTTCGGCGTGCAGGGCGACCGGCTGACGATCATCGGCCACCACGGGCACCAGCCCGGCGACGAGAGCCCCTTCTCGCACATGTCGCTGGACACCGACTATCCGGCGGCTGAAGTGGTGCGCACCGGCCGGGCGGTGTACCTGTCCTCCCCCCAGCAGTACAAGGAGCGCTACCCGCTCACCTGGCCGCTCGCCGAGCAGTTCGGCCGCCGGTCGTGGGCGTTCCTGCCGCTGACCGTCGCCGGGCGCACCATGGGCGCCTGGATGGCGGGCTTCGCCTACCCGGTGCGGTTCACGCCCGACGAGCGGTCGGTACTGACCACCGTGGCCCGGATGCTCGCCCAGGCCCTGTCCCGGGCCGGAGCCGCCGAGACCCAGCGGGAACTCACCGACGGTCTCCAGCGCTCGATGCTGCCCATGCTGGGCCCCCAGATCCCCGGCATGAGCGTGGCCGCCCGCTATGTGCCGACCGGCGGCGGACTCCAGGTCGGCGGCGACTGGTACGACATGATCCCGCTGCCGTCCGGCCGGTTCGCGCTGACCATCGGCGACGTCCAGGGGCACGACGTGCGCGCGGCCGGCCTGATGGGCCAGCTGCGGATAGCCCTGCGCGCCTACGCCTCCGAGGGCCACCGCCCCGACGCGGTCCTCTCCCGCGCCTCCCGCTTCCTGCACGGCATGTGCTCGGGCACCGAGGACCCCGGCGAGCTGCGCTTCGCGACCTGCCTCTACGTCGAGGCGGACCCGCTGTCCGGGGTGCTGGAGATCGCCCGCGCCGGCCACCCCGACCCGGCGATCCGGATGTCCGACGGCACGGTGCTCACCCGGCCCACGGCCGGCGGACTGCCGCTCGGCATCGACCCGGACGCCGACTACCCCACCACTCGGCTCCTCCTGGAACCCGGCGAGACCATGCTGATCTGCACCGACGGACTGATCGAGACCGGTGGCCACGATCTGGAGACCGGCTGGAAGCGCATCCGCGCCATCCTGGAGCAGCACACCGGTGATCTGGAGGAACTCGCCGACGCCCTGGTCCAGGCGGTGCACGGCCCCTCCTCCCACCACAGCCCCGGCCCGCTCGCCGACCGCCGGGAGGACGACATCGCCGTCCTGCTGCTGTGCCGGCAGAGCCAGGACTGCGGCTGCGGCGGCCCGGTCACCGCGCGGCCCACCGTGCGGCGCACCATGCTGACGGTCGCCCAAACCGAACCCGAGCGGATCGCCGTCGCCCGCCGGCTGCTGCGCGAACTCCTCCACGACTGGGCCTGTGCCGACCAGGTCGACTCGGCGGTGCTGCTGCTGTCCGAGACGCTGACGAACGTCCTGGTGCACACCGACACCGACGCGCTGCTGGTCGCCGAGGTCACCGGGGAGGGCGACGACCGGCGGATGCGGGTCGAGGTCACCGACGCCAGCGACGACCTGCCGCACAAGCGGCGGCCCGGGGAGCTGGCGTCCTCCGGGCGCGGTCTGATGCTGATCGAGCTGCTGGCCCACGCCTGGGGCGTCGACCCGCGCGGCGAGGGCAAGAGCATCTGGTTCGAGTTCTACGAGTCCGACGACGGGGCGGAGGCGGCGTAGCGGTCCCGCAGCTCGTGGACGACACCGAACGCGGCGGCGGTCAGCGGTACGGCGAGCAGCATCCCGAGGATCCCGGCGACGGACGCGCCCGCGGTGATCGTGACCATCACCACCGCCGGGTGCATCTGCACCGTACGGCTCTGGATCACCGGCTGGAGCACATGCCCCTCCAGCACCTGCACGGCCAGGACCACGCCCAGCGCCCACAGGGCGATCACGAACCCCCGGTCGGCAAGCGCCACCAGCACCGCCACCGCGCCGGAGATGAAGGCGCCGAGATAGGGGATGTAGGCGCCGACGAAGACCAGCGCGCCCAGCCCGACGGCGCCGGGCACGTCCAGGACGAGCAGGCCCACGGTGATGCAGAGCGCGTCGATGAGGGCGATGAAGGTGGTCCCGCGCATGAACCCCTCCACCGCCTGGTAGGCACGGTGGGCCATGGCCTCCAGGGAGTCGGCGGCGCCGGGCGGGGCGAGCGAGCGCAGGGCGCCGGTGGCCCGGTGGGAGTCGCGCAGGAAGAAGAAGACGAGCAGCAGCGCGAGCACGGCCATGGCGATGGTCTCGCCGACCACGCTCACGCCGCTGATCACCCCGGAGGCGGCCGTCCCGCCGAACTTGCCGAGCAGCTCCCGCCAGTTGGCGGCCAGATCGTCCAGCGAGGTCCCGGCGGCTCCGAAGTGCCGGGCGAGGTCCCGTGCCGCCTGCCGGAGCGAGGTGATGATCTGGTCCCCGCTGTCGATGAGCGCGGCGACGACGATGTAGACGGCGCCGCCGACCACGCAGACCACGGCGACGCAGGTGAGCCCGGCGGCCACGGACCGGTTGACGCCCGCCTTCACCAGCCGCCGGTGGAAGGGGCCGAGGAGCGCCGTGCCCAGCAGCGCGAGCAGCACCGGCACGACGGCCGCGCGGAACTCCACGCACAGCCGGATGCCCACGTAGACGACCCCCGCGACGAGCAGCACGACGGCACACCAGGCGGCGAGCCGGCGCACGGGAAGGGGAAGCAGCTGCACGTCTCCAGCGGATCACGCGCGGGGCGGGCTGTCCCGCGCGCGCGGCCGGCCGGGGGAATGCCCCGGGGTCCCCCCCTGTTGCAGGTGGCAGAAAGTTCAACGCTCAACTAAACTGAGACGCACGTCGCCCGAGGAGGTACCGACCATGCCCGCAGTGACCGTCGAGAACCCGTTGACGCTGCCCCGCGTCACCGCACCCGCAGACGCCGTGGCCCGTCCCGTGCTCGCCGTCACCACCGCACCGAGCGGCTTCGAGGGGGAGGGTTTCCCGGTACGCAGGGCGTTCGCCGGGATCAGCTACCGCCACCTCGACCCGTTCATCATGATGGACCAGATGGGCGAGGTGGAGTACGCGCCGGGAGAGCCCAAGGGCACCCCGTGGCACCCTCACCGCGGCTTCGAGACCGTCACCTACATCATCGACGGCGTCTTCGACCACCAGGACTCCCACGGCGGCGGCGGCACCATCACCAACGGCGACACCCAGTGGATGACCGCCGGCTCCGGGCTCCTCCACATCGAGGCCCCGCCCGAGCACCTCGTCGTCTCCGGCGGCCTCTTCCACGGCCTCCAGCTGTGGGTGAACCTCCCCGCCAGGGACAAGATGATGGCCCCCCGCTACCAGGACATCCGCGCGGGCAGCGTCCAGCTGCTCACCTCCCCCGACGGCGGCGCGCTGCTCCGCGTCATCGCGGGCGAGCTGGACGGCCACGAGGGTCCCGGCATCACCCACACCCCCATCACCATGATCCACGCGACACTCGCCCCCGGCGCGGAGATCACCCTCCCCTGGCGGGAGGAGTTCAACGGCCTCGCCTACGTCCTCGCCGGCAAGGGCGCGGTGGGCGCCGAGCGCCGCCCGGTCCACTCCGGCCAGACGGCGGTCTTCGGCACCGGCTCCTCCCTCACCGTCCGCGCGGACGAGAAGCAGGACTCCCACACCCCCGACCTGGAGATCGTCCTGCTCGGCGGCCGCCCCATCCGCGAGCCCATGGCCCACTACGGCCCGTTCGTCATGAACACCAAGGACGAGCTGATGCAGGCGTTCGAGGACTTCCAGAAGGGCCGCCTGGGCACGGTCCCGGCAGTCCACGGAATGACCGAAGAGGGCCCGGGGGCCTGAAAGCCGGCAGGGTACGAGAAGGCCCGAAGCCGCAACCTTGTCTTGCGGCTTCGGGCCTTTTCGGTCAGAGGACTACTCCCCTGGGGCAGCACGCGCACCGGCGCCCCGTCCGGTGCGCAGCCCGCCTGCCGCACACACCCCTGCTCGAAGAGCAGGTCCGGGCAGCCGCGGACACGCTCGTCCGGCAGTCCAGTCCGGGCGGCGATCTCCTCCACCCGGTACACGGCACCGCCCTGCAGCAGCGCCGGGGCGAGCCGCCACCGCGTGCACGTCCTCGGTGACGGCGAGGTTGTCCGCCTTCCACTTGGCGAGGAGCTGCTGTGTGGCCAGCTCCGGCGCCGGGGAGCGCCGGGAGCGGTCGGCGGGGGTCGGAGCGCCTGGGCGATGTCGCGCAGGCCGTGCGTGATCTCCCTCAGCAGATGGTTCTGCTGCGCCTGGGCCGCCAGCAGCGCCTCGTCGGCCCGGATGTTGCTCGGCAGATCCGCAGTTCGCCTCGTCGGCGACGTTCCGGAGAGCGGATCCCACGTGCGCGTATCCCAGACGCCTGCACACGTCGACCGCCGGGAACCAGTGGGTGCCGTCCGGCGTGGTCAGCCTCCGCACTCGCGCACCTGTGGCCGCGTACACGAAGTCGCTGATCTCGATCGCGTCCTGCTGTCGTGCCCCGCGTCAGCCCCCGTACATCCGCCGCATCGCGAAGTCCACCATCTCCTCCACGGCCTTCGCGTCGAAGACGATGCGGTGTTCGCCCTCCATGTCGAGGACGAAGCCGTAGCCGGTGGGGAGGAGGTCGATGACCTCCGCGCCGGTGATGACGAAGTACTTGGATTCCTTGCCCGCGTAGCGGCGCAGTTCCTTCAGCGAGGTGAACATGGGGATCACCGGCTGCTGGGTGTTGTGCAGGGCCAGGAAGCCGGGGGTGTCGCCGCGGGGGCAGTAGACCTTGGACGTGGCGAAGATCTGCTGGAAGTCCTCGGCGGTCAGCTGCCCGGTGGTGAAGGAGCGCACCGCGTCGGCGAGGGAGGGCGGGGACGGCTCCGGGTACAGCGGCGGCTGCTGACCGTATCCGCCGGCGCCGGGCATCTGCTGCTGCGGCGGGGCGTACTGCTGCTGCGCTCCGGCGCTCTGGTCGTAGCCGTACATGCAGGCAAGGGTATCGACCGCCGTAGAGGGGTGGGTCACAGATGGCCGGATCGGGGTTGCGCTTTATTACTGACGGGTAGCATATTGGAGCTACTTGTTGGTACGTGAACTAGCGCGAGGATCCAGTGCCTCGCCGATCTCTCTAGGGAGCCGGGAGCCGTCGCCATGGGGCACTACAAGTCGAATCTCCGCGACATCGAGTTCAACCTCTTCGAAGTACTCGGCCGCGACAAGGTGTACGGCACCGGCCCGTTCGAGGAGATGGACCTCGAGACCGCCAAGAGCGTCCTGGAGGAGCTGACCCGCCTCTCCGAGAACGAGCTGGCCGAGTCCTTCGCCGACGCGGACCGCAACCCGCCGGTCTTCGACCCGGAGACGAACACCGCTCCGGTCCCGGAGTCCTTCAAGAAGAGCTACCAGGCCTTCATGGACTCCGAGTACTGGCGGCTCGGCCTGCCCGAGGAGATCGGCGGCACCACCTCGCCGCGCTCCCTCATCTGGGCCTACGCCGAGCTGATCCTGGGCGCCAACCCGGCCGTGTGGATGTACTCCTCGGGCCCGGCGTTCGCCGGCATCCTCTTCGAGGAGGGCAACGAGGTCCAGAAGCACATCGCCAAGATCGCCACCGAGAAGCAGTGGGGCTCCACCATGGTCCTCACCGAGCCGGACGCCGGCTCGGACGTGGGCGCCGGCCGCACCAAGGCCGTGCAGCAGGAGGACGGCTCCTGGCACATCGAGGGCGTGAAGCGGTTCATCACGTCCGGTGAGCACGACATGTCGGAGAACATCCTCCACTACGTGCTGGCCCGCCCCGAGGGCGCCGGCCCCGGCACCAAGGGCCTTTCCCTCTTCCTCGTCCCGAAGTACCTCTTCGACTTCGAGACCGGCGAGCTGGGCGAGCGCAACGGCGTCTACGCCACCAACGTCGAGCACAAGATGGGCCTGAAGGCGTCCAACACGTGCGAGATGACCTTCGGCGACAAGCACCCCGCCAAGGGCTGGCTGATCGGCGACAAGCACGACGGCATCCGCCAGATGTTCCGCATCATCGAGTTCGCCCGCATGATGGTCGGCACGAAGGCGATCTCCACGCTGTCCACCGGCTACCTGAACGCGCTGGAGTACGCCAAGGAGCGCGTCCAGGGTCCGGACCTGGCCAACTTCATGGACAAGACCGCGCCCAAGGTCACCATCACGCACCACCCGGACGTGCGCCGCTCGCTGATCACGCAGAAGGCGTACGCGGAGGGCATGCGCGCCCTCGTCCTCTACACCGCCTCGATCCAGGACGCCATCCAGCTCAAGGAGGCCGCCGGCGAGGACGCCTCCGCCGAGCACGCGCTGAACGACCTGCTCCTGCCGATCGTCAAGGGTTACGGCTCCGAGAAGGGCTACGAGCAGCTCGCCCAGTCGCTGCAGACCTTCGGCGGCTCCGGCTTCCTCCAGGAGTACCCGATCGAGCAGTACATCCGGGACTCCAAGATCGACACGCTGTACGAGGGCACCACGGCCATCCAGGGCCAGGACTTCTTCTTCCGGAAGATCGTCCGCAACCAGGGCGCCGCGCTGAACTCCCTCGCCGAGGACATCAAGAAGTTCCTCGCCCTCGGCACCGGCGGCGAGGAGCTGGCCGGCGCCCGTGAGCACCTGGCGAAGGCCGCCGTCGAGCTGGAGGCGATCGTCGGTGTGATGCTGACCGACCTCGCGGCCACCGAGCAGGACGTCAAGAACATCTACAAGGTCGGGCTCAACACCACCCGCCTGCTGATGGCCTCCGGTGACGTGATCGTCGGCTACCTGCTGCTCAAGGGCGCCGCGATCGCCGCCGAGAAGCTGGAGACGGCCTCCGCCAAGGACAGGGCGTTCTACACCGGCAAGATCGCGGCGGCGAAGTTCTTCGCGGCCAACGTCCTGCCCGGCGTCACCCTGGCCCGCAAGGTCTCGGAGAACGTGGACCTGGACCTGATGGAGCTGGACGAGTCCGCGTTCTAGGACACCGCCCGCCAAAGCTGCACGGAACTCCACACCGTCCTCACGTCAGCCCGCTCCCTTCACCGGGAGCGGGCTTTCGTCCGTCGTTAAGGTGAACCTCATGAGCGAACCCTCACGCTTCCACCGCGGCCACACCGACGACCTGATGTCCTTCCTGGCGGCCGGCCCGTCGCCGTACCACGCGGTGGCGAACACCGCCGAGCGGCTGGAGAAAGCGGGTTTCCGGCAGGTCGCGGAGACGGACGCCTGGGACGGGACGAAGGGCGGCAGGTACGTGCTGCGCGGCGGCGCGATCGTGGCCTGGTACGTCCCCGAGGGCGCCGAGCCGCACACGCCGTTCCGGATCGTCGGCGCGCACACCGACTCCCCCAACCTGCGCGTCAAGCCGCTCCCCGACACCGGCGCGCACGGCTGGCGCCAGGTCGCGGTGGAGATCTACGGCGGCCCGCTGATGAACTCCTGGCTCGACCGCGACCTGGGACTGGCCGGCCGGCTCACCCTGCGGGACGGCTCCACCCGCCTGGTCAACGTCGACCGCCCCCTGCTGCGCGTCCCCCAGCTCGCCATCCACCTGGACCGCTCGGTCTCCGCGGAGGGCCTCAAGCTCGACAAGCAGCGGCACATGCAGCCGGTCTGGGGACTCGGCGACGACATCCGCGACGGCGATCTCATCGCCTTCCTGGAGGAGGCCGCGGGGCTGTCCGCGGGCGAGGTGACCGGCTGGGACCTGATGACCCACTCGGTGGAGGCTCCCGCGTACCTGGGCCGCGACCAGGAGCTGGTGGCCGGGCCGCGGATGGACAACCTGCTGTCGGTGCACGCGGGCGCGGTGGCGCTCGCCGCGGTGGCGACCGGCCCGGACGCCGCCGGGCTGCCGTACATCCCCGTGCTGGCCGCCTTCGACCACGAGGAGAACGGCTCCCAGTCGGACACCGGCGCCGACGGGCCGCTGCTCGGCAACGTGCTGGAGCGCTCGGTGTTCGCGCGCGGCGGGTCGTACGAGGACCGGGCGCGCGCCTTCGCCGGCACGGTCTGCGTCTCCTCCGACACCGGCCACGCCGTCCACCCCAACTACGCGGAACGGCACGACCCGACCCACCACCCGCGCGTGGACGGCGGCCCGATCCTCAAGGTCAACGTCAACAACCGCTACGCCACGGACGGTTCGGGCCGGGCGGTGTTCGCCGCCGCCTGCGAGAAGGCGGGCGTGCCCTTCCAGTCGTTCGTCTCCAACAACTCCATGCCCTGCGGCACCACCATCGGCCCGATCACCGCGGCCCGGCACGGCATCCGCACGGTCGACATCGGCGTGGCGATCCTGTCCATGCACAGCGCGCGCGAACTGTGCGGCGCCAAGGACCCGTATCTGCTGGCGAACGCGCTGGTGGCGTTCCTGGAGGGCTGACTCCGGCGGCCCGCGACGACAAATGGGCGTGTGTGCCAGGCCTTTGGGTACCCGTCACCCACCGGAACCACCGGAGACACCGGACCGGACAGGAGGCGACAACTCATGGGCCTCGGCGGGTGCATCATCCTCATCGCCGTGGGAGCCATCCTCACCTTCGCGACCGACTGGGACATGCAGGGGGTCAACCTCGACCTGGTCGGGATCATCCTGATGATCGTCGGGCTGATCGGCGTGTCGACGTTCAGCAGCATCGCCCGCCGCCGGCGGGTGGTGGTGCCGCCGACCACTCCGGTCGTCGACGAGCAGGCTCCGCACATCCATCAGCGGCGCGACGGTTACAGCGACGGCTACGGCGTATAGCCGCTTCCCGGCCCGGTTCTAGGCCAGCGTGTGACCCGTCGTCGCGTCCACGTGGTCCGGAACCGGGTCGTGGCGATCTCCGACCGTGAGGGTGCCGGTCGGTTCGAAGAGCAGGATCTCGGTGGGCACCGGGGCGTACGGCTTGTGCTCGGTGCCGCGCGGGACGGTGAAGAGGGAGCCCTTCGGCAGGACGACCGTGCGCTCGCCGGACGGTTCGCGCAGGCCGATGTGGAGTTCGCCGGCCAGCACCAGGAAGAACTCGTCGGTGTGGTCGTGGACATGCCAGACGTGTTCCCCCTCGACCTTGGCGACGCGGACGTCGTAGTCGTTGACGGCGGTGACGATCCGCGGGCTCCAGTGGTCGGTGAAGGAGGCGAGCGCGGCATTCAGCGAGACGGGTTCCATGCGGCCATCGTGCGGGGTGACAGGCCCGCGCCACGAGTGCTAGGAATCGCATATGCCGCAAGGATCCTCTCAGCCGCTCCCGCGCGTGGTGCTCGTCGTCGACGAGAACTCCAACCCGTTCGAGATGAGCTGCGCCATCGAGATCTTCGGGCTGCGCCGTCCCGAGCTGGGCCGTGACCTGTACGGCTTCCGGCTGTGCGCGGCCGAACCGCACACCCGGATGCGGGACGGGTTCTTCACGCTCACCGGGGTCGCCGGGCTGGACGCGGTGGACACGCTGGCGGAGGGCGACACGCTGATCGTGCCGAACCGGCCGGACACCGACGTCCCGCGCGCCCGGGTCGTCCTGGACGCGATCCGCCGGGCCCACGCGCGCGGGGTGCGGCTGATCGGGTTCTGTTCGGGCGCGTTCACGCTCGCGGAGGCCGGACTGCTGGACGGCCGGCCCGCCGCCTGCCACTGGATGTGGGCGGAGTCGTTCCGGACCCGCTTCCCGCGCGTACGGCTGGAGCCGGACGTGCTCTTCGTGGACGACGGCGACATCCTCACCGCCTCGGGCAGCGCGTCGGCGCTGGACCTGGGGCTGCACGTCGTACGGCGGGACCACGGCGCGGAGATCGCCAACCATGTGTCCCGGCGGCTGGTGTTCGCCGCCCACCGGGACGGCGGGCAGCGGCAGTTCGTGGAACGGCCGGTGCCGGAGGTCCGGGACGAGTCGCTGGCCCCGCTGCTGGCGTGGGCGCAGGAGCGGCTGGCGGAGCCGCTGACGGTGGCCGATCTCGCCGCCCGCGCGGCGGTGTCCCCGGCGACCCTGCACCGCCGCTTCCGCGCCCAGCTGGGCACCACTCCGCTGGCGTGGCTGACGGGGGAGCGGGTGGCACTGGCCTGCCGGCTGATCGAGCGGGGGGAGGAGCGGCTGGACGTGGTGGCCGCGCGGAGCGGTCTGGGCACCGCGGCGAACCTGCGGGCGCGGCTGCGCCGGGAGACCGGGCTCAGCCCGTCGGCCTACCGGCGGCGTTTCGGGACGGCCGCCGGGGAAGCGCTGGTGTCATGAGATACCTCGTACGCGACCGGCTCCTGGGCTTCGGCGACGACTACTGGATCGAGAACGAGCACGGCGACAAGGCGTACCTCGTCGACGGCAAGGCCATGCGGCTGCGGGACACCTTCGAGCTGAAGGATTCCGAGGGGCGGGTGCTGATCGACATCCGGGAGAAGATGCTCGCCCTGCGCGACACCCTGCTCATCGAGCGGGACGGCGAAGCCCTGGCGAGCATCCGCCGCAAACGGCTGTCCCTGCTGCGCAACCACTACCGGGTGACGCTGGTCGACGGCACGGAGCTGGACGTCAGCGGCAAGATCCTCGACCGCGAGTTCGCCATCGAGTACGACGGTGAACTCCTCGCCGTCATCTCCCGCCGGTGGCTGCACCTGCGGGACACCTACGGCGTCGACGTGGTCCGCGAGGACGCGGATCCGGCGCTGCTGATCGCGGTGGCGGTGTGCGTGATCCACCTGGCGGAGCGGGAGGGGGAGGAGGACTGACGGCGCCGTGCCGGGTGACGGCCGGTCAGCGGCGCGGTGGCTCCTCCAGGCCCAGCACCCGGTCCTTCAGCGCCGGGAACTGATCCCGGGTCACCGCGACCCGGCCGGGGTCGAATTCCACCGTGAGCACCTGCTCGCCGGGGCCCGCCTCGGCCAGCACCTCACCCCACGGATCGACCACGATCGAGTGACCGGCCTGGGGAACTCCGGCGTGCGTCCCGGCCGTTCCGCAGGCGAGGACGAAGGCCTGGTTCTCCACCGCCCGGGCCCGGGCGAGCAGTGTCCAGTGCGAGCGGCGGCGTTCCGGCCAGCCCGCCGGGACCACCAGGGTCTCGGCGCCGGCGTCCACGAGACCGCGGAAGAGTTCGGGGAAACGGAGGTCGTAGCAGGTGGCCACGCCCAGTGTCGTCCCGGGGAGACGGACCGTCACCAGATCGCGTCCCGCGCCCATCAGCACGGCCTCGCCCTTGTCGAAACCGAACCGGTGGATCTTGCGGTAGGCGGCGGCCAGCTCGCCGGAGGGGGAGAAGACGAGAGAGGTGTTGTAGAGGGGGCCCTCGGGGTCGCGTTCGGGGATCGAGCCGGCGTGCAGCCAGACGCCGGCGTCGCTCGCCGCCTTGGCCATCGCCTCGTGCGTCGGGCCGTCCAGCGGCTCGGCCTCGCGGCCGAACTCCTCGTAGGCGAACGCCCCGGTGGTCCACAGCTCCGGCAGGACGACCAGGTCGGCGCCCGCCTGCTCACGCACCAGGGAGGCGACTCGCCGTCGACGCGTTTCGACCGATTCGCCCTCGTCTACGGCGATCTGGATCAGAGAAGCGCGCACAGTACCACCGTCCTGGCAATCGAGCCGTCCACAAGGGCGTCCACGTCGGCTTCCACACCGGCGTCCACTCAGGCCTACGATCGTCACACGAAAGGCCTGCCGGGGTGCCTCACAGCAGCGTAACTTAGCGTTCAAGACACCCGCCGACAGCCGCCACCTCCCACTGGCAACGCCGCCACCACCTGCCCGTGTACCGACCGCCGAGGGGTCCCGTTCCGTGAGTCTGCATCCCACTCTCCAGCCCTACGCCGACGCCTGGACCCACTCCATCGAGGCGATATCCGAGCTGGTGGAGCACCTGGTGGAGGCCGACTGGAACCGGCGCACGCCCTGCCCGGCCTGGTCGGTGCGCGACGTCGTGTCCCACGTCATCGGACTGGACTGCGAGATGCTGGGCGACCCTCGCCCCATCCACACCCTGCCGCGCGACCTGTTCCACGTCACCAACGACCACCAGCGGTACATGGAGATGCAGGTCGACGTCCGCCGCCATCACACGGCGCCGGAGATGACCTCCGAGCTGGAGTACACGGTCATCCGCCGCAACCGGCAGCTGCGCAACGAGTCCCGCGACCCGGGGACGAAGGTGCGCGGTCCGCTCGGCGCGGAGCTGACGCTGGAGGAGTCGATGCGCCGGCACGCGTTCGACGTGTGGGTGCACGAGCAGGATCTGCGCACCGCCCTCGGACGCCCCGGCAACCTGGACTCGCCGGGCGCGCACGTCGCCCGTGACGTACTGCTCGCCGCGCTCCCGGACGTGGTCGCGGTGAAGGCGGAGGCGCCGCGCAGCTCGGCGATCGTCTTCGACGTGCACGGGCCGGTGGAGTTCCTGCGCACCATCCGTGTCGACATCCAGGGCCGCGGCACCCTGGAGACGGCCCCCGCGCTGGGTCCCGCCGCCACGCTCACCCTGGACTGGGAGACGTATGTCCGGCTGGCCTGCGGCCGGGTGAGCCCGGAGGCGGTCGGGGACCGGGTGAAGCTGGAGGGCGACCCGGATCTGACGGCGGCGATCCTGCGCCACTTCGCGGTGACACCGTAGGGCGGAGAGGCGGTGCCGCCGCGGGGCGGATGTGCCGTGCCGCCGCGGAGCGGATATTCGGTACCGGGCCCCGCCTCCCGGGCCGTAGCGTCCGGGCCATGCCCGGTACCCCTTCGCCCAGCGCGGCGCCCTCCCCCACGTCCTCCGCAGCCACCGCGGCCCCCGCGACACCGTCCCCGGCGGCCGGTCCGCCGCGGCTCACCCGGCTGGCCTTCCACGGGCCCCTCTCCGAGCGGCGGGCGGACGCGCTCGTACGGCGGCTGGCCGCGAACCACCCGGCGACCGTCCTGGACCTCGGCTGCGGCTGGGCCGAACTGCTGCTGCGCCTCCTCGCCGCCGCCCCGCAGGCCACCGGCACCGGTGTCGACCTCAACGGCGACGACCTCGGCCGGGCCCGCCGGGCCGCGCGCGACCGGGGGCTCGCCGAGCGGGTGACGTTCGCGGAGGAGTCCGCCGTGGGCACCCGGCGCGGGCCCGCCGACCTGGTGCTGTGCGTCGGCTCCAGCCAGGCGCTGACCACCGTGGAACCGCCCGAGCACCTGCCACAGGCCTTGCGCGCCCTGCGGGAGCTGGTCACCGACGAGGGGCGGGTGCTGCTCGGCGAGGGCTTCTGGCAGCGGACCCCGACGCCCGCCGAGCTGTCGGGGATGTGGCCGGAGGCCTCCGCCGGCGACCACACCGACCTGGCGACCCTGCTCGATCTGGCCGTCGAGGCGGGGTTCCGTCCCGAGTGGACGGAGACGGCGACCCTGGAGGAGTGGGAGGAGTTCGAGTCGGCGTACCAGGCGGACGTGGAGGTGTGGCTGGCCCGCAACCCCGGGCATCCGCTGGCGGACGAGACCCGCGCGCGGGCCGACCGCCATCGCTCCCAGTGGATGCACTACCGGGGTGTGCTGGGCCTGGCCTATCTCACGCTCGTTCCGGTCGTGCGCTGAGGTCGTGCGCTGAGGTGGTGCGCTGAGGTGGTGCGCTGACGGACCGGCTCACGCCGGCACGTGCACCGTCTCCACCCGGCTCGTCACCAGCCGCTCCCGCTCCCGGCGGGCCGCCCGTCCGCGCAGCCGCAGGATCTGGCCGACGCCGAGGGCCTGGAGCACGAAGACGGAGGAGAAGGCGACGGTGTAGTCGTCCCCGGTGGCGTCCAGCAGCACCCCGACCGCGAACAGGGTCGTCATCGAGGCGACGAACCCGCCCATGTTGGTGATGCCGGACGCCGTGCCCTGACGCTCCGGCGGATTCGCCGGGCGCGCGAAGTCGAAGCCGATCATGGAGGCGGGCCCGCAGGCGCCGAGCACCGCGCACAGCACGACCAGCAGCCACATCGGCGCCCGGTCGCCCGGCCAGGCCAGGGTCGTCGCCCACAGCAGCGCCGTCGTCGCGATCGTGCCGAGCGCGAGCGGCAGCCGCGCCCCGTGGTGCCGGGCCACGATCTGGCCGTAGACCAGGCCGATCGCCATGTTCGACAGCACGACCAGGGTCAGCAGTTCACCGGCCGTGGCCCGGGACAGGCCCTGGTCCTCGACCAGGAACGGCATGCCCCACAGCAGCAGGAACACCATGGCCGGGAACTGCGTGGTGAAGTGCACCCACAGGCCGAGCCGGGTGCCGGGCTCCCGCCAGGACTCGGCGATCTGCCGCCGGACGTAGGCAGCCCCCTGGTGCGAGACCGGCTCCGGCTCGTGGCCCTCGGGGTGGTCCTTGAGGAAGAGCAGCAGCAGGACGAACACGACGACTCCGGCGAGGGCGCTGCCGGCGAACGCGTGCGTCCAGCCGATGCCGTGCAGCAACCGGGCCAGGAGCAGCGTGGAGACCAGGTTGCCCGCCATGCCGGCGAGCCCGGCGAGCTGCGCGATCAGCGGTCCGCGCCGGGCCGGGAACCAGCGGCTGCCGAGCCGCAGCACGCTGATGAACGTCATCGCGTCGCCGCAGCCCAGCAGCGCGCGCGAGGCCAGCGCCGTGCCGTACGACGGGGAGAAGGCGAAGCCCAGCTGGCCGGCCGTGAACAGGACGACACCGATGGCCAGCACCTTCTTGGTGCCGAGCCGGTCGACCAGCAGGCCGACGGGGATCTGCATCCCGGCGTAGACCAGCAGCTGGAGGATGGAGAACGTGGCCAGCGCGGAGGCGTTCACGTGGAAGCGGTCGGCGGCGTCGAGGCCGGCCACCCCCAGCGACGTACGGAAGATGACGGCGACGAAGTAGACGGCGACGCCGATCGACCAGACGGCGACCGCGCGCCGGCCGCCGGGCGGATCGCCGGGCAGGGAGACCGAGGGCGCCCTCACCGGACCTCACCTCGCGCCAGGTGCGAGAACCAGCCGACGTGCCGGTGGACGACGGCGACGGCGGCCTCGGCGTCGCCGGAGCGCAGCGCGTCCAGGATCTCCTCGTGCTCGTCGAGGTTCTTCGCGATGCGGTCGGGGTGGGAGTGCATCACGGCGACGCCCATCCGCAGCTGGCGGTCGCGGAGCTGGTCGTAGAGGCGGGAGAGGATCGCGTTGCCGCCGCTGCGGACGATCTCGGCGTGGAAGCAGCGGTCGGTGACCGCGACGGCGGCCAGGTCCCCGGCGGCGGCCTGCTCCTTCTGCTGGGCGAGCAGCTGTTCCAGCCGCGCGATCAGCGCCGGCGGGGCGGGGACGGCCTTGCGGGCGGCGTGCTCCTCGACCAGCAGGCGGGTCTCGACGACGTCGGCGATCTCCTGCGCGGAGACCGGCAGCACCAGGGCGCCCTTCTTCGGGTAGAGCTTGATCAGCCCCTCGGCCTCCAGCCGCAGCAACGCCTCGCGCACGGGGGTGCGCGAAACCCCTACGGCCTCGGCCAGCTCGCCCTCGGTGAGGAGCGTCCCGCCCTCGTAGCGGCGGTCCAGGACGCCTTGTTTGACGTGGGTGTAGACGCGGTCGGCGGCGGGCGGTTGCTTCACGGCGGCCAAGGTCATGCCGACAGGATAGATACATCACGTACGCATAGGATCGCCGGTCCAGGATGCGGACCGGGCGCCCCGGAATTCCCGGTACAACCATTCACGGCCCCCAGGTGTCTCACCTGTGCGGCCCTGTTGCGCCCCTCTCAACTCGGCCACAACAAAGGGACTTAACGATTAGTTCGGGGTATTTCTCTTGATGAGTAGCATTTCGGGCGTTCGGGTCCGCAGAGCCATCACGGTCGGGCTCGCCACCGGCGCGATGATCGCCACGGGCGCCGTCGTCGCCGCACCCGCGCAGGCCCTCACGGTGCCCACCGTCACCGCCAAGGGCGCGTTCGTGATGAACGGCGCGACCGGTGCGACGCTGTACACGAAGTCCGGCGACACCAAGAGGCTCACGGCCTCCACCACGAAGATCATGACCGCCAAGGTCGTGCTCTCACAACCGAACCTGAACCTGGACACCAAGGTGACGATCAGGAGGGAGGTCAGCGACTACATGGTCGCCGAGGGCTACCCCTCGACGGCCCGCCTGATCGTCGGCGACAAGGTGACGGTCCGCCAACTGCTCTACGGGATGATGCTGCCGTCCGGCTGCGACGCCGCGATGGCCCTCGCCGACAAGTTCGGCACCGGCACCACGGTCAAGGCCCGCACCGCCAACTTCATCGGCAAGATGAACACCATGGCCAAGAGCCTGGGCATGACCAACACGCACTTCGACTCGTTCGACGGCCTCAGCAACGGCTCCAACTACTCGACGCCGCGCGACCTGACGAAGCTCGCGCGCAGCACGATGAAGAGCAGCACGTTCCGGGCCGTCGTGAAGACCAAGTCGTACACGGCCAAGACGATCACCGCGTCCGGCTCCGTCCGGACGATGGCGACCTGGTACAACACCAACACGCTGCTCGGCTGGAACGGCACGCTCGGCATCAAGACCGGCTCCGGCCCCGAGGCCAAGTACTGCCTGGTCTTCGCCGCCACGCTCAACGGCGAGCAGGTGATGGGCACCGTCCTGTCCTCCTCCTCGGAGGCCTACCGCACCAGCGACGTGAAGAAGCTCATCAACTACGGCTACGCGCGCATCAGCTGACGCGCCGGCGCACCACGGCACGACACAGGGGCCCGTCGCCTCCCCGGCGACGGGCCCCTTCCGTGCGCTGCTACCGGCTCACGCCCAGGTGATCAGCCGCTTGGGCTGCTCCAGGACGGCCGCCACGTCGGCCAGGACCTTGGAGCCCAGTTCGCCGTCGACCAGGCGGTGGTCGAAGGAGAGCGCCAGGGTGGTGACCTGACGGGGCTTCACCTTGCCCTTGTGGACCCACGGCTGGAGCTTGATCGCGCCCACCGCGAGGATCGCGGACTCGCCGGGGTTGAGGATCGGCGTACCGGTGTCGACGCCGAAGACGCCGACGTTGGTGATGGTGATCGTGCCGCCCTGCATGGCCGCCGGGGACGTCCTGCCCTCGCGCGCCGTGCTGACCAGTTCGCCCAGCGACTCGGCCAGCTGGGGCAGGGTCTTGGCGTGGGCGTCCTTGATGTTCGGCACGATCAGGCCGCGCGGGGTGGCCGCCGCGATGCCCAGGTTGACGTAGTGCTTGACCACGATCTCCTGGGCCGCCTCGTCCCAGGACGCGTTGATGTCCGGGTGGCGCTTGACGGCGACCAGCAGGGCCTTGGCGATCAGCAGCAGCGGGTTCACCCGCAGGCCGCTGAACTCCTTGTCCTGCTTCAGCTCCTCGACCAGCTTCATGGTGCGCGTGACGTCGACCGTCACGAACTCCGTGACGTGCGGCGCGGTGAACGCCGAGCCGACCATCGCCGCGGCCGTGGCCTTGCGGACGCCCTTCACCGGGATCCGGGTCTCGCGCGCCGCGTCGTAACCGACGGCCGCGGCCGGGGCGGCGGCGGGAGCCGGAGCCTGGGCGGCGGCCGGGGCCCGCTCGGGCGCCTGCGGCGGGGCCGCCGCCGCGTGCACGTCCTCGCGGGTGATGACGCCGTCCGGGCCGGTCGGCGTGACCGTGGCCAGGTCGACGCCCAGGTCCTTGGCCAGCTTGCGCACCGGCGGCTTGGCCAGGGGGCGCCGCTGGGCGGCGGCGGGCGCGGGGGCGGCGGGTGCGGAGGCGGGCGCGAGGGCCTGCGCGGGGGCCTGCGCGGCATGGCCGTTCAGCTCCGCCTGGATCGCCGTCGCGGCCGGCTGGGCCGGGGCCTCGGTGCCCTTGCGGGGGCGGCGCTTGGTGGAGGTGGCGGCCACGCCGTAGCCGACCAGCACCGGCTGGCGGCCCTGCGGCTCGGGCTCCTCCTCCACGGACACCTGAGAGACCTGAGCGGTCTGAGGGGCCTGCGGCTCGGCGGCGGGGGCGCCGCCCCCCACCTCGACCGCGATGATCGACGTGCCCACGTCGACCGTGGTGCCCTCGGGGAAGTGCAGCGCGCGGACCACACCGTCGTACGGGATGGGCAGCTCGACGGCGGCCTTGGCCGTCTCCACCTCGCACACGATCTGACCGTCGGTGACGGTGTCACCGGGCTGGACGTACCACTTGAGGATCTCCGCCTCGGTGAGCCCCTCGCCCACGTCCGGCATTTTGAACTCGCGTACGGACGCATCCGTCATCGTCGTCACGACCCTCTCCTCAGTACGCCAGGGCACGGTCGACGGCGTCGAGCACCCGGTCCAGGCCCGGCAGGTACTCCTCCTCCAGGCGCGCCGGCGGGTACGGCGCGTGGTAGCCGCCGACCCGGAGCACCGGGGCCTCCAGGTGGTAGAAGCAACGCTCGGTGATCCGCGCGGCGATCTCCGCGCCCGAGCCGAAGAACACCGGCGCCTCGTGGACCACGACGAGCCGGCGGGTCTTCTCCACCGACGCCTGGATGGCGTCGAAGTCGAGCGGGGAGACCGAGCGCAGGTCCAGGACCTCCAGGTTCCTGCCCTCCTCGGCGGCCGCGGCGGCGACCTCCAGGCAGGTCTTCACCATCGGGCCGTAGGCGGCCAGGGTGAGGTCGCCGCCCTCGCGGACCACCCGCGCGCCGTGCAGCGGGCCGGGGATGGCCTCGGTGTTGACCTCGCCCTTGTCCCAGTAGCGCCGCTTGGGCTCGAAGAAGATCACCGGGTCGTCGCTCTGGATGGCCTGCTGCATCATCCAGTACGCGTCGGAGGCGTTGGAGGGGCTGACGATCTTGAGGCCGGCCACATGGGCGAACAGGGCCTCGGGGGACTCGGAGTGGTGCTCGACCGCGCCGATGCCGCCGCCGTAGGGGATGCGCACGACGACGGGCATCTTGACCTTGCCCAGGGAGCGGGCGTGCATCTTCGCGAGCTGCGTGACGATCTGGTCGTACGCCGGGAAGACGAAGCCGTCGAACTGGATCTCCACCACCGGCCGGTACCCGCGCAGGGCGAGGCCGATCGCGGTGCCGACGATGCCGGACTCGGCGAGGGGGGTGTCGATGACGCGGCTCTCGCCGAAGTCCTTCTGCAGGCCGTCGGTCACCCGGAAGACGCCGCCGAGCTTGCCGACGTCCTCGCCCATGACGAGCACCTTGGGGTCGGACTCCAGGGCGCGGCGCAGCGACTCGTTGATCGCCTTGGCCAGGGCCATCTTCTCGGCCATGTCAGTTGCCCCCCTCGTCGGCGAACGACGCCTGGTACGCGGCGAACTGCGCGCGTTCCTCGTCGACGAGCGCGTGCCCGTCCGCGTACACGTTCTCGAAGATGGCGAGGTGGTCCGGGTCCGGCATGGCGCGGACCGCCTCGCGCACTCGCTTGCCCAACGTCTCGCTCTCGGTCTCCAGTTCCGCGAAGAATCCCTCGTCCGCGTGGTTCGACGCCTCCAGGTACCGGCGCAGGCGCAGGATCGGGTCCTTGGCCTCCCAGGCGGCCCGCTCGTCGTCGTGGCGGTAGCGGGTGGGGTCGTCGGAGGTGGTGTGGGCGCCCATGCGGTAGGTGTACGCCTCGACGAGGGTGGGGCCCTCGCCGCCGCGGGCGCGCTCCAGGGCCCACTTGGTCACGGCGAGGCAGGCCAGCACGTCGTTGCCGTCGACCCGGACGCCGGGGAAGCCGAAGCCCTGTGCGCGCTGGTAGAGCGGGACGCGGGTCTGCTTCTCGGTGGGCTCGGAGATCGCCCACTGGTTGTTCTGGCAGAAGAACACCACGGGGGCGTTGTAGACCGCGGAGAACGTGAAGGACTCGGCCACGTCGCCCTGGCTGGAGGCGCCGTCGCCGAAGTAGGCGATGACCGCGCTGTCCGCGCCGTCCTTGGCGATGCCCATCGCGTAGCCGGTGGCGTGCAGCGTCTGGGAGCCGATGACGATCGTGTACAGGTGGAAGTTGTTGCCGTTGGGGTCCCAGCCGCCGTTGTTCACGCCGCGGAACATGCCGAGCAGGTTGGTCGGGTCGACGCCGCGGCACCAGGCGACGCCGTGCTCGCGGTAGGTCGGGAAGACGTAGTCGTCGTCGCGCAGGGCCCGGCCGGAGCCGATCTGGGCGGCCTCCTGGCCGAGCAGCGAGGCCCACAGGCCCAGCTCGCCCTGGCGCTGGAGGGCGGTGGCCTCGGCGTCGAAGCGGCGGGTGAGCACCATGTCGCGGTACAGACCGCGCAGCTCCTCGGGGGTGATGGCGGCGACGTACCTGTCGTACTCGGCGTTCTTGACGCGCTTGCCCTCGGGCGTCAGCAGCTGCACGAGCCGGGGGTCGGTGCCCTGGTCGGCGCCGGTGCCCTTCTTGGCGGTCGTGCGCTTGCCGGCCGTGCTCTTCGTACTGGCGCTGCGTCGCGGTGTGCGCGCGGCAGTGCTCTCCACGGTCACGTGTGCTCCTCCGTCGGTCCGGCCCCCGGGGTTGCCGGTAGGCCAGTGCGGCTCACCTGTTTCGACCACCGGGCACGGGGTGGGTGCCACTCGGCCGGGAACAGGCGTGACAGGTGCCCCGGCGAGCGCCCTGCATCCATCACGTTACCCAGTGCTCCACATTTCTGTGAAACCCCTCCTGACCTGCGATTTTGCTTGGAAATCCAAGTAAATCGAAAAGCCGGGAAGGAACCCTGGTCACAGCGTTGCAGGGGGCCGGAACACCGGCACGTTATCCCGGCCACCCAGGTCATAGGAAGAGTTCTGTGTGAGACTGATCGCGTGCGCGAAGATGGAAAAATCGGAGTATTCCTCCTCGACGGTCACGAGATCGCCCGCAGCGGTGTGTACGAACCGCTGTCCGGTGAGGATGGCATCGAGGTGGCCGGCGAGGCGGGTGCCGCCGACGCGCTGGTGCGGATTCCGGCCACCCGCCCGGATGTGGCGATGCTGGGTGACGCTGACGTCCTTCGCCGGCGACGAGGCCCTGTTCGACGCGATCACGGCGGGCGCGCCCGGGTTATGTGCTGAAGGACATCCGGGGCATCGAGCCGGACCGGCGGATCGGTGAGCGGCTGAGTCCCGCGGAGAAGACGATCAAGAATTGCGCCTCCGGTCCGCTCGCGAAACTGCTCGCGAAACCCGGTACGCGGCGGCGCTCGCAGGCGGCCGCACAAGTGGCGCGAATGCGGGCGGAGAAATACTGACCGCGCGGTTCACCCGACGGGCCGACGGGCTCATTGAGAAAAAGGCGCCATGTGACCGAAAGCGATCGTCGGCGACTTCCTGTGACAACGCCCAGCTCACGAGGCCCGTCCGGTGCCCTAGCATCTGGCGCGTGCCGCGCCCCTGTGTACCACCCCCCGGGCCCCTCGCGCCCCCGCTGAGCGCCCTCCTCCGCCAGTACGGCGCGGGCTCCGCCCTCACCTGCGTCCCGGTCGACCAGGGGCTGCTGAACCGCGGCTACCGGCTCCGCACCACACGCGGCCGGTACTTCCTCAAGCACCACTTCGACCCCGACACCGCCGACCCCGCGGCCATCGAGCGCCGGCACCGCGCCACCCAGCGCCTGGCCGACCTGGGCGTGCCCGTCGCCCCGCCGCTGGCCGGACGCGACGGGCGCACGGTCGCGGTGGTCGGCGGGCACGCGTACGCCCTGCACCCGTGGATCGACGGCCGGCACCGCCACGGCGGCCAGCTCACCCCCGGCCAGTGCGGCCGGCTCGGGGCGCTGCTGGGCGCCGTGCACGCGAGCCTGGAGCGGGTGATGCCCCCGAAGGGGCGAACGGCCCCGGCCAGGCATCCCCACCCCGTGGAGAGCGCCGACCCCGCCGACACCTTCGACCTCATCGACGACCTCCTCGCGCGCGTGCGCCGGCACCGGCCCGCCGACTCCTTCGACGAGCTGGCCCGGCACCGGCTCCTGGAGCGGCGGGCGCTGCTGGAGCGGCACGCGGACCGACGGCCCCCGCGCGGCGGCTCGGTGGGCTGGGTGCACGGCGACTTCCACCCGTTCAACGTGCTCTACCAGGGGGATGCGCCGGCCGCGATCGTCGACTGGGACCGGCTCGGCGTCCAGCCCCGCGCGGAGGAGGCGGTACGCGCCGCCGCGATCTTCTTCGTGGAGCCCGCGGGCGCGCTGGACCTGCCCAAGGTGCGGGCGTACGCGCGCGCGTACCGGCGGGCCGCCCAGGCCGCGCCGTCCGAGCTGGCGGCGGCCGTGCACCGGGTGTGGTGGGAACGCCTCAACGACTTCTGGATGCTGCGCTGGCACTACGAGCGCGGCGACACCCGCGCGGACCCCCAGTTCCCGGCCGCCTCGGCGCTGGCCGTGTGGTGGACCCGGGAGTACGACGCGGTGTGCGGGGCGTTCGTGGACTGAACGCCCCGCGAGCGCTGGGAGCGGTGCCTTCGGCGGGGTCTGCGGAGGCTCAGACGCCGCCCCCGTCGGCGCCGCTGATGACGCCCGCGTCGGCACCGCCGGTGTCCGTGCCGCCGTTCTCGGTGCCGCCGTTCTCGGTGCCGCCGTTCTCCGTGCCGCCGTTCTCCGTGCCGCCCGTGTCCGTG
The DNA here is from genome assembly GCF_035645055.1 of Streptomyces sp. Lineage (GTDB taxonomy): Bacteria > Actinomycetota > Actinomycetes > Streptomycetales > Streptomycetaceae > Streptomyces. The sequence goes on along the minus strand of NZ_DASQNH010000019.1, from coordinate 72,325 downwards.
CCGCCGGTGTCCGTGCCGCCCGTGTCCGTGCCGCCCGTGCCGGTCGGCGGGGTGTCCGTCGGCGGGTCCGTCGGGTCCTCGGACCAGGACGGCGACGGGCTGTACGACGGGGCCGGCGTCGGGTCCCAGCCGCCCCAGCCGCCTCCACCGCCCGAGCCGTCACCCGTGGAGGTGTCCGGGGACTCCTGCGTCGCGTCGTCGCTCGGCGTCTTCTCGGCCGTCTCGCCGCCGGTGCTCTTGCTGATCGTCGGGGTCGGGCTGGGGTCGGTGCCCGGCTCCTTCGTCTTGCCGTTGTTGACGGCGAGCGCGACGCCCGCCGCGATGGCGATCACCGCGAGGACGGCGAGGATCCACAGCTTGCCGCGGCCACCGCCCCGGTTGCCGTGTCCCTCGAAGCCGCCGTCGTCCCGGCCGCCGTGGTGCGGCAGGATCTGCTGCGGGATCTGGGAGGTGCCGGAGGCGTCCACGGGGTGCGGCAGCACGGCCGTACCGGCCATGCCCGCCGCGGCGGTGTGCCGGCCGTCGTGCGCGTCCACCGGGCCGGTGTTCCAGGTGCCCGTGTGGCTGCCCTGCTCGTAGAGCATCTGCAGGGCGTACTGGACCAGGCCGCGCATCTCCTCCGCGGTCTGGAAGCGGTCGTCGGGCTCCTTGGCGAGGGAGCGCATGACGAGGCCGTCCAGCTCCGGCGGGGCGCCGTCGGAGGCCTCGGACGGCGGCGTCGGGATGTCCTGGACGTGCTGGTAGACCACCGACAGCGGGGTCTCGCCGACGAACGGCGGGCGCAGCGCGAGCAGTTCGTAGAGCAGACAGCCGGTCGCGTACAGGTCGGAGCGGTGGTCGACGGCCTTGCCGAGCGCCTGCTCCGGGGAGAGGTACTGCGGGGTGCCCATGACCATGCCGGTCTGCGTCATCGTCGTGGACGCGCCGTGCAGGGCGCGGGCGATGCCGAAGTCCATCACCTTCACGGCGCCGTTGTGCGTGATGATGACGTTGGCGGGCTTGATGTCGCGGTGCACGATGCCGTGCTGGTGCGAGTAGGCCAGCGCCTCCAGGACGCCGGAGACGATGATCAGCGCCTGTTCCGGGCCGGGCGCCTCGGCGTTGTGCAGCAGATCGCGGATGGTGCGGCCCTCGACCAGTTCCATCACGATGTACGGCACCGACTGGCCGCCCACGAAGTCCTCGCCGGAGTCGTACACGGCGACGATCGCGTGGTGGTTGAGGCCGGCCACGGACTGGGCCTCGCGCGTGAAGCGGGCCTTGGAGACCGGGTCCTCGGCGAGATCGGCGCGCAGCAGCTTGACCGCCACGGTGCGTCCGAGCCGTACGTCCTCGGCCGCGAACACCTCGGCCATGCCGCCCCGGCCGAGCCGGTGGGTCAGCCGGTACCGGCCGTCCCCTACCAGCCCGCCGTTACCCCACAATTCCGGCGCATCTGACATCCCGCCGCCAGTCGCCTCGGGGTCGGACGGGCCCTGAGCGCGCTGCTGCTGTGCCATCAGTCCTCGCCGTCGTTTCTGCCCGCGGTGCGCGCGGTGTTGTTACGGTCTCCGTCGGCCACGCTACAGCCTCCGCGCAAGCCGCCGGTCCGGGACGGGCGCCGCGACCGGCATGAGACGGACCGGTCATCAAACCGTGCCCCCGCGCGGTCGTGCAAATCCTGTGTACCGGTCGTACGGCCGCTGTAACGCTTCCGCGACGCTTCTTTCGCGTACGGTCACGGAACGGGCACCGAGCTTGACGTGTCAGTGCCCTGGGGCAGACTTGGCCGGGAATAGCACTTTCGATCAACAGCATTCGATCGACCGAAGCACACCAGCACTTCACGACAACAGTTGCCGCTGTCGCCGGTGCCTATGGGGGACGCAGAGAGATGAGCCAGGACGGCGCACAGGACCGGTACGCGGGGAGATCGCTCGCCGGCGGCCGCTATCAGCTGCGTGATCTGCTGGGTCAGGGCGGCATGGCCTCCGTCCACCTCGCGTACGACAGCGTGCTCGACCGGCAGGTCGCGATCAAGACCCTGCACACCGAGCTGGGCCGCGAGCAGGCCTTCCGCGAGCGGTTCCGCCGCGAGGCGCAGGCCGTGGCCAAGCTCACGCACACCAACATCGTCTCCGTCTTCGACACCGGCGAGGACGACGTGGACGGCATGACGATGCCGTACATCGTCATGGAGTACGTCGAGGGCCGCCCGCTGGGCTCGGTGCTGGAGGAGGACATCCGCCAGTTCGGCGCGATGCCCGCCGACAAGGCCCTCAAGGTCACCGCGGACGTGCTGGCGGCCCTGGAGATCAGCCACGAGATGGGGCTGGTCCACCGGGACATCAAGCCGGGCAACGTGATGGTGACGAAGCGCGGCGTCATCAAGGTGATGGACTTCGGCATCGCGCGGGCCATGCAGTCCGGCGTGACCTCGATGACCCAGACCGGCATGGTCGTCGGCACCCCGCAGTACCTCTCCCCGGAGCAGGCCCTCGGCCGCGGCGTGGACGCCCGTTCCGACCTGTACTCGGTCGGCATCATGCTGTTCCAGCTCGTCACCGGGCGGCTGCCGTTCGACGCGGACTCGCCGCTGGCGATCGCCTACGCGCACGTGCAGGAGGAGCCGGTGGCTCCCTCGGCGATCAACCGCGCGCTGCCGCCGGCCGTGGACGCGCTCGTCGCCCGTGCCCTGAAGAAGAACCCGAACGAGCGCTTCCCGACCGCCGTCGCCATGCGCGACGAGTGCCTGCGGGTCGCCGCCTCCTTCCAGCCCGCCCCGCCGAGCATCGTGGCGGGCACCCCGGCGCAGAGCGGCGCGGGCGTCGGCTCCGCCGTCTTCCCGCCGGTCGACCAGAGCACCTCGGCGCCCGTGAGCGGCGTCCAGACGCCGTACCAGCCGACGCCGGCCCCGAACCCGTACGGCACGCCCACGCCGCAGCCCCAGCCGTCGTACGGCTATCCGCAGCAGGGCGGCTACCCGACGCCGTCCCCGTACGCGCCCCAGCAGACGCCGTCCACGCCGCCGCCGTACACCCTCACGCCGCAGACCCCCACGCCCTCCTCGGGCTCGGGCGGCGGCAAGAGCAACAAGGCGGTCGTCCTGGGCTCGGCCGTCGTCGCGGTGCTGGCCGCCGGCGGTCTGGTCGCCGCGCTGACACTGGGCGGCGGTGAGAAGGAGGACCAGGGCAAGGGCGGCGCCACGCCGACGGCCACGGACACGAAGAAGCCGGGGTACCGGGGGCCGGACACCTCCCGGACGATCGACCCGACCGAGTGCAGCGAGCCCGAAGAGTCGCTCAACGACCCGGACAAGATCAAGATCCCGGACTTCCAGTTCAAGAACATCAAGTCGGTCCAGGAATGCCTCCAGTCCGCGGGCTGGCAGAAGGAAATCAAGTACCAGGACGAGAACACCTACGGCGACGGCACCGTCATGGGACAGTTCCCGGCCGCGGGCACGGACGTCGACCCCACCGAGAAGATCGTCATCCAGCTGAACGTCTCCACGGGCAACCCGGCGTCCTGAGCCGCCGATGAGCGGCCACGAGGGCGCATGGGAAAGGCCCGGCGGATGCCGGGCCATTCTCCGTGGGACGGCTCTGGGGTACGGCGCTACAGGTACGGTCCGCCCTGACGTCCCCCCGCGCGGGGGTCGTCAGGACCCTCGTGCCCCACACCCGGCGGCAGCGCGCGGCGCATCTGCTCCAGCTGGGCCCGCGCGGCCATCTGCTGGGCGAACAGGGTCGTCTGGATCCCGTGGAAGAGACCTTCCAGCCAGCCCACCAACTGCGCCTGCGCGATGCGCAGCTCCGCGTCGGACGGGGTCGCGTCGTGCGTGAACGGCAGGGAGAGCCGCTCCAGCTCCTCGACCAGCTCCGGCGCCAGACCGTCCTCCAGCTCCTTCACCGAGCTGGCGTGGATCTCCTTGAGCCGCACCCGGCTGGCCTCGTCCAGAGGCGCCGCCCGCACCTCCTCCAGCAGCTGCTTGATCATGCTGCCGATGCGCATGACCTTCGCCGGCTGCTCGACCTGGTCCGTCACCGGGGTCTCGTGGGAGTCCTCGTCTCCACCGCCGCCGCTGAGCGCCATGCCGTCCTGGCCCACGACCAGGATCCGCTGGGGGTTCTCCGGCGACCTTTCGTTCCTCGGCATCTCCATGCGGCCATTCTCTCCCACCCGGGATCCCCGCTGAGACGCCCCCGCACGACCAGCCGCCTGGCGGCATCCGGAATGCCGGGGTCTGCCGGAGATGTGACGCTGACTCCGTGACTCCATGGCTACGGGCACTGTGCGTGGCGGGACTGGGCGGTGCGCTGGTCCTGCCGGGGGGTGGCGTGTCCTGGGGCGCGGAGGAGAGCGCTCCGACGTACGACGGCGTTTCGTCGTACGGGCTCGTATCGACGTACGCGGGCGTTCCGTCGTACGGGAGCGTTCCGTCGTACGGGAGCGTATCGACGTACGCCCCCGTGTCGTCGTACGGCACCGTATCGGCGTACGACCCGCGCGCGCCCTTCGCCGAATCGCCCGCGGCCGTGCCCGCGCCCGAGCGCAGCCGGGCCGGGAATCCGGCGGGTGAGGGGCGGGAGCGGCCGGGGCGGAAGGAGGTGCCGCGGGTGGAGCCGTCGACGGCCCGGCCCCCGGCCCGGGTGCCCGCCGCGCCGCCGGAGACAGCGGCCGAGCCTCCGGAGGCCGTCGTGGCGGAACGGGAGCGGTCCGGCGAGCCCGTGCTGCGGATCCTGCCGCTCGGCTCCGGGATGGTGCTCATCGGGCTGGGGTGCGGGCTCGCCTTCCTCGGGCTGCGGGTGCGGCGCGGGCAGCTCTGACCCGGGCGGATCCCGCCGGCCGGGTCACTCCGTGACCAGCAGGACCTTCCCGATGTGGCCGCTCTCCTCCACCAGCCTGTGCCCCGTCGCCGCCTCGCTCATCGGCACCTCGCGGTCGACGACCGGCCGGACGTGACCACCGTCGAACAGCGGCCAGACATGCTCCCGCACGGCCGCCACGATGGCCGCCTTCTCGGTGAGCGGGCGGGCCCGCAGCGAGGTCGCGGTGATCGCGGCGCGCTTGGCGAGCAGGGCACCGATGTTCAGCTCGCCCTTGACGCCGCCCTGCATGCCGATGATCGCGAGCCGGCCGTTGACGGCGAGCGCCTTGACGTTGCGGTCGAGGTACTTCGCGCCCATGTTGTCGAGGATGACGTCGGCGCCCACGCCGCCGGTGGCCTCCTTGATCTCGGCGACGAAGTCCTGCTCCCGGTAGTTGATCAGGATGTCCGCGCCCAGCTCGGCACACCGGTCCAGCTTCTCGCGGGTGCCCGCGGTGACCGCCACCTTGGCGCCGACGGCCTTGGCGAGCTGGATCGCCATGGTGCCGATACCGCTGGAGCCGCCGTGCACCAGCAGCGTCTCGCCCGGCCGCAGCTGGGCGACCATGAACACGTTGGACCAGACCGTGCAGGTCACCTCGGGCAGCGCGGCGGCCTCGTGCAGGCCCACCCCCTTCGGCACCGGCAGCAGCTGCCCGGCCGGGACGACCACCTTCTCGGCGTAACCACCGCCCGCGAGCAGGGCGCACACCTCGTCGCCGACGGACCAGACGCCGACGCCCGGCCCGAGGGCGGCGATCCGCCCGGAACATTCCAGACCGGGATAGGGGGAGGCGCCGGGCGGCGGCGCGTAGTGCCCCTGCCGCTGGAGGATGTCGGCGCGGTTGACTGCGCTCGCCACCACCTCGACCAGGACCTCGCCCTCGCCGGGCACCGGATCCGGGACCTCTGCCCAGGTCAGTGCCTCGGGACCGCCGGGTTCGGGAATCGTGATCGCATGCATGGAAGGGACGCTACTCCTCGGTCTCGGGTCGGAGGGGAGGGGGACTTCGGACGGAAGCCGGCGCACATTCGTATGCGCGAGCGATGAGTTTGTCCGACGGTGGAGGTCTTCCCCTGCGTAATCCGAGTACGCGGAAGGACACCCCACATGAGCCAGCACACCGCCGGCCTGGCCATCGAGACCGCGGGCCTGGTCAAGACGTTCGGCGAGACCAGGGCCGTGGACGGCGTCGACCTCGCCGTCCCCACCGGCATGGTCTACGGCGTCCTCGGTCCCAACGGCGCCGGGAAGACGACCACCGTGAAGATGCTCGCCACCCTGCTGCGGCCGGACGGCGGCGAGGCCCGGGTCTTCGGCCACGACGTGGTCCGCGAGGCCGACGACGTGCGCGGCCGGGTCAGCCTGACCGGGCAGTACGCGTCGGTGGACGAGGATCTGACCGGCACCGAGAACCTGGTCCTGCTGGGCCGGCTGCTCGGGCACCACAAGAAGGCCGCCCGGGAGCGGGCCGCGCAGCTGCTGGAGGCGTTCGGGCTGACCGAGGCGGCCGGCAAGCAGATCAAGAACTACTCGGGCGGGATGCGGCGGCGGATCGACATCGCCGCGTCCATCCTGAACACGCCCGACCTGCTGTTCCTCGACGAACCGACCACCGGCCTCGACCCGCGCAGCCGCAACCAGGTGTGGGACATCGTCCGCGCGGTCGTCGCCCAGGGCACGACGGTGCTGCTGACCACGCAGTACCTGGACGAGGCGGACCAGCTGGCGTCCCGGATCGCGGTCATCGACCGGGGCAAGGTCATCGCGGAGGGCACCAAGGGCGAGCTGAAGGCGTCCGTCGGCGCCGGCTCCGTCCATCTGCGGCTGCGCGACGCCGAACAGCGGCCGGACGCGGCGGAGGTGCTGCGCCGGACGCTGGACGCGCGGGTGCAGCTGGAGCCCGACCCGGTGGCACTGACCGCCCGGCTCGGTACGGCGGCGAGCGACGACACCGCGGCCGGGCAGGCCGCGCGGGCGCTCGGCGAGCTGGCCCGCTCCGGCATCACCGTCGACAACTTCTCGCTGGGCCAGCCCAGCCTGGACGAGGTGTTCCTCGCCCTGACCGGACACGACACCCAGGCCTCGCAGGCCGCGACGGCTACGACGGCTACGAAGGACGAGGTGGCGGCATGAGCACCGCGACGAGCACGGAGACCAGGGAACTCGCCCCCGTCAGCGCCGAGTCGCTGGCCGCGCTGCTGGTGGCCGAGGAACGGCCACCGCGGCCCAGCGCGTGGTCGGCCTCGCTGACCTTCGGCTGGCGGGCCGTGCTGAAGATCAAGCACGTGCCGGAGCAGCTGTTCGACGTCACCGCGTTCCCGATCATGATGGTGCTGATGTACACGTACCTGTTCGGCGGTGCGCTGGCCGGGTCGCCGAAGGAGTACATCCAGTTCCTGCTGCCGGGGATCCTGGTGATGTCGGTCGTGATGATCACCATGTACACCGGGGTCTCGGTCAACACGGACATCGAGAAGGGCGTCTTCGACCGGTTCCGGTCGCTGCCCATCTGGCGGCCCTCGACGATGGTCGGCTATCTCCTCGGTGACGCCCTGCGTTACACCATCGCCTCCGTCGTGATGCTCACCGTCGGCATCGTCCTCGGCTACCGCCCGGACGGCGGGGCGGCCGGGGTGATCGCGGGGATCGCGCTGCTGATCGTCTTCTCGTTCGCGTTCTCGTGGATCTGGACGATGTTCGGGCTGATGCTGCGCACCGAGAAATCGGTGATGGGCGTCAGCATGATGGTGATCTTCCCGCTGACCTTCCTGTCCAACGTCTTCGTCGACCCGAGGACCATGCCGGGCTGGCTCCAGGTATTCGTCAACAACAGCCCGGTCACCCATCTGGCCTCGGCCGTGCGGGGCCTGATGGCGGGCGACTGGCCGGCCGGCGAGATCGCCTGGACGCTGGGGTGGGCGGCGCTGCTCCTGCTGGTCTTCGGGCCGGTCACGATGCGGCTGTACAACCGCAAGTAGCCGACCGGGTGCGGCGGCACGTCTCGTGCGCCAGGGCGCAGGCTCCTCAGTGCCCCGGGGCGGAGCCCCTTCAGTGCCCCATGGTGGGGGGCAGGCCGTTCCGCTCCTCCTCCGGTTCGGCCGCCGGGACGATGGTGATCACCCGGTCCGTCAGCTCCAGCCGTCCCACGGCCGGATCGTCGTAGCCGAGCACCCGGTGCCCGCGGAGGACGCTCACCACCAGGTCGGGCGTCTCCCGCGGCCTCAGGCCCACCTCGGCCCGGGTGACCGGCCGCTCCACGATGTCGAGACCGCTGCCCTGCCGGATCAGGTCCTCCATCACCAGGCCCGCCGCCGGGCTGAGCACGGACAGACCCAGCAGCCGCCCGGCCGCTCCCGCGCTGGTGATCACCTCGTCCGCGCCGGACTGCTTCAGCAGCGGCCCGTTCTCCTCCTCGCGCACCGCGGCCACGATCTTCGCCCCCGCGTTCAGCTGCCGGGCCGTCAGCGTCACCAGCACGGCCGTGTCGTCGCGCTGCGTGGCGATGATGATCTGGCCCGCTCGCTGGACCTCGGCGCGCTTGAGCACCTCGCTGCGGGTCGCGTCACCGAGCACGGCCGCGTAGCCCTCGGCCGTCGCCGCGTCGATCGCCTTGCTGCTGGGGTCGACCACGACGACCCGCTCCTTGTTCAGCCCGGTGGCGCAGACGGCGCGGATCGCCGACCGGCCCTTCGTGCCGAAGCCGACGACGACGGTGTGGTCCCGCAAGACATGCCTCCAGGCGTGTGCGTTGTGACGGACGCGTGCGCGTCAGGAACCATGGTGCCGACTGTCCGGTTCAGCGCCATAGGGGGCACACGATGAAGGGCGACCAACGTCCGCATTTCCAGCAGAGGGGAATGCCTCTCCTGCGGTCCCTCTGGTACCGCTCGCGCAAGGAGGCACGGGACGACGCCGAGGCGGGCCGCTCCATCACGATGCCCACGCAGAGCGTCGTACCGCCCCTTCAGCAGGTGATCAAGCGCCTGGTCATGGCGATGGTGGTGCTGATCGTCACCGTGGTCATCGTGTACTTCGACCGCGAGGGGTACAACGACAACTCGGACGGCTCCGTCGACCTCGTCGACTCGGCGTACTACGCCACCGTCACCCTCTCCACCACCGGATACGGCGACATCATCCCGGTCAGCGACGCCGCGCGGCTCACCAACATCTTCGTCGTCACCCCGCTGCGCGTGCTGTTCCTGATCATCCTGGTCGGCACCACCCTGGAAGTGCTCACCGAACGCACCCGCCAGCAGGTCCGTATCCACCGCTGGCGTTCCCGGACCCGGGACCACATCGTGCTCATCGGCTACGGCACCAAGGGGCAGCACGCCGTGCGGACCCTGGTCGGGCAGGGCATCGACAAGGAACGGATCGTGGTCGTGGACACCCAGCACAAGGCGGTGACCGCGGCCGGCGACGACGGACTGGTGGCGATCGCCGGGGACGCGACGCTTTCCGAGACCCTGCTCAAGGCGGAGCTGCAACGCGCCTCCCAGGTGATCGTCGCCCCGCAGCGGGACGAGACGGCCACGCTGATCACCCTGACCGCCCGCCAGCTGAACCGGCGCGCCACGATCGTGGTGGCCGTCCGGGAGGACGAGAACGTGCCACTGCTCAAGCAGAGCGGCGCGGACACGGTGGTCACCAGCTCCAGCTCGGCCGGCCGGCTGCTCGGCACGTTCATGGCGAGCCCGCCCGCGGCCCGGACTCTGGAGGATCTGATGACCCTCGGCAGCGGTCTGGACCTCATCGAGCGGCCCGTGGCCTCCCAGGAGGTCGGCGTCACCCCGCGCGAGTGCGACGACCTGGTGCTGGCCGTCATCCGCGACCGCAAGCGGCTGGACTACGCGGTCAGCTGGCGCACCGAGCTGCGGGCCGGGGACCGGGTGATCACGGTGAGCCGGCCGGTGACCGAGGCGGCGGAGTAAGCCCGGCCGAGGCGCGGGTGCCCCGGGCGCCCGGGGGCTCCAGGGCTCGCGCGTGTTTCACGTGAAACACCCGCCGGTGCCGGCCGTCGCCCACGGCAGGTCCAGGATCTCCGTCGCCTGCCCCGGCTCGGCACCGCCCGGCGGGACGACGGCCAGGGCGTCCGCCGCCGCGACGCCCCGCAGCATGGCCGGGCCGTTGTAGTGCAGCGGCACCGCCCGGTCGCCGCGCAGGGTGACGGGGATGAGACGGGTGTCGTACGGATGTCCGTGCGCCCCGTCCTTGAGCGGCAGCGCGTACCGCTCCCCTGCCGGGCGCCCGCCGAGGGCCCGCAGCAGCGGCTCGGCGAGGGTCAGCAGCCCGGAGACGGCCGCGAGCGGGTTGCCGGGCAGGCCGACGAGATACTGGTCCTCCCGGGTGCGGGCCAGCAGCATCGGGTGGCCCGGCCGCACTTTGACCCCGTCGATCAGCAGCTTCGCGCCGATGCGGCGCAGCGTGGGGTGGACGTGGTCGACCGGGCCCGCCGCGGTGCCGCCGGTGGTGACGACGAGGTCGGCCTCGCTGCCGGTGATGGCCCGGTGCAGTGCCTCGGCTTCGTCACCGAGCCGCCGGACCGACAGGACCTCGGCGCCGAGCGCCCGGAGCCAGGGCGGCAGCATCGGGCCGAGGGCGTCCCGGATCAGACCGTCGTGCGGCAGTCCCCCGGTGAGGAGTTCGTCGCCGAGGATCAGCACGTCGACGCGCGGGCGGGGGACCACCGTGAGGGTGTCGTAGCCGGCCGCCGCGGCGAGCCCGAGCACGGCGGGCGTGACGAGTGTGCCGGCCGGCAGGAGCTGGTCGCCGGTGCGGCACTCCTGGGCGCGCGGGCGGATGTCCTGGCCGTGGCCGACGTCCCCGGTGGGGTGGAGGCGGCCGTTGTCGTCCGTGCGGCCGTGCTCGCTGCGCAGCACCGCCGTGGTGTCCGGCGGGATCCGGGCGCCGGTGGCGATGCGGACGGCTTCTCCGTCGGCGAGCCGTGCGGGGTCCCTGCCCCCGGCGAGCACGCCCTCGTCCCGCAGCGCCCAGGGTCCGGGGCCGGCGACGGCCCAGCCGTCCATCGCGGAGGTGTCGAAGGAGGGCAGGTCGGTGAGCGCGGCCAGGGGGGCGGCGAGGATCAGTCCCAGGGCGGCGTCGAGGGGCACGGGGGCGGAGGGACGGCGCGTGGCGGTGGTGGCGTCGGCCGTACGGCCCGCGTGGTCGGCCCGCTCGGCGGTCGCGCGGGCGGTACGGCCGGCCCGTTCCGCGGTCGCGCGGGCCTCCGGCCAGGGGGTGGCGCGGTGGTGGGCGTCCGGCCGGGGGGCCGTCGGGGCGGTGCCCTGGGCGGCGGTCCGCGCGTCCTTCGGCGCGGGGGCGGGGACCTGGTCGCCGGGGCTGCGGCCGTGGGGGCGGCCGTGGGGGCGTTTCACGAGGGCCAGGGCCTCCTCGACGTCGAGGTCGTGGGCGTCCTCGCCGGCCCGGATGCCGGGGGCGCTCATCCGGCGTCCGGGCGCGTGGCGGATCCGGGGGCCGGGCGCGTGGCGGACCCGGCGTCCGGGCGCGTGGCGGATCCGGGGGCGGCTTCTTCGTCCGTCTCGTCCGCCCAGCGCCGGGCCAGCGCGGCGGCCTTGCGGGCGGCTTCGGCGACGGCCTGCGGGCCCCCCTCGGCGCGGGCCGCGGCGTAGCCGACGAGGAAGGTGGTCAGCGGGGCCGCGGGGCGCGCCACGCCGTGGGCGGCGTCGCGGGCCAGGTCGAGCAGGACACCGGTGTCGACGTCGAGGTCGATGCCCAGCTCGTCCTTGACCGCGGAGATCCATTCATCCAACACGTGCCCATGCTCCCTGATGCGTGCCCTTGCGGTGGCGATGTCGTCCCAGGTGTCGCAGTCGAAGGAGGCGACGGGATCCGGGACGCGGACGAGGTCGAGCGTGCCGGTCAGCCGGCGCAGCGGCAGTCCGGTGAGCGCGCCGTGCGCGGCGGTGAGCGCGGCCAGCTCGCGGCGCAGCGCGGCGGCGCGGTAGGCGGCGACCAGTGGCTGGTCGCGGCCGTCGGCGTCGGCGAGCAGCGCGCCGTCGGCGTGGCCCGCGCCGTCCAGGGCGGCCCGCAGCCGCCGTACCGTGCCGTCGTCGAGGAACGGCAGATCCGCGGAGAGCACCACGACGTGCTCGGCGGTGGTGTGCCGCAGTCCGGCGTCGAGGGCGGCGAGCGGGCCCCCGCCGGGCGGGTCCTCGCGAGCCCAGGTGACCGGGCGCGCGGCGGGCCGCGGGGCGGCGACGACAACGGTGGTGGAGGCCCCGGCGCAGGCGGTGAGGACCCGGTCGAGCAGGGCCCGGCCGCCCACGCGGACGGCGGGCTTGTCGGCGCCGCCGAGCCGCCGGGCGGCCCCGCCCGCGAGCACCACGGCGTCGTACGGGATGTCGCCGTACGGGGCGCCGGGGGCGGGCGGGGGCGCGTGCGAGGTCATGCCCCGAGTATGAGCGCCGGGAAGATCGTTGCCACCCCTGTGCACAGCATGTGGACAGGGGTGGCCGCGAGGGGTGAGCGCGTCACAGGGTGCGCAGCAGCACCGCCGGCTGTTCGACGCAGTCGGCGACGTAGCGCAGGAAGCCGCCGGCCGTGCCGCCGTCGCAGACGCGGTGGTCGAAGGTGAGCGAGAGCTGGACGACCTGGCGGACGGCCAGCTCGCCCTCGTGCACCCATGGCTTGGGGACGATCCGGCCGACGCCGAGCATGGCGGCCTCGGGGTGGTTGATGATCGGGGTGGAGCCGTCGACGCCGAACACGCCGTAGTTGTTCAGCGTGAAGGTGCCGCCGGTCAGTTCCCCGGGTGTCAGGGTCCCGGCCCGTGCCGCCTCGGTGAGCCGGGCGAACTCCGCGGTCAGGCCCTCGGCGTCGCGGGCGTGCGCGTCCCGGACGACGGGGACGACGAGGCCCCGCTCGGTCTGCGCGGCGAAGCCGAGGTGGACGTGGTCGAGCCGGACGACCTCCCGGGCGGCGAGGTCGACGGTGGAGTTCAGCTCGGGGTGGCGGGCGAGCGCGGCGGTGCAGATCCGGGCCAGCAGGGCGAGCAGGGAGATCTTCGGTCCGCCGGCCGCGTTCATCGCGGCCCTGGCCCGCATCAGCTCGGTGGCGTCGGCGTCCACCCAGCAGGTGGCGTCCGGGATCTCGCGCCGGCTGCGGGAGAGCTTGTCGGCGACCGCGCCGCGCACGCCCTTGAGCGGGACGCGGGTGCCACCGCCGAGGGCGGAGGAGGCGGGCGCCTTGGCCGGTGCGGAGGGCTGGGCGGCCACCCGTGCCTGCGGTTCGGGCTGCGCGCCGGTCGTCCGGCCGCCCTGGGCGGCGGCGGCGCGCAGCGCGTACTCGACGTCCGCGCGCAGGATCAGTCCGTCCGGGCCGGAGCCGGTCAGTTCCCGCAGGTCCAGCCCGTTCTCGCGGGCGAGGCGGCGGACGAGCGGGGAGATCACGGGAACCGGGCCGTCTCCATCGACCGGGCTGTCGCCACCGACCGGGCTCTTTCCGTTGACCGGGCCCTCTCCGTTGACCGGGTCGTCGCCGTTGACCCGGGTACCCCCGGCGGGGGCGGCCACGGAGGTCTCCTGCGCGGGGGCGGCCGGTGCGGCACCGGGGGCCGGCGAGGGCGTGGCGGCCGGCGGGGGCGTGGCGGTGCCCGGCGGCTGGGGACGGACCCGCGGGCGGCGCGCCGGGGGCGCTCCCGTGCCGTAGCCCACGAGGACGTTGCCGGAGCCCTCGCTCGCCTCCGGTGCCCCGGCCGCGTTTCCGGCCGGGCGCCCGGGGGGCTGGGGGCCGGCCGGGGCGGCGGTGTCCGGGCCGGCGGCCGCGGCGCCGACCGCGACCGTGATCAGAGGTGCCCCGACGGGCAGCTCGGTGCCCTCCTCACCGAAGCGGGCGGTGACCACGCCGCCGTAGGGGCAGGGGACCTCGACCATCGCCTTGGCCGTCTCGACCTCCACGACCGGCTGGTCGACGGCGACGACGTCGCCGACCTGGACCAGCCAGCGCACGATCTCCGCCTCGGTGAGCCCTTCGCCGAGGTCGGGGAGCTTGAACTCCAGCACCTGTGCCATCAGCTCTCGGCCTCCCATTGCAGACGCGCCACGGCGTCCAGGATCCGGTCGACGCCGGGCAGATGATGCCGCTCCAGCATGGGCGGCGGATAGGGGGTGTCGAATCCGGCCACACGCAGCACCGGCGCCTCCAGGTGGTGGAAGCAGCGCTCGGTGACCCGGGAGGCGATCTCCCCGCCCGGCCCGCCGAACCCGCTGGACTCATGGACGACGACCGCCCGCCCGGTCCGCCGCACCGAGGCGCAGACCGTCTCGTCGTCGAACGGCACCAGGGAGCGCAGGTCGACGACTTCGAGGTCCCACCCCTCGGCCCGCGCGGCCTCGGCGGCTTCGAGGCAGACGGGCACCGACGGGCCGTACGTGATCAGCGTGGCGCTCCGGCCGGAGCGCCGCACGACCGCGCGGCCGATGGGTTCAACGTGCTGCGGCTGCTCCGGGTTCCAGGAGTCCTTCGACCAGTACAGCCGCTTGGGCTCCAGGAAGACGACCGGGTCGTCGGAGGCGATGGCGGCGCGCAGCAGGCCGTAGGCGTCGGCGACGGTGGCGGGCGTGACGACGTGGAGCCCCGGAGTCGCCATGTAGTACGCCTCGGAGGAGTCGCTGTGGTGCTCGACGCCGCCGATGCCGCCGCCGTAGGGGACGCGGACGGTGATCGGGAGGGGCATCTTCCCGCGGGTGCGGTTGCGCATCTTCGCGACGTGCGACAGGAGCTGCTCGAACGCCGGGTAGGCGAAGGCGTCGAACTGCATCTCGACGACCGGCCGCAGCCCGTACATGGCCATGCCGACGGCGGTGCCGAGGATGCCGGCCTCGGCGAGCGGTGTGTCGGTGCAGCGGTCCTCACCGAACTCTTTGGCGAGTCCGTCGGTGACCCGGAAGACGCCGCCGAGCGTGCCGACGTCCTCGCCGAGGACGTGCACGGCCGGGTCGGCGGCCATGGCGTCGCGCATCGCGCGCGTGAGGGCCTGCGCCATGGTGGCCGGCTTGACGGCGACGGTGGTCATCGGTGGGCCCCTTCCTGGCCGGCCGCCAGCTCCGCCTGCAGCTGGGCCCTCTGCTCGCGCAGCTGCGGGGTGGGTTCGGCGTAGACGTGGGCGAACAGGTCCATGGGGTCGAGCGCGGGGTCCGCGTTCATACGGGCGCGCAGGTCGGCGGCCATGGTCTCGGCGTCGTCCCGCGCGGCCCGGATCGCGGCCTCGTCGAGCAGGCCGCGGCCGGTCAGCTCCCGCTCCAGCAGCTGGATCGGGTCGTGCGCGCGCCAGGTCTCGACCTCGTCGTCGGTGCGGTAGCGGGTGGCGTCGTCGGCGTTGGTGTGGGCGTCGACGCGGTACGTCACGGCCTCCACGAGGGTGGGGCCGCCGCCCGCGCGCGCGTGCCGTACGGCGTCGGTCAGCACCTCGTGCACGGCCGCGGCGTCGTTGCCGTCGACCAGGCGGCCCGGCATCCCGTACCCGACGGCCTTGTGGGCCAGGGTGGGGGCGGCGGTCTGCTTGGCGAGCGGCACGGAGATCGCGAAGCCGTTGTTCTGCACCAGGAAGACGACCGGGGCCTGCCAGACGGCGGCGAAGTTCAGGGCCTCGTGGAAGTCGCCCTCGCTGGTGCCGCCGTCGCCGACCATGGCGAGCGCGACCACGTCGTCGCCCTTGAGGCGGGCGGCGTGGGCGAGGCCGACGGCGTGCGGGAGCTGGGTGGCGAGGGGGGTGCACAGGGGGGCCACGTGATGGGCGTACGGGTCGTAGCCGGTGTGCCAGTCGCCGCGCAGCAGGGTCAGCGCCTCGACGGGGTCCACGCCGCGGGCGACGGCGGCGAGGGTGTCGCGGTAGCTGGGGAAGAGCCAGTCGCGCTCTTCGAGGGCAAGCGCGGCGGCGACCTCGCAGGCCTCCTGGCCGGTGCTGGACGGGTAGACGGCGAGCCGGCCCTGCTTGGTGAGGGCGGTGGCCTGCGCGTTGTAGCGGCGGCCGCGGACCAGCTGGGCGTAGAGCGTGCGCAGCAGCTCGGGGTCCGCCTTCGCGGCTGCCTCGGTGCCGAGGACGCGGTACGGCTCCGCGTCGGGCAGCAGCGGCGCGGGGTCGGTTCGGGGCTGCCAGGCGGGCGGCGGTGTGGGCCGGTACGCGCCCCGCTGCTCCATGACCGTCATGACGGCACCTCCTCGTCGGAGCGGCTCCTCGTGGGAGCGCTGTGAGAGGCGCGGCGTCTGTGACGCGCCTCACCTACCGATTGTTCGGTCGACGGCACATTTTGGCTACAGGCGGGTCAAGGCTGTGGACAAACGGTTCTGCACAGCCTGAGATGGACGCAGTACGTCCATGGTAGGGAGGCGGGGGGACATGGCACCTGAACAAATGGCCCAGGCCGCCGACACCGGCGCCCGTCTGCCCCCGCCCCGCCCCCTCGACGCCATCGACCAGGACATCCTGCGGATGCTCCAGGCGGACGGCCGCGCCTCGATACGGTCGGTCGCCGAGCGGGTGCACGTCTCACGCGCCAACGCCTACGCGCGCATCAACCGGCTCGTCGAGGACGGGGTGATCCGCGGCTTCGGGGCGCGCGTCGACCACGAACGCGCCGGGCATGGCACGTCCGCGTACATCACGCTCAAGATCGTGCAGAACTCCTGGCGCACGGTCCGCGAACAGCTGCGGCAGCTGCCCGGCGCCTCGCACATCGCCCTGGTGGGCGGCGACTTCGACGTCCTGCTGCTGGTGCACACCCCGGACAACCGGGCGCTGCGCGAACTGGTGCTCACCCGCCTCCAGGCCATCCCCGAGGTGCTGAGCACCCGCACCCTGCTGGTGTTCGAGGAGGAGGACCTGGAGCCGCAGGGCTGAGCCGTGCCGCCGGAGCGTCAGGCCGAGGCCTCCCAGACCAGGCCCAGCAGCAGGAGGAACACCAGCGGCAGCAACGCGGAGCCGACCGCGGTCACGGCCGCCGCGATCCGCAGCCCCCGCAGGGACCGGCGCCGCGGCAGCAGCCAGGCGAGCGCCAGCAGTCCGACGGCACAGTAGAGGGCGCCCACGAAGGGCCCGGGGCCGATCCAGGCGTACTCCAGCACCACGAGCGGCACCCCGACCGCCGAGGCCACCAGGGGCGCCCGCCACCACGTCCGGTGGGGCGCGGAAGAGGACGGCGCGTCATTGTCGGACATGCGCCCCATGCCATCACCGGGGGCCCGGGCCGGCATGGGGACGCGTACTCAGGCCGCCCGGGCGCGCGTACTCATGCGGGCCGCCGTCAGCCCGCGCGGCGCAGCCCCTCGAAGACCAGCCGGGCCACCGCGTCGCCGACCTCGCGCTCGCCCATGCCGCGCCCGTCCGGCCGGTACCACTCCACGATGGAGTTGATCATGCCGAAGACCAGCCGGGTCGCCAGCCGGAACTCCACGTCGCCGCGTACGTCCCCGTCGGCCGCCGCCGCCCTCAGCAGCTCGGCGACCCGGTGGTCGAAGTCGCGGCGGCGCTCCAGGGCCCAGCGCTCGGTGTCGGTGTTGCCGCGCACCCGCAGCAGCAGGGTGACGTACGGCAGCTCGGCCATCAGCACCTCGACCATGCGCCGCACCACGTACTCCAGGCGGTCGGCGGCGCGCCCCACGCGCGCGTGCTCCTCGTCGAGGATCCCGAACAGCCCGTCCAGGGCCCGGCTGACGGCCCGCCGCAGCAACTCCTCCTTGCCTGCGACATGGTGGTAGATCGACGACTTGGAGATGCCCGCCGCCTTGGACAGGTGCTCCATGGAGGTGCCGTCGTAGCCGCGCTCGTTGAAGACCCGCACGGCGACCGACAGCAGGGTCTCCGGGGTGTACGTGTCGCGCTTGGCGGTGGTCATGACGTGCTGCCCTCCCGCTTGTCGGTGGCGTACGCGTGACGGTAGAGCGCGAGGGACGGCGCGTAGCGGCCGGAGGGGTCGCGCAGGTGCAGGTCGTCGAGGAGGGCGTAGGCCCAGCCGCGGCCGAGCCGGCGGCTCCACTCGAAGGGGCCGAGCGGGTAGTTCACGCCGAGGCGCATCGCGGTGTCGATGTCCTCCTCGGTGGCCACGCCCTTGGCCACGGCGTCGTGCGCGAGGTCGATGATCCGGGCCACCGCGCGGGCCACGATCATGCCGGGGACGTCACCGATGACGCTGACCTTCTTGCCGAGCGCCTGGAAGAGACCGGTGGCCTCGGCGAGGGTCTGCGGGGAGGTGTCCTGCGAGGCGGACAGCGCGATCCGGGTCGCCGCGCGGTAGTCGAGAGCGAGGTCGAAGTAGACGACGTCGCGGAACTCCACCGAGGTCTGGCCGTCGGCGAGGACGAGCTGGCCGCCGCTCGGCAGCACCAGGCGGGTGCCGTTGTCCTCGGCCTCCTCGCGGACCTGGACGCCCGCCTCGCGGAGCATCGCCGGCAGTTCGCCCGCGGGGCCCAGATCGCCCTCGGCGACGACGTACGCGGGTGCCTCGGCGGCCTCCGCGGTGTGCGGCTCGGGACGCTCGGCGCCGTCCCGGTAGTCGTACCAGCCCTGCCCGCTCTTGCGGCCGAGCCGGCCGGACTCGACGAGGCGGCGCTGGGCGAGGGACGGGGTGAAGCGCACGTCCTGGAAGAAGGACTGCCAGACCGAGTGCGTGACGGACTCGTTGACGTCCTGCCCGATCAGGTCGGTAAGTTCGAACGCGCCCATCCTGAAGCCGCCCGACTCGCGCAGCACCGCGTCGATGGTGGCCGGGTCGGCGCCCTGCGCCTCGTACACCGCGAAGGCCTCGGCGTAGAACGGCCGGGCGATGCGGTTGACGATGAAACCGGGGGTGTCGGCACAGGCCACCGGCGTCTTGCCCCAGGCGCGGGCCGTCTCGTACGCGCGCGTGGCCGAGGTGACGTCGGTGGCGAACCCGGAGACGACCTCGACGAGCGGCAGCAGCGGCGCGGGGTTGAAGAAGTGCAGGCCGACGAAGCGCCCCGGGTTGCGCAGGGCGCCGCCGATGGCCGTCACCGACAGGGAGGAGGTGTTGGTGGCGAGCAGACAGTCGTCGGCGACGATGTCCTCCAGCTCGCGGAACAGGGCCTGCTTGACGTCCAGCCGCTCCACGACGGCCTCCACGACCAGGGCGCAACCGGCGAGGTCGGCGAGGCCGTCGGCGGGCGACAGCCGGGCCCGCGCGGCGTCCCGGCCGGCCGCGCTCAGCCGGTCCTTCTCGACGAGCCGGTCGAGGCGGGCGCCGATCGCGGCGGCGGCCTCCCGCGCGCGGCCGGGAACGGCGTCGTAGAGCCGTACGGGGTGGCCCGCGACGAGCGCCACCTGGGCGATGCCCTGACCCATGGTGCCGGTGCCGACGACGGCCACGGGGCTGCTGAGGTCGAGTGCTGTCATGAGCGCGATCCTCCCCCACGGGGTTATCCACAGATGCGGCGGACCCCCTTGTCCCGACCGATCGTTCGGTTACTCTAACTCTGTCTGCCCGTTCCTGCCCCTGGCTTGCCAGGTCATGAGCTCGACGACGAGCTCTTGAGACGAGGAGTTGGTCCCCCATGGCCGCCGAACTCACCGCGCACCGGCTGATCGCCCAGCACCGGCCCACGCTCGACCAGGCGCTGGAGGCGATCCGCACCCGCGCGTACTGGTCGCCGCACCCTGAGCACCCGAAGGCGTACGGGGAGCACGGCAGTCTGGACGCGGCGGCGGGCAAGGCCGCCTTCGACGCCCTCCTGGGCACCCGCCTCGACCTCGGCCAGCCCGGCACCGACGGCTGGGTGGGCGGCGAGGTGTCGCCGTACGGCATCGAGCTGGGCGTGGAGTATCCGCATGCGGACGTCGACGTGCTGCTGCCCGCCATGAAGGCAGGACAGCGCGCGTGGCGGGACGCGGGCGCGGAACTGCGCGCGGTGGTGTGCCTGGAGATCCTGAAGCGGATCAGCGACCGGACGCACGAGTTCGCGCACGCGGTCATGCACACCTCCGGCCAGGCGTTCATGATGGCGTTCCAGGCGGGCGGCCCGCACGCCCAGGACCGCGGCCTGGAGGCGGTGGCGTACGCGTACGCGGAGCAGGTCCGCACCCCCGGCACCGCGGAGTGGAGCAAGCCGCAGGGCAAGCGCGACCCCCTGGCGCTGACCAAGTCCTTCACCCCCGTCCCGCGCGGCATCGGCCTGGTCATCGGCTGCAACACCTTCCCGACCTGGAACGGCTACCCGGGCCTGTTCGCCTCCCTCGCCACCGGCAACGCGGTCCTCGTCAAGCCGCACCCCCGCGCGGTGCTGCCGCTCGCGCTGACCGTGCGGGTCGCCCGGGACGTGCTCGCGGAGGCGGGCTTCGACCCGAACCTGGTCGCGCTGGCCGCCGAACGGCCCGGCGAGGGCGTCGCCAAGACGCTCGCCACCCGCCCCGAGATCCGGATCATCGACTACACCGGCTCCACCACGTTCGGCGACTGGCTGGAGGCCCACGCCCGTCAGGCGCAGGTCTACACCGAGAAGGCCGGCGTCAACACCGTCCTCGTCGAGTCGACCGGCGACTACAAGGGGATGCTGTCCAACCTGGCGTTCTCGCTGTCGCTGTACAGCGGCCAGATGTGCACCACCCCGCAGAACCTGCTCATCCCGCGCACCGGCATCAGCACCGACCAGGGCCCCAAGAGCTACGACGAGGTGGTCGCCGACCTCGCCCGCGCGGTGGACGGACTGCTCGGCGACGACGCCCGCGCGAACGCCCTGCTCGGCGCCATCGTCAACCCGGACGTCAAGGCCCGTCTGGAGGCCGCCGCTGGCCTCGGCGAGGTCGCGCTGGCCTCCCGCGAGGTCGCCAATCCCGATTTCCCGGACGCGGTGGTGCGCACCCCGGTGATCGTGAAGCTGGACGGCGCCAAGCCGGACGACGAGGCCGCCTACATGAGCGAGTGCTTCGGCCCGGTCTCCTTCGCGGTCGCCGTCGACTCGGCCGCCGACGCGCTGGAGCTGCTGCGGCGCACGGTCCGCGAGAAGGGCGCCATGACGGTCGGCGCGTACACGACCGACGCCGAGGTCGAGCGGGCCGTCGAGGAGGTCTGCCTGGAGGAGGCCGCCCAGCTCTCCCTCAACCTCACCGGCGGGGTGTACGTCAACCAGACCGCCGCCTTCTCCGACTTCCACGGCTCGGGCGGCAACCCGGCGGCCAACGCGGCCCTCACCGACGGCGCGTTCGTCGCCAACCGGTTCCGGGTGGTCGAGGTACGGCGCGAGGCCTAGGGAGCCCCTGGACCCCGGCCCCCCAGGCTCCAGTGGTACAGCGTCATGGCCACGCTGGTCGCGAGGTTGTAGCTGGAGACCTGGGGGCGCATCGGCAGGGACAGCAGATGGTCGGCCCGCCCGCGCAGCTCGGCGGAGAGCCCGCTGCGCTCGGAGCCGAAGGCGAGGACGGCGTCGTCCGGGAGCTTCAGGCCCCGGATGTCGTCGCCCTCCGGGTCCAGTGCGAACACCGGACCCGGCGGCAGCTCGGCGACCTCCAGCCGCTCCACGGCGGTCGCGAAGTGCAGGCCCGCACCGCCGCGCACCACCGTGGGATGCCACGGGTCGAGGGTGCCGGTGGTGACCACGCCGGTAGCTCCGAAGCCGGCGGCCAGGCGGATCACGGCGCCCGCGTTGCCGAGGTTGCGCGGATTGTCGAGCACCACCACGGGGGCGGTGCGTGGGGTGCGCGCCAGCCGCTCCAGGTTCGCCGCGCGGGACGGCCGTACGGCGAGGGCGGCCACGGCGGTGGGATGCGGGCGCGGCACGAGCGCGGCGTACGTCGCCTCCGGCACCTCGGTGAGCAGCGCGTCCAGCGCCTGCCGGACGTCCGGGGCCAGCTCTTCGGCGAGGGCGAGCGCGGCGCGCCGGTCGGCGGCGACCGCCACCGGGACCTCGGCGCCGAACCGCACGGCGTGCTTGAGGGCGTGGAAGCCGTCCAGCAGCACACAGGTGCCGGCCAGCCGGTGCCAGGCGGTCACGGGGTCGGCGGAGCCGGCCGCGGCGTGGCTCGCGGGGTCGTTCATGCCGTGCAGCCTACGGGGCGGGGAAGCCCGCGTGACCGGGGGCGGCCTGGCCGGGGACGGCTTGCCCGGGGACGGCTTGTCCGGGGACGGACTGATCGGGAACGGACTGATCGGGAACGGCCTGATCGGGAACGGCCTGCTGCGGGGCGGGTGGCCCGGGTGCCGGGGTGCGGTCCGCGCGGGAGGACAGCCGGCCACGCGCGCGTGCCGCCCAGCCGCCCAGGCGGCGCAGGAACGACGTCGGCAGGAAGACCGCGTCCGCCGCGATCATCGCCAGCGAGAAGAACGGCAGTCCGAGGACCACGGCGATCACCAGATGCTCGGTGATCATGGCGGCGAGCAGCACGTTCTTGAGCCGCCGGTGGAGCAGTGTGAACGGGAAGGCGACCTGCACCAGGACCGTCCCGTACGTCACCAGCATCACCATGGTCCCGCTGGCGGACAGCGCGTCGGCGAGCGCCGGCCAGGGCGAGAAGTAGTCCAGGTGCAGCGGGTAGTAGACGGCGGTGCCGTCCTGCCAGCGGGAGCCCTGGATCTTGTACCAGCCGGCCGTGGCGTAGATCAGGCAGGCCTCGGCCATGATCACCAGCAGGGCGCCGTTGTGCAGGACGTTGGCGATCACGTCGAGCAGGATCCGTGGCTGCGCGGTCCGCGCGTGGCGACCGACCAGCCACCACAGGGCCTGCGCCAGCAGGACGCCCCACAACAGCGACGGCACCAGCGGATCGCCGTCGAACCGGCCCGCCGCGGTGGCCGCCGCCAGCGCCAGGCCCAGCACGGCCCACAACGCGAGCCCCGTCCGGTCCCCGGACCGCTCCCCACGCGCGCGTGCCTCCCGGGCGCGGCGGGCGCGCCGCGCGTCCAGCGACCAGACCTGGCCACAGCGGGTCAGGACCAGGTAGACGGACATCAGGTGCAGGACGTTGTCGCCGCCGTCGCCCATGAACACGCTGCGGTTCTGCAGCGACAGCACGCCGACCATGAACAGCACGGACATGGTGCGGGTCCGCCAGCCCAGCATCAGCAGCAGACTGGAGACGGCGGCGAGTCCGTAGACGAACTCGAACCAGACCCGGCCGTCGGACCACATCAGCGCGGTGAACGCGCCGTTCTGCCGGATCAGCTCGTCGGCGAGGGTCCAGCTCCACGGGCCGTCCGGGCCGTACAGCTCCGCGCGGTGCGGGAACTCGCGCAGCAGGAACAGCAGCCAGGTCAGGGCGAAGCCGATGCGGACCACGGCGGTCTGGTACGGGCCGAGGGCGGACTCGGTGACCCGGGCGATGGCGCCGGACAGCGCCAGGGCGAAGCGGTTCACCCGGCACCTCCCCAGGACTCGTCCGCGGGCACCGTCCACCAGGGCAGCACCCGGTCCACCGGTTTCAGCGAGATCCGCTCCTCGCTCCATTCGGGCGGGCGCACCGGGGTGGTGCGGGAGCGGACCTGGACGCGTTCGAGGGCACCGCCCGCTCCGGCCGCCTCCGCGCGGTGCAGGCGCAGGACGACGATGCGGCGCAGATACGTCTCGGCGAGCAGACCGCGCGAGGCGGCGGTCCGGTTCTCCCCGCTGTGGGTGGCGGTGTAGAAGTCCCAGGCGCGGCGCAGCTCGTTCTGGTGGGTGTGGCTGGGCAGCAGGTTGCCGTCGATCGCCCGGCCGTCCTCGGCGGACAGGTCGTACCAGCCGGTGGTGCGGAAGTCGCCGTCCGCCGTGCGGATCTGGGCGCGCACCTGGACGGCGATGTTCTGCTGGAGCGGGTTCGGCGCGAACAGCTTCCAGTTCTGCTCGAACTCCGGGTAGATCCATTCGTCGATCGCCTTGCCGTGCTCCTTGGTCAGCGTGTTCGACGGCGCGACGTGCAGAAAGACCATGCCGATGTGCACACAGACCGCCACCGCGACGATCGCGAGC
The DNA here is from genome assembly GCF_035645055.1 of Streptomyces sp. Classification (GTDB taxonomy): domain Bacteria; phylum Actinomycetota; class Actinomycetes; order Streptomycetales; family Streptomycetaceae; genus Streptomyces. The sequence continues at coordinate 48,563 of NZ_DASQNH010000019.1, read as the reverse complement.
GCCAGCGCGACACCTATCTGATAGCCGGGGGAGAGGGCGGCGACGCCGGTACGGGAGGAAGGGGGGTCAGCAGCACCGGGGGCGGGGGCGGCAGCACCGGGAGCAGGGGCGGGGGCGACGGGGGCAGGGGCGGGGGCGACGGGAGCAGGGGCGGGGGCGACGGGGGCGGCGGCATCAGGAGCGGGGGAGGCCGCGTTGGGGGCGGCCGCGCCGAGGGCGGGGGCGGCTGAAGCAGCCGAGCCCGCAGGACCGACCGCACCGGTCGGAGCGGCCGGGGCATCCGGAGCCGCCGGGGCATCCGGAGCCGGGGCATCCGGGACCGCCGGGCCATCCGGGACCGCCGGGCCATCCGAAGCCGGGGCAATCGGGTCCGCCGCGTCCGTCGGAGCCGCCCGGGCCACCGGGTCCGCCGGGGCTGGAGGGGACAGTGGGCCCGCCGGGGCTGGACGGTCGGTCGGGCCGAGAGGGGCAACCGGGCCCTGAGGGGCGACCGGGGCCGGAGGAGCAACCGGGGAGACCGGAGCAGTCGGGGCGTCCGGAGTCGCTGGAGCAGCCGCGTCTGGCTCGTACGCGTCCTTTGCGCCGTGCGCGTCCATTCCGCCCCGTTTCCAATTCCGGTCCGTGTTCTCCGCCCGCCCGCCCGCCCAGCTCTTCCGTGCCGTGGCACCGGCGGCCGGGCCGTCGCGGAGCCGTCGTCGCCCCCGCGCACACCGCTCCGCGGTGCCCGCAGCGGAACGCTACTCAGCACGGCCCGCCGGGCACAGCCCCATCGGTCGACCCGGCACTTGTCCACAGCCACCGCCGGGAGGTTATCCACAGCGGTTGACACCTTACGGCGCCCGTCCCACCATGGAATCGCACGAACCGAACGATCGGTCGGGAGCTTGCTCCTCGCGGAGCCCAGGTCGAGGGGGACCAGATGGCGACAGCAGCCGCGCAGCCCACTGCCCGCGGTCAGGCGCACGGCGCCCAGGACGACGCCGGTGACACCGCCGCGTACCAGCGCGTCTTCGACGCCGCCGTGGCCGCCGACGAGCGCATCGAACCGCGTGACTGGATGCCCGACGCCTACCGCGCGACGCTCGTCCGGCAGATCGCCCAGCACGCCCACTCCGAGATCATCGGCATGCAGCCGGAGGCGAACTGGATCACCCGCGCCCCCTCGCTGCGCCGCAAGGCCATCCTGATGGCCAAGGTCCAGGACGAGGCCGGGCACGGCCTGTATCTCTACAGCGCGGCCGAAACCCTCGGCACCAGCCGCGACGAGCTGCTGGACAAGCTCCACGCGGGGCGGCAGAAGTACTCGTCGATCTTCAACTACCCCACGCTGACCTGGGCCGACGTCGGCGCCATCGGCTGGCTGGTGGACGGCGCCGCGATCACCAACCAGGTCCCCCTGTGCCGCTGCTCCTACGGCCCGTACGCCCGTGCGATGGTCCGCATCTGCAAGGAGGAGTCCTTCCACCAGCGCCAGGGATACGAACTGCTGCTGGCGCTCAGCCGGGGCACCCCGGAACAGCACGCGATGGCGCAGGACGCGGTGGACCGCTGGTGGTGGCCGTCCCTGATGATGTTCGGCCCGCCCGACGACGAGTCGCAGCACTCGGCGCAGTCCATGGCCTGGAAGATCAAGCGGCACTCGAACGACGAGCTGCGCCAGCGCTTCGTCGACATCTGCGTCCCGCAGGCCGAGTCCCTGGGCCTCACCCTCCCCGACCCGGAGCTGCGCTGGAACGAGGAACGGGGGCACTACGACTTCGGCCCGATCGACTGGACGGAGTTCTGGGAGGTCCTCAAGGGCAACGGGCCGTGCAACGAACAGCGGATCGAGCAGCGCAGGCGGGCCCACGAGGAGGGCGCGTGGGTGCGTGAGGCGGCCGCGGCCTACGCGGACAAGCACGCCGGCGGAAACGGAGAGGCGCGAGCATGACCACCAACGACTGGCCCCTGTGGGAGGTGTTCGTCCGCTCCCGGCGCGGACTCTCCCACACCCACGCCGGCAGCCTGCACGCCCCGGACGCGGAGTTCGCCCTGCGCAACGCCCGCGACCTGTACACCCGGCGCGGTGAGGGTGTCTCCCTCTGGGTCGTGCCGTCCGCGGCGATCACCGCGTCCTCGCCCGACGAGAAGGACCCGTTCTTCGAACCGGCCGCCGACAAGCCGTACCGGCACCCGACGTTCTACGAGATCCCGGAGGGGGTGCAGCACCTGTGACGACGCCGAAGACGACGACCCCGGACACGACGCCCACGGACACGACGGCCGTGCCCGCCGCGGCGGCCCTCGCCCTCGGCGACGACGCCCTGGTGCTCTCCCACCGGCTCGGCGAATGGGCCGGCCACGCCCCCGTCCTGGAGGAGGAGGTCGCCCTCGCCAACATCGCCCTGGACCTGCTCGGCCAGGCCCGCGTGCTGCTGTCGATGGCCGGCGACGAGGACGAGCTGGCGTACCTGCGCGAGGAACGCGCCTTCCGCAACCTCCAGCTGGTGGAGCAGCCCAACGGCGACTTCGCCCACACCATCGCCCGCCAGCTGTACTTCTCCACCTACCAGCATCTGCTGTACGGCCGGCTGGCCGCCGGGGACGGCCCGTTCGCGGGCCTCGCCGCGAAGGCCGTCAAGGAGGTCGCCTACCACCGCGACCACGCCGAGCAGTGGACGCTGCGGCTCGGCGACGGCACCGAGGAGAGCCGTGAGCGGATGCGGCGGGCCTGCGAGGCGCTGTGGCGGTTCACCGGCGAGATGTTCCAGCCGGTGGACGGCGTGGACGCGGACTGGACGGGGATGGAGGCGGCCTGGCTGGAGTCCGTCGGCGAGGTGCTGCGCCGGGCCACCCTGAGCGTGCCCGAGGGACCGCGCACCGGCGCCTGGTCGGCGGGCGCGGGCCGGCAGGGCCTGCACACCGAACCGTTCGGCCGGATGCTCGCCGAGATGCAGCATCTGCACCGCAGCCACCCGGGGGCGTCATGGTGACGGTCACCCCGCTGGAGGCGGAACTGCTCGAGCTGGCCGGGTCGGTCCCCGACCCCGAGCTGCCCGTGCTCACCCTGCGGGAGCTGGGCGTGCTGCGCGCGGTGCGGCTGCGCGGCGCCGACGCGGCCGAGGTCGAGCTGACGCCGACGTACACCGGCTGCCCGGCCGTGGAGGCGATGTCCCTGGACATAGAGCGGGTGCTGCACGAGCACGGGATACGCGAGGTCACCGTCCGCACGGTGCTCTCGCCCGCCTGGTCCACGGACGACATCAGCGACGAGGGCCGCCGCAAACTGCGCGAGTTCGGCATCGCCCCGCCGCGGACGCGCCGGGAGCACGGGCCGGTCCCCGTCACCCTGGGACCCACCCGCACCTCGGTCGCCGGCCCGGGCCGAACCCCGGAGGCGGACCCGGACCTGGACCCCGTCCGCTGCCCGCACTGCGGATCCGCCGACACCGAACTGCTCAGCCGTTTCTCCTCGACCGCGTGCAAGGCGCTGCGCCGCTGTCTCGCCTGCCGTGAACCGTTCGACCACTTCAAGGAGTTGTGATGGCCCGCTTCCACACACTCCGGGTGGCCGCCGTCGACCGGCTCACCGACGACTCCGTCGCCCTGACCCTCGCCGTGCCGCCGGAGCTGCGCGACGAATACCGGCACGCGCCCGGCCAGCATCTCGCCCTGCGCCGCCGGGCGGACGGTACGGAGATCCGGCGCACCTACTCGATCTGTTCCCCCGCGCCCGCCCCCGGCGACGAGGGCCCGCGCACCCTGCGGGTCGGGGTCCGGCTGGTGGAGGGCGGCGCGTTCTCGACGTACGCGCTGAAGGAGATCGGCGTCGGGGACGAGCTGGAGGTGATGACTCCGGCCGGCCGCTTCACCGTCGATCCGGCGCCCGGCCGGTACGCGGCGATCGTCGGCGGCAGCGGTATCACCCCGGTGCTGTCGATCGTCTCGACGCTGCTGGCGCGCGAGCCCGGGGCCCGGTTCTGTCTGATCCGCAGCGACCGTACGACCGCCTCGACGATGTTCCTGGAGGAGGTCGCCGACCTCAAGGACCGCTACCCCGAGCGGCTCCAGCTGGTCACCGTGCTCTCCCGGGAGGAGCAGCAGGCGGGACTGCCGTCCGGGCGGCTCGACCGGGAGCGGCTGACCGGGCTGCTGCCGTCGCTGCTGACGGTGGCGGAGGTCGCCGGATGGTTCCTGTGCGGGCCGTTCGGGCTGGTCCAGGGCGCCGAGCGGGCACTGGGCGACCTGGCGGTGCCGCGTGCCCGGATCCACGAGGAGATCTTCCACGTGGACGCCGGCCCCACCGGGGGACCGGCGAGACCCGCGCCCGCGCACAGCACGGTGACGGCCCGGCTCGACGGCCGCGGCGGCACCTGGCCGGTGCGGGACGGGGAGTCGCTGCTGGAGACGGTGCTGCGCAACCGGCCCGACGCGCCGTACGCCTGCAAGGGCGGGGTGTGCGGGACCTGCCGGGCCTTCCTGGTCTCCGGCGAGGTGCGCATGGACCGCAACTACGCGCTGGAGACGGAGGAGACGGAGGCCGGATACGTGCTGGCGTGCCAGTCGCATCCGGTGACTGAGCGGGTGGAGCTGGACTTCGACCGCTGAGCCGCTCCCGCCGAGCGCTCCGCCTGGCTCTGCGCGGCGAATCGGCGAAAGGGCCGGCCCGGGCCCCGCTGCTGGAGAACGCCGCCGCGGCGGCCGTACAGGCGTACGGCCGCCTCCTCGCGGCACACCCGCTGAGCCGAAAGCGGCCGGCTACGGCCCCAGCTACAGCTACAGCACGTAGCCCGGCTGCCCCTGGTCGGTCACGACAGGACGGCCCGCCGCCTCCCACGCCTGCATGCCGCCGTCGACGTTCACGGCGTCGACGCCCTGCTGGGCGAGGTACATGGTGACCTGGGCCGAACGCCCGCCGGAGCGGCAGATGACGTTGACGCGGCCGTCCTGCGGGGCCGCCTCGGTCAGCTCACCGTAGCGCGCCACGAACTCGCTGATCGGGATGTGCAGCGCCCCCTCGGCGTGACCGGCCTGCCACTCGTCGTCCTCGCGGACGTCCAGCAGGAAGTCGTCGTCCTTCAGGTCCGTGACCTGCACGGTGGGCACCCCAGCTCCGAAATTCATACTCCCGACGCTACCGGAACGGACGGCCTCCGCTCAGCCCCGGGCTCAGCCCTGGGCCCGTAGCGCCGCCAGCTCCGACTCGCGCTGGGCGACCTCGGCCAGCAGCTGCTCGGCGATCTCGTCGAGGAGACGGTCCGGGTCGTCCGGCGCCAGCCGCAGCATGCCGCCGATCGCGCTCTCCTCCAGCTCCTTCGCGACCACCGAGAGCAGCTCCTTGCGCCGGGCCAGCCAGTCCAGCCGGGCGTACAGCTCCTCGCTGCGGCTCGGACGCCGCTCTTCGGGCACCGGCCCGGCGGCCCACTCCTCGGCCAGCTCCTTCAGCAACGCCTCGTCGCCCCGGCCGTAGGCGGCGTTGACGCGGGTGATGAACTCCTCGCGCCGCGCCCGCTCGCCCTCCTCCTGGGCCAGGTCGGGGTGAGCCTTGCGCGCCAGCTCGCGGTAGAGCCGGCGGGCCTCCTCGCTGGGGCGCACCCGCTGCGGGGGCCGTACCGGCTGGTCCGTGAGCATCGCGGAGGCCTCCGGGAACAGGCCGGCACCGTCCATCCACCCGTGGAACAGCTCCTCCACGGAGGGCATCGGCATCACCCGGGCGCGCAGTTCCCGCGCGGCCCGCAGATCCTCGGGATCACCGGTGCGCGCCGCCTTGGCCTCGGCTATCTCCGCGTCCAGCTCCTCCAGGCGGGCATACATCGGGCCGAGCCGCTGATGGTGCAGCCGGGAGAAGTTCTCCACCTCGACGCGGAACGTCTCCACCGCGATCTCGAACTCGATCAGCGCCTGCTCGGCCGCCCGCACGGCCCGCTCCAGCCGCTCCTCGGGCCGCGACGCGGCACCGTCGGACGACACGGACTGCGGCTGCTCAGCTCCCGGGGTGGTCACCCGACCAGCGTAGGCCACGGCCTCCGGGGCTGGATCCGCCACCCGGGGGCCTCCCTCCGGCTCCCCTCCCCTCTGCCCTCAGCCTCCCCTCCCCTCCCCTCACACCCCCATCTCCGCCTCCACCCGCCCCGCGCGGATGGCCGTGACCAGTTCCGCGTGGTCGGCTTCGGTGCGGTCGGCGTAGGTGAGGGCGAAAGCGGCCAGCGACTCGTCGAGTTCGGTGTTCTTGCCGCAGTAGCCGGCGATCAGGCGGGGGTCGGCGCTGTGGGAGTGGGCGCGGGCCAGGAGGGCGCCGGTCATGCGGGCGTAGTCGTCGATCTGGTCGGCGGCGAGGGCGGCGGGGTCGACGCTGCCCTTGCGGTTGCGGAACTGGCGGACCTGGAAGGGGCGGCCGTCGACCGTCGTCCAGCCCAGGAGTACGTCGCTGACCACCTGCATGCGCTTCTGGCCGAGCACGACCCGGTGGCCCTCGTGGAGCACGGGCGGAGCCTGGAAACCGGCGGTCGTCAGGTGGGGCAGCAGGGCCGACGGGCGGGCCTCCTTGACCTGGAGGACCAGGGACTCGCCACGGTGGTCGAGGAGAAGGACGACGTACGAGCGGGTGCCCACGCTGCCCGTGCCGACCACACGGAACGCCACGTCGTGCACGGCGTACCGGGCCAGCAGGGGGAGGCGGTCCTCGGGGAGCGTGGTCGTGTACTCCTCCAGGGCCGCCGCGACCGCCGCCGCCTCCGCGTCCGGCACCCGGCGCAGCACCGGGGGCGCGTCCACGAACCGGCGTCCGCCGTCCGGGGCGGGCTCCGTCGACTTCGCCACGAACCGTCCGCTGGTGTTGCCCCGCGCCTTCTCCGAGACCCGCTCCAGGGTGCCGAGGAGATCGTGGGCGTCGGTGTGGGAGACCAGTTCCTCGTCGGCGATGGCGTTCCACGCGTCCAGCACCGGCAGCCTGGCCAGCAGCCGCATGGTGCGGCGGTAGGCGCCCACCGCGTCATGGGCCGCCGCGCGGCAGGTGTCCTCGTCGGCGCCCGCCTCCCGGCCCGCGAGCACCAGGGAGGTGGCGAGCCGCTTGAGGTCCCACTCCCAGGGGCCGTGGACCGTCTCGTCGAAGTCGTTCAGGTCGATGACCAGGCCGCCGCGCGCGTCGCCGTACAGGCCGAAGTTCGCCGCGTGCGCGTCGCCGCAGATCTGGGCGCCTATGCCGGTGACGGGGGTGCGCGCGAGGTCGTACGCCATGAGTCCGGCGGTGCCGCGCAGGAAAGCGAACGGCGTGGCCGCCATCCGGCCGATCCGCAGCGGCGTCAGCTCGGGCAGGCGGTCGCGGCTGGACTCCTCGACCGCGGTCACCGCGTCCGGGCGGGAGGCGTCGAGGTCGAGCCGGGCGTGCGCACGCCGCGGTACCCGCTCCCGCAGCGCCTTGCCCTCCTCCTTGGACGCGCCCTGCGCGGGCCACTCGGCGAACCCGGGCACCTGGGGCAACCGCCGCGCTCCCGGTTCCCCGGCTGCCCCGGACGTCCCGGTTCCCCCGGCTCCGGCCTGCGTTCCGATGCGCGCCTTCGCATCCACCTCGGTCACAGCGACCGCCTCCCCCTCCGCACGGCACCGTGCCGTCCGACATCAGCTCGTGGCGACGACCGTACCGCCGTCCGGCGGGAGCGCGTCAGCCCTGTGGACAACTCCACAGGCGCACTCCAAAGGGTTACTCCTCAGGGGGCTCAGCTGTGGACAACCGGTGTCACGCGCGCCGCCGCGGACCGTTGGTGCCAGGTGACCGCTCCGGCCGGCCCGCGCAGGCGGGGGACTCAGGCCCGCAGGAAGGCGAGCACCGCCAGCACCCTGCGGTGCGTCTCCTGCGCCGGAGGCAGGTCGAGCTTGGTCAGGATGCTCCCGATGTGCTTGCCCACCGCGGCCTCGGACACCACCAGCTCCCGGGCGATGGCACCGTTGGACCTGCCCTGCGCGACCAGCGCCAGCACCTCCCGCTCCCGTGGGCTGAGCCGCTCCAGCGGATCGCGGCGCCGGCGCAGCAACTGCCGTACCACCTCGGGGTCGACGACCGTGCCGCCGGACGCCACCTCGCCCAGCGCGGCCACGAACTCCTCCACCTGCCCGACCCGGTCCTTCAGCAGATAGCCGACGCCGGTGCCGTCCCCGGAGTCCAGCAGCTCGGCGGCGTAGGCGCGCTGGACGTACTGGCTGAGCACCAGCACCGGCAGCGTCGGCCGTGTCGCGCGCAGCCGTACGGCGGCGTGCAGGCCCTCGTCCTGGAAGCCGGGCGGCATCCGGACGTCCGTCACGACGATGTCGGGCGTGTGCTGCCCGACCGCGGCGACCAGCGCCTCCGCGTCCCCGACGGCCGCGACCACTTCGTGCCCGAACCGGCCGAGCAGCCCGGCCAGCCCTTCCCGCAACAGCACGCTGTCCTCGGCCAGCACTACGCGCAGGGGACGGCCGTCTCGCTCAGCTCGCAAGGGATCTCCACACGCAACAGGGTCGGTCCACCGGGCGGACTGGACAGCCCGAGTCTGCCATCGAGCACCGAGACCCGGTCCGCGAGTCCCGTCAGTCCGCTGCCGCCCCCGGCGCCGTCCCGCGCCGCCTCCGCGCCGCCGCGCCCGTCGTCCCACACCTCCAGCCACAGCCGTCCCCCGGCGTGCCCGCCCCGCACCTCGGCCCGCCCGGCCCCACTGTGCCGGGCCACGTTGGCCAGCGCCTCACACACCACGAAGTACCCGGCGGCCTCGACCGCCTGCGGTACCCGCCCCGGCAGCTCCAGATCCACGTCCACCGGGACCGCGGACCGGTCGGCGGCGTCGGCGACCGCCGCGCCGAGCCCGTAGTCGGCGAGCACCTGGGGGTGGATGCCGTGGATGAGTTCCCGCAGTTCGCCCAGGACCCGCCCGGCCTCCTCGTGCGCCCGGGCGAGCTGGTCGGCGAGCGGCCCGGGCGGGGCGTCGAGCCGGGCCAGTCCCAGGGTCATCGTCAGGGCGACCAGGCGCTGCTGGGCCCCGTCGTGCAGATCCCGTTCGATCCGGCGGCGTTCCGCCTCGAAAGCGTCCACCAACCGCACCCGGGACCGGGTCAGTTCGACCACACGAGCGTCCAGTTCCCCCTCCCGCGAGGTGAGCAGCAGCCGCGCCAGCCCGGCCCGCGCGCCCGCCGCGCCCCCCAGCGCATAGCCGCCCACGGCCAGCAGCAGCAGCCCGAGGACGGCGACCGCGCAGGCGGACGGCCAGCCGGTCACCGTCCACAGCTTGACCACCTTGGCCTCCCGCCCGTCCCCGGCGGTGGCCATCAGCAGCGGAGTCGCGGTGACCGCCAGCGGCACCAGCAGCCCCGCGGTGACCAGCAGCGCGTCCAGCGGCCACAACAGGCCCGCGTAGAGCAGCGCGTGGCCCAGCTCCTGCCAGGTCGCCCGCTCCCGCAGCCGAGTCGTCAGCCACGCCCACAGCCCGGCCGCCGCCGGCTCGCGATGGCACCGCGGCACCGGCTCGGCGTCGACGAGCCGCAGCCGCCACCGCTCCGCCCACGCCACCGGGATCCCGGCGAGTGCCAGCCCCACCAGCAGCGGCAACCCGACCAGGACGACGGTCAGCACCCCGCCGGCGACGGCGAGACTCACCAGTGCCACCAGCACGACGGCCCCGGACACGGCCCCGGTCAGCAGATATCCGGCCGCCCGCCAGGGCCAGGCCGACAGCAGGAAGCCCGGCCGGGCCATGGCCTGCCAGAGAGTGCGGGGGTCGGGGGAAGGGCGCATGCCCGCCACCGTAGAAGCCGCGTCCGCCCCGTCTCCATACGGCCAGAGGTCTTCCGGGGGTATGGCCGGCCCTACCCCCTTTCTCGTCCCTGCCGCACTGCGCCCGGCGGCCCCCGCGCGATTTCGTGGAGCCCTCACGAGATCACCGGCACCCGGTCAACCGACATCCGTTCAACCGGTGCCGGATCACCGAATCGCCGGATCGCCGAATCACCGGAACACCGAATCACCGGATCGCCGGACACCGAATCACCGGAACACCGGAACACCGGAACACAGAACACCGACACCACGGGGGACCCCATGACCCAGACCGCCGCCGCCGTCCGGCTGCACGCCGTCACCAGAAGGCATGGCACCGGCGACCACGCCGTCACCGCGCTCGACGACGTCTCCCTCGCCTTCCCCGAGGGCACCTTCACCGCCGTCATGGGCCCCTCCGGCTCCGGCAAGTCGACCCTGCTCCAGTGCGCCGCGGGCCTGGACCGTCCCACCTCCGGATCGGTGAGGCTCGGCGGCACGGAGCTGACGAGCCTGAGCGAGCGGCGGCTGACCCTGCTGCGCCGGGAGCGGATCGGTTTCGTCTTCCAGGCCTACAACCTGCTGCCCTCGCTCACCGCCGAGCAGAACGTCGCGCTGCCGCTGCGCCTGGCCGGCCGGCGCGTCCCCAGGGCGCGGGTGCGCGAGGCGCTGGACCGGGTCGGGCTCGGCGAGCGCGTCCGGCACCGGCCCGACCGGCTCTCCGGCGGCCAGCAGCAGCGCGTCGCCCTCGCCCGCGCCCTGATCACCCGCCCCGACGTGCTGTTCGCGGACGAACCCACCGGCGCCCTGGACTCGCTGACCGGCCGTCAGGTGCTGGGGCTGCTGCGCGACATGGTCGACCGGGACGGCCGGACGACCGTCATGGTCACCCACGACCCGGTGGCCGCCGCCCACGCCGACCGCGTGGTCTTCCTGGTCGACGGCCGCGTCCACGGCGAACTGACCGGCGCCACCGCCGACACCGTCGCCGCGCACCTGACCACCCTGGAATCCGTCACCGCCCCGCACGCCCCGGCCGCCCGGGAGACCCAGCCGTGCTGATCACCGCCCTGCGCACCCTCCGCGCCCGCTGGGTCACCTTCGCGGGCGGCTTCGTCGCCCTCGCCCTGGGCGTCGCCGTGCTCACCGTGACGGGCCTGGCCCTCGCCTCCTCCCTGGAAGCCCCAGGCCGCGCGCCGGAGCGGTTCGCCGCGGCTCCGGTCGTCGTCCAGGGCCAGGACACCTTGCGCGTCCCCACCCCCGTCGGCGACCGCGTCCACCAGCTCGCCCACCCCCGCCCGGTCCCCGAAGAGGCCGTCGCCCGCCTGAGGGGCCTCGGCCGAGTCGTCGCGGACCGCACCTTCCCCGTACGGGCGGCGGACGGGACCCGGCTGACCGGCCACCCCTGGTCGATCGCCGCGTTCACCCCGTACCGACTGACCGCGGGCCGCGCCCCCGAGGCGCCCCACGAGGTCGTCGCCACCAGCCCCCGCGCCCGCCCCGGCGACCGCCTGCGCACCGATCACGGCACCCTGCACGTCGTCGGCACCGCCGAACCCGCCACCGCCCTGCGCGAAGCGGCCCTCTTCGTCACCGACGCCCGCGCCGCCGCCCTCGCCCCGGCCGCGCCCGCCCGGTTCGTCGTGGACGCCGCCCCGGCCGCGGTCCGCGCGGCCGTCGCGGACGCCCCCGGTGTCCAGGTCCTCACCGGCGACGCCCGCCGCGTCGCCGACCCGGACCCGGACCGCGACGCCGAGGCCCGCACCGCGATGAACGCCCTGTTCGGCACGGCGGGCGGGGTCACCGCGTTCGTGTCGGTGTTCGTGGTGGCGTCGACGTTCGCCTTCACGGTGGCCCAGCGCCGCCGCGAGTTCGGCCTGCTGCGCACCGCGGGCGCGACACCCGGTCAGCTGCGCCGCATGGTGGCCTCGGAGGCGCTGCTCGTCGGGCTGCTCGCCGCGGCCACCGGCTGCGCGCTCGGCGGCCGGGGCGCCCCGCACCTCGCCTCCTGGGTGGTCGACGCCGGTCTCGCCCCGGCCTGGTTCGAGATCGGCACCCGCACCTGGCCGTACCACCTGGCCTTCTGGACCGGTCCGCTGGTCGCGCTGCTCGGGGTGGCCGCCGCGTCCTGGCGGGCGGGCCGCACCGCTCCGACGCGGGCGCTGCGCGAGGCGTCCGTGGACGCCGGGACGCGCACCCCGGGCCGACTGCTGTGCGGCGCCGCCCTGCTGCTGACCGCGGCCGTCACCCTGGTCCTCGCCCTGGCCGGCGACCCGGGGGAACTGCTGCACCGCAAGACCTATGTCACCCGCCCCATGCTGCTGATCACCGCGGTCGCGCTGCTCGCTCCGGCCCTGCTTCCCCCGCTGTTCCGGCTGCTGGTCCGGCTGCCCGGGGTGACCGCGCTGCTGGTGCGGGAGAACGCCGCCGCGGGAGTGCGCCGTACCGCCGCCGTCGCGGCCCCCGTCCTCGTCACCGTCGGCCTCGCCGGTTCTCTCCTCGGCGCGACCGCGACCGTGCGGGCGGCGAAGTCCGCGGAGACGCGCGCGCAGACCGCCGCCCACTTCGTCGTCACCCCGCGCGGGGACACCGCGCTCGACCCGGCGACCCTGCGCCGACTCCGCACGATCCCCGGCACCACCGTCTCGGCGACCTCGCCGAGCGCCGTGTACGCCTTGGAGGAGGGCGTGGCCCTGATCAGGTCCGAGGCCCGCGCGGCCGTCCCGGACGCCCTCGCCGCGACCAGCCGCCTGCCGCTGGCCGCCGGACGCGTCACCGACCTCGACGACGGCTCGATCATCGTCAACGAGGAGTGGGAACGGCACCGCGTGGGCGACCGGGTCGGCGTCTGGCTCGGCGACGGCACCCGGCGCTTCCTGCGCGTCGCCGCGGTCCTGCGCACCGGCACCGGCGACAACGGCGTCTACGTCACCCCGGCCAACGCCCCGGGCGCCCGCCCGGACCGGGCCGACGTACGCCTCACCGCGGACACCGACCCCACCACCGCGGCCACCGCCCTGCGCGCGGCGGCGGGTCCGTCCGCCGAGGTCCGCACCACGGACGAGTGGATCCGCGCCACCCACCCCGAGTCCAGCCGTACCACCCGCCACGGTCTCCACCTGGTCCTCGGCATCGCCCTGCTCTGCACCACCCTCGCCCTGGTCAACACGGTGATCATGGCCACCTCCGACCGCGCCCCCGAACTGGCCGCGCTCCGGCTGGCCGGGGCGACCCGCGCGCAGACCCTGCGCCTGGTCGCGGCCGAGGCCCTGGCGGTGGTGGCCGTCGGTGGGCTGCTGGGCCTGCTGGTCGCCCTGCTGAATCTGCTCGGCATGCGCGGCGCCCTCGCGCTGCTGGAGGTCCCGGCCCCCGTCCGGCTCCCCTGGCCGGCCCTCGGCGCGATCCTCGCCGCCTGCGCGGCCCTCGCGGTGACCGCCTCCGTGACGTCCGCCGCACTGACCCTGCGCCGAAGGGCCTGAAACCAGCCACAGACGAAAGCCCGCAGGCCCAGACCTGCGGGGCCCACAGTCCCTGGGCGGGATCAGGGGGACCCACCCGACCCCGCGCCACCGCCCCTTGCCCATCCCCCAGGACTGAGACATCAGTCACACACCGAGACACAGTCCCGAACACGCGAAAGTCCCGCAGGTCCGAGACCTGCGGGGCTTCCAGCTGTGCGCGAGGGGGGAGTTGAACCCCCACGCCCTTGCGGGCACTGGAACCTGAATCCAGCGCGTCTGCCTATTCCGCCACCCGCGCATTGGGTGTGTCCTCCGGCTCCGTTCCTTTCGGCGCGGCGCCTTCCGACACGCAGAACATTAGCACGCTGTCCGGGGTGGATTCACATCCGTTCTCCCCGCCCCCTCCGGCCCCGGGCCGTTGCCGTCACGTATCAACCTCGTACCGGTCCCGCCCGTCTGCCCAGGAGCCGGACCGAGTCCACAGCCCGGTGCGGGACACTTGTTTGCAGCCGCCTCTACGATCCTTGGCAGGAGCTCGAAGGGGCCCGGCAGGGAACCTCGCAGGCGTCGGCACGCGTTCGACACCCGTCGACCGGGCTGACAGGGGGAACCAGCCGATTCACGGGCGCGTGGATACGATCAGTAAGCAGTACCGGGTAAGCAGTACACACGGCAGCACGCACGGCCGTACACAGGGCAGTAGACAGAACAGCAGGCACGACAGCACGCACGGCAGTACGCAGGACGGCAACGACGGAGGAGGTGCCCCATGGGAGTCCTGAAGCGTTTCGAGCAGCGTCTCGAAGGTCTGGTCAACGGCACCTTCGCCAAGGTCTTCAAGTCCGAGGTGCAGCCCGTGGAGATCGCGGGAGCGCTCCAGCGCGAGTGCGACAACAACGCCACCATCTGGAACCGCGACCGCACCGTCGTCCCCAACGACTTCATCGTCGAGCTGAGCACCCCCGACTTCGAGCGGCTGAGCCCCTACTCGGGGCAGCTCGGCGACGAACTGGCCGGCATGGTCCGCGACTACGCCAAGCAGCAGCGCTACACCTTCATGGGCCCGATCAAGGTCCACCTGGAGAAGGCCGACGACCTCGACACGGGCCTGTACCGGGTGCGCAGCCGCACGCTCGCCTCCTCCAGCAGCCAGCAGCAGCCCCCCGCGTCCGCCGCCCCGCCCGCCGGCCGCCCCGGCGGCTACGGCTACCCCCCGGCCGCCCCCGCGGGCGCGCCCCCCATGCCTGCCGCCCCGCCGCCCGGGGCCCGCCCCGGCGGCTACGGCTATCCGCCGGCCGCGGCCGGCCCGCGTCCTCCCGCCGCGCCGGCGGCCGGCGGACGCACCCGCTACTGGATCGAGATCAACGGCAGCCGCCATCAGATCTCCCGCGCGACGCTGGTGCTGGGCCGCAGCACCGATGCCGACGTGCGGATCGACGACCCCGGCGTGAGCCGCCGGCACTGCGAGATCCGGACCGGAACGCCCTCGACGATCCAGGATCTCGGGTCCACCAACGGCATCGTGGTGGACGGGCAGCACACCACCCGCGCTACGCTCCGCGACGGCTCGCGGATCGTCGTGGGCAGCACCACCGTTATCTATAGGCAAGCCGAAGGGTGATCCGGGGGCAATGTCAGAGCTGACCCTCACGGTCATGCGGCTGGGTTTCCTGGCCGTACTGTGGCTGTTCGTGATCGTGGCCGTGCAGGTCATCCGCAGCGACCTGTTCGGTACGCGCGTCACCCAGCGCGGATCCCGGCGGGACGCCGGCCGGCCGCAGCAGACCGCAGCACGCCAGGCGCCGCCGCAGCAGCGCCAGCAGCCCGCGGGCGGCCGCGCCCGCCGCAACGCTCCCACCAAGCTGGTCGTGACCGAGGGCACCCTCACGGGCACCACCGTCGCGCTCCAGGGCCAGACCATCACGCTGGGCCGGGCGCACGACAGCACCATCGTGCTGGACGACGACTACGCCTCCAGCCGGCACGCCAGGATCTACCCGGACCGGGACGGCCAGTGGATCGTCGAGGACCTCGGGTCCACCAACGGCACGTACCTGGACCGGTCCCGCCTCACGACTCCGACGCCGATCCCGCTGGGTGCGCCGATCCGCATCGGCAAGACCGTCATCGAGCTGCGGAAGTAGTGCTACGTCATGAATGAGCGCGAGCGGAGCGAGCACGCAGCGGCGGTCCACACCCGGGGCCCCGGCGCGCTCCCGACCGGAGGGTGGGCAGTGTGGCTCGACACGATCGGCTGTACCCGGAGCCGACGGGCGAGGTGCGCATGAGTCTGTCACTGCGCTTCGCCGCCGGATCGCACAAGGGCATGATCCGCGAGGGCAACGAGGACTCGGGTTACGCGGGCCCCCGGCTGCTCGCCATCGCCGACGGCATGGGCGGCGCCGCCGCCGGCGAGGTCGCCTCCTCCGAGGCGATCTCCACCATCGTCGCCCTCGACGACGACATCCCCGGCTCCGACGTGCTCACCTCGCTCGGCGCGGCCGTGCAGCGGGCCAACGACCAGCTGCGGCAGATGGTCGAGGAGGACCCGTCCCTGGAGGGCATGGGCACCACGCTCACCGCCCTGCTGTGGACCGGCCAGCGGCTCGGCCTGGTGCACGTCGGCGACTCGCGCGCCTACCTGCTGCGCGACGGCGTCCTCACCCAGATCACCCAGGACCACACCTGGGTGCAGCGGCTGGTCGACGAGGGCCGGATCACCGAGGAAGAGGCCACCACCCACCCGCAGCGCTCCCTGCTGATGCGCGCGCTGGGCAGCGGCGACCACGTGGAGCCCGACCTGTCGATCCGCGAGGTCCGGGCCGGCGACCGCTATCTGATCTGCTCCGACGGGCTGTCCGGGGTCGTCTCCCACCAGACGATGGAGGACACCCTCGCCAGCTACCAGGGACCGCAGGAGACCGTGCAGGAGCTGATCCAGCTCGCGCTGCGCGGCGGCGGCCCCGACAACATCACGGTGATCGTCGCGGACGTCCTCGACCTGGACACCGGCGACACCCTCGCCGGGCAGCTGTCCGACACCCCGGTGGTGGTCGGCGCGGTCGCCGAGAACCAGCACCAGCTGTCCGACAACGGGATCATGCAGACCCCCGCCGGCCGCGCCTCCGGCCTCGGCCGCCAGGTGCCCGGCCAGGGCGGCGGCGGCGAGTTCGGCCCGCCCGGTTCCGGTGACACCACCGGTTTCATCCCGGCCGACGGCTTCGGCGCCTACGACGAGGACGACTTCGTCAAACCCCGCAAGGGCCGCAGGTGGCTCAGGCGGTCCTTCTACGGCGTCCTGGCGCTGGCCGTGGTCGGCGGTGGCCTCTACGGCGGCTACCGCTGGACCCAGACCCAGTACTACGTGGGCGCCAACGGAGAGCACGTCGCCCTGTACCGCGGCATCAGCCAGGACCTGGCCTGGGTGTCGCTGTCCGAGGTGGAGAAGGACCACCCGGAGATCGAACTCAAGTACCTGCCTCCCTACCAGCGGAAGCTGGTCGAGGGGACGATCACCGAGGGCAGCCTGAAGAACGCCCGGGCGAAGATCGACGAGCTGGCCGTGCAGGCCTCCGCGTGCCGCAAGCAGGTGGAGCGGCGCGCCGCCGAGCGCGAGAACAACGCGCGCACCGGCGAGGGCGAGGCCGGCGGCACCACGGGAACCACCCGCATCTCCGTCACGTCCAAGGCATCGCCGAGCCCCTCGGTGTCCCCGAACCCGTCCGCGTCCGCGACCCCGACCGCCACTCCCAGCCCCGGCCCCAGCCTCTCGGAGGAAGAGCAGAAGGTCGTCTCGCTGTGCGGTAAGCAGTAGGCAAGCCGTGAGAGGCCCTGTCACACGATGAGCAGTACTACCAACACGTCGACGCACCACACGTCCACGATCGGCTCCATCGGTACGCCGAGCCGCCGCAACACCGAGCTGGCCCTGCTGGTCTTCGCGGTGGTCATCCCGGTCTTCGCGTACGCCAATGTGGGCCTCGCGATCAACGAGCAGGTGCCGTCCGGTCTGCTGAGCTACGGCCTGGGCCTCGGCCTGCTGGCCGGTATCGCCCATCTCGTCGTACGGAAGTTCGCGCCGTACGCGGATCCGCTGCTGCTGCCGCTGGCCACCCTGCTCAACGGGCTGGGACTGGTCGCGATCTGGCGGCTGGACCAGTCGAAGCTGCTGCAGTCGCTGCCCACCTTCGTCACGGCCGCGCCCCGGCAGTTGCTGTACACCGCGCTGGGCATCGCCCTGTTCATCGTGGTGCTGATCTTCCTGAAGGACCACCGCGTCCTCCAGCGCTACACGTACATCTCGATGTTCGTGGCGCTGGTGCTGCTCGTCCTGCCGCTGGTGCCGGGTCTGGGCACCGACGTCTTCGGCGCGAAGATCTGGATCCGCATCCCCGGCCTGGGCACCCTCCAGCCCGGTGAGTTCGCCAAGATCGTCCTTGCCGTCTTCTTCGCCGGCTACCTGATGGTGAAGCGGGACGCCCTGGCGCTCGCCAGCCGCCGCTTCATGGGCCTGTACCTGCCGCGCGGCCGCGACCTCGGGCCGATCGTGGTCGTCTGGGCGATCTCGATCCTCATCCTGGTCTTCGAGACCGACCTCGGCACCTCGCTGCTGTTCTTCGGAATGTTCGTCATCATGCTGTACGTCGCCACCGAGCGGACCAGCTGGATCGTCTTCGGTCTGCTGATGTCCGCGGTCGGCGCCGTCGGCGTGGCGAGCTTCGAGCCGCACATCCAGCAGCGGGTGGACGCCTGGCTGGACCCGATGGGCGAGTACATGCTCTCCCGGCAGGGTGTCGTCGGCCACTCCGAGCAGGCCATGCAGGCCCTGTGGGCGTTCGGCTCCGGCGGCACGCTCGGCACCGGCTGGGGCCAGGGCCACTCCGAGCTGATCCGCTTCGCCGCCAACTCCGACTTCATCCTCGCCACCTTCGGCGAGGAGCTGGGCCTGGCCGGCGTGATGGCGATCCTGCTGATCTACGCCTTGATCGTGGAGCGCGGTGTGCGCACCGCCCTCGCCGCCCGCGACCCGTTCGGCAAGCTGCTCGCCATCGGCCTGTCCGGCGCCTTCGCGCTCCAGGTCTTCGTGGTGGCCGGCGGCGTGATGGGCCTCATCCCGCTGACCGGTATGACGATGCCGTTCCTCGCGTACGGCGGTTCGTCCGTGCTGGCCAACTGGGCGCTGATCGGCATCCTGCTGCGGATCAGCGACACCGCGCGCCGCCCGGCCCCGTCCCCCGCCCCCAACCCCGACGCCGAGATGACCCAGGTGGTCCGCCCGTGAACAAGCCCCTGCGACGGATCGCGATCTTCTGCGGGCTGCTCATGCTGACCCTGCTGATCCGTGACAACTGGCTCCAGTACGTCCGCGCGGACGAGCTGGCATCGGACACCGACAACCGCCGGGTGGCCATCGAGCGCTACGCCACCCCGCGCGGCGACATCATCGTCGACGGCAAGGCCATCACCGGCTCCAAGAAGGCCGAGCGCGGCGACTTCGAGTACGTCCGCACCTACAAGGACGGCCCCATGTGGGCGCCCGTCACCGGCTACGCCTCCCAGGCCTTCGGCACCAACCAGCTGGAGAACCTGGAGGACGGCATCCTCACCGGCAACGACGACCGGCTCTTCTTCCGCAACACCCTCGACATGCTCACGGGTGAGAAGAGGGAGGGCGGCAACGTGGTCACCACCCTCAACGCCGCCGCCCAGAAGGCCGCGTACGAGGGGCTGAAGGAGCGCGGCAAGGGCGCCGTCGCCGCGATCGAGCCGTCCACCGGGAAGATCCTGGCGCTGGCCTCGTACCCGTCGTACGACCCGTCGACGATCGCCGGCTACTCCGACGACGACCAGAAGGCCTGGAACAAGCTCCAGAAGAAGAACAACCCCGACGACCCGATGCTGAACCGGGCCCTGCGCGAGACCTACCCGCCGGGTTCCACGTTCAAGGTCGTCACCGCCGCCGCCGCGCTGGAGTACGGCAAGTACCCGGACCCGGACGAGCCGACCGACACCCCGCTGCCGTGGATCATGACCGGCACCACCACCCCGCTGAAGAACGACGGCAACCACCCCTGCAAGAACGCCACCCTGCGGGTCGCGCTCCAGTGGTCCTGCAACACCGTCTTCGGCAAGGTCGGCTCCGAGATCGGCAACGACAAGATGCTGGAGAAGGCCAAGGACTTCGGCTTCACCTCCGAGCAGTTCACCCCGGTGCGCGCCAACGCCTCGGTGTTCTCCGAGGACATGGCGCCCTCCGAGGTCGCGCTGTCCTCCATCGGCCAGTTCAACACCGCCGCGACCCCGCTGCAGATGGCCATGGTCGCCTCGGCGGTCGCCAACGACGGCTCCCTGATGAAGCCGTACATGGTCGACAAGCTCCAGGCGCCCAACCTCGACACCATCGAGCAGACGGACCCGGAGGAGCTGAGCCGGCCGCTGTCGGAGGAGAACGCGCAGAAACTCCAGTCGATGATGGAGACCGTCGTCGAGGAGGGCACCGGCGGCACCGCGAAGATCGACGGCGTCAAGGTCGGCGGCAAGACCGGTACCGCCCAGCACGGCGTGGACAACAGCGAGAAGCCGTACGCCTGGTTCATCTCCTACGCCAAGCTCAGCGACGGCAGCTCCCCGGTCGCCGTCGCCGTGGTGGTCGAGGACGAGGACGCCGACCGCGGTGACATCTCCGGCGGCGGTCTCGCGGCCCCCATCGCCAAGAGCGTGATGGAGGCCGTCATCGGCAACCGGAAGTGACCCCGCTCACGTCCCCTTCACATCGGTGCACGTTGCGATACCGGTCCTGTATCGGGTGACGGGCTTGGCCAGGTCACACAAAGCGAGCCGGGTACGGTAGGGCCCGGACGGCACCTCCGACCGCACGAGTGCGCGGTCGGGACCGACGGAGAGGGCTGGTAGGAAGCTATGGAAGAGCCGCGTCGCCTCGGCGGCCGGTACGAGCTGGGCCCGGTGCTCGGCCGTGGTGGCATGGCGGAGGTTTACCACGCGCATGACACCCGGCTCGGACGCCAGGTGGCGGTGAAGACGCTGCGCGCGGACCTCGCGCGCGACCCGTCCTTCCAGGCCCGGTTCCGCCGGGAGGCCCAGTCGGCCGCCTCGCTCAACCATCCCGCGATCGTCGCGGTCTACGACACGGGCGAGGACTACATCGACGGGGTCTCGATCCCGTACATCGTCATGGAGTACGTCGACGGCTCCACGCTCCGGGAACTGCTGCACTCCGGCCGCAAGCTGCTGCCGGAGCGCGCCATGGAGATGACCATCGGCATCCTCCAGGGCCTGGAGTACGCCCACCGCAACGGCATCGTCCACCGCGACATCAAGCCGGCGAACGTCATGCTGACCCGCAACGGCCAGGTCAAGGTGATGGACTTCGGCATCGCCCGCGCCATGGGCGACGCCGGGATGACCATGACGCAGACCGCGGCCGTGATCGGCACCGCCCAGTACCTCTCCCCGGAGCAGGCCAAGGGCGAGCAGGTCGACGCGCGGTCGGACCTGTACTCCACCGGCTGCCTGCTCTACGAGCTGCTGACGGTGCGCCCGCCGTTCGTCGGAGACTCCCCCGTCGCCGTCGCCTATCAGCACGTGCGGGAGGAGGCCCAGCCGCCGTCGGTCTTCGATCCCGAGATCACGCCCGAGATGGACGCGATCGTACTGAAGGCCCTGGTCAAGGACCCGAACTACCGCTACCAGTCGGCCGACGAGATGCGCGCCGACATCGAGGCGTGCCTCGACGGCGCCCCCGTCGCGGCCACCGCCGCGATGGGCTCCGTGGGCTACGGCGGCTACCCCGACGAGCAGCCGACGACGGCCCTGCGCTCCACCGACGGCGGCGCCACCTCGATGCTGCCCCCGATGAGCCCGGACGACGGCGGCTACGGCTACGACGACCGCCCCGACCGGCGCCGCCAGAAGAAGTCCAGCACCTCGACGGTCCTGCTGGTCGTCGCGGCGGTCCTGGTCCTCGTCGGCGCGATCCTCATCGGCAAGTTCGCGTTCAGCGGCGGGGGCGTGGGCAACGACAAGGTGGCGGTGCCCCAGTTCGTCGGCCTGAGCAAGGCCGACGCGGAGAAGCGGGCCGTCAACTCCGATCTTCGGCTGACCTTCGAGGAGAAACCCTGCGAGGAGCAGCCGAAGGGCAACGTCTGCGAGCAGAGCCTGCCGCAGGACGCCGAGGTCGAGAAGGACTCCACGGTCAACCTGGTCATCTCCACCGGCGCGCCCAAGGTCGCCGTGCCCAGCGTGATCGGCGACAGCCTGGAGGACGCCAAGGCGCGGCTGGAGGACGACAAGTACGGCTTCAAGGTCGAGACGGAGACCAAGGAGTCCCCGGAGGAGCCCGGCACCGTCCTCGACCAGGACCCGGTCTCCGGCCAGGAGGTCGAGAAGGGCTCCACGATCACGCTGATCATCGCCAAGGAGAAGGAACAGGCGACGGTCCCGCCGGTCTCCGGTTCCTGTGACGAGGCGAAGGCCCAGTTGCAGGCCAACGGACTGGTCGGCAACTGCACCGACGTCCCGACCACGGACCCGAACCAGGAGGGCAAGGTCATCGAGACCACCCCGACGGCCGGCACCGCGGTCGACCCGGGCTCGACGGTGACCATCAAGATCGGCAAGCTCCAGCAGCAGAAGACCAAGGTCCCGGACGTCCGCAACAAGACGGTGGGACAGGCGAAGCAGGAGCTGGCCGCGGCCGGGTTCACCAGCATCCAGTTCGCGGGCGGCAGCGACCAGAGCGACACCGCGCTGGTGATCGACCAGGACCCGGACGGCGGCAACGAGGTCGACAACCCGGGCCAGACGACGATCACGCTGATGACCGTGGGCTTCGGCGGAGGCAACGGCAACGGCGGAGGCAACGGCAACGGCGGAGGCGGCCTCTTCGGAGGCGGCGACGGCGACTGACGCCCCGCTCCTGTCACGGGAGAGTCCCGGCAGCCCGCGCGGGCTGCCGGGACTCTCCCGTGTGGGGCGAGGTGACTCCCGTGTCGCGAGGTGACCCCCGCGTCAGCGCAGTTCCTTCGGCGGGGTCCGCTCCTCGTCCACCTTCTCCACCCGCTCCAGCTCGCCCCAGACGATGTACCGGTACCGGCTGGTGTAGATCGGGGTGCAGGTGGTCAGGGTGATGTACTTGCCGGCCTTCTTGCGGCCCGACTCCTCGGGGACGGCGTCGAGGACCTTGACGTTGTACTTCGAGGTCTCGGGGAGGGTGGCGTAGACCGTGTAGACGTACCAGGTGTCCTTCGTCTCGAAGACGATCGGGTCACCCTTCTTCAGCTTGTGGATGTTGTGGAACTCGGCCCCGTGCCCGTCGCGGTGGGCGGCGACGGCGAAGTTGCCGTTCTTGCCGCTGGTCGGCAGGGTCGCCTTGACCGGGTCGGTGTAGTAGCCGGCGACGCCGTGGTTGAGGATCTTGGTCGAGGTGCCCTTCTTGACCAGGATCTCGTCCTTGTTCATGTCCGGCACGTGCAGGAAGCCGATGCCGTCCTTGGTGTCCAGCGCGCCGGGCCCGCCGCTGCCGTCGTGGGCCCAGGTGTCGCGGACCTTGTCGCCCTCACGGTCCGCCTCGCGGTCGGCGAGGACGTTCGTCCACCACAGCGAGTAGACGACGAACAGGCCGAGGACCAGGCCCGCCGTGATGAGGAGTTCGCCGAGGACACCGACCGCCGTCGCGATCCTGCCGGGGCGGCGCCGGGGCGTGGGCGCGGTCCCGGGTGCCGCGGTGTGCTCTTCGGTGTCGTCGGTGGTCGCTGCCACGAATCATCTGCCCTTAACTGACGAGCGCATCCGGCTTGCCCTTGCTGCGCGGCCGTTCCTCGACCATCTTGCCCCAGACGATCAGCCGGTACTTGCTGGTGAACTCCGGTGTGCAGGTCGTCAGGGTGATGTACCGGCCGGGGGCGGTGAATCCCGAGTCCTTCGGGACGGGATCGAGCACGCTCACATTGCTCGGCGGGGTCACCGGGAGCATCGACGCCGTCTTGTAGACGTAGTACGTGTCCTGCGTCTCGACGATGATCGGGTCGCCCGGCTGGAGCCTGTTGATGTACCGGAACGGCTCGCCGTGCGTGTTGCGGTGGCCCGCGAGCCCGAAGTTGCCGGTCTTCGCGCTGGGCATGGGCGTCTTCAGGGCGCCCTCGGCGTAGTGGCCGACCATGCCCCGGTCCAGCACCTTCTTGCTGCTGATGCCCTCGGCGATCGGGACGACGACGTCCAGCTCGGGGATGTGCAGCAGGGCGAAGCCCTGGCCGGGCTCGAAGGTGCCGGGGTTGCGCTTGCCGCTCGCCCAGTCGTCCTGGAGCTGGCTCGCCTCGTTGCCGGCCTGGGCGTGCGCCCGGATGTTGGTCCACCACAGCTGGTAGGTGACGAACAGCAGCATGAGCACGCCCGTGGTGATGAACACCTCGCCGATCACCCGGCTGGCGATCACTCCGGGGCTGGGCTTGCGTGCCTTCGCCAGGCGGCGGGCCTCGACCCGGGAGAGCGGGGCCTTCGGCTCGCTGCCCTCGCCGTGCGCGGGGGGCTGCGGCGCCGCGCCCTTGCGGCGGCGCCCGTGACGCCCCTTGGCGGCCCTTCTGCGGGCCGCTCGCCCGCCGGGGGCGGCACCGGCTCCGGCGGGCGCTCGCCCGGCCGGAGTGGAGTCATCGGGCGGCTCGGCGCGGCGCAGCGCCACGGTCTCGTCGTCGGCGCGCGGTTCGTACGGGGTGGTGTCGTCGTACGACGCCTGGGACCGCGTCTGCGCGTCTGCGTCCCCGAGCGTGCCGGAGCCCTCGTACGGCTGCTGCCCGTACGAGGTGCTCTCGCGCTCGGGGCGCAGTGCGGTCACGCCGTGGCCCTGCCCACCACCGGGGCCAGCCCCTCGGACCGGGCCGGCGCGCCCTGGTCGCCGCACTCCGCCAGCCAGTTGGCCAGCATGCGGTGCCCGTGCTCGGTGAGCACCGACTCGGGGTGGAACTGGACGCCCTCGACGGGCAGTTCGCGGTGGCGCAGGCCCATGATGATGCCGTCCCGCGTCCGCGCGGTGACCTCCAGCTCGGCCGGGACGGTCGGCGGCTCGGCGGCCAGGGAGTGGTAGCGGGTCGCGGTGAACGGCGAGGGCAGGCCCGCGAAGACGCCCTTGCCCTCGTGCTCGACCAGCGAGGTCTTGCCGTGCAGCAGCTCGGGCGCCCGGTCGACCACTCCGCCGTACGCCACCTGCATCGACTGCATGCCCAGGCAGACCCCGAAGACGGGGACGCCGGTCGCCGCGCAGTGGCGGACCATGTCGATGCACACCCCGGCCTGTTCGGGGGCCCCGGGGCCGGGCGACAGCAGCACGCCGTCGAAGCCGTCCTGGGCATGGGTGGTCGACACCTCGTCGTTGCGGAGCACCTCGCACTCGGCGCCCAGCTGGTACAGGTACTGGACCAGGTTGAAGACGAAGCTGTCGTAGTTGTCGACGACGAGAATGCGCGCGCTCACTGGTTGTCCACCGTCACATCGTTGAAGGGAAGAAGCGGTTCCGCCCACGGGAAGACGTACTGGAAGAGGACGTAGACCACGGCCAGGATCAGGACCAGTGAGATCAGCGCCTTCACCCACACGTTGCCCGGCAGATGCCGCCAGATCCAGCCGTACATGCCGTCCCTTCCGTCGCACCACGGCACCAGACTCACGCCGTACGGCACCAGACTAACGGCGCGGGGCCCCGTGTTCGCCTGCCTCCAGGACCCGCTCGTCCCGGGCCTACTCCACGGGCTTCGCGTAGTGCAGGTCCACTGTGCCCGAGTAGCCCGGCAGGGTCACCGTCCCGTTCTCCTCGACTTTCCAGCCCAGGCCGTAGACGTTGACGTACACCATGTAGTTCTGGATGGCCGGGCTCCCGGAGAGCGCCTTCTGCAGCTTCTCCGGGTCGCCGACCGCCTGGATCTTGTACGGCGGCGAGTAGACGCGGCCCTGGAGGATCAGGGTGTTGCCGACGCAGCGCACCGCGCTGGTGGAGATCAGCCGCTGGTCCATGACCTTGATGCCCTCGGCGCCGCCCTGCCACAGGGCGTTCACCACGGCCTGGAGGTCCTGCTGGTGGATGACCAGGTAGTCCGGCTGCGGCTCCGGATAGCCGGGGAGTTTGGCGGTGGCGTTCGGCGGCGCGTCGTCCAGGGTGACGGTGATGGCCTCGCCCGTGACCTTCTGCGTGCCGGCGCGCTTCTCCAGGGCGGCCAGTTTCTCGTCCTCGGCCTTGGTGCTGCCGTCGTCGCGTTCGGCGAGGGATTCGACCTGCTCGCGCAGGGCGGCGTTGGACTCGTCCAGTTCGCCGTTCTTGCGGCTGCGCTCCTGAATGAGGTCGGAAAGCTTCAGCAAGGACGCATCCGTACGGATATCGGTGCCCTTGGCCGTATGGAAACTGGTGAAGAAAAGGAGACCGGCGAGAGCGAAGACGGCCGCCGTGAGGAGCCGGACGGGACGGAAAGATCCCCCACGGGCAGCACTGGATCCCGGCTGAGGGGAGTCGGCAGAATTGCTCAACGTACCCTTATCTCCTTCGGCGCCACGGAAGCACTACGCTAACGGACGCCCGGGGGAGCGCTAAGAGTCCCCTTGTACGCCGCCCCGAGCCCGACCCAGTTCCCTGCGCGGCCACGCAGCGCATCGACAGGAGAGACCCTCGTGCCGAAGTCACGTATCCGCAAGAAGGCCGACTACACGCCGCCGCCGGCGAAGCAGGCGACCAGCATCAAGCTGACCAGCCGCACCTGGGTCGCGCCCGTCATGCTCGCGATGTTCCTCATCGGTCTGGCCTGGATCGTCGTCTTCTATGTGACCGACGGTTCGCTGCCGATCGACGCGCTCGGCAACTGGAACATCGTCGTGGGCTTCGGGTTCATCGCCGCCGGATTCGGTGTCTCGACCCAGTGGAAGTAGAGCCTGCCGGGCGGTGAGCACAGCTCTGCCCATGGCTATCCACTGAGTTATCCACAGCCGTTTTCCACAGTGGGGAAAAAGAACGACCATCTGTGGATAACTCATCGAGGGTTGACGCCGGTGTGACGGAAGTACCGGTATCCGAATGCCTGTTCGCCCCCTGCCTGACCTGCGGAAACACGGGTCGGTGACAGGGGGCACAGCTGTTCCCGCACCGTATGCACAAGATCGGGCACACGCTGTGGACAACCGCCCGCTCAGGGGGTGAGAGAGGTGCTCAGGTGAGCTGGGCGGTCCGCAGCAGGGCCATGCCGACCACCACCGCCAGCATCAGCGCACAGGTGCCGTACTGCACCAGCGCCCGCCGCTCCCGCGGGGCGTTGACCATGGCGTAGCCGATCACCACTCCGCCGACCAGGCCGCCGACATGGGCCTGCCAGGAGATGTTGAAACCCGGGTTGAAGGTGAAGAGCAGATTGATCGCCAGCAGGGCGATCACCGGGCGCATGTCGTAGTTGCGGCGGCGCATCAGCACGGCTGTGGCGCCGAACAGGCCGAAGATCGCGCCCGAGGCACCGAGGGAGGCCGTCGACGCGGGCTGAAGCAGATACGCGAGGCCGCTGCCCGCCAGTCCGGAGATCAGATAGAGCGAGAGATAGCGGACCCGGCCGAGCGCCTCCTCCAGCGGCGGCCCCAGAAACCACAGGCTCAGCATGTTGAAGGCGATGTGCCAGACCTCCTCGTGCGTGAACACCGCCGTGACCAGGCGGTACCACTCGCCCGCGGCGACGCCCTCGGTCGGGAGCCAGGGCGCCGGCGGCCACTCACCGATCAGCACCAGCTTCCCGAGCAGCGTCGAGGAGACGTGCACGCCGATGAACACCGCGAGGTTGATCAAAAGGAGGATCTTGGTGATCAGCCGGGGATCGCCGGTGACGGCGACGGGGGCTCCGGCGAGATTGCGGGGCTGAGCGGCGTCGGGACGGTGCCCGGTGCCGGAGCCGCCCCGGACGCACTCCGGGCACTGGAAGCCGACCGAGGCGCTGACCATGCACTCGGGGCAGATCGGCCGCTCACAGCGGGTGCAGCGCACCCCGGTCTCACGGTCCGGGTGGCGGTAGCAGCCGGGCAGGCTGTGCGCCTCCTGCGGACTTTCCGACACCTGGTCCATGAGGTCCCCTACGTCGTCGTGAGCGAGAAACGCCCCTTCCATCCTTACGGACGGAGGGGGCGTTTGGTTCCCTCGCGGGGCGGCCGTCGCCGGTCAGCCCTCGCGGGACTCCACGACGACCGTCTCGATGACGACGTCGTTGAGCGGACGGTCGGTGCGCGGGTTGGTCTGGGCGCTCGCGATGGAGTCGATGACCTTCTGGCTGGCGGCGTCGGTCACCTCACCGAAGATGGTGTGCTTGCGGTTCAGCCAGGCCGTCGGGGCGACCGTGATGAAGAACTGCGAGCCGTTGGTGCCCGGGCCGGCATTGGCCATGGCCAGCAGGTACGGCTTGTCGAACCGCAGGTCCGGGTGGAACTCGTCCTTGAACTGGTACCCCGGGCCGCCCGTGCCGTTGCCCAGCGGGTCGCCGCCCTGGATCATGAAGCCGCTGATGACCCGGTGAAAGACCGTGCCGTCGTACAGCTTGGCCGTGGACTTCTCACCCGTGGCCGGATGGGTCCACTCCCGCTCGCCCTGGGCGAGCTCCACGAAGTTCTTGACCGTCTCCGGCGCGTGGTTCGGGAAGAGCCGGACCTCGATGTCGCCGTGGTTGGTCTTCAGAGTGGCGTAAAGCTGCTGAGCCACGATGTGCCTTCCGTTGTCTTCCTGTGACCCCACGATCCTCGCACGGACCGGGTCCCGCGTCGCCCGGCGCCCGTGTTCGCCAGCGCACGGCGGCGATCCGTGGCATTGTCGACGACAAGCCCCCGTTGCCCCGGATTCATCTCTTATCGATCCCCCTGTCGCTCCCCGGGTCACTCCCCGTACGGAGGGAGTGACCCGGATGCCCGCCCGCGCATGCCGCTCCACGCTTCGGCAGGCATGATCCGTAAAAGGGTGGAAAGTCGAAATACCGTACGCCACCGAGGAGGAGGAACCCGTGACCCGCATCGACAGCGTGCGCGCCGCGACCGGCTCGGCGAAGGACAGCGTGCTGCACGCCGCGGAAGTGGTGGCGCCCTACGCCGACACGGCCAAGGACCGAGCCGCGCTTTATGCGCAGGAGGCCCGTGCGCGCCTCGCGCCCAAGGTGTCGCAGGCCGCCGGGCAGGCCCGCGTCCAGTACGCGGCACATCTCGCGCCGTATCTGGAGCAGGCCCGCTCGCATGTGCCGCCGAAGGTCGACCACGCCGCCCAGGAGGCCGCCTACCGGACCCGCAAGGCCGCACGGCAGGCCGCCGACTACTCCCGGCCCCGGATCGAACAGGCGGTCGCCGCGGCCGGGCCCGTCAAGAGCGAGGCGACGGCACGGGGCGTCGCGGCGCTGGCCGCGCTGCGCGGCCAGATTTCGCCCGAGGAGATCCAGAAGCTGATCCGCAAGCACGAGCGGCGCGCGAAGGCCGGCCGTGCGTTCAAGGTCCTGGCGGCACTGGGCCTGATCGGAGGCGGTGCCTTCGCCGCCTGGAAGTGGTGGGACAAGCAGGCCAACCCGGACTGGCTGGTCGAGCCCCCCGCCGCGACCGAGGTGCCCGAGACCGGCCGGCTGACGTCGGTGGACGGCAGTGACCCGGCCCTGCTGGTGGACCCCGAGGTCCAGGCCAAGGAAGCCGAGGAGGAGGCCGCCGACCGGGACGAACGTGGCTGAGTACTTCGTCTGCGGCATGAAAACCGGTGCGGGGCAGGGGAGTTGTGGCTCTCCCGCCCCGCAGCGATGTTTCACGTGGAACCGGTAGCCACCCTCTCGACGAACGTTCGCGAAAGCCAAGTCCAGGCCCATGGCGGGTTGCGTCATGGCTCGCTTGGTCCCACCTGGCAAACGTAACCCGGTTGCATCTGCGAGCCGAGGATCACGGAGGGAATCCAGCCCGGCCGACGGTCCGCGCACCTGCCGAGCGGCGCGGCGACGACCCGCCCGCTTCACGGTGAGTGCGGCTGCCCCGGTAGGACCCGAAGAGAGGCCCGGCGAGGCCCGACGAGGCCCAGCGAGGCCCGGCGAGGCCCGGCGAGGCCCGGCGTGAGGTACGGAAACCGCAGGAGGACGCGGATAGCGCCGCCTGACGCTCCCCCCACCCCCCGGAACCGAGGCCGCCGCCCTCCCCTGCCCGGCGGCACTCCGCATCACCGGAATCGAATACCAGTACGCCTGGGGGTCGCCGCTCGCCCCGCCGCCCCCGCCGCTCGTCCCGCCCACGCAAAAGCCCCTCCGTCTCGCGTCACCGCAAGCCGGAGGGGCTTTCCCGAAGTGGAGCCTAGGGGAGTCGAACCCCTGACATCCGCCATGCAAAGACGGCGCTCTACCAACTGAGCTAAGGCCCCGGAAGGGAGACGTCCGGCCGGAGGAACCGCATACCGGCGGGCGCCGCAGACCAGAGTAGCGGGTCGCCCCCGGTATCTCGCAAAAAGATTGGGGGGTCCCCGTGAACGACCACTCTCCGTAAGATGCTCGGCGTGGTTCGCTACAGCGAACCGCGGTTTCTGGGGAAGCGATGGGGAGACGCAATGGACGCCGCACAGCAGGAAGCCACCGCAAGAGCGCGGGAACTGCAGCGGAACTGGTACGGGGAGCCGCTGGGGGCGCTCTTCCGTAAGCTCATCGACGATCTTGGCCTCAACCAGGCTCGTCTCGCGGGGGTACTGGGACTGTCCGCGCCGATGCTGTCGCAGCTGATGAGCGGCCAGCGGGCGAAGATCGGCAATCCCGCCGTGGTCCAGCGGGTGCAGCTGCTGCAGGAGCTGGCCGGGCAGGTCTCGGACGGCAGCGTGAGCGCGGCCGAGGCCACCGAGCGCATGGAAGAGATCAAGAAGTCGCAGGGGGGCTCGGTGCTCAGCAACACCACGCAGACGACCACCGGTTCGGGGGCGCCCACGGTCAAGCGCGTGGTCCGCGAGATCCAGTCGCTGCTGCGCTCGGTGGCCGCCGCGGGCGACATCATCGAGGCCGCGGACTCCCTCGCCCCGACCCACCCGGAACTGGCGGAGTTCCTCCGGGTCTACGGCGCGGGCCGCACCTCCGACGCGGTCGCGCACTACCAGTCCCACCAGAGCTGAGCCACCGGCCCGGTCGCCGAAGGGGTGCGGCAGCGGGCCGCCGTCCTGAGGGGACCGGGCGCAATCCCGGAGCGGGAAACAGGGGGGAAACCGAGCAACGGGGGAATGCAAGGGGGGAACGCAGGGGTCCAGGGGGAGGAGCGGCGCACAGCGATGGGTGAGGTCTTCGCCGGCCGGTACGAACTGGTCGATCCGATCGGGCGCGGCGGGACCGGCGCCGTCTGGCGCGCCTGGGACCACCGGCGCCGCCGCTATGTCGCCGCCAAGGTCCTCCAGCAGCGCGACGCGCACTCGCTGCTCCGCTTCGTCCGTGAACAGGCGCTGCGCATCGATCACCCCCATGTGCTGGCCCCCGCCAGCTGGGCCGCCGACGACGACAAAGTGCTGTTCACCATGGACCTGGTCGCGGGCGGCTCCCTGGTCCACCTCGTCGGCGACTACGGGCCACTGCCGCCGGCCTTCGTCTGCACCCTGCTGGACCAGCTGCTGTCCGGGCTGTCCGCGGTGCACGCCGAGGGCGTGGTGCACCGGGACATCAAGCCCGCCAACGTCCTGCTGGAGGCCACCGGCACCGGCCGGCCCAGGCTGCGGCTGTCCGATTTCGGCATCGCGATGCGGTTCGGCGAGCCGCGGCTGACCGAGACCGACCTCGTGGTGGGAACGCCCGGTTACCTCGCCCCGGAGCAGATGATGGGCGCCGAGCCGGATTTCCCCGCCGATCTGTTCGCCGTGGGGCTGGTCGCGCTGTATCTGCTGGAGGGCGCCAAGCCGGACGTCAAGGCACTGGTGCGGTACTTCGTGGAACAGGGGACGCCCGGGGCGCCCAAGGGCATTCCCGAGCCGCTGTGGCAGGTCGTGGCGACGCTGCTGCAACCGGACCCGCAGGCCCGCTTCCGCACGGCCACCGGGGCACGCAAGGCGCTCGCCGCCGCCGCGGAACTCCTGCCGGAGCCCGGCCCCGACGACGAGCTGGTCGAGATCTTCGACCAACTCGGCCCGCTGCCCGACGGGTTCGGGCCGGACGGCCCGCTGAAGACCGCGCCCGGGCTGCGCACGGGCTTCGTCGCTCCGAGACCGGCCGCGCAGCCGGGCGAGGACTCGATGTCCCGGTCCTTCCCCGGTTCCCCCTGGCCCGGCACGTCCTCCGTGCCGGGCTGGACCAATGCCCCGCCGCAGCCGGTGGATCCCCGCCCGAAGCCCCCTCAGGACGCGCGCTCCGGGCCCCGGCAGCCGCTCGCTTCCCCCCAACCCCCCGGCCCCGGCATGTCGGACACCGGCGGCTTCCACTTGCCGCCGCCCCCACAGGCACTCTCCGGACCGACTCACCCCACCCATTTCCCGTCCCCCCAGTCACACACGCCGCAGCCGCCTCACCGGGCTCCCTACCCGGCTCCCGCCCCGGCGCCTCCGCCACCGCTGCCGCCGCGGCAGCCCGCCGATGCCTCTACTGCTTCGTACACCGCTCAAGACCCGCAGGTTCCACTCCCCGCGCAGAGAATTTCCCGGCGCCGCTCGCACGCCGCCGCCCGCCGCCCCGGCCCGCCCGCCAAAGTGGCGGTCCCCCTCCTGCTGCTGGCACTCGCCTGCTACGCCGTGGGCTTCTGGGCCTTGGCCCAGCTCTAGGCACCAGGGGCCCCGGCACGCCGCGCCCGCACCACCCACACCGCCAGCCCCGCCAGAATCGCCGTCCCCGCGCCGAGACCGCCCGCCGCGATCGCCGTCATCAGGCCCTCGCCTCCCGCGGTGCCGGTGCCGCCCGCCGAGGCTTCCCGCTCCCCGTCCGTGACCTCGAAGAGCCCCGCGGGCACCGACCGGCCGGCGTACAGCGGACCGTTCCGTGCGTCCCCCTTCACCCGAACGCGCAGCGTGAACCCGTACGGCCCGGGGCCGACCTTGTCGGCGACGTGGGCGGCGAGATGCACGACGAGGTAGTACGAGCCGGCGAAGCGCAGCCCGCGCACCCGGCCGGTCGGGGCGTACCGGTTGGCGTAGTCGACCGGCGGCAGCGGATCGAGCGCGGCCGACTGCTGTCTGCCGTCGTATCCGGTGCCCGCGTCCTCGACGAAGGCCCGCACGGGGTTGTGGAGGGAGAGGTTCAGCGCGGCGGCGGCGAAGTCGTGGTCGGTGCGTCCGGTGCCGTCGGTGCCGCTCGCGCTGCCCAGTTCCACGGTGGCGTACAGCTGCTGTCCCCAGTCGACCGGAACCTCGTAGAACAGTGTCTGCCCCGGCTCGACGCCGGCGGTCCAGACGCCCTGCCCGACCGCCGTCGCCGTGGCGAACCCGGCGCCGCCGGACCGCCGCTCGGGCTCGTCGCCGGGCGGTGCGGGGGAGGCGGAGTCCCAGGCCTTCGGCGCGCTGGTGGCACCGGTCCCCGCCGGGCGCGGTTCGGTGACGACGGTGAGCTCCAGCCCCCAGGGCTCCGCCGCCGAGCCCGCCGTAGCGCCCGTACGTTCGACGACGACGTAGTACGTCCCGGAGCCCTCGCACCGCGGCTTGTCGGCCTCGCGCGCGCCCCAGGCGGTGACCGGCCGCGGGCTGCGGGAGGCGCCGACGGTGGCGCTGTCGTAGGAGCAGGAGCGGCTGTCGGTGTCCTGGACGGACACCTTGATGCCGTCGGAGGCGGAGACGGTGGCGGCGCGGCCGGGGACGGCGGTGGCGGAGACGTAGGCGGTCGACTCGGCGTCGAGGTCGAGGCGGTAGTAGGCGGCGTTGCCGGCCGGGAGGGTGCTGCGGTAGGTGCCGCCGGGCTCCAGGAGAGCGGCTTCGGTGGTGCCCGCCGCGCCGGACACGGGCCGGGCGCCCTCCGCGAAGGCGTACGCGCGCGCGTCCGTGCTCGAGGCCGTGTCCGAGGCCGTGTCCGAGGCCGTATGGGTGTCAGCGGACGGGTACGCGTACGGGTCCGCGGACGCCGAGGCCGTCGTCAGCGCGGTCAGCGCTCCCATTACCACCCCGGTGACGGCCACGCGCGCGCGTACCGCCGATGAACGACACCACCTCACGCGGGCCCCCTTACCCAGGCGTCCTCACCGTCCACACACGAAACCCCGACCGCTTCGGCGGCCGGGGTCTGTTCAGACTGTTCCGGGTGCTCAGGCTGTGCCGAGTGCCCGGAAGGGCTTGTCGGTGATCACGAACCCGTGGGCACGGAGTCAGTCGCCTCCGTCCACAGATCCTGCTCGGCGCGATCCGCCTGGATCTGGCGGTACACGAGGAGCCCGCCGATGGCGGCCAGTGCGACCAGGAGAAGCTTCTTCACCGCGCGACCTCGTCTTTCCTTGACGTAGGGGACCTCTGGCGCCCGACTATACACACCGACCGATATCGATCGGTGACCTGCGCCCCGAGCTCAACTCCCGTCTGGGGCACCGCCGTAGAAGTCGAAGAAACCGTGTTGGCCGGAGGGTGATCGCCTCCTCACCCGACGTGATGTCGAAGACGTTTCGCCCCCTCTTCCGCTCCTTTCTCCTCTCCTGCACCCATTCGAGTGGTGTTCATCTGAACATCGACGCGCCACGGGCGTCGGTCCACCACTTCGCGAGCCTCATACACATCATGAGGAAAGTACGCAAATCGCCCAACCCGAAAGTGAGGGGCCATGGCCCGCACCACGGTCATGAAGCTGTGGACCGCCTTCGTCACCGCCTTCCTCGCGCTGTGCACGGCGCTCGGACTCGTCACCACGACCGCCGCCGCGGCCGTACCGCAGACCGACTCCACCCGCAACAGCGGCACCGGCACCGGCACGACCGCCCCGGTAACGACACCGGCGACATCCCCCGCGGCCTGGCCCCACGCCAGGTCCCTGCCCCCCACGATGAAGCAACGGATCCGGGCCGAGGCCCACGGTTCCTCCCCGAGCTGCCGGCACCGCTCCCTCGCCGACGCGGCCCCGGCGACCACCGACTGCGCACCACGGACCGACACCACCGACGCGGTCGACGCGGCCCCGGCCGAACCGGACGAGCCCCTCGCGCCGCCTATCCAGCGCTGAGCCCTACTCCCGCCGCCTCCCCCGCCCGGACCCGAATCTCTCCGCTCCACCCCTGTCAGAACGGCGCGTTGCGTACCGCCCTCACGAAGCGGCCCGGTCACCCTTCGGTGACCGGGCCTTCGTGCCCCCCACGGCGCCTCTTCACCCCGCGTGGCTCACCGACGGCCGCCGCTTCCACAGCGCCATGACGCAGAGAGCGACGACAGCGGCTATCGCCACGATCCGGGTGACCTGCCACATGGTCACCACCAGCTGGTTCTGAAGCGGAGCCGGATGCCCCAGGCGCATGGTGGTCTCGGCCACGACCACAAGAGGCAACAAGAGTTGAGCTACCAGCCGGTAGGGACCACTGAGTGATGTCTTACCGGCAATCGCGCAGACGGGTCCCAGGAAGCAGGCGACCACACCCCACAGACCGATCATGGACATCAGCTCCCCGAAAGCGAAGTACTCGGTCTTCCCGGTGGGGTCGCCGAGGTCCGCCTTTGTGTAATCGCCCTGTGCGGCCTTCGTCACGTAGTAAGCCGACACGCACACCCAGAGAGAGACGACACCGAGAACCGCCGCCCCTCTTTTCGTTGTGCCCGCCATTCCGGCCGCATAGGCCACCGCGGCATAGGCCCACCCGGCACTCAACGTGTCGGCGGCGACCTGGCTCACCTGCCCGCCCACCGGGCCGAGCAGAGGGCCGAGAACTCCTACGGCCACGGAAAATGACAGAACCAGAGTCAATCTCGAGAAAGAGGCACGCACGAGCACAACCTTGCGGTGGGGGGAGGTTTCGTTGACGCGGTACGGCGGGATCGTACGCCGGAGGCGTGGGACGACCTGAAGTCGCCGGCGAACGGAAACAAGCCATGCCCTGGCCACCGCCGCCGGAACGGCAGCAGGCCAGGACATGGATCAGTGCGCCGTGTCAGGCGCCGCGCCTAGTAGACGCCCCAGTAGGCGTTGCAGGTGTGGGCTGCTCCGGCCCTGGCGTACGCCTTGGCCCAGATGTCCTTCTCCTGAGTGTCCTTGTCGGTGCCATTGGCGATGGCGACGCTGGCCGAGTGCTTCTTCGTCGGGTGGATGTAGTTCGAGTAGCAGCCCTTGTAAGCACCGTCCCTGGTGGTGCCGTAGTTCCAGGTGCCGCCGCCCTTGCTCACCCGCGGGGTCTTCAGACCCTTGGCGTCGGCGGGATAGCTCACCACGCCCCATTCCTTGGGCTTCTCACCGTTCGGCCCGATGAGCTGCTCCGGAGGCTTGACCCCGCTGTCCGCGGTGAATGTGCGGACCTGAACCGTGGCCGCGGCGGGCGCCGGGGCGGCCGCAGTCGCGGGCGCCGCAGCGGTCAACGTCCCAAGGAAAGCCGTCGCAGACGCGGCGATGGCTATCTTCGTCACGGACTTCTTCATTATTAAAATTTCTCCCCGTCAACAAAAAGGCTGCTGGTCCGTGCGGATATCGCACGCAGCCCTTGAAGTGATCTCGAACCGATCAAGATCCACTATAAATGATCTTGGCTGGAATTGCGTGCGGAATTCAAACCACCCAAACGGGCAAACCCTGCCTTTTGGGGCTAACGTCCAGAAGGACGGCCCCTCCCCGCATCGACGTCCACGAAGCTCCGACGTCCTCGAAGCTCCCCGGCCGTGAACGCCGAAGACCCCCGATCCATCCGGACCGGGGGTCTTCGTGCTGGTGGGGCTAACAGGATTTGAACCTGTGGCCTCATCCTTATCAGGGATGCGCTCTAACCAACTGAGCTATAGCCCCGCCGCGCTCTGCGGTGTGTGTCCCGCGCGCTGACTCCTGAAGATTAGCGCACGACCGGGCCAGTCCCAAAATCGATAGTCGCCGCCGGTCGGGACCCGGCTCACTCGTCCTCGGCGAGCGTCAGCTCCACGCCCCCCACGAAGCCCGCGGAGAGGTTGTAGATGAACGCGCCGAGGGTGGCGAGGGCCGTCGCGAGGACGACGTCGATGACCGCGATGATCGACGTGAAGAGCAGGACGTTCGGCAGGGACAGGAAGGCCTGCAGGTCGAAGCCGTTCGACTCGTTGGAGCCGGTCGCCTCCGAGATGGTGCCGCCGACGGTCGAGAAGACGCCCATCGCGTCCATGACCATCCACAGCACGGCCGCCGCCACGATGGTGCAGATGCCCAGCGCGATCGACAGCAGGAAGCTCACCTTCATGACCGACCACGGGTCGGCCTTCGCCACCCGCAGCCGCGCCTTGCGCACGCGCGGCAGGGTGCGCGCGCCGGTGCGCGGCCGGCGTACCGCGCTCCCCGCCGCGCTCTGCGCCTCCTGCCCCTGCGCGGGGTAGGCCTGCGGCGGGTGGTACGGCCCGGCGGGCTGCTGCGGCTGCCGTTCTCCCGGCAGCGGCGAGGCCCCCGGCTGCTGGGTCTGCGGGCCTCGGGTGTCCGTCACAGTTCCCCCCTGGGATCCACGCGTGTCAGGCGAGGGAGAGTTCTCCGTCTTCTTGGGCGACTTGATCGCTTGCAGATTGGTCGTCTGCGGATCCGTCACCTGCGCGGCGGAGCCACGGCCGCCGCCGTCCGTTTCCTGACCGGTCGTAGGACCCGTCGAGGTACCGGCCGATCCGGCGCCCGTGGCTCCGCTCACGCTGACTCACTCCTCGTGCTACTCGGCCGAGGGCGCCTCGCCCTCGTCCGTGCCGGTGGTCACGACACCCTCGGCGGTCTCGTCGACGGCCACATCGCCGTCGACCTCCTCCGCCTCGCGTCCCGCCTCGGCGTTACGAGCGATGCCCACGACGGCATCGCGCTTGCCCAGATTGATCAGTTGGACGCCCATGGTGTCACGGCCCGTCTCCCTGATCTCGTTGACTCGCGTACGAATCACACCGCCGGACAGCGTGATGGCGAGGATCTCGTCGGTCTCCTCGACCACCAGCGCACCGACGAGCGAGCCGCGGTCCTCGACGATCTTGGCGGCCTTGATGCCGAGGCCGCCGCGCCCCTGGACGCGGTACTCGTCGACAGCGGTCCGCTTCGCGTACCCGCCGTCGGTGGCAGTGAACACGAACGTACCGGGTCGCACCACATTCATCGAGAGCAGTTCGTCGCCCTCACGGAAACTCATGCCCTTGACACCCGAGGTCGCACGGCCCATCGGGCGCAGCGACTCGTCCGTTGCCGTGAATCGGATCGACTGCGCCTTCCTGCTGATCAGCAGCAGGTCGTCGTCGGACGAGACCAGCTCGGCCCCGATCAGCTCGTCGTCCGAACCGTCCTCGCGCTCGCGGAGGTTGATGGCGATGACACCACCCGAACGCGGGGAGTCGTAGTCCTTCAGCGGGGTCTTCTTCACCAGGCCGGCCTTGGTGGCCAGGACCAGGTAGGGCGCCGCCTCGTAGTCGCGGATCGCCAGGATCTCGGCGATCGCCTCGTCCGGCTGGAAGGCCAGCAGGTTGGCGACGTGCTGACCGCGCGCGTCGCGGCCGGCGTCCGGCAGCTCGTACGCCTTCGCGCGGTAGACCCGGCCCTTGTTGGTGAAGAACAGCAGCCAGTGGTGCGTGGTCGAGACGAAGAAGTGGTCGACGATGTCGTCTTCCTTCAGCTTCGCGCCGCGTACGCCCTTGCCGCCGCGCTTCTGGGCGCGGTAGTCGTCCGTCTTGGTGCGCTTGACGTAGCCGCCGCGCGTGACGGTGACGACGATGTCCTCCTCTGCGATCAGGTCCTCGATGGACATGTCACCGTCGTAGGGCACCAGCTGGGTCTTGCGGTCGTCGCCGTACTTCTCGACGATCGCGGCCAGCTCCTCGCTGACGATGCCGCGCTGGCGGACCGGCGAGGCGAGGATCCCGTTGTACTCGGTGATCTTCGCCTGGAGCTCGTCGTGCTCCTGGACGATCTTCTGCCGCTCCAGGGCCGCCAGCCGGCGGAGCTGCATCTCCAGGATCGCGTTGGCCTGGATCTCGTCGATCTCCAGCAGGTCCATCAGGCCGCCGCGCGCGACGTCGACGGTCTCGCTGCGCCGGATCAGCGCGATGACCTCGTCGATGGCGTCCAGGGCCTTGAGCAGGCCGCGCAGGATGTGCGCCCGCTCCTCGGCCTTGCGCAGCCGGAACTTCGTACGGCGGACGATGACCTCGATCTGGTGCGTCACCCAGTGGCGGATGAACGCGTCCAGGGACAGCGTGCGCGGCACGCCGTCGACCAGCGCCAGCATGTTGGCGCCGAAGTTGGTCTGCAGATCGGTGTGCTTGTACAGGTTGTTCAGGACGACCTTGGCGACCGCGTCCCGCTTGAGGACGATCACCAGGCGCTGGCCCGTACGGGACGACGTCTCGTCGCGGACGTCCGCGATGCCGCCGATCTTGCCGTCCTTCACCAGGTCGGCGATCTTCTGCGCGAGGTTGTCCGGGTTGACCTGGTACGGCAGCTCCGTGACCACCAGGCACTGGCGGTTCTGGATCTCCTCGACCTGGACCACCGCGCGCATGGTGATCGAGCCGCGCCCGGTGCGGTACGCCTCCTCGATGCCCTTGCGGCCGACGACGAGGGCACCGGTCGGGAAGTCGGGGCCCTTGATGCGCTCGATGAGCGCGTCCAGCAGCTCCTCGTGGGAGGCCTCGGGGTTCTCCAGGTACCACTGGGCACCGGAGGCGACCTCACGCAGGTTGTGCGGCGGGATGTTGGTCGCCATACCGACCGCGATACCGGCGGAGCCGTTGATCAGCAGGTTCGGGAAGCGGGCCGGCAGGACGGTCGGCTCCTGGGAGCGGCCGTCGTAGTTGTCCGTGAAGTCGACGGTCTCCTCGTCGATGTCGCGGACCATCTCCATCGACAGCGGCGCCATCTTGCACTCGGTGTACCGCATGGCCGCGGCCGGGTCGTTGCCCGGGGAGCCGAAGTTGCCGTTGGAGTCGACGAGCGGCATGCGCATCGCCCAGGGCTGGGCGAGGCGGACCAGGGCGTCGTAGATGGAGCTGTCGCCGTGCGGGTGGTAATTGCCCATGACGTCGCCGACGACACGGGCGCACTTGTAGAAGCCGCGCTCGGGTCGGTAGCCGCCGTCGTACATCGCGTAGAGCACGCGGCGGTGGACGGGCTTGAGGCCGTCCCGGACGTCCGGCAGCGCACGCGAGACGATGACGGACATCGCGTAGTCGAGGTACGAGCGCTGCATCTCCGTCTCGAGCCCGACGGGCTCGACGCGCATGGCGATCTCGCCGCCCTGCTCAGGGGTGACGGGAGTGTTCTCGTCGGTCATTGCTGGTGAGGATCCTTCCTGGTGCGGTCAGCTGAGACCGACTCAGATGTCGAGGAAGCGGACGTCCTTGGCGTTGCGCTGGATGAAGGCGCGGCGGGCCTCGACGTCCTCGCCCATGAGGACCGAGAACAGTTCGTCGGCCTGGGCGGCGTCGTCGAGGGTGACCTGGCCGAGGACGCGGTGCTCCTGGTCCATGGTCGTCACACGCAGCTCCTCGGCGTTCATCTCGCCGAGGCCCTTGAAGCGCTGGATGGAGTCCTCGCGGATGCGCTTGCCGCGCTGGCGGCCCATCTCGATCAGCGCGTCGCGCTCACGGTCGGAGTAGGCGTACTCGACGTCCTCCCGGCCCCACTTGATCTTGTAGAGCGGGGGACGGGACAGGTACACGTGGCCCGCCTCGACCAGCGGCCGCATGAAGCGGAACAGGAAGGTCAGCAGCAGCGTGTTGATGTGCTGGCCGTCGACGTCGGCGTCCGCCATCAGGATGATCTTGTGATAGCGCAGCTTCTCGATGTCGAAGTCCTCGTGGACCCCGGTACCGAAGGCCGAGATCAGCGCCTGGATCTCCTGGTTCTGGAGGATCTTGTCGATCCGCGCCTTCTCGACGTTGAGGATCTTGCCCCGGATCGGGAGGATCGCCTGGTACTCCGGGTTGCGGCCGGACTTGGCAGAACCGCCGGCGGAGTCACCCTCGACGATGAAGATCTCGCACTTGGTGGGGTCGTTCGACTGGCAGTCGGAGAGCTTGCCCGGCAGGGACGCCGACTCCAGCAGACCCTTGCGGCGGGTCAGGTCCCGGGCCTTGCGGGCCGCCACGCGCGCGGTGGCCGCCTGGATGCCCTTGCGGACGATGTCCGCGGCCTCGTTCGGGTTGCGGTCCAGCCAGTCGTTGAGGTGCTCGTAGACCGCCTTCTGGACGAAGGTCTTCGCCTCCGTGTTGCCCAGCTTGGTCTTGGTCTGGCCCTCGAACTGCGGCTCGCTGAGCTTGACCGAGATGATCGCGGTCAGGCCCTCGCGGATGTCGTCACCCGTGAGGTTGTCGTCCTTCTCCCGCAGCAGCTTCTTGTCGCGCGCGTACTTGTTGATCAGGTTCGTCAGCGCCGCGCGGAAGCCCTCTTCGTGGGTGCCGCCCTCGTGGGTGTGGATGATGTTGGCGAAGGAGTAGACACCCTCGGTGTAGCCGCTGTTCCACTGCATCGCGACTTCGAGGGAGAGGCTCCTCTCCTTGTCCTCCGCCTCCAGGTCGATCACGGTGGGGTGCACCACGTCTCCCTTGCGGGAGTTCAGGTACTTCACGAAGTCGACGATGCCGCCCTCGTAGTGGTACGTGACGGTCTTGGGCTCGTCCTTCTCGTCCGCCCCCGCCTCGTCCGCGCCGGACGTGGCCTTCGCCGACTCGCGCTCGTCGGTGAGCTTGATGGTCAGTCCCTTGTTCAGGAACGCCATCTCCTGGAAGCGCCGCGAGAGCGTCTCGAACGAGTACTCGGTGGTCTCGAAGATGTCGCCGTCGGCCCAGAAGGTGACCGAGGTACCGGTCTCGTCCGTGGCCTCGTGCTTGGCGAGCGGGGCCGTCGGAACACCCATCTTGTAGTCCTGCGTCCAGCGGTGGCCGTCGGTCTTCACCTCGACGGAGACCTTGCTGGAGAGGGCGTTCACGACCGAGACGCCGACGCCGTGCAGACCACCGGAGACCGCGTAGCCACCGCCGCCGAACTTGCCGCCCGCGTGGAGCACGGTCAGCACGACCTCGACGGCCGGCTTGCCCTCGGACGGGACGATGCCCACCGGGATGCCACGGCCGTTGTCGACGACGCGGACGCCGCCGTCGGCGAGGATCGTCACGTCGATCGTGTCCGCGTGCCCGGCCAGCGCCTCGTCGACGGAGTTGTCGACCACCTCGTACACGAGGTGGTGCAGGCCGCGCTCGCCGGTGGAGCCGATGTACATACCGGGTCGCTTGCGGACCGCGTCCAGACCCTCGAGGACGGTGATGGCACTGGCGTCGTAGGACGCAGTGACGGAGGCCTCGGCGCCTGTGGCCATGGCCTCGGTGGACGGGATGTTCTCGTTGGGGTTGCCGGAATCGGCCACGAAGCGCCCTTTCTGGCACAGCACGGAGCCGGGCTCGTCGGCGGGTTGCCGGAGCGGCTGCGGCATGTTGCGTTGGTAAGCCTTGATCAGCGTTGCTCAGCGTTTCCCGGGCGGTCCCCACGTTCGGGGCGGGATTGTCTTCCAGTCTACCGGTAGCACTGACAGTGATGGGGGTTTGCCGGTACCTGAGTCCTCATGTGCCGCCCTGAACCGTCCTGGATCGGGTCCCGATATACGGATGGGGGCTCCAAGAGGCTCACAGAGGCGCCCAGCGCTTTGCGGTGTCAACCCTCAGCTACCCCTCGGTCACGTCCGAAATCGCATGCGTGAGCGGTTGTACGACAAGACAGTGACTTCTGTGGAAAAAAGGGACCCATGGGACGGAGCGAAGTGAATTCGGTCACGTGAGTCTGATGAGGGAGTCCGAGGGGCTCGCCGGGGAGCAGTGGATCACTGGACCACCGCCCGGGCTCAGCCGTAGGTGTCGCCGGGCCCCGTGCTGCCCGGGGCGCGCAGCGGGCCGTAGCGGCGGACCGGGCCGCCGGGACCCAGGACCTTGATCATCCGGACCGCGCCATGGCCCAGGTCCTCGTTGAGGCGGGCCACCAGCTGCGGGGCGAGCAGCCGCAGGTTCGTCGCCCAGGCCGTGGAGTCGCAGCGCACCACCAGCACCCGCTCGTCCTCGTCGTACCGCTCCGGCACACAGTGCTTGGCCAGGTCCTCGCCGACGATCTCCGGCCAGCGGCCCATCACCCCGCCCACCGCGGCCGGCGCCTCCCAGCCGCGCTCGGTGAGCAGCCGGTTGATCGCCGCGCCGAGCGCCATCGGATCCCGGCCGTCTGCGCGCGCCCCGGAGCGCAGACCGCCGCCCCGCCGCGCCTGCTTCTTCTGCTGCGCCGCGTCCCCACGCGCGCGTGCCGCCTCCTTCGCCGCCCGCAGCGCCACGCGCGCGAGGTCGACGCCGGACGGCTCGGGCGCGCGCTTCGGTTCCCGGTCGCTCATACCCGCTCCACCGTCCCGCCGGTCACCGCGAACCGCGCCCCGGCCAGTACGTGCGGCACGTCGTCGTCGACCGCGGCCGTCACCAGCACCTGCTCGCCCGGCGCGACCAGCTCGGCCAGCCGCTCCCGGCGGCGGGTGTCCAGCTCGGCGAAGACGTCGTCCAGGATCAGCACCGGCTCGTTGCCCTCGGCGCGCAACAGGTCGTAGGAGGCCAGGCGCAGCGCCAGCGCGTAGGACCAGGACTCGCCGTGCGAGGCGTACCCCTTGGCGGGCAGTTCGCCGAGCTTGAGCAGCAGATCGTCCCGGTGGGGTCCCACCAGGGTGACGCCCCGCTCGATCTCCTGTTTGCGGACCTCGGCGAGCGCGGCCGTCAGCTGCTCGAACAGCGCCTCGCGCGTCTGCGCCTCGCCCGGCGCGGACGGCTTGTACTCCAGGGCGACCGGGCCGCCGCCAGGGGCCAGCTGCTCGTACGCCTTGTCGGCGAGCGGCTGGATCGCGTTGATCAGGTCCAGGCGCTGGGCGAGCAGTTCGGCGCCCGCGCGCGCGAGGTGCTGGTCCCACACGTCCAAGGTGGACAGGTCCATCGAGCGGCCGCCATGGCGACGGGCGAGCGCGGCCGTCTTCAGCAGGGTGTTGCGCTGCTTGAGGACCCGGTCGTAGTCCGAGCGCACGCCCGCCATGCGCGGGGAGCGGGCCGTGATCAGCTCGTCGAGGAAGCGGCGCCGCTCGCCCGGGTCGCCCTTGACCAGCGCCAGGTCCTCCGGCGCGAACAGCACGGTGCGCAGGATGCCCAGCACGTCACGGGGTTTGACCTGCGAGGAACGGTTGACGCGGGCGCGGTTGGCCTTGCCGGGGTTCAGCTCCAGCTCGATCAGCTGCTGCCGCTCGCCCTGCCGGACCTGGGCGCGGATGACGGCCCGCTCGGCGCCCATCCGGACCAGGGGGGCGTCCGAGGAGACGCGGTGGCTGCCGAGAGTGGCGAGATAGCCGACGGCCTCGACGAGGTTCGTCTTGCCCTGGCCGTTGGGGCCGACGAACGCGGTGACGCCCGGGTCGAGCGGGACCTCGGCCCGGGCGTAGGAGCGGAAGTCGGCCAGCGACAGATGCGTGACGTGCATGGCGGTCGCCGACCTCCTCCGGCGTGCCCCCGGGAAGTCGCCTCCGGGGTTTCCCTCAGTCCCCCCGGGTTTCCCCAGGGTGTGGATTACTTCTTCTCGACCGCGTGGCCGCCGAACTGGTTGCGCAGCGCGGCGATCATCTTCATCTGCGGCGAGTCGTCCTGCCGCGAGGCGAACCGCGCGAACAGCGAGGCCGTGATCGCGGGCAGCGGCACGGCGTTGTCGATGGCGGCTTCCACCGTCCAGCGGCCCTCGCCCGAGTCCTGTGCATAACCGCGCAGCTCGTCCAGGTGCTCGTCCTCGTCGAGGGCGTTGACCGCGAGGTCCAGCAGCCAGGAACGGATGACCGTGCCCTCCTGCCAGGAGCGGAAGACCTCGCGGACGTTCTCTACGGAGTCGACCTTCTCCAGCAGCTCCCAGCCCTCTGCGTAGGCCTGCATCATGGCGTACTCGATGCCGTTGTGAACCATCTTCGCGAAGTGGCCCGCGCCGACCTTGCCGGCGTGCACCGAGCCGAAGTCGCCCTCCGGCTTCAGCGCGTCGAAGATCGGCTGCACCTTGGCGACGTGCTCCTTGTCGCCGCCGTACATCAGCGCGTAGCCGTTCTCCAGGCCCCAGACACCGCCGGAGACGCCGCAGTCGACGAATCCGATGCCCTTGGCGGCCAGTTCCGCGGCGTGCTTCTCGTCGTCCGTCCAGCGCGAGTTGCCGCCGTCCACGACGACGTCGCCGGGCTCCAGCAGCTCGGCGAGCTGGTCGACGGTCGACTGGGTGGCCTCCCCGGCCGGGACCATGACCCAGACCACACGCGGGCCCTTGAGCTTGCCCACAAGCTCTTCCAGGCTGTGGACATCGGCGAGGTCCGGGTTGCGGTCGTAGCCGACGACGGTGTGGCCAGCGCGGCGGATCCGCTCGCGCATGTTGCCGCCCATCTTGCCGAGGCCGATGAGACCGAGCTCCATCAGTTGTGTTCCTTAGGTGTCCGAGGTGGCGTGCCGGTACGGCTCGGTACGGCGCGCCGGGCGGTTTCCCGCACCGGCGGCGACGTCCCTGGGTCCGAGCCTAAACCCGGACTCCCGTGCACACCTGTGGGCCTGCGCGCTCATCCGCACGCCTGCCCTGACCTGCGGTTTTCCCCAGCTGTGGAGAACGTCAGCCGCTGAGCCGGACCGGCATGATCAGGTACTTGTA
The DNA here is from genome assembly GCF_035645055.1 of Streptomyces sp. Classification (GTDB taxonomy): domain Bacteria; phylum Actinomycetota; class Actinomycetes; order Streptomycetales; family Streptomycetaceae; genus Streptomyces. The sequence goes on along the minus strand of NZ_DASQNH010000019.1, from coordinate 3,603 downwards.
GGCCTCGTCCGCCTCCGTGTCCAGCGCCGGCTTGCCGCTGAGCAGCGCGGGCTTGGTGGACGTGGTGAACGACAGCTGGGCCACCGGGGAGTCGATCGCGCTCAGACCGTCCAGCAGGAAGGTCGGGTTGAAGGCGATCGAGATGTCGTCGCCCTCCAGCTGGGCGTCGACCCTTTCCACAGCCTGTGCGTCGTCGCTGGAGCCGGCCTCCAGGATGAGCACGCCCTGCTCGAAGCTGAGCCGCACCGGGGTGTTGCGCTCGGCGACCAGGGCCACGCGCTTGACGGCCTCCACGAAGGGGGCGGTCTCGATCACGGCGACGCTGTTGAACTCCGTCGGGAACAGCGTGCGGTACTTCGGGAGGTCACCCTCCAGCAGCCGGGTGGTCGTCCGGCGGCCCGCGCCCTCGAAACCGATCAAACCCTCGCCCGCGCCCGAACCGGAGAGCGCCAGGGTGACGCTGTCACCGGCGCCCAGGGACTTCGCGGTGTCCAGGAGCGTCTTGGCGGGCACCAGGGCGACCGCGGAGGCGTCCGGGTTCTCCGGCTTCCACAGGAACTCGCGGACCGCGAAGCGGTAGCGGTCGGTGGAGGCCAGCGTGACCGTGTCGCCCTCGATCTCGATGCGCACACCGGTCAGGACGGGCAGCGTGTCGTCACGGCCCGCGGCGATGGCCACCTGCTGCACGGCGGAGGCGAAGACCTCGCCCGGGACCGTGCCGGTCGCGTTCGGCATCTGCGGCAGCGCCGGGTACTCCTCCACCGGCAGGGTGTGGAGGGTGAAGCGGGAGGAGCCGCAGACCACGGTCGCCCGTACACCGTCTGTGGAAATCTCCACCGGACGGTTGGGGAGCGCCCGGGAGATGTCGGCGAGCAGGCGGCCGGAGACCAGGACCGTGCCGTCCTCCTCGACCTCGGCCTCGACGCTCACCCGCGCGGAGACCTCGTAGTCGAAGCCGGACAGGCTCAGCTGGCCGTCCTCGGCCTTCAGCAGCAGGCCGGCGAGGACAGGCGCCGGCGGACGGGCCGGGAGGCTGCGCGCCGCCCAGGCCACTGCCTCCGCGAGTACGTCGCGTTCCACCCGGATCTTCACCGTAAGCCGCCTCCTGCTGTTGCCGGCGCTTCTCGCCCTGCTTCGCCTTCGTCGTCTGTCTCGGTGTCGCCGGCCCCGTGGAGGGGAAGGACACCGGGGACCAGTCTGACGCACCGCACTGACAGTAGGTGCCTCTCGGGGTCAAGTCGCGCCGAGGGGCAGTCGGGCAGCGAAGGGCGAGTTGTGCACAGGGCCCGCTTCGAAACGGTTTCCGGGCTCTCTCTAGTCGTTGGTAGTAGTAGGGCCTGTGGATACCGTGGATAACCACGTTTGCCCAGCTCAGCGCGGAGATTTTGTCCACGGGCCCTGTGGGTGGAACCGGTGGACAACCGGGGGCCTCTGTGGAGAACAGAAAGTTCTGCACATCCCATGCACAGGCGAGGGCGAGTTCTCCCCAGCGCCGTCCCCAGTTTTACCCCTCTTTCCCACAGCCCAACCCGGCACCTTTGTGTGACGGCTTTCACTCGACGCGGTGAGAAGGCGCGCCGCGTTGCCGAACAGTGGACAGGCATGTGGAGAAGCTGGGGATCGCTGGGGACAACCGCCCCCAGCCTGTGGGTTGCCGGTGGACAACTCCGTGCACAGCTTGTGGACCATCGCGTTGTCCACAGTCTGTGGAGATCGTTCGTCCACGAATCCACAAGGGCCTGACCTGGTCTGATGGTCTTTCGACCGGGCTGCCTGTGGACGCGATCTGGACAACTTCGCAGTCCCCAGTGTGTGGACGGAAGAAAGTCACCGGATCTGTGGAGAGTGGCCGTAACCCGGCAGGTAATCGAACAGCGGGGTGGTCGACGGGAGCGGTGAGGGGCGTGACCGGGCGGCCCCGGGACGGCGGGCTGGGCTTGCGGGGAGGCGGGACGGGCGTCCCCTGACGCCGTCGCCCCCGCCCCCGCCCCGCCCCGCCGCGCGACGCCGCTCTCCTGTCTCCGCCCGCCGGCACCGCGCCGCCGATCCTGTCTCCGCGCCGCCGATCCTTTCTCCGCCCCGCCAGCACCGCGCCGCATGACGAAGGGCGCCCCCGGATCTTCCCGGGAGCGCCCTCAGAGCCTTGGGGTGGCGCCGTCAGCCGTTCTTGATGCGGTTCGTCAGCTCGGTCACCTGGTTGTAGATGGAGCGCCGCTCGGCCATCAGATTGCGGATCTTGCGGTCGGCGTGCATCACCGTGGTGTGGTCACGGCCCCCGAACTGCTGGCCGATCTTGGGCAGGGACAGGTCGGTCAGCTCCCGGCAGAGGTACATGGCGATCTGGCGGGCGTTGACCAGCGTGCGGCTGCGGTTGGCGCCCTGCAGCTCCTCCATCGTCACGGAGAAGTACTCCGCGGTGGCCGCCATGATGATGGCCGCGGTGATCTGCGGGCCCTGCTCGTCGCTGATCAGGTCCTTGAGCACCAGCTCGGCCAGCGGCAGGTCCACCTGCTGCTTGTTGAGGCTGGCGAACGCGGTGACCCGGATCAGCGCGCCCTCGAGCTCGCGGATGTTGGTCTGCACCTTGCTGGCGATGAACTCCAGCACCGGGTCGGGCACCTGCAGCCGCTCGCCGTAGGCCTTCTTGCGCAGGATCGCGATGCGGGTCTCCAGGTCCGGCGCCTGGACGTCGGTGATCAGCCCCCACTCGAAGCGGGTGCGCAGCCGGTCCTCGAGCGTCGTCAGCTTCTTCGGCGCCCGGTCGGAGGTGATGACGATCTGCTTGCTGGCGTTGTGCAGCGTGTTGAAGGTGTGGAAGAACTCCTCCTGCGTCCGCTCGGCACGCTCCAGGAACTGGATGTCGTCGATGAGCAGGAAGTCGATGTCCCGGAAGCGGCGGCGGAACTCCTCGGCCCGGCCGGAGTGCACCAGGTTGATGAACTCGTTGGTGAACTCCTCGGTGCTCACGTAGCGGACCCGCACGTTGGGGAACATCCGCGCCGCGTAGTGGCCGATGGCGTGCAGCAGGTGGGTCTTGCCCAGTCCGGAGTCGCCGTAGATGAACAGCGGGTTGTAGGCGCGGGCGGGCGCCTCGGCCACGGCGACGGCCGCCGCGTGGGCGAACCGGTTGCTGTTGCCGATGACGAAGCTGTCGAAGACGTACTTGGGGTTCAGCCCCGGGTCCTGCGCGCCGGCCGGAGCGCGGCGGTCGCCGAACAGGGGGACGGCGTCCCCGCCGCCACGGGAGCCGCCGCGGCGGCCGCGGGACGGCGGCGCGGGCGGCTCGGGGGCCTCGCCGGTGCTCAGGTTGAAGGGGAGCACGGCCACGCCGTCCTCGTCGAGGTCGGTGCCGCCCCAGTCGCGGTCGGCCGCACGGGTGCCGCGGCCGGCCGGGCGCCGGGCCGGCGGGCTCCAGTCGGTGGGCGCCCACTCCTCGACGTCCCGCTCGGCGGGCCGGGGGTCGGGTGCGTCGGCGTCGTCGTCCTCCCAGGCGGGCCGCACGTCGGCGCGCACGCCGAACGCGCTGCGCCCGTCGTCCGTGCGGTCGCGGGTCTCCCGGTCCTCCTCGGCGCGCTGCGCCTCGACCACCGACCACGGACGGCG